>NZ_JAEK01000004.1 GCF_000518865.1 Bacillus sp. J37 | reverse complement strand
CCCAATTCACTAGTTTTTGAAAGCCATGCATTCGATTTTCAAAGATCAAGCGTTTCCCGAACTCGATGCCTCGATCATCTTGGGCACGTGCTACGTGTTTGTCTTTGGCTATATCAATGCCGACAATGAGAGTTGAAGGTGTAATTTGAGAGATTTTGTGATTTTGTGTATAATTCATTTTGAGTCCTCCTTGGTTACTTAATTAAGGGTCCTTAGTGCTGATCAGCTGCGGACACCTCGTACTATACCAAGAGGGCTCTTTTTGTTTCAATCCTCAAATTTCTTCATTACAGGAATGGCTCCTTAAGAATAAATACTCTTATAGATGTTGATCAACTTTCTATTTATAAATCTACTCTAATTAGAGTATTTTAAAAAGAGTAAAACATAATAGGGAAGTCATCCTATAAATCAACATTTTTAATTTCAATAGACTATTCTTTAACCGACTATTATCTCACAGTCACTTTATGTCATAATGAATAGAGTGAAAATAGAACCAGTTGTATCAAGTTAGATATGATGAAGAATTTTATGATTAAAAAGGAGAATGTCTCTTGTCTGTTTCGTTATTTATATTGGGGAGCTTAGCCGATGAAAATAGTCATCCATACAAATTAAAGAAAGATTTACTTGATGCATTACCTATAAATAGGATGAGTGAGGGGAAATTTTATTATAATTTTGAGGCACTGCAGAAAAAGGGATATATAGAACCAGTAGAAACCATTCAAATAGAAAATCGTCCAAATAAGACTTTTTATAAAATAACCAAGATTGGAAGAGAGTTTCTTGAACAAGAGATTTATCAAAGTTTTAAAGAAGTATCTAATCTGAAAGATTTATATATATCCATTTATTTAATTAAGTTTATTGACCATCTTAAAGCAGTCTTTTTGCTTGAAGATGCTATTAACCAGGAAAAAAAACGTTGGGCTGAATATAGGGAGTCAAAAAATAGTGAAAAAATTAAAAAACGAATTGAACGATTGGATGATAAACAAAAGAAAGCTGTGCATTTTATTAGTGAACATGCATTTAGTCAATCAGAAGAGAATATACGATGGATGGAAAAGCTTTTATCTTTTCTAAAGGAAATCGAAAATTGATGATATACAAATAGATAGAGGAGCTTCAACATTGACATATCATCATATCAAAGATATTATAGATTCATTAAGTCTTTAATTAGAGGTGAGAAACATGAAATATTCCAAGGCAACAAACTATGCCCTCCATACAATTGTTTATTTGGCGCTATTACCATCTGGAAAAACAATTGGGGTAAAGCCTTTAGCAGAAGTACAAAAGGTTTCGCCAACTTATTTGTCAAAAGTATTAACAACTTTAGTTAAGTCCGGTTTTATAGAATCTGTTACGGGTGTGAACGGTGGATATAAATTAATAAAAGATGTGAAAGATATATCTTTCCTGGATATCATCCATGCCATAGAAGGAACATCATCATTATTCAATTGCAGTTTAGATCATACCCAACATAATCGGGAAAATTGCTTAATTGAAAAAGTAATGAATGAAGCTGAACGAAAGATGGAGGATTATCTGGGGTCACAAACAATTGAGGATCTGGTCAAAAAGGTCGATGGAAAAATGGCTGAAAATATAAATTCTATCGCAAATTAATTTTTTTAATCTAATTAGAGACTATAAATATCTATAATATCTATAATATATTTAATACGAGGAGGAAAACAAATGTTAGATTGTGCAATTATCGGTGGGGGACCTGCTGGCTTAAATGCTGCTCTTGTCTTAGGGAGAGCAAAGAGAAAGGTTGTATTGTTTGACAATAATCAAGCGAGAAATAAAGTTACTCAGGAATCACATGGCTTTATTACAAGGGATGGTGTTTCACCTAGTGAATTCAGGGAGTTGGCACATCAAGATATTAGTAAATATCCATCAGTAAAAGTAGAGAGAGTAAAGGTTATTGAAATCAAGAAAGAAAGCAGCAACCTATTTACAATAACGACTGAAGAAGGAAAAGTGTTCACATGCAAAAAGGTAATGTTAACAACAGGTCTTAAGGAGAATTTACCAAGAGTAAAAGGAATAAACGAGTACTATGGAAAGAGCCTCTTCAGTTGTCCGTACTGCGACGGGTGGGAATTGAGAGATCAACCTTTAGTATTAATCGGTGAAAATAGCAATACCACTCATTTGGCAAAAGTGATTTATCAGTGGAGTCATGACTTAGTCGTGTGCACAAACGGTAACCCAATTCTAGAAGAAGATGATGAACTCCTACTTAAAAGGAAAGGATTAATCATAAAGAAAGAGAGAATAGAAACATTATCAGGAACAAATGGTAAATTAGAAAAAGTAATTTTTGAAGACGGTACAACGATGAACCGAGTGGGAGGTTTTGTTACAACTGATCTTCAGCAACCAAATAATTTAGCTATCTCCCTTGGATGTGAGCTGAATAATACGAATGGAATTATTGTTGATGATTTTGGCAGAACAAATATTGAGGGAGTCTATGCTGCAGGAGATACCACATTTTCCGGCCCTTCACAGCTAATCATCGCAGCGGGCCAAGGTGTTCGAGCGGCAGCTGGCATCAATCACGATTTGATAATGAAGGAATTTACTTCAAGGGAATTTTAGAGGATGTCATGATATTAAAGGACTTGGGAAGGCTTGACATCCAGCTCCAGCGCCTAGCCCCTCGAGGTCATAAGCCACAAATGAATTGAAGACAAAGAACGTCTTCTATTCATTTGCGTCTTATGCTTGTCGGGGCTGTTCAAGGCGCTTGCGCTTTTGTTGAGTCCTTATCTAGTTTTAAAATCCTTCTTAAACTGATCAAAGTCTGCTTTAATGTATTGAAAGGATTTAAGCTGTCCGCCGTGATCGGGATGGGATAGCTTCAATAATTCTTTATAGGCAGTCATTACTTCTTTTTTTCCAGACACTTTTGATAGACCTAATTTATCGCGATAATCCTGTAATGGAAAACGTATTTGTAGAGGGGCTGTTTCCTTTATTGGCTCTTTAGCTTTACTGGAATTAGTATGTATGGAATTTTCTTTGAGCTGAATTATTTCATTTCTTAGTCGGATATTTTCTTTTAGCAAAGAATCCACTTCCTTTTGTATATCATTCTTTTCTTTTTTGAGAAGTGAAATTTCCTGATGTAACTGTTCTCTTTGCTTTATAGAATTTTCATGAAGAGCTTTGATTCCCTCAATATATCCTTCTTGTACTTTTAATTGTGATTGAAACTGTCTAATCATTTCTTTTTTCTCATCTCGTAAACTATGGTGCTTAAGTTCAGGTCTTTGGTGATCGATGCTGGCTCCATTTGTATCATCCGACGTAATTTTTCCTTCTTTTATCCATTTTCTGATGGTGAGTGTTCTTATATTTTCAGAGACTCCTGCTTTTGTGAGCATCTCTACTGCTTCGTTCATCTTCAATATCGTCACCCTTTTTCTATTATCTCTTACAGATAAAATTTCTTTACTATATATATAAGGTGAAGAAAGGTATTTTCTGTCCGGAACGTTTTATCATACAAAAAACGGTACACCTCATTGATTGAGATATACCGTCATTTTAATCACGCTTTTTCTTGATTTTTAAGTAAATACAATGATGTAATCCAGGAGGTGATCGGTATAACCATCGTTACACCGATGCCGGCACAAAGCAATGTAAGCATCTCAGCACTAAATATTTTGGAATTTATAATTTCACCTAAAGAATAAGATAAATCTTTAAACCAAATAAGCAGGGCTAAATATCCTCCGAAAAATGCAAAAAATAGTGTGTTCGTACTTGTGCCTAAAATATCTTTTCCAATGCTTAATCCTGATGTGAATAAATCCTTTCGGGTAATAGTTGGATTGTGAAAATGGATTTCCCGCATAGGTGATGAAACGGCGATTGCTGTATCCGTAATGGCACCGATTGTACTCATGATCATGACAGATGCAGCAATTTTGGTAAAATCAATTCCGATATAAAGAGAGAAAATACTTAACTCTTCTACTTCTTCCTCCCCGAAGCCTTGAATTATTGCATTATTAGTAAGAAAGATAATAAATAAAAGAAGAACTACAATCGATATAATCGTCGAAATAAATGCAGGTATCGTTGTATTGTTCACTTTATTAATATAAAAAAGATTAATACAGCTAATTACAATACTTGCTATAATCGTTAAAATGATCGGATCGATATTTGGGTCATTCAAAAAGAAAAGAAGGATAAAAATGACAGCAAAGTTGAAGAACAATGCTAGATAGGAACGTATTCCTTTTTTTCCTCCAATTAGCGCCATTAATAGAAATAAGATAGCTGCAAGTACTACTAATGCATTCATAATTTTGCCCTCTTTCTATTAATGAAGTATATCGTTGTAAATAGACCAATGGGAATGGTGATGACAATTCCAATCCCACCAGCCAGTGCTCTGGCTAATTCTAGTGAAAGATTCATGGAAAGAGTGTATCCCAATGGTGAGTGATTTTTTAAATACAAAATCAGCATAGGAATTGAACCGCTAATATAAGCAAAAAACAAAATATTTGTCATCGTCCCCATAATATCTTTCCCTATTTCCATTCCTGATTTTTTCAGTGCTTTTACGGCAATATTGTTATTTTTTTCGTACAATCCAAAAATGGAAGAAGACATGGTAATCGCGACATCCATTACTGCTCCTAACGAACCTAGAAATAATCCTGCCATAAAAACCATCTGGTAAGGACGGGTTATAAATTGAAGCTCCTCATAGCGGAGTCCTTCCTCAGAGGTTAGCCAAATAACGAGATAGGAAATAAACAGAGACAGAAACGTTCCTAGTAATGTCGCGATGATCGCTGCATAGGTTTTTTCGTTAAATCCGTTTGCTAGTAACAAAGAGATCACTGTAAATAAAATAACAGCTATGCTGAAAATTACGATTAAGTTTCGATCTGGTCGATCAAGATAAAGATCTAATGCATATGACAAGATCACGGCATTTACGACTAGACTGATGAGAGAAAAGAAACCTTGTTTCCGACCGACAATTAACACGATAACAGCGAAAATCCAAGCAGCAATTAACACATAGGTATCACGTTTTAGATCTTTAATTGTACCAGTTAAAAGGGCTTGCTTCCCGTTGTTTTCATCAATTGAAACGAATAGTTTTTGTCCTACTTTAAATTCTTGATCATAAGCTTTTGAACTTGAAAATTCATTTGATAGATGGATAAGCTGTCCTTTATGATCACCGTTTTTTAATTCAGCGGTAATCTGCTGAGTGAAAAGTTGATCTTTATTATCATATAGATCGATCACTTCAGTTGAGTCTGTTGTTTTTGTTTGTGTAACTTCAGCGATTGGACGATCGTAAAATGAATAATTGTTGGTAACAAAAATAAGCGATGCCACAAAAGCGAGTATTAATAGCAGATATAAAATGACTTGTTTATATTTCATTTTTTTGTCCTTTGTTTCAATAACGTTCAAGCTAAATCCTCCAGATGTGGTGAAATCTAATACACTCCATATTAGTATATTTTTTTACTTGAAGTAAAGTTGGATTTTTTAGAAACACAGTGTTACATATCTGGAACAAATTCCAAATGGTGTGACAAAAAACTATTTCCAGCTAACTCGTTTACGTTCCATTTAAAAGTATGTATTGTTTTTAATAGAGGTATTGAAAACTAATAAAATGACAAAAAAAGTAAATATTAATATGGAATATAATCTGGAGGTATACAACATGACACGTTATCCTTTTCCAAAAGGGTTTTTATGGGGTGGCGCTACAGCAGCTAACCAAATTGAAGGTGGATATAATGAAGGAAATAAGGGGTTAAATATTGCAGATGTTCTGCCGGGAGGTAAAGCCCGATACGAATTTTTAGTAAAGCCAGGCTTTGACTTTGAAATCCATCCGGATCAATATTTTTATCCAAATCACGAAGCAATAGATTTTTACCATCGTTATAAAGAAGATATTGCATTGTTTGCCGAAATGGGATTCAAAGCATTTCGCATGTCGATTGCATGGACACGAATTTTTCCAAACGGTGATGAAGCAGAGCCCAATCAAGAAGGACTGGAATTCTATGACCGTGTGTTTGATGAACTGCATAAGTATGGAATTGAACCGGTTGTGACAATTTCACACTATGAAATGCCTTTGCATTTAGTAAAAGAATATGGTGGTTGGAGAAATCGTGAAGTTGTGACGTTCTTTGAAAAATATGTGAATACAATTTTTACTCGTTATAAAGACAAGGTTAAAAATTGGATGACCTTTAATGAAATCAATAGTGGTTTAGTTATGCCAATCAATGGACTCGGATTTTCAATTCAATCTGAAGAGGATAAATACCAGCCTACATTCCAAGCCTATCATCATCAATTTCTTGGAAGTGCGATTGCGGTTAAAGCATGCCATGAGATCATTCCTGGTTCTCAAATTGGCTGCATGATTCTTTTTGCACCAGTTTATGCATTTGATAGCAATCCGCAAAATGTGATGCATGCATTACAGGAGGAACAGCTGTTCAACTATTTCTGTGGAGATGTTCAAGTACGTGGTGAGTATCCTGCTTTCATTAAGAGATACTTTAAAGAACATAATATAGAATTAGATATTCAAGATGGTGATTTGGAATTATTGAAAGAAGGGACAGTCGATTATGTTGGCTTTAGTTATTATATGTCCCGCACGGAGAAGAAAGTGAAATCAGATGAAGAATCATCTGAGGGAAATATTATCGGTGGAATTCGAAATCCATTTTTAGAGGCAAGTGACTGGGGCTGGGAAATTGATCCTGAAGGGATACGCATCAGTTTAAACAAATTATATGATCGCTATCAGAAGCCTCTATTTATCGTGGAAAACGGATTAGGAGCGTATGATAAGGTGGAAGAAGACGGCTCAATCAATGATGACTACAGAATTGACTATCTACGTGAACATATTAAAGCAATGGGTGAAGCAATCGAAGATGGTGTGGAGTTAATGGGCTATACAAGCTGGGGCTGTATTGATATGGTCAGCATGTCAACAGGTGAATTCTCCAAAAGGTACGGCTATGTGTATGTGGACAAACATGATGATGGCAGCGGAACATTAGAACGGAAAAAGAAGAAGTCCTTTTATTGGTATAAAGACGTGATTGAAAGTAATGGAGAAAAATTATAAAAATAACGCCTCTCACATAGTAAAGGTGAGAGGCGTTATTAATAATACAGCAATACCAAATTAGTAACCCTTACCGCCTTTTAGGAATAGTAAGGGTTACATTTGTTCCTTTATTGACTTCGCTTTGATAAGCTAAACCAAACTCCTGCCCGTAGGAAAGTTGTACACGGTGGTGGACATTCCTTACTCCGTAACCCTTTGTTTTGTTCGTTAAAATGGTTTCCAGCCTTTCAGGTTCTATTCCACAACCATTATCAGAAACTGTGAAAATTAAGTGATCCTCAGTTTGTTTGCCTGATATGGTTAAGATTCCTTTACCGGGCGTTACTTTGTGGTCAATCCCATGATTAATAGCATTTTCCACTAACGGCTGTAAAAGAAGATTAATCATCGTGTAATCAAGAATATCCTTCTCAACTTCGCAATGAACCTCAAATGAATCGGAATGCATCATTCGTTGAATTTGAATATAGGAAGTTGTATTTTTAAGTTCATCATTAACAGAAATAGTATTTTTTCCTTGATTCAATGTCGTACGGTAAAATGTTGAAAGATATTGAGCCATTTGACTAATATCCTCTTGATCAGCCACAATTGCCTTGCTGTTGATCAGAGACAGGCTGTTATAGAAAAAGTGAGGATTAATTTGGGCTTGTAATGCTTTCATCTCATATTTTTGACGAGCAATTTTACTTTTGTATACTTCATTAATCATTGTGTTTAATTTATGAACCATATTCCCGAACTTTTGAATTAAGTGACCAATTTCATCAGATGCAGTGTTGGTCACAGTTACGACCAATTCCCCTTTTTCAACCTGTTCCATATTTTTAGATAACATGATTAACGGTCGTACGATCACTTTTGAAAGAAAATAAATAGATAAAAACAGAATGAGGATAGAAGAAAGAACAACGATAAAAAAGGTAAGCTCAAGTCCGAAAGAAGAAGCAGAGACTGTACTATACGGACGATAAAGATAGGCTGTCCAGTTATAAGGGGGAAGTTCAGCTTTCTTATAGATATAGTGTTCTTTTAATGTATCCTCACGTACTTGTTTTAACAATTCGTTTCCTGATAGCGCATAAGACATATTTGTTTCTGAAAATTGGTTTATTTGAAACACTGGTTTATCATGTTCATCAAGAATAATGAGTCCATAATTATCTTCATATAAGGTGGACATTGATTCAAACACATTTTCATAATCGATATCCATGTAAACAATATTGGTTGTATTATGGTGACGATCAAATAATTGGCTGGCAACCTCGAATGATTTCTCTTTAGCTGATACGATTAATGTTGGTGTGGATGCTTTCGAAATGCTTTCAAACCAACTGTATTGTTCAATATCTGATAAAGGTCTAAGGCTCTCACCGTGTGAATGCATCTCATTATTACTATAAATCGTAATTCTATTAATATCTGTTTGTAAAAACTTCGAAGTGTTTAACAGTGGATCAAGTGTATAGTGATAAAATAAAAACATTTCATAGTTATTGTCATAAGTAGATGTAACACCTCTTTTTACATCTTCATTCCATACAATATGATTCATTGCATCAAAATAAGTGTTTACTTTATAATCAAGACTTGAAATAGCCTGATTAAGTGACTCATCCAACACTTCATTTTCGCGTGTGATGAATAAATGTTGGATCTGATTATACCAGAAACTCCCTAATGTAATGACCGGTAGTAGACCTGATAGTAAACAGATAAATAAGATTTTATTTCTAAATTTTAGGTTTTTAAACCAAGTGTTTATATTGTGCATCATTATGAGTTCTCTTTCATTTTTTTATCCCTTTGGCGGTATTTTTCCGGACTTGCTCCGAAATGCTCCCGAAAACTTCGAACAAAGTATGAGAGATTTTGATAGCCAACATTATGACATATATCATTCACTTTCATGTTTGTATGATTGAGTAGATCTTTAGCAACTTCCATTCTTAGATTTTTAATATATTTATTGATCCCACAACCTGTTTCCTGGATGAATATTTCACTTAAATATCCTGGTGATAAGTAGACTTGTTCAGACAATAAATTCAAAGATAAATCTTCCTGGTAATGTTCTTGTATATATTTTTTTATAATTTGGATCACATGTTTTGGAGATTTTCTTTCATCCTCCAATTTTTTTATGATCTCATTTTGTACGGATGTTAAAATCTCTTCAATATCAGAAAAATGATGACAGGAATATATTGCCTCCATTTTTTTATTAATGGTTTTTTTATCATATAAGGGCAGATCACACACTAGCAGTTGTAATAGTTTTGAAAATAAAAATCGCACATAGATATGAGATATTTCCAAATTTAAACGGTACTTTTCGAACAAAAGGTTCATATTTTGTTTAAAACTAACAATATCGGCAAATGTAACGGCATTTTTTATGGCATGTAGGAGGTCATCATCTCCTTCAGGATATCCTTTATCTTCGATATGTATGGATTCTTTTGGAAATACATAGGTGTCAGAATAGAAAAAACGGTCTTCGATATCCTTCTCCAACTCCTCGTAGAACCTTGGCATCTCACTAGGTGATGACAGTTTCGTGCTGATCGAGGTAAAACAGTTTATACCGTATTCTTCATGAATTTGTTTTTGAATTCTTGTTGCAGTCTGCTCAGTGTGTAGGGAGTTCTCTCCGTTTTTCTTAACTAACAATAGAATTTGAAAAGGATTAAGATCAATAAAGTTGCATGAGAAATTTAGAATAGCTTTTTCGATTGTATGGTAGAAAAATAGAGTATCTTTTTCCTTAGGAAGCCGATCGAAAAAAGGTTCATCAAACTGCATTAAAATCATGTGTGAATAATCACTTAAAAAATTAAAATTGATGGAAGGGTATTCATTTTTAAGCTTTTGCAAAGGTGTCTTATTTATAAGACGATTAAGAATATGGGTTTTTAAGTGTTCTGTATTTGCTTCTATTTCTGCTAGTTCTTTTTCCTGAGTTTTAATATTTTGTATGACTGAACGAAGTGTTTGTAGAAATTCATCAGGTTTTACCGGTTTCAAAATATAGTCAACAGCTCGTAATGATAGAGCCTTTTTTATATAGTCAAAATCATCATGACCACTAAAAAAGATGGTTTGAATAGCAGGATAAAGTTCTCGCGCTTTTGTAGCTAACTCAATCCCATCAATAAAAGGCATTTTTATATCTGTAAATAAAATATGAACAGGCTGTTTCCTTAATAGAGTAAGAGCCTCTTTTCCATTACTTGCTTCCATTATATCAAGTTGAAAACGGTATTTATTGAGAAGAAAACGAATAACGTTTCGTTCGTCTTTTTCGTCATCTACAATTAAGATTCGATACATATTTTTCCCTCCGAGATATAATATTTGTTCATTATATCATTGAGTTTTTTTTGAAGACAATTAATGAAAAATGTTCCGGAAAAATGTACATGAAAACGGTTTATTTAATATTTTTGAAGAAAGCTAAAACCATTACACTAAAAGTGTGCCAAAGACATGGCTTACACAAAAAGGGAAATACGAGGGGGAGAACAATGAAGCGTAACTCAGTATTTAAGCGGATTACCATGTTATCCATAGTATCTGTTATGACATTTTCTTTAGTGGCATGTGTAGAGAAAGAGCCATCAAATGCAGCAGATTCTGCGTCAGAGAATGGAGAAAAAGTCATTAAAATGGGACGTGTAACGTCAGCAAATCCAAAATTACCTGAAGGTGATACGTATGAGGATAATGCCTATACTCGTCTAGTAGAAGAGAAATTAGGTGCAAAAATAGTAAACGCATTTGAAGGTGAAGGAGAAGATTATACAAGACAGGTTGCACTTGCTATTTCTTCTGGAGAACTACCGGATATGATGCGGGTTGATTCAAGAGAAGAATTGAAAGAGTTAGTTGAAAATGACTTAATAGCAGATTTATCGGATGTTTATGATAAAAATGCAAGCGATTACATTAAGGGTATATATAATTCTTATGATGGCCGGAGCTTAGAAGATGCATCATTCGACGGACGACTAATGGCGCTTCCGGCGACAATTGGGGATGAAGCTCCTAATATGATTTGGATTCGTAAAGACTGGACAGAAAAGCTGGGACTGGAAATTGATGCTGATGGTGACCATCTCATTACATTAGATGAACTAGAAAAAACGGCAAAGGCATTTATTGAAAAAGATCCTGGAGGAACGGGCAATCCTATTGGAATTCCAATGGCTTACTGGTTAAATTCCGGAAGCTACGGAGGATCTGCGCTTAATATGACATCTATTGCCGGAATATTTAATGCGTATCCTAGATTTTGGCTGGAAGATGAAAATGGAAATATCACGAATGGCTCCATAACAGAGGGGACAAAGCAGGCACTAGGTGTCTTGTCTGATTGGTATAAAGAAGGAATCCTTGATCCACAGTTTGGAACAAGAACATGGGATGACATTATGGCTCTTGTAACAAACGGACAAACAGGTATTGTAACTGGTCCATGGCATATTCCTGACTGGGGATTATCAACTGTAAGAGAAATGGATAAGAATGCAAATTTCGAAGCTTATACATTAGAAGATGAAAATGGAAAAGTAAATGTTGCTCATACGAACCCAACTGGCGCATTTATCGTTGTCAGAAAAGACTATGAACATCCTGAATTAGCCATAGAAATATTGAATCTTTTCTATGATGAACTTGCAAATTCGAAAGATTTAGCAACTGATTATCCAGAGGTTGCAGAATACAAAGAACTTGGTGTTGATGGTTCAACAAGACCGTTTAATATTGAAGTGTTAAAATCTGATAATTTATTATTCGACTATTCAAATATAATGGGTGCAGTTAATGGTGAAATTGAGATGGAAGAAATCGCATCATCTGAGGCAAGGGATGCAGCGACAAGTATTATGAAATATACAGAAAATCCTGCAGAAGCTGATACAGCGGATTGGTCAAAATATCATTCTCGAGTAAAAGGCATGGGCTTGATTGATAAACTGACAAAAGAGGACAAATTCAATTGGGTAACTCCGGTGTACTACGGAAATACGGAGACATTAGAGAAAAAAGGTGCGAACCTTCTGAAACTAGAAGAAGAAGACTTCATTAAAATTGTCACAGGTGCAGAGCCTCTTGATTATTTTGATACCTTTGTATCCAATTGGAAAAGTCAAGGCGGAGATGAAATCATTGCTGAAATAGAAGAAGTCCTTGCTGAAGAGGAGTAAGGCATCCTAAATAAGGGCTGCTTGGCAGTCCTTACAGACTGTTGGCAAACGCTCGCTTTCTTCGTTACTCACCTTGCTGCGGTGCTCATTACCAACTCCGGTAACTCCGCTCCTCACAAGGCTTCGTGCCTCGAAAGACAAGCGTTTTCAATCAGTCTGGGGGGCTAGTAAATATACTTGGTCTACAACCTGTAAGGGCTGCTTGGCAGTCCTTATTCTATAAGGAGGGAGAATATGTCATGAAACAGATAGAGCATGCAAATACAAATTTAGAGCCCATCTATCAAAAGAAAAAAAGAAGAAGATTGACTAAAATAGAAGCTTCGTATCATCTTATGCTGTTGCCCGGGATGATCTTTTTATTCATCTTCAGTTATATCCCAATGTTTGGGATCATCATGGCCTTTCAAGATTATATTCCAGCAAAAGGAATGCTAGGGTCTGAATTTGTTGGATTTGATCATTTTACGTATATGTTTTCATTACCTGATATCGGTCAAATATTTTCAAACACACTTGTCATCGCACTTGGGAAAATCATAATAGGAACTGTAATGGCAATTATATTTTCCATTTTATTAAATGAAGTTAGGGTTAAGCTGTTAAAAAAATCGATTCAAACTGTTGTTTATTTACCTCATTTTCTATCATGGGTTGTATTGGCATCTGTTGTGGTAAATATGTTTAACCTTGACGGAACGGTCAATCAAATATTAACTTTTCTGGGTTTTGAAAAGCTCAACTTTCTTGGAAGTAATAAGCTATTTCAACCGTTAATCATCGGGACAGATGTTTGGAAGGAATTTGGATTTAATTCCATTGTCTACTTAGCTGCGATAACAGCAATAGACCCCGGGCTTCATGAAGCTGCAAGTATGGATGGAGCCAGTTGGTGGAAACGGGTTTGGCACATAACACTTCCCGGAATGCTGCCTATCATTCTACTATTAGCAATTCTAAGTCTTCCTAATATATTGAATGCAGGTTTTGACCAAATTTACAATCTTTATTCACCTATGGTTTATGAAACAGGAGACATTCTGGACACTTATGTATACAGAATTGGACTACTCGGCCGTGAATATAGCTTTGGTACAGCAGTAGGCTTATTTAAGTCATTAATAGGATTAATTTTAATCTTATCAGCAAACAATGCTGCTAAAAAATACACAGATCGAAAGTTATTTTAAGGAGGTAGAGGATTGTGGTACAGAATAAGACTTTTTCAGGGCGTTTAGGAAAAGTGATCATCTATACAATCGTCCTATTTTTAGGACTAATCTGTCTCCTGCCATTATGGAATATTGTTGCTATTTCTTTTAGTAGTAGTGAGGCTGTTGCCGCAAATGCTGTAGGTTTAACACCTATCAATTTTACAACAAAAGCCTATACGATGATCATGGAGGATAGCCAATTTTGGCGCTCATTTTCTATCTCGATTCAACGAGTGATTCTTTCGCTCATTATTAATATGATCTTAATTGTCTTAATGGCATACCCGCTTTCTAAGTCAAAAAGACATTTTAGAGGCAGAAATATCTATATGAATCTCATTATTTTTGCCATGTTGTTTAATGGGGGGATGATTCCTACTTATTTAATAGTGAAAAACTTAGATCTCCTTAATACTATATGGTCCTTGGTATTACCTGGAGCAGTCCAGATTTTTAGTATTATTTTGGTTATGAATTTCTTCATAGGTGTACCAAAATCGTTAGAAGAAGCAGCGATTATGGACGGCGCCAACCCGTGGCAAGTGTTGATAAAGGTGTATATTCCTGTCTCTCTACCAGCACTAGCAACCGTTGCATTATTTAGTATTGTTGGAAACTGGAATGACTTTTTCTCAGGATTGATTTATATGACAAAGGTGAGCAATTACCCGTTAATGACATATATTCAAGCATTATCAATTGATATTCAAGATATGTTAAAAGCAGGTGCAAACTCCAGTCAATTGGAGAATGTAATGGAAGTTTCAAATAGAAACTTAAACGCTGCTAAAATCGTTATTTCTACTATTCCATTATTACTCATTTATCCAATTTTACAGAAATATTTTATTACAGGTATTGTTGTTGGTTCCGTAAAGGAATAGTGATTTCTGAAGTCGTCTAATAGTGAAAAACCTTGTATCTAATTATGAAAAGCATCTACAAAAATTTGTAGGTGCTTTTTTATATCCGTTTTAAAATATCGAACAAAAACACTAAAAGTTATGTTAAAATTTGTAAGGTTATGTAAGAATTTAGTTAAAAAGAATAATGGTGATGTTATGTTTACAAAAGATCGAAATTATTTTGATTATACACTTGTATTTTTCATTTTCCTCATTATGATTTGCAGCTGTGTGGCTATTTCAAGTGCAGAAAAATACGCTCAATATAGTGAAGATTTCATGATGAAACAGTTGATTTGGTTTGCTCTAGGCACAGTGATCGCTACATTTATCTTTCTTTTTGATAGTGAACAAATTCAAAAGATCACCCCATATCTTTATGGATTAGGTGTGGTTTTGCTGCTCGGAATTCTCATTGCACCGGAATCAATTGCACCTTATCGCAATGGAGCAAAGTCGTGGTATATTGTACCTGGAATAGGTTCTATACAGCCTTCGGAATATATGAAAATATTTCTAATACTGATGCTTTCACGTGTTATAAAAAAACACGATGAAAATGCCCCAAATCATCATATTAAGCAAGATTTTTTCCTTCTTTTAAAAATCGCGGTTGTCGCTTTAATACCAATCTTATTAGTGTTGAAGCAAAATGATTTTGGCTCATCACTTGTGATGCTTGTCATTACTTCAGGTATTGTTTTTGCTTCTGATATGAATTGGCGAATAATAATGGCCTTTATAGGAATCGCCGTAACTGGGATTGGTTTACTTGTTGTTTTATTTATATTTTATCCGGAGTTTCTATTAAACTTCTTTGGAGAATATCAGTTAAACCGAATCTACTCATGGCTTGATCCGTTTGGAAACTCACAAGATATTGGATATCAATTAAAACAATCGTTATTAGCGATTGGTTCCGGTATGTTAGATGGAAAAGGGTATTTGAATAGTGAGGTCTATATACCAGAAGCCCATTCAGATTTCATTTTTACGATTGTGTCTGAGGAATTTGGTTTTTTTGGAGCTAGTATTGTTATTGCCCTTTATTTTCTGCTTGTATATAGATTAATAGTAATAGCGATATATTCACGAGGAGATCTATTTAATACATTGATTTGTATTGGAGTCGCAACGTTATTTACATTTCACGTTTTTCAGAATATTGGGATGGTTTCAGGACTCTTGCCAATTACGGGTATTCCTTTACTCCTACTTAGTTATGGAGGAAGCTCTGTCATGTCATGCATGATAGCATTAGGATTGGTGTTAAATATTTCTTTGAAGAAAAAAGATTACTTGTTTTCAAATGATGATTAGTCTTCATGTATGTAGGAGGAAGTTATGGATATAGTCGAGATTTTAAAAAACAAAAAGATACAAGCAAAAGAAATCCCTGCCTGGGGTGCCTATTTACGAAATCGTTGGGATGAGGAATTTGCAGGACATCTTACTCACCAAGAGAAGGAATCAATCTTTCTCTACGATGAAGATGGTTTATGTGGCTACCTATGGCATATTTTTAGTTATGAGAAAAAGAAATGCTTAGAAAAGGAAAAAGCTGAGAAAGCTTTTAATAGGGAACCTAAAACGTTCTGTTACCTGTTTTACCAACACTACGACCATGCTCTCTTAATTAAAAATGCTTCAACTATAAAAGCAATAGATTTAATTGACGAAGAAGATGTATACATAGTAGATAAAGAGTTTACATGGACCTTTGTTGTGACACATGAAAAGGGCTGGTGTGGTCCTTATTTTTCAAGGAAAGATAGTGAATAGGTGGTCATTTATGGAGCAGATAAATAGTAAATCAATAGCAGCCTTAACTTTAGGAATACTAGCAATTGTTATACCTTATATAGGTTTTATATTAGGTATAATTGGTGTCATTTTTTCATCAAAGGCATTATCTGAGATAAGAACCCGCCATGAAAATGGATATGGACTTGCGATCGCAGGAAGAATTTGCAGTATAGTTGGGATTGTTCTTCAGCTAATCATTTTATTTTTAGTGTTTCTTGGCTTGTCAGCAATGTTTATGTAAATCAGTTTACCTTAAAGGCATTTTCATTGATGATGAGAAGATGCCTTTTTTGTACACTAGAAATCAGTTTTGAAATGTTAGTGGAGCGCAATGGAACGGACCTGTTCCTTACGTCAAACAAAGTTTTAAAAATTTGCATATCAAGCTTAAAACTTTACAAACAAGATAACATATCATATAGTTAGTTAGGGATACTAACTATAAAGGGGGTCAAGCATGAACTTATTTTCAATCATCTACCGTTTTAATAAGTTGTATGTACTTCGTCTTCAAGAGATTTGTTCAGCAAATGGCATTACAGCCGTACAATGGCTTGTGTTGCAGCATGTCTATAAAAATGAAGGATGTACTAGTATGGATATCGTCAAAGAATGGTCAGTTGAAAAACCAACTGTGTCTTCATTAGTCCGTAAATTAAACGAACAGGGTTTACTAGAATTCACAAGTGGTGAAGATAAACGACAAAAATACTTATCATTATCTGAAGAAGGACATACTCTATGCCAAAAAGTATCTGACAAAGTGATGCAACTTCAATCATTCGTCACAGAACCGTTCTCGGATGAAATGGTCAAAGAATGGGCAGAACAGGTAATGGTGTTGGAGGAGCGATTAAAGAAATATGAAGGATAAGATATGGTCAAGAAATTTTATTGTGATCTCATTAATTAATTTTTTATCGATTTTAATGTTTTACTTATTAATCGTAACAATTGCCAGCTATGCTATCGAAACCTATCATGTATCAACTAGTATTGCTGGTCTGGTTTCAAGTATTTATGTAATCGGAGCATTGGTGGGAAGGCTCTTTACAGGGCGATTCATCGGCAAATTAGGTCCATCAAAAATATTGACGATGGGTGTTGTATTATTTTTCATTAGTGCATGTTTGTACTTTATTGAAATCAATATTGGTTTTTTACTATTTAATCGTTTTATTCAGGGGATTTTTGTTGGAATAATAGGAACGGCCGCAGGAACAATTATTGCCTCGATCCTCCCTGCTTCCAGAAAAGGGGAAGGAATTGGATATTACAGCTTAAGCGTTATTCTTGCAACAGCAATTGGACCGTTTATCGGAATATTTTTAATGAAATTCCAGAATGGGAATACGTATATTTTTGGATTTAATGTATTATTATCAGCTATTATGATTCTTGCATTAGTTTTTATGAAATTAGATTCATCCATGTTTCGTACTGGTGAACAGAAAGAAACAAACGAATCATTTATTGCAAAATTCATGGAACCTAAATCGATACCAATTTCATTTATTGCCCTATTAATAGGCTTTGCTTATTCAGGAGTTATGTCATTTTTATCTTTCTTTGCAGAAGAAATCCATTTAGTTGATGCAGCAAGCTTTTTCTTCATCGTATATGCCGTAGCGACGATTTTAACACGTCCTTTTACCGGACGTTTAATGGATCGAAAAGGGCCTAATATCATTGTCTATCCTTGTATCGTGCTATTTGCCGTTGGTATGTATATGTTTAGTGATGCCAGCAGCAGTTGGATGCTGTTAGTTGCTGCTGCTTTAATCGGTCTTGGTTTCGGTAACTTTAATTCTATTGCACAAACGATTGCGGTAAAAGTAACAGAGCCCCATCGTTTCGGATTTGCGACATCAACATACTTTATTTTTTATGATATTGGTCTGGGGCTAGGACCATATTTATTAGGGTTATTCATTCCTTTTGTCGGGTATCGCGCCATTTTTCTATGGATGCTGCCGGTTATTTTGGTATGTATTCCCCTTTATTATGTATTACATGGGCGAAAAGCGAAATTGTATATTTAATGTAATAAAAATAGGAATTCAACGGATGATTGTTCATTATGAACAGTCATCTTTTTTATATGATCAAAAAATATATAAATTTTATGAATGATAAGTATAAGAAAAGACATCGACTTCCGCCATTCTTGGCGGTAAGTCGTGTTTTTCTAATTTAAATGAAACTTTTAACAGGTAAAATTCGTATGACAGGAAGTGGAAAATTTTATGTGAATGGAGAAGCCCATGAATAACATAATTGAACAACTAATCCCTTTTTTACCTTCTAAAGCTATTTCTAGAGTATCAGAATATGAAGAAAAGACTTTTGACATCATTGATGAAAAAACTGACGAAGAGATTGGATCTTATACAGTTAATGAAGAGGGGGAGCTTGTGAGCTTTTCTCTTTTTGATGAAACAACACAAGGCGATGTCGTAAAGGATGAAATTGCAGCTATTGCTGACAAGTTTCTTAAAACCTTTCATCCAACAAAGAAAGAGTACGAGCTTTCAGCGATTTTGGATTTAGATAATCCATACATGGTTGTCTATGAAAAAAGAGATGAAACCTATGGATTGTTTTTGCATAGTATGGGATTCGTTGTTTCCGTATCAACAGCTGGACAAGTAACCCAATTTCACTTTACAGAGGAAGAGTACGAGATTCAAAACGATGATCATGTCATAACAAAAGAAGAAGCATTAAAGCAATATATAAATCAGCTGGACTTTGCCCTAACCATTGAACAGTATGATCATGAAGTGTATAAAAATGGTGATTCCCAATACCATCTATCATACAGTTTAATTGAGCATATCACAGATGTACCAGTTGATGGGACTGAACCATTTAGTATTCGTGAGGAGAATAAAGGTGAGTGTAAAATCCCTTTACAGGATCCTCCGAATAAGAGTGTATATGAGTTAGTGGGAATCACATCTGAATATAGACTTTTAGATCGTTTAATAGAAGAAGGAAAGAAAACAGAGGTATGGACAAAAAATAAGTTACTTGATTCTGAATCTTTCGAGATGGATGAGCCTGAAAATCATGTTGTAAAGCTTAAATTTGACGAACAAACAGAACGTCTACTTGGTGTGATCAGTGGGGAAGAATCTGAAAATGATGGAGAAGAAATCAGCTTAGAGGATGCCAAGAAAAACGCAATAGATTTCATGTTTAAACTATTTCCTGATGCGAATGAGAGGTTTTATTTAGAAGTTCTTGAGGAATTCGATGATGAAGAGGAGTTTGAAGATGAAGAGCTGGATGATGAATTTGAAGACGAAATCGATCTAGAAGATGACTTTGACATAGAAGACGATGATGTAGATGAGGAAGAATTTATCGAACATGAACAAACCTACACATTCTATTTCCATCTCTATCATCAGGGCATTAGGGTCGACCAGCATGTATCTACCTTGGACGTAGGTAAATTCACAGGAAAAATCACAAACTTTGACTTGGATATTCCAGCTCCAGAGTTATACACACATCTTCTAACAAGCCCAAAGATATCATATGATGAAGCAAAGGAAATTTATAAAAATCAGCTTGAAATGGAGCTGGTCTTTACTCGTGAGTATGATGAAAATGAAAAAGCGATTTATAAGCTAAGCTATTCACCGTCATTCCCGGCAACGGTTGGCCACGTAAGAGCCATTGATGCAATGACAGGAGAAGCTATGTTTGTGGATGTTGGTGATGCGACATTTTTGTAGGGGCAGATTACTATTATTATAGCCTAATATAAAGGGGACAATGATGAAAAAAGATCTTCAATTTTTACATTTAATAAATGATGGAAGCAAGCCTTTTTCAGGTTGGGATTTTTCATATATTACAGACACGGACCGTGTGAAAAGTGATTTACTTTCATGGTCTTATGGAAGTATGGCAAAGCAGCTGATTGGCTCTGCCAGCTCAATGCTGGATATGGGGACTGGTGGAGGCGAATTTTTATCTAAGCTAAGACCATTTCCTAAAGCTATTTTCGCAACAGAAGGTTACAAGCCCAATGTAGAAATTGCAAAAAAACGTTTAGAACCTTTAGGGGTTAAGATGGAAGCTATTGAAGGTGATCACAATCTGCCCTTTAATGACCATCAATTCGATTTGATTTTAAATAAACATGAATCATATTCTCCTAAAGAGGTCAGAAGAATGATGAAGGTAAATGGGGTGTTTTTAACACAGCAAGTTGGTGGAACTGATTGTTGGGAAATTAACAAAGCATTAGAGGCACCTTACAACCATGAGTTTGAAAACTGGAATGTAACGACTGCAAAGGAAGAGCTTGAGAACAGTGGATTTGAAGTGTTAATTAGTAAAGAGGAGTACCCGATCCAGCGTTTTTATGATGTTGGAGCACTTGTTTATTACTTAAAGGCGATACCCTGGCAAATACCGGATTTTGACGTATTAACATATGGAAAGAAATTATTAGATATTCACAAGTCTATTCAAACAAACGGTTTCTTTGATGTAAAACAGCATCGTTTTGTATTAAAAGCTAAAGCTATATAAGTTTTGTAAAGAAGGTGTTTTATATGCATCCAACACAAAGCGTACTTTCAACCTGGGAGAAGTTTCATGATTTTCCGATGGAAACATTAACGAAAGTTTGGTATAACGCCAAAGGATATGAGAAGAAGCAGCGGGATGTGTCTCTTATGAGGGAACATCGCCAAGCATATGGCATAACCGGTAATTGCTTTGATTTGGCACTTTGGCTACTAGATGAATTTAAAAGGGATGGGATTGAAGCTTACCCAATTGCTCATGACCTCAATTCTGAACATGCACATGTGACTGTTATCGCAGTAAATGAGCATGGTAACCGATATTTCTGTGATTTAGGTGATCAATGGCTTTGTCCGATCCTCATTGATAAAAATAGTCCCGACTATACGGATGAAAAAGTGGAAGGCTTTTTTCCCGCTGCGAAGGTACAAGTTCAGGAGAAACACCATCAATTGCAGATCCATTACCATCGACCAAATGGCAAAGTATCATCACAACTGTTTCAAACAGAGCCCATAGATTTACATGACTTTTTAAGAGCAGCTGAATATTGTCAAAACCTCATCCACCCTAATCCATTGCTGGAATGTAGAATACCTCTTAAATCTGAAACAGCACATTGGGAATTTTACAACTGGGAAAGCTTTTTAAGTACAAGTGAAGGCTTAATAGAAGAGCCAAAATTAATAGGGATTAAAGAGTGGGTAGAAAAAATTCATCAAAAGACTGGATATCATAAGGGTTTTTTGTTCGAGGCATTGACTCTTTATATGGATATTCAAGTAAGGGCTGAAGATTAAATAGTCATCTTTAACTTTAAATTAATTCTTTCTATGGTTGTATTAAGTAGATTTACTTGAACAAAAACTTTGAGTTGATTGGAGCAGAAGGTGTGATACTCCTGTGGAAGCTCATTGCCCTCTCCACGGAAAGCGAGCAGCCTTGAGAGGAAATCAACCAGCCTAGTATATAGCAACAAATTTTGCGAAGACAGCCTTTCTATTAAAGCTTATAGAATACCTTATAGGCTTTTTAGTATATGTTTTTAGTCATATTTAGTCATAGATCAGTAGAATCCCTATGAACAAAATGTTCAAAAAGAATATAAGAGACAAAAAGAATAATACATTCATATAGTTTTTTAAGTCTAAATAATACGTAATATTTACGCTTAGTAGCCCTTCCTTTATAGTTGAAATAACATTTTAATTATTCAAACAATTATTTTTGTAAGCGTGTTCAATAAAGGGGGCTATTATGTTAGCGATATTAGGTTTTCTCATGGTGTTTGTATTTATGTTTCTGATTATGACAGGAAGGTTATCTGCTTTAATTGCATTGATCATTATTCCTGTATTGTTTGCGATTATAGGTGGATTTGGGGCTGATTTGGGTCCTATGTTAATTGATGGAATTAATCAGTTAGCTCCTACCGGCGTGATGCTAATGTTTGCTATTTTATATTTTGGTATAATGATAGATGCAGGTTTATTTGATCCTGTTGTAGGAACCATCTTAAAGGCAGTAAAAGGAGACCCGATGAAAATCGTCGTTGGAACGGCTGTCCTTGCATTAGTTGTGTCACTTGATGGAGATGGGACGACTACTTATATGATTACCATTTCGGCCATGCTTCCTCTTTATCAGAGGTTAAAAATGAATCCGTTAATTCTTCCATGTGTTGCGATCATGGGTGTTGGAGTAACAAATCTAACACCATGGGGTGGACCAACGGCAAGAGCTGTAAGCGCATTAAGTCTTGATATGTCTGATGTGTTTGTACCTTTGATTCCGGCAATGGTAGGAGGGGCACTGTGGGTTATTTTTGTTGCCTATTTATTTGGTATGAAAGAAAGAAAAAGAGTAGGTATCCTGGAACTGAATAAGCTGCCGGGTCACCAAAGCTCACCATTTACCCAACATGCAGCTACATTGGAGGTACCGAGTGAAAAACGGCAAAAGCTTATTTGGGTAAACTTTGCTTTGACGGTTCTTCTTCTAATCGGACTTATTTTAGGTGTGATGCCACTGCCTGCCTTATTCATGATTGGATTTGCGATTGCTATCGTGATTAACTATCCTAATTTAGATGAACAAAAAGAACGAATTAAAGCACATGCCGGTAATGTTTTAGCTGTAGTGTCTCTTGTTTTCGCAGCTGGTGCATTTACAGGTATCCTGTCAGGTACGGAAATGGTTGATGCGATGGCGAATAGTTTAGTTGCATTAATACCGGATGCTTTAGGTTCTTATCTTCCAATTATCACAGCTTTAACCAGTATGCCATTTACTTTTTTTATGTCCAATGATGCCTATTATTTTGGTATGCTTCCAATCATTGCTGAAGCAGCAACAGCCTATGGAATTAATCCGGTTGAGATTGCCAGAGCTTCCTTATTAGGCCAGCCTGTCCATTTATTAAGCCCGTTAGTTGCTTCAACCTATTTACTTGTTGGGATGTCAAAGGTCGAATTTGGTGACTTTCAAAAATTCACAATAAAGTGGACAGTCGGTACATCCCTTGTCATGTTAGTTGTATCTATAGTAATTGGAGTCATTTCCATATAATATATAAATGATCTAATTAGGGGTTTGGCTCAGATTGTGGAGTCTGACCCTTTGCTCTCGTTTAGGAACTTATAAAATTCTTGAACTTTGGATAAGCGCACGACATCCAGCTCCGAAGCACAGGACGTGCAAATGCAGTCGTGGAGATTGACGTCGCGTTATTAGACTGCCAGCGCCTAGCCAATTTAGAATTTAAGGCAGATAACGCCTTCTATTCTAGATTGTCTTATTTGCCCTAGGCTGGTCAAGGCGCTTGCGCTTTTGCTCTTTTAGACAACATTGAAAAAAGGTTGCGAAAGATGAGAATGTATAAAAAAATCCCCCTACAATTTAAAATACTGACATTAATTACAGGGTTAATCGTTATGATCATCCTTTTATTAGTCGGAATCTCTTCTTATGTATTGTTCGTTGATTCCAGAAATCAGGTGGAACAGCTTGTGCTTCAAACAGCTAAAACAATCGCACTTATGCCTGAACTTCATGAAGCCATTGAAGAAAATGAATTAGAGGAGACTTTTCGACCCATTGCCGAACAGGTAAAAGATCAAATCCATGCATCAAATATCGTAGTAGAAAATCGTGAAACGATTATCTATTCTCATACTGATCCAAGTGAGGTCGGTACTGGAATTCATCAAGATGCAAATGAACAGGTGCTTACTTTTGGGGGATCTTATAACTTTGAGGTCGTTCGTGAAAATGGTGATGTACTTGTCGGAAAAGTACCAATTATCGCAAGTTTTGAACAGTATGATTCAGTGATCGGAACAGTAGCTGTTGAATTTCCGGAAGAAAATATTTATAAAAATTTATATCAAAAACTGAAGACCATACTGTTTGCCTCTCTGGTTGTGCTATGTTTGGGAATCATTGGTGGAGTGTATTTAACAAAAAATATTCGAAAAGATACATTAGGGCTAGAACCACATGAAATTGCCTCCCTGTACAGAGAAAGAAATGCGATTTTACTTTCGATAAAAGAAGGAATTGTTGCTATAAACAGACAGGGAATTATTACAATGATTAATCATTCAGCAAAAAATATGCTGAATTTAGACAATTCAAAGTATATTCACAAACATATAAGTGAAGTTCTGCCTTCACTACAAATTGACCAAGGCCTTGAAACCGGTGAAATCGTTCATCATGCTGAGGTTGCGATTAATGATAAGGTGTTTATTTTTAATTTTATTCCTATTTTAGAAAATGGACAGGTCATTGGTGTTGTAGCAAGCTTCACAGATAAAACAGAACTGAAAAAATTGGTTGAAACTCTTTCAGAAGTACGAGAATATTCCGATGGATTACGAGCTCAAACTCATGAGTACTCTAATAAATTATATTTATTATCCGGTCTTATGCAATTGGAAAGATATCAAGAAGCCCTTGATTTTATTCAGAAGGAGTCATTTGTCCATCAATACCAAACAAAAATTTTATTCAATCAGATACAAGATCCTACTATACAGGCTATTTTATTAGGCAAGCTCGGAAAAGCATCAGAGAAGAAAATAGAGCTGAACATAGATGTTGATAGTTATGTGGACCCACTTCCAGATCATATTGAAATAACAGATAGTATAACGATTATAGGAAATCTAATTGACAATGCGTTTGAAGCTGTTATGTCACAAAAAGAGAAAATGGTTACATTCTCTATAATGGGCATTGGTAATGAAATCATTATTGAGGTGACTGATAATGGACCAGGCATATCTTCTGAACAGTTTGAAGGGTTGTTCACGATAGGGTCCTCCACAAAAGGCAGTCATAGAGGATTTGGGCTATTTAATGTCATGCGAATTGTGAAAGCATTAAATGGAACAATTGAAGTAACGAATCGTAAACATGGTGGAGCGATTTTTACTGTGTTTCTGCCAAAAAAGATACAAAATAGAGAAGGAGACAATCTACATGATTAAGGTGTTAATTGTAGAGGATGATTTTCGTATTGCTCAAGTACAAGAAGGGTTTCTACAAAAAATACCAGACGTTCAAGTAGTCGGCAAAGCGTTGAATGCTGAGGATACGATCAATACGTTAAAAAAACAAACAGTTGATCTTATATTATTAGATATTTATTTGCCGGATCGTCTTGGTACTGATTTATTACCTCATATACGGGAGAATTACCCGGAAATTGATATTATTATGATAACGGCAGCAACCGAAAAGGCAATGCTTGAAACATCGATTCGCCAAGGAGTATTTCATTATTTGTTAAAGCCGGTTACAATGGAAAAATTTATCGAAACAATTGAAAGCTATAAAAAGAGAAAAAAACTACTTCATAATCGTGAAGAAGTAGATCAATCTATTATAGATCAGTACTTTGGTACTTCGTTAAATCAGTTGTCATTCAATCAAAAAGATCTTCCATCCGGAGTTGACCGTTTAACACTTCAAAAAGTAAAAGAAGTGTTACATACTCTTGATTCTGGAATCTCAATTGAGGAGATGGGAGAAAAAATGGGTGCTTCTAGAACAACCGCAAGGAGATATCTGGAATATCTTGTCTCTATTAATATATGTATGGCAAAGCATGAATATGGCATTGTAGGTAGACCTGAGAGAAAATACTATTTAAAAATATAGATGATTGAGGTACTAACATGAAGGTAAAACCGTTGCTTGTATCCACATTCATTTTCTTGCTCCTAATCGGTTGTGCAAATGAAGAAGGTGTAAAACGTGAATTTGATAAAGAGGTCACAATCATTGCTCCCAGTTCTACAGGGGGTGGCTGGGATGTGACGGCAAGAGCCATTAAGAAAATTCTACTACAGGAAAACATAGTAGTTGATATAGAAGTCATCAATAAGGTTGGCGCCGGAGGAGAGTTAGGTTGGAAATATACCTATCAACAACAAGAAAATGTACTGGCGATGAATTCAAGCTTAATTATTACAAATCATTTATTAGGTCAAAGCAAATTAACGTTTAAAGATTTTACTCCAATTGCCATTTTAGCAAAAGAATGGGAAGTCGTCATCGTTTCAAAAGGCTCCAGTATTAATCGTGCGAAAACATTATTATCTGAAATAAAACAAGCACCTGAGCAGTATAAAATAGGGATTTCTCCGCGACTGGGGAATGATGATCAGCTCTCTTTTGTTTTAGCTAGCAACCAATATGGAATCCAACCAAAAAACTTACATTTCCGAATTTATGAAAATAGTGACGAGGTTGTCAAGGCGCTCATATCCAAGGAAATAGAAGTAGCGACAATGTCCATTTCCGAAGCGAAAAAATATTATGACCGCGATCAAGTAAAGCTGCTCGTTATTTCTTCAGATAAACGATTAAGGGAATTACCCGAACTCCCAACTTGGAAAGAAGAAGGAATTGATATCGTTTTTCAACATTGGAGAGGCATTATGGGTCCCCCTAATATGTCAAAAGAAGAAATTAAATTTTGGGACCATGTATTTGGGGAAATGGTTAAAACAGAAGCGTGGAAAAAAACGCTGGAACATTATATGTGGGAAGACTTTTATAAAGATAGTGAAGAAACATATAAGTATCTTGAGGAGCAAAGTATGATGTATGAGCAGCTTATGGGCGTTCATTAGGTTAGATTCGTCTTTATGAACGAAATGAACAAAATGAAATAATTAGTTGTATTATTTACATTGGAAGAAGAAGGACTTATGATATGGATGAAAGTTTTTGAAGGGCTATCTTTCCTTGCAGACTTTTAATGATTTTTAAAAAGGGAGAAATGGTAAATGTGGGTTATAACTGTTTATGCTGATGATCGTATTAAAATGTTTGAATTTGAAGATGAGAAAGAAGCAAAAGAATCAATCAAAAAGATAAAAGGCAGTAAAATTCTCTCACATGTTATCTATTTCAATGATCAGTTTATAGTAGAAGCTAGTTAAATATTGAGCCATAGGCTGACTCTTTAAAGAGATTGTGAATTCTCCTTCATTCAAAGGGAGACTTATCTCTTGGAGTCGGCTTTTTTGTAAGTTAAAAAGATTAGACTTGTTTTTTGTACGGAGGTAGATATAGTTGTTCATGTTTTTAGAAACAGTCATCATCGGAATGGCCGGAGGCTTTTTATTTCATATTCTTCAGCTTCCTTTGGCATGGATGTTAGGTCCACTAACAGCTGTGATAGTATGGAGAATGTTCACCAAACGACAGTTGAATTGGCCGGTTGGATTCAAAAATGGAGGTCAGTTCGTTCTGGGATATAGCATGGGCTTATCTTTTACAGCAGAAAGTGCAAGACAAATTCTGCATCAGTTTCCATCAATGGTGCTTAGTACGACACTTATGGTCGGTTTTGGGCTAGTCATGGCATCGCTCATTTCAAAATTCACCACTACCTCTTTTCCAAGTGCTGTGATGGGGACAACCCCAGGTGGTTTATCTCAAATGGTGGTGTTAAGTGAAGAAATAAAAGGGGCAGAACCTACCATCGTGACGTTCATGCAAACGATTAGAATGCTGACTGTCATATTTATTGTCCCAACCTTGGCTATTCATACGTTCTCAAGTGCAGAAGTAGTTTTACCTATGGAAGAAAGTTCAGGAGCAGAGCAGTCTATGGTGGGTTTGAGGACTCTATTTTATCTCTCTCTCATATTTATAGTGACAAAAATAGCTGTACACTATAAATGCCCAACTCCATGGATTATTGGACCACTCCTATCAGTAGCAATTTTATCAATAACAGGTATGGAACCTTCGGAATTACCTACTTCTGTAAACCTGATAGCCCAGCTTTGTTTAGGTATTTACCTGGGCTTGAGTATGAAGGTAGATATGCTGGGAGACTGGAAAAGGTTATTACCCATTACACTATTATCAGGTCTTTCAATCGTAGGCTTTGCCTTTTTCCTTGCTTATGTGTTACATATTCTTTATCCAATGACAATGGCTACTGCTTTTCTATGTATAGCTCCAGGCGGCTTGCCTGAAATGGGTGTTACCGCTCATACTGTCCAGGCAGATGTCTCATTAGTAGCAGCTTATCAGTTATTTCGGGTGTTTTTTATCTTATTTATTGTTCCGATTTTTCTAAGAGGGTACTTCGGTAAAAATGAACATCAGCATGAAGCGGCAGATATCGGCTAAACATGAAACTCCATAAACAAAATGAACAAAATATCTGAAATAAATTTAAAACAATAAATGTAGAGAACGGTTACAAACTTCTTGATTTGTATTACGATCGTAATGAGGATATTAAAACGCTTCCAAAAAACCAATCTAGTTTCAGCAAGCTTACACGCTTCGCTACGTACAAAAATTAGACGGTTGTTTTCAATATCCCCAGAAAAGGTAAAGCTTTTGGAGGTTAAACATGTCTCAATTAAGCAATGCAAGCATGAATATTATTATTCGTTTACATTTTCAGAAAAACATTATTACCTTTAGTGAAATAGCGAAAGTCATTGGTGAAACAGGCGGAGATGTTATAGGTATTGATGTCATCTCGACGAGTAAAGTCCAAACTGTACGAGATATCACCATCACGGTGAAAAATCAGCAACATGGACAAAGTGTAATGGATGCTATACAAAACTTACAAGGTGTTAAGGTCATCTCTGTTTCAGACAGAACATTTCTTTTACATCTTGGAGGCAAGATTGAAGTAACACCAAAAAATCCAATTAAAAACCGTGATGATTTATCAAGAGTTTATACGCCGGGAGTTGCTCAAGTGTGTCGTGCGATTGCTGATGAACCGCTTAAAGCACATTCTTTAACAATTAAACGAAATACAGTTGCGGTTGTTTCAGATGGAACAGCTGTTCTTGGATTAGGAGATATTGGTCCACTCGCAGCCATGCCTGTTATGGAAGGTAAGGCGATGTTATTTAAACAAATGGCAGGTGTTGATGCATTTCCTATTTGCTTGGATACTAAAGATCCTGATGAAATCGTTTCTATTGTAAAATCAATTGCACCAGCGTTCGGCGGAATTAATCTTGAAGATATATCATCACCAAGGTGCTTTGAAATTGAGGCAAAACTTAAACAGGAATTAGATATCCCGGTTTTTCACGATGATCAGCATGGAACGGCTGTTGTATTGCTGGCTGGTCTTTATAATGCACTTAAGTTAACTGGGAAAAAAATCGAATCGATTAAAGTAGTTCTAAACGGTGTTGGTGCTGCAGGAACAGCTTGTGCGAAAATGCTGATTGCAGCCGGTGTTCAGCATATTATTGGTGTAGATCGTGCAGGAGCTCTTCACCGTGATGAGGTATATGATCATCAGAATTGGACTGACTTTGCGAATATGACAAACCCCTATAATGAAAAGGGGACTCTAGGGGATGTGATGAAAGGAGCGGATGTCTTCATCGGTGTATCTGCACCAGGAGTACTAACTGAAAGTCATTTAAAGACAATGGCGAATGACCCAATTGTCTTTGCATTAGCAAACCCGGTACCGGAAATTGATCCAGACATTGCCGAACCTTTTGTTCGGGTCTTAGCAACAGGCCGATCAGATTATCCGAATCAAATTAACAATGTTTTATGTTTTCCGGGAATTTTCCGGGGAGCTCTTGATTGCCGTGCATCCGAAATTAATGAAGAAATGAAAATAGCGACAGCTAAAGCTATAGCAAGTGTTGTTTCTGACGAGGAATTAAGTGAAACCTATATTGTCCCAAGTGTCTTTAATCAAAAAGTAGTAGAGAAAGTAAGAGAAGCAGTCGTTGAAGCGGCATATAAGTCAGGTGTCGCTAGAAAAGACTTGTTTAAGGAAGAAAATACATTAGCAACAACTTATTGATAAACACGTGAATTTAAGGATGTTCATTTAATGAGCATCCTTTTTAGTAGGTGCAATAGTGTCCTGTCATCAAAACATTTTATGCCCCCTGCTAGGGACAAAACTCGTTTGCGCTTCTTGCTCACCTATAATTAAAGTAGCCTGATTCTTTTCAATTTCTCCATTTTCTAATAATGGTACATGTTGATACCGTTGACTTTCTTCTCTAACAGATGTTACCCAGGTAAAGAATTCTGTTTCTCTTTTATAAGTAGCACCTGGATTAAAAAAAGTCACAGGACATCCATAAGGTAAGATAACCGGCAATAACAAAGTGACAAACATCATCATTTTCTCCTCTCATATGTCTCTTATATACTATGTTGATTGTCTACACATTGATTTTAGTCTTCAAAAAAAGACGAGCATAAAAATTATGCTCGTCTCTCACTAACGACGATGTTGTACAAGGTCAATGGCACCTAATACTACATGGGCTAAACCGAATCCAAAAACTGTGTTTGCGATCATTTTATTTGAACCGCGTTTTTGTTTTAATGCATAACCAGTAGCTGTTACAGCTGAACCTAATGCAGTCGGAATTAAGCCTTCGCGAATATTCATGTCATTTCCCTCCACATCGAAAGTAAGTGGGTGATTGAACACCAGTTTTATTATGGATGATTTAACAGGTTACTATCCTAAAAAGTATTTCATTCTTCTTTTGGGATCCTTTAGACTTGTTGCAATTCCAATATGAATAGGACATTGCTACTAAAACATACTCATAGGTAAAAATGAAAAAGGTGGGAACAGGGTGGACAAAAAGATGTCGAATCAGTTTTTCTTTCTTGTTATTCACAGCTCTACCATTAAATCCTTTCTAATGACAGACCTTTTAGTCAGTACTGGCATGTATTATGGGCTAAAGAGTATGTCTCATAATGAATGGATCTCAATCATTGGTTGTTTAGCGGTTACGGAAACTTATAAAAGAATATTGACCTTTTATCGACATTCTTGTCTTTAAACGGCAGGTTATGTTCTTATAAAAAAGTAGCGATTCTAAAGTTAAACACAACCTTTGTCCCACCTTTTTTGGTGTATAATAATATGCTGATGAAATTTTTACATAGAAACAGGTGGATAAATTGAATGGAACTGCACATGGAACAATAGGGGCCGGAACAGGGTTTATTGTTGCCCAATCGGTGCAAGCTGACCCGACAACAACCTTATTATTAGTGGGGATTGGTGGCATAGGAGGACTGATTCCTGATATTGATATAGATGGGAAATTGAGTAACAGAATCACTTTCTCGCATACATTGATTCGGTCTGTGGCACAATTAATCGGGTTAATGATGATCGTCTACACAATTCTTGAAGGAATAGGTAGAGAAAAATGGCTGGGTATAGGCGTTGGACTTGCGATCATTTTAGTTGCTTCTCAAATTAAACAGAGGCATATGTTAACAATTACCGGATTAGGAGTTCTTTTGGGAGGAATTGCATTACATGAAATGTGGCTCATGTTATTAGGGACCTATATAATGATTGCTTCTTTTATTCCTCACAGAAGCTACACCCATTCACTAGTAGGAATTGGATTTTTTGCCTTCATTGCTCATTATTTTCAAGCCTCCATCAGAGTCGACGGCGTGTTTTTAACATGCTTACTTAGCTATGGCAGTCATTTGATTACTGATATGAAGGTTTTACCATTTAATAAGAGGGGGGTTAAATTCTTTTTGCCCTTTTCCTCCAAGGAATTTTAGTGTATGTAATAGTTGTCAGGATGCAAAAAGCCCATTCTCACTGTAACTTGAGAGAGGGCTTTTTAATTTCTGTTAGTGGTCAGATAAGGCTGCTTATATTTTTACATGTTGTTTCCTTACTGGAATGTAGATATCAATTTCTTTATTCTCCGAACCATAGCATCTTTCATCATACAGTTCAAATTCTACTTCTCCATAATGTTCATAACCCGATCTTGGAAACCAGTCTGTGAAAATATAATTCCAAGTGGACTGAATCGAAGCTGTAAATGATTCCTCATCTGATTTTGGTGTAGTAAACACTGCATATTCCAGTTCTGGAAAACTTTTGTATACCATGCCTTCAGGTGCTTGGGATCCCTTTTCTACCTCCATTCCAATGATATAACCAAACTCACCTGTTTCAGGTTTGAAATCTGTGCAAATACCAAGTTCCACATGCTTGTATAAGGGATTAGGAATTTTACCCCCTAAATTCTTTGTCATATACTGTTGCCAAAATTCAGGGATATCCTTATTGTTCTGACCGTTATCATTCTTTGTTAATAGTTCATATCCAATCAAATTAAACGCAGGTTTATTCACTATTTTTGGTTCCATCTTCTCTCCTCCTGATATTGGTATTGAATGAAGGCTGGCTTTACCACGTAAGGGTCCGGATATGCTCTTAGCACGGCGATACTGCTTCGGTGAAACACCATAGACCTTTTTGAACGCTCTGTTGAAGGATTCTTGGTATTGAAAACCAACATCTAATGCAATATGAATCACTTTTTCATCTGTATAGAACAGACGTTCCGCTGCATATGTTAGCCTTCTTTTTCTAATATAATCCATCACAGATTCCCCCACCAATGTTTGAAAGACACGATGATAATGAAAGGGAGAAAAGCAAGCAAGTTCTGCCAAGGTTTCTAATGTCAATTGTTTATCAAGGTTTTCTTCAATGTAATCAAGCGTTCGTTGTATACATTTACCATAATCCATCATCCCTCACCTGCCTTAGGTACACTATAACAGCATGTAACTCTTTCTTCTTAACATTTTTTGCTATTTTCCAATCAATTCTAGAGTGGATAAAATATTAAACTCTTACCGATGATTGAATTTATGAATGCAATAAGCTACACTACTGTTTGACTACCTGAGAGAGGTGCAGCCATGAACGATCGACAAAAAGAATTATTAAGAACGTTATTAGTTCAGAATGGACAAACTTTACATATAGGGGATTTGTCGGAACAGCTGAGATGTGCGGAAAAGACAGTTCGTAATGACTTGAACGTAATCGAGGAGCTTTTAGCAGAGTATCCTACTGCCTATTTAAGTCGGCAACCGGGGATTGGAATTACACTTGATATTGAAGAAACCGGTCGGTCTGAATTGTTTCAAAAGCTATTATCCACTGAGCCGAAAACTCCGCAAGATCGATTCATTGAAATTGCTTATCATTTATTAGTAAGTAATAAAGCCATTACTTTGCAGGAACTGTCGAAGAAGTACTATGTTCCAAAGGCTACGATAAAAAAGGATCTTGACAGCATTGCGAAATGGTATGAAACCTATCAACTAGAGTTGATTTCCAAACCTAGATTAGGAAACGTTGTTCAAGGAACAGAACTAAGGAAACGCAGTGCATTGGCACATTTATCAGAACTTCTTTCTTCTGTATCCGATACTAAAAATTATGTACTTGAATTGTTTCAGCCTTATGAAATAACGGCCGTAAAAAAAGCATTGAATGAATTACAGCAAAAGAATTCAATTGCATTTACAGATGCTGCAATAGAAAGTTTACTTGTTCATTCACTTATTATGATGAAAAGAACGCGTCAAAAATCTCCTGTTACGGTTCCGGATAAAGAAAAGGAGGCAGCATATTCTTCCAAAGAATATTCATATGCTATTCCCTTTTTTGAACAGCTTGAATCTGCTTTCCAAATTAAATTTTCTGAAGATGAGAGAATCTATTTTACTTGGCATTTGATTAGTGGAAAAAGAAAAAATGATGCAATAGAGGACCCATTTATAAAGAATGATTACTTGTTAAATGTCATTACTGACTTAACAACAAAACTTAGTACAATGACATTATTTCCATTTAAAGATGATCTGATTTTAAAAAACGGGTTAATCGTGCATGTACACTCGGTCATTAACCGCATTAAATATGGTTTTCCTATCACAAACCCACTTTTACCAAATATCAAAAAAATGTACCCATATTTGTTTAATATGGTGTTACTAGCGTTGAATGAAGTTAAGGAAAATCACGAACTGGAAGTTCCCGAGGATGAGGCCGCTTACTTAGTTCTCCATTTCCAGGCATCAATTGAACGGTTAAAAGAAAAAAGAGAAAAACAGCGAAGAACCTTAATTGTTTGTCATATGGGTGTCGGTATGTCCCATTTATTACAGGCTAAGATTGAACAGCATTACAAAGATATGCAAGTTGTTGGATGTATTGGACAAGCTGAACTAAGCGAATATTTAAAGAAAAGTACCGTTGATTTTATCATCTCTACAGTAGAGTTAAAACAGGTTAGTATTCCTCATCTTACGATTTCACCTTTGTTGGAAGCAAAGGATAAGGAAAAACTGAATCAGTTTTTAACTGAAATGGAGAAGAAACAGATAATAAGTAATGAAAAGAAGGTGCTGACACAACTAAGTAGAGGAGATTTAGTTCACATACATGTAGATAAAGAGCATCCTTTTCAAGTGATCGAAATGTTAGGTAATAAATTATATGAAAAAGGTTTCGTGACAAAAGAGTTTATTCATAGTGCACTTTTAAGAGAAAGAAAGTCTTCTACATCAATCGGTGGATTAATCGCTATTCCACATGGAAGTCCAACAATGGTCAATCAATCCGCAGTTGCCATTGCTCTTTTGAAGGAACCAATAAATTGGGGGAATGAGCAAGTATCCCTCGTTTTCATGCTGGCTATATCGACTCTAGATCCAAAACTAAATCGTAAAGCTGTCGGACAGATTGTAGCCTATAGTGAAACTCCGTCATTTATTCATTCATTAATAGAATCAAGCAGTGTAAAAGAGTTTCTGGAGAAGCTAAAATAAAGGGCTCCTTTTTACCAAAACTTCCGGTAATAATTTATTTTTACCGGAAGTTCTGGTAAAAACAAAAATCAATTCATGACCTAATGACTAGTAAAATGAATGTAAGCAATTACATCAAGATTTTAAGGAGGAAAGGTTCATGAAGATATTAGCTGTCACAGCATGCCCGGTCGGGATTGCTCACACATATATGGCTGCTGAAAATTTACAAAAAGCAGGCGAGGAATTAGGTGTTGATATTAAAGTAGAAACACAAGGGTCAATTGGGATTGAAAACGCATTAACAGACCAAGATATTGCAGAAGCAGATGGCATTATCATCGCAGCAGATAAAGAAGTACCAAAGGATCGGTTTGTTGGGAAGAAAGTAATTGTTACAGGTGTACAAGATGGTATTCGTAAGCCGAAAGAATTGATTGAAAAAATAAAAAGTGGTGATGTGCCACTTTACAGATCTGAGTTGAAGTCAGTAGGTGAAATGAAGCAGAAGAGTAAGCAAAAGAAAAATCCAATCTATAAGCACTTAATGAGCGGTGTATCATATATGGTTCCGTTCATCGTGGTAGGGGGATTATTAATCGCGTTGGCTTTAACTCTTGGTGGTGAGCAAACACCAGGTGGTATTGTTATTCCAGAGGGATCTTTTTGGAAACAAATTGAAACGCTTGGTGCCACATCCTTTATGTTTATGATTCCGATATTAGCTGGCTTTATTGCAGTAAGTATAGCTGATCGCCCGGGGTTAGTACCAGGTATGATTGGCGGTTATATTGCTGCAAACGGAAGCTTTTACGGAAGTGAAGCAGGTGCTGGTTTTATTGGGGGAATTATAGCAGGTTTCTTAGCAGGTTATATTGCCTTGGGCATTAAGAAAATTAAAGTTCCTAAAGCAGTATTGCCTGTTATGCCAATTATCTTTATCCCAATCTTTTCATCTATTATCGTTGGGCTTTTATTTATCTTTGTTATTGGTGCTCCAGTTGCACAGATTTTTGAAGGGTTAACATCAATGCTTGCGGGTATGCAAGGAGCAAGCTCTATTCTATTGGCAGTGATCCTAGGTGCCATGATCGCAGTTGATATGGGTGGACCGTTTAACAAAGTAGCTTTCCTATTCGGTTCTGCCATGATCGCTGAAGGAAACTATGAAATTATGGGACCAATTGCAGTCGCTATCTGTATTCCGCCGATTGGAATGGGTCTTGCAACATTAATGAATAAGAAAAAATACCTTCCTAATGAAAGGGAAGCTGGTAAAGCATCATTTACAATGGGTCTTTTCGGAATTACAGAAGGTGCCATTCCATTCGCAGCACAAGACCCAATTCGTGTTATTCCAAGCATTGTTGCTGGTTCAGTAGTAGGATCTGTTATCGCTATGCTTGGGAATGTAGGGGGCAAAGTAGCACATGGCGGCCCTATTGTTGCTGTATTAGGTGCTGTGGATCATGTTGTGATGTTCTTTATCGCAGCAATAGCGGGTGTCCTTGTTACAGCATTTATGGTAAATTTTTTAAAAAAAGATGTAGAAACTGTATCTAATGATAAAATACAAGAGGAAAGTAATTCAATTGCTCCTGAACAAGAAGAAGAGCAGGAAATTGAAAAAATGGTTGATATTACGAACGTGGATTTAATGAATATCAATCTAGCTGGAACAACACGTGATGCTGTTATTGATGAACTAATTGAACAATTCGATTCGCAAGGCATATTAACTTCTAAGGACGTGTATAAACAAGCAATCCTTAATCGTGAAGAACAAAGCTCAACAGGACTTGGTATGAATATTGCTATACCACATGGTAAGTCAAACGCTGTAAAAAGACCGGCTGTCGCTTTTGGGCTAAAGCGTGATGGTGTTGATTGGAATAGTCTAGACGGTACAGACGCAAAGCTTATATTCATGATCGCTGTGCCGGAGGAAAATGCCGGTGATGCACACTTGAAGATTTTACAAATGCTGTCCCGTAAGTTAATGGATGAAGAGTTTAGAAATCTGCTATTAAATGTTTCTTCTAAACAGGAAACAATGAAGGTGTTAGAGGAAGTTCATTAAGTTTAAATAGGGGGATGCCGAATGTATAAAGAACCGATATTTTTAGAGCCTGTTTTCCAAGAGAGAATATGGGGTGGACAAAAGCTGCACACTGAATTTGGGTATACGATACCTTATGAAAAAACCGGGGAAGCATGGGTCATCTCTGCCCACCCTCATGGTCCAAGTATTATTAAAAATGGTCTCCTGACAGGAAAAACTCTTGCAGATGCTTGGCAGGAACATGGAGAATTATTTAATAAAAGCACATCTAATAATGAGGAATATCCATTACTTGTGAAAATATTAGATGCAAATACTGATCTTTCCGTACAGGTTCATCCGGATGATACATTTGCACGTGAAGTAGAAGGTGTTCCATACGGAAAAACAGAGTGCTGGTATGTGTTAAGTGCAGAAGAAGATGCTGAGCTCGTTCTTGGACACCATGCAAAATCAAGAGAAGAACTTGAAAGAATGCTTTCTGATCAAGAATGGAAAACGTTTTTACGTCGTAAAAAAGTAACAGCCGGTGATTTTGTATATGTACCAAGTGGTACGATTCATGCAATTGGAAAAGGTATCGTTATACTGGAAACACAGCAAAGTTCAGACATTACGTACCGTGTGTATGATTATGATCGTACTGATTCTAGTGGTCAAAAACGTGAGCTGCATTTAGATCGTTCGATAGAGGTAACAACTGTCCCACATCAAGATGTGGAAACAGAACAAAATGAGTCCAAGGTGGGCGGTTTAACGACAAAGACATTAACAGAATCAGACTATTTCACCGTATACCATTGGCAATTAAATGGAGAAGCATCCATGATACTCGATCAAGACTTTTTACAGGTCAGTGTGACAGAAGGAAAAGGTACCATCACAATTGATCAAAAAGATTTCACAATGGAAAAAGGCAGTCATTTTATTCTTCCATATGGAATTGGTGAATATAAACTTTCAGGTGAGGCTGAGTTCATCGTATCACATGTATAATATTCATCATTAGGAAGAGATTCAATTAAAGACAAATGGGGAAAACATTTCGTATTTCTTCACTTGTTTTTCTGTAGAAAAGATAAAAGGCCACAGTTGTGGCCTTTATTTCAAAACTATTTAAGAAGTTTATTACCAAATCGCCTCAACCCATTCTGGATGGTCAATAAATGGATTGCGATTATGCTGATAGTCCTGATAAATAACATCATTGCGATTGCGTTCAAAATCATCAACAGGATCTTGCTGATGCCATTGTAACAATGTTGATAGCTTTCCATGTAATGGAGCAGAGCCATTATTTACTTTCTCAGTTACCTCCAGATCTAACTCCCCATTGTCTCCTTCATAGCGCACAGCCATATAGAAAATCATCCTGGCGACATCGCCTTTTACTTCATCACGTGGTTCCCAAGAATCACTATCAGCATACGTATCAGGCGCTTCTTTTTGTGCAGTGCCGCCATTATCAAAATCTTTATTGCCTCTTGAACTATTTACTGAGACATCTGTAGGTCGCAAATGGTGAAGGTCTGTTCCTTCCCCCATAGACGTTCCAAAGTCACCATGTGATTTTGCCCAAACATGTTCACGGTTCCATGAGTCAATGGATGACCCATTAGATGTTTTGCTTTGAGAGCGGCCGGTATATAGAAGAATAACATTATTCTGATTAGCAGGATCTTCATCTGTGTTTCTTAGTGCTTCCCAGACATTTGAATAGGAAATTTCAGTATGATCATCAATGATGTTATGTAAAGCTGTTTTTAAACTGGAACCTGATTTACCTAGAGCATTTTCATAATAGTCACCTGATGAGCCCTCAGGTGCATCTTCAGAAGTATCATCTGTACCCACGATTGCCATTTGCGATGTGTTTTTCAACCCTGGATGTGAGTAATAGGCTGTTAATTGGCCTGTCACTTTCAGTTTCGCTCCCATTAGTTTGTTTTTAATCCGAATTGTGAACGAAATTGAGAAGGAATCTGAACATATAGCATTTTTGAAGAATCTGTTTCACTGCTACGCTCTGCTATAGCTAAAGCGTAATCATCAGGAAAACTACTTTTTACCACTGTTGATGAAGAAATTGGTTTTCCTACCACATACCCTTCAACGGTTTGTGCAGAATTATTCTGTGTCTGAATCGCTTGTGAAACAGTTAAAGTACTAGCTGCTCTTAAAGTATCAAATGAAAAAAGCGATGTAAATAAAACCAAAGCAATGACAATAAGATAACGAAACTTCTCTATACTTCTCATGCAAAACCTCCTAATTTATATGATTATGATACGAAAACAACTTATCACCGTAGTGTAAAGGGAGTTTATCTATATTGTAAAAAAACCATTTACAATTAAGAAACAGGAGGAAATACATATGTTATAAGGTGTAAATGAAAATTTTATGTGTACCCAAATTCTTAGAAGGGAGACATATTTACTAGAGTAAATGATGTTTAAAAATCCATTATATATGGAAAATAAAGAAAGGAGGGATGACGATGAAAGTAGTTATTATTGGCGGGGATGCTGCAGGCATGAGCGCAGCCATGCAGATTGTACGAAACAGCTCTGAAATTAAGATTACTGTTTTAGAAAAGGGTAGTGTGTATTCGTACGGGCAATGTGGTCTGCCTTATGTCATTAGCGGAAAGGTTGAGTCAACAGATAAGTTAATCGCCAGGACACAGTCTACGTTTAAAGAAAAATACGGCATTGATGCCCGAGTTTTTCATGAAGTAGAATCGGTAGACATTGAAAATAAATTGGTAAAGGGAATCAATCACAGAAGTGGTGAGACATTTGGTTTACCATATGACCGTCTTCTTATTGCAACTGGTGTCAGCTCTGTTGTTCCAAATTGGGAAGGTGGTAAACTTCCAGGGGTTTTCACTTTAAAAACAATTCCTGATGCAAAGGCCATCATGAATTATCTTGAGAAGAATATAAAAAATGTAACGGTGATTGGCGGAGGCTACATTGGCCTTGAAATGGCGGAAAGCTTTGCAGAGCTCGGGAAAAGGGTAACGATCATTGAACGGAATGAACAATTAGCCAAAATATTTGATAAAGAAATGGCAGAACTTATCCATGAAGAAGCAGTGAAGCAAAACATTGAGTTAAAACTGGGTGAATCTGTTGAATCGTTCGGCGGTAATGAACATGTTAAATTTGTAAAAACCGATAAAGGAAAGTATGAAACGGACTTAGTGTTAGTTGCTGTCGGTGTGAAGCCTAATACTGCATTTTTGGATGGTACGGGCATTCAAACAAGTGTAAATGGGGCAATTCAAGTAAATGCTTATATGCAGACAAATATTGAAGATATCTACGCTGCAGGGGATTGCGCAACACAATATCATCGTGTAAAAGAAAAGGATGATCATATCCCATTAGGCACACATGCGAATAAGCAAGGTCAAATAGCAGGGTTAAACATCGTAAATATACCTAAAACATTTAAAGGTGTTGTAGGCACATCAATCATTAAATTTTTCGGATTAACTTTAGGAAGAACAGGGATATCTGAAACAGAGGCAAACATGCTGCATATTCCATGTGGCTCAATAACCATTACATCAAGGGATATCGCGGGATACTATCCTGATGATAAAAAGATGAACGTGAAGCTTGTCTATCATAAAGAAACATATAAAGTTCTCGGCGGACAAATTATTGGTGAAAATGGGGTCGATAAACGAATAGACGTACTGGCAACTGCGATATTCCATTCGATGACAACCGATGAACTGCTTGATCTAGATCTTGCGTATGCTCCGCCTTATAATGGTGTATGGGACCCTATCCAACAAGCGGCTAGAAGAGTGAAATAAAGTTAACAATTATATAACAAACATTATATGTTTTATATCTTTTAAAATAAAACCAAAAAGCCTTAGCTAGTTAAAAACAGCTAAGGCCTTTTGATTTATATCCTTTTTAACAATCATCTACTTTATTTAAATGCAGGGGAGGTGGCACTAGCCATCCTTTTTCTTTGTTGAGTCGAAGGACCTTGCCACCAAGAGTTGCCTTTTGTGTATGTAGTTGTCCAAACATCATAGCGATGTCTTCTCTAATGGATTGACCAATCATTTGACTACATGAAACCAAGCCGGCAGCAATATTAGCAGATAAAGTAGCAGCAATTTCTTGATCCATAAACTTTGCTCCTACTGGTATATCCTCTAAACGAGCATTGGGGCGTTCTGGTGGTGTAGGAGGTAGCCCGACCCCATTTTCCTTTAGCAGATTTTCAATTTGTTTCATTTCTTGTTGGCATTGTTCTATGGCTTCGACTAATAGTTTGCGAAGATCCTCATCGCCTGCATGATTCAGTTTAGTCTGGTATCCTGCTACCATGCCCTTTGAAGCTAACAGAAAAGACCAAGCACCAAAAACTTCTCCATAGTGTAATGGTTCGTTTTGAGGATTACCACTTAAAATTCCCATAAAAACACTCCCTATTGTTTTCTTAAAATCCATTAAAAATTCTCCTAAGTAAGGTTGATGTCTTGCTAGACAAAAAATAGTATGTGCTGATTATACGTATCTATTCATTTTCTATGTATGACAAAAATAAAACTGTAAATAGTAACAATATGCAATAAGAATGAATTGTGGGGTATAGACAATGCCAGGAATTGAATTAATCATTAGAGTATTACTAACGTTTCTAATCATGTTCATAATGGTAAGGATTATGGGCCGGAAAGAAATAAGTCAAATGACCTTTTTTAATTTTGTATCTGCTATTGCTATAGGATCAATTGGAGCAAATCTTGCAGTAAATAAACAGCTTAATGTTGGTAACGGAGTATTGGCCATTATCCTTTGGGGATCGATTACGCTTTTATCAGACCTTATCGTTTTAAATTCCAAAAAAGCCAGGGTTGTTCTTGAGGGAGAACCGAAGATTGTCATAAAGAACGGAAAAATGATGGAAGATGTTATGAGAAAGACAAAACTTGATATAGATTCTTTAAATTCTTTGCTAAGACAAAAAAATATTTTCTCTATGTCAGATGTTCGATATGCAATACTTGAAGTTAATGGTGAGTTGTCAGTAGTGAAGCAGGCAGAAAGTCAATTTCCAACTAAAAAGGATTTCAATATGCCGATACCTAATAAAATGATCCCACTTCCGGTGAGTGTCATTTCTGATGGTAACGTTATAAAAGGAAATTTAAAGGAATACAATTTGGATGAAAACTGGCTTAATACAAAATTAGCGGAAAATGGAATTAAGTCGATAAAGGACATTTTTTACGCTGAAGTTCAAGAAGATGGCTCACTCTATATAGATAGGAAAAGAGGGAGTTACAACTAGAATTATGAGTTATTTGTATGGACTCATTGCAGGGTTAAACCATTTAAAAAGATTCTCTTTAAGTATAAGAATGATAGATCATATCTCCACTCTTTAAAGGCCCAAAACGGTTAGTAACAAAAGTCAGGACATAAAGTCAGAACATCGATACTACTAATCACCCTATTGTAAAGGATTACAAACATTTATTTTCATTGCCTTCGATTTTTTCAATTGTGCTTCATAGGAAGAAATACAGTCAGGGCAATAACCCAATTCGTGTTTAAATTCATACCATTCATTACAATGTATACACCGCTTATATAATACAGAATTAATTAACAGATCATAACCATAATACGTAACTTTTTTCTCAATTCTCAAGTTAATTCCTCCGTATATTTTAATTGGGCAAAGTATAGTATTCAGAAAGTGGAGGAATTGTGAAATAACTGAAAATAAGAATTGGAGATTCTGTTAGACTTCCCTTTTAAATCAATATCAAAACCGTGGAAATTGAAATCCAAGAAATTTTCATGAAAAATAAGTTATTGAGATATACAAGTCTGCATAATTAATAACTATGGTATCAACACCCATTTTTTTTCATACTATATTTTTGGGGTGATTAAAATGGCAAGAGCAAGTTACCGAAGTTCAGACGTTGATTTAATGGCTAGAATGATGAGGGCAGAAGCTGAAGGTGAAGGAAAACAAGGCATGTTATATGTCGGAAATGTCATTGTTAATCGTTTAGTAGCAAATTGTTCAGACTTTGAAGGGTTGAGAACAGTCCCTCAAGTCATTTATCAAGTTCAAGGAGGAAATTATTCCTTTGAAGCTGTTCAAAAAGGTAATATGTTTTATCAAAGAGCTCGAGAATCGGAAAGAAGATTAGCAAGACAGAATTTGGATTTTTGGAGGCAACACCCGGCTAAGTACGCCCTTTGGTATTTTAATCCATATGCTCCATGCCCTCCTACATGGTATGGTCAACCTTTTGCAGGACAATTTAAAAATCATTGTTACTATGAACCAAAAGCTGGAACTTGTGATGGAGTTTATAGTGGTTAAGCTTACTCATGCAGGTAAGCTTTTTTGTACTATCAGAAAGTATATGAATTTTATGGATGATCGTATAAGAAAAACTAAGACTTTTTCCATTAGGACTTGGCGATAAGCCTTAGTTTTTCTGATCTATAATCATATGAGACCTCATAAATGGACGGTTTGTTTCATTGATTGGGTAAATGACGGACAATTGAAATTTAGATCTTGCCAACAATGTCTTTCATGTACTACATGAAAGACATTGTGCTTATGAGTCAAACGGGTTATGTTCTTCATGTCTTAAATGAAAGACATTTTTGTTTGAAGGTCACGTCAGATGTCTTTCATCACTACCATGAAAGACATTTTCTCCTTGAATGGCATGACGAAAGTCTTTCACCGTCAACTTGAAAGAACATTCCAATCTCAAAATCTATCCTTTAAGCTTGAGTGTGTGAATGATCTCTTTTTGAAAGTGAAATCGCATTATCTCGTACAATGGTTTTTCTTGTTATAGAATATACGGCACATAGCAACGAGATGATGACGATGACTCCTCCGAACCATGCAGTGTTGGAGACTGATCCGGTTTCACTTAATACAAAACCGCCAAATGCGGATCCGACTGCAATACCTATTTGTAAGGCGGAATTATTAAAGCTTTGCTGAATGTCGGATGTAGCAGGATCTGTTTGAATTAAATAGCTTTGTTGAGGTGGTGCCAAACTCCAGCTTAATGCTGCCCAGATCATCATGATCGGAATAAATAGGATCAGTGAAAAAGTCGTAAATGGAAGTAAGAATAAAATGAAAGCAAACGAACTAATCACAACGATGATGCTTTTATGAGCACCAATTGAATCCGAAAGAATTCCCCCAAATGCACCTCCACTTACGGCAGCAATCCCAAATAGTAAATAGCAAATACTGATTAGACTAGAATTGAGATGAAGTTCCGATTCCAAAAATGGAGTGAAATAGGCATAAATTGTATAATGTCCTGCTAGCATAAACATTGTTGCAAGGTGGGCGCTGCCTATTTTCGTGCTTGCAACGGCTTTAATTTGCTGTGAAAGGGGAACCGCGTTTTCTCCGGGAATACGCTCTAGAAAAATGGCGATTAGGATGATGGAGCCAATGGATAATAGGGCAATCCCAAGGAAAATGATACGCCAGCCAAATGTATTGGAAATGAGGATTCCAAGCGGCACACCCATTACTAATGATGAACTAATTCCCATATAGATGAGTCCCAAAGCTTTTGCCCGATGTGATGGAGCCACAATCTTGGCAGCAATAGTTAACGACAGGACGACAATAAGTGCTGTACTCATGGCGGTCAGTACTCTAGCAATCATCATAAAAGTAAAATCTGGACTAAAATAGGTCATGATATTCCCAAAAAAGAAAATAAACAAAGATGCTATATATAATTTTTTTCGCTCCATTTTACTGGTTAAGACAAGCAATACAGGTCCGGCAACCGCATAGATAAGAGCAAAAACAGATATAAGTTGACCAGCAGTACTTAATGAGATACTAAAATCATTTGCAATCGTAGGCAGTATTCCTCCTACGATTAATTCAACCAGTCCAACTGCGATGGTTGATAAGGCAAGAATAAAAACTTTTATGTTCATTATTTTTTCATCCCTTCTGCTATTTGTTTTTCAGAAATAAAAAAAAATCCTGATTACAGAAAACGAATTTTTCATTTTCTGTAATCAGGATTTTAAGGTTCCTGGTAGAGACCCTCCAGCCATATTCCAGAGGTTATACAGGTATCAATTATTTAATTTCGATCATACTTTGAAGAGTTTACTAGATTTTAAGTGATTTTTCAAGGGCTAACTTTACATTAAAATTTTCTGATGCTTTTGATATCCAATATGAAATTCCGGTATAATTTGCTTATAAAGGGGGTGCTACTAGATGGAGAATCACGAAAGATTGTCCGGAACTTCTTCCACTCATGCAAAGCCTATTATTGGAAAGGCGATACTTTGCATGGGGTGAAATATTTCTTTTTATCGCTGAACAAGCTTTTCTAATAACTTGGCTTTGCACCTTATTTGAAAGAAAACTAAAATAAGGGAGCGGGCTAAAGTGAAATATATTAATGCTACCAAAGTTTTACCAGAGAAACTGATCGTGGAGATCCAAAAATATATCCAAGGGGAAACCCTTTATATTCCTAAGCAGGAAACAGAGTATCGAAAATGGGGTAGTTTAAGTGGCGGGAGACAAATGCTTGATCGTCGTAATGCCGCCATAAAAAATTCTTTTGCCGGTGGAAAGAGTATTGAGCAATTAGCGAATGAATATTACCTTTCAACCGAAACAATCAAGAAAATTGTCTATTCACATAAAAGGTAGAAAAAAGCACTGGTGAGAATTCATCTTCATCAGTGCTTTTTAGGTATAAAACGGTACTAAGTCGTTTTCTCCATTTTATAAGCTGACAATATTCTTTAAAATAATGATAAAAAGACGTCAGCGAATGAACAGGAGAGTTACGTGATGAACGAAAAATTTATGAAAAATGAGCAATTGAACTTTATTAAAAAACAGATTGCATTGATAAAGGATATTTCCAAAAGAAATGTACCCAAAAGTGTTTTGCTAGCTGAAATTGACTTAGCTAATGCTAAAATTATAGACAATATGCCACATGCTACAGAAGAACAACTTGAAATGCTGGATATATCCACCTTAAGAACTGACGTTGAGTATGAGCAGTATATCCAACATCTATCGTCCTTTGTGCTACCTTTTCCGGAAATCACAGAACAGCAATTGAAAAAGATGTTTCCCAAGAATAAGAAATTAAAGTTGCCGGATTTATCAACAATCGACCATAGCAAACTGACTTATTTGAGCTGGACCGATCTTGGATTAAATAAAAAATTTATTGTTTATGAGCTGGATGGGAAAATGGTTGGTATTGAATGTAAAGTTACTCCGACAAGTAAAGCTAATTATTGTTCGATTTGTCAATCTATAGGTGAGGTAACCTATTTTTCTACCAAAACAAAAGCAAAAAAATCTAAAAATCCCGATTATTATAAGTCCATCGGCAATCTGATTTGTGCGGATAGTAATGAATGTAATAAAAAAATAACGAATGCTGAGTATTTAACCACTGTATTAAGAGAAGCGTTAGCTAAGTGAATGGCTCACATCTATTGAAGCGACTATACAGTAAAAGCAGGTACCAGAATGTACCTGCTTTTATATTTAAACCTCTACCTCATTCATTTGCACCTTTCCTTTTTCCCAATTCACAAACATTTCTAAAAGAATAGACAATATTACGCCCATGATAAATCCATTAGAAACTAATGGTTGGATTAAGCTTGGTAATGTATTGAAAGTGTCTGTGTCCATATTCATTATGCAAACCCCAACTAAAACAGGAATAGCAAGGCGGTGAATCGTAATCGAGTTGAATGTTTGATTATGAATGCTTCTTAATGAAGTTCCGAACAATTGAAAATAAGCGACAAACAGAACGGCATTACCTACTGTAACGGGTAATGTAGCCAGCAAACCTCCCAAGAATGGAACACCCCCTAATAAAACCATTAATGCTCCGCCGAACAAATATGGGCGAAGTTGAAAGATTCGGGTGCTTTCTAAAAACCCAATCGAAGAGGCAAATGGGGCATAGGGAACTAAACCAAATAATGCTGATACAATCGAATATGCGCCATTAAGTAAATAAGAGCGATCCAAACGACTTTGTGAAAACGTATCATTAAACATAGTTGAGGCCGTTGACACTGAGGCAATTGTATTACTTAAATTGATAAAGCTTGCCAAAAATGTGATGGCGATAATCCCAATATTCAAATTTGGTGTACCCAGTGGAAAAAGGTGTAACCCGAAGCCGGTTGTTTGTGAGATCGTGCTTTGCTCCTCTGGAAATAAAATCATATAAAAAATCCAGCCAACAACAATCCCGATCAATATGGCAAAATTACTAATAACGGCCTTGCCTTTGATTTTAATTAAACATACTAGTAAAACAACACCAAGTGAAAATAAACTGATCGGAATATCCAAATTTCCGTCAGGAGTAAATTTTAGCATTCCTTTGAAGAAAATGAGAATTAATTGAAAGGTTAATAGAAACAAGTAGACACTCATGACCATTGGTGTAAACACTTTTTGGATATAAGAAATAAGTTTTAATGAGCCTAAAATAAGGACAACAATACCGGCAAGCAGCAAACCACTTGCGATCCCGCCACCGATCGTTTGAAGACTTGTTCCAGTGGAAGAGGCAATCACACATAAATTAAGCATCAAGCCCCACATAATACCGGAGTGTCCTTCCATTAGTGGATATCGGTGTCCGATCAATCCTTGTATTAAACAAGCAATACCTGTGAAAACAAGGGAGCTTCGAAGAATCATAGAGATTTCACTATAAGGCAGATCAAATGCTGTCCCGATCGAAATAGGTACAACAATCGTATTGGCAAAGATAAAAAACAACCATTGCAAGGATGCAAAGATTGTTGCAGATGATGATAGATTTTTCATTTCATACCCGTCCTTCTTTTCACCCTGGATTTTAAATTATTTCAACAAAACAATATTATTTTACCTCTAAATGAGTGAAAAGGGAAAGGTTCTGTTATTGGAAGAAAGATAAAATCCTTTGGATGATTATGGTATATTATAAAAAAGAGTACAAATGATTCAAGATTTACATGTGAAATGGGAATACGATAAATTACCTGCTGGAGGTTAAATATGCAAATTAACTACCATTTAACAGAAGAAGATTATTTACACTTTAATCTATTTCATATAAAAAATTCCAATACAGGTCGAAAAGCACTTATGATTCAAAGGGTTCTGAGTCCGGTTATGTTTGTCGTCATTGCTTTTCTGTTTTCCTATATTACAGAAACTCCCTTTTTATTCATGTTCATCCCAATGTTTATTCTGGCCATTCTTTGGTTCATTTTTTATCCAAAATACTTTTATAACACAATCATCAGACAATCCAAGAAAATGATAAAAGAAGGTAAAAATAATGGTCTTTTAGGTGAACATACGATGATGCTAACAGAAGATGGCCTATCAGATCTGAATCAAAAAGGCGAAACAAAAGTAAATTGGTCAGGGATTGAAGTGTTTAAAGAGGATAATGATTACTTTTATTTATACAACAGCTCAGTTAGTTCCTATATTTTACCGAAACGAGCACTATCTGATGAACAGGAGTTTAGAAAGTATGTTCAATCAAAGCTGGTAGAGGTGTCGGAATGAAAATAAAAGGTAAAGAGTTTTCTAGATTTGATGTCAAATACATCATAAGATCTGCAGGAGAAAAAGATGCTAAAAGCCTGTCTGAGGTACGTGTGAAGATTGATGGAGAAACAGAAAATATGGACAGAGAAAAAGGCGAGGCATTTATAGATGAAGTTGGATTTATACAAATCATTGAAGAGGATACAGCATCTGAAAGAAATCTCTTTTTAATTGCAGAAATAAATGGAGAGATAGTCGGGTTCTCAAGATGTGAGGGAAATAAATTAAAAAGAACTTCACATAAAGTAGAATTTGGTGTCTGTGTATTAAAGGATTACTGGGGCTATGGTATCGGACAAAATCTATTAAAAGAATCAATTCTCTGGGCTGATTCCAACGGTATTAAAAAAATAAATTTAAGTGTTCTTGAAACCAATCAAAAGGCGATAAAACTGTATGAAAAATATGGGTTCATGGTGGAGGGGATTTTAAAAAATGACAAAATTCTCTCTGATGGGAACTATTATCATACAGTTTTAATGGGTAGATTTACTATGCCTGAAACAAATATTTAGAACCTAACTAAGGGATTTTTCGAAAATAATTTCAAAATAAGAAGCAGAACCATATCCAGCCGTAGCGGGAGCGAATATTTGAACAAACCTCCATCCATCTTCTGCGTGGCTGCGGATGATATCTTGATAATCTTCTTTCGGCTTTCTATTCCAGTTACTAAGATCAACTTTTACAAATTTATATTCGTACATAATGAAGACCTCCGATATATTAGTCTTTATATTAATATACGGATGAGGACAATGGAAGTTTCAGCTAATCAGTAATGGAATAAGGTTTACTAACTATTGATGTGATCAACATACAGTACTTTCCTGATCTCTGGATTTAACGGTCAAGGCGCACGATCTCCGCATCGGGATTTGATTGATATAAAATTAAGTCTTTTATTATTTGGGCTCCGATCATGCTATAAACCGTCCCATTTCCTCCATACCCAAGACAGTAAAAAACCTTCTTGTTTTCCGGAAGCTGCCCGATAAACGGCAATCCATCAACTGACTCACCAAATGTGGCTCCCCATGAATAAGCAACATCAATTTGATATTCAGGAAAATGCTCTTTTATTTTTTGAAGCAGTAATTCACCATATCTTTCTATTGTGTAGGTACTAGATGGAACTTCATTCTTGTTTTCATCTAGTCCCCCTGCAATAATTCTACCGTCCTTTGTTGTCCGCATATAAAAATAAGGGCGTTTTGTTTCCCATATTAAGCAGTTTTCCATCCAATTTGGAAAGGAAGCTAGGGGTGTTGTAGCAATCGCATATGTACGTTTTACTTTCCCGCCTAATTTTTTAGCAAACGGAATGGATTCATAGCCGGTAGAATAAATTACTTTTTTTGCAGCTATTTTTCCATTCTCTGATTGAAAATACATAAATTCCTCATCTGATCCGGCTTCCTCTAAGTCTGTCTGCTCATAGATTTCAACACCTTTTTGATGGGCATTTTTTAACATGCTGTGAATAAATTTTAATGGGTTTACTTCTGCATCACCTTTGGTTAATAAAGCAGCCGGTTTTTCAAAAGAGTAGACTTTTTTAATTTCATTTTTATCTAAAAAGTCAACGGCAAATTGATGCTTCTTGAGAGCATCAAATTCTTCTTGGAGCTTTGGGATATCTTCTTCAGAACTAGCATAATACAGGCTATCTCTGCGTACAAAATCAACAGGCTCAGCGAGTTCATTTGCTATTTTCTGTAGTTCGTCTACTGCTTTCAAACAAAGTTTATAAAAGCGAACTGCCTTTTCTTCCCCTAGTTTTTCAATGAATTCATGGAGCATTTTGTCATTTGCATATTGCAGTAAACCAGTGTTAGCGGCTGAACTTCCACTACCGACGGTTTCCTTTTCAACTAATACAGTCTTGATAGGAAGTTTTGATAAAGTATGGGCACACAAAGCACCTGACATTCCTCCGCCTACAATCAAAACATCACAAGTAATCATGTCATTGAGTTTTGGATAATTTGATATGCTATGAAACGTCTCCGGCCAATATAATTTTCCATTATGTAATTCCATTTTCATGCCTCCTCGCAGAATTTACAAAGAAAAGAACATTAATAATTTCCTTTTCCAACATGCAATATAAGTTAATAAATTTCATTAATTTGGGAAAGTTAAAAGAAAAATAGGGACAGGGGGCTTTTTGGGTGACTAGTTCAGCTCGAGTACCAATTACATCTTCAGAATTAGGAAACTTGTGGATGACATATCAAGAAAAAACAATGATTATGAGATTTCTGGAACACTTTCTTGAACACGCCGATAATGAGGAAACTAAGAATCTTTTACAACAACATTATGAACGTGCAGGCAAAAGTGTTGAGGTTGTCACATCCATTTTTCAAGAGGAAGGCGCAGTCATTCCAGATGGCTTTACTGATGAAGATGTGAATAAAGGTGTTCCAAAACTTTTTAATTTTATGTATGACCTCATGTATTTACATATGATGGCCAAGATAGAAACAAGTCTTTATGCCCTTTATTCAACGATGTCTTATCGTCAAGATATTAGACAATTTTATAAAAGATTAACAGTTGAAGCACAGGAAACATATGACCAAACAACACAGAGCCTTTTAGAAGCTGGAGTTCTTTCACGGCCTCCTTATGTTTCCATGCCAAAAGAAGTGAAGTATGTAAATGACAAAAAATATATGACAGGAATAAATTGGTTTACTAATGAAAGATCGTTAAATACAATAGAAATTTCCCTTATTCATCATGCGATAGAGACAAACCTAACTGGAATGCAATTAATGATTGGATTTGCTCAAGTAGCAAATAATCAACAGGTAAGAGATCATTTTATAAAAGGTATGGAGCTTTCAAAGAAAATTGAAACATCGCTAGGCGAATTCTTGCGCCAAGATTTTATAGAACCTCCTGCAACTTATGCTGGAAAAGCTACTGATTCAACTGTAGCACCATTTTCAGATAAATTAATGCTGTATAATACCAGCGTGTTAACCACATTCGGACTCGGAAGCAATGCACTTGGGGGAGCTTTTAGTTTACGTACAGATTTACCTTCGAAAATGATCCTCCTTTCGAAAGATATTCTGGATTTTGCAAAGCAAGGCGGAAAAATTATGTTGAAAAACGGTTGGATGGAAGAACCTCCAATGATAGAAAATCGAAATGATTTGACAAAGAGATAAGAGGAAATTGAAAATTAGTTAATGATGTTCATTAAAAAGCTCGTGACAAGGTTGCGCTATCCAAGGAAAGGGATTAGCGCTATTTTACATTAAGTGAGTTAAAAGCAATAAAGTTATTTTCTATTATGTTTTCAGTGAAACTTGTTGAGGAGGAAGTTCGTATATGTAATAAACACAATAGGGGAGGAAGGACTGTGTCAACTTCTTGGAAACGGCCCAAAATTCACATAAAGAAAACAAAAAGTGAATGGACTTGGGATGTTATTGGATATGTTTTGTATGTAGGGTCACTAATCTTCTTAATGGTTATTTGGGACATGCTTCCTGATGAAGTTCCCGCACATTATAATGCTATTGGTGAAGTTGATCGTTGGGGCTCAAAAGGGGAACTTTTGATTTTACCTATTATCGGGGCATTTTTACTAGTCTTCCTGCAGTTAATTGAAAAATATCCAGAAGTGCATAATTATCCTGCCCGATTAAATGAATTGAACGCAGAAAAGTTTTATTTACTTAGTCGAAAACTAGTAAATCAACTGAAAAATATTTGCTTAATCCTTTTTGCTCTTATTATATATGAATCAGCGTCTATAGCTTTAGGCTGGGGAAGTGGCTTTAGCAAATGGTTTTTGCCTTTAATTCTTTTAGGTACAGGAATTCCAATTATAATAGGTGTAATGAAACAAAGAAAAATTAAATAAAAAGGCTGTTTTACAAATTTTTAATCTTAAAAGAAAAGTTATAAAAATATGAAGATAGGAGGCACTCACAATGACAAAAAAACAATTAATCGTGAAAGATGAAATTTTGATTGACGCAACACCTTCAAAAGTTTGGGAAATTCTTACGAAACCAAAATATGTTGCACAATGGGATGAGTTACCAGAAGATTATCCTGATGATGATATGACTGAAGGAAGCAGGGTCGTTTGGGAGCTGCCTGATGGAGGGAAATCCATTACAACCATCATTAAAGCAGAGGTAGGGAAGGAGCTCATTATTTCGTTATTTGTTTCGAAATGGGAAATCCAACCGAACGAAGGTGATGTGGCTTACCGGTATCAATTAGAAGAAATGGGAAACCAGACCCTGCTCAAATTTGAGATTGGTGACTTTTCCCTATTTAGTAATGGAAAAATGTATTATGATGCTTCAATGGAATTTGCTCAAAACTCTAAGCACGTCATTAAGCAGTTAGCGGAAAATTGAAAAAGGTAGTGTGGAATTTATCGATAATCCTAGAGACAAATTAAAGACAGGTATGTTTGCTTTTATTGGTGCTGCAATAGGTGCAACCTTTGGAATATTAGCCTATGTAAATGATTGCTTCGATCAGGAGTACATTAATAGATAGTCATTTCATTACGTAAGGACTTGGTTTTTCGCCAAGTCCTAATGCCACTAAAATAACATTTATTTTTTATGATAACCTTTCTCTCCATATGGCTGAGTCTGTTCCAGCCATTTTTCCTCAAGAAGGGCTAAAGCCTCCTTTTCATTAAAATAAGGATCGTCTTTCTTTTTTAGTTTTTCTAAAATAGTAAATGTGAAGGCATCTTTCCCAAATTCATTCCATTCTTTTTGTAGTTGTTGGTTAGGAACGAACCCATTTGTTTCTAACATGAATTTTTTCCCATTTAAATTTTTAAAGTTTCTGGTGCTACCAATAAAGACTTTATTATTTTTTTCGTTTTTAATTTGATAAACACCTGCTTCAATGGGTATTTCTTTATATTGATGTTTCAATTCTTTTTTACGGTCCATGATGTTTTCCTCCTTGTTCCCCTTATTTTCTTAGCCAATACTGACTTCCATCTGATTTACGGTCAATAAATCCGTATTCAATTAAATATCTTCTGATCAGAGCATAATCTTCATAAAAGCCTTTTAACGTCTGATTGAGCTCTTTTTCATTGTAGATATGTTCTGATTTTAGTGCTCCGGCAATTTCTCTAAGCACAACAAGTCTTTGTTTTTCTTTTGGTGGGAATTTACTCAAGGCCTTGCGTGTTCCTGCCGGAAAGTATTTGTTTATTATTTTTTCTTGTTCATCTTGAGTAATATTGTACCTGTCATCTACCATTGTGGCTGTTTTATGGACGGGTAGAAAAGCAGGAGCAAATTCATCCTTTTCTTTTAATAACTCCATCATTGCTAAATATGTCTTCGCTTGTCGTTCCTTTTCTTTTAAAGCAAATCGGTGCTGACGAATTGTTGAGGTGCTTCCAATGTTTAGTTCATTTTGAATGTCTTTGTCACTTTTCCCTTGATAAAAAAGCTGTAAAAGACGCTTTTGATGTTCGGTTAGACCTGTTAGTTTTTTATCCATTCCAATTAAATAATCAAAAACACTGTGATGAGTGCTTTCAATATGGACCCTCATAAATCTTTCTGCCTCGTAAAGTCTATCTTCATAAGGATAAACAATCCCTTTTTCGATTTTTTTCTCACATAACAAACAAGTATAAGAGTCTTTAGTTTCGATGTATCCCTGTTTCAGCTCTTCAAGGGTTGCTTCCCAAAATAGACTGGATGTTTCCATATTCATACACTCCTCGGTGTTTACGTATAAACAAAATGAATTTATGTTTGTTGTTTATATAAACATAATATTAAAATGTTTAAAATATGTCAAACAATATGATGGACGTTTTATACTTTTGTTTATGAATAAGAAGTATTTTTAACTGGAAGGTTGTATAAAAAAGGGAACTTGTTATAGTTATAAGCAGGGTATATAAAATTGGGTTTAATCTAAAAAATAGGGGGCTGTACTATTTATGGTGATCATGATCATTATTATTTTAATCGTATTCTTATTTGATTTCACAAGGCTGAGAAGGCAAAACGATATTTTAATAGAACAAAATGAAAAAGTAATATCATTATTGGAGGAAATAAAAAATAAAGAATGAAAAAGACTGCTTATAAATTGTTATAAAGATACTTTACTCGCATTGACTAATATTTAGGATCGCTATATAATTTAGTTGTGAGGTGAAGATGATGAAATCACGTGACCAGCAGCTGGAACAGTTCGTGGATTGTTTTCAAGCGATCGGCCGATCTATGAAGCGAAATCAGAGAAGTAATCATAAAACAACAGAGATGACGAAGACACAGTGGATCATTCTTCGCTTCCTTTGGAAACACGGTAGTTGTTCTATTGGCCAGCTTGCAGATCAGTTGGAAGTTCGTTCAAGTTCCATGTCTCAAATGATTGATCGCCTGGAGTTAGCTGGTATGGTTTTTCGGGAAACAAATCAACAAGACGCTAGAACAAAGGTAGTGACCTTAACAGATACAGGAAAAGAAACGATTATGAAAATGAAAGATGCTCAAATAGAGTTGCTGGCAGGTCCGTTTAATCAGCTTACTTCAGAGGAACAAGAAATACTCGTGAACATCTTAAAGAAAATGACATACAATCTTAATCACAAGGAAAATAAATGATTTTCCAAATAGGAGGGCTTTTTCTTGAAAATACTTGAAACTATTCATTCCCGTCGTACGATCAAAAACTTTAAATCTGATTCTATTGAAAAAGAGCTATTGAACAAATGGCTTCAAGCTGGTACTATGGCACCCAATCATAAAATGACAGAACCTTGGGAAGTGCTGGTTATTGGAGAAGAAACGAGAGCTAAGTTGAATCATAAAGCAGACTTCTTTGGTGCACCAGTTGTTCTTGCCATATTATCTAAACATGGTGCAACAGAAATCGAAACATATGAAAACTTGATCACTACAGCATGTTTTGTTCAAAATTTTAATTTAGCTGCATGGGAAGAAGGAGCAGGAACATTCTGGTCATCGGTAGGAAACGCTCAAAAAAACCGTGAAATACTAGGTGTTTCAGAAGAATATGATGTAGTTGGAGTACTAGGTGTCGGATATCCGGAGGAAATCAATGCTCCAAAAGACAGAAGACCAATTCAGGAGAAAATTAAATACTTACCATAAAAGGACGAGGGATGATCTCGTCCTTTTTAATACTTATCCCTAATAATGGTATGGAAAGTACGTATAATACTGTTGCTGTGAATAGTTCCAATCTTGTTGATTTTGATATTGTGAAGATTTTTGGGAACGATTTTGTGGCTTTTTGCAATTTTTGGTAGGGCCGATAAAAGTGGATGGTGTAACAGGTTTGATTGCCTCTTTCCATTTAGATTCATCCATACAGTATGTGTGAGCCATTATATTTGAAGGCGTTAATTTTAATAGATCTGAACCTAGAATAACTTCCGGAGTAGCTGCATCAAAAATAGCAAGCAAGTGAGTGTTGTCGACCGTAGCTACTTCATAATGCCACCATGCTTTTGGGACATTTGCTACTTGACCAGGCGTAATTGGGAAGTTCTCAATTTGTTTCGTATTTGGATTCAATATGGAGACAACCGCTGCACCGGAAATACAATAAACAAGTTCAGCCGCATTCTGATGATAGTGTGGTTCAACCACATTATTAGCACTAAGGAAAATATCAAGTAATGAAACATTTTTAAGTGTGTTTAATTGCTGGACACCTAAAACGTTAATGTAATTGTTTTTATCTTTTTTCATAAGCGGACTTTTATTTAAATCAAAGGTGAATTGCGCTGTTTGTGTATTAAAGGCCATACTTTTCTTCCTCCTCATTTTTAATGCTCTACCCAATTTATGTTAAAACTGGATAGTAGGTGAATGTGTGGAACAGGGGGACAGGTACCTCGTCCCAGCGAAGCACTGGGACATGGTACCTGTCCCCCCGTTTCTGTGCTATTATTAAACAGAAATAAGAAACCGTTCCTACCTACCATTTCATTGAGGGTGAATTTTTGTTACAATATTTTCTCTAGAAGAGTTGTTTGGCGGAAAAGAACAGGATATGTTTCTTGAAAAAGTATGAAGCAGGTGCTTTTTATGATAAATGTAGTTGGGATTACATATGACAATCAAATAGAAAAGAATCTCTCGATACATGACGCAGATTTAGATCAATATAAGTGGTTTTGGGTAGATTTTCATGAACCTAGTGATGATGAGATCAAGCATCTTGCGTACACATTCCGTTTCCATCCGCTTGCGATTGAAGATTGTATTCAAGTCCTTCAGCGTCCAAAGCTGGATTATTATGATGATCATAGCTTCTATGTCACCCATATAGTCAGAGAACAAGACAATGAAATCTATAAAGAAGAAATTGACTTTTTTGTAGGTGAAAAATTTATTGTGACCTTTCATCGTATGCCGGCGAAAGAAGTAGCACAGGTCTGGGACAGATTATTGGAGCAAAAAAATACGGAGAAATGGGACAGCTTCTATGTGTTCTATCAAATTTTAGACAAGATTGTGGATAATTATTTTCCACTTATATATAAAATAGAAGACCGGCTGGACAAAATTGAAGACAATACACAAAACAAATCGATGACTGTGTTAATGAATGAGTTATTTGATACAAGACATATGCTGTTAAACTTAAGACACAGTGTGCATCCAATGCGTGATTTACTCTACCGTATGTTAAATTCTCATCACTTACATGGGATAAGAGAAAGAAGAGAGTATTTTTCTGATATTTATGACCATCTTTTGAAGCTATCAGAAATGGTTATGTCAAATAGAGAAGTAACAGCTGACATACGAGACAGTTATCTCTCATTAAACTCACATCAAACAAATAATGTCATGAAGGTTCTTACAATTATTACCTCCATCTTTGCTCCGTTAACATTTATCGCAGGAATTTACGGTATGAATTTTGAGAATATGCCTGAGTTAACATGGAAATATGGCTACTTTTTATCATTGGGCTTAATGGTAGTGATAGGAATTTTAATGTTATTGTGGTTCAAAAGCAAAGGCTGGTTTAAGTAACTAGGAATAGTATGAAAAATTGTTAAAAGGATAAGGAGAAATTATGGAAAATTGGTTAATGTCAGTTATGGAGAATTACGGTTATGTAGGGATTATGCTACTTATTGCTTTAGAAAATATATTCCCTCCCATTCCCTCAGAAGTAATTTTAACTTTTGGCGGTTTCATGACCACTACGACGAATCTATCAATAACGGGAGTTGTCATTGCTTCAACAATCGGTTCTGTCATAGGGGCTGGTGTACTATATTTTATCGGGTTGCAGCTTGATGTTGAAAGACTAGATAAAATCGTAGAAAAATGGGGCCATATTCTACGTTTGACAAAGAAAGATATCCACAAAGCTGATGCCTGGTTTGATAAGTATGGACCTTGGACGGTTTTCTTTTGTCGATTTGTCCCATTAATTCGCAGTCTGATTTCGATTCCAGCAGGGATGTCAAATATGAAGCTGGGGTTATTCTTTCTTTTAACAACACTTGGAACACTCATTTGGAATATTGTCTTAGTGAATCTGGGTGCATCGGTTGGTTCCTCGTGGGAAGCCATTGTTGAAAAAATGGATATATACTCTGATGTCGTGTATGTCATTTTGGCTTTACTTGCGATTGCTTTTGTTATTTTCTTTATTAAAACGAGAAAAAAGAAGTGATTCTGCCGGTAATAAAAAATTAGGAGTGACACTAAAAATGTCTGGAATATTGGACTTTTTGGTCACTCTTTTTTTGCTGAGAAATTTAGGACATTCTCCTAAAACTTCTATTCACCTCGGAAGATCCTCCTTGTATAGTTTTCGCATCTTATCTAGTAACTCCATATGAATCATGGAGTCTTCTGTTTTACCTATTTCCACTATTAAGTTTTCTATTAAAAAAAGCGGTGCAATCATAGAGTGGAATTCATCTTTTTCTCCACGTTCTGCATACAAAAACACATCAACAGGATAGGGAGTATCGAGCATGAATTCATCACTTATTACGATCGTGCTGCACCTTGTATCTTTTGCATGTTTTAAAAGAACCTCGGCTTCTTTTAATAATCGGCTAAAGCTGAATAGTAATACTGCACGTTGATTATTAATGTGAATAAGTTCCTCCAATATCTCGCTTCCCATCCATTTGATCAATTTTACATCTATTCCGTAGCGTCTAAGCCGATAGGTTAAAAGCTCTCCAAGACTGAGAGAAGGGCCGGGAGCATAGATAAACAGACATTTTACTTTACGAATGATGTTGATTGCTTCTTCAAACTGATCTCTCTGAAAATGGTTCAAAGTTGATTGAAGATGATGGATACTGCGATTTAAATGATGACGTTGAACGTCTGTATACTCCAAGTCAATCACGGTTTTTAATATCTTTTTTGCCGGAGTGATGTCACGCTTTTCCTTTAATTTTTGTTTATAAGCTTTTAAATTCTCATATCCTATGGTTTTCCAAAAACGTGATACGGATGCAACAGATACTCCAACTGCTTGTGCAATATCTTTTTCAGTTGCGATCATCACCGTGGATTCATTATGGAGTATCCACCGTCCTATTTTTAGTTGACTTTGTGAAAGGGCATGTAACTCAAACATTAGCTTAGCATCCTCCTTTTTCTATTATGCTAGCATGTTTTGATAAAAAAATATCAAAATGAAAGAAAATGATAATAATTTTACATAAGCTTTACATGAACACTATCACAGGTTTAAATTCCCTTCTTAAAATAAAGAAGAAATAACAAAAGGAGGGAATACAATGAAAAAACAGTACACATTAACACAGTCTCAAAAAATGATGGTTTTTATCTTATCCATGTCTCTTTACGGCTTATCAAACATGATTACAGAACTTGTCCCATCCGTGTATCTAGGTCCTGTTGAATTCTCTATTGAGTATTTTGCTTTTATTCCTCTAACTCTTTGTATCTTGTTTCATCCATTGTACGCAGCTGTAGGTGCAGCATTAGGTGAAGTGATTTTTGGTGAATTAATGCTCGGTCAATTTGGGGGTTTTGGAGAGCTTGAAAAATTTATTGCCTTTTCTTTGGCAATGTATATCGCTGGGGTTATGGTAAGTGACCCAACAAGCAAGCGCCAAGTAGGTATTGCTGCGATTTCGGGAGTCATTATTCATCAGTTAATTAGCATGATGGTTGATATAGGAAAGGTTTGGATAGGTGTTGATGACTTTGAAGTACTTCCGGGACTTGCAGAAAGTGTTGTTATTGTTGAAGGTTTTGCCTTTTTAAATGATGTTTTGTTTTCAGGAATTTTATTTGCTTTATTACCTACCTTGTATCTTGTCCCGCGTTTATATGGAAAAATAGAACCACTGCTCGGTATGAAACCGCGGACTCGTGAGAATGCACACTCCATTCGCGGAATTCTGCATCCAAAGCTTGTTATTTTATCAGTCATTCTTGCGTTTTCTGCATTTGGGTTTGAATTTTTATCTGAAACAGACTTAAATGTCTTTGAATGGGAAGCTTCGTTTGCTGAAGACTCTGAATCAAGATTAACATGGATCAGTATTGGAGTAGCAGGGATTGTTGCAGCACTAATAATATATATGACGATTTTCCGTTCCAAAAAAGAAAGGAAAAATGCAGCATGAAACCTGTCATTAGCATTGAAAATGTCACTTTTACATATCCAAGTGAAGAAGAAGCAATATTACGGAATATGAATGTGACGGTAGAACAAGGGGAGTTTTTAGCCATTATCGGAGGAAATGGAAGTGGAAAATCCACATTATGCAAATTATTGAACGGCTTAATCCCTCATTATTACACAGGGGATTTTGAAGGTAAGGCGACGATCAATGGGTTGGATGTAGCAACAAGTACTGTTGCCGACCTTTCAGCACATGTTGGCTATGTGTATCAGGATTTCGAAAACCAGCTAGTTCAAGCGAGAGTGCTTGAAGATGCGGCGTTTGCTCCACTTAATTTTGGATATGCAGACTATAAGGAACGTGCTCGGGAAGCTCTCCGGTTAGTAGAACTTGAGGATTGTGAGCAGGAGTTTGTGTGGCAACTCAGCGGTGGTCAAAAGCATTTACTTGCACTTGCCGGCTGTCTAGCTCTTAGTCCCGATATTCTAGTACTTGATGAACCAATTGCACAATTAGATCCGCATCACGCAAAAAAAATGTACGAGATCTTAAAAAAGCTTCATGAAGATTATGGTAAAACAATTATTGTTATTGAACATCATACAGAGTTTATTGCTGACTATTGTTCAACTGTTTTGTTGGTAGACAATGGGCAAGCTGTATGGAAGAGACCTGTTAAAGAAGCACTTACAGCTGTGGAAGAGTTAATGGAACGCAATATTTATCCTCCACAGGTAACACAAGCAGCAATTGAACTTGGTGGATCTCCTGTTCTTCCAATTACATTGGCAGAAGCTGAAAAGTATTTTACAAATAAATTAGTTTCTAATCATACTACATGTTCACCATCTATCTCATTAGGACAAAGGGAAGAAGCAGTGTCATTTCATAATGTTGAATTCTCATATAAGACGGTCGATCGATCTTTTCACCATATCTTAAAAAATATTAATGTCACCTTCTATAAAGGAGAAAAAGTAGCTCTTGTTGGGAATAATGGAGCCGGAAAGTCAACATTAATGCGGCTTTTAACGGGATTTCGCAAGCCTGCTTTCGGAACCGTAAATGTGATGGGGCATTTGACATCAAAACATTCACCCGAGCAATTAGCGGATATCGTGACATATATTTACCAAAATCCTGAACAAATGTTTATTGAGGATTCTGTTCGTAAAGATGTTGAATTTTTCTTAAAGGCTCGCAATCGAAAAGGATATAAAGAAAGAGTTGATCATATTCTCGAGCTTTTTAACTTGGTGGATTTGCAGAATAAAGACAGCCGTCTCATGAGCGGGGGGCAACAACGGCGTGCTTCGCTTGCGATTGGGGCAGCGATGGATCCAGCTATTATTCTATTAGATGAACCAACGGCAAACCTTGATATTGCAACACGGAAACAGCTTGTTCAATTCATTCATATGTTAGACCACCACACGGAATTAGTCATGATCGCCACACATGATATGCAATTGGTTAGCGAGTGGGCAACACGTGTTGTTGTCATGCACGATGGACAAGTGATCTATGATGGTGACAAGGAAGGCTTGTTTTCAGATCTGTTTTTAATGAGAAAGGCAGGCATTGTCCCTCCGCAAATTGTTGAACTTAGCCATAGGTTGCAGCTGTCACCTGCTGCTTATTCAATTGATTCATTTGTGGAACGATACCAGGAGGAAACAAGATGGAATATGCAAAAAGCTTGATTGATAAGTTAAGTGTTGAACAAGTGAAAATCGAATTGATGAATACAGCGTATGCTAACGATCAGACATTTATTGCAAAATTGGATCCGCGAATATTATTCATGTGGTACGGATTTTTTGGGATAGCCCCTTGGTTTATTCATAATGAACTCGTTTTATTCGGGCTGTTAACGGTTACGATCCTAACAACAATTTTGACAAAAGTAAGCAGGTTAATCCTCTTTATTTTAATTCTGGGGTTACTCGGGCAAGGCGGTTATTTACTCATTGCATCTCTTTTCTTTGGAGGAGATATGGCTGTCCTATTGCCGTTATTAATGTTAACGGTAAAACTGGCTGTCATTTCGCTTGCCAGTATAACAGTATTTTGCTCTATGAGTCCTGAAAAATTAAGTGTGGGCTTATTAAGTATCGGTGTACCAGGTCAAGTTTCTTTTTCGATTTCATATGGTTATCGAATGCTTCCTTTGTTATTAGAAGAATACAACCATGTCTTTATGTCATACAGATTAAGAGGGAAAGCACCTGAGAAAAGAGGTATTTTCTATTGGAGGACAGCAAGTTACTTCATTAAATTAGCGGTGATGTCCTTCTACCCGTTGCTTTTAAGCACAGCTAAACGAGCAAGAACAACTGTTGAAGCACTTGAAACAAAGGGCAGTAAAAATGCTTTTACTAATCCTGCAGTGAAAAAATTAAAGCTTCAATCTCTGAGCATTGGCCGGAAGGATGTTCTATTTCTCACCACAAGTATTTTTTATATCATCGTTCTCATGGTAGCAGGTAATTTTCACAAATAAAAATGGAGGGGTTTATCAATGAAAATGGACTTTCATACTCATATCAAAATATCAAAAAAATCGAACTTTGATCCGGCATACTTTCGGGAAATGACAAGGGAAGCAAAAGAAGCTGGTCTTGATGCAATTGCCTTAACAGAGCATTTTAATACGTTGAATTTTCTTGATGTATATGACTTTTTAGACGATCACTATCCCTATACAAATGATTACTATGATGTAGGTGGTTTGAAGATTTTCCCTGGAATTGAAGTCGATGTAAAGGAAGTTGGCCACATTTTGTTAATCAGTCGCCGTGAATCCATTTTAGCCATCTATCATGAATTGAAATATCATCTGGACGAAGAGAATTTTATCCCTTTTTCAGACCTAATGGACCTTGCAGAATCCTTTGAAACAATTAAAATAGGCGGACACCCATTCCGACCAAGTACACCGCTTACCCAGCACAAGCCATTTCAGCTGAAACGATTGGATGCCCTAGATTTAAACGGTAAAGATCTTCATTCAATCGGAATTGAAGAAAATCAAAAATATGTTTATGGATTCGCTGAAGAACTGGAGTTGCCAATAGTAGGAGGAAGTGATACTCACCAATTCCTTCAATACGGCTCGATCGTAAATGAATTCAATGGTCACTACAATACAATAAATGAAGTGAAAAGGGCAATTAAAGACAATGCTTTCACAATTCATATCTCACCTGATTTACACTTACGTGTACGATCTGCCTCACTAACAAAAAAGTTAATAAAGCAGCTTATGGCGGTTTAACAGGACAGTAATTTGTCCTGTTTTTTATTGGGTCAAGGTACCTGTCCCCCTGTACCACGAAAATGTTAGATGAAATTTTAGATATTCTATTTAAGTGCTTACAATTATGCCGATAGTAATATAGTAGGATTATTTATAGTGTATGGGGGCAGTTTTATGAAACTTTTTAGGAATTTAAAGCTAGGTTGGAAGTATAGTCTAGCACTTATTTTTTCTTTTATTCTCTTTATTGTATCTTCGTTTATTATTTTTAGCGAAATGCAAAACGTCCAAGATCAGTTGTCAGCGCTTGAGAGAAGAGGAGATCGAGCGATTAAGACAACAGAAATGATGGCTATATTTAGAGAGAAAAATATTATGATAGCGGATTATATTCATTCACCAGAAGAAAAGTTTGTAACGGCTTTTGAAGAAAAGCGTAAAGAGTTCAATGCTCTTCAGGAAGAACTCATCTCTTCTATCAATACAAAGGATGAGGAAAAATTATTTACCTATATCCAAAATACTGATAGTAAAATGAATGACGTATTTTTAGAGGAAATTGTGAAAGATGTGGCTGCTGGGAATACGGAGAATATTAATACGAATCGAGTTTTCACTCAGTCATTAAGTAATGAAGCGGTAAGATACCTAGGGGAATTACGCGAGTTGATTAATAATTCTCGCGAAGATGCACTTAAGGAAACAAAGGATAGTATCACCAGATCTATATTTGTTTTATTTATTTCTATTGGTATTGCCATAATCTTGGGAGTTACAATTGCCATTGTGATCAATCGAATGATTCAAAAGTCGTTAAACAATGTTATTCATATGGCGAATGAAATATCCAATGGTAATTTATCTGTTGAAGCTAGTAATTATGACAGTAAAGATGAGCTTGGAAAGCTTAGTTTTGCTATGAATACCATGCTTCAGAATTTACGTGACATGATGAAACGGATTACTAATGTTTCTGAAACAGTGTCTATGCAAAGTGAAGAATTGATGCAGTCATCTAATGAAGTAAAAGAAAGTGGTATTCATGTTGCAGCTACTATGCAGGAACTATCACTTGGGTCTGAGTCACAAGCAAATGCCTCTTCTGAGCTTGCTGAAACAATGAGTACATTTGGTGAAAAAATAAAAGAGTCCAACTCATTTGGTGAAACGATTGTATTTTCAGCAGTGTCTGTTCAATCCTTAACAGAAGAAGGGCAACAGTTAATGAATTCGTCAATTGAACAGATGAAGAAAATCAATAATATTGTAAAAGGCTCTGTTGAAAAAGTGAAAAACTTAGATCAGCAATCAAAAGAAATTTCAAAGCTTGTCGGGGTTATTCAATCAATAGCTGAGCAAACGAACCTTCTTGCATTAAACGCTGCAATCGAAGCGGCAAGAGCAGGTGAGCATGGAAAGGGTTTTGCTGTTGTAGCAAGTGAAGTCCGTAAGTTAGCGGAACAAGTATCTCTTTCCATCACAGATATTACCGGAATCGTTCACACCATTCAATTGGAATCGGAAAATGTTGTGACATCACTTGAAGAGGGATATAGTGAAGTGGAAAAAGGGACTGAGGATATTCAAACAACAGGAAAAACGTTTGATGAAATGCACCACGCGATTTCAGAGGTTGTTGATAAAATTCAAGGAGTAGCGATAAGATTAGTTGAAATCGACCAGGACTGTGGAAAAATGAGTAATTCAATCGAAGACATTGCGTCAATTTCTGAAGAATCTGCTGCAGGAATTGAACAAACAGCAGCATCCATACAACAGACAAGCACTTCAATGGAAGAAATCGCCGGAAGCGCAAACCAACTAGCAACACTTTCCGAAGAACTAAACGGATTATTAAAAACATTTTCATCTTAATGTTTCAGGTCCCTTGTCCTGTTTACGGGACAAGAGACCTACTTTCCACTTCTATACTCCTTAGGTGTACACCCCTTTTGTCTTTTAAACAATCGAATAAAGTAGCTTTGGTTCTGAAACCCCACGTCCATTGCAATATCCAGCATTTTTCGTTCCGATTTTAGTAATAATATACATGCTTTATTGATTCGAATGGTGTTAATGTACTCCATCGGTGTCATGCGGACAAGTGATCTGAAAAATCGACTGAAATGCCCTTCACTCATTTGAACTTGTGAAGCAAGATCCAGCACGGATAGTTTTTCCTTGTAATGTTCATCAATATATTGAAGAACTTTTTTTAATAGCTCTGTTTTTGTTAAGTCCTTTTGTGTTACTTCCTCATTATGAATCCAAGATTGTTTCTTGAAAATGTCTGCAAATAAAAGAAAAAGATATCCCTTTACCTTAAGTTCATAGCTTGTTTCCTTTGTAGAATAAGCCTCAATGATGCTGGCGATGGTCTTTAACATCATTCGTTCTTCTTGTGTTTGTGGTGTAAGTTTCATAGAGTGAATAAAAGAAAATTTCTTAATAGCCTCTAAATAATAACTTTCAATTAAATCATAGCCAAAGCTTCGTAACAAATCGATCGAAAAAACGACAGCATGGAGCTTAAAAGGCTTGTCACCACAAGGGTAGGCACCATGTAATTGTTCGCCTGGAATAAAGCAACCGGTTCCTTCTTCTAATCGATATTGTTTTGTCCCCACTTGTACATTGATCGGTCCTTTTTCCACATAAATAAACTCCAACTCAGGATGCCAATGCATGTTAAAGATCACTTGTCCATCGAGATAATCCACCATGTAAATACGAAAAGGAAACATAGAATCTCCATGTACACGATCCTCAAGCAGATTATGCTTGTTCACACTATCATCTCCTCTATATATCAGAATTGTACAATTAATTGTTGAAATTGTGCAAGAATTGCTGCATTTTTATCACTATAATTTCAATTGTAAGATAAAAAATAAATATAACAGCAAATGAATGTATAGATAAGGAGTGTTTTTATGAAATTTACTGATGGCTTTTGGCTGACAAAAGAAGGTTTTGATATTCAACATCCAAGAAATGTTCGTGATGTTGTAATAAATGAAAATACGGTGACACTTTACGCACCATGTAAAGATATTCAACATAGAGGAGACACACTAAATTTACCATCTTTAACGATTCAGCTGTCATCTCCAATGAAAAATGTCATTAAAGTCAAGGCTTGGCATCATAAAGGTACTAGATTGAAAACACCGGAATTTGACATTAAAAATGAGCTTCTTCCGTTAGAGTGTGAGCAAAATGAAGAGCAAACAATTTTAAATAGCGGGAATGTAAGCGTAAACATTAAGCGTAAGCCTTTTAACATTACATTTACTCAAGGTAATCAAGTGCTAACCTCAATTGATTCAAAAGGAGTTGCATGGATTAAAGGCCCTGAGAAGCAAAGTTATATGCGAGGGCAGTTAAACATCGGTGTTGGCGAATACCTTTACGGCCTTGGTGAGCGTTTCACTCCATTTGTTAAAAACGGACAAATTGTTGATACTTGGAATGAAGATGGTGGAACTAGTTCGGAGCAATCTTATAAAAACATCCCATTTTTCTTAAGTAACAAGGGCTATGGTGTATTAGTAAACCATCCGGAAAACGTGAGCTTTGAAATAGCTTCAGAAGCTGTTTCAAAAACACAGTTCAGTGTTGAGGGTGAGTGTATTGAGTATTTCCTAATTGGTGGAGAAACACCTAAAGAAGTATTAGCGAACTATACGGAGTTAACGGGTAAACCGGCACTTCCGCCAGCATGGTCGTACGGGTTATGGCTGACAACCTCTTTTACAACTGACTATAACGAGGAAACAGTTACTCATTTTGTCGATGGAATGGCAGAGCGTGACATCCCGTTAAGTGTGTTCCACTTTGATTGCTTTTGGATGAAAGAATTTGAATGGTGTAATTTTGAATGGGATAAAGATGCTTTCCCTGAGCCAGAGGCAATGTTAAAAAGATTAAAAGATAAAGGCTTAAAAATTTGTGTGTGGATTAATCCTTATATTGCTGAAAAATCTAAGCTTTTTGATGAAGCAGTAGAAAACGGATACTTGTTGAAAAAGGCGAACGGTGACGTATGGCAATGGGATTTATGGCAGGCTGGAATGGGCGTTGTTGACTTTACAAACCCGGCAGCAAGTGAGTGGTATTGCTTGAAATTAAAAGGATTGCTTGATATGGGTGTGGATAGCTTTAAGACTGATTTTGGTGAAAGAATTCCAACTGATGTTGTCTATTTTGATGGTTCTGATCCACAGCGTATGCATAACTATTATGCTTATCTCTATAATAAAGTAGTTTTTGACTTACTTGAGGAAGAAAAGGGAAAACAGGAAGCTGTTGTTTTCGCTAGATCAGCTGCTGTAGGTAGTCAGCAATTTCCAGTCCATTGGGGCGGGGATTGCAATGCCACATATGAATCAATGGCAGAAAGCTTGCGCGGAGGCCTTTCACTATCCTTATCAGGTTTTGGTTATTGGAGTCATGATATCGGTGGATTTGAAAATACAGCAAGTCCGGATCTCTTTAAACGTTGGCTTGCTTTTGGTCTATTGTCCAGCCACAGCCGTCTTCACGGTAGTTCATCATACCGTGTTCCATGGTTGTTTGACGAAGAAGCGGTAGACGTAACAAAGCATTTCTCTAAATTAAAAAACCGTTTAATGCCGTATTTGTATAGTGCATCTGTTGAGAATCATCATACAGGTGTCCCGGTTATGAGACCGATGTTACTGGAATTTGCTGAAGATCCAAATACACATGTGCTTGATCGTCAGTATATGCTCGGAAGCAGCCTGTTGGTTGCACCTATTATGAACGAAGAAGGAGTAGGCTCTTACTACCTTCCACAAGGTAAATGGACTCACTATCTAACAAAAGAAGTTGTTGAAGGGGGAACTTGGAGAACAGAAAACTATGATTATCTAAGTCTTCCATTATTTATAAAAGAAAATAGCATTTTAGCGATTGGTCATGATGACGACCGTCCGGATTATGAGTTTGCTAATAATGTGACATTTGAACTTTATCAGTTACAGGATAATCAACAAGCTACAGCTTTTGTTACAGATATAAATGGAAACATTAAAGGAGAAATAAAAGCGGTTAAACTAAATAACGGCATTCATATTGAAACATCCATGGAAGGTTTAACGTATTCTATTCTTCTTGCAGGATATGAAAGCATTACGTCTGTTTCAGCAGGTGAAGTTGATTCAAGCAGAGATGGGGTTAGGGTAAATCTTAATGGATCACAGAAGTTAGATATAACTTTGTAAGTTGTCAAAGAGTGTGACTATCACACTCTTCCATATCATAAGAGGGGGTATTACACTATGAAAAAGAACATGATCAAAGGTTTAGGTACAGCTCTTTTAGTAGGTGGATTGTTGGCAGGTTGTTCTTCGGGAGGCAGTGGTGGTGATGCCGGTACTGTTGTTGACGTTTTTAATATAAAAGTAGAAACAAAAGATCAGTTGGAAGCAATGATTGAGAAATATGAAAGTGAACATGAAGATGTGGATATTCGCTTAACAACTGTTGGCGGCGGACAAGACGCTGCTTCAGCTTTACAAGCAAAGTTTTCATCAAATGAAGATCCGGCCATCTTTTTATTAGGCGGTTTATCTGATGTTGAAAAATATCAAAACTATTTATTAGATGTTTCTGAAATGGAATCAGCAAAAACAGCTATTGAGGGAACATTACAAGGCTCAACTGTTGATGGGACTCCTTATGGAATTCCATTAAATATTGAAGGCTTCGGCTGGATGATCAATAAAGAAATTTTTGAAGCTGCCGGTGTAGATCCTGCATCGATTGCAAGCTATGATGATTTTACGAAGGCAGTTGAAACAATCGATAGTAAAAAAGAAGAGCTTGGACTAGAAGCTGTGTTTGGATACAGCGGGAAAGAAGATTGGGTAACGAGTCAATTTTCTAATCACTTTACAGCACCTGAATTTGATAATGATCTACAAGTTGCATACGAAGCTACTGAGCTTACATTTAAATATGGAGATCGAATGAAAGAGTACACAGATTTACTAAACAAATATAATGTACAGCCAATTTTATCATTAGATTATAGTACATCTGTTGAAGAACTTTTCACAAACAATAAAGTAGCGATCATCCACCAAGGAAACTGGATTGTACCATCACTTGACGGCATTGACCCTGAATTTTCCAAAGAAAAATTAGGGATTTTACCACTATTTGTTGATAGTGACACCGACGGTTACATCAGTGCGGGTCCATCATGGTTCTGGGGAATTAATAAAGAGCATGATGAGAAAGTCGTTGAGGCATCTAAGGACTTTATTGATTGGATGTATACATCTGATTATGGAAAACAACAAATTGTTGAAGAATTTAAATATATTCCAGCACATGAAGGATATGAGATTGACAGTATAACAGATCCAGTCTCAAAAGAAGTCTATCAAATGCTGTTAGACGGAAAATCAAGAGTATGGGCTCATAATCAATATCCGAGCGGATTCTCTCAGACATCATTCTTTCCGGAGTACCAAAAATATTTAAATGGGGATATTTCTTGGGAAGATCTTGAAAAAACAGCTAGTGAGAAATTTACGGAAATGCGTTAATTTTTGGATCTGAATGGAATGGGGAATGATGATTCCTTATTCCATTCGCTATTTTATATAAAGGGTGTGAGCATAATGAAAATGAAAAACCTCACCTACTGGCTATTTCTGGCTCCATGTATATCTGCGTTAGCTATTGTTTTAATAATTCCCTTTTTCCAAGGTGTCTACTATTCCTTTACAGAATACAACGGGTTTCAAGTGAAAGAATTCGTAGGTTTTGAGAATTACATCAATCTCTTTAAAGATGATCAATTTTTATATAGTCTTATCTTTACAGGAGGATTTTCGATTGCCTCTGTTATTGGAATTAATGTTATTGGCTTGCTTTTAGCATTGTTTGTTACACAAAAAATGGGGAAATTTAATACAGTTTTCCGAACAGTGTTTTTTATGCCGAACTTAATTGGCGGGATTATTTTAGGGTTTATTTGGCAGTTTATTTTCCTAAAAGCTTTTGAAGGAGTAGCAGAGCTTACAGGCTTGGAATTTTTTAAAGGCTGGTTATCAGATACACAAACAGGATTTTGGGGATTGGTCATTCTATTTATCTGGCAAATGAGCGGTTATATTATGATTATCTATATTTCGTTTTTAAATAATATCCCGGATGAATTAATTGAAGCGTCTACAATTGATGGTGCTAATGTATGGCAACGTTTTTGGAGAATTAAATTCCCATTACTTGCACCGGCATTTACGGTTAGTTTATTTCTATCACTATCCAACGCATTTAAAGTATATGATCAAAATATGGCGTTAACAGCAGGAGGACCATTCAGCTCCACTCAGATGGCCACGATGAATATATATGATACAGCATTTAAGGTTCAAGAAATGGGGTATGCACAAGCAAAAGCGATTATTTTCCTGCTTATTATTACGGCAATTTCAGTGATCCAACTATACATGACTAGAAAGAGGGAGACTGACTTATGATTGCACAAAATAAAGCAAAAACGTACGGATTTATTTTGCTTGGACTATTACTTTCAATCATTTGGTTTTATCCGTTCTATCTAGTGATAGTCAATTCGTTTAAGACAAAAGCTGAGATCTTTGTTAATACCCTTTCTTTTCCTGCAGAGGGGACCTTGGCCAACTATCCTGAAGCCTTTACTGCTTTAGATTTTATTCAAAGCTTTATAAATTCAGTCATCATTACAGTGGTAAGTATTTTTCTTATTTGCATATGTACCTCAATGGCTGCTTATGCACTATCGCGTAGACAGGGAAAAACTAGCTCAATCATTTATTTTATCTTTGCAATATGTATGTTAATTCCATTCCAATCAATCATGATTCCGTTAGTTTCGATTTTTGGCTCATTCGATATGTTAAATCGAGCCGGATTGATGATCATGTATTTAGGGTTAGGGTCAAGCTTAGCTGTTTTCTTATACTTTGGTGCTTTAAGGGGTATACCGAAAGCGTTGGATGAAGCAGCTATTATTGATGGGTGTAATCGATTCCAGGTTTACCGGTATATTATTCTGCCAATGTTAAAACCAACGACTGTCACAGTTATTGTGTTAAATGCAATTTGGTTCTGGAATGACTATTTGCTTCCATCACTTGTAATAAATAAGGAAGGATTATATACAATTCCGTTAAAAATGTTCTATTTCTTTGGAGAATATTCGAAACAATGGCATTTGGCTTTAGCTGCATTGGTTATCGGTATTATTCCAATAATAGTTGTATATATGTTTCTGCAGAAATATATTATTAAAGGTATTTCTGATGGAGCAGTCAAGTAGGGACGAGGGTGAAACCTCGTCCTTTTTCATTATTTGGGACAGGGAACCTGTCCCTTTGGACCACCCCTGGACCAAAAAAAAATCTTTTTGTAGGAGAAAACACTTGAGTTGTTAGACATCATACCTTTATAATGTGTATGTGGGACTTTATGAAAGGGCTTTCAATTACATATAGTTGTTCGACGTCCAACAAATCATTAATGATAATAGAAAATTTTTTTATTATTTCATATGTTTCTGCAAACAATATAAAAAGTTACAAATTTTTGAGGTGATAAACATGAATTTATTATGGGGAATTTTTGGGATCGTTGTTGTTTTAGGAATTGCATTTCTACTATCAAGCCAAAAAAAGGCAATCAATTATCGTACGATTTTAGGAGGTTTAGCGATACAGATTTTATTCGCATTCATTGTTTTAAAATGGGAAGCAGGAAGAACGGCTTTAGAGTGGTTAACGATGAGGGTTCAAGATATTATCAATTATGCAAGTGAAGGACTTACGTTTGTATTTGGTCCCTTAGCAAATGCGGAATCCTCATTAGGATTTATCTTTGCGTTTCAAGTTTTGAGTATTATTATCTTCTTTTCTTCTTTAATCTCAGTTTTATATTATTTAGGAATCATGCAGTGGTTTATTAAAATAATTGGTGGAGGATTATCAAAGCTGTTAGGAACAAGTAAAGCTGAGTCTATGTCTGCAGCTGCAAATATTTTTGTAGGACAAACTGAGGCACCTCTTGTGATTCGTCCATTTTTAGATAAAATGACAAAATCAGAGCTATTTGCAGTTATGACTGGCGGATTGGCTTCAGTAGCTGGTTCTGTGCTTGTCGGTTACGCTTTATTGGGAGTTCCACTCGAATATTTATTGGCAGCTAGTTTTATGGCAGCTCCGGCAGGATTGGTTCTGGCTAAACTAATGATTCCAGAAACAGAACAACCGGAAACGGCAAAATCATTGGAAATGGAAAAAGATAAAGAAGCTGTAAATGTTATAGACGCCGCTGCGCGTGGTGCTGGAGATGGATTAACACTTGCATTAAATGTAGGTGCAATGTTAATTGCATTTATTGCCTTAATTGCATTAATCAACGGAATATTAGGTGGAATCGGTGGTATCTTTGGGTATGATGCTCTATCACTTGAATCAATTTTAGGGTTTGTATTCTCACCTATAGCATTTGCGATCGGTGTTCCATGGTCTGAAGCTGTGACGGCAGGAAGCTTTATCGGCCAAAAGTTAGTGTTAAATGAATTTGTTGCCTACTCTTCTTTTGCACCACAGATCGAACAACTAACACCAAAAACAGTTATGGTTGTCAGCTTTGCCCTTTGTGGTTTTGCCAATTTAAGTTCAATGGCCATTCTTTTAGGCGGGTTAGGCGGACTTGCTCCAAGTCGTCGTCCTGATATTGCAAAACTTGGTCTTCGTGCTGTTGCTGCAGGGATGTTAGCTTCCTTATTAAGTGCAGCAATTGCTGGAATCTTTATTTAAGTAGTTTCTATTTAAAGTGAAGAGGAGAACAAATGAAAACAATTTTAATTACAGGTGCTGGAACTGGACTGGGAAAAGAACTCGCACTTGCATATGCAAAAAGAGGAGACCGAATCATTTTAGTTGGAAGAACAAAGGAATCTTTAAATAAAGTAAAAGATTTGATTAAAATGACGAAAGGTTCTTCTCTCGTCGCTATGTGTGATATTAGCGATGGACAAGCAGTTAAAAAGTTGATAGAGGGCCTTGTAAGAATAGAGAAGATAGATATGCTTATTAATAATGCAGGAATCGGTTATTTTGGAAACCTGCAGGATCTTTCTGTAGAAGAAATAAGTCAGATGATCGATACAAATATAAAAGGAACGATTTTCATGACAAAAGAAGTTCTACCTATATTTTTGGAACATCAATCAGGAAAGATTATGAATATCATCTCTACGGCAGGTTTGCGCGGGAAAGTTAGAGAAACTGTTTATGTAGCAAGCAAATTTGCCGTGAGAGGTTTTACTGAAAGTCTGATAAAAGAACTTGAACATACCTCCATAAAGGTATCTGCTGTATACATGGGCGGTATGAATACTCCTTTCTGGGAAGGCAGTGACTTTATAAAAGATCCCTCCAGATTAAAGTCAGCAAAACAAGTTGCGATAGAAATAGTTGAACGGGAAGATGAAGAAGAAATGATAATAAGTTAATATGGACAGATATAGAATGAAGTCACCTTAAAAAGGTGGCTTTTTGTATCTGAAAAAATATTGACCCTGTCGTGCACTACATAGTTTATGATCGTTTTGGGAGGACAAGATGTATAAAATAAGTGAATTTGCTAAGCTCACTGGTTTAAGCAAAGAAACTCTCAGGTATTACGCGGAAGTAAAATTGCTTGAACCAGCATACATAGACCCGAAAAATAACTATCGATACTATGACGATGGTAGTTATTTCCTGGCAGTACTATTAGTGAAATTACGAAGCTTAGGCTTTACGATTCAAGAAATGATCTCAGTTATGGAAGATGAATCGTTTCAAAATCTGGATTCATTACTACACCAAAAACGAAATAAAGTTATGCTCGAAATAGAAGAGCTGCAACTCCAAATGAAAGCGATCGATGAGTTTTTGTTATCAGGTGAGGAGGAAAGTAAATGATTCAATGGAAAGAAGAAATCGTTATCAATAAAAGTATAGAACATGTATGGAGTTTGTTTTTAGATAAAAATATTAAAAAAATCATGCCCAAAGTAGAAGAGCATACATTAATTGAAAAAAAGGAACATGAAGTAGGAGCCAAGCATAAACAAAAATACCGTGAAGGAAAAAGAGTTGAAACGTATATTGTTGAAACATTAGCTTATGAAGATAGAGAAGACAAGAAGAAGAAACAGATACGGTTTGTGCTGGGCAAAGCATTCGAAATATCTTTAACTTTTACACTCTTGAAAAATGAACAAGATGCAACAACATTAATTTATGAAGGATCTAACAAAGGTGTAAATTTTATCGGGAGAGCCATGATGAAATTAAGCAGTCAAAAAGGTAATGATGATGTAGTAAAAGAGTTTTTACAAAGAGTTCAAACAGAAGCGATGAAAGGGTCATAATAAAGAGTGATTTTTTGTTAAATACCAGTTGACAGGTAGGAATTGTAGGGATTATAATCAGATTAATCAAAAATAAAATAAAAAGCCGATCGGACGACCGAAGGCATAACCCAATTTCTTTTAGTGGGTTATGCCTTTTTTATTTTTAAAAAGAAAGGAAGTTTTTAATGAAAAAGTTACTTATATTTGCTTTTATCGGGCTACTTGCACAATTAATAGATGGAGCATTAGGGATGGCATATGGTGTGACATCCACTACCCTTTTACTAACCTTTGGAATAGCACCTGCAGTTGCCTCTGCATCTGTTCACTTGGCAGAGGTAGTCACAACTGCTGCATCTGGAGCATCACATATAAAGTTTGGGAATGTGGATAAACAAGCGGTTTTTCGTTTAATTATTCCAGGATCAATAGGTGCCTTTTTAGGTGCAACATTCCTCAGCAATCTACCTGGAGATTTAGTCAAACCCTATATATCGCTCTTTTTATTACTTTTAGGTATCTATGTTCTTACAAGATTTTTATTTAAATTTCGTACATCCGAGGAGAAGAGAGGCATTGAATTGACTCGTAAGCAATCAATTCCTTTAGGATTAATTGCCGGCTTTGCTGATGCGACAGGAGGCGGTGGTTGGGGACCTATCGCTACACCAGTGTTATTATCTCGAAAAGGAATGAGTGCGAGAAAAGTAGTAGGTACGGTTGATACAAGTGAGTTTGCCATTGCGGTTTCTGCTACTATAGGGTTTCTCATTTCATTGGGGTGGGAGGAGGTAAACTGGTTGTGGGTTGGAGCATTAATGATAGGCGGAATTATTGCAGCTCCAATAGCAGCATGGTTAGTTCAAAAAGTTCCTGCACAGTTGATGGGAGTGCTTGTTGGTGGATTCATCATCTTAGTGAATGCCAGAACAATTGTACACACGTGGATAGAGAATGATGTTATCTATCCATATATTTATATTGGAATTGCCCTAATTTGGATAGTCGCTATTTCCTATACGATCTCTAAACTAGGAGCATACAAAAATTTGAATAAAGCAGAAGACAAATCATTAGCTGACTAGAAAACTAGAGGCTCTCGAAACTAAGGAATATTTCACTTAGACGGGGGCCTTTTTGCTGATCGGAAACCCGAAGGCAAATTCGTCAATATCAATAAAAAAGGTAAGGAGAAATTGACATGACAAACGTTTCTATAATTGTTGGGGCACCAAATGAATATTCACGTTTAAACGGTATTTTAGATTTTGTAACAAATGTGTTAGAGGAAAAAGGGATCTATTATGAAACGATTAATGTGCATCATCTACCATCAGAAGATTTAATTAAAGCTAATTTTGATAGTGGAGCCATTATCAAAGCAAATGAGATGATAAAAAAATCTACAGGTGTAATTATATTAAGCCCGGTATACAAAGCATCTTATTCAGGGATATTGAAAACATATCTTGACCTTTTACCACAAAAGGGTTTGAAAGATAAGGTAATTCTGCCACTAATTTTGGGTGGGTCATTTGGACATTTGCTAACTATACAGTATGCATTAAATCCAGTTCTTTCAGTCCTGGGGGCAACTACTATATCGAATGGTGTATATACTATCGATCAGCACATAGAACGAACTGGGGAGAATAAATTTATTATCAATGAAGACGCTCAGCAAAGATTAAATCAAGGTATTGAAGCGTTTCTTAGGCTTATCTAAATTTACGTCTTTTTAAAATTTAAGGAGGTTTAGATGAATGGCAAAGCTTCGAGAGGCAGTAGATATGAGAAAAGAGAAACTAATATTACAGTTAATAGCGTTAGGAATATATAAGAAGGAAGAACATCACCTCTATGAATTGACTCTATCAGAAATTGAACATGAATATATGAAGGAAACAAATTAGAGTCGTTTGGATAATCAATATAAAAATAAATACTATGTGACCAGATAACTGGAGCAGTCTTTCAATATTTAAGAAGACTGCTTTTTCTATAAAAAGGGAGATGTTTGAATTGACAAATCAAAAGCGTCAAATGAATTTAGGAGCATTTTTTATGATTCCGGGTCATCATGTTGCAGCTTGGAGACATCCTGAGAGTCAAACAGATGATGTTTTATCTTTTGACCTATATCGGAAACTGGCACAAACAGCAGAACGTGGGAAATTTGATATGATCTTTTTTGCTGATGGATATGCTGTTCATGATCGGGATGGAGTTGGTATTGAGCAAACGGTCAATGTTCGTCCTGATCCTTTAACGTTACTTTCAGCTTTATCTGTTGTGACAAACCATATAGGCCTAACTGCAACAGCTTCCACTACCTATAATGAACCATTTCATTTAGCAAGAAAATTTGCAACGATTGATCATCTAAGTCGCGGTCGAGCAGCATGGAATGTTGTGACATCCTCAAGTGAAGCAGAAGCTTTAAATTTTAGTAAAGATCACCATCTAGAGCACAGTATAAGATATGAACGGGCAGAAGAGTTTGTAGAGGTAGTGAAGAAGCTGTGGGATAGCTGGGAAGATAATGCGTTGTTAATAGACAGAGAGTCTGCAAGATTTGCTGATCCAGCTCTAGTACATCAATTGAACCATAAGGGGAAATGGTTTTCAGTTAAGGGACCGTTGAATATTTCAAGACCAGTGCAAGGTCATCCTGTTATTATCCAAGCAGGATCATCGGAATCAGGAAAAGAATTGGCTGCGAAGACAGCTGAGGTCATTTTTACCGCATGGCAAACCTTAGGAGAGGCCCGGAATTTTTACCGGGATGTAAAGGGGAGACTCAAGAAGTATGGTAGGTCAGCAGAATCGTTAAAAATCATGCCGGGTGTTTTTCCTGTCATTGGGAGAAACGAGAAGGAAGCAATTGAAAAGAAACAGCATTTAGCTGAATTAATCCCTGAAAAAGTGGGTGTAGGATTATTGTCAGCACTGATAAGCTATGATCTATCAAATTACCCGGTAGATGAGCCTCTTCCAGACTTACCGGATATTAAGGATATTAATGGAGCAAAAACTAGATTTCAGCTTGTCAAAGATCTTGGTGACAGAGAAAACCTGACAATACGGCAGCTTTACCAGCGAGTGGCAGGAGCAAGAGGACATAGAGAAATAAAAGGTACACCGATTCAAATTGCTGATCAACTGCAGGAGTGGTTTGAACATGGTGCTGCAGATGGATTTAACATTATGCCACCATATTTACCTGGAGGTTTAGATGATTTTGTTAATTTAGTGATTCCGGAATTACAGAACCGTGGACTTTTTAGAGAAGAGTATACGGGTCAAACTTTACGAGATCATCTTGGGTTGCAAAGACCTTCAAATCATTTTAATCAAATAAATGTATAAATAGGAGGCAGATAAACATGTCATTACTGGAAATAACTCAGCTTACTAAATCCTTTGAAAAAGGAAAAGAGGAATTGAACGTTCTAACAGACATTACCTTACATGTAAAACAAGGTGAATTTATTACGGTAATCGGGCCAAGTGGATGTGGAAAGAGCACTCTACTTAAAGCTATAGCGGGATTGGATACGGAATACTCAGGAGAGATAAAGTTGAATGGGGAAAGGGTTACTAGTGCCGGTATTAATCAGGGATTTATTTTTCAAGAACCTAGGCTGTTTCCGTGGCTTAATGTGGAGAGAAATATATCCGGAAATTTATCACTGAAGAATAAAGAAGTAAAAGAGAATGTTAATAAGCTTATGAAGCTTGTTCGATTGGAAGGCTTTGAAAAGGCATATCCAAAAGAACTATCCGGAGGAATGGCACAGCGAGTTGCTATAGCCAGGGCCTTACTTAGAAAGCCAAGGATACTCCTTTTGGATGAACCATTTGGTGCATTGGATGCTTTTACTCGTACTCATATGCAGGAAGCCCTACTCGAAATATGGAAGGAGGAAAAGACATCAATGATCTTCGTCACTCACGATATAGATGAGGCGATATATTTGGGAAGCAAAGTCGTTATAATGAGTGCAAGACCAGGTACCGTTCAAAAAGTCATCTCAATTGATCTTCCATTTCCAAGGAGGAAGTCATCAAGAGCGTTTCAAGAGTTCCGTCAGCTTGTATTAGGAGAATTTGAAAAGGTGGAAGAGCTTGAGTTAGTAAACAGTGCAGGTATTTAAGGAGGGATAGTAAGTGGCAAATCATTCCACAGTATCTTTGGAAAACATACAAACAGTGCATGATAAAAAAGTAAAAAGGAAAAAAGAGTCAGGAAAAGCAAGCTTCATCTTGAAGGGATTTATCTTACCAATAACGATAGTCGTTCTTTGGGAGTTAACAGTGATATTTGGCCTTATTTCTGATACATTACTTCCAAGACCAAGCAATATTTTTATAACATTTATTGACTTAGTTAAGACAGGGGATCTTATTACGCATTTTCAAATAAGCTTGTGGAGGGCAATCGGAGGCTTTTTGTTAGGCGGGACATTAGGTTTATTACTGGGATTAGCGGTTGGGTTTAATCAAAGTATTGAACAAACGGTCGATCCTACTCTACAAATGCTTAGAACCATTCCAACCTTGGCTGTTATCCCTTTGTTTATATTATGGTTTGGATTTGGAGAGGTTTCAAAGATTTTACTCATTGCAAAAGGAGCATTTTTTCCTTTATATGTAAATACGTTTCTTGGAATACGTGGTGTGGATTCCAAACTGTTTTCGGTAGCAAAAGTATTAGAATTTAGTAGGTGGAAACAAATTACTCTGTTAATTTTACCAGCAGCCTTACCAAATATACTACTAGGCTTGAGATTATCACTGGGTGTTTCCTGGTTGGCTTTAGTAGCAGCTGAACTTATGGGATCAAGTCAAGGTGTCGGCTATCTCATTATGGATGCCAGACAGTTTTCTCAAACATCCATTGTGTTCGTGGGAATTATTATTTTTGCTGTCTTTGGTAAAGTATCTGATTCATTTGTTCGGATTTTTGAACGAAGGCTTTTAAAATGGCAGGATAATTTTCAGGGATAAGAGATTATTTTTGTTATAAATCCGAGTAAATATATAGGGAAAATAGGAGAGGGGCATATCTGTGAATAGGAAAATGAAAACAATGATAGGCATAACATTAACAGCACTAATTCTCGTTTTAAGTGCTTGTGGCAATACAACAAGTAAAGAAACACCATCTGAACCTGTAGCTCAGGCTAAGGAAAGCAAAGATGTTGTCGTTAACATTGGTGTTCAGGGAAAGACTGGAATCCTATCCTATGCTAGGGATAAAAAATACTTTGAAAAAGCATTTGAGAAAGAGGGAGTGAAAGTAAGCTGGAATGAATTCGCGAGTGGACCACCCCATTTTGAGGCACTTGCATCAGGGAGGTTGGATTTTGGTGCTGTGGGAGGTACTCCAGTTATCGCAGGACAGTCTGGTAATATTGATTTTAAGGCGATTGCTGTCCTTAGTGACGGAAAGAAAGGGAATTCTGTAATTGTACCTAAAGGAAGTTCCGTTAAAGAGTTGGGAGATTTAAAAGGAAAGAAAATTGGTGTAGCAAAGGGGAGTAGTGCTTATCACTTTTTATATATGTCTTTAGACCGCGCAGGGTTAAAGGATAGCGATATTGAGATCATTCACCTTCAACCTGATGAAGCTAGACCAGCATTAGATAACGGTTCAATCGATGCATGGTCAATTTGGGAGCCATATGCTACTACTGCTGTTTTTCAAACAGATGCAAAAGTATTAGTAACGGGAGAAGATTTGAATATTAATGCCCCAAGCTTTTTAATTGCCAGAACAGAGTTTACGGAAAAGCACCCAGACTTAACCGTGTTATTCCTAAAAACATATGAAGAAGTTCGACAGCAATTTGTGCAGAATATTGATCGAGTTTCCGAGGAAATAGCTGAGTCGCAAAAGGTGGACGAAGAAATCATTCGGTCGGTCTTAAAGAATTCAGAGCCTATCTTATTTCCAACAACAAATGAGTTTGCAAAAGCACATCAAGAGCAAGCAGACTTCCTATATTCTGTTGGAGGGATTGATCAGAAATTGGATACATCGAAAGTTATTGAAAATAAATTTGTTGATGAGGCGTTAGGGCAATAATGAATAAGACCAAACAGGTTTGTAATGAGTAATCTGTTTGGTCTTTTTATTCAATATAGTTTCTAAAAAAATGTGGAATTATTTCACAAAAAAGTGATTGCTTTAGTATGAGATACATAATATGATATAAAGTAATTAAATCATATAGGTATACTTGGTATTAGGAAAATAAACGATAAGACACTTCAAAAATACATGGATGAAATTGGGCTTTGGAAGACATGATTCTACGAGTAAGTTTAATGAAGGGGGAGGATTTAGTTGTCTTCGAATGGTAAGATCGAGCAAGAAATAATTGATAAGATTGTTAGTTTATTAGAGAACATTGAGTATGGAACGGTCCAAATTACAGTACATGATTCACAGGTTACACAAATAGAAAAAGGGGAAAAGTATCGATTTGGATTAAAAAAGAGTAATAAACCATTAAGGACGATTAAAGATGATTTGGAAAGGTAAGAGGACAGGATGAGAATTCCTGTCCTTTTCTTTAACCTTCCTTTAAAAAACTTTATGTTTGTTTTTTCATTTTTTTATACGAAAAGGGCTATCATATCAATTGACTAATTTTATAAATTCCTATAATATTTTCTAGACCGGTTGTTATAATTTTGAGGTGAGCATCATATGAAGAAGAGGCAGGACACAAAGGACATAATTTTGCAAAGCGCAACACGCTTATTTCAACGGCAAGGTTATAACGGAACAGGGCTGAATCAAATCATCGAGGAAAGCGGTGCTCCAAAAGGTTCTATTTATTATCATTTTCCAAATGGAAAGGAAGAAATGGCGTTAGAAGCAATTTCTGTGATGAGAAAGCTTTTGTTGGAGGGAGCTGAGAAAGATTTAAGTGGAAGAAATTCAGTTGTAGAGGCATTTGAGTTTTATGTGAATAACATCGCTTATGTCTTTGATTCAGGAGATTGTGTGGAGGGGTTATCAATTGGATTAATCGCTTCAGAAACAGCTTCAACACATGAGAAGCTTCGTCACGCATGTGAAATGGTTTTTAAAGATTGGCAATCCTTATACGCTGACATACTTGAACAGTATGGGTTTGAAAAAGCAAGAGCTATAGAATTAGGAATAACAATCACGGCAATGATAGAAGGGGCATGTCTTTTGTCAATCACATATCAAAATGGCGATGCTTTACGCATGATCGCAAAGCAGTTGCTTTTGCTATTAAAAAAAGAATAGAGAGAGATATATGTAGGAGGAAACAGAATGGAAATGGGTAATACACAAGTAAAAACAGGGGATGTAGCAGCAAGCGATTTGCGTGTTGTACCGATTATCATCTCATTTGTTGTTGCCGGATTTATCGGCTTGTTTAGTGAAACAGCTCTTAATATGGCATTAACAAACTTAATTGAAAATTTCGGGATTCATGAAACAACTGCACAGTGGTTAACGACTGGGTATTTACTTACACTTGGAATATTAGTTCCTGTATCAGGCTTGATTATGCAGTGGTTTACAACAAGACAATTATTTATTACAGCTCTTGTAGCATCGATTATTGGGACATTTATTGCTGCAATTGCACCAAGCTTTAGTGTGTTAATGATTGCACGTGTGGTGCAGGCAATTGGAACAGCTTTGTTGCTTCCATTGATGTTTAACACGATACTTATGATTGTACCACCACATAAGCGTGGTAGAATTATGGGGATTATTGGTCTTGTTATCATGTTTGCACCAGCGGTTGGACCAACAATTTCCGGACTAATCCTTAAGAGCTTATCATGGCATTGGATTTTCTGGATTTCTTTACCTTTATTGATCGGTGCCCTAATATTTGGATGGATCTTTATGCAAAATGTTACAAATCCAACAAAACCCAAAATTGATATCCTTTCAATCGTGTTATCTACTCTTGGGTTTGGCGGGGTTGTGTTTGGATTTAGTAGTGCAGGAGAAGGGGGCGGTTGGGGAAGTCCAACTGTGATTATCTCCATGATTGTTGGTGCTGTATCCTTACTGTTTTTCACAATTAGACAATTAAAGATGGAGCAACCGGTTCTTAATTTGAGAGCTTTTAAATATCCGATGTTTACCATTGGACTACTTTTGGTTGTTGTATGTATGATGGTTATTCTTTCATCTATGATTTTACTGCCGCTCTACTTGCAAACATCTCTATCTTTAAGTACATTTGCTGCAGGTCTTCTTCTTTTACCAGGGGGAATTATCAATGGGATTCTTTCGCCAGTTATGGGAGGACTATTTGATAAATTTGGTCCGAAATGGTTGGTGACGATTGGAATAGTCGTTGTAACTGGAGCTATGTTTGGCTTCTCTACTATTACTATTGAGACGAGTTCAGCTTTCATCATCGCCCTTCACATTATCACAATGGTTGGGGTTTCAATGGTTATGATGCCTGCGCAGACAAATGGTTTGAATCAATTACCACGTGAATTATACCCAGATGGAACAGCCATTATGAACACATTACAACAAGTGGCAGGTGCAATTGGAACTGCTGTTGCGATCTCTATTTTATCTTCAGGAGCAGAAGGATTTATGAGTACTGTGGAAGATAAAGCAAATCCGCTAAATCCGCTTCTTGCCTTTACAGCAGGGGTTCAGGATGCATTTGTATTTGCGATCATTATGGGGATTGTTGGCTTAGTGGTTGCATTATTTATTAAACGGGTCAAAGTAGAACACCCGATGTGACGTCTTTATGACAGCCTTGCTATGATAGAAGGCTGTTTTTTAATGCTCTCAATTTTCTAGTAGGTTGGAAAGCTTTAGATAGATTTTTTTTGAAGTTATGCTAAAATGCCAAGTAGACATATAGAAAAGGACGTGTTCATCGTGACTAGAGAAAACAAAGTAACACTTTATTTTGTTCGCCATGGAGAAACTCAATATAATGTTGAAAGACGTATGCAGGGTTTCTGTGATTCACCACTAACTGAAAAAGGTATTTCACAAGCAAAGTCTGTTGGTAAGGGATTAGAGGATATTCCGTTTATTGCTGCTTACTCAAGTGACAGCCAACGTGTTCAGGACACAGCAAAGCATGCGATTGGTGAAAGGAACATACCATTAATCATAGACAAGAGACTCAAGGAAATGAACTTTGGTGTTTTGGAAGCATTGCTTGAGGATGAAATTCCGAGCTTATATGGTGATGCACTTGATAAACTATTTAGTCTTGATGTAAATGCATGTGCCCCTGAAGGAGAATCGTATGCACAGCTTTTTACTAGAACGGAAGAAGCTGTAAAAGAGATCGTCGAAAAACATGCATCAGAGGGTGGAAATATTCTTATTTTTTCACACGGTGTCACGATCGGGAATTACATCATACAAGTAACAAAAAGCAAGGAATTCCAAGTACATGAAAACTGCAGTGTTTCAGTTGTAAGCTATGAAAATGGTCAATTACAGGTTGAGAAAATTGCAGATACTTCATTTAGAAATGAAGGTAGCAAGCAAGTAAACTAAAAGGATGGAATCAAAAAGGAGGGTAGAATGACACATCTAGCCTCCTTTTTCTTTCCTAAGAAAGCAGATAGATGTGTAATCTAGTACTAAAGTCTAAAAAATGCAGAATAAAAGTGAATAGAAAGCATAAAGATGCTTTTGAATGTACGGAAAAAATAAATGACTATGTTAAAAGACAGTTTGATTATGAATTAACGAATGATGAAAAATTATATTTAACGATTCATATTGAACGAGTTGTTAATCGTTGATTGAAAGGAGCGCATGAAATTTTCCATGCGCTCCTTTTTCATTATTCACATTCTTATTCCCTCATTAAATAGAAGATGTAGGTAAGGAACCGCCTTTCCATGTTAATGTCCGTTATTTCGATGATTAGCACAGTTCCTGCTTTAATATATCGTCTTTAGCTAAGGGGAGACAGCTAAATGGATATCGGTTGCTATTCAATCCAACATAACCAATAGACAATTGCGGGACTTTTTGAAACTCCACTCAACGGACACAGCAAAAAGATTGTTAAAATCATTGAATATACCTTATGCAGGAGAGAATAAAGGACGAAAATATAATCTTACCAAAATAAGCAAGTTTTAAATTTGACAAAAACTTTTTAATTCTTTACACAATTAATTCCAACTTTATTGATAGGAATAATGAGTTGTGTTAAAATTAATTATATTTTTTACTTGTATGTGAGCGAAAAATGATGGAAACTAGGAATTATGTAATAATTTGTATAAGTATATTTCTTTGTGAGGTGGATTTTGTTGCAACTTCAGGTAATGAACAGCCCGTTTAATCAGGAGCAAGCTGAGCTCCTTAATCGTCTTCTGCCAACTTTGACAGATTCGCAAAAAGTCTGGTTGAGCGGATATTTAGCTGCTACTCAGTCTGGTTCTGCTAGTGTTCCGGCTGCTCCCGAGGCACCGGTAGCAGGAGCAGTTGCTCAAGCTAATGTAAAGCCGGTATCAAAAGATGTTACAATTCTTTATGGTTCACAAACAGGTAATGCCCAAAGTCTTGCTGAAAAGTCAGGAAAAACACTCGAAGAACGTGGTTACAAAGTGACTGTATCATCAATGAGTGATTTCAAACCGAATAATTTAAAAAAGCTTGAAAATCTTCTTATTGTTGTGAGTACACATGGAGAGGGAGATCCACCGGATAATGCCTTATCATTCCATGAGTTTCTACACGGAAAACGTGCTCCAAAGCTAGATGATCTTCGCTTCTCGGTGTTATCACTTGGTGATAGTTCATATGAGTTTTTCTGTCAAACAGGAAAAGAATTTGATCAACGTTTAGAAGATCTTGGAGGCACTCGTTTATACCCGCGAATTGACTGTGATCTTGATTTTGATGAGCCTGCTGCAGAATGGATTGAAGGAGTGTATGCAGGATTAAGTGAAGTGCAGTCTGCAAGTGTTGAATCAGCATCAGCTGTTGCTGCAGCACCGGCTGTTGAATCAGCGTATTCTCGTACAAATCCGTTTAAAGCAGAAGTTCTTGAAAATCTTAATTTAAATGGTCGTGGTTCTAAAAAAGAAACACGTCATGTAGAGTTATCTCTTGAAGGTTCCGGACTAACTTACGAGCCTGGTGACAGCCTTGGTGTATATCCGGAGAATGATCCTGAGCTTGTTGAGCTCGTGTTAGAAACAGCAAAATGGGATGGAAATCAAACAGTTACTGTTAATAAAGAAGAAATAATGCTGAGTGAAGCATTAAGCAAAAAACTCGAAATTACGGTTCTGACAAAGCCTTTAATTGAAAAAGCAGCACAGCTTTCTTCAAATGAAGAATTAAAAGCCCTTGCTGCTCCGGAAAAAATCAATGAATTAAAAGCGTATCTCGACGGACGTGACTTAATAGATTTACTTCGTGACTTTGGACCGTGGAATGTTTCGGCACAGGATTTTGTTTCGATTTTACGTAAAATGCCTTCCCGTTTATACTCAATTTCTAGCAGTCTAGCAGCAAACCCGGAAGAAGTTCACTTAACGATTGGTGCAGTTCGTTATGAAACTCATGGCCGTAAACGTAATGGTGTGGCTTCCATTTTAACTGCAGAACGCCTGCAACCTGGTGATACATTACCAGTCTATATTCAACATAACCAAAACTTTAAGCTTCCGGAAAATCCGGACACACCGATCATCATGGTAGGACCTGGTACAGGTGTGGCACCTTTCCGTTCCTTTATGCAGGAACGTGAAGAGATCGGTGCGGAAGGAAAGTCATGGATGTTCTTTGGAGATCAGCATTTTGTGACAGATTTCCTTTACCAAACAGAATGGCAAAAATGGTTAAAAGATGGCGTCCTAACGAAAATGGATGTTGCGTTTTCCCGAGATACAGAAGAAAAAGTGTATGTACAACACCGTATGCAGGAGCACAGCAAGGAACTATTCGAATGGCTTGAAGAAGGTGCGGTTGTGTACATCTGTGGTGATGAAAAGCATATGGCACATGATGTGCATCAGACCCTTATCGATATTATAGAAAAAGAAGGCGGGTTAAGCCGTGAAAAAGCGGAAAGCTACCTTGCCGACATGCAGCAAACGAAACGCTATCAGCGTGATGTATATTGATCTTTGATTGAAAGGAGATTTACCAGAACATGGCGAACCAAATATTAAAAGCACCAGAAGGCGCTCCAAGTGATGTTGAACGTATTAAAGAAGATAGTGACTACTTGCGCGGTACGCTAAAAGAATCCATGCTTGACCGGTTAAGCGCAGGAATTGATGATGATGATAACCGCCTGATGAAGCATCACGGCAGCTATTTGCAAGATGACCGTGATCTTCGTAATGAGCGTCAGAAGCAAAAATTAGAGCCGGCTTATCAATTCATGCTTCGTGTTCGATTACCAGGTGGTGTAGCAACACCTGATCAATGGCTTGTAATGGATGATCTTGCAAATAAATACGGAAATGGTACTTTAAAGATTACAACCCGTATGACATTCCAAATGCATGGTATTTTAAAATGGAATATGAAGCCAACAATTCAAGGCATTCATGCATCCTTAATGGATACGATTGCTGCTTGTGGTGATGTTAACCGTAATGTTATGTGTGTGGCAAATCCATATCAATCAACTGTCCATGAAGAAGTATACCAATGGTCTAAAAAGCTGAGTGATGATTTACTTCCACGTACAAGAGCGTACCATGAAATTTGGCTAGATGAAGAAAGAGTAGCAGGTACACCTGATATTGAAGAAGTTGAGCCAATGTATGGCCCGCTTTATTTGCCACGTAAGTTTAAAATTGGGATTGCTGTTCCACCGTCAAATGATGTCGATGTATTTTCTCAAGACTTAGGCTTAATCGCGATTGTTGAAAACGACAAGCTTGTTGGTTTTAACGTAGCAATTGGTGGCGGAATGGGTATGTCACATGGTGATAAAGCTACATATCCACAGCTTGCAAAAGTAATCGGCTTCTGTAAACCGGAACAAATCTATGATGTTGCAGAAAAGGTTATCACCATTCAACGTGATTACGGAAATCGTTCATCTCGTAAAAATGCGCGTTTCAAATATACTGTTGATCGTTTAGGCTTGGAAAATGTTGTAGAGGAACTTCATAAACGTCTTGGCTGGAGTCTTGATGAAGCGAAACCATTCAACTTTGACCACAACGGTGATCGCTATGGTTGGGTAAAAGGTGTGAAAGGGAAATGGAATTTCACATTATTCATTGAAGGCGGCCGTGTAACAGACTATGAAAACTACAAACTGATGACTGGAATAAGAGAAATCGCAAAAATTCATAAAGGCGATTTCCGCTTAACAGCAAACCAAAACCTAATCATCGGAAATGTATCAACACAGAAAAAGAAAAAAATCGATGAGATTATTGAAAAATATGGTCTGACTGATGGTAAGCATTACTCTGCTTTACGCCGCAGCGCACTTGCATGTGTAGCGTTACCAACATGTGGTTTAGCAATGGCAGAAGCAGAACGTTATCTACCAACGCTTATCGATAAAATCGATGAAATTGTTGATCAAAACGGCCTTAATGATAAAGAAATCACAATCCGTATGACAGGATGTCCAAACGGATGTGCACGCCATGCATTAGGCGAAATTGGCTTTATCGGTAAAGCTCCTGGTAAATACAATATGTACTTAGGTGCAGCACATGACGGAACACGTCTTAGCAAAATGTACCGTGAAAACATTGGAGAAGATGAAATTCTGAAAGAGCTTGGTACAATTCTTCCACGCTATGCAAAAGAGCGTGAAGAAAACGAGCACTTTGGTGACTTCGTAATCCGCGCGGGTATTATTAAAGCAACAACTGATGGTACAAATTTTCATAATTGATAACGAGAGTCAAGGAGAAATCCTTGGCTTTTTATTTTTTTAAAAGTTAACCTAACCTAAGTTCGATGACTTGCAACGAAGGTAGTTTCATGATATATTATCTTTAAATCAAGATATTTTAATTAAATGTATTTTAAGCCATAAAAAAATCATAATAAATAGTATATTCATGATAACGGAGGAATGAAAATGAACCATTTAAAGGGAATACATCATGTAACAGCTATTACAAGCAGTGCTGAAAAAAATTATGAATTTTTCACATATGTATTAGGTATGCGCTTGGTGAAGAAAACAGTAAATCAGGATGATATTCAGACTTACCATTTATTTTTTGCAGATGATGTAGGCAGCGCAGGGACGGATATGACATTCTTCGATTTTCCTGGTATTCCAAAAGGGATTCATGGAACGAATGAAATTTCAAAAACATCATTCCGGGTTCCAACCGATGCTTCATTGGATTATTGGGTCAACCGTTTTGATCGTTTAGGAGTTAATCATGCTGGAATTAAAGAACAATTTGGAAAGAAAACACTATCTTTTGTTGATTTTGATGATCAACACTACCAGTTAATTTCTGATGAGAATAATAAAGGAATTGCTTCAGGTACACCTTGGCAAAAAGGACCTATTCCCTTAGAGCACGCCATTACTGGATTGGGACCAATCTTTATCCGAATCTCAAATTTTGATCAACTAAAGGAAGTATTAGAAAAAGCTCTCTTGTTTAAGGAAATTGCCCAGGAAGGATCCTTTCATTTATTTGAAGTGGGTGAGGGAGGAAATGGAGCGCAAGTTATTGTGGAGCATAATGTCATGCTTCCTCAAGGAATTCAAGGCTTTGGTACAGTCCACCATGTAGCCTTCCGGGTAGAAGATCGAAATGTGTTAGAAGAGTGGATTTCCAGAATGGAAAACATCGGATTCCATACATCAGGATATGTAAACAGACATTTCTTTGAATCATTATATGCTAGGGTTGCACCTCATATTTTATTTGAATTTGCAACAGATGGTCCGGGATTTATGGGTGATGAGCCTTACGAAACATTGGGTGAAAAACTTTCACTTCCACCGTTTCTGGAACCAAAACGTGAACAAATTGAAAAAATGGTTCGTCCAATTGACACAGTAAGAAGTACAAAGGAATTTGTAAAAGAATAATCTTAAGAAAAAATTAAGTTCCATCTCGGCTGCTTTGACGGTATACTTACATTTGTGGGTTTAACGATTAAAGAATGATAGGAGCTTATAAGGATGGATTTTATTACAATCTTAAAAGCTGTTATATTAGGCTTGGTAGAAGGATTAACAGAATTTGCACCGGTTTCTTCAACAGGTCATATGATTATTGTTGACGATATGTGGTTACAATCAGAAGAATTTTTAACAAAATATGTTGCAAATACATTTAAAATTGTTATTCAACTAGGGTCTATATTAGCAGTTGTCGTTGTATTTAAAGACAGATTTATTCAAATGCTTGGATTAAGCAGATTTAGCAAAAGAGTACAAAAAAGAACTACTCAGAATCGACTAAAGCTGTCACAAGTTATTGTCGGGTTAATTCCGGCAGGTGTTTTAGGCGTTTTGTTTGAGGATTATATCGATGAGTATTTATTCTCCATTGAGACCGTGTTAATCGGGTTAGTTGTGGGTGCACTCTTAATGATTGCTGCTGACCTTTTCGGTCCCAAAGTACCGAAAATTGATACAGTTGACCAAATTACGTACAAGCAGGCATTATCAGTTGGGCTTATTCAATGTCTTTCATTATGGCCGGGGTTTTCACGTTCGGGCTCGACGATATCAGGTGGTGTGTTATTAGGAATGAGCCACCGTGCAGCAGCTGATTTTACATTTATTATGGCGGTGCCGATTATGGCGGGAGCGAGTTTTCTATCTCTTCTTAAAAACTGGCAATATTTCACACTTGATGCCATGCCGTTTTTTATCGCAGGATTTATTAGTGCCTTTGTTTTTGCGTTAATATCAATCCGCTTTTTCTTAAAATTAATTAATAAAATTAAATTAATGCCATTTGCGATCTACCGTATTGTTTTGGTCATCGTGATTTGGGTATTGTACTTCTAAGCATATTCATAAAGAGAAGGAGATTAACTAATGTTGATTTTCTTCTCTTTTTTAATTTTTAGTATTTAAATGAGGTATGAAAGCAGATAAGATAAATACATAAAGAATGTACATAAGGAGGTTTATTTTGACTAGTGACATCGAAGTTCAGAAGCTTCCACTCTATGATCATATATTATTTATTCTAATTACGTTTATTTATTGGTTTTCACTTTATATTTATGTGCCTGTATTTGTCTCTTATTTGGACTATTTAGGTGGTACATATACGTTCGTTGGATTTATTGTTGGAAGCTATGGTATTATGCAAATCTTATTACGACTTCCGGTTGGAGTTGTCTCAGATCGCCTGCAAATTCGGAAGCCGTTTTTGATAGCTGGTCTAGTGACAGGAGTGATTAGCTGCCTTGGTTTTGCTTTGACTGAGAGTATAGAGTTTGCCCTTGTTTCAAGGTTTATTTCCGGTATTACAGCATCGATGTGGGTTGCATTTACCGTTTTGTATGCGAGTTATTTTAAGCAAGAAGACACAACGAGAGCTATGGGGAATGTACAATTTATTACAGTTGCCTCCCAGCTTATAAGTATGGGCTTGAGCGGATACCTCGTGACTCAATGGGGATGGAAATCTCCATTTTGGATAGGTGGATTTGTTGGAATATTCGGAATCGTATTAGCACTTCGAATAAAAGAATCTAAGCAAAAAAAGTCAGAGTCTAAAAAGATAAGAATGAGTGAACTAAATGAAGTGCTAAGAGAGCCTACTGTCTTAAAGGCAGCCATTCTATCAGCACTAGCTCATGCAGTCCTATTTATTACGATGTTTGGATTTACACCAGATTATGCGCTAAAGATAGGTGCCTCAAAAGAAAGCCTTATTTTTTTAGTAGGTAGCTTTATGATTCCACATGCAATTGCGCCGATTATAACTGGAAGATATCTAGCTGGACACTTTCAGAAATGGAAAATTTTAGTCGTGGGATTCTTTGGTACATTTGCGTTTTCAGTCATCATTCCATTTATAAATAATCTGGGATTTCTTTATCTTACACAGGCATTTAATGGCTTTGCCCAAGGGATGACAATTCCATTGTTAATGGGAATGGCGATTCAAACCATTCCGAATAGAAAGCGTGCCACTGCGATGGGGTTGTTTCAAGCTGTTTATGCAATCGGTATTTTTCTAGGGCCGTTTATCTCAGGGTTATTTTCTGAGGAGGGGACATTTCTTCCAGTATTTTTGACCGCAGGCGCAGCAGGTATAATTGGAATGCTCTTATCCTTGAAATGGAGATATCAACATTCGCCTCTTTCAAAAAAGAAAATAGAGTCGATGTAGAAAAGATAAAACTTTGACATCGTTACCTTATGAGGTCTATATTAACAGATGAAAAGCTCTATCAGGAGGTATTGATTGTCATGGTACATGTAAGCGAACAGACAGTTGAATCTGTATCAACAGCTGTTAAACTTCAAAAAAACTTCTTTCATACCGGTCAAACAAAGTTAGGGGACTTTAGAAAAAGAATGCTTCAAACCCTTGCAGATCAAGTTCGAAAACATGAATTAGAAATATGTCAGGCGCTTAAACTTGATTTAAATAAATCTGAAACAGAAGCATATATGACTGAAATTGGAATCTTATTAGAAGAAATTAAATTCACATTAAAGCATTTAGATAAATGGATGAAGCCAGAGAAGGTAAAAACAGCGAAGACACATATTGGATCAAAAGGTATTAGAGTAGCTGAGCCCTATGGAGTCACGCTCATCATTGCACCATGGAATTATCCGTTTCAGCTGCAACTGGCCCCTCTAATAGGTGCTATTGCCGCAGGGAATACAGCCATTCTAAAGCCTTCCGAATTAACACCACATACATCATCAATACTAGTAACGTTAATTCAAGAAGCATTTGATCCTGCCTATGTTACTGTGCTGGAAGGTGGAGTTGAGACAACAGGCTTTTTATTAGATCAACCATTCGATTATATCTTCTTTACTGGAAGTGTCCCTGTGGGGAAAATTGTGATGAAGGCTGCTGCCAAAAGATTAATACCGGTCACGTTAGAGCTTGGTGGTAAAAGTCCCTGCATTGTAGACCAATCAGCCAATTTGGAGCTTGCTGCAAAGAGAATAGTGTTTGGAAAGCTAATAAATGCCGGCCAAACTTGTATTGCACCGGATTATCTCTTTCTTGATAAAAAGATTAAGGAGCCATTAATTGAAGAATTAAAAAAGGTGATTATTAATTTTTATGGTGAAAATGCCATTCAAAATGAAGAGTTTACAAAGATTGTGAATGCCCGTCATTTTCATCGGTTAAAGGGGTACTTATCAAATGGGACCATCTTGTTCGGCGGCCAATCAGATGAAAGCCAACTAAAGATAAATCCAACACTTATCAAACCAAAAGATCTTACATCACCTCTAATGACAGATGAAATCTTTGGCCCCATTCTGCCGATATTAGAGTTTGATAACATCCAAGAAACTGTAGATTTTATTAATAGTCGTCCAAAACCGTTAGCTTTATACGTTTTTACTACTAACGATGAGGTAGCAAAACAAGTCACTGAGTCTATATCATTTGGTGGAGGGTGTATTAACGATACACTTATGCATATTGCCACGCCATACCTGCCTTTTGGAGGTGTTGGTGAAAGTGGAATGGGTACTTATCATGGCGAGGCGAGCTTTCAAACGTTTTCTCATTTTAAAAGTGTACTCAAACAAACCAACCGTTTTGATTTCAGCTTCCGGTACCCAAATGCAAAAAATAGTTTAAAAATGATGAAAAAATTAATGAAGTAACAAAAGGATCAGTTATGGGGAACTGATCCTTTTTTATCTATTTCATCGATGAATTCTTGACATTGAGAACACTTTTCAATTAGAATAATAGAAGATAATGATAATCATTATCACTAGTGGGAGGAAGTGTTCTCTAAATGATGAATGAAAACAAACATATGGAAGAGAAGCAAGTGATGCAAGATCATTTAGAGTCTTTTATAAAATGTCCGTATCAAGTCTATTATTTTCAGCTCCTTCATGAAAAGGAGCGAATGTGGAGACAGAATATACAATCAGTCATTAATTCAATTGTTCATACATACTATGAGCTTCGTTTAGAAGATCAGACAAAGCTATCTGCATTAAGGCTAATAAATGAGTATTGGCATCAAGTCAGGTTTGATTTTTTTCAGTCCGGGGAAGAGTATTATATGGTTTTAGCCAAAATAACGGACCATTTGCTTCAGTTTCTATCAACGAAAAGTAAGCAACCACCGCTTTTCTTATATGAAAAGCTATACATAAAGGGTTTAGAATCTCAAGCCTCCATTACAATTGAATTAGCCGAATGGTCAACTAAATCTTTTTCAGTAAAAAAATTCCTTTTAGAAGCGGATCAGCATTTGATGGAAAGATATAGTCATCTCGTTTCAGTTTTCTCTTATGAAGCTTTGGGAATACTACCTGAAAAGATTGAGATTGTTTCATTATTAGATGGAAGAATATCAGCCTTTTATCCAATTGAACAAGATATTCCAAAGGGAGTTCAATATTTAGAGTATATAAAGCAGCTTATTCAAGAAAACAATCAAGGATGCTTTGAATGTCCTTTAACAAAACAATGCAAAGATATGAAAAATATTCATTAAGAGAGGAGTTTCGACTATGCATCACTATTTTATCGTGAAACAACAGTTCGAACACTTTGTCGAGTGTTTTTGTCCAGATGGGGAGCATGAAGATTTGCTGACAATCAAGCGTGGAGAATTTCTGGAGATAACAAATGAACGTACATATGTACATGATCAGGGTTGGTATAACATGGTTATCCTAAATTCTGATAAGTATATCTATATGGCATTAGACGACTTAGAAAATTATTTCATTAAAGGGTATATGTATTCGTTAATGGACCTCGAGTTACATATTAATCATTTGAAATTTCAGGTTGACCAGTCTCTGGGTCATGGCGACGAGGAGACCTTCTTAATCGCAACAAATGGATTGAAAAAGTCCAATGAATTAAAAATAATGTTAGAAAGACATTTAAATAGTATGACGGAAAATCAATTAATGTAGGTTTTCATAGGATGTGAAGGAAATGGGTAAAAACATGAAAGAAGGCATTGTCTTTCGGAAGGACCATATCATTCAAGGGCTGTTAAAGTTAAACTGCTTTAAATCGTCAGATGACCGCCAATTATATGAATTAACTTTACCTGAACTGGAAAAGAGTTTAGGCTGGTAAAAGAAAAGCAACATTCGGTTTCATAGGAACATGAAAAAGCTGAAAGTAAGACTCCTTTTTCATGTTCTTTTTTTAGACACTGAATATTTATTTTCGATTCTAGATCCTCGGTTATTAATTTATATTTACTATTAGATAAAATTCGACACCGTCATTACTTCTTTATCTTTTTCTTAACAAAAGCCACAACACATAATAGAAGGGGAATAGCAAAGGTAAAAATAGGATAAATATATGCAAGCATAAAATCACCTTGAGCCATATGAGAAATGTAGTTTTCTGTAAAATAGTAGGAAGTAAAAAAGACGATGGCTCCAAAAGGTAAAACTAACACATTCTTAGATATTTTAAATAATGTTGCTCCGCCTATCACTGCTGCATACATAAAAATGGCGACTTTAAAAAAATCATTAACTAGCAGCCAAATCATAAAAAGTGCATCAAGTCTTTGAATAATTTCAGCTACTTCGATTTTTTGAACCATTCTAAAGAAAGGAGAGATGGAACTGCCTCTCGTATCGGCACCTAAAACCCCGATCGTTAAAAAATGGAAAAATGCTAAAGACAATCCTCCTATTATTACTCCCATAAAAGAAGCTTTTAATTGAAGCTTTGGTTTATTTAAATAGGCAAAAACCATTGTAAAACAAACGACTTCTCCAAACGGTGCGACCCAAGCCTCTTTCAATGTTGTACCAATTATCTTCTTCCAACCAGGCTCTAATACAGGTAATAAATTTTCATATTGAAAGATATCAGAAAGAAAAATAAAGATAATCATTAAAATACCTGTCAGAACAAGATACACAATAAATATTTCACTTGTTCTTAGGAGGACTTCTATTCCTAAAAATAACCCATAGAGTACTGGTAGTAAAAACATAATCCCAATGACCGATACAGGTGTTTCATGTAAAAATAGCGGTGCCAGTTCCATTGCATCTCGGACATCACGTGAAGCTCCGTATAAAAAAAACAAAATATAGAAAGTGCCGACTATGGTACCTAAGTATTTGCCCAGGATTTTTTTTGTGTATTCTGTTAAAACAAGATTAGGATACAGCTTATATAAATAATGATAAATTAAAAGCAATGGTAAACCAAAAACCATACCGAGTAAAATTGAAATCCAGGCAGCTTGGTCTGCTTCGGCAGCTAATGGAAAAATAACGGTTGTACCAACAACAAAAATGTACATAATCGTAACCAACTGAATTGCGGATATCTTTGCATTCTCCATATTAGTCTTACCTTCCGTTTTCTTTGTGCGTTTTGATTTTTTTAACCCTAGCTGCAAACAAAACGATGCATGGAATAAAGAAACAGATCGTTAAGGAATACGGTGTCCATGTGTGTGACAGGAAATCTTGAAAGTATACGATATCCGGATATAGGATGATAGAAAAAGTAACAAGTAAAAAGGCTATTGGAGATACCAGAATTTTATAGCTCTTTAATTTGAATACTTGTGCGATGCCAAGAGTGATTCCGTAATAGCAAATTGTAAGCTTAAAATACATAGAAAAAAACCAGATGATGGCAACAATGACTTCTAATCTTTCAATGACTGTTCCAAGACTTATTTTTTTTCCTAATATATAGGATGGGTAAGCATGCCTTGCAGTAAAATCTGCTCCTAGTACAATGATGCTGAATATAATAAGAATTGATAATAATAGTCCCCCGATAATAGCCCCTTTATAAAAAGATATCTTCAAGCCGGATTTGTTTGTTACATAAGGGGTAATCATCAAAAAAATGAACAATTCTAAATAAGGAAGTCCTAAACTACTGTAAGTGGCTCTTGCTATGGCTTTGAATCCCTCACCATAGATAGGCTGTATATTTGAAATTTCTATTTCGGGGATAAGAAAGAAAAATAATAGTGTAAGCATCAAGATCATCCAAGGAAAAAAAATAATTGCTGTGCGGCTGATCACCTCAATTCCTAATTTAACGCCTGCCATACTAATGATGATGAAAGAGATTAAAATCGTATGAATAGGTGTTTCGACGAGAATTTGAGTTGTTAAGAAATCTCCTATCTCTCTTAGTAAACCGGCTGAAATAATAAAAAAGTAAAAGAGAAAGAGAAAGGAAACACCACCACCTACCCATTTTCCTAAAATGTTTTTCGTCATTTCTATAAAAGTCATTTTGGGATAAAAGGATGTCAGCTGATTATATAGAAAAATAAAACATAGTCCAATCATTAGTGAGAGAAATGACGCAATCCAGGCATCTTGTTTTGCATAAGAGGCTAGTAAAGCAGGCGCTACTAGTATGGAGCTACCCAAAGTAAAAATAATCACAATAATTTCAAATTCACCCGTATTAATTTTCCCTTTTTCAAGCATATTGACATATCAACTACCTCTCTATGACAAAAAACGTTCTATAGATGAAATAATAGGACTATATATACGATTTAATAAATCTAGCGGAGTTGGAATTCTCATATTAAGGATTAAAAGAAAAGCAAATAGCAATCCACTAATTAGCAAGAAACTATAGATGGAAATCTCTCGATAGCTCTTACTTTTTAATAAAGGCTTAATCTCAATAAGCCAAACTACTAAACCTAATAGGAGAATTCCAACAATTGGCCACATGTATGTTTACTCCTTTGTTTCCTTCTGGAATGAATCTGTAATGGTCCCTAATCTTCTAATGTCCGCTTTGACATCAACATTTACGTCTAAATTTGTGAAATGCTCATCCCAATTATCTTTTAATTCTTTCCAAGCTTTTGGATCTTCCCGATGTATCACTTCTCCAAAACCAAAAATATCACTCTGAAATTCCTCTTGAACCTGTTGAATAGAGATTTGTACCCTCTCTTTTATATTTTCACTATATTTTTTTTCTAGCTTGTCAATAGTTTCAGGTTTTGTTAAATCAATACTGCTTTCAACATCAGCGATATTTCCTTCAGGTGTGATGGTAATATCAATAACTGGTTTACCTTTTACCATTTTTCCCTTTACTTTGGTTTTAGAACGTAAGGTTTCAATGGTAATTTTGCCTTCTTCCGGTTCGATGGTTACCACTGTATTCTTAATATTGTCGGTAATATAATTAAAGCCCTTACTTTCATCCTTATTCAACCAACCAATCAGTTTGTCTTGCTTAAACACAGCAAGATAATCAATTCTTAACCCTGTTTCGGGCGAGACATTATGAACGTTTTCAATACTGCTGCCAACTTCAGCATTTCCGTAATGGTAAATACCGGTTAATACAGGTTCTTTCCCTTTGCTCACAATACTATTAATCAACTCATCCAACTTAACTGTTTTTGCTGCGGCCCAAACACTCTCGGAGTTTTCAAGTGAATTGAATAGTTTGTTTGCCGGCACCTTTTCGATTGCGGTTTGAATATTTAAGATGTCAGCGGCAGTAGACCCTTTTGCAACGGTAATATAAAAGTCTGTTCTCATTTCATGATCTCTTGAAATAAAATCAAGTGCTTTACCTATTCCTTCTTTAGCTAGTTCTTCTCCAAAGACTACTTCACGAAGGTGTGCTAAATAAATACGTCTTGGAGTATCAGTTGATAGCTTTCGTAAAGCTTCAAACACGGTTTCTCCCGATTTTATAAATCTAACAACTTCTGTTCGTCCAGAGCTTGTATTACCCGCAAGCTCTGACGGATTTAATACTTGAATCGAAACCGAATACCCATCTTCTGTTTTATCGATACCAATCGCTGTTACGATGGCAAGTTCGTTTAAATCTTTTTTACTCCAGCAACCGGAAGTGAGAAGAAGCATACAAATAATAATAAGTAACTTCTTGTACATAAGGTAAACTCCTTAACTAGTAGTAGGTGGTTTTGGAGAAGGTGTATCCTCTCGATCTGTGTCCTTTTGACTTATTAAACGCGGGCGTGCGAATAAAGCCCAATGTGGAAGACGGAAAAAATTATCCTTTTGGTCCTGTAAAATGAATGGGGCATTCGGTGATAAATAGGGAATCCCAAAAGACCTTAAACTGCTAAGATGAAGGACCATGGCAATTAAGCCTAAAATAATACCAAATAAACCGAACGTCCCAGCGAGAATCATAAACCCAAAGCGAAGAATCCTCACTGCAATACCCATGTTAAATGTTGGAGAGACAAAGCTGCTAATCGCTGTTAGGGAAACAACAATGACCATTGTGGCTGTGACAATTCCAGCTTCAACAGCTGCCTGGCCTATAACAAGTGCTCCTACAATGGAGATCGCTGAACCAACTGCTCTGGGCATTCGCACCCCAGCTTCCCGTAAAATTTCAAACGTTATTTCCATAAAGATTGCTTCGACAATCGCGGGAAATGGAACTCCATCTCTCTGTGCTGCCAGACTGATAAGTAACGGAGTAGGCAGCATTTCCTGATGAAATGTTGTGACCGCGATATAAGCTGAAGGTGTGAGTAATGCGAGAAAAAATGATAGATATCGCAGTAAGCGAATAAGTGTTGCGATATCAGCTCGTTGATAATAATCCTCACTTGCTTGGAAAAAATTAATTAAAAGAGCTGGAACGATAAGAATAAATGGAGTCCCATCAACCAGAATGGCTATTCTTCCTTCCAATAAGGCAGCTGCCACAGTGTCAGGCCGTTCTGTATTAAAGACAGTTGGAAAGGGAGTAAATGTACTATCCTGTATGAGTTCTTCTATATATCCGCTTTCAAGAATGGCATCTATTTTAATCTTATCGAGCCGAGTATGAACTTCCTTTACAATTTTTTCATTTGCTATACCCTTTATATACATAATGCCAACATCTGTTTTTGATTTTTTTCCAAGTTGTTTCGTCTCGAGCCAAAGGTTTGGATCTTTAATTCGACGTCTTATTAATGCCGTGTTCGTTCTTAATGTCTCAGAAAAACCATCCTTTGGGCCTCTAACAACTGTCTGGGAAGAAGGTTCTTGTACACCGCGATCAGCCCAGCCTCTGGATCCAATCGCTAAGCATTTTGGGAATCCGTCCATCAATAAAATAGTATCACCAGATAAAAAATGAAAAAAAAGATCTTCGAAATGAAAGATTTCCTTTATTTCTCCTATCGGGAGAGTTTTTTCCTTAATAAACTCAAACAAGTCAGTGTGAATATCATGATGATCAACATCTGCATCCCTAATTTGAACCATGAGGGTGTCCAAAACCAAATCTTGTACAAAAGTTTTGTCAGCTAATCCATCGGTATAAATAACCCCAATATCAATTAGACCGCTTTGGCCGGCCTTGAAGTCTCTAATGACAATATCTGAGCTGTTTCCTATTACTTCTTTAATGTAAGATAAATTCCAATGAAGGTTGGAAGAGATTTGTTCGATCTTCTTTTGCTCCTGAGATCTGCTATTCATCTCTTGGATGGCAGATAATTTTTCATCAAAGTTTTTTTTTTGTTTTTTTTCTTTTATTAATTTTGACAATGGTTTAGGAACTCGAGTTTTCAATCTAAACCTCCTAGCAAGAAAAGGATACTTATACGTATTGTTAACAATTTAGGTTGAATTATCCAAGTGTTTAAAAAAAGTGTATCCAGAAGAATTTTGCAAAAGGGTGACATTTTTATAGGGAAGATTTATGATGAAAAAATAACCAATTGCAACATAAAGATAAAGTGAGGAGTTCACATGCAAAAGATTTTACCGGCTTTTTCATCAATTAAACAGTTCGAAAGATTCCTGGTTAGCGACTATGAAATAGGTGTTTTTTTAGAAACGCATATTTCTCAATTGGCCAATCTACATAAATTAGCAGAGCAACATCATAAAAAAATCATTTATCATGTTGACTTAATTCATGGATTGAAAAGCGATGATTTTGCAGCTGAGTATATTTGTCAGGAATATCGACCTTATGGGCTTATTTCTACAAAGTCAAATGTTATTTTAAAAGCAAAGCAAAAAGGTGTTATTGCGATTCAAAGGATGTTTTTAATCGATTCCCATGCTTTAGAAAGAAGTTATCGATTAGTGGAAAAAACAAAACCGGATTATATTGAAGTATTACCAGGTGCGATGCCTTGGATGATCAAAGAAGTAAAGGAACGTACACAAACTAAAATACTCGCAGGCGGGTTAATTCGTACAGTTGAAGAAGTTGAAAAGGCGTTGGAAGCTGGGGCAGATGCCATTACAACATCCAAAAAAGAGCTCTGGAATTTCGAGAAGTAAAATGGAATTCTAACTTAAATGGAAGTAAGCGGATAAAAGACAGGGGGAAGGGTATGAAAAGTGAAAATTGGTTGTCTATGTCTGATGAACATCAAGTCTATGTTTGTAAATGGGAAGAGAAGTCTGTGAAGCCAAGAGCGGTTGTACAGGTTGCGCATGGAATGGCAGAGCATATACAACGCTATGAACCATTTGCAATGTTTCTCAATTCAAAGGGAATAATCGTAATTGGACATGATCATCGAGGTCATGGACAGACTGGTGAAAAAAATGATCAATATGGTTTTTTTGCCGAAAGTAACGGCTTTGAAAGAGCTGTTGACGATATGAAAGAAGTATATGATTACATAAAAGATCAATATCCGGAATTACCAGTCTTTCTAATGGGGCACAGTATGGGCTCCTTTTTAGTACGGCGTTTTCTACAGCGTTTTCAGGTGGGGCTCTATGGAGTGATTTTATCAGGAACTGGGGGAAATCCGGGCTTTATCTTAAAAATCGCGAAAAAATTAGCTGAAACACAGGTCAAAAAATGGGGGAATCGTGCTGAAAGCCCATTTCTGCAAAAATTAACAACCGGAAGCTATAATAAAAAATTTACTAATGCAAATACAGGTTATGAGTGGCTAACCCGGGATTCTGAACAAGTATCAACGTATATAAATGATCCGTTTTGCGGAAAAGTAGGAACAACAGGATTTTTTCAAGACTTATACTATGGACTTGATATGATTCATAGAGATAAAGAAATATCAAACATAGACAGAAATCTTCCATTCTATCTGTTTAGCGGGGATATGGATCCTGTTGGAGACTATACAAAGGGTGTAAATAAGCTGATCAATCAGTTAAGGAAACACGGAATTAAGCAGATCGAATATAAATTTTATGAAAACGGTCGGCATGAAATGTTAAATGAAGTAAATCGTGATGCCGTATATGATGATATATATCAGTGGATTGAAAAAAAATTAAACGAGTACCAAACAAAATGCTAGTTTGTCAAAATGACAATCCGGCATTTTTTTTCTAAACAAATGGTAGAAGTTTGTCGATATAACAAGTATAAAGTATCTCAACTAGTAATATATGTCGAAATTATAATGAGATAAGGAAATAAATACTATATAATAAGTAAAAAGTCTTAGTTATACTACTAGTAGATAAGTAAGGGCGGAAACAGAGTTGAAACTGTCATTCTAAGACATATTCTAATAGAGCAGGAGGTGTTTATATTGAGTATAAATGTATCAAACACATTAGAAGATCTACATGGATCAACGATAGAGTCCATAAAACAGATTCTTCCGATTCCACATGAAAATATAACAGCGCCTGAGCTACGTTCTGAGTTAACATGCCAATTCGGTGTCCTGGTTGGGATAACAGGTTCAATAAATGGTAAGGTTCTCTATAAGTCTGATGTTGATTTTTTCAGTTCTGTAGGTGAATTAATGTTTGGCATGGCACTTGAAGGGGATATGTTAAAGTCATTTGCTGGAGAGCTTGGCAATATGATATCAGGAGGACTGTGTACAAATGTTTTTTCAAAAGGAATGACAATTGATATTACAGCACCAACCATCATGGAAGGAAATATGTCACTTTCGGGTTTTAAAGAAGCAATTGAAATTGTGATGACATTCCAAGGTGGTAAAAAACTAGAAATAGGTTTGATGATTGACTAATGATAGTCCAAGCTGCAGGAAAGGACTTTCATCCTTATTCTCATGACGGTGTGATTAATTAAATAAGTATTGTATTGTAAAAAACAGGTGACTTGTTGAGTGTATATACTTACGTCAGCTGTTTTTTTAGTTGAGATATAAAATGCTATAATGTTGACAATAAATACTAAATTAAGGGGAGAAAAAATGGCTGAGGAACTTCGCAACATCTTTAATCAAGATTTTATGAATCAGCTTTCAAAGGAATTAAAGAACGCTTATCCATCGTTTGATGAAGAAATATTTCTTTCATATATTTTCACGGGTGAATGGGACAACCTTACTTTAAAGGAAAGAGTCCGGCGAATTTCTGAATGTTTTCATGCAACGATTAACCTGGAATTTCCAGAAGTGGTTAACGTATTAAAAAAGGTAGCACCTCATTTTGAAGGCAGCTTGGCAGGAATTATTTTTCCCGATTACATTGAGGTATACGGTTTAAACGATTGGAATGTGTCAATATCGGCCCTTGAATACTTCACCCAGTATTCAACATCCGAGTTTGCAGTCCGGCCCTTTGTGGTAAAAGACCAAGAGAAAATGATTCAGCAATTTATTGTCTGGAGCAGCCATTCAAATGAGCATATTAGAAGACTTGCAAGTGAAGGCTCCCGTCCTAGGCTTCCATGGGGTATGGTATTAAAAGCCTTAAAAAATGATCCTTCACCTATTTTACCGATTTTAGAAAATTTAAAGGAAGATCCCTCTTTATATGTAAGGAAAAGTGTGGCAAATAATATAAATGATATTTCGAGAGATCATCCGGATATCGTTCTCTCACTAGCAAAAAGATGGAACGGAGAAAATGAATTAACAAATTGGATTTTGAAAAAAGGCTTGCGAACTCTGCTTAAAAAGGGGAACTTAGAAGCTCTTGAATTGTTTGGAATAGGTCCATTACATACAATGAAAATTTCAGATTTAGATGTGACAAAAAATGTGAAAATTGGAGATGCAATTTCCTTTTCATTTCAGCTAGCTTCAACCGACACGGAATTACGCAAAGTAAGAGTGGAGTATTCAATCGATTTTATAAAAGCAAATGGAAAACCATCAACAAAACAATTTCAGCTATCGGAAGTAACGCTAAAACCGGGAGAAAAAAAGCAATATGAAAAAAAGCACTCCTTTAAAGACTTAACAACCAGGAAGCATTATCCTGGTAGGCATGTATTGTCTATTATCGTGAACGGAGAAGTAAAGGGAACAAAACCGTTTGACGTCCATCTTTAATAAAGGATGAAAAGAATTAGAGGAAAATGAATAATCTTTCTCGAAAGCTATATGTGTATTTTATAAAAAAGCACTGTCTTACATACAAAAGGGTAGATGGAGGAGAAAAGATGAAACAAAAGAAAATACTATTTATTGGTGACAGTATTACAGAATGGGGAAAACGCGAGGATCCGGAACAAATCGGCATAAGTTACGTGAGAATCATCCACGATTACTTACTAACAACTTATCCAGAGCAAGGATTTGATATAACAAATAAAGGGATCGGCGGCAACCGTATTACAGACCTTGCTTCAAGATGGCAACAAGATGTCATTGAACAGAACCCTGATTATCTCTCCATATCAATTGGAATCAATGATGTGTGGAGACAACTTGATCGCCCTGAAATGGAACAAGTAGACATAGAGAAATTTGAACACCTTTACAAAGACCTATTAACCCAAGTGAAAGAACAGACAAATGCGCACATTATTTTGATGGAACCAACTGTAATTGAGGAACAATTACAATCTAAAGGAAATGAAATCTTAAAAAAGTACGTTAAAGTTGTAAATGATATGTCAAAACAATTCGAAACAACACTCGTCCCAACCCATCAAGCATTTGTAAAGTACCTAGAACAAAACAACGGCTACAACTTAACAACAGACGGTGTCCATATGAATTCTGCAGGCAACATGCTGATGGCCACAACATGGCTAAAAGCAGTAGAAGATCAGTTGAAGTAATAGGGCCGAATTGACTGATGACCTCCCACATTTGTGGGAGGTTTTTTGGTAGGGGCTGGTTGAATTGGCTAGTTGACTCGATTGGGTGAGGAGAAAAGTGGTGTGGTTGGAAAAATCATAGAAGTGGACGAATAAATGGGAAAGGTGACTGAAATTGGGAGTGAGAAAAGTGATGTGGTTGAAAAAAGAGGGAAAGTGGTTGAATTATGTTGGAGAGTGGCTGAAAGATTTATAGAAGTGGTTGAATAAATAGGAAAGGTGACTGAATTGGGGAGTGAGAAAAGTGATGTGGTTGAAAAAAGAGGGAAAGTGGTTGAATNATGTNAGAGAGTGGCTGAAAGATTCATAGAAGTGGTAAATAAATAGAGAATAATTTATATTCCCATATATAATCTAAACTTTTACTAGATTACTAAAAATCATGCAATAAATTAAAGGAATCACCTATTAAGATAACGAATATTAACCCGAATAAAAAATAAGGAGATGATTGTTTTTGATTATGAAAGAACGGCTAAAGCCATTATACCTCCGAAAACAAGAAGCGTTGTTGCGGAGACTTCCAAAATCCCATATACTGTATCCAAAAATCGAACGAGACTATCAAAAAAATCTTGCAGGGTACAAGGGGGAAAAATCTATTGACTATTTTCTCAGTTACTTAAAAGAAGAGTATCTTATTTTCCATAATGTTAGACTTCTTGATCGCAAGCACTTTTTTCAAATGGATACTCTAATTTTAACTCCTTCATTTGCTTGTATTTTAGAAGTAAAGAATATAGCTGGATCAATTTTTATAAATGAGGAAACTGATCAGATGATTCGTACTCTGGATGGAAAAGAGGAAGGATTTCTTAGTCCATTGATACAAGTTAGGCGGCAGCAAGATCATTTTAGTAATTGGTTAAAAGAACAAGAAATACCCCATCTCCCCTGTATAGGATTTATTGTCCTCAGTAACCCTTCTACAATTTTAAAATCTTCTAATCCACAAATACTCCAAGCTGCAACTATTCCAAGTAAATTTGCATCCCTCGAGAATAAATATAAAGCGATGAAGCTGAAGAAACAAAATATAAATAGACTTTCAGCCAGAATTGCGGAATCTCATGTTGAGAATGAGGGTTTAATTTTAGAACACTATCAGCTAGTAAAGTCTGAGATATTAACAGGTGTTCATTGTCCATTTTGTAAAACCATTCCCTTGACGAAAACGTTTGGCTATTGGACATGCCAAAAATGTGGCCAAAAATCCAAAAACGCACATACTGATGCTCTGACTGATTATATGCTTCTTTTTTCTGAGCGTATAAGTAATCGGGAAGTTCGATCATTTCTGCACATAAAATCCAGTTCAACTGCGAAAAGAGTTTTACAGAAACTGCATTATCCATATACAGGTAATACAAAGAATCGGACCTACCTTATAAAAGACAATCAATCTGAAAAATAGTAGGAAAGCTGCTCAAATAATTCTTTTATTAGATTGATACTGGTGATGAAACTCTATCTATGGTACAGTGAAACATGTGTCTTTTTGGTAGAATAAAAAGGTCTTTTGTTATATTTGAAATATAATTGTAATATTATATACATTGTTTTGTCATTTTTTGATGATATACTACTAATTGTGGCAAATCTGAGTATAAAGTAATATTTTTAATAGATACATAGGAAAAAATACTGATTGTACGAGAGAAACGAAAGTAGGGAAGAGAATGTCGAAAAAGAAACTAGTTATCATGAATTTAGCAGTCATGATCGGATTAGGAAGTTCATTTGCTATTCCTTCGGCTAACGCTGAAACGGCAGAACGTACAGAAATTCAGGAAAATATAAAAGATGCAACTCAGGACGTTGAGAAAATACAACAAGAGTTGGCTGAATTAAAAAAGCAAAGCGAACGTGTTGAATCAGCAATTAATGATAACACGAAAAAAATTGAAGAAACTGAATCAAAAATAGAAACAGCTCAAACTGAAATTTCAACAATGGAATCAGAGATTGCAAAGCTGGAACAAGCAATTAAAGAGAGAACAGATATTTTAAAACAACGTGCAATTTCTTACCAACATAGTGGTGGTAATGTAGAGTATATAGATGTGTTACTAGGTTCTAACAGTTTTAGTGATTTCGTCAATCGTGCTGTTGCAGTTGGTAAGATTGTAGAAGCTGACCGTGCAATGATTCAACAACAAGAAGCTGACGAACAAGAATTAAATGAAAAGAAAGTTACGAAAGTTGAAGCGCTTTCAGATTTAGAAGGTATGAAATCAGAGTTAGAGGGTATGCAGGAACAAATCCTTTCTCAAAAAAAGGAAAATGATACTTTAATAGGACAACTAAAAGATGAAGAAACAGCGAAACTAGCTGCAGTCAATAGCCTTAAACAAAAAGAAGCTAATTTAGCTGCTCAAGAAGCTGCCGCAGCTGCAATCGCTCAAGCTTCAGCAAATTCATCAAATGATTCTGTTGATAGTTCATCAAATGATTCTTCTAGTGATTCATCAAGTTCAGTAAAATTAGCAAAAGGAACTTCTTCTAAAACGACAACTGTTGAATCAACACCTGTAAATCCGAATGGAACAGTGAATGATTTAATTCGTGCTGGGTATAAGTATATCGGAAACTCAGTTTATGTCTTTGGTGGCGGAAGAAATTCCTATGATGTAGCAAATGGTCGCTTTGATTGTTCTGGATTTGTTCATTGGGCATTCTCTACAATAGGAGTAAACGTAGGCGCAAGCACTGACTCACTTAAATATGCAGGTAAACAGGTTTCTACAAGCAATATGCAACCTGGAGACTTAGTATTCTTTAACACTTACAAAACTGATGGACATGTTGGCATCTATGTAGGTGGAGGTAAATTTATCGGATCACAAAGCTCAACTGGTGTAGCTATAGCTGATATGTCCAGCGGTTATTGGGCTCAAAAATTTAACGGACGTGTAGTACGCGTAAGCATGTAATATTTTTTAAAAGCTGGCACATAGTTGTCAGCTTTTTTGTTTTGAAAAAATACTTATGTACTAAATAAATTCCCGATTCCAATATATCTAAACATGTTTTTTGAATAAAAATTATGAAAAAGAAACTTGCAATTCAATAGCCCATATAATAGAATATAAATCGTAATAATTACGTTTTATGCTAAGAGGAGTTAATTTCATTCTGGGAGTATAAAATATAAATCGTAATAATGCCGGTTTGTAGAAGGAGAAGATGAATGGTCAAAAGAAAAGTTCCTGTAACAGTGTTGAGTGGATATTTAGGTGCGGGCAAAACAACCTTATTAAATCATATTCTAATGAACAAAGAAAATAGGAAAATTGCTGTAATAGTCAATGATATGAGTGAAGTCAATATTGATGCCTCACTTATTAAACAAGGAGGTTTTACGAGGACAAATGAAAAGCTAGTGCAACTTCAGAATGGATGTATTTGTTGTACACTCCGAGAGGATCTTATTGTGGAGGTGAAAAAGCTTGTGGAACAAGGGAATATTGATTATTTAGTTATTGAATCTACTGGTATTTCTGAGCCGATACCTGTGGCACAAACTTTTTCATATATAGATGAGGAGCTCGGAATTAATTTAACTGATTGTTGCGTTCTTGATGCGATGATTACTGTGGTTGATGCGAATAGGTTTTGGCATGATTTTGCTTCAGGGGAAACATTACTTGATCGAAAAGAAGCGACAGATCTATCTGATACGAGAGAAGTTGTTGATTTACTTATAGATCAAATCGAATTCGCCAACATTCTTCTATTGAATAAAACAGATTTGGTAAATGAAGAGGATGCTAAGGAATTAAATGGAGTGATCCATAAGTTAAATCCTAACGCCAAGATTATTGAAACTAGTTTTTCGAAGGTTCCATTGGCTGAAATTTTAGATACAGATTTGTTTGATTTTGAGGAGGCAAGTCAAGCGGCTGGATGGATTCAGGAGCTTGTTAATGAACATATACCTGAAACAGAAGAGTATGGGATTTCGTCATTTGTTTACAAACAAAAGCGTCCATTTCATCCAGAAAGATTTATGACCTGGTTAGAAAACTGGCCAGTTGACGTTGTTAGAGCAAAGGGATTCTTTTGGCTAGCATCAAGAAACGAGATAACAGGTCTTCTCTCTCAGGCAGGTCCATCTATCACAATTCAAGGTGCAGGTGAATGGATTGCAACATATCCAGAGGAAGAACAAGAGGTCATTTTGAAAGAGGATCCAGAGTTGCTTAAAAAATGGGATAAACGATATGGTGATCGCATAACGGAATTAGTGATGATTGGAATTGATATGAACCGTGATGAAATCGAAACAAGTCTTAATCTATGTTTATTAACAGATGCTGAAATGCAGCAAAACTGGTCTCAGTTTAATGATCCACTTCCAGCATTTGACGTAACAAACTAAAAATTAGGTGGGAAAATAATGAGAGTAAATATTACATTAGCATGCACAGAAACAGGAGACCGTAATTATATTACAACAAAAAATAAACGAAACAATCCAGATCGAATTGAATTGAAAAAATATTGCCCGCGATTAAAACGATATACTTTACATCGAGAAACAAAATAGAAATTTAGTTACGAAAGAAAAAGACTGTCACTTAAGGCAGTCTTTTTTATGTTCAGAAGTTTTTATTCTGGGTATTATAAAAATAAGGCTCTTCCCATAAGGTCCCTGCAATAAAGCTAGTTTCCTAACCTGATAGAAATCATTGTGATGACAGTTTATACAAATTACTGAGTTTATTTTTCAAAATGTAACATATTTTATAGAAATTTGAATAAAGTGATAAAAAAGAAGGATATTTATCAGTTTTTGTCTAATTATCATTAAGGCATTCACACAATGAAAGTGGTGAAAAAGTGAACTCGATATCTGGATCAGGTTGTTCGGTTGAGGAGAAGGTAATTAAGTTTTTGGAGAAAGTTCAGAGTGAGTTTTTAGGAATGTGGCTAGAAAATGTTATTGTAAATGAAAATGATATCTTCAAAGATCGAGTAGGGCATAATGGATACGAAATGTATCAATTGGTCAAAAAATCTTTGCTGCAGACAATAAGTGATGATGAACTGAAAGAGCTTGCTTATAGAGTAGCAAAGGAACGCGTACTAAGTAAAAGCAATATCGGAGAGTTTGTTTTCAATATGAATATCGGAAGAAGCACACTTATTAAATATGTCAACAAGTCAGGTGTTTCTATACAGGAACTTCAGCCAATCATTGACAGAATAAACGATCATTTCGACAGATATTGTTTTCATGCTGTTACAAGGTATACAGAGTTAAAAGATATTGAGATAAATGAAAAAATGCTTTTTGTGAATCAGTCACATAAAGATCGATTATCACTACTAGGTCAAATGTCTTCAAGTTTTGTCCATGAATTTAGAAATCCATTAACATCTGTGATGGGATTTATGAAGTTGCTAAAAAATGAGTATCCCGATTTAAAATATATGGACACGATTGAACATGAATTGGATCAGTTAAAGTTTAGAATTACTCAATTCTTACATGCTTCAAGGTTAGATTCCGGAGAAAAAACGCACAAAGAGATTCAAGTAGACAGCCTCTTTTCTGATATTATTTCTTTTTTATACCCGAGTATAGTAGATGGAGATGTAAATGTATCAACCTCTATTGATCCTAATTGCAAGATTATAGCTGCAAAGGATGAAATAAAACAAGTGTTGGTTAATATCATTTTAAATTCCATTGATGCTTTGAAACAAAAAAATTCTATGGAGCGTAATCTATGGATTACCTGTGAAAAAACTGAACATACTATCTCCTTTAAGATAACAAATAATGGCCCTCAAATCCCCGAAGAAATAAGGGAAACGATTTTTGAACCTTTTTACACAACTAAGAGCTTTGGTACGGGAATTGGATTATATGTTTGTAAATCAATCATAGAAAAACATCATGGAACCATTTTTTGCGAATCAGATCAGCATCAAACCTCTTTTGTGATTAGATTACCTGAAAAAGTAGAATGAACCGACCTTAATCGTTATTGAGATCGGTTCTTTTAGGTTTTTATAGAAATAAGAAATTTCTCGAAATTTCAGTTTTTGCCTATTTATCTTTATAAGTACTTCATGTTATACTAAACAACGTAACAAATGTTCATTTGATTATGAACGAAATTTCGTATAAAGGGGTTACGATAATGAAAATAGGTGTAGTTCATTTTGGTTGTGCTTCAGCAGGTACAGCACAGATCGTTCGTACCCTAGTAGAAGAACTTTCCAGTCAAAGTTACAATGTTATTGGGATTGAATGGGACGATACAACAAAACACTTAAATCTAAAGGAACTTAATGAGAATACATATGGTTCTTTTGGTGCATATCCCCATGTATTGAATGCTTTTCCAATTACTATATGGAACGATCAAATATCCGTACTTGCTAGTGAATTAACAGAGCTTGATCAGGTTATTTTATTAGGGGATACAAAAGTTAATATAACCGGTTTTACAGGAAAATTACTGCAAGTACCTGTTAGTATCTTTAATAACATTGACGATTCAGAACTCACATTGGGTTATGATACTGCGCTAAATTCGATTGTAGAAAATATTGAAAGAGTAAGAGATACGGCCAGTTCTCTATCTTATGGAATGGTACGAGTTTTTAACGTGCAAATTCCCGGTGCAGAGAATTCGGGGTTATTACATGACACAGCACTGGCAGTTGAAGCTGAAGTAGTGGAGCGAGTTGATTCAACACTCATTGCTCATTTAAAACAACATATTAAACAAAAAGAAGTGAACAATGAAGGATACACCTTTTTCATGATGGATCAAGATGTTGATCCTGTCGCATTAGAAGAACATTTTGGAGAATTTGACCTTGATTGGAAAGTCGTTGTGATCGATGAATCACAATGCAGTGGTCCATATCCGACTGCATTAGATCGACTTCTCGCTAATCAATTGAAAAAAGCAATTGTTGAATGGTCTACATCAGATCAGCCATCAGGTCAATTAATCATAAAAGATAAAAAAGCAGAATTAAAAGAAATATTACATTCGGAGGGAATATAATGAGCGAATTAACAAATGTTGAAAAATTATCGATTGAAACGATCCGTACATTATCAATTGATGCAATTGAAAAAGCAAACTCAGGTCACCCAGGTATGCCGATGGGTGCAGCACCTATGGCGTATACGTTATGGACAAAATTCATGAATGTTAATCCTTCTAATCCTGAATGGTTTAATAGAGATCGTTTTGTATTATCAGCTGGACATGGTTCTATGCTTTTATACAGCCTTCTTCACCTTACAGGTTATGGTGTATCAATGGATGATTTAAAATCATTTAGACAATGGGGAAGCAAAACTCCAGGTCACCCTGAATTCGGACATACACCAGGTGTTGATGCAACAACTGGTCCACTTGGACAAGGAATTGCGATGGCAGTAGGGATGGCAATGGCTGAGCGTCATTTAGCTGAAACTTACAACAAACCATCATACAATGTAGTAGATCATTACACATATGCAATCTGTGGTGATGGAGACCTAATGGAAGGTATTTCTTCTGAGGCAGCATCATTAGCAGCACATTTAAAACTTGGACGTTTAGTTGTTCTGTATGATTCAAACGATATTTCTTTAGATGGTGATCTTGATCGTTCATTCTCTGAAAATGTTGAACAACGTTTCACAGCACAAGGCTGGCAAGTCATCCGTGTTGAGGATGGAAATGATTTGAACGAAATTTCAAGTGCGATTGAACAAGCGAAACAAGATTTAAACCGTCCTACACTAATTGAAGTAAAAACAACAATTGGTTTTGGTTCACCAAACAAATCTGGTAAATCAGCTTCACACGGTTCTCCACTTGGTGCGGATGAAATTAAGTTAACAAAAGAAGCATACGCTTGGACTTTTGAACAAGATTTCCATGTTCCAGATGAAGTATATGATCACTTTAACAAAACAGTGAAAGAAGCTGGAAGTGCAAAAGAAAATGAGTGGAACGAATTAGTAGCTGGATATGAAAAAGAGTATCCGGAGTTAGCAAACCAATTTAAAGTTGCGATCAATGGTGAACTTCCTGAAGGTTGGGATAAAGATATTCCAGTTTACGAAGAAGGATCAAGCCTTGCATCACGTGCTTCTTCAGGAGCGGTATTAAATGGCATTGCGAAAAATCTTCCATCATTCTTTGGAGGTTCAGCAGATTTAGCTGGTTCTAACAAAACAACAATTAGCGGCAGTGGTGACTTCACAAGTGAAGATTACAGCGGCCGTAACATCTGGTTTGGTGTACGTGAATTTGCAATGGGCGCTGCATTAAACGGTATGGCACTTCACGGCGGTTTACATGTATTCGGTGGTACATTCTTCGTATTCTCTGACTACTTACGCCCTGCAATCCGTCTGGCAGCTCTTATGAATTTACCGGTAACATATGTATTCACACATGATAGTATCGCTGTTGGTGAAGATGGTCCAACACATGAGCCGGTAGAACAACTTGCATCATTACGTGCAATGCCAAATCTTTCAGTGGTTCGTCCAGCAGATGGTAATGAAACTGCAGCAGCATGGAAAACAGCAATCGAGTCTAAATCAACTCCAACTGCATTAGTGTTAACTCGTCAAGACTTACCAACAATCAAAGGAACAAAAGACACTGCATATGAAGGTGTTCAAAAAGGTGCTTATGTTGTTTCTCCAGCTGGAAAAGAAACTGCAGACGTTCTTTTATTAGCATCAGGTTCTGAAGTAGGTTTAGCTGTAGAAGCACAACAAGTTTTAGCTCAAGAAGGCATTGAGGCAGCAGTTGTAAGTATGCCTGCATGGGATCGCTTTGAAAAGCAATCTGTTGAATACAAACGCTCAGTTCTTCCAAAAGAAGTTAAAAAGCGTCTTGCAATTGAAATGGGATCTCCACTAGGTTGGGATCGTTATTCAGGAGATGAAGGTGATATTTTAGCTATCAATACATTCGGTGCATCTGCTCCGGCGAATCGTATTTTAGCTGAATATGGCTTCACTGTTGAAAACGTAGTAGCTCGTGTAAAAAAATTAATCGCTGAATAATAGATCAAACAACAGAGGCTGACGTAGGTATAATGTCAGCCTCTCGTTTGTCATAGGAAAAGGTTCTTTTCTTTAAAATTGTTGTTTTCATAAGTTCTGTTAATAAAAAACTGATTTGGTTAATTGGAGCGGAAGGTGCGAGACTCCTGTAGGAAATGTGGAAGTGCCTTGGTCAGCCCCGACAAGCTCTTCGAGGGACTAGGCGCTGAAACAAGACAAGGGAGTATCGGGATAGGTGAGGTCCCGAAGGCACTATGCACTGAGGAGACTCACCGCCCGCCCCACTTAAGATGAGCATCCTGGGGCACCAATTAACCTTCTCAACACTTATTACAAAGCAACAAAGTTTGAAGAAATAGCCTATAAAAAAGATAATTAGGTGCTGTAAATGGAAAAAGATAAACTTAATAAAATTGTTGAAGCGGCCAGACTTTATTATCAATTAGATTATAGTCAGCAGGAAATTGCGAAAAAATTGGATGTTTCAAGACCAACTGTTTCCAGATTGCTTAAACAAGCAAAGGACTTGGGAATTGTTGAAATTAAAATCAATAATCCAACAGAAGCAGACGAATTATTAACTGAGCGTATAAAAGAAAAATTTGGACTAAAGGAAGTTGTCGTTGCATCTTTATCAGAGTATGACAATCGTTATATCAAACAACAGCTTGGTGAAGTAGCCGCAAACTATCTACATAAAATTGTCAGGGATCATGATGTGATTGCAACATCTTGGGGTACGACAGTTTATGAAGTAGCAATGAGGTTAAAACAAAGACCATTAAGTCATACAACCATTGTTCAACTAAATGGCGGTGTAAGTCATTCAGAAACAAAAACCTATGCATCTGAAATTATTCATTTATTTGGTGAGGCCTTCCACACGCAAACGTTTTTGTTACCGCTGCCAGCTATCGTGGATCACATTGTTGTAAAACAAGCGATTGAAGCCGATCGTCATATTCATAAAATCCTTGATCTTGGTAAAAAAGCGAATATTGCAATCTTTAGTGTAGGAACACCTGTTGTTGACTCAGTATTATTACAGGCAGAGTATTTGTCCAGAGAAGATCAGCATCTTATACAATCTAAAGCAGCTGGTGAAATTTGCTCTCGCTTTTTCGATAAAAATGGAGAGATTTGTGTGGAGAGCTTAAATAACCGTACAATTGGAATTGAGCTGAATGATCTGGCCAAAAAGGAAAAATCGATATTAGTTGCCGGTGGTCCGAAAAAGGTAGAGGCTATATATGGTGCACTTAAAGGCAAGTATGCAAATATATTGATCACAGATCAACAGACGGCAAATATTTTAGCAGATATGGGATCATAGTTGTCTACACTTGAAAATTACGTTATCGTCAAGTATAAGGAGGGAAAAATATGAGATTATCTGGTAAAAAGATCTTAAGCTTTGTCCATGAAGATTTTGAAGATTTGGAGCTGTGGTATCCCATTCATCGTTTGCGTGAGGAAGGAGCCATTGTTCATCTTGCTGGTGAAGATGCTAATTTCACCTATAAAGGGAAATATGGTGTACCCGCAACCTCAGATATGGATTTTAAACAAGTCAATCCTAATGACTATGACGCGCTGTTAGTCCCTGGAGGCTGGGCTCCGGACAAGCTTCGCCGCTTTAAGGAAGTTATTGATATTACACAGCATATGGAGGTACAGAAGAAGCCAATCGGACAAATCTGTCATGCAGGCTGGGTGTTAATATCAGCGAAGATTTTACAAGGGAAAAAAGTAACGAGTACACCTGGAATCCGCGACGATATGGAAAATGCGGGTGCAACCTGGATAGATGAAGCAGTTGTAGTTGATGGACATCTTGTCTCAAGTCGACGCCCACCAGATTTACCTGATTACATGAGAGAATTTATTAAAGTATTAGAAAACAAATAAGTTTTTATGAAGCCCGATTTTTATGTCTTGTAGAAATCGGGTTTATTCGTTTATACTGGGAAAAAGTAGAAAGAGGAGACGGCAGAAAATGGAATATACATATAAAATCCATGATCAAATCAGTGCATTAGAATTATCACAAGTGTTTAAAGCATCAGGAATCAAAAGACCAGTAGATGATTTACCTCGATTACAGCGTATGCTTGATAAAGCAGATATTACTATTACTGCAAGACTTGGCGGGAAAGTCATAGGGGTAGCCCGTGCAATAACTGATTTTAACTATTGCTGTTATTTATCAGACTTAGCCATCGATAACGAACATCAAAAACAAGGAATTGGTAAAGAACTTGTTCGATTGCTACAAGAAGAGATAGGTGAGGAAGTATCCCTCTTATTACTTGCATCACAGGAAGCGATGGAATATTACCCGAAAATTGGTTTTACATCAATCGATAATGGATTTTTAATTCGTCGAAAACGATGAATATTGATATGAAGGCAGACAATGAGTCTGTCTTTTTTTTGGTCATTTTTACACCCATAATTGACACAATAGTATGGTGAAATGACACAACCTCCACTTAATATGTGCAATAACTGCAAAAAGGTTCAACGTTCTTACATAATGACGCATCCACTACTAAATTTAACGCATCCCACTAGCAGCTTTGCTGCACTTCATCACTTTCCAAACAATATACGTCTCAAGCCTTAGATAATATTACACCTCAAGGCAATTATCGTTTCCACATTTTGTTATTAAAATAAGGTCTGTAGTAATGAACTGATCATATTTCTTTTGACTCAGGTAAGAAAGGAGCACAACGTTTTATTAAAAATAAATGGATTTGAAAGGAGAAATTAGCAAATGTCATGGTTTACAAAATGGTCATTTAAAAACAAAGCAGCCGTTTTCTTAATGTCTGCGATTATTCTTGTAATGGGAGTTCTTAGTTATTTCCGACTTCCAATGGAGTTTTTACCTTCTGCAGACCAGCCGTTTATTTCGGTTGTGACGATGGGGAACGGGGTTGATGCGAGCACGATGGAAGAGCAGGTGACCACCCCGATTGAAGAAGCAGTTGAGAGTATGAATGGAAAGCTAAATGTGTTTTCGACTACAGGTGATGGATACTCTTCTGTTGATATTCACCTTGAATCTAGTGTGGATAAGAAAGAAGCAAAACGGGAGATTGAAGAGGCCATCTCAAATGTAACACTTCCGGAAAATGTTATGAAGCCAAACATCGTACAGTTAAATACCTCAATGATTCCCGTTTCTTATATCGCTCTTACTTTTGATAAAGGAATCAGTCCGGAAACTGTTCAGTATGCACAGGATGAAATTTTGCCGCAATTTCAAGATATTAAAGGTGTAGCAGAAATTCAAACAAACGGTATTATTCCTTCTTTTGTTTCTGTCAAACTTAATGAAAAAAAGATGGCTGAAAAAAATGTTTCAATTGAACATATTATGACAATGCTTCAGGGCCAAAATACTGCTGCGGCTATTTCGGAAACGACAGTTGATGGTAAATCGGCTAACATAAAAGTTATTGGTAATATAAAAACGATAGAAGATCTTGAAGATACAGAAGTGGCTCCAAATGTTCCGCTGCATGAAGTAGCATCCATCTCAATGGAAAAGCAGGAAGGCAATTTAACCAAAGTAAATGGTGCTGATGCTCTTACATTTGTTGTCACAAAGGACAGTCAATCAAATGCAGTAACGATCAGTAAAGAAGTAGAAAACGTATCAAAAGAAATAAATGAGAATTACGATGATTTAGAAACAACTGTCATTTTAGCATCTGCAGATATGGTTGAATCTTCCGTTCACAGTATGATCAAAGAAGTATTACTTGGTGCTTTGTTTGCAACAATTGTCATTATGTTGTTTTTAAGAAATTTACGTTCGACATTGATTACAATTGTCTCCATTCCATTGTCATTAGGCTTTACTCTATTTTTATTAGCTCAATCCGGTGTGACATTAAATATTTTAACACTTGGTGGAGTGGCTGTGGCAGTTGGCCGGCTTGTTGATGATAGTATTGTTGTCATTGAAAATATCTTTAGAAGAGCACAAACAGAGAAATTTTCAGTTAACATGGTCATTGAGGCAACAAAAGAAGTAGGCTCTGCCATTACTTCGTCGACATTAACGACAGTTGCCGTTTTCTTACCAATGGGGTTACTTAATGGCGGTCTGCAGGATTTTCTCTTACCATTTGCATTAACGATTACGTACTCATTGTTAGCATCTTTAATTGTGGCGTTAACAATTGTCCCTGTTATGAGTGCCGGATTACTTAAAAACGCCAAAATAAAAGAGCATAAGCCATCAGTACGTTTTTCGGCATTTTTGACTTGGTCCTTAAATCATAAATGGGTCGTCTTTTTAACAGCGATCATCCTTTTGGCAGGATCAATAGGAGCATATTTTGTTCTTCCTAAAGGTTCTGTGAATAAAACTCAAGCTGACTATGTTTTTGTATCATTGGCATATCCGAATGATACACCTATTGAAAAAGTAAAAGAAGAGTCTGTTAAGCTTGAAAACTATATACTGGAACAAAAAGAATTGGAAAATATGTATCTTCAGCTTGGAAATTCTGCTGATGCAGCGAAATATGGTGCTGTTGGAAACCCGACAGAAACTCAGATTATGGCGATCTTAAAAGAAGATGCAGATATGAGTGGATTTATTGAAAAAGTCCTTGCTCAGAAGGATGAATATAGCGGTGCTGCCTTAGAGGCAACAGAAGCTTCCATGATGGGTGGAGGAAGTACGTCAATTACAATTGATATAATGGGTGATCGTCTAAATGACCTTGTTGCTGTTTCTGAGAATATCCAACAAAAGGTCAAGGAAATTGACGGAGTTGAAGAGGTCACAACAAACCAAGAAGAAACAAAATCAGTTTATTCATTTGTCGTTGATCCAAGTATGGCAAAAGCTGATCAAATTGCCCAACAAGCAGCTGTTATGTTGAATCAAACTCCACTGGGTTCAATAGAGGTAAATGACCAGCAAACAATGGTGATGCTGGAGCCTGTTTACTCAGCAGAAACGAAAAAGGACCTTTCAGAGGTTCCAATTATGACACAGGCAGGAATGACACCTATTTCAAAGGTAGCAAAATTAACAGAGACTGAAGAACCAACAAGTTCATTCCATAAAGATGGAAAACAATATGTAAGAGTGACGGCGGATGTTGATCCTGAAAAACTATCAATCATTTCAACAGAAATAAATAGTGAAATTTTTGGAAGTGAAGACCTAGAGGGGATTGATTTGCCAGACGATGTTGAAGTATTTGTTGGTGGTGCAAGTGCAGATCAAGCGAGTGATTTTAATGATTTGTTTATGACGATGTTAGCATCTATCGGGATTGTCTTTCTCATCATGGTCATTACGTTTAAAACGATTCGTGCACCGATTGCTATTCTATTTTCACTGCCACTTGCTGCAATTGGAGCGATTCTTGGGATTATCATTAGTGGAATAACAGTTGATATTACCTCATTATTGGGAGCACTTATGCTTATTGGAATTGTCGTGACCAATGCCATTGTGTTATTAGATCGAGTAAAACAAAATGAAGAAACCATGATCATACGTGATGCCATTGTTGAAGCGGCAACCATTCGAATGAGGCCAATCATTATGACAGCTGTTGCAACCATCTCAGCTATGCTTCCTCTGTTATTTAAAGAAGCGGAGGCAGGAAACTTAGTTTCTGCAAGCTTAGCAGTTGTTGTTATTGGCGGGTTAAGTGTTGCGACATTATTAACGCTTGTTGTGATTCCTGTTGTGTATGAATTGTTATACTTTAGAAAGTCAAAAAAGCAACGTAAATTAGCAGAAGAACAAGAGAAGACAATGGCTGTTGATAGAGAGATAATTTAAGAATAGAACGCCGGGTAGATGTATACTCGGCGTCTATTAATTTTGAAAAAATGCGAGACAATATAAGCAGCCTCTGTTTATCTTAATAATGATTCCGCACCATCAATAAAGATTTCTGTTCCAGTTATATGTGGAGATAAGTCAGAAGCTAAAAATGTAACTAAATCAGCTACCTGTTCCGATTTCCCCGGTTTATGATCGAGAGGTTGGTCTCCCTCAGGAAAAACGATAGGGATTTCAATCTTTTTTAGGTCAGGAGATTGATGAATTGACTCTTGAATATTTGTTTCAATGGCACCAGGACAAATTGCATTAACACGGACTTTATATCGGGCAAGTTCTAATGCAGCCATTTTCATAAATGCAATCTGTCCGGCTTTTGATGTACTATAAGCGGTAAAACCGGTTTGTGAGAAAATGCGGTTACCACTAACAGAGCTTGTAATAATAATACTGCCTCCGTTATCTTTCATAAAAGGAATTGCATATTTAACCGTTAAAAAAGTTCCTGTTAAATTAGTATTTATGGTACGCTCCCAATCTTCCTCTTTCATCGTTTCAATCGGAGCCATTTCTCCAGCAATACCGGCATTAGCAAATAAAATATCTATCCTTTTCCACTCATCCATTGCCGCTTCTATTCCTTCTAGTATTTCCTGTGATGAGTTGATATCACACTTCTTAGCAATGGCCTTGCCACCAGCATGTTCAATTTGTTTCTTCACGTTATTTGCATGCTCAATGTTAATATCTAACAGACATACTTTTGCTCCTTCACTTACTAAGCGAAAGGCTGTTGCACGCCCCAACCCGGAACCGCCACCAGTGATAACTGCTACTTTCCCTTTTAATCTATGATTATTTAACATATTTTGAAGTCCTTTCCTATTTGTTTCTTATATATTTAACAGGAATCAGTTATCGTAAACCATATAACCCTTGGTATTATAATAAGAGAAGGAAAAGATGAAACTTTTATTCTATCTTTCCGTAATATGTATGGGAGTAAAAGGAATGGAAAAACAATGATAAATAGACAAAATAAGGGTGATGAATATGATGAATAAATATTGGCTTGCCTCTTTTCTCTTCATTCTACTTATTTGTTCAGGTTGTACGAATGAAGGTGAAAAATTAGCAGTATCATCAAATGAGAAGAAAGACGAAAAATCCGTAGCAAACCAGGAAGAAAAGAACAAAGGGGAGCTATCAGGTATAAATGAGCTTACCACCTCTGTAACAATAGAGTCTTTAATGAACTTTCAAGCAGGAGAATTAACTAAGGATATTACATATGAAGAAGATACAGAGCGAGTCCTATGGGGACTCGAAGAACTTGACCCTCAATACATAAATAACATGAAAGAAGTATTGGAGCCAGTAGCGGAGGATACGGACGATCCGGAAAAGCTTATGAAAGCATTAGTGTTTTATACAGGGAGCCCGAGCTATGATGAAATTGTCCGGGACTTAGATTCGTTTACTCCAGGATTTAATGAGCCGCTACTTCCTCGTCCTGAACAGGTTTCGAAAAATGAAAGTGCTAAAAAGGAAAACTATTCTTATATTTTACTTGATGCTAGTTCAAGTATGTTACTGGACTCAGAAGGAAAGCTGCGCATGGATATTGCAAAAGAGGCTGTTGAAAGCTTTGCAAAAGCTATAGGTGATACAAGTCAGGTTTCACTTGTAGCATTTGGTCATCGAGGTGATGAGTCTGATAGTGGTAAGGGAGAGTCATGTTCGAAAATAGAAGAAGTCTATAAGATGGGAGTTTTTGATGCCGAGCGTTTTAATCACTCTCTTTCTACGGTTGAAGCGAAAGGGTGGACCCCTTTAGCAACAGCAATTGAAAAGACGAGTGAATTCAGTAAGGATCATAATGGTCAAATCACTATTTATATTGTCAGCGATGGTGTGGAAACATGTGATGGAAATCCTACTAAAGCAGCCGAGCAATTAGTTATGGATAAAGGTGAAGACAATGTTTCTGTTAATATAATAGGATTTCAGGTTGATAAAGAAGCTGAAAACCAGTTAAAAGCTGTAGCGAATGCTGGAGAGGGAGAATATTTTGCGGCGAATGGTGAAGAAGAGTTATTAGCCACCATCGAGTATGAATGGCTTCCTTCCATGCTAGAGCTAACTTGGGCTCCAGTTAATTATGTTCCAGATGGATGGGAGATTTTTCGCGAAACTGAGAGGATCACGGATTTAACAAATGGATGGACTGCCTCAATGGCAAGAGAAAGTCAACGATTTCAAGAAGGGTTAAAGATTTGGGAAGAACAAGGGATTTTAACAGAGGAAACATTAACTAAAATCGAAGAATTAGCAGCTGTTCGAGAAGAGGAATTAACTCGTCTTAAAGATGAGTTACAAGAACGAAATAAGAAGGAAATTGATTCGAAAGTAAATGAGATAAAAGAAAAAGTAGATAAATGGGTTGAAGAAATGAAAAAATTAAAAGAACAGACTCAATAGGTAAACAAAAAAGATGAACTCTGGAATGGTTTAGAGTTCATCTTTTTATGGAAATAAAAGGTGTGTTTCCACATGATTAAATTTTATTTCCTATAAATTTCTTCCTCTGTTAAATACCCATCCTTCACAATTGTTGATTTAATCGTCTCCTTTGTGACAGGCATAGGTTCGAGAAGGATGGCAGGTACATCAGTTTTTTGATTATTAATCGTTGTATCTGTGGTAATTGTTTTGTCTTTTGCTACCTGGTAAGCCATTTCTGCTGCTTGTGTGGCAATTACAGGAATCGGTTTATAGACAGTCATGGTTTGGGTTCCTGCGACAAGTCTTTTCACACCATTAAGCTCGGCGTCTTGACCGGATACAGAAACTTTACCAGCTAATCCAACATCAGACAGGGCATTGATCGCTCCACCTGCAGTACCATCATTGGCTGCTACGACTGCATCGACTTTGTTATTCACTTTTGTTAAAATGGCTTTCATATTATTTTCGGCGTTCTTAGGATTCCATTCTTCTGTATATTGATCTGCCAATAAGGTAATGTCACCTTTGTCAATAAGTGGTTGAAGAACACTTAATGCACCTTCTCTAAACAGTACCGCATTATGATCCGTTTCTGCTCCACCAATATAAACAAAGTTTCCTTTAGGTGTGTGTTTCACAATTTCAGTTGCCTGCAGGACACCGACCTTTTTGTTATCAAATGAAATATAGTAATCTAGATCACTTTTTGTGATAAGGCGGTCATAGGAGATGACTTTGACCTTATGTTTATGAGCTAATTCAACAATTTTTGCTCCTTCTTCGGCATTATGTGGAACAACAACAAGGACATCCACACCTTCTTCAATTAATAATTGTGCTTGCACGAGCTGAACAGCATCAGAGCCGTTGGCAGCTAACGTTTTGACTTGTCCACCTAACGATTTTACATGATCTTCAAACAGTTGTTTGTCTTTGTACCATCTTTCTTCTTCAAGTGTATCTAATAGAAAACCAATGTATGGAACAGATTCATCTTGAATTAATTTTACTGATGCTTGTTTGCTGCTCGTTTCTGTCGTTGAACAAGCGGTGCCAATAAGAGCTACTATAGAAAGCAATAAACCTATCACCGCTTTTTTGTAAAATACAATCACTAGTTTTTCCCTCCAACTTTATGTCTTACACTTTAAATTTTCCGATCATCCCGTTCATGCGCTCAACCATTTGAGAAAGAGTATTTGCACTTGTTGAAATGGAGTCAATCGATTGTGTTTGCTCATATACTGCAGCAGAAATTTCTTCAGAGCCAGCAGCTGATTCTTCTGAAATAGCAGCAATTTGCTCAACTGATTGATTAATTTCCTGGCTTGTTTGTTCAAAATATTGGAAGGCAGTTGAGATATTTTTTACCCGGTTTGTCATATCTGTTACCTTATCTTTAATATCAGAAAAATACTGACCGGATAATTGGATCTGCTTTGTTCCTTCATTTACTTTTTGGAAGCCATTATTTAGCTCATGTGACATGGAGCTTGTTTCTACTTTGATGCTTGTTACAATATTTGTAATGTTTTCAATGGAAGCTGTCACTTCATTTGCAAGCTTTTTTACTTCTGATGCCACAACCGCAAAGCCTTTGCCGCTTTCCCCGGCTCTTGCCGCTTCTATGGAGGCATTTAATGCAAGGAGATTCGTTTGTTCTGCGATCGATTTAATAACAGTGACAAGCTCAGTAATTGATTGTGTTTTTGTTTCAAGACTTTTTACTTTCTCTACAGAGAGTTCAACAATCTTATAGATCATGTCCATCTGTTCCAAAGAATTTTTCATTTGGTTGTCACCATTTACAGATACAGAAAGGACTTCATCGGAAAATTGAACTAATTTTTGACCGTCCTGATTTGCATCAATTAATTTTTGACTAAATTCCTTGATATGTTCAGAGATATCCGATACTTCATCAGCCTGGCTATTCACGCCTGAAGATAATTCGTCAATCGTATTGGCGACCTGTGAGCTTCCTTGTTTTAGTTCTGATGCAGATACTGCAAATGCAGAACTTTGCTGATCAACATCTGTTGCAATATGTGAAACTTCGATGATCATTTCTCTTAAACGAGTCCCCATATGATTAATCGATGTTGATAATTGTCCTATCTCATCATTTCCATTGCTTTTTAGAGTTTCGAAATTAAGATTTCCATTTGCGATTTCCTCACTTGTTAACACAAGCTTGTTTAAATTTGCGGAAATCCTTCTGCTGATTATAACAAGAAGAACCGTTGAGACAATAAGTGCAACAACCACGGAAATAATAAGTAGATTGATCGTTTGTCCAATATTATTTTGAGCTTCTGATAACGCTGCTCGATTTGAATCTGTAGCCATTGATTTTAGTTTTTCACTTAATTGACTTGTTTCCAACTTTAATTCACTGGCTTCTTCTTGTAATCTTTTGAACTCTTCTGTATTAATTTGCTGAACATTTGGAACGATTGTGCTGAAGAAATACTCATCTAGTTTATGGTTGTTTTCAATAATTCTATCGAAAATCTCGATTTGTTCTTTGTTTTCCAATTGTCTTTTTAAATTTTTGGCAATTTCGATAAACTTACGACTATCTTCTAAATACTCAAGAAGTTTTTCATCTTCAGCCAATAAAAGGTATTCTGGAATTTGATTGTACTTTTCATGATATAAGGAAACTAAGTCTGCACTATAAAGTGCCACTTCATTTTTTACTAATGAGTGTTTAATTGTCTGATTTGTTTGCATGAGTAAGCTATACGTAATAATAACGGAAACTAAAAATGTAATGGTCACAACGAGAAAGACATAGAAGTATTTACCACCAATCTTTGTGTTTTTCCATCGTAAATGATTTAACAACGAGAGATCCCTCCAAAAATAACATGTATCTATCATATTTCTTTTAATATCGACAAAAGTCGATTATTGTTTAATAAAATTAATAGGAATAATGAACTAATAGCATTGGTAATTTTATGAAAAGGATAAGTGAGAAATTTCCTAGTTTCTTTGAAAATATTAAAATATTATGAAGAATTTGGTCGAAAATATAGTATAATTGAAAGCGAATACATTATAGATATAAAACAACTAAGTAGGGATAGATATAGAAAACAACTTATTGTTATTTTTAAAGAGGGGGATGGGACGATGAAGAAACGTTTGAAAGAACGGAAAAAAAGAGTTCCAAATAATGTGGAATCTCTAAAGAAAAGGAGAAAGGTAAAGGTAAAAGTACCAAGATTTGTTGAAGCAATGACGCTGAAGTCAAAAATTATTCTTTTTTTGCTATTATTTACGCTTATTCCTAGTATTATCATTGGTAATGTAGTGTATTTTGTGTCAACGAATACAATTGAAAATAAAGTATCAACAATGAATGAAGATATTAATATTCAAGTAACAAAAAATGTAAATAATGCATTAAGAGAGCTTGATAATCTATCGTTAGTACCTTTTTCAAATATGGAACTGATGGACACATTACGAACCAATGAGGGGTTATCAGAATTTGAAAAGATAACAAAGGAGCGAACAGCTTCAGAATTCTTCTCTAGCATAACTTTTTCAAATAAAAATGCAAAAGCGATGTTTTTTGTGAATAGAGAAAATACTGTATATGGAGAACAGAATCTGGAGGATTTTTCCTTAGAGAATTTCAATTCTTCTCCTTATGCAAAGGAAGTAGAAGAGACAAAAAGTGTAACCACATGGAAGACAGGTGTTGAAAACAATTATGAAAATATCTATTTGTTCCGGAAATTTGACCGAATTGGTACCATTATTCTTGTAGCTAACGGAGAGGTTTTTCAAGAAGTTTATGAAAATGGACAAGACAATACAGCAAGAGAAATTTCGATCTACAATGATGATGGAGTCATCATTTCTAGTAATAAACCGGAATTAGTCGGGTCAAAGTTTGAAGATCATAAAAATACAGCAGATAACCTTGTTTCTGAAAAAGAAACCGAGAATGGATGGAAAGTGGCTGTTTCCACCTCAAAGTCCTATTTAATGAAGGAAATTCAAAACGTTATTTATCTCGTTTATTTAATTATTCTGGGCTTTGTTTTGCTGTCAGTGGTTGTAAGTATTTTCTTGGCGAGAAGTATGACGAAACCCATAAATAAAATTGTCGCCATTATGAAAGAAGCAGAAAAAGGGGATTTGACCCACAGAGCCAATTATCTTTATAAGAATGAAGTAGGGCAGCTGGGAAACAGCTTTAATCATATGATTGATAATATGACCTTGATGATTCGGGAAAATAAGAAGGCCTCTACATATGCCGTGAACAGTGCTAATGATCTTAAGAGAATATCGGCTGAATCCGCTAGTGCAACAGATCAAATTGCAAGCGCTATCGATGAGGTGGCAAAAGGTGCTGTTAGTCAGGTTGATTATTCTGAAAGAACGAACCGTGAAATGAAGGAGCTGTCAAGTGAAATTAATGAAGTAGCCATAAATATGGTCAAGGTATCAACTATAACGGAGACATCGAAAAAGTTAAGTAGTCAATCAATCGAGACAATCAAGGAATTAACCGAAAAGAACAAAGAGATGGGAACAAACATTGGTCAAGTTGATTCAACAATGGACCAATTAAATGTAGAAATTGAGCAAATAAAAGATATCGTAAATATAATAAAAGGTGTTAGTGAAGAAACAAATTTGTTATCACTAAATGCAAGTATTGAAGCGGCAAGAGCAGGAGCTGCAGGCAGAGGCTTTGCTGTCGTAGCAAAAGAAATACGCAAGCTTGCTGACCAAACGAAGAGCTCATCGCTGAGAATTGAGATGGTCATTGCCAGCATCTTATCACAAACAAAAAAATCAGTTGAGCTTGTTAAAACAACGATCGCACTTTTTAAAGATCAATCATCTTCTATTCACGACACTCAACAAGCATTTGAAAATATCTTAGAGGGAACAAATTCGATTATCCATGAAATTGATTATATTGAAGCCTCAATCGGTAAGATTAATTTAAATAAAGAAAAAGTCGAACATGCAATTAATGAGATGGTGGATGTTGCAGAAGTGTCTTCAGCTACTACTCAGGAAGTAACGGCGACTACAGAGGAGCAAGCAGCAGCAGCTGAAGAGCTAGGTGACTTGGCTTCATCTCTTTCACAAACTATTATTGAATTAGAGAAGACAATAAATAAATTTAAAATAAAGGAATAAACCATCTATAAATAAATAGCCTATATCACTTTTTCAAGGTTTACATACAGTAATAAGGTAGTTGATCTTGGAGGTGAAAGTAATGAGTGAAAATTGCGGTGGTGCAGGGTACGGTAGCGGGTTTGCTTTAATAGTCGTATTGTTTATCCTATTGATTATAGTAGGAGCAGGAGCTTTCTCAGGTGGTTATGGATCTGGTTATGGTTCTGGATATGGCTGGTATTAATTTTTTATAAAAGGGGCGTTTTATCGCCCCTTTTTTGATTTGCATATTCCCATGGAAATACCACCGCATACAATTTTTACCGCTTTAATCTTTAAATGTGGAAATCTCTTAGTAGCATATTCACAGACAGAATCTTGATGAGTAGATGTTATTTCTGTTCCCAATTCGTTGGCAAATTCAGTATCAAAATCAGATACATATAGAGTAAGAATGACTCCATCTATTTGACGTTCAACGCCATATTTATGTAAAAACTCCATAGAAAACACACCTCCGTTTATAGTATGGAATATAATTTATTCACTTATCCAAAAAGTAACATGAAGATGATAGAAATCGTTTTCAACGGAGAGGAACAGCTAGTATAATAGATGTATTGATATTGTAAATGGAGTGAGAAGATGTTCAATACATCGGTTGGAATACTACGATTCACAGGAAACTTAGAAGGGATTTCATATTTGGTTTTATTACTGATTGCGATGCCATTAAAGTATTTTTTGGATTTTCCTTCAGCTGTTACCCTGACTGGTGCAATGCATGGATTTCTTTTTGTTGCTTACGTGATTATGGTTGCCTTTGTCTTTCTTAGACGACGTTATTCCTTTCTTTGGGCGATATGGGCGGTGTTTTTAGCATTTATTCCATTCGGCACCTTTTATCTGGACAAACAATTGAAAACAAAGGGGTAAAGTGAAAAAGAGGGCCGTTTCATTAGAGTATGGAAACGGGCCCTCTTATTTATTGCAGGAAACTATAAAACTCTTTGAACTGTGGATAAGTGCCCGACATCCAGCCCAGCGCCTAGCCCCTTTAGGGTCTGGCCACAAATGAATTGAAGACAAAGAACGTCTTCTATTCATTTGTGGCTTATTTGCCAGAGGTTAATCAAGGCGCATACGCTTTTGTTCTTCAGATATTTCAATGTCCTCTAAAATGTTCTGTGAGGTGTTTTTTTGAAACGTGTATGAGATGGTAACGGATGTATTTGGCGGGATTGATTCCAATGTTTTGTATTGTTCTTCAGATATTTGTAGTGCCGTTGGTGTTTGGTCTATAATGACTTCAATTGAATGTGAATCTATTAATCCAATATAAATGGCGTTCACTTTTTTAAAATCCTCTTTTGCTTCTGCAATGTTTTCATGAACTCCAGAGCTGGCACACCCCATTAAAACGGATAAAAAGAACAAAATAGAAAGATAAGGTATAAAAGTTCGCATTCTTTCACTCTCCTATAAATTTGGTCGTACTTTATGTATAAGCAGCTGAAGAGAGAGACATGCTTGTAAATACCAAAAAGGGACTTTCCATTGGATGGCCCTTTTAACTTATGTTTTTCATTTGCTTGTGCTTTTAGGACGCCATACTTTATCCCATCCTGGTAAAACCATTTTTAATACTCTTTCCGATTGTGTGGAAAATCGTGTGTTATGTGCTATGGTTGTAAGGCGGAGTTGATACAATGTTTGGTTCATTGATTAATCACTATACAATGTGTAAGTGAAAAAATAGAAAGATTCAAAAGAGGAACTATCACAAAATAAGTCCTATATTTCAGTAGATATCAAGGCTGGAACCCTGTATGATGAGATAGAAATTAAAATATCCCATCATAACGGGCAGTAAAACTTCCACTAAAGGTTTGAGAGAGACAATGAAGATATTTGGGGATAACTGCCTGTAAAGATCTGATAAAATTCGCTAACCATCAGTGTGGGTCGAAGAAAAACCTCACTGATGGAAGTCGCACTTTATATGAACGCGGGGAAAACGATCATGATTGAGAACTATATTGATGCTTTAGATATTGCCTATGTTTCATCCTTTGCTACATAATTAGAAAGAAGTTGGGGTTATCTTTTTTATAATGAAAATCAACCAAATTATTATGATGCAAATCATGCACACATCTCTTCATACAATGGTCATTTTGAAGAGATCATGAATGAAGTGATAGCATTTTATCAAAAGAAAAATATTATTCCGCGTTTTTATCTTTCAAACTACGAAGGACAATCTAAGTTCATTGAAGTGTTAAAAAATAAAGGTTTTGGATTTGAAGAATTTGATAGTCCTGTTCAATTATGGAGGCGGGAAATAGAGATAGAACCCAATTCGCTTATTACGATTGAAAAAGTAACGTCTGAAAATATGCAAGATGCGATTCGTATAGAGTGTCAAATTCCGGAGCTTGGCGGTTCAATTCGTGAACAGGCCTTTAAAGAAGAATTTTCGCAAGATTGTTATATCCATTATCTATTAAAATATAATGGAATTCCGTGCTCGACCGCTTGTATATTTTTTTATGAACAAGATGCAAGGTTAGAAAGTGTTGCAACAGTTAAGGAATATAGAGGGAGAGGATTGATCGGCCACCTTATCCATTATATCCAAAAGGATATGCAGAAAAAGGAAGTTGAACGCTTATGGGTATTGCCAATTAATGAACAAGTGGAGAAGGTTTACCGAAAGTCGGGATTTGATACTGTTTTAAATGTGAAGACAGGTCATGCATTTCTTGGCGGGAAGAGTGTAATGGATGTTCGAAATGGGCTTTAACAATTCATTTCCATCTTGACATTGTATTCCAGTCTCTGGTATTTTAAAGGTAATTACAGTTTAGGAGATGTGTTTTGTGAGGGTTTCTGTTCTTAACTAACGAAGTAAATACTTCATCTACATGAATATGCAAAAAAACTTTTCCTTATCTAAGGTTTATTTACGCATGTACATGTGGACGGTTAAGAACAAAAACGGTTATCGTACACAATTTGCGATCTTCTTGCATAGTGCCCGTGAAAAAATCCGTGCTTGTTTAAGTACGGATTTTTTGTATCTTCACAATGAAACAAATAACTCTTTTTAGAGGGAGATTTGTCTATTTGTGCACACTTCAAGCCTATGCAATCGTGATCAAAAAAGGTGATGAACAACCATTGTTCATCACCTTTTTTATTGGCTGTTTTCGTAAAAATTGTTGTTTTTGAATATTATTTAAGCCTTGGAATGGATAGGAAGAATACAGCATTAAAAACAACAAAGTATGGAAACCAGTCTTTTATTAATACTTCATAAATTACACCATTGGAGGTTCAACCATTGAACAAGAAAACAATTGAAAGTCTAGAATTTGATAAAGTATTAGCATTACTAAGTGATTACGCTATGAGTGAAGCGGCAAAACAAAGAGCTTTGGAGCTTTTACCAATTGATGAAGAAAGAAAAATCAAAAGATGGCTAAATGAAACAACTGAGGCGTGTAAAATCATTGAGAAATCTTCCAGTATCCCTGTTCACTCGCTGCATGGAGTAGAACAAATTGTTACACTAGTTGATAAAGGCTACTTGCCTACTCCTGTACAATTTGAGTTTTTAGGAGCTTTCCTAGATAGTGTGAAGAAAATAAAGCGGTTTATGATGAAACAGGAATATCACGCCCCAACAGTTAGTTCTTATGCATACTCTCTTTATGAACTAACCGATCTTGCAGAAGAAATAACAAGGTGCATTCGGAATAATCAAGTTGATGATTATGCAAGCAGAGCATTAACGAAAGTAAGAAGCAAACTTGTAGCTATTGAGGAAAAAATTAAAACTAAACTTGCACAAATCATGAAGGGTTCTTCTTCCTTCCTTCAGGAGCAAGTGATCAGCATTCGTAATGGACGTTATGTTGTACCAGTTAAAAGTGAATATAAACGGAAATTTTCAGGGGTGATTGTAGATCAATCTTCAAGTGGGCAAACCGTTTTTATGGAACCCCATGATTTAAATAAGTTACAAGACGAGCTTACGTATTTAAAGGTAGAAGAAGAAGTAGAAATTCAAAAGATTATAGGACAATTAACAGATATGACAGCTGCTTATAAACAGGAATTGCTGATTAATATTGAAGGAATGGTTTCGTATGACTTCATTTTTGCCAAGGCAAAGCTGAGTAAACATATGAACGGACATGAGGTAAACATTCTGCCAGGTGAAAGATTTAACATACTGAGTGCCAGACACCCATTACTTGGAGTAAACGCTGTTCCACTGTCAGTGACATTAGGGAAAGAATACATGGCCCTGGTTATAACAGGGCCTAATACAGGTGGTAAAACTGTCACGATTAAAACGATAGGAATACTTGCTATGATGGTTCAATCAGGATTGCATATTCCTGCAGATCCTAACAGCAATTTTTGTATCGTAAAAGATATATATGTAGACATTGGTGATCAGCAAAGCATTGAGCATTCCTTAAGCACATTTTCATCACATATTACCAATGTCATTGAGATATTAAATAAGTCACGTAAAGACACACTTGTGATTCTTGATGAAATTGGTTCAGGTACAGATCCGAGAGAAGGAATGGGATTAGCGATTTCAATCCTTGAAGCACTTTATCATTCAGGGGCGATGCTTGTTGCAACAACACATTATAGTGAAATAAAAGACTTTGCTGAAAAGGCAGCGGGTTTCCAAAATGGATCTATGGGGTTTGACATTGAAACCCTGCAACCTTTATATCAATTAATTGTTGGTAAAGGAGGGGACAGTCAAGCGTTCTCTATTGCTCAAAAATTAGGGATGCCAATGGGCATTATTCAAAGAGCAAAGGAAATATCGAGCCGCCAATCTATTGAAGATTTAACGATAATTCCTGCTACAAAAGAAAGAGAAAGATTATATGAAAAGGTTGCACATAAAGAGAAACAACAAATTGGATCCTACCAAATAGGGGACTCAGTTTGGATTCCACATCTTCAAACAAAGGGAATAGTTGAAAAAACAATGAATGCAATGGGGGAACTGAAGCTGATTGTAAAAGGAGAAAAAGTGACAATCAATCATAAACGAGTGAAACCTTTTATCAAGGGAGAAGAATTATATCCAGATCAATATGACATGGATCAGGTATTTGATGCAAAAGATGTGCGGAAAAAGAAGAAATTAATGAATCGCAAGCATGTAGATGGTGTGTTCATTGAATGTATGGACGAAGAAAAATAGAAAAGCCAGTAGGTGTGAGCTACTTTCATGAGGGCTCACACCTCTTTTTATAACACATTGTGAAAAACTTCACAAAAAGTATTGTATTTTTAAAAAGGGTGGATTATAATAAAGTCATCAAGTGAATGTGAAATGTTTCACAAGTTCATGTGAAAAACTTCACAATATATTCTTAGGAGGAATTAAAATGAAAATTGCTGTTATTGGATGTACACATGCAGGAACTGCTGCTGTTTCAAATATGATAAAACTTTACCCGGAGGCAGAAATCACGGTTTACGAAAAAAATGATAATATTTCCTTTTTATCTTGCGGCATTGCTTTACATGTAAGTGGAGTTGTGGAGGATCCAAATGGTTTATTTTATTGTACTCCTGAAGAATTAATAAATCTCGGTGTTAATATGAGAATGAAGCATGAAGTAAATGATATTAATATTGAAGAAAAAACGATTACGGCAAAAAATTTAATAACAAATTCAATTGTACATGATACATTTGATAAACTCGTTTTAACAACAGGCTCTTGGCCGGTTATCCCCAAAATTGAGGGCATTGAAATGGAAAATGTACTATTATGTAAAAACTTCCATCATGCTAATACAATTATTAAAAAAGCAAAAGATGTTCAAAACATCGTTGTTGTTGGCGCAGGCTATATAGGGATTGAATTAGTAGAAGCATTTGAAATGAGTGGTAAGAATGTGACACTTATTGATGGAGAAGAAAGAATATTGAGCAAGTATTTAGATCAAGCATTTACTGATGTGATTGAACAGGATTTTCAAGCTAGAGACGTGAAACTGGCTTTAGGAGAAACAGTCACGCGTTTTGTAGGGCAGAATGGTCATATAAGTGGAGTGGAAACAACGAAAGGAACGTATGAGGCAGAACTCGTTATCCTTTGCATTGGTTTTCAGCCGAATACTCAATTAGTAAAAGGTCAAATTGATATGCTTGATAATGGGGCAATTATAGTCGATGATTATATGAGAACAAGTAACAAGGATGTATTTGCTGCAGGTGACAGCTGTGCTATTCGCTACAATCCAACAGGTAAGTATGCTTATATCCCTCTGGCAACAAATGCGGTAAGAATGGGCACATTAGTAGCGAAAAACTTAGTTAAACCTACTATTCGCTATATGGGAACACAAGGTACATCCGGTATTAAAATTTATGACCAAAATATTGCGACAACTGGATTAACAGAAACTACAGCACTTCGCATGGGTATGAATGTGAAAAGTATCACAATCTTGGAACATGACCGACCTGAATTCATGCCGACTTTTGAAGATATCAATTTAAAAGTAGTCTATGAAGAAGACACAAGACGAATTGTCGGAGCTCAAGTCATGTCTAAGGTGGACGTTACCCAATCTATTAATACATTGTCTGTATGCATTCAAAATAAGATGACAATGGATGAGCTGGGCTTTGTAGATTTCTTCTTCCAGCCACATTACAACAAGCCATGGAACTTCTTAAATCAAGCCGGCTTACAAACAATTCAATAAAGCAAAGAAGGCGTTGGATAATTCGACGCCTTTTTAGTAGGTAAAAAAGCATAAAATTTTGTACTTAGAGTTAGTGCCAGCTAAAGCATCCTTGCACTTTTATTTATCACATTTCTTTTAAAAAGAAAGGAAAAAATATACACTAAAGAAGTGAAATCATTCAATTCCGGAGGTGTGCAGGTTTGAATTATCGTGTAGAGAAAGACACAATGGGTGAAATTCAAGTACCAGCTGAAAAGTATTGGGGAGCACAGACACAACGAAGCAAGCAGAATTTTAAAATTGGTGGAGAGAAAATGCCGAATGAGGTGATTATCGGCTTTGCCATCTTAAAACGAAGTGCAGCCATTGTTAATGATTCACTTGGAAAATTACATACATCAAAAGCGGCAGCAATAGTTAAGGCCTGTGGTGAGATTATTGAGGGAAAATTAAGTGACCATTTTCCGCTGGTTGTATGGCAAACAGGGAGCGGTACACAAAGTAATATGAATGTAAATGAGGTTATTGCAAGAAGGGGAAACGAGCTTTTAAAGGGAGCAGGAATCGATGAAGTCATCCATCCGAATGATGATGTAAATATGAGCCAAAGCTCAAATGATACGTTTCCAACAGCCATGCATATTGCAGGTGTGTTAGCTGTAGAAACAAAGCTAATACCGGCTATCGAAAAGCTATCTACTACATTAAATAAGAAGGTAGAGCAATTTAATGACGTGGTAAAAATTGGCCGCACACATTTGCAAGATGCAACACCATTAACCTTAGGTCAGGAAATCAGCGGCTGGACTCACATGCTTTCGCAAACGAAGGAAATGATAGAGCAGGCTCTTCACTATATGAAAAACTTAGCAATTGGCGGGACTGCGGTTGGAACCGGGATTAATGCACATCCGGAGTTTGGCGATCGAGTTGCAGAGGAAATTAGTAAGTTTACAAAAAAGAAATTCCACTCATCAAGCAATAAATTCCATGCGCTAACTAGCCATGATGAGACCGTTTATGCTCACGGAGCGTTAAAGGCATTAGCTGCCAATTTAATGAAAATTGCAAATGATGTAAGATGGCTTGCGAGTGGACCGAGATGTGGAATTGGTGAAATTACGATCCCTGAAAATGAGCCGGGAAGCTCGATTATGCCGGGCAAAGTCAATCCAACGCAAAGTGAAGCCCTAACAATGGTTGCTGTTCAAGTGATGGGGAATGACGCAACAATTGGCTTTGCTGCAAGTCAAGGAAACTTTGAATTAAATGTGTTTAAGCCGGTCATTATTTATAATTTTCTGCAGTCAGTTCAACTTTTATCAGATGGTATGAATTCTTTCCATGACAATTGTGCTATAGGTATTGAAGCAAATATACCAGTCATTGAAAAGTATGTGAAAGATTCATTAATGCTTGTAACAGCCCTTAATCCGCATATAGGCTATGAAAATGCTGCGAAAATTGCAAAGCTCGCACATAAAGAAGGGTTAACTTTAAAAGAAGCTGCTCTGAAGCTTCAATTACTTACAGCAGAGCAGTTTGAGCAGTATGTCAAGCCGGAGGAAATGACCTATCCAAAATAAGAAAAGCGAAAGCGCCTTGATCATCGCCGTACAAACTGGAGGAGCATCGACTAAAGATATAGGAAACACGGTAAGCGAACCGAACCGATGTTGACTTATCGTAGAGAGATGATCTGAAGTATGATAGGCGCTGGAGCTAGACACCAACACTTCGTAAGAACTTTAATACTCTCATCCCTTATAAAGAAGCCTGGCTATGAGTTTGCCAGGCTATTTCCTGTTAGGAATCTCTATATAAAATGCAGCGCCATTTCGTTCATTAACTGCCCAAACCTTGGCACCATGTAAATCCGCAATCCGTTTTACAATGCTAAGTCCAATTCCAAATTCCCCTCTTTGCCCTTTTTGAAAAGGCTCAAAAAGCTGTTCCAACATATCGTCATCAATCTGGGGTCCATCGTTCCATATGGATAAGCGGAGGTTAGAGTGATCTTTGCTTATTGAAACGGAAATGACTTGATCTGCATACCTTAATGAATTTTCAAATAGGTTTTCCAAAAGCTTTTCCCATTGTTCCGAATCACCAACAATCATCTCTTCTTCTAAGGAGAGCTTCCAATTTAATTCTGGCTTTGCCCACTTTATTCGTTCAACTTCTTCGCGAATAAGGGTATCAATGCGAAATTCACTTTTTCTTGGTTTCCTGGTCGATAAAAAGTCAAGCTTTGTTAAATAAAGCAAATCCTTTATTTTCTTCTCAAGCTTTTCAGACTCATCTTCAATGACATCCATCGTACTTGAAAGATCACCCTTTGGAAAGATTCCGTCATTCACAGACCTTGCGTACCCTCTGATAACCATGACAGGTGTTTTTAAATCATGAGAGATATTTTGGAGCAGAGTTTGCTGTGCTTCATCCTTTCTCACTAAATGCTGCCGCATTTTTTCAATGGTTTGTCCCAACTTTCCAATTTCATCATTGCGGTCAACTTCAACAGGCTCATGCCATTCTTGATCAGCGATATTTTTTACGTGTTTTTCAAGCTTCACAATCGGTTTTGATAAATAGCGTGCTAACCATATAGAGGGAATCCAGCTAAATAAAAAGACGATCCCCATTACAATCATTAATCTCTTATATAGAGTAAAGACTAGATCATTTCGATAGGAATCCCAAGAGTAAGAAAGGAGGTAGCTAGGTTCCCCATTCACAGAAATTTTGCGTATTACATAAAACAGTGTTTGGTTTTTTAAGTTTTTCTCGTACTGATAAACCGACGTTTTTTGATTAGCTGCTAATTCTTGTGTTTGTCTAAGAAAATCGACTGGCAGTTCAATTTCATTTTTATAAAAGTAAAAAGATCGTTGAATAGGAAGGTATAAGTGGGTAACAGAACGATCGTTTTGTTTTTCAATTCCAAGATTATTATCAAGATTTCCGTACTCCATTAATACGAGCTGTTCATTCTCAATCGTTTTATAAATTTCTTTTGTGAAAAATCCTCTTAATGTAGTGGGAAATAATATAACTAATAATAGGGATATCACAAGCAGAATGCCTGAGAAAACAATCCAAATTTGAAAGGCTAACGGTTTGTTTCTCATCCCTTTAACATCCTGTATCCAAAGCCGTAGATCGTTTCTAATTTAAGTTCCGGCATTTTTTTCCGTAATCTTCTTACCAAATCATCAACGACCCGATCAGTTCCAAAGTAATCTTCTCCCCACAGATTTGTTAATATTTGTTCTCTCGAAAAAGCCTGCCCTTTATTGTGAAGGAAAAGCTGAAGAAGATCAAATTCCTTTGAAGTAAGACTCACTTCTTCTCCATTAAAATAAACGATACGGACTTGTTCATCAATTTCATATGGATCGACCTGTATTAAGTGGCTTTGAGTACTTGTTTCCTCTACATAAGTTCTTGAAAGCAGTTTTTGAGCACGAATTACCAGTTCTCTGGGAAGAAATGGTTTTGAAATGTAATCATCACTTCCCAGCTCTAAGCCTAAAACACGGTCAATATCCGCATCCCTTGCTGAAATAAAAATAACAGGGACATCAGGTGTAGCAGCCTTTATTTCTCTAATTAATTGATAACCATCAACATCAGGCAGCATAATATCTAAAATCCATAATTGTGGGGGATTGTTTATTAAGTTTCTTGCTTCAGAGCCTGTCAGGCAGGACGTAACAGACCAACTTTCATTTTTTAAGTACATCGTCAGTAATTCATTTAAATTTTGTTCATCTTCGACTAAATAGACGTTGTAACTCATTGTTTCACTTCCTCTCAACGCTATTATACAATCTTCATTCTTTCTCGTTCACTATTTTCACAATTTCCCATAATTCTCTCATTATTATCCCAAACTCTTTTCATATACTTAAGCTAATCAAATAGCAAGTAAACAAAGTTGATTCCAAAAAGGAGATCTGAAAAACAATGAGAGCTATAATTTTCACAGGAATTTCTCTACTCTTACTTTTAATCGTCATTGGTGGATTTGTAAGTTCACAAGGTGCTTAAATATAAAATTTAAAAAAGAATAACAGGAGGATGTTAACATGGGATATTATGATGAAACTGAAATAACACGTGAATATAAAAAACCGCGAAGAAGCTTTAAACCAGTTCTTTCTTCCATCATTAGCGGTGTTGTTGGTGGAGCACTTGTACTGGGTGTAACGAACTTTACTAACGATCAACAACCAAGTGTCACAGAAAATAACCCAGCTGTCGAAACAGCTGCTCAAAATGAAAGTTCAACCTCTACAGCTACTACACAAGCACTATCAACAGGCTCAAATTCAATTGCTGATATAGTAGACAGCCTTTCACCGGCAATTGTAGGTATTACAAATTTACAAACGCAAAAAACTGGAGACATCTTTCAAAATTCCACAGGTGAAAGTGTTGAAAGTGGAACAGGTTCAGGAGTGATCTTTAAGAAAGAGGGAGACGCAGGCTATATTATTACAAATAACCATGTAATTGAAAATGCACAATCGATCGAAGTCACACTTTATAGCGGTGATAAAGTTGAAGCAGAATTAGTTGGGACAGATGCATTAACAGATATTGCAGTCCTGAAAATTAATGCTGAACACGTGACAGTCGTAGCTGAGATGGGTGATTCTTCAGAACTTCGTACAGGAGAAGATGTGATTGCAATTGGAAATCCGTTAGGTGAAGAGTTCACAAGAACTGTCACACAAGGGATTATAAGTGGAGTTGATCGAACCATTGATGTCACAACTTCTGAAGGAAATTGGGCGCTGGATGTTCTGCAAACAGATGCAGCGATAAACCCTGGTAATAGCGGGGGTCCTCTTATCAATATGAGCGGACAGGTTATCGGGATCAATAGCTTAAAGATTACGGAAAGTGGTGTCGAGGGTTTAGGATTTGCTATTCCGAGTAATGATGTGCTGCCTATTGCTGAAGAGTTAATGAATAATGGGAAAATCCAACGGCCATTTCTAGGTGTAGGTTTGGTAGAAATGAGTGAAATACCTCAGTATTATTTGCAAGAACAAATGAAGCTGCCAGAGGATGTAAAAGAAGGTGTGGTCGTTGGGACTGTCTCACCAAACTCCCCGGCTGATGAGGCAGGATTACAGCAACAAGATGTGATCGTCTCTATGAATGATCAGGCCATTACGAATGCAAGTGACCTAAGAAAGTTTCTATATACCGAGACAGAAATAGGTGATGAAATAGACGTAACGCTATACCGTGCAGGTGAAAAAGTTACTGTTCAGATCAAGCTAACAACTAGTGAAGCAACAAATGCATAATACTCACATCTTGCAATAGGAAAAGCCATTACTCTTTATATATAATAAAGCTGACATGATGAAATGATCTATCCCCCCTTCGGATCATTTACTGATTGTCAGCTTTTTCGCTTTTTTCATCAATGTGAATGAATCATTATGAAAAAAGGGAAGAGTTTGAAAACTAGATAGTGTACAATAAAAAATGGGTACTAGTTCATACATACATATCTATTTAACTAGATTCATATGAAAACTAGGAAGGGGAACACCATGAATAGCATAAAAATAGAGAAAAAGAGAGAAAAACTGGAAATCTTTATAAGAGATAGTGTGTTAGTTAAACAACTGTTTGACGAGTCAAAGTCTGAAGCTTATTATGCTATGGATCTAGAAGGGAATTATGTAAAAGCAAATAAAGCATGTGAAAAGATATCGGGATATACACAGGATGAATTAATTCGTCTCTCTTATAAAGAGCTTATCATTAATAAGCATCTTGAAGATGTAGTGACAAAGTTTCAGTACTCGATAACAGGAGCTATTCAAAAATACGAATGTACAATTATATCTAAAAATAACAACAAAGTGGATTTGGAAGTGACAAATTCTCCTATCATTGTGGATAATGAGATTATCGGTGTATATGGAATCGCAAAGAATATCACTAATTCGAATGAGCAAAAAAGGAAGTTAAAGGAAAGTGAACAGCTCTATCGCAGTCTAATAGAGCATTCTCCTGATGGAGTGATTATAATCCAGGAGCAACATGTTGTTTTTGCTAACAAAAAAGCTTCGGAGTTACTCGGAGGAAATGATGTTAAGGATATTTTGGGTAAAGATGTAAGCGGATTTTTTCGGGAATATTCAGGCAGGCTTATCAAAAATTTAAGTATGGCTGAAAAAGGGCAGGCATCGGATTTACACGAAGTAAAAATGGTACAGCTGAACAATAAAGAACTAGATGTTGAGATTAAGACCATTCCTACCATATTCTTAGAGGATCAAGCAGTTTATTTCATTATCAGAGATATTACAGAAAGAAAACTGGCACATGAAATGATGATTAACTCGGAAAAATTAACAGTTGCCGGACAATTGGCAGCAGGTATTGCTCATGAAATTCGCAATCCGATTACTGCAATAAAAGGATTTTTGCAGTTAATGGATAGCGAAAAAAACTATAATCAAGAATTTTTTTCTGTGATCTCTGCTGAAATAAATCGCATAGAAATGATCCTGAGGGAACTATTGGCATTGGCCAAGCCGCAATTAGAACGGTATCGCCATAAAGAAATTCAAAGTATTTTAAAACATGTTGTTGCCCTTACCAAATCTCAAGCAATTTTACATAATATACATATAACAACTAAGTTCCATTCAGACCCTTTATTTGTATTATGCGATGAAAATAAACTCAAACAAGTGTTTATTAATTTTATAAAAAATGCAATAGAAGCAATGGGAAATGAAGGGACCATTACACTAACTATTGACCAGCACGATGATTATTTTGTTGTGATAAACATTCAAGATCAAGGACCGGGAATACCGAAAGAGATCCTTGATAAAATAGGACTACCTTTTTTTACAACAAAAGAAAATGGAACAGGTCTCGGGGTAATGGTTAGTTTTGAAATTGTGAAACATCATAATGGAGCTATCAGTATTGATAGTAATTCTAATGGAACAACTATCTCGATTCAACTTCCAATGACCAAGTCTTGTGAATGAATCGTAAAAGAGTGAGGAAAATCTATGGAGATTAAGACGAAACGATTAAACATCAAACCTTGTACAAGAGATTTATATGAAAGCGACGAAGAAATAAAGTCTCATATCCAACTCTATTTGGAAGAACTGGAATCCGATCAAGAGCTTTTTGGGTGGGGAGTGTGGCTCGTATTCTCTCAAACGGATCAACAATTAATTGGGGATATAGGTTTTAAAGGAAAGCCTGTTGATGGTGTTGTAGAGGTCGGATACGGAATTTCTCCTGACGAACAAAACAAAGGGTATGCTACCGAGGCAGTAGAAGCATTAGTTAACTGGGCTTTTCAAACAGGTAAAGTAAATAAAATCGTGGCAGAATGCTTAAAAACCAACGAGGCATCAATACGTGTATTAGAAAAACTGTTCATGAATAAGGTGGAACAGGACGAACATATGGTATATTGGGAAAAACATATTTTTCATTAAGTAAATGAAGGTCCTCCTATTGAAGATAGGAGGACCTTATAGTTTATTGGAAATTAAAAATTTTTGTACAATGGATAAGCATGTTTGCATCCAGCTATAGCACCTAGCCAGGAGGCGAAGGACGCCGTGCCTTTTGTTAACAACTACTTGGGGGTGTGTTGTGATATTCAGGCGGTGCTGGACGTGGAACTGGTTTTGGTGCGTGTGGTTGTGGGTGCTGGACATATTCAAATACACCTTGACCATCCATACTTGGTCCACTTGCCCAACGGCCTCTTGCGCTTTCTTCTCCTCTTGAGAGATTCATAAATTTATAAGAGAACTCCTGTGCCTCTAATTGTATTGGGAATGTATTTGGTACCGTTCTTCCTTCCTTCGCTTCAAGCTCAGCGATGGCTGCTAACCACTGGTTTTGATGCATGCGATCTCGTGCAATTAAAAATGAGAGCATATCTTTTACTCCGCGGTCATCTGTCATCTCATACAAACGAACAGCTTGTAATCGTCCTTGTGACTCGGCATTAAGGTTCGCACGAAAATCAGCTAATAAATTACCACTAGCAATAATATAATCTGCTGTCCATCGGTTACCAACACTATCAGCAGGCATTGCACCTAAACCTGAAACAATCGCATGTTGTGGATTCATCCCCCCAAGTACAGCTTCGATAACAGGGTTTTTGGCAGCTTCTTCTTGGTCTTTTAAAGGGGCATTATCTAGTAATCTGCCGATCATGACCGAAAGCATTTCAATATGTGCAAGTTCCTCTGTTCCTATATCTAATAACATATCCTTGTACTTTCCTGGACATCTTGTTGCCCAGCCTTGAAATAAGTATTGTAGGGCAACTGATATTTCACCAAATTGACCACCTAAGATTTCCTGAAGTTTTTTGGCGTAAGCAGCATCAGGCCGATCGGGTTTCGCATTGTATTGAAGTTCCTTGATGTGAAAAAACATGAAGAAACCCTCCTTGTTTGTATTGTGTGAACATGGATATATATATTCAATGATGAAATTGTCCTATTCCTCATTCATTCTCCTTTTACTAATACAAGCTCTATAAACATACATTTAAATGAAGATTGTTGAGAGGAGGAAAAAAGTGAAAACATTTGAGGAAGCTGCAGCATTTGAACATCAATTTTGGCTACAGGTACTCGGTGACCATGCAAGATTTATTCTGGAATCATTGGTTGTCATGGAAACACAGGATATTGAAAAAGCGAAGAGATTTAGAGATATATTTGATACCTTATTAAAAAAATCAAGAGAACAATCTAACCTAACAGCCTTAACATTAGAAGCGGAGGAGTATGCTAAGGAGTTTCGTGAGTTTAAGCTTTCAATCATTAAAAGACATATTTCAGGGGAAATAAAGATTCATCTTACACCTACTTTTATTAATCATATGGTGAATGAGCTCGAAGAATATTTACTTGTTCTCTCTTATTTAAAAAGAAAGGAAGCACCACCGATCTTTCACGAGTTGCACCATCACTTATTGTGGCTATTAGATGCAGCAGGTCATGCAGGAGCTATTTCCGATAAATTAGATGCAACTGAAAAAAAATTAAAACGGAAAAGTGATGAATATGTAAAAGAATTTGAAGAGTTTTATATAAAAGCAGTCGAGTTATCGGGATACTTACGAGCTAATATTGATTCATTTCCTGCGTTAACAAGAATGAACAAAGAAGTTCAGCTTGAAATTGAGTTGTTTAGAGGATTCTTGGCCGAAGTTGAAGAAATGGAGCTGAATAAGGAAATGCTCAGCACGTTTTCACCTTTGATGGCAGATCATATGATGAGAGAGGAATGTTATTACTTAATGAAGGTGGCAGAATCTGCCCAAACTAAAATGCCATCTTGTGATCCGACAAAACCTAGAATATAAAAGGAGCAGGAGGACAGTCGTTTTAAACGCTGTCTTCCTACTCATGAATTCTTCATGCAAATTTAAGATGGCAAAAACTTTAATCCAACAGTCGCGGATATGATTAAAGCAATAAACAAAACACGTTTCCATTCGGCAGGTTCTTTTAAAAACAAAATACCAAACAATGCACTACCAGCTGTTCCGATTCCAGTCCAAACAGCATAAGCGGTTCCCATTGAGATCGTTTCTAACGCTAACGTTAACAATAAAAAGCTCGTACCAAACCCTAAGAATAGAAATAGTCCATTTAATAGATTCTTTTTCTCATTGAAGCGGGCAATTGCAGCAACACCTGCTACTTCACAGAGACCGGCTAATATTAGGAAAAACCAATCCATCTTAGTTCTCTCCTTTCACAGGCTGACCAGGTTCAGTCGTAACCATTTTAAGGCCGACAACCCCTGTAATTAGGACAGCACATAAAATAAGCTTTAACCAGTTAACCTCATTTGAAAAGAGGACAAGCTCGACAATGACAGTACCAGCTGCTCCTAACCCTGTAAACACTGCATATACAGTACTAATCGGAAGTTTTTTAGTTGCAGTAATTAATAAATAAAAACTCACGAAAATACAGATTACCGTACCAGCCCATTCCAAGCCAGTTGATGCATGTTTTAAACCTGTTACCCAACTAACCTCAAAAAATGTTGATATATAGACAAGAAACCAATATTTATTCATTTTTGTGTTCTTCCTCCTTTTGAACCGTAATTCCTCTCCAAAAAATGTTCCAGGAAGCATGAAGTCTTCTTTGAAATCGATCTCTTCCACTATAAAGGAGTTCTATTTGAAGTGAATCAATAAGAGCGATATAGGAAATGGCTACTTCTTCCGCAGATACTTGAAAAGCCGTTCGTTGCGACTCTAAATACTGAAGCAAGAGAAGTTCGATACCATCTAAATATTGATACACTTTCTCCATCATTTGCTCATACAAATGGGAAGGAGGAAGAAAAGCGTTTCGCAACAAAAACATGGTGGATGGATGTGTCTCATAGCGTTTACCATAGTCAGATAAAAACTGATAGAGCTTATCATGTAATGATAGTGTGTGAAAACTTGAAAAATAATCTTGTAAATACTGTTTTTCATCTATGATTGCTTCTTCAAGTATCGTTAAATATAATTCGTCTTTACCAGCAAAATGTGCATAGATGGATTGTTTTTTTATTCCGACATCTTTGGCAATAGTTGCTAGAGAGGTGCCATCATAACCATATTGTGCAAATTGAATTAATGCAGCCTTTTTAATTTTTGAAGCAGACATGTTATCAACCTTCCTTACGTTCGTCAGTCTATAGTATAAATTCTCTTTTTGTGAGAGTCAATCCCTCAATTACTAGTAGGAAATAAGTAGGGTTAGTTTCAAAATACTGACATTGCTTTTTTCAGTTAGGGCTTGTTATTCTATTCAAGAAAGAATAAGAACGATAAAGTATAGGAGTAGCATCATGAAAAAATTCTACCTTAAGTATGTTCTGATTGCTTTCGTCATATGCTCATTTATATTGCCAAAAACCATGGAAGTGGATGCTGCCGCAAACATGGAGAATAAGAATTTACAGCTTTATAGTGAAGCTGTTGTTCTGATTGATGCTGATTCAGGAGAGGTCCTTTACGAAAAAAATAGTAAAGAGAAGCTTCCACCGGCAAGTATAACGAAAATTGCTACAGCTATTTATGCAATTGAAAAAGGGAATATAAATGATCTTGTGACTGTTAGTGAGAATGCAAGAAATGTGGATGGAACTAGAGTATACCTGGAAGTAGGTGAACAGGTTCCATTAAAAAAGTTAATCCAAGGCTTAGTTATTAATTCCGGAAATGATGCAGGAGTTGCGATTGCAGAACATCTTAGTGGTTCTGTTGAACAATTTACAAAAGATTTTAATGAATTTTTACAACAGGAAGTGGGAGTAGAAAATACCCATTTCTCAAACCCGCATGGACTTCATGAACCAGATCATTTAACAACAGCAGAGGATATGGCCAAAATTACGCAATATGCAATACAAAATCAAACATTTAGAGACATCTTTCAAACGAGTGAATTGAAATGGGATGGAGAGAGCTGGGATACAACTCTTATTAATCATCATGAAATGGTACGAGACAAGGAGTATGAAGGAATAAAGGGTGGAAAAAACGGGTTTGTCCAGGAAGCGGGATTTACTCTTGTCACAACAGCTGAACGAGAGAATATAAGTTTGATTGCTGTAACGCTAAATTCAATGTACAGTCAGCAATCCTACGATGACACGATCACCTTATTGGATTATGGTTTTGAACACTTTGAAACAGATCTTGTACTAAAAAATGAAAAATTCACAGATGGATTTGATCATTCCTTCCTGGTTACAGAAGATACATCGTTTACAAAACGAAAGGGAGAAACGATTGAAAAAGAGGTAACTCCATCTGGTGAACTTATCGTCAAGGGTGAGGATCAAAGGATTATAACAGAAGTAGAACTTGATCAAGTTGAAAATGAAGAGAAAAACGAACAAATGAAAAGTGAGATCGTTACAAATGAAGAAGTGGTAGATCAGAACAAAGAACAACTTCATTTATCTATCATTGTTCCGATAGCAGTCATCGTCGGTTTATTTATTTCACTTCTTTTTTATTTTCAAATCCGAAAAATCTAAAAACTTATTTTGATTCTATAATAAGATTCATTTATAATGTTAGGTAAAGTTTATCACTCTTTAAGAAAGAAGTGTGTACACATGAATTTGGGATTCGGAGAAATCTTACTTATCTTGTTTGTCGCATTATTATTATTTGGACCTAAAAAATTACCGGAATTGGGAAAGGCTGCCGGTAAAACACTTAGAGAATTTAAAAATGCAACAAAGGGTCTCATGGATGATGAGGAGCCAGTGAATAAAAAAAGTAATCACTAAAGATATGGACACAGCAGACGATGCTAGTGTCTTTTTTGTTTTATAAAATATAACCTAGGAAAAGAATAAAATAAGACGATTGAATAAGGAAACAATAGATGTAAACGATTAATTGAGTGATTTTGAACAAATTTTATCAAAAAATGGGCTTTTTCATGCTTTACGATTGATTGGTGAGGGGAGTAAGATTACATTCATAAATAATATGAATGATTAAGTTAGTCGACTACTTAGTAAGAAAAGCACGTTTTCAAACAAAAAAAGAATAGATGATCAAAGATCGCTTAATCCTATAAAAATAGGAGCGGGGGACCCATGAAAGTGTCTTAACAGACTTGGGGTGAATCAAACATCTTTATAGATGGTTTGTAGGGCTACTCTTTTGCCCGAATCCGACAGCTAACTCCGCAAGCGTTAAAGGGATGACCATGTGCTTATGAAAAGACACAGGGACTCACTACCCTTGTGTCTTTTTGGGTTGTTTTGAAACTATTTGTACTCGTTGTTTTTAAAAACATAAGTAACTGACTACATTATGCATTGAAAGAAGGAATTTTTGTGAAGAAGCAATTTGCAGTATTTGGCTTAGGTCGTTTTGGTGGAAGTCTTGTAAAGGAGTTTCATGAGCTTGGAATTGAGGTTCTTGCGATTGATAAGAGTGAGGAAAAGGTCCAACAGTATGCTCCTTATGCGACACATGCAGTACGAGCAAATGCCATAGATGAAACGATCTTAAAGCAGCTGGGGGTTCGAAATGTGGACCATGCATTCGTATCATTTGGTGATGATATTGAAGCAAGTATTTTAACATCTCTTATTTTAAAAGATCTAGGCATTCCGCAGGTATGGGCAAAAGCTCAAAATGACTACCATCAAAAGGTATTAGATAAAATTGGTGTAAACCGAGTGATTCATCCTGAGCGGGATATGGCAAAGCGAATTGCCCATCATATTATATCTGAAAAAATGATTGATTATATTGAGTTATCAAGGGAGTACAGTCTTGTAGAAGTCGTTGCGACAAAAAAACTATGTAATAAGACAATTTATGATTTAAATATCCCTTCAAAATATGGCTGTAATATTGTTGGTATTCAAAGAGGAGAAGACATTTGTGTATCACCTTCAGATGATGAACGGATTACTGTAGGTGATGTCCTACTGATAATTGGTAAAAATAAAGATATTATTAATTTTGAAGAATCTGGTATGTAAAGTGAAAAAATTCATAAAAATGAATCCCTCACAGTTGCTGGTACTTGTTTTTGTTGTGTCGATAGCCGTAGGAACATGTGTTTTAAAGTTACCTTTTTCTACTCATGAGGAGATTAAATGGGTAGATGCATTATTCATTAGTACCTCAGCGATGACGGTAACAGGTCTTGCAACAGTAGATCCGGCTACAACCTTTACAACCTTTGGTCAGTTTATCATTGCCGTTCTTATTCAAGTTGGCGGCCTTGGAATCATGTCATTTGCCGTGTTAATTTACATGATGCTGGGAAAGAAGATAGGACTTAAAGAAAGATTGCTTATGCAACATGCTTTAAACCAAACATCTGTTGGTGGAATTATTAAGCTGGTGAAATACTTGTTTGTCTTTTCGATTACGATTGAACTGATTGCGATGATCTTCCTTTCTATTCGGTGGGTGCCGCAATTCGGATGGACTAAGGGGTTGTTTTTTAGCTTTTTTCATTCAATCTCAGCTTTTAATAATGCAGGTTTTGCACTTTGGTCGGATAATCTTATGCAATATGCAGGAGATCCTTTAGTGAATATTGTTATATCAATATTATTTATCATTGGAGGAATTGGTTTTACTGTTTTAGTCGATGTGTGGAAAAAGAGAAAGTTCAAAAGGCTATCTCTTCATACTAAATTGATGATTATTGGCACTCTTATTATTAATATTGTTGCAATGCTGTTTATCTTTTGTTTGGAATATAGTAACCCTGAAACACTTGGTCATTTCACATTAAAAGATAAGCTTTGGGCATCTTATTTTCAAGCTGTTTCACCAAGAACAGCTGGATTTAATACAATTGATATTGGAAGCATGGATGAAACAACATTGTTTTTTATCATTATTTTAATGTTTATAGGAGCAGGGAGCGGGTCTACCGGTGGAGGAATTAAATTAACAACAGCCTTAATCATAGCACTAGCAACTATAAGCTTTTTAAGAGGGAAAAATGATATTGTTATATTAAAAAGAACAATAAATACAACATTTCTCTTGAAAGCACTCGCAATTTCAATGATAAGTATCGTATTTGTTATTCTTGGTATCTTGTTATTAAATTTAACAGAAAGAGATGCTTCATTTATTGATATCATGTTTGAAGTGGTATCAGCCTTTGGTACGGTCGGTCTTTCTGCAGGGCTCACAGTGACACTATCATCTGTTGGAAAACAGCTTATTATCTTCATTATGATCTTGGGCAAGCTTGGTCCATTAACCTTAATGTTTTCTTTAGCAACACCATCAAAAGAAAAGATTCGTTATCCGGAAGAAGATATTTTAACTGGATAAATAAACTAAGGGGTTCTCCATTTTGGAGATGCCCCTTTAAACCGTTTATATGCTTGCTAAAAACAATGAAGCCAAAAGTCCTAAAGAAGCAACGAAGCCTACAACTGCACCACCTTCCTCAAATGCTTCAGGCATCATTGTTGAGGAAACCATCGCAAAAATTCCGCCAGCTGCAAAAGCAGAAATGATTGAAACAACGTGACTTGGTGCATGTTGAAGGAGTGCAAAGCCTAATAAAGAGCTAATGGATGAAAGACACACAACGATTATCCACATAAGCAATATTTTCTTACGTTTATAGCCATCATGTTTCAGTCCAATAGTACTTGAAAGACCCTCAGGAAAATTACTAATTAAAACAGCAATAACCATTAAGTAGCTAACCGTTCCCTGTTCTAGTAAACTTACTCCAATAATAATCGACTCCGGAACGGCGTCAATAATTGTCCCTATAAAGATCGATAAACCAGAATGATTTTCAGGCCTTTTTTTTGATCGCTTACGTTCACTTCCCCCTTTTTTTGAAATAATTACCTCAGAAAAAGTGAAAACTAAAGCCCCGGAAAGGAATCCAAGTGATGTTGCCCATAAACCCCCTTCATTTACTGCTTCTGTCAGCAATTCAAATGAAGCAGCTCCTATTAATACACCTGTTCCAAATGACATAATCAGTCCGGTTATCTTCTTTGGAAGATTGGTGAAAAGCCCTACCAACGCGCCAAAGAAGATGGGTGATCCGGCAAAAGCACCCCAAAAAGCTGCCTGAAGCAAGATAGCTCATCTCCCATTTTCTGTTTAAGATATTGCTATTTTCCCCTTTTTAATTAAGAAAAAACAAAAAGTTAATTATAAAAAAAGACGGCCAACATTGTTAGCCGCCTCAGACTGTTGACAAACGCTCGCTTTCTTCGTTACTCCCCTTGCTGCGGTGCTCATTACCAACACCGGTAACTCCGCTCCTCACAAGGCTTCGTGCCTCGAAAGCAAGCGTTAGCAATCAGTCTGAAAGGCTAGCAAATTTTACTTTGTCTACAAACTGAGACGGCCAACATTGTTAGCCGTCTTTTATCTTATTCAGCAATCAATTTTTTTTCTATATCATCTAAAAGTAAGTTAGCGGCAATGACCCCGCCGGCAGTGTTCCAAATTGCATCATCAACTTTATATGCTTTTTCCGCTTTCACTACTTCTAGGTTTTTCCATAGAGAATCGTTTGTCCATTCTTCTTCTGTTTTAGTTGCTTCAGTATCACCGGGTGGTGCGTAGGTGAAGTAGAATAGAATATCAGCATCTAATTGTGGAATAATTTCTTTGCCAACTTCACGCATAAATAAATCATCTGGATTATCCGTAAATAACTCTTGAACCGAACCAGAATGTTTTAATCCAAGCTTGTCAAAAATGACTCCAGAAAATGTATCAGTATAATAAACTCTTGTCATACCTGCCATAAAGCGTACAACAGAAACTTCCTGATTTACTTTATCGCCAAGTGAATCCTTCAAAGATGTAATTCTTGATTCAAAATCAGAAATGACCTTTTTGCCTTCTTCTTCACGATTTAGTGCTTTGGCATATAAATGAAAGTTTTCCTGCCAGTCTCCTCTTAATGTCTCAGAGAAAACAGTTGGTGCAATTGCCTTTAGTTGTTCGTATACTTTTTCTTGACGCATTTTGTTGCCGATAATTAAATCAGGTTTTAGTGCAGCAATGGCTTCCACATTTACTTCACTCTCAGTACCAACCACTTTAACATCAGCCATTTGATCTGAAATATGATCATACCAAGGCTCACCAAGCCAAGATTGAACAGCGCCAACTGGAGTTACTCCCATTGCCAGAAGGGCTTCCGTTCCTTCATTCGTTAAGATGACTATTTTTTCAGGAGTACCAGTAATTTCAGTAGTACCCATAGCATGTTCAACTGTATATGTTTCTTCTGCAGGTGTATCACTTGCATCTTTAGCACCTTTAGAATCAGTTGTTCCTTCATTGTTGTTCCCACATGCAGCGAGAATAAGAAGAGTGAGGCTTAGTAAAAATAATGATAACCATGACTTTTTGTGTGTATTGCTCATGTTTTGACCTCCGTTATTGATAATGATTTTCATTTACATACTGAATGATAAGGTGAAGTTAAAGTGTTGTCAATAGTTAAATGAAAATGATTTTCAAAATCATCTATATTTGATAATATGAAAAAGAAGTATGGATAGTTGCAAGGAGAAAATATGATATTAAAATCAAATTATCAAAAATCAATTGGTCTTATTTTAGGTTTATCATTACTCTTGCTTTTAATGTGTGGAAGTCTTGTGTTTGGATATGCAGATACGAATTTAAAGACTGTTTATGAGGCATTTACAAGTTATAATGGCACAAATGAACATATTATCGTTCACGAGGTACGTTTGCCAAGAGCTTTGATAGGTGCTACGGTAGGAGCCAGTTTAGCTTTGGCAGGGGCCATTATGCAGGCACTAACAAAGAATCCTTTGGCATCACCAAGTGTGTTTGGCATTAATGCCGGAGCGGGATTTTTTATCGTTGTTGCGGTTACTTTCTTTTATGTTAATTCTTACCAGGGATTTACACTTATCGCATTTGCGGGAGCTGCTTTTTCAGCGTTTATTGTTTATTTTGTGGGATCCTTTGGGCGGGACGGTTTAACACCTATGAAGCTAACATTAGCAGGCGCAGCGATGGCTGCACTCTTTTCCTCTTTAACACAAGGGTTATTAGTTGTTAATGAAGCTGCATTAGATCAAGTTCTTTTTTGGTTAGCAGGCTCTATACAAGGGAGAAAGCTAGAAAGTTTATTTACCGTTCTCCCATATATTTTACCTGCCATCATGATTAGCTTGATTCTTTCTCAAAAGATAAATGTATTAACAATGGGGGAAGATGTAGCAAAAGGTTTGGGGCAAAGAACCGGCTTTGTAAAGTTAACAGGTGCTTTACTTGTGATTATTTTAGGGGGAGGGGCTGTAGCAGTTGCTGGTCCAATTGCGTTTATTGGGATTGTGATTCCCCATTTTGCAAGGTTTATAGTAGGAAATGATTATCGCTGGATATTTCCATATTGTGTTGTTCTCGGAGGCTCTTTACTTGTGTTTGCTGATATTCTAGCTAGATATATTGTTATGCCGGAAGAGATTCCAGTTGGTGTTATGACTGCTTTTATAGGAACTCCCTTTTTTATTTACATTGCTCGCAGGGGGTTTAATCAATCATGAAAAAATATTATAAGCTTCGCTTTGGTTCAAATAAATTCTCATTCTTTTTTGATAAAAAGGCTTTTGCCGTTTCTGTTATTCTCCTTGTCGTTACATGTCTTGTATTTTTGACGAGTACAGGGGTTGGCGAGGTACTCATTCATCCACTTAATGTGCTAAAGACCTTGTTTGGATATGGGGACGAAATGGAAAATTTATTTATCTTTTCGTTTCGGCTCCCCAGAATTATGATTGCTTTACTAGTAGGAATTAGTTTAGCGGTTGCCGGAGCTATTTTACAAGGGTTAATTCGGAACCCTCTAGCTTCACCTGATATTATCGGAATAACAGGGGGAGGATCTGTTGGGGTTGTCTTATTTCTTATGCTTTTCAGTGATAAAAATAATTCTCTTTTTGTTAGTATAAAATGGATGCCTGTAGCAGCATTCATAGGTGCCGCGATCGTCGGGATTCTCGTTTATTTGTTATCATGGAAAAATGGAGCTTCTTCTATTAGGCTTGTGTTAATTGGAATTGGTTTATCAATGCTTGCTCAATCTTTGACAACATTATTTATGGTGAAAGGTCCGATTTATCAAGCCTCACAAGCAAATGTATGGATTACCGGAACCGTCTATGGAGCAACATGGGAGCATGTTCGGATTTTAACACCCGTTGTTGTTATCTTACTTGTTATAAGCATCATTTCAATTCGGAATGTCAATATTCAAGAGCTTGGTGATGAGCTTGCAACAGGGGTAGGAAGTGCAGTTCAACGAAATCGTTTTTTTCTATTACTGTTAAGTACAGCACTAACAGGTAGCGCAGTTGCCTTTGCAGGTGTTATTGGTTTTGTGGGGTTAATGGCTCCACATATAGGAAGAAGACTCGTTGGATCATCATTTGGAGCCCTTCTTCCAGTATCTGCATTAATCGGAGCGATTCTGGTCATGTTGGCTGATCTTTTAGGAAGAATATTATTTTCTCCTTTAGAGGTTCCGGCAGGAGTATTTACTGCAGCAATTGGGGCACCATATTTTATTTATTTGTTATACAAAACTAGAAACAGTTGACAATAGACCATACAAAAAGGAGTGATTTTAGAATGACAGCCATAGAAACAAGTGCTCTAACGCTTTCATATGGAGATACGATTATTATAAATGAGCTAGATGTGAAAATTCCTAAAGGTGAAATTACCGTTTTTATCGGAAGTAATGGTTGTGGAAAATCAACTTTGCTAAGGTCTATTGCAAGACTGTTAAAGCCGAAGGAAGGAACTGTTTTACTGGAAGGTACTGCAATAGCTAAATTATCAACAAAAGAAGTAGCCAAGCAGCTTGCAATTCTTCCTCAAGGTCCGACAGCTCCAGAGGGATTAACAGTCCTGCAGCTCGTTAAACAAGGACGCTACCCATATCAAAGTTGGTTAAAGCAATGGTCTGAAGAGGACGAAGAAGCAGTTAACATTGCTTTAGAAGCAACTGCTTTACAGGAGCTAGCCGAGAGACCGGTTGATTCATTATCAGGGGGACAACGACAGCGTGCATGGATTGCAATGACTTTGGCACAAAAAACAGATATTATTTTGTTGGATGAACCAACAACTTATTTGGATATGACACACCAAATTGAAATACTCGATCTGCTATTTGAATTAAATGAGCGGGAAAATCGTACGATTGTAATGGTACTTCATGATCTGAATTTAGCTTGTCGTTATGCTCATAATTTAGTAGCATTAAAAGATAAAAAGATTTTTGCACAAGGAAAGCCTGAAGAAGTGATCAATTGTAGTTTAGTGCAAAATGTTTTTGAGATGAACTGTGAGGTAACAGTTGATCCCCTTTTTGGAACTCCACTTTGTATCCCTCATGGAAAAGGGAGATGTATTGTAAAGGAAGTTGGCGCATTAAATGGCTGAATTATCGAAAGTAGAAGAAAAAATATTAGAAAAATATCGATTATGTTTAAAAGACACTTCACCACAGGTCATGGTCAAAGGTTCTGAATTATTAAATGAAGACCGTTTGATAAGATTATTCAATGATAACTTACAAATAAAATACAATACAGATAAACAGCAGGTATTAGGTTCGATGCTTGTAAAGAGTTATGCCTTTTTAGCTGCGCTTGTTTTATATAGTATGAGTGTATTTAATAAAGGGATAAATAGTTCCATTGACAACCTTTTTTTATACACAGAGGAAGACGATCCATTTTGGTTACCGAGTTTCCATTTTGTAAACTCGGAAGTTACCACTCCGGCTTCGAGTCGAAATGAATGGCGTGATGAAGTTTTAGAGGCTCTATTTAAACAAAATATTGCCCTTATGATTACAACTATTTCAAAAGTATCGCGTGTTGCAAAGGTTATTTTATGGGAGAATGTAGCGCTCTATATTTTTTGGATGTATGAGTCTACATTAGAAGACAAAGACTTATCGGAAGAAACCAAAGCAAGAATACGTGATGATTTTTCATATGTTGTAATGGAGGCAGCTCCTCATCTCTTTGGAGTAAAAGCTAAAAATCCACTAGCTCCATTTTTTCATGAAAAACATAATGATGTACGAAAAAGATCAACTTGCTGTTTATTTTATCTTACATCAAAAAATAATGATCGATGTAACACGTGTCCAATTGAATGCATAAGTCCGAATTAGGAGGTGTTCATGAATGGATCAAAAGTTAAAAGATCAATTTGATGGGCTCATAGAGAAGTATACAGAATTGTTATTAGGAGATTCTTCTGATGAATTGAAGGAAAAAGTAATAATGTGGGCTCTATATTCTCACATATCAAAGTCAATGCCACCACTCACCAAACATTGGAATGCATCCTATCCTGATGCAAAAGACAACCTGAAGGTCATGATCAATGAGATAAAGGTTTTAAATGAAAAACATAGGGAAACAAAAAATCAATAAGAGGAAAGGGACTGTGTTTTGAACAGTCCCTTTCCTTTTATTGGGTCTTACCGTACGGTGATTCTTGTTGAATAGACGAAGAAAATTTTTGATAAGACTGCTGAAGCTTTTGTGTATCAGCTGCTTCAAGAGTATACCATCCGTTTTGAAACATGAAGTTATATAGATCTCTTTGAGCTTGCTGTGTTTCAGTTAGAATGGTTTGCAAGTCTTGATAAAGATTTTGATGACTTGCTTCATTTAAAGCAGTTGAATATGCGGTCGTTAAATATTTTTCAGTTGCTAAAAGATCATTTGCAAAGTCACGATCATTCATTTGTGGTCCCTGTTGAACCGGTGTCATTGATGCACTTTTTATTTGATCCATCTTGTGCTACCTCCTATTGAAGTTGTGAGTTCTGTGAAGATTGCTGTTGGGTTTGTAAATGCCCTAAAATTTTCTGATAGTGTTGTTCATGCATTTGACCGACTTTTTCCAATTGCGTTTTTACCTGTTGATTTTGGCATTGAGAAGCAAAAAAATGAGCTTTTTTCATTGCTAAAAGGTTCCAGGAAAGCATATCTGTAAGGTAAAGCTGATCCTTTGTCGTCACAACATTTGGGGGCTGTTGCATCATACCGGGTTGAGTTTGTTGTTGATAATTTTGCTGTTGCATGTTAATCCTCCTCACAATTCTTTCTTGTCTATAATTACACAATCCGCATAGCCCTATGCAAGACACTAGTGGTTTTTTAACAGTTTTATTCATCAAACATATAGTAGGAATAAGACGAATACAGATTTGATAAAGATGCAGAATTTGAATGCGTTTTCTTCCATTGTGCTTTTCTTCTGTATAAGGATGAAAGGGAGGCGGTTTAAGATGGAAAAACTTTTACGGAACTCTTTTATGTTTTTATCCAGAAATAAGATGATGACGAAGTTAGCCAAAAAATACGGCTTGCGTTTTGGGGCAGCTAGATTTGTTGCCGGTAATACGATTGATGGTGCAAAAGATGTGATTAAACAATTAAATAATAAAGGACTTGATGTAACATTAGATTATTTAGGAGAATTTATTATTGATGAAAATGAAGCTGAGGAAACAGCCAATCATTGTATAAAGGCGATTGAGATCATTGGTCATGAGCGATTAAAATCACAAGTTTCCATTAAATTAACATCGATGGGTTTAGATATTTCCGAAGAAGTCGTCTTATCGAATATGTGCCGCATCTTGGCAAAAGCAAAAAAACATGGTGTTTTTATAACCATTGATATGGAAGATTATTCAAGGTGTGAAAAAACATTGAAGATTTTTAAACACCTCAGATCTGAGTATGACAATGTTGGAACAGTTCTTCAAGCTTATTTATATCGAACGGTAGATGATGTAGAGGATTTAGGTACTTATCAAGCAAACTTAAGACTTGTTAAAGGCGCATACAAGGAATCGGCAGATGTTGCATTTCCAGATAAAAAAGATGTAGATTTAAATTTTAAAAAGATCATTAAAATGCATTTACTTAATGGTCACTATACAGCTATTGCAACACATGACGACCAGATAATTGACTATACCAAACAAATTGCAAACAAACATGGTATTCCAAAAACTCAATTTGAATTTCAAATGCTCTATGGAATTCGGCCTGAAAAGCAATTGGAAATTGTTAATGAAGGGTATAAAATGAGGGTATATGTTCCTTATGGGACAGATTGGTACGGATATTTCATGAGAAGAATGGCAGAAAGGCCTGCAAATATAGCCTTTGTGATAAAAGGAATGATCAAACGATAAAGACGATAAAGATGAAAAAGGGAACTCTGCATCTATAGTGCTAGTCCCTTTTGGGATAGATAATATTATGAAAGTGTGTAATTAGTTTTTCGACTAGCTCCGAAACACAGGATGTGCAAGTGCAGTCAATGTGAAAGGATGTCGCGTTACTGACTGTCAGCGCCTAGCCCCTCGAGGTCATAAGCCACAAAGGAATTGAAGACAAAGAACGTCTTCTATCCCTTTGCGCCTTATTTACCCTAGTCCGATCAAGGCGCTTACGCTTTTCAACATTACATATCGTCGCTACCCATATTATGTTGTTTGTATTGTTGGTTTTGACTAGTGCGTTTCCCGCCGCCAGCTTTTTCGTTAGTAGGACCCGCATTCCCCTTTACGCTTGCAGCACTAACACCCGCTTTTGAAGGAGATTTTTTTAATCTTGCCATATTATATCACCTCCTAGAGATTAACTTGTCCAATGTTTGATTTGATTATTTAGGAAAAATTGTGATAAATCTATTGAAGTCATGAGGTAAATCTTTTATATTTATAATAAAGAAACTCATTCGTAAGGGTTCATTTTTTTTGAAAAGAAAATGAATGAGTATTCATTCAAATAAAGGGGGAGAATATATGGTCAAGCGTATAAAAAGAGCGGCTGTCTTAGGATCAGGGGTAATGGGCTCTGGAATCGCAGCACACTTAGCAAATATCGGCATCCCTGTATTACTATTAGATATTGTGCCACGAGAATTAAATGAAGAAGAACTAAAAAAAGGTCTCACACTTGAAGATAAAGCTGTTCGAAATCGTCTTGTACAAAAAGCTGTACAAAAGCTTCTTAAACAAAAGCCTGCACCACTTACAGATAAGAGTAATCTGGAACGTATTAAGGTAGGTAACTTTGAAGATGACATGCATCTTCTTAATGAGGCAGATTGGATTATTGAGGTTGTTGTCGAAAATTTACCTGTAAAGCAAAAGGTCTTTGCTCTTGTTGACCAATATAGAAAACCTGGGAGTATTATCAGTTCAAATACATCAGGTATTTCAGTAGAGGCTATGGCAGAAGGACGATCAGAAGACTTCCGAAAGCACTTTTTAGGTACGCATTTTTTCAATCCCCCTAGATACTTAAAGCTTTTAGAAGTGATTCCAACAAAAGACACCGATCAGGAAGTCCTGGCATTCATAAAATCATTCGGCGAAGATGTCCTTGGTAAAGGTGTTGTTGAAGCAAAAGACACACCAAACTTTATAGCAAACAGAATTGGGACTTACGGGTTATTAGTAACCGTTCAGGAAATGATGAAGGGCGGCTATCGAGTTGGTGAAGTCGATTCTATAACAGGTCCCCTTATCGGCAGACCGAAGAGTGCAACCTTCCGAACCCTTGATGTCGTAGGTCTTGATACTTTTGCACACGTCGCAAAAAATGTATATGAACTAGTAGATGGAGAAGAAAAAGAGGTATTTGATATTCCTGTTTTTATGCAAAAAATGCTTGATAATAAGTGGCTTGGCAGTAAAAGCGGCCAAGGTTTTTATAAAAAGGCAGGAAAAGACATTCTTGAATTAAATACTGAAACATTCCAATATGAAGAGCGGAAAAAATTGCTGGCACCATCTGTTGAACAGGCAAAGCAAGCAAAGGGACTACAAAACAAATTGAAAGCGCTTATATATGCGGAAGACCGTGCAGGAGCTTTATTAAGAGGAATTACAATCCCGACGCTCATTTATTCAGCCGAGCTTCTAGGTGATATTGCTAATGATATCGTAGCAATTGATCAGGCGATGAAATGGGGATTTGGTTGGGAATTAGGTCCATTTGAATTATGGGATGCTATAGGGATTGAAAAGTCGGTTGAGCTAATGGAACAGCAGGGTTCTAAGGTACCTGTCTGGGTTAAGGATATGCTTGGCAAAGGCTACGGAACATTTTATAGAAAAGAAAATGGTGTACTATTTTACTATTCTGATGGTGAATACCGACAAGTAAGACGAAATCCAAAGGTGATAGATCTTAAACAATATAAAGAAATCCATGGGGTAATAAAGAGAAACAGTGGTGCAAGCTTAATTGATTTAGGTGATGATGTTGCTTTATTAGAGTTCCATTCACCAAGTAATGCCATTGGATTTGATATTATTCAAATGATTAATTTCTCAATCGCAGAAGTCGAGAAAAATTACAAAGGGCTTGTGATTGGAAATCAAGGGAAGAACTTTTGTGTTGGTGCAAATCTCGGAATGATTTTAATGGAAGCACAGGACGATAACTTGTTTGAAATTGATATGGTTATTAACCAATTTCAGCAAGCCATGATGAAAATCAAATATAGCAAAAAACCTGTTGTTGCAGCACCGTTTGGAATGACATTAGGGGGAGGGGCTGAAATTTGTCTCCCGGCAAGCAGCATCCAAGCTTCAAGTGAAACATACATGGGGTTAGTGGAAGTAGGAGTTGGATTAATTCCTGGTGGAGGAGGAAATAAAGAGCTTTATATTAAACAGCTAAACAATATGCCTAAAGGTGCTGATTTTGATTTACAGACTGTTGCAAATAAAGTGTTTGAAACAATTGCAATGGCAAAAGTATCATCATCTGCAGCAGAAGCGAAACAAAATCAATTCTTAAATGAACATGATCATATAAGTATAAATAGTGACCATCTCATCCATGATGCTAAAAAACGTGTCATTGACCTATATGATGCAGGATACCAACCGCCAATTAGAAAGAAGATCCCTGTAGTTGGTGAAACAGGATATGCTGCGTTATTACTCGGTGCACAGTCTATGTACCTTTCGGGCTATATTTCAGAGCATGATTTGAAAATTGCTAAAAAGCTGGCTTTTGTGATATCAGGGGGAAAAGTTCCATTTGGAACAGAGGTTGATGAACAATACTTATTAAATTTAGAAAAAGAAGCGTTCTTAAGTTTAGTAGCGGAAAGAAAATCTCAAGCAAGAATGCAGCACATGCTCGTAAAAGGAAAACCGCTTAGAAACTAATAAAAGGGAGGTTTTAATTGAATGAAGGAAGCAGTCATTGTTGCTGGTGCCAGAACACCGGTTGGTAGAGCAAAAAAGGGGACTTTAGCTAATATGCGTCCGGACGATTTAGGTGCTTTAGTTGTAAGGGAGACGTTGAAAAGAGCCGGGGATTATGAAGGCAACATCGATGATTTAATCATCGGATGTGCGATGCCCGAAGCAGAACAGGGCTTAAATATGGCGAGAAACATAGGGGCCTTAGCTGGACTTCCTTATACAGTTCCTGCCATTACTATTAATCGATATTGCTCTTCCGGCCTGCAAAGTATAGCTTATGGAGCGGAGAAGATCATGCTTGGTCATTCGGATACTGCAATAGCCGGAGGAGCTGAATCTATGAGCCTTGTGCCAATGATGGGGCATGTGGTTCGGCCTAATGTAAAACTAGCAGAGAAAGCACCGGAGTATTATATGGGAATGGGGCACACCGCTGAGCAAGTAGCAACAAAATATGGGATTTCTCGTGAGGAACAAGATGCTTTTGCTGTAAGAAGTCATAAGCGGGCAGCGAAGGCGATTCAAAAAGGAAAGTTTCATGATGAAATTGTTCCTGTTGAAGTGAATGTTCGAACAGTGGGATCTGATCACAAGCTTCAGGAGAGAGTGGTTCAATTCAGTCAAGACGAAGGCGTTCGCGCGAATACAACAACAGATATATTAGCTACCTTAAAGCCGGCTTTTTCAATAAAAGGGTCTGTTACAGCTGGAAATTCTTCACAAACGAGTGATGGTGCTGCAGCTGTTATGCTAATGGATCGAGAAAAAGCTGAATCTCTCGGATACGAATCTATGGCAAAATTCAAATCTTTTGCGGTGGCAGGTGTTCCACCCGAGGTAATGGGGATAGGTCCAGTTGCTGCTGTTCCATTGGCATTAAAATATGCAGGACTGGAGCTTTCAGATATTGGGCTATTTGAATTAAATGAAGCCTTTGCATCTCAATCCATTCAGGTTATACGGGAACTAGGACTTGATGAAGAAAAAGTCAATGTGAATGGAGGAGCTATTGCTCTTGGTCACCCGCTAGGCTGCTCGGGTGCTAAGCTTACCCTTTCACTTATTCATGAAATGAAGCGAAGAAACCAGCAGTTTGGTGTTGTCACAATGTGTATCGGCGGAGGAATGGGTGCTGCCGGAGTATTTGAATTAGTGTAACCATGGGCCATTGTTAGATGAATAGATCGTGAATTGACAATAAAAGAGTGGGGGAATTTTTCATGGCAAAAGCAACGAATTCGGTGATTAAAGGTGGCAGCTTCTTAATTGAGGATATCTCGTACGATCGCATGTTTACCCCGGAAGACTTTACAGATGAGCAGAAGCTGATAGCAAAAACAACAGAAGAATTTACTGTAAATGAAGTTTTACCTCATCTAGAAGACATAGAAAATCATCAATTTGAAAAATCTGTGAAACTGTTAAAGCAAGCAGGGGAGCTTGGTTTATTAGGTGCAGATGTTCCTGAAGAATACGGTGGGTTCGGTTTAGATAAAATAAGCTCTGCACTTATTACTGAGAAAATCTCAAGGGCAGGAAGCTTTTCGCTTACCTTTGGTGCCCATGTTGGAATTGGTTCATTACCGATTGTTCTGTTTGGAAATGACGAGCAAAAAAAGAAGTACTTACCTGAACTTGCAACAGGTGAAAAAATTGCTGCCTATGCATTAACAGAGCCTAGCTCAGGATCTGATGCATTAGGAGCAAAAACAACGGCAAGATTAAATGCAGAAGGTACACATTATGTGTTAAATGGTGAAAAGCAATGGATCACAAACTCCGGTTTTGCTGATGTTATTATCGTATATGCGAAAGTAGATGGTGAACACTTTTCAGCCTTTATTGTAGAAAGAGATTTTCCAGGGGTGTCGACCGGACCTGAAGAAAAGAAGATGGGGATAAAAGGCTCTTCAACAAGAACGGTTATTTTAGAAGATGCACTTGTCCCTATAGAAAACTTATTAGGTGAGCTTGGAAAAGGTCATGTCATTGCTTTTAATATATTAAATATCGGCCGTTACAAACTTGCAGTTGGAACAATTGGCGGTTCAAAAAGATTGATCGATGTTGCTGTTCAATACGCAAATCAACGTCAACAATTTAAAACTCCAATTTCTAGCTTCTCACTTATTCAAGAAAAACTTGCCAATATGGCTGTGAAAACGTATGCGATGGAAAGTTCTGTTTATCGGACAGTCGGACTTTTTGAGGATCGTATGAGCAGACTAACAGATGACGAAATCAAAGATGGTAAAGAAGTAGCCAAATCTATTGCTGAATATGCAATTGAGTGCTCATTGAATAAAGTTTTTGGTTCGGAAACACTAGATTATGTTGTCGATGAAGCGGTCCAAATCCATGGCGGCTACGGTTTTATGGCTGAATATGAAGTAGAGCGTGTTTATCGTGATTCCCGTATTAATCGTATTTTTGAAGGAACAAATGAAATTAATCGCTTATTAGTACCGGGAACTTATTTACGAAAAGCGCTTAAAGGAGAATTGCCTTTATTCCAAAAAGCACAAAGCTTACAAGAAGAGTTGATGATGCTTATGCCTGAGGAAGTTGGAGATGGAATATTGGAGCAAGAGAAAAACCTTTTGAAAAATGCGAAGAAAATCGGTGTATTAATTGCAGGTCTTGCTGCACAAAAATACGGAAAAGAACTACAAAAAGAGCAGGAAGTATTAGTGAATATTGCAGATATCGTGAGCAATGTATATGCAATGGAATCAGCGATTCTACGAACAGAAAAGGCGATCGCAAAAACTGGTGAAGAAAAAAATAAGCAAAAGCTTCTTTATACACAGGTATACTGTCAGGAAGCATTTAATGAAATTGAGTCCCATGCCAAAGAGTCATTAATTGCAGTGGAATCCGGTGATTCCCTCCGCATGATGTTATCAGCCTTACGAAAATTCACCAGACATACACCAATCAATGTAATCGGCAAGAAAAGAGAAATCGCAGCAGCTATTATTGATAAAAACGCTTATTTGGCATAAGTGGAAAGAGGCAATCTTTTTAACTGGGATTGTCTCTTTTTCATGGCTATCTTCTTAAAGATTGTAGCAGTGGAATGGAGCGGAAGACACTCGACTTCTTCGGAAGAAGAGGAAAGGGCGAGAACCCGCAGGCGAAGCTGAGGAGGCTCGGCTTCCTCCCCGACGCATGGAGTGTCTGGAGCGCAATGAAACGAACTAATTTTCACCTATAACATCGCAAAGTATACCAAAACAGCCTCTTAAATTTGAGGAAATTTGTTACAAACAGGACATTCCTAATTAGGCGCAGTCAAAAATCTATGATAAGATAAAGAAAAATATTCCTCTCCAAAAATGGAATAGTACTTTATTGATTATGTGATGTTGGAGGTGATACAAATGGCATTAGATTTTTACTGGTACCCTAAATGTGGAACATGTCGAAAAGCGAAAAAATGGTTAGAAGAACATAACATTGAATTGAATGAAATACATATTGTGGAAAATCCTCCTTCCAAAGAAGAACTATCAAGCATTTACCAAAAGAGTGGAGTAGAACTAAAAAAATTCTTTAATACAAGTGGACAAAAATACCGAGAGCTTGGTCTTAAAGATAAATTAGCATCAATGTCAGAGGACGAAATGCTCGACCTATTATCGTCTAATGGAATGTTAGTGAAACGACCACTTACTGTTGGAAATCAAAAGGTAACAATAGGTTTTAAGGAAGACCAATTTGTTGAAGCGTGGGAAAATTAAACTGATCCACTTGCAACAGTGCAAAAAAACTGCTAAAACAATAGTGATTACTATGTTAGAAAATAAAGGTAGTATAACGGATCCAATAACATTCATAATGATAAAAATCCTGGAGGTATGAGAACATGAACACACCAAAAGAACTTCGTTATTCAGAAGAGCACGAATGGGTAAAAGTTGAAGGAGAAAAAGTTCGAATCGGCATTACTGATTTTGCTCAATCAGAACTAGGTGATATCGTTTTCGTCGAACTACCGGAAGTTGGCGATGAAATAAAAGCGGACGAGCCGTTTGGAAGTGTTGAATCTGTAAAGACTGTTTCTGAGCTTTATGCACCAATAAGTGGGAAAATTATTGACATCAATGAAGATCTTGATGATAGCCCTGAATTTGTAAATGAATCTCCATATGAAAAGGCGTGGATGATTGTTATTGAGCCTTCAGATATTGCAGATGTTGAAAAATTAATGACTGCAGAACAATATACAGAAAAGACCAATCAAGACTAATAAGCATGATGCGAAAAAATATGGACATCCTATAAGTAAGGTAAAGGAGGGTGTCCATATGTCTATTCAAAAACAACGATTAGATATCACTGATCGAGTTGTCGGGAAATTTGGAGATGGGCAATTAAATCTTTATCTGGAAAATGAAAAAATAGGCCAGATGGTCTCAGAAAACAATTATAACTTGAAAGCTGGTTATGAATTTAATAATAGCCACTTTTACCAAATTGCAGATGTGTTATCTGGACCAGATCAAAAATATGTCGACTGTGACGATGAAAATGGCTGGTGTTAATGGAAAAGCAGTGGCTAACACCACTGCTTTTTTGCACTTTCACCTTTTTTATATACTAAATGGTCTGTTTTCTTTATATGTTTTTTCGATATGAAAAAGAAAAAACATATAATTAAAGGGAAACAACCTCGACAAATCGAATACGTTATAGAAAAGACTTTTACATTTAAAATTAGGTGATGGTTATGTCGTTAGTTGAGGTTGAAAAAGTATTAATTGTTGAGGGGAAATCAGATAAAAAGAAAGTTCTAAATGTAATATGTGAGCCAATAGAAATCATCTGTACAAATGGAACGATCAGTTTAACAAAAATGGATGAATTAATTGAAGAGTTATTTCTTAAAGATGTATATATTTTAGTTGATTCAGATGATGCCGGAGATCGTTTGCGAAAACAATTTAAGCGGGAGTTTCCAGAAGCCTCCCACCTCTATATTGACAGGGCGTATCGTGAGGTTGCAACAGCGCCTGATCATCACGTTGCATCAGTCCTGCTTACTGCTAATATAGATGTAAATGCAAAATTTCTTTAGAAGGGTGTAAAAAAGTTAGGACTATGATTGATTGGAATGAAAAGCAGCTTACAATACTGAATAAAGGCCTTCATGTCATGTATTTATTTACACCAATGTGTGGTACGTGTCAGGTTGCAAAAAAGATGCTAAATGTAGTAGATGAATTACTTCCAGAATTAGATATTTATTCAATTAATTTAAATTATTATCCTGAAGAAGCGAAAGAATTAGGGATTGAAAGTGTACCGTGTTTGCTTTTATTCGTAGATGGGAAATTAAAGGAAAAGGTATATGCATTTCAGTCAGTGGGATACCTTTATGACCTTTTAAAACAATATAATGGAAAAGATGACATATTTCTTGGGAAATAGTACTGTTTCCACAAGAAAGGCAGAAACTGTCGAGTTTTATTTAAAGGATTCTTCCGATCATTCATGAAATTAGTTATTAAACTAATTGATGATCGGGAGGATTTTTTATGTTCTTGACTGATTTTATTTCCAGCCTAAATAAAGCTGATTTTATAAAGCCCATATTAATGAATCGAAAACTTATTGTTGAAGTCAGGCCCAAAAGTAGTGAGAGTTATTATCTTGAGCTTTCATCAAAAGGATCAAGTATTTTGGCTTATTGTCCACAAAAGGTAGATTTCTTTATTGAGGGTGGAAAGAAAGATTTAGAGGATATGATCAAAAATAACATTAGCATGAAACAGTTATTATCTTTCGGAAGTATATCCATAAAAGGGTCTTATCGTGATTTTTTAAAGCTTGATGCACTTATTAAATTAAGATAGGGTTAAACCTCCCTGAAGACTTGCCGAATATATGCTTGGGAGATTACAATAGAAGAGTCTAAAAACAGAGTTTTTTCATCAAGTATTTGCACCTATTTGTAGACAAGGCAGGTAATACAATAGGGGAGGAATCAAAATGAATGAAAAACAATATCGACAAGAAACATTAACAATTCACGGTGGATTAAAAAAAGATGAAATGACAGGTGCAAGATCTGTACCTATTTATCAGTCCAACGCTTATGTGTTTGATAATACTGAACATGCCGCTAATTTATTTGGTTTGAAAGAGCCGGGATATATCTATACAAGAATACATAATCCAACAGCAACAGTATTTGAGGAAAGAATTGCCCAACTTGAGGGAGGTATTGGCAGTTTAGCTGTAGCAAGTGGAATGGCAGCGATTACATTATCTGTATTGAATATCGCTGGCGCTGGCGATGAAATTGTATCAGCATCTACCCTATACGGTGGAACGTATAATTTGTTTGCCGCAACCTTGCCGAAATATGGAATTAACACAACTTTTGTTGATCCGAAGAACCCTGAGAATTTCCGTGCAGCCATCACTCCAAAAACGAAAGCAATTTTTGCTGAAACAATTGGTAATCCAAGTTTAGATATTCTCGATATTGAAGCTGTTGCAGAAATCGCACATGAAGCTGGTATTCCGCTAATTGTTGATAATACATTTGCAACTCCATATTTGTGTAAGCCGATTGAACATGGTGCTGATATTGTTGTTCACTCTGCTACCAAATGGTTATTAGGAAATGGAACAACACTGGGAGGAGTGATCGTAGACGGTGGGAAGTTTAACTGGAATAGCCCTAAATTCCCCGGATTTACAACACCTGACCCAAGCTATCATGACCTCGTATATTCTGAGGCCTTAGGTGCACAAGCATATATCATCAAAGCGAGAGTTCAATTATTAAGAGATATGGGACCTGCCATTAGCCCTTACAATGCATTTCAATTTACACTTGGTTTAGAAACTCTTCATGTGCGAATGAAAGAGCATGTATCAAATGCGCGAAAAATGGTTGATTACCTTGAGAACCATCCCGCTGTAGAATGGGTGCTATACCCTGAAAGCCCGAATCATCCAGCAAAAGATTTGGCTGATAAATATCTTCCTAAGGGGGCAGGGGCAGTCATCGTGTTTGGCATTAAAGGTGGAAGAGAAGCAGGAGCATCCTTAATAAACTCTGTTGAATTGTGGTCACATGTGGCAAATGTAGGGGATGCCAAAAGCTTAATTATCCATCCGGCAAGTACAACACATCAACAACTGAATGTTGAGGATTTAAAGAAATCAGGAGTTAAAGAAGACTTAATTCGCCTTTCAGTGGGAATAGAACATATTGATGATTTGATTGAGGACCTTGAACAAGCTATTGAAAAGGCTACAGGGATAAGAAGTTTAGAACAAGTGAATATATAAAATTAAAAGAAATAGGATGATCGCTTATGTCATCCTATTTCTTTTTGTATTGGGGTGCTTTTTATAGATAAACCAGAATTTTTCAAATTTTATAACAAAAGGTTTTTGATTGACATGATTTTTTAACACATGATACAATCACACTCGTATTTAAAAACCGACATTTACTTAATTTAATATAAGAAGCTCTTATCAAGAGAGGTGGAGGGAAGTGCCCGACGAAGCCCGGCAACCAACAACATATGTTGAAATGGTGCCAATTCACGCAAAGCAATTGCTTTGAGAGATGAGAGAAAGGATTTATAAGTGCCTTTCTGCTCATTAGTAGAAAGGTTTTTTATTTATCTTTAATAATAAGAAATTAGAAAGAAGGTGACAGGATGATTACATTATCAAATGTCAATAAAATATATAAAACAAAATCAGGCCAGGTTAGAGCTGTGAATAATGTGAATCTTGAGATCGAGAAAGGTGAGATCTTTGGGATTATTGGTTATAGTGGAGCGGGAAAAAGTTCTTTAATTCGTCTATTAAATGGGTTGGAAAAGCCAACAAGTGGAGAGGTAAAAGTAGCTGACAGTAGAATTGATTCTGCTTCAGGCGCGAAGCTCCGAAAAGCCCGTTTAGAAATAAGCATGATTTTTCAGCATTTTAATTTGTTATGGTCAAGAACAGTTCGTGAAAATATTGCCTTTCCATTAGAAATTGCCGGAGTGAAAAAAGCTGAACGACTAAGACGTGTAGATGAATTAATCAAGCTTGTTGGCTTGGACGGTCGGGAGAATGCTTACCCTTCTCAATTAAGTGGTGGACAAAAGCAGCGTGTGGGTATAGCAAGAGCACTAGCAAATAATCCAAAGGTATTATTATGTGATGAAGCAACCTCAGCGCTGGATCCTCAAACAACTGACTCGATTCTGGAGTTATTAGTCGATATTAATAAACGTTTAGGTTTAACCATTGTTCTCATTACACACGAAATGCATGTTATTCGTAAGATTTGTCATCGTGTTGCAGTGATGGAAAATGGTGAGGTAGTGGAACAAGGAAATGTTTTAGATGTATTTAAAAACCCGCAAAAACCAATTACAAGAACATTTGTAAAGCAAATTTCCGAACCGGACGATACGAAGGAAGCAGTGGAGCATTTGTTAAAGAATTATGATTCTGGAAAAGTACTGCAGCTAACATTTGTAGGTGAGGGAGCAGAGAGGCCGTTAATTACGAATATCATTCGAAATTTTCAGATCGAAGTAAATATTCTTCAAGGTAAAATCTCTCAAACTCAAAATGGATCATATGGTTCGTTGTTTTTACATGTAGATGGAAAACAAGAAGAAATCGATCGTACTGTAGCATTTATTAAAGAACAACAAGTTGAAGTGGAGGTGCTGGTGAATGCTTGAACAGTTTCTTCCAAATGTGAATTGGGAAAAGGTATGGGAAGCAACATATGAGACGACTTATATGACAGGTGTTTCAGTTGTGGCAACCTTATTGATTGGAATCATCCTAGGTCTTCTATTATTTTTAACATCGAAGGGCAACATATGGGGTAACACTGTTTTTAACACCATTCTTTCCGGAATAGTAAACATCTTTCGTTCAATACCGTTTATTATTTTAGTTATTTTGCTTTTACCGATGACAAAAGTGATTGTTGGCTCTATCCTTGGTGCAAATGCTGCACTCCCCGCCTTAATTATCGGGGCAGCTCCTTTTTATGCAAGAATGGTAGAGCTTGCTTTAAGAGAAGTGGATAAAGGGGTTATTGAAGCTGCAAAATCTATGGGGGCAAAAACATCCACAATCATGTGGAAAGTCCTTTTACCTGAATCACTTCCGGCACTAGTTTCTGGAATAACTGTTACAGCCATCGCTTTAGTTGGCTATACGGCAATGGCAGGTGTTGTTGGGGCAGGAGGATTAGGTGACCTGGCATACCGTGAAGGTTTCCAGAGAAATAATTTTGAAGTAACAATTGTTGCGACAATCTTTATCTTAATTATTGTGTTTATTATCCAATTTATTGGAGATATATTAGTTAAAGCTATTGATAAACGTTAGGAGGAAAACGAAGTGAAAAAGTACTTACTATCTACTGTATTTACGATTTTTGCCATTCTTTTAGTTGCTTGCGGCGGGGAAGATAATGGATCACAAGAATCAACTGAAGGCAACACAGAACAAGAAACAAAAGTTCTAACAGTTGGAGCTACTACAGTTCCGCATGCTGAGATCCTGGAAGAAGCAAAACCGCTACTAGAAGAAAAAGGGATTGAATTGAAAATTGAAGAGTTTTCTGATTATCCATTAATTAACCCTGCGCTAGACAATGGTGATCTTGATGCAAACTACTTTCAACATGTACCGTATTTAGATAATGCTGTGAAAGAAAATGGTTTTGAAATTGAAAATGCTGGAGCAATTCATATTGAGCCATTTGGTATATACTCAAAAGAATATAAAGATGTTGCCGACTTACCGGAAGGTGCAAAAATTATCATGAGCAATAACGTTGCGGAAATGGGACGCGTGTTAGCTCTACTTGAAGAAAAAGGGTTAATTAAGCTTAATCCGGATGTTGAAAAAATTAACGCAACAAAAGATGATATTGTAGAAAATGAAAAAAATCTGGAAATTGATGATAGTGTTGCACCTGAAATGTTGGCAAGTGCATATGAAAATGATGAGGGTGCTGCTGTTATTATCAATGGAAACTATGCATTAGCAGCTGGGTTAAATCCGGCGGAAGATGCAGTTGCTCTAGAAGCGGGAGAAAATAATCCTTATGCAAATATCATCGCTATCCGTAGTGAAGACAAAGATAAAGAAGAAATTAAAACTTTAGTAGAAGTATTAAAATCTGAAGAGATTAAAGAATTCATTACCACAAAATATCCTGGTTCTGTTTTACCAGTAAATGATTAATCAAAGAAAGGGAGATCTGTCTAATGGCAGGTCTCTTTTTTCATGCAGTCCTTTGAATACATTCAAAGGAAACATGCATACTAAACCTGATGATGAAATTAGATTGGAGCTGTGTAAAATGGAACAGAATGAAGAACTTATGACCTCTACTGAAGCTGCTTTACATGAATATAAAATGGGTTTAGGCATGTTCACTCAAAAAATGCCGGACATTGCAACACATTACAATGCATTTACAGAGGCATGTTTTAAGGAAGGAAAACTTTCTAAGAAGGAAAAGCATTTAATTGCTTTAGGAATTGCGATTAATACTCAAGACGAATATTGTATTATTTACCATGCAAAAGGATGTCTTGATAACGGGGCAAGTGAAGATGAAATCCTGGAAGCAGTCGGTGTTACAGCAGCTTTTGGTGGAGGAGCTGCGATGAGCCAAGCTGTTACACTTGTTCAGGAATGTATTCAAGAATTGAATCAATTAAAGCAATAAGTTGAGTAAAATAGAGAATCAATGAGAAAAACAACAGATAGTGTATCTAATCTGACAAAATGATTCGTAATGAGACAGTATGGTTTGTGAGATTATCTTACGAACTTTGAGTTGAGTGAAAATTCTTGCTATGCTTATTATGTAATAAATAATAAGCTGAAAGGATTGATTCATTATTCACTCGAATCAAGCTTCACTCGACCTGAAATTTACTCCGGAAATGGAAAAGGCGATGCATCAGTCTCACGGAATGGGATATGCAGAGTATGCTAGAAAGCATGATAAACGCATGGATGTTGAAATGAGTCGGGAAGAAGAATACCGAAAAAGTCAGTTGATTTATGCAGATCTTGAACGGAAAATGAAAAGGTAGGATTTATAGATGAGCGGAGAATCAGTGGGTAACACTGATTCTTCTTTTATTTTTGACCATTAAATTTTAAGTTGAATAAATTTTATCCCCAAGAGAATGTTTTCTAGTAGAAAGGACGAAAATAAACAAGGTACCTAAAGGGTAGATTCACAGAGAAATGTGTTATATAGTAGAAACTGGCTAATTTCTCTATGTACATATTATTGTAGTGTAAATGTATGAAAGACATGGATTTATCACACGACAATTTTCGACTAGATTTCATAAAGGTTGTGTTCACTTTTCATTTGTTATAATATTAGAATGAGAATAAAATGAGAATTAGTAAACTTTATATAACATGGAGGGTTTTCAATATGGCAGGTTCTACATTAATCATTAAGGATTTACACGTAGAAATTGATGGAAAAGAAATTCTTAAAGGTGTAAATCTTGAAATAAAAGGCGGAGAGTTCCACGCAATTATGGGACCGAACGGAACGGGAAAATCAACTTTATCTTCAGCAATTATGGGTCACCCTAAATATGAAGTGACAAAAGGAAGCATCACATTGGATGGTGAAGATGTACTTGAAATGGAAGTTGACGAGCGTGCTCGTGCAGGTCTGTTCTTAGCAATGCAATACCCAAGTGAAATCAGCGGGGTTACAAATGCTGACTTCTTACGTTCTTCAATTAATGCTCGTCGCGAAGAAGGAGACGAGATTTCATTAATGAAATTTATCCGTAAAATGGATGCGAATATGGAAGAGCTTGAAATGGATCAAGACATGGCACAACGTTATTTAAATGAAGGATTTTCTGGCGGAGAGAAAAAACGTAACGAAATTCTTCAGTTAATGATGATTGAACCAAAAATTGCGATCTTAGATGAAATCGATTCTGGTCTTGATATCGATGCATTAAAAGTTGTAGCAAAAGGAATCAACAAAATGCGCAGTGAGGAATTCGGCTGCTTAATGATCACTCACTACCAACGCTTATTAAACTACATTACTCCAGATAAAGTCCATGTTATGATGCAGGGTCGTGTAGTAAAATCAGGTGGGCCTGAATTAGCTCAACGTCTGGAAGCAGAAGGATATGACTGGATTAAGCAAGAATTAGGTATTGAAGACGAAACTGTCGGACAAGAAGCATAATTGTAAGGGGGAGTATGAGACGTATGGAAACATTAACGATCAATCAGGATTATGTCACAAGCTTTTCTAGTAAGCTTGGTGAACCGGATTGGCTAAAAGATCTTCGCTTACAAGCTCTTGCAAAACTAGAGGATCTTCCAATGCCAAAACCAGATAAAACAAAAATTGATAAATGGAATTTCACAAACTTTAAAGAGCATACTGTTGAGAGTCAAAAGTTATCTTCTCTTAATGAATTGCATGAAGATGTGAAATCTTTAATCGATCTTGAATCAGCAAACAAAAATCTGTATGTTCAAATAAACAACACAGCTGCATTTACTTCATTATCTAGTGAATTAAAGGATCAAGGTGTGATCTTAACGGATATTCACACAGCTGCTAAAGAACATTCTGAATTACTTCAAAAATACTTTATGACAGATGGCGTAAAAGTTGACGAACATCGTCTAACAGCTTTACATGCTGCTCTTGTTAATGGTGGAGTATTTGTTTATATTCCTAAAAATGTAGAAGTTGCGGAACCAATTCAAGCGGTGTTTGTACATGATAACCCGAATACAACATTATTCAACCACGTTATTGTTGTAGCGGATGATAACAGTTCTGTTACTTATGTAGAAAACTATATTTCTACTGTTGAAAAGGTTGAAGGTGTGTTCAATATTATTTCTGAAGTATTTGCTAATACAAATGCCCGTGTAACTTACGGTGCAGTTGATACATTAGCTGAGGGTGTGACAACTTATGTTAACCGTCGCGGAGTTGCCGGCCGTGATTCACGAATTGAGTGGGCATTAGGTTTAATGAATGATGGAAACACTATTTCTGAAAATGTAACAAACTTAATGGGTGACGGATCTTTCGGAGATACGAAAACAGTTGTTGTAGGTCGTGGAGAGCAAAAGCAAAACTTTACAACAAAAGTTGTTCATTTTGGGAAGCACTCTGAAGGCTATATCTTAAAGCACGGTGTTATGAAGGACAGTGCATCTTCCATCTTTAATGGTATCGGTAAAATTGAACATGGTGCGACAAAATCAAACGCAGAACAAGAATCACGTGTTCTTATGTTAAGTGAAAAAGCACGTGGAGATGCAAACCCAATTTTATTAATCGATGAAGATGATGTAACAGCAGGTCATGCTGCTTCTGTTGGACGCGTAGATCCAATTCAGCTTTATTACTTAATGAGTCGCGGTATTCCTCAAGTTGAAGCTGAGCGCTTAGTTATTCATGGTTTCTTGGCTCCGGTTGTTAATGAGCTTCCAATTGAAGGTGTAAAGAAGCAGTTAGTTGAGGTTATTGAAAGGAAAGTTAAGTAATGAATATCCATGATATTCGTGCCCACTTTCCGATCCTGCATCAACAAGTAAACGGCAATGATCTTGTTTATTTAGATAGTGCCGCAACATCTCAGAAACCATTAGCTGTTATTGAGGCTTTGTCAACATATTATAAGGAATACAATTCAAATGTTCATCGTGGAGTTCATACGTTAGGAACAAAGGCAACTGATGGATATGAAGGAGCACGTGAAAAGGTAAGACGATTTATAAATGCAAAATCAATGCAGGAGATCATCTTTACTCGTGGTGCGACAACAGCGTTGAACATTGTGGCACAAAGCTACGGTCTTACTAATGTAAAAGAAGGCGACGAAATTGTCATTACGTATATGGAGCATCACGCAAACGTCATTCCTTGGCAACAGGTAGCTAAAATTACTGGTGCCACATTAAAATATATTCCTTTACAAGAAGATGGAACGATTGACCTAAAGGATGTTGAAGAAACAGTCACTTCAAATACAAAAATCGTTTCAGTTATGCTTGTTTCAAATGTGCTTGGAACGATTAATCCAATTAAGGAAATAACTGAAATTGCTCATAAAAATGGAGCTGTTATGGTTGTGGACGGTGCTCAAAGTACCCCTCATATGAAAGTAGATGTACGAGATTTAGATTGTGATTTCTATGCATTTTCAGGACATAAAATGTGTGGACCGACAGGAATTGGTGTACTCTATGGGAAAAAGCAGTTATTAGAAAACATGGAACCAGTCGAATTTGGTGGAGAGATGATTGATTTTGTTGGACTGCAGGAATCAACATGGAAAGAGCTCCCTTGGAAGTTTGAAGCTGGTACACCTATTATTGCCGGAGCTATCGGACTCGGTGCTGCGATTGATTTTCTTGAGGATATCGGCTTAGAAGCAATTGAAGCACATGAGCATAAACTTGCTCAGTATGCTTTAGAGCAATTAAGTCAGATTAATGGAATGACTATCTACGGACCTAAACATCGTGCCGGGTTAGTAACATTTAATATCGATGATGTTCATCCACATGATGTTGCCACAGTTTTAGATGCTGAGGGAATTGCTGTTCGTGCAGGTCACCATTGTGCACAGCCTTTAATGAAATGGTTAAAGGTATCTGCCACAGCAAGAGCTAGTTTTTACCTGTACAACACAGAAGAAGAAGTAGATAAGTTAGTTGCAGGTATTAAAAAGACAAAGGAGTACTTCAGTAATGTCTAACCATGTAAACTTAGATACACTTTACCGTCAAGTGATTATGGATCATTATAAAAACCCTCGTAACAAGGGGATTCTAGATAATAGTTTAACGGTCGATATGAATAACCCTACTTGTGGAGATCGCATTCGTTTAACACTTGATCTTGAAGACGATGTGGTAAAAGATGCGAAGTTCGAAGGAGAAGGATGTTCCATCTCTATGTCATCAGCATCCATGATGACACAAGCCATTAAAGGGAAAAAATTAGATGAAGCACTAAAGCTTTCTGAAATCTTTTCGAATATGATGCTTGGTAAAGAATATGATGATGATATCGACTTAGGTGATATTGAAGCATTACAGGGAGTTGCAAAATTCCCTGCTCGTATTAAATGTGCGACACTTGCTTGGAAGGCAATGGAAAAAGGCGTGAAAGAAGGCAACGAATAATTTTACGCTTATAAATCTAACTGGATTGGAGTGAATGTAGATGGCAAAAAAAGCACCTGAAATCGGCGATTACAAGTATGGTTTTGCTGACAAGGATGTTTCCATCTTCCGTTCTGAACGAGGATTAACGAAAGAGATAGTGGAAGAAATTTCTCGTATGAAAAATGAGCCACAATGGATGCTTGATTTCCGTTTGAAATCTTTAGAGCATTTCTATAATATGCCAATGCCGCAATGGGGCGGAGATATGGCGTCATTAAATTTCGATGAAATTACGTATTATGTAAAACCTTCTGAGAAATCGGAACGCTCTTGGGATGAGGTACCTGAAGAAATCAAAGCTACATTTGATAAATTAGGTATCCCAGAAGCTGAACAAAAGTATTTAGCTGGTGTATCAGCTCAATATGAATCAGAGGTTGTTTACCACAACATGAAGGAAGATCTTGAAGATCTTGGAATAGTTTTCAAAGATACGGATACAGCTCTAAAAGAAAACGAAGATATTTTCCGCGAGCATTTCGGAAAAGTTATTCCACCGGCAGACAATAAGTTCTCTGCATTAAATTCAGCGGTATGGTCTGGTGGCTCATTCATTTATGTACCAAAAGGCGTAAAAGTGGATACTCCATTACAAGCATACTTCCGTATTAACTCTGAAAACATGGGTCAATTCGAGCGTACGTTAATCATTGTTGATGAAGGCGCACATGTTCACTATGTTGAAGGTTGTACAGCTCCAGTTTACACAACAAACTCACTTCACAGTGCAGTTGTTGAAATCATTGTAAAAGACGGAGGATATTGCCGTTATACGACAATCCAAAACTGGGCAAACAATGTATTTAATCTTGTAACAAAGCGTGCGGTTTGTGATGCGAATGCAACAATGGAATGGATTGATGGTAACATTGGTTCGAAATTAACAATGAAATACCCTGCAGTTATCCTTAGAGGTGAAGGTGCAAGAGGTATGACATTATCAATTGCTTTAGCTGGTAAAGGACAACACCAGGATGCAGGGGCCAAAATGATTCACCTTGCACCAAACACATCATCAACCATCGTATCTAAATCCATCTCAAAACAAGGTGGTAAAGTAACATACCGTGGTATTGTTCACTTTGGACGTAAAGCTGAAGGAGCAAGATCAAATATTGAATGTGATACACTAATAATGGATAACCAATCAACATCTGATACCATTCCATACAATGAGATTTTAAATGACAATATCTCACTGGAGCACGAAGCAAAAGTATCAAAAGTATCAGAAGAGCAATTATTCTATCTCATGAGCCGTGGTATTTCAGAAGAAGAAGCAACTGAAATGATCGTAATGGGCTTTATCGAGCCATTTACAAAAGAGCTTCCAATGGAATATGCAGTAGAAATGAACCGTTTGATCAAGTTCGAAATGGAAGGTTCTATCGGTTAATATAATGAAACAAAACGGGACTGACAATTATGTCGGTTCCTTTTTTTAACAGGTAATAAAGTATACAATGTGTACGAGTGTAGGTGTCTAGCTCTAGCGCTTTTCTTAAACTTTCTATCTATGAACGTGGTATAGTATGGGTAGAAAATCTAAAACTTTATTTCAGGGTGATTCTGAATGTCAACCATTCAAATAGGATTAACCGGTTGGGGAGATCATGATTCTCTCTACGTGAACTCAAATACAAAAAGTAAATTACAGGAATACTCTGCTCATTTTCCAACTGTTGAAATTGATTCATCATTTTATGCCATTCAACCAGAGCGTAATATGGAGAAGTGGGTCAGAGATACACCAGAAACCTTTCAATTTATTGCAAAAGCCTATCAAGGAATGACAGGTCATCTTCGGGGGGAAATTCCTTTTGACAATAAAATTGATATGTTCAATGCTTACCTCAAGTCACTCGAACCGTTAAAGGCATCCAATAAACTTGCAATGGTGCTGTTTCAATTTCCACCATGGTTTTCTTGTACAAAGGAGAATGTAGCTTATTTAAAATGGTGTCGAGAAATAATGGGAGATACAGAGGTTGCGCTTGAATTTCGTAATCGTTCCTGGTTTTCACCAACTTACTATGAAAAAACATTACGTTTTATGGAGTCTGAGGGGTGGATTCATAGTATCGTTGATGAACCGCAGGCTGGCGAAAGATCGATACCTACTGTATTACAGCCAACAAATCCCCATAAGACATTGATTCGACTTCATGGCCGTAATGTATATGGATGGAACAAGCCTGCTAATGGTGATGACTGGCGGGATGTACGATATTTATACAGATATAATGAACAGGAATTGCAAGAATGGCAAGAACATCTATCAAAAATTAAAAGCCGCACAGAAACAATTTATATGCTTTTTAATAATAACTCTGGTGGTGATGCTGCAGATAATGCAAAGATGATGATATCATTATTAGGAATACAATATTCCGGACTTGCTGAAAAACAGTTAAGCTTGTTTTCAGATGAAGACTAGGTCATTTTTGTATGGTCTCATGTAGTTGGCACAGTAAATAAGGAGAGAGGAATATGTTAGAGACGGTTCATCTATATCATACAAACGATTTACATAGTCATTTTGAAAACTGGCCATCCATTGTTCAGTTTCTAAAGACAAAAAAAGCATATCACGCCGAACAACAGGAACAAATGATTTTACTCGATATTGGTGACCATGCTGATCGCTTTCATCCAATTACGGAGGCAACAAAAGGGAAGGCAAATGTTCATTTATTAAATCATTTGCAGTATGATGCAGTGACCATTGGAAACAACGAAGGTATTACATTTTCACATGATGATCTTGATATGCTTTATGAGGATGCGCAGTTTCCGGTCATTCTTTCTAACCTTTATACAGAATTAGGAGAGAGACCTAAATGGGTTGTGCCATATCATATTTTAACATTACATAATGGAACGAAAATCGCATTATTAGGTGTAACTGTTTTTTATGAGAAATTTTATGAATTATTAGGTTGGAAAGTTAAAGATCCTTTTCAAAGTTTAACAGAAACCATTCACCAGGTTAAGGATCAGGTTGATATTATTGTTCTTATGTCCCATTTAGGAATTAGTGATGATGAAATCATTGCAAATGAGTTTCCGGATATTGATGTTATTATAGGGGGCCATACCCATCACGTACTACCAGAGGGAAAAGAGATCAACCAAACTCTAATAGCAGGAGCAGGAAAATATGGGCGTTACATCGGTCATATTTCCTTAACAATCGATACAGAAGAAAAAAAGATAATGACTCATAAAGCAAGTGTTTATCCTATGGATCATGAAAAAGAAGTTTGTGAAGAAACGGTTCAATGGTTGCAGCAAACGAGTTTAGCAAGTGATCAAATTCTTTCAGAAGTTGTAGGTACATCAAGAGAAAATTTATCTCTTGATTGGTTTCAAGACTCTACTTTTCCGAAGCTCCTTGTTCAGGCCATTAAAGAATGGTGTGATGGTGAAGTAGCTATGGTGAATTCCGGGATTATTTTAGAGCCCTTACAAAAAGGTCCCGTTACAAGAAAGGATCTCCACCGAATATGTCCTCATCCTATTAACCCATGTAAAGTTTTCTTAAAAGGTGATGTTTTAAAAGAAGTGATCGTCCAGTCAAGAGATGAAAACATGGAACAATTAAAATTAAAGGGATTAGGATTTAGAGGGAAAGTAATGGGACGAATGGTATTTGATGGAATTGATGTTCGAATGAAAGTTTTACAGGATGGTAAGGAGCATGTAACAGACATCTTTATAAATGGTGAAAAGATTCAAGCAGATCGCATTTATGCTGTAGCAACAATTGATATGTTTACACTTGGACCATTATATCCGGAAATCGGGTATGCCGAGAAAAAAATCTTCTATATGCCTGAGTTGCTCCGAGATCTTTTAGCCTGGAAATTAGGCAAGAAATCCACGAAGCTATAGGCATTGATCTACACGTATCCTTTCTTTGTTCATAAAAATATAACAAGAAAGGAGTGTAGAGAAATAATGGTCACTATGACACCAATCGTCATTGATGGAAACCAATTTACTGCTATTACGGTTGCGTTGCCTAAAACAAATTTTATGGCAATCACAAACGAAAAGGGATATATTATGTGCGGCGCGCTTGATGTTGCATTATTAAATGAAAAGCTTAAAGATAGGGGAATTATTGCGGGGCGTGCGGTAGGAGTCCGCACCATTGAGCAACTTCTCGAGGCCCCTTTAGAATCAGTCACTTATGAGGCTGAAAAGCGTGGCATTACCGTCGGTACAAAAGGAAGAGATGCTCTACTTAAAATGATGTAGCGCGTCTTGGAGAGAAAAATATCATAAAAAATTAGCGTACATCCCTCCATACATGCATAAACATAGCTTGTAAAGGAGGGATTTGTTTTGGCTAAATTTCGCGGACGACGCCCGCGTAGAGGGCCTTTACCTTTTCGTTATGTTGTATTACTAACAACTGTTATTTTTATATTGATCACTTCCATAAGCTTTTGGATTGTAAACGTTCAGATCGAATCCACCATGATGAAGATTGCGAGGTTAGAAGCAAATAAAGTTGCAACCACGATCATTCATGATGCAGTTGAAGAAGAAATATTAACTAATGAAGAACAAGAGAATTTAGTTACAATTGATAAAGATTCTGACGGAAATGTAAATTCATTCACATTTAATCAACGAGCTGTAACAATGGCAAAGAAAAGAGTAACTGATAATGTAACAAAAAAGCTTGGGGAAATAGAAAGAAACAATTTCCATGGAATGACGCTTAATGAAGAGGGTAGTAATACTGGAATTATTTATGAAATTCCTTTAGGAAAAATTACAGGTAACTCAATATTGAGTACACTCGGACCGGGAATACCAATCGAGTACTATTTAATAGGAGATGTATTTACAGATATTAAAAGAACAACAGAGGAATACGGAATTAATAATGCTGTACATGAAATTGCTATATTTGTAGAAGTAAGTGTACAGGTAGTGATTCCGTTTGCTACAGATGTAGTAAAAGCAGTAAATACTATTCCGGTTGTCATCCAAACAGAGCAAGGAGAAGTACCTGAATATTATAACAGTGGAGAAGATGCAGACCATTCTATTGAATTACCAAAAAAACCATAGTTGTTCTTAATCAACTATTTTGGTAGAATAATTTTATAATACTAAATATTGACCTACATCACCTTATCTCATGATGAGGTAGAGGCGCAGAAAACAAGAGTACAATATGGGAGTATGACATCGAAGATCATATTGGAAAGGGTTTTTTGCCGAAGTAAATGTTTGCTAGTCAGGTTACATTTGCTGGTATTACTTTAAATAAAGGTAATACTGTCATTATAGAAATCTATAATGGAGGGCTACTGATCGAGATGGAGGATAACATAGTAAGAAATATTGTTATTTTCTATTCTTTAGGATGTAAGAATGACAAATTATCCTATGATCAATTCAGAGCCTTCCATTATTAATGAATGGGAGGCTTTTTAACATTATGGCAGGAACTATTTTTTCTATTATTCCACCAATTATCGCCATTTTAATGGTGATTTTGACAAGAAGAGTTTTATTATCTCTAGGAGTAGGGATAATATCAGCGGCGTTATTGATTGAAGAATTTTCAATTACAGGTACAGGAATGGTTATATTAAAGGCAATTCAAGGTGTTTTTTATTCTGACGGAGAAGTGAATACTTGGAATGTTTATATTATTTTATTCCTGCTAATCTTAGGAGTTGTTACAGCACTTATCTCTATTTCAGGAGGGAGCCGTGCTTTTGGTGAGTGGGCAAAAAAACGTGTAAAAACACGTGCTGGTGCACAGTTAACAGCAGCATTGCTTGGAATCTTAATTTTTATCGATGATTATTTTAATGCACTTGCAGTTGGGCAGGTAAGTCGCCCGATTACCGATCGCCAAAAAGTATCCAGAGCAAAGCTAGCTTATATTATTGATTCAACCTCCGCTCCAGTTTGTGTTGTTTCACCTGTATCAAGCTGGGGTGCTTATATTATAGCGATGATTGCGACAATTCTAACAACACACGGAGTATCAGAGTATACGCCATTAGGTGCTTTCATGGTGATGATTCCGATGAATTATTATGTTATCTCAGCTTTAGCTTTAGTTTTTGCTGTTGCTGTATTCAATATTAATATCGGCCCAATGAAAATTCATGAAAATCGGGCAATTGAGACAGGTCAAGTTGTTGATCCTACTAAAGAGGTACTTGGTGAAGTGAAAGAAGACTTGCCAACTAGTGACAAAGGTACAATAGGAAATCTTGTTTGGCCAATTATATCCCTAATTATTGGAACAGTTTCATCTATGTTGTACACAGGATATAGTGCGATTGAAGATAAAGCGGATGTAACAATTTTTACGATATTTGAAAATACTGATGTTTCTGCATCCCTGTTATATGGCGGGCTTTTTGGATTAGCTATTACGATCATTCTGTTCTTAGCGAAAGGAATAAAGGCTAGTTACTTACCTTTAGCGTTGAAAGAAGGAATTAAATCCATGCTACCGGCGATTTATATTCTTTTATTTGCATGGGTTATTGTTGATTTGATCGGCCAACTGAGTACGGGTGAATATTTGGCAGGAATAGTAGAAAAATCTAATTTAGATCTATCATATCTACCAGTTGTTATGTTTGTTCTCGCTGCATTTATGGCATTTGCAACAGGTACATCTTGGGGTACATTCGGAATTATGCTACCAATTGCGGGAGAAATTACAGCAGCTACGGATATTAATATGCTTCTTCCGGCAATGGCAGCAGTTCTTGCAGGCTCAGTACTAGGAGACCATTGTTCACCTATTTCTGATACAACCATTCTATCCTCGACAGGAGCGGGAAGTCATCATATAGATCACGTTATGACACAATTGCCTTATGCGATTATAGGTGGTGGAATAGCAGCAGTCGGTTATCTGCTATTAGGCTTAACAGGAAGCAGTGTAATTGGCTTTGTTAGTATCATTCTTTTAGTGGGAGCATTTATTACAATCTTTGCAAAAAAACAAAAGCAAGTGGTTAAAGAGAGGGCATAGCTCTCTCTTTTCTCTTATTACGTACTTTACGAAAGAAAGATTTGGTTTAATCCATTTTCTTCCAATGATTTATTATGTTATCAATAGTAATTTATCTTTCTTGTTAGAAGTAATAATATGAATAATAAAAATATTTTTAAGATAAAAATTTCACTTTCGTACTTTTATGAACTAAATAAATAAAGAAAAAGAGAATATGTAGTGTGATGTATAAACTATTTCTATATTTCTTTAAAACTATTTAAAATTTCTGAAAACATCATCTTAAAATAGTATTTTTACAAATTTTTTTATAGACATAGGAATAAAGTCCATTTATACTATGTATAGATTATAATAAATAATCAGAATATTATATAATTTCTAATTGTTTCCACTTTTTAAAAAGAGAAACAAAAGAGGAGGAAAAATGATGGATAATCGCCCACAGTGGGGGACTAGGGCAGGCTTTATTCTAGCAGCCGTTGGTTCTGCAGTAGGTTTAGGGAACATTTGGAGATTTCCTGCAACAGCATATGAAAATGGAGGAGGAGCATTCTTCTTACCATATTTGTTTGCTTTATTAACGGCAGGGATCCCGTTATTGATCATGGAATTTACATTAGGACATAAATATCGCAGTTCAGCTCCGATGACATTTGCAAAAATAAGTAAAGGGAAAGAATGGTTAGGCTGGTGGCAATTAGCAATCTCATTTGTGATTTCCTGTTATTACCCGGTTATTATTGCTTGGGCATCATCTTATTCAATTTTTTCATTTAATCAAAACTGGGGCAGTGATACAGAAGGATTCCTATTTGGTGAATATTTAAAATTAGCTGATACCCCTGGTGATTTCGGCGGTTTAGTGCCAGGTGTTTTGATTCCAATGCTTTTAGTATGGATTGTTGCTTTGGGGGTACTATTTGCCGGTGTTAAAAAAGGAATAGAAGCTATAAACAAAGTATTTATTCCAGTACTAGTAGTCATGTTTGGGATTATAGTTGTTCGCGCAATTACACTTGATGGTGCAGCACAAGGATTAGAGGCTTTTTTCAAACCTGACTGGAGCAGTATATTAGACGGTAAAGTTTGGGTTGCAGCTTATGGTCAAATTTTCTTTAGTTTATCTATTGCATTTGCTATTATGATTACTTATTCAAGTTATCTACCAAAAAAATCGGATATTACAAATAATGCGTTTATTACTGGATTTGGTAATTCAGCATTTGAAGTGCTTGCAGGTATAGGTGTATTTAGTGCGTTAGGATTTATGGCGGCACAACAAGGTGTTCCGGTTGCAGAAGTCGTTTCTTCTGGAGTTGGTTTAGCGTTTGTCGTATTCCCGCAAATTATTAATGAATTTCCTGCATTTAACGGATTATTCGGATTTTTATTCTTCGGTTCATTGATCTTAGCTGGTTTAACATCTTTAATTTCAATCATTGAAACATATGTTGCAGGTCTTCAAGAGAAGTTTAATATTTCACGTACAAAGGCAGTTGCCATTGGGGGCGGTTTAGCAGCACTTTGTTCATTAATATTTGCTACTAGAGGTGGACTATATTTCTTAGATTCAGTTGATTATTTCATCAATACATTTGGTGTTACATTAGCTGGTTTAATCGAAGTTCTTGCGATTGCATGGTTTGCTAAAGAATTAAAGAACATTCAAAACCATGCAAATGAAATTTCCGATATACAGCTTGGGGCTTGGTGGAGAATTTGTTTAGGCGTCATTACTCCAATTGTATTAGGATATATGATGTTTGATAATTTAAGAACAAACTTAACAAGCGAATATGGTGATTACCCACGCGAATTCCTATTTAATTGGGGATGGACAGTTGCATTCGGAGCAATCTTTATTGGAGTTTTATTCTCCATTTCACGTAGAAAACAAGGTGGCACAGTAGCATCATCAAGTAAGGGGGTATCTCGATCATGAGTACGTCTGCTATCGTAATGATGGTAATAGGTGTTGTTGTTGTATGGGGTGGCCTGGCGGCTAGTATAGCTAACGCAGTAATTAAAGCGAAACAAAAATAATAAATAAAGAAGGAGGCTGATTAATTGGAAATCAGCCTCTTATTTTTTTCTTCTTTCCGCTCGATCTGCTCTTTCCCATGACTTAAGATGTGGAAAAGGATCAAATGACCATTCAGTTCGCCCGTTATCTTTGTATAATCCATAATGTAAATGAGGTGGGAATTTCCCTGCTGTACCTGGAGGACCATAGCCGGAGCTTCCAACTGATCCGATTAATTGACCTGGTTCAACAATCTGTCCCACGTTAAGGCCATCTGCAAAACCATTTAGGTGGGCAAAATAATGATAGGTATTGTTAATGTCCCTAATTCCAACTCTCCATCCACCAAAACGGTTCCAACCTTTCATTTCGATGACTCCATAACATGTTGACCTAACAGGCACACCATAGTTTGCAAAGATATCAGTTCCTTCATGGATTCTTCGCCCTCCCCAGCCACGTGCATCACCCCAGGTGTTCTTGTAGCTGAAATTATGACCTAGCGGAACAGGGAAAGTGTGCTTGCCTAAATCTAGGCGGCCATAATGTTTATACAATTTCATATGACCTAAAATAAGTCCCACAGACTTATCGCGTTGGTAATAATCCCACAAGCCAATCTTTAGATTTTCTAAATCAGTCCCGTATGATTGCAGATAATGGGCAAATGAATACAAAACATCTTCATCATTTTTTGGATCGGCTTTTTTGTCACCATCACCATCTTCCCCAATTCCACCAAAAAGACCTATACTTGCTGGATTTTTATCATCTGGATTTGGGTTTAATGGACCAGCCCATACCTCAGGTTTAATATATATTTCAATTGATCCATCAGCTTTAGGAATATCCTTTCTTGAGTGACGGACATTTCGTTCATATTGATCAACAGCAGCTAATACATACCATGGAATAGATGTAATTGTCTCAACTTTTCTATATAAGCTCATTAGCTTTTCGTATTCTTTTTGTTGATCTGTCTTTTCAGCCCCAAAGACACTCGTCTGGACTGAAAGTTGAATCACCATAAAGATGATGATGAGTGAGGCCACTTTTTTCACTGTAATGAGCTCCTTTCTTAAATTCTCTGGTGACAGCTCGATACCCTGTTCTTGGTTAAGTAGGAAAATGATAGGTAATACTGGTAATAAGGAATACCCATATCAAAGTTTCTTTTTATAGTTTGGTTTTCATTTTCTATTTCATTAATAGAAAATGTTAGAAATTACATACGTTCCTTTTCCTTGTCCAACACATGACCTTATGATAAAGTGGTAAACGTATATGGTAATGTTTTGAGGAATAAATCGATATAGAATACATATTGGAGATGAATCAGATGGCGAAGAAGGAAGAATATTTACGTAAGCCAGAATGGTTGAAAATAAAACTAAATACGAACGAAAACTATACAGATCTAAAAAAACTAATGAGAGAAAAAAATCTTCACACCGTATGTGAAGAAGCGAAATGCCCAAATATCCATGAATGTTGGGCGGTTCGCCGTACGGCAACATTTATGATATTAGGTGCAGTTTGTACACGTGCCTGCAGATTCTGTGCGGTTAAAACGGGTCTTCCAACAGAGCTTGATTTAGCAGAACCAGAACGCGTGGCAGATTCTGTTGCACTAATGAATTTGAAGCATGCAGTTGTGACAGCTGTGGCCCGTGATGATTTAAAAGATGGTGGAGCAAATGTGTTTGCTGAAACAGTACGTGCCATTAGACGCAAAAGCCCATTCACATCTATTGAAGTATTACCTTCTGATATGGGTGGCGTATATGAAAACCTTAAAATTTTAATGGACGCCAAGCCTGACATTTTAAATCACAATATTGAAACAGTTCGTGAGCTTACTCCAAGGGTCCGTGCTCGTGCAAAATATGACCGCTCATTGGAATTTTTAAAGCGCGCGAAAGAAATGCAACCTGATATTCCTACAAAATCGAGTATCATGATCGGGTTAGGAGAGACAAAAGAACAAATCATTGAAACAATGGACGATTTAAGAGCACACGATGTTGACATTATGACAATTGGTCAATATTTACAACCAACGAAAAAGCACTTAAAAGTCCAAAAGTACTACCATCCGGATGAATTTGCAGAACTACGTGAAATTGCTCTAAGCAAGGGCTTCAGCCATTGTGAAGCAGGTCCGCTTGTTCGGTCTTCCTATCATGCTGATGAGCAAGTAAACTCAGCAGCAAAACAAAAACAAGCTCATGCTTAATTGAAAAAGGAGTGAGAAGCCTGATTTTGGTTTCTCTCTCCTTTTTTTCGTTTCCCAATATTGAAGATACGCTATTATCAGCTAAATTGATAATATATCGGCGTTTGTCAAAATATATCAGCGAATACTAAGTTTTTTCAGCGGAAATAAAAAAGTGAACTACCCTGAGGGCAGTTCACCAATTGATACTATTGCATTTTATCCTTTTCATAACGGACTTTTTCGTAATCATCTTTCATATCGTCATCAATATCCTCATTCATTTCTCCATAACCCTCACCGTTTGCATTTTCCCCTTTGTTAAGATCACGGCCTTGTGGAGATTCAAGCATTTTGTGAATTGTATCGTTTAGGATTTCATCAATGTCACGGCTTGTTGAATCGAGTGGACTATATGCTTGTATTTGTTGAATCATATTAGGATTATCTGACACATACACGTGATAATATCGTGGAACGACTGATAATGCTGTCTTTTTGACTTGATCGGCTGTTTCATTTCGATCCTTTGAGTCCGTGTCATAAGCGACTAATACCTCTTCATCAGTCACCAATGTCGCAACATCATTTACATTCGGAAGCTGAACGCTTAGACTACTAATTGTATTAGCTACCTGCTCACGATTCATTCCAGGAGTTGGTGTGTAGGCAACATCTTGAGGAATTCCGCTTTTTTGGTGACGAACAAATCCAAAGCTTGCCCCTTTGTCATTTCCGTTCGGAACTCCCTCTTCATTGTACAAGTCAGTTCGGTCACTAACATTAATGGTGTTTCCGTTTTCATGCATGAAAGATGTATCTTCTTCTGCGCCATATTGACAAGCGGTTAATAATGATAAGCCTAAAACAGTGGCTGCTAATTTTGTTTTTATCAACAGTAGCACCTCCTCGTCTTTATCGTTTCCAAAGGAAGAGGAAAATTGCATAGCAATTGATGGTTGAGGTTGTTTCGATTATGATAAGAATAGTGAATATGGATGAGGTGAAAATCATGATAACTGTTCAGAATCAATTTTTTGAATTAGTCAAAGAAGAAAAAAATGGATTTAATGAAGAAGCATTCAAAGAAAGATACAGTGAAATTTTAAATAAATATGATTTTATTGTGGGAGATTGGGGATATAATCAGTTAAGGCTAAGAGGCTTTTTCGATGATCAAAATCAAAAAGCTACATACGACACAAAAATCAGTACCCTTGAGGAGTACATTTTTGAGTATTGTAACTTTGGCTGTGCATATTTTGTTTTGAAAAAAGTAAAGAAATAAGTATACTTGGCATGCGAAAACCCCCTCTTATGTTTAATTGGGGGTTTTTACATTTTTCTTTTCAAATTATTCTTACATTAAACGATCTCAAATAAGAAATCACGAAGCTCCTCTGCATTTTCTTCATTTAAGTTAAAGGCATGCTCTATATAACCTGGTTCCTTTAGGTCATCTTCTCCAATAATGGCAAAACGGTTACTTTGTATATCCAATACAAGCTGTTTTCCATAATATCGGTCACTTTGAATAACTGCTAAATCAAATCGCTGGTTATCCCCCATAAAACTGACGAAACGTGTTTTAGTTTCAACAGTATCATCATATAAAAAAAAGCGTTCAGACATGGTATCTCTCCTTTAATCTTAACCTAAGACTATTGTTATCATAACAAATCCTTTTCCTAACATAAATGTCTGAGGTAATAAATTTTTCCGGGAAATCAGTCGAAAGATAGAAAAATATGATAAAATATGACGTATGTATAGGTTAATGCCAGAAGGGTTGAGTACATATGATGAGTGGGTCTTGTGATAAGCATATAAGCAGGTTGAAAAAGTGGAGTAAACTTTTTGTGCGTCAAAATAAATTAAAGTATTATCCACCCAAATTTGTACTAAGGGACCCAATCTTAGAAGGTGTCTATCAAGCAATGACACAAGGAAATCAGGTTGCTGTCGTTGTGATCACCATTTCAAACTTACGTGAATTTTCCCAGCAATTCGAACCAGTACAGCTCAAAGAATATAAAAGCGTGCTTAGGGAAGGATTTAGGGAAGTAGTTGAGCATTCCCCTTTCTGTGAGGATCTTCTAGTTGTGCATGATTATTATAGTGAAGGTCTTACGATCTTTTTTAAGATTAACGATGACAAACAAAGTGTTATACATATTGAGAAATTAATTAGAATTCTTCTTCCGAAATTAGAAAAGTATATGTTTACAAAATATCCATATTTTAAGCAATCCTTTGAAGTTGGATATATGTTTATCGAAAGAACATATTCCACTACACAAGAAGCTTTATATACAGCTCAGCAACAAGCAGTTGCCATGGCGGAAAAACGAATACAATCCCGATATATTGAAACACTACTGGAAATGCGGGAGATTATTCAAAAACGGGATATATCGTTGTTGGCACAGCCCATCATTGATTTATCTAGCAATCAAATTGAAGCATGGGAGTTTTTAACAAGAGGTCCTAAAGGGACAGCACTTGAAAATCCACTCCAGCTATTTTCCCTTGCCAGACAGTCAAATCTAATTTATGACCTTGAGTTATTAGTGTTGGAAAAATCATTTCAATTAATTGATGCTGTTGGATGTGTGGATGATGTATTCCTTAACTTTACTCCGATCACTCTTGGGAATAAACGATTCATAGCAGGACTTGACAAGTTGTTAACACGTCATCCTGATATTAATCCTAAAAAGATGATTTTTGAAGTAACAGAAAGAGATTCCATTGAAGGTTTAAACTTTTTCCATGATAATATTAAGCAATTGCGTAAAAAGGGGTTTCGAATTGCGGTTGATGATACAGGTGCCGGTTATTCAAGTTTACATACAATAAGTGAAATTCTACCTGATATTATCAAGATTGACCGCTCAGTTATTCAAGACATTGACACGAACAAGGTAAAGGAATCGATGTTAAAAGGCCTTATATTAATTGCTCGTGAAACTGGTTCGCTTGTAGTAGCGGAAGGAATTGAAAAGAAGGAAGAAGCAGATGTTCTGAAGAGAAACCAGGTAGACTTGGCGCAAGGCTATTTCTATGCAAAGCCTGGTATTTTGGAGAAAGAACGTGTTGCTTTATTATAGGAAGGTGATATTTTGTATTTTGTTGATCGGGGACAGATTGAAGCAAAGCTAGACTTTTTAAATAAAAAGATTAAACTGTTTGAACAACAGTCCACTTGGAGCAGTGACTTGGAAAAAGCAGCACTTGAGCGTATTTGTCATATGTTTATTGAGACGATCATTGATGTTGGTAATGCGATGATTGATGGCTTTATTATGAGAGACCCTGGAAGCTATGAGGATATCATTGACATTCTGCTGGATGAAAAAGTAGTAAATGAAGGAAATGCCCATCATTTAAAGCAGGTTATTATGCTTAGAAAAAAACTTGTTCAAGATTACATTGAAATCGATCATCAGGAACTGGTAACGACTATTTCTTCTCATAAACAAGGTTTAGTTAGTTTTTCATACGACGTTAAAAATTATCTGGAAAATGAGCTTGGTCCGGTTTCAGCTTTTATACCTTTAAATAAATAAAGTGAGACTTCCATCAGTGGAGTGGCTTAGCGAGACTTATCGGATCTTTACGGACAGTTTATCTTCTCTGTTTTACTCGTATCTTAAAGTGGGAGATATACTGCCCGTTAAGGTGGTATAAAATAGAGCTAAAGGGTGACGATGAAGTCATCCTTCTTTCTATTGAGGAAAAGGAGGAATTTAAATTGAAAACCTATGGTGGTTACCTTATAGATTTAGATGGGACGATGTATAGAGGGACGGAGAGAATTGAAGATGCAAGTCGATTTGTTCACTATTTAGCAGAGAACAACATACCATATTTGTTTGTTACAAATAATTCATCACAGCCACCTGAACGTGTGGCGAAAAAGCTAAATGAATTTGATATTTTAGCAACAGAAGATCGTGTGTTCACAACTAGTCAGGCAACAGCCAACTTTATAGCTCAAAAAAAGGCAAATGCTTCTGTATATATGATAGGAGAAGAGGGGTTAAAACAAGCCCTTCAATCAAGTGGACTGCAGATTGTAGAAGAAAATCCCGATTTTGTTGTTACTGGAATTGATAGGGAACTTTCCTATGAAAAGCTTGCGAAGGCATGTATTGCGGTACGCAATGGAGCCACCTTTATCTCAACAAATGCAGATATTGCAATTCCGACAGAAAGAGGTCTTTTACCTGGAAATGGAGCTCTAACCTCAGTTGTTTCTGTTTCGACCAATACAAAACCGATTTTCATTGGGAAGCCGGAAAAAATTATTGTTGAACAGGCAATACAAGTTCTTGGGATGGATTCGGACAAGGTGATCATGGTAGGGGATAATTATGATACAGATATAAAAGCTGGAATGAACTGTGGATTGGATACATTGCTTGTTCATACAGGGGTTACGACAAGGGTGCATTTAGAGCGATACGAACAAAAACCAACATACTCAGTTGATTCATTAACAGATTATTTAAACTTGCTTCAATCATAAACATAAGGAAAAACCATATGGACATCGATTAGCATCTTCTAACCTGTCTGATGGCTTTTCCTGTTTTTCAATATTTCAAAGCTTATTCCACATTTTTAGCTCTATGAGCAAGTCTGCTTGAAGCAGCCGCCGCAATAGCTCCAACAATATCATCTAAAAAAGTATGGCATTGTCCTGATGACTTATCGTTTAGTGCCTGTAATATACCTGGTTTCATTTTATCGATATATCCATAATTTGTGAAACCGATTGATCCATATATATTGACAATCGAAAAGGCTAAAATTTCGTCTACACCATACAAGCTCTCATCAGTTGCTATGATTGATTGTAATGGTTCCTCTAATTGGCCTTTTTCAGAAAGTATGTCAAACTGTATTCCAGTAAGAATGGCATTTTGAACTTCTCTTTTTGTCAGGACTCTGTCTACATTTTCAATGCAATCGTCCATTGATAAATTCGGATGATATTTTTCTTGAAGAAAATAAACGAGGTCTGCTATATCTTCTATTTTGACTCCTCTTTTGACTAACCAATCTCTAGCTGTTTTTTCTACAAAATCCATTTTTTCATTGCTTTTCATCTTGATCACCCATTCTTTTATTTTGCATATGGTGTATTCATTCATTGTATGATGCCATGCTTGGATATATGCATGTAAACTTTAAAAACAATGAACTTTTACCATTCTTAACGAAATCAAGGATTGGTAATCGTTTATGCTGTAAATAGAAACCGATCCTTATAGTATACTTCTCCAAAAAAGGGCTTCTCCCTTCCTCATTTAATCATAAACTTCCAACTAAATGATTACGATAGAATAGGGAATGCAATACAGGGGGGAAATGTGGTGAAAAAAACAATATATGATGAGTATGGTATTAAGGTAACAGAATTCGAAAAGGTTGGACGATATGATTCATTTCGTCTACATCAAACCCAATTTGTGATTGTACCAGTTTCGCATATAGAAGAAGAGGAATTATTTGAACTATATCAATTAAGTCAATTTATGATTGAAAAAAGAGAACCATATGTTGCAAGTTTTGTATTGACCAAAAAAAACCATTTGTTTTTTGAAGAAAATCAAGTAAGGTATGTCGTAATGAAATGCTCAGCCTATACAGAAGGGCGCTCAACACAGCCTGGAAGAGACCTAGCTCGTTTCCACGCGAAAGCAAGGGTCTATCCTTATCAAGTTACGAAGACCCAGCGTATCGGCCAGTGGAAAGTCTTATGGGAGAAACGGTTAGATCAATTAGAAATGTTTTGGAGAGGAAAAGTCCAAACACAACCACTCACTCAATTTGAAAAAATGTTTGTTGAATCATTTCCATATTATTTAGGGCTGGCGGAAAATGCGATTCAATATTTAGTAGACACAGAACTGGATGAGGAACCACTTCCAAATGACTCAGGAACCATTTGTCACCAAAGATTTCATTCAACAACTTGGAATCCGGCATTGATGATTAAATCGCCTGTTGATTGGGTGTTTGACCACGCTAGTAGGGATATAGCAGAATATATGAGACATCTTTACTTTGAAAAACAAGAGCAGCTAAAGCTGGAAGGCTTTCGATTTCTGGAAGAGTATGATAGAACATCGCCATTATCTCCATTTTCCTGGAGATTAATTTACAGCCGATTATTATTTCCTATCCATTACTTTGAATGTGTGGAAGAATACTATTTATCACCCGAAGATGTAAAACCATTATTTGAAGAAGAATTAAACCGTATTCTAAATGATTCTGCACAATATGAAGCTTTCTTACGAGCCTATGCGAGCATGTTATCCATGAAGACAAAAAGAATCATACTTCCAAACATAGAGTGGTTAACGACAAACTCATAATATCATTAAGACTCCTCCAATACTTATAGGGAGGATTCTTTTTTATTATGATAAAATAAAGGTAGTTCATTTAATAGAAGAGGTGAAAAAGATGAAAAGACCTTACATCTATATTACGAGAAAATGCTCAGAAGAACAGTTAAAACCGCTATATGAAGTGGCTGATGTTGACATGTGGAAGGAAGAGGAAATACCTTGTCCCCGTGAAATTTTACTTGAAAAGGCTGAAAAGGCAGATGGTTTATTAACAATGCTTTCAGATTCTATCGATAAGGAATTACTCGATAAGTCAGGCCAATTGAAAGTGATCGCTAATCTTGCGGTAGGATTTGATAATATTGATGTTCAATATGCCAACTCAAAAGGTATTGTTGTGTGTAATACCCCTGATATATTAACTGACACAACTGCCGACCTGACATTTGGATTATTGCTCTCAACAGCAAGGCGTTTAATGGAAGCTTCTGAATATGTTAAACAAAATCAATGGAAAAGCTGGGGACCATTATTGTTAGCAGGACATGATGTTCACCATAAAACGATTGGCATTGTCGGAATGGGTAAAATAGGACAGGCTGTCGCCAAGCGTGCAACAGGTTTTGGGATGGACATTCTTTATCATAATCGTTCAAGAAATGAAAAAGCTGAAAAAACACTAGGTGCAACTTATCGATCATTTGATGAATTGGTTACTGCATCAGATTTTATTGTATGTCTCGCACCCTTAACTGCCGAAACAAGAGAGCTTTTTAATAAAGATGCCTTTCAAAAAATGAAAAACTCAAGCATATTTATCAATGCGAGTCGGGGAGCTGTTGTAAATGAAGATGACTTGTATGATGCTCTTGTAAATGGTGAAATAGCAGGAGCAGGGCTTGACGTCTTTTTAAATGAACCAATTGGTGCCGAGCATCCTCTTGTTGGATTACATAATGTTGTGGCTCTCCCGCATATCGGAAGCGCAAGCTATGAAACAAGGTACGCCATGATGAAGCTTTGCGCAATGAATATAGCAGCAGTTCTTAATGGAAATGAGCCAAAAACAAGGGTGGTTATTTAATTAAAAAAGTGTTCATTTATATTTTTTTTGAAGTGAAAACGTTTTAATTTAAAAAACTGAAAATTCACCCTTGTAAAACAGTTCTAAGCATCTTATAATGACAAGTATATTATTAGTGTCTTTTATGAGAGTACAGTTGTACTTTACGGATATACAAGAAGGAGTGGAGTAGTGTGGAGGCAATTCATGTTGGACTTTTAGGTCTCGGTACGGTTGGTAGTGGTGTTGTGAAAATTATTGAAGACCATCAAGATAAACTTATGCATCAAGTAGGATGTCCGGTAAAAGTAAAGAAAGTTGTCGTGAAAAATTTAGAAAAAGAGCGTCAAGTTCATATCGATAAAGAAATGCTTACAACAAATGTAGAAGATGTTATTCATAACCCTGATATTGACGTTGTCATTGAAGTAATGGGTGGCGTGGAAGAAACACGCAAGCAATTGATCGAAGCGTTAAAAGCAAAAAAACATGTTGTAACAGCGAACAAGGACTTAATGGCGGTGTACGGAACAGAATTATTATCAATTGCGACAGAAAACGGCTGTGATTTATTTTATGAGGCAAGTGTTGCAGGAGGTATCCCAATTTTACGTAGTTTAGTAGATGGATTAGCATCTGATCGAATTACAAAAATGATGGGAATTGTGAATGGAACAACAAACTTTATTCTCACAAAGATGTCCAAATTCGGTAGTGCATATGATGAAGTGCTAAAAGAAGCACAGGACTTAGGCTATGCGGAAGCGGATCCTACCTCAGATGTAGAAGGATTGGATGCGGCGAGAAAAATGGCTATCCTTGCCAGACTTGGTTTCTCGATGCATGTTGATTTAGATGATGTGAATGTAAATGGGATTTCAAGTGTAACAGATGATGATATTAGTTATAGTAAACGTCTAGGTTACACTATGAAACTTATTGGAATCGCTGAGCGTGAAAACGGAAAAATCGAAGTATCAGTTGAGCCGACATTATTACCTGAAACACATCCGCTAGCATCAGTTAATGATGAGTACAATGCGGTTTATGTGTATGGTGAAGCTGTAGGAGAAACAATGTTTTATGGTCCTGGAGCAGGAAGCTTACCAACTGCAACAGCTGTTGTGTCCGATTTAGTTGGTGTAATGAAAAATATGAGACTTGATGTTAACGGAAGAAGTGCGGTAGCACCCCAATATGAAAAACAATTAAAAAGCCCTGAGCATATTTACGCTCAACACTTTTTAAGAATTAGTGCGAAAGATCAAGTTGGAGCTTTTGCAAATATTACATCCCTTTTCTCTGAGAGAGGCGTAAGCTTTGAGAAAATCCTGCAGTTACCAATAAAAAATAGTAATCTTGCAGAAATTGTCATTGTCACACATAAAGCTGCACAAAGTGACTTTGAAGAAATATTACAACTCCTGAATGATTTAGATGTAGTAGAAGAAGTAAAAAGTACTTACCGTGTAGAAGGGAACGAATTAGTATGATGTGGAAAGGCTTAATTCAAGAATTTGCAGAGTTTTTACCAGTTTCAGAAAAAACACCTAAATTAACACTTCAAGAAGGAAATACACCACTTATCCATCTTCCTAAGCTTTCTGAAAAGCTGGGTGTGGAGCTTTATGTGAAAACAGAGGGAACAAACCCTACCGGCTCATTTAAAGACCGTGGAATGGTTATGGCAGTTGCTAAAGCAAAAGAAGAAGGCAGTGATACAGTTATCTGTGCTTCTACAGGAAACACATCAGCAGCTGCAGCAGCTTATGCAGCCAGAGCCAATATGAAGTGTATCGTTCTTATTCCTGACGGGAAAATTGCCTTCGGAAAATTAGCTCAAGCAGTTATGTATGGTGCTGATATTTACGCGATTCAAGGAAACTTTGATCATGCGTTAACAATGGTTCGTAACATAAGTAAAAAGCTACCGATTACACTTGTTAACTCTGTTAATCCTTACCGTATTGAAGGTCAAAAAACAGCTGCATTTGAAGTTTGTGAGCAATTGGGAAGTGCTCCGGATTATTTGGCTATTCCTGTAGGAAATGCAGGTAATATTACTGCGTACTGGAAAGGATTCAAGGAATATAATGAGAAAAAACAAACTGGCTTACCGAAAATTCACGGTTTCCAGGCAGAAGGTGCAGCAGCAATTGTTCGCGGTGAACCAATTGAGAATCCTGAAACAGTAGCAACTGCGATACGTATCGGAAATCCAGCCAGCTGGGAAACAGCAGTTAAAGCGAAAGAAGAATCCAACGGTCGAATTGATTCTGTAACTGACGAAGAAATTCTAGAGGCTTATCAATTAATTGCCCGTGAGGAAGGTGTATTTGCTGAACCTGGTTCATGTGCTTCAATTGCAGGTCTTATCAAACATCGCAAATTAGGTCATATTGCAGAAGGAAGCAAGGTAGTAGCTGTTTTAACTGGTAATGGATTAAAAGATCCTAACACAGCGATTGATGTTTCTGAAATTAAGCCGATCGTTCTTCCTAATGATGAAGAAGCATTCTTACAGCAATTAAGTGGAGTGCCGGTACAATGATTGAAGGGGACATGTTAAGAATTATCGTTCCGGGAAGTACAGCTAATTTGGGTCCTGGCTTTGATTCTGTCGGTCTTGCTCTTGGTAAGTATTTAACACTTGAGGTGAAAAAAGCAGACAAATTGCTTTTTTTGCCGATGACAGAGCATGTAAAGGATCTACCTACAAATGAAGATAATTTAATTGCTAAGGTTGCTATACAAGTTGCAGAAACGTACAACAAGACCCTTCCTCCTTGTGAGGTAAAGGTGTGGAGTGACATTCCTATGGCAAGAGGAATTGGAAGCAGTGCGGCTGCTATTATTGCCGGGATTGAGCTTGCTAATCAGCTTTGTCAGTTGCAATTGAGTGATGAAGAAAAGCTTCGGGTTGCAAGTCTTGAAGAAGGACATCCTGACAATGTTGGGGCGTCATTATACGGAGGTTTGGTTATTGGTTTACACCAGGATGAAAAAACAAACTTGGTTTGTGTAAAGAATATCGATGTAGATACGGTTGTCGTGATTCCGAAATACGAGGTATTCACAAGTGACGCAAGAAATGTTTTGCCACAAGAACTATCCTATAAAAACGCTGTAGAAGCTAGTGCAATTAGCAATATGCTCGTGGCTGGACTTCTTACAAATAACTGGAACCTTGTTGGAGAGATGATGGTTAAAGACCTATTTCATCAACCATATCGCGGCAAGCTGATTCCGGAGATTCAAGCTGTTCAAGAAAAAATTCAACATCTGGGTGCCTACGGTTCAGCGCTAAGCGGGGCAGGTCCAACTGTCATTTGTTTCACAGCAAAAGGAAAGGGAAATGACCTTGCTCAAACACTTGCGAAAGATTTTGTAAATTGTAATGTTGAAAGCTTGGAGATTGATGTAGTTGGCTGTCGAGTAGAGCAGGTGCAGGAGATAAAGAATATATAGTTGAAAAAGGATTCGGACATTGACCCGAATCCTTTTTGTATAGTTATGGTAAAAGAGTCCGGTACACCATAGAGGCATGCCGGACTCTTGCATTAAAACACTTGCTCTACTTCTACAACTCCTGGTACTTCTTCTAATAATGCACGTTCTATACCAGCTTTTAATGTGATTGTTGAGCTTGGGCAGCTTCCACAAGCACCTAAAAGGCGAAGTTTTACAATACCATCTTCTACATCAACAAGTTCACAATCTCCTCCGTCACGAAGTAAGAATGGACGTAATTTATCTAGAACTTCTTGAACTTGTTCAAACATTGCAGTTTCAGTTGTCATTATGATCGACTCCTTTCCTTATTTCATATTATATTTGAAATCGCGAGAAAAATCTAATCGAATGATTTATTTTTTTCATTAAGTAATCGAGTATAGTTTATCATATTTCCTTTATAAACGTAAGAGATAACCACCTGTTTACATTAGTAAGTATACCCAAATGATGAAGATGGAAAGATTTTAAGAAATGGAATACAATGTAGAAAAGAGCGGTGGTGTTAGAGTGAAAAAAGTTGAAATTAGTGTATATGGTGCAGAGGTACTTTGTCCAAGCTGTGTTAATTTACCATCAGCAAAGGAAACATATGAATGGCTTGATGCAGCACTGAAACGAAAATTTAATAATCAGCCTTTTCATATCACTTATATTGATATTGATAAACCTCAACATGATGAAGAAAAACAGGAATTTGTTCAAAAGATTTTAGATGATGAATATTTTTATCCACTAGTTGTGATTGAAGGCAAGGTTGTTGGTGAAGGAAACCCGCGACTGAAGACCATTTACGAAGAAATGGAGAGGTACGGATATGTAGGTCAGTGATGAACAGAACAAAAGCGCAAGTGCCTTGATCAGCCTAGGGCAAATAAACCGCTGAGCTGGATGTCGCGCACTTATCCACAGTTCAAGAATTTTATAATTTCCTAGACGATAAACACACACACTCGACGAGTGTGTGTGTTTATATTATCCGTTATGATATTTGTACATCCAAAGAACACCGGATTTTAATAATCGTGGAACACGACCCATTAAAGGTCTGTCATTAACAAGTCCGAAGCCTTGTTTCTTTCCTAATGATCCTAAAACTCCCTTTAATTTAAATGGTGGGAAATTTTCAGGAAGAGGCTCGTTATTCCATTTTTTAAGTAAAACTTGAACTATTTGTTCAGCTTGTGCTTCAGCTAGCTGAGCACTGGGAGCATGTGGCAGACTTGCACAGTCACCTACGACAAATATATCTTCATATTGAGGGATGAAATGCTGGGTCGTTAATTTAACTCTTCCTTGATTATCTTTTTCAACATCAAGATCCCTGACAACTTTATTTGGCTGTATACCGGCTGTCCAAACAATCGCATCACATTCAAATGGTTGATCATGATTAAATACGATATTTGGTTCTACCTTAGTAATATTGGCTTCACTTATAATTTCAACACCATGTTCAGTGAACCAATTAGCTACATAAGTGCTTAATCTTTCCGGAAAGCTGGAAAGAATGTGTTTGCTTCGGTCAAATAACTTTATTTTTAAATCTTTGCGACTTTCTCTAAGCTCACTGGCAAGCTCAACACCGCTTAATCCTGCCCCAACTATGGCAACAGTTGCATCAGCTTGTAAATTATTTAATTTTTGGTATGCTTTACGAGATTGGTCGATTGATTGGATGCTATATGTGTACTCATCAGCACCAGGAACATTGTGGTATTTATCTTCACACCCTAAACCGATAATAAGATCATCATATGATATAGCACGATCCTCGTCTAGAATAACTTCCTTTTTGTTAGGATCAACTTTTGTAATTGTGCCAAATTCAGTTTGAAGTCTAGGGTGCTCCGGAAAGGATACACGAATATGATGATCGGAAATAGTCCCTGCTGCCAGAGCATAATATTCAGTTTTCAGACAGTGATAAGGGTTTTTATCAATAAGAGTAATTTGCACATCGTCAGGCAGCTGATTCGGAAGCAAGCGAAGTAAGACTCTCATTCCGCCGTACCCTCCACCAAGGATAACTAGGTTCTTCATTTTTTAATACTCCTTTTTCCCCACTTTTTTTAAAAACTCTTTGAAAATAATGTTGTATTACATAAATGAATGAATAAGAAAGAGATAACCCTATACCTTAAAATATATATTTTTTCTTACGTATAATTAAAAAATGCCATAAAAAGTATAACGAGATTCGCATTTTTTACAATATAAATGCTGAAAGAACGTTTTCTTTTTTTGTGAAATGAATTATTCTAAGATACAGTACAACACAATTATGTATTATTTAGATAGTGTTTACAATCCTATTTCTATACTTTATACAAAAAAGTTTCCAGATGTATAATGGTCTATGAATTGAAATATATAATTTTCGATAGAAAACATAGAGTATAATAAAATTTGACGTATTAATGCTTATCCTATTAGGATAAACATTGGAGAGGTGGGAATAAATGAAGCCAATTATTGAATTTTGTATAAGTAATTTAGCTAATGGGGGACAAGCAGCGTTAGAGAAGCTGGAAAAGGACCCTAATTTAGATATTATAGAATATGGTTGTTTAAGCTATTGTGGCAAATGTGGCCATTCATTATATGCGTTAGTAAATGGAGAAATGGTCATGGGTGACACGCCAGATGAGCTAGTCGAGAATGTGTATACATTTTTAGAAGAAAATCCAATGTTTTAAAAAAGCCACTTTTTGTGGCTTTTTACCCTGATTTTTTTGCTTCCCGCATTTCACTCCAGCGATCCTTCGCCATTTGAACAATTCCTTTTTCAATCGTTTCCTTTTGTTTTTCAATGACTCGTGAAAAATAGCGTGTTGCTTGTCCTTCTAATCCAACTCGTCTACTTACATCTCCAATTAAGTAAAGCAGCTTGGTCTCAGAGAAAGGTGTATCGGTAAAATCACCTACAGAATAGGATAAAATATATTCATCAAGGGCGAGCCTTAAAAAACGCTGTTCTTCTTGAGGATTTACCTGTTCAGTTCTATATAACCAGGCAAGTCGTATATAAAGACCACCAAGTGCAATATGTTTTTCCTTTTTTATCGTCGCGCAGTATATTGCTAATTTGTATGAATTAATGGACATGTCTAATGTACGTTCTTGACCATAATCTTTTCTTTGCCAATTATGACAGATTTTCTGTTTAATGAGATCCTTTGCCATTGGTGGAAAATAGTCGGAACATTCTTCTGAAGATGAAAAGCCACACACTGGGCAAACAGAAACGTAATACAACAGAGGATTAGTCTTTGTTGAAGTATAAAATGAACAAAAATCAGTATCATGTCGATGAGCACGTATAAAACGTGTTCTTACTTTTTTTGTCACATATGTATTTTTACAGATTTGACACTCAACTTTTCGATCATATAAGTATTCTAGTTCTTTATTCATAGGAATCACTCCTAATAAGTTTGTGAACGATAATATATGATCTGATTATACCAGAATCATATGAATAATGGACTAGTTTTTAGTTTATATAGGTAAAAAGTCATTAAGTAAAAGCTTCCTGCGCTTTACAGGTAGCTTTTACTTAATAAACGGGGGATATTTTTATTGTTTTCATACTTTTATCGTCTTATACTAGTAAAAATAAAGAGTTTTGGAGGCGTATGATGAGTTCTTTTCAATTTACAAAAATGCACGGTTTAGGTAATAGCTATATATACGTGAATCTTTTTGAGGAACAACTTAAGGAAGAATCTTTATCAGAGATTGCAAGACAAGTATCCAGTGTTTATACAGGTATTGGATCTGATGGGCTAATTCTCATTTGCCCTTCCGACAGAGCGGAAATAAAAATGAGAATTTTTAATAATGATGGATCTGAAGGGAAAAATTGTGGGAACGGGTTAAGATGTGTTGCTAAATATGCATTCGAACATAAATTAGTAACAAATGAAACATTCAAAATCGAAACATTATCAGGACTTGTTGAAGCAAAAGTGCATGTTGAAAATGACGTAGTCGAGTTAGTAACAGTTGATATGGGGGAACCAAGATTACTTAAGGCAGATCTACCAATGGCAGGCGAGAATCAAGAAAAAACGATTAATGAACCGATGGAATTTGCGGGTAAATCTTACCAGGCAACAGCAGTCTCGATGGGAAATCCACATCTTATCTTTTATGTAGATAATATTAATCAAGCCCCTGTTACAAGTCTGGGTCCTATTGTCGAAAAAGATGAACGTTTCCCTGAGGGAGTTAACGTAGAGTTTGTAGAAGTTGTATCAAAAAATGAGCTTCATTTTAGGGTATGGGAAAGAGGATCCGGTGTTACCCAAGCGTGTGGTACAGGAGCGTGTGCTGCAGTGGTTTCATCGGTACTTAATGGTCATACTTCCCAAGGAGAAGAAACAACTGTCCACCTAGCGGGAGGAGATCTGTTAATCAATTGGACAAAAACAGGTACCGTTTTAATGACTGGACCGGCAGAAGTTGTGTGTACAGGTACTTTTTTCTTGAGAAGGTAATATATGTGACCTCTAGAGTGAATTATTTGAGTGATGAGTACTATTAGATGTATACTATAAATAGATCCTTTCATAAAGAGCGAGGAGGTATATGTTAATGAGCGATATTGTGAAAATTACAGAAGCAGCTGCTTTTCAGATAAAAGATATGATGAAAGAACATGAGGAAGAAAATGCTTATCTTCGTGTGGGAGTCAAAGGTGGAGGTTGCAGCGGTCTTTCCTATGGTATGGGCTTTGAGCATGAGATTAGCGAAGAAGATCAAGTTCTAGAACAGCATGGAATGACAGTACTTATCAAAAAAGAAGATGCCCCGATTTTAAATGGTACAATTATTGATTTCAAACAGTCCATGATGGGCGGCGGCTTCACCATTGATAATCCAAATGCAATTGCTTCATGCGGATGTGGTTCATCTTTCAGAACAGCAACAAATACTGGTACTCCGGAAGAATGTTAACATAAAAAAACGACTACTTGAAGATTCAGTAGTCGTTTTTTCTTATAGTTAATTAAAAAGGCTGGTACTGTGTAAAGGCTGAACACGTGCTTTAGGATCCAAAAAGGCTTTTGCATTATTTACAGCTGTTGGTGCTTCACCGAATCCACTTGCAATGAGCTTGACTTTACCATCATACGTACAAATATCTCCGGCGGCATAAATTCCTTCAATATTTGTTTCCATTTTGGAATTAACCACAATAGAATTTTTTTCGATGGTTAAACCCCAAGTTTTAATTGGACCTAGCGAAGAAACAAAGCCGTAATTCACGATAAGGTCATCAATTTCGATCACTTCTTTACGGTCACCTTTTACCTCTTCTAAAACTAATTGGGTAATGGCTGTTTCACCGACAACCTCTGATGGGACAAATGGTGTAAGAATATCAACATTGGATTTTTTTAAAAGCTCAACACTATGCTCATGAGCTCTGAATTTATCACGTCGATGAATTAATTTTACATTTTTGGCAATAGGTTCTAGCATTAGTGCCCAATCAACAGCAGAATCACCTCCGCCAAGGATTGCTACATTTCGACCAGCAAATTTATTTAAATCATCTACAAAATAATGTAAATTTTCACTTTCATATTTTTCAGCATTCTCTAGCTCTAATTTTCTAGGTTGGAACGCGCCGTTTCCAGCCGTGATAATAATTGTTTTCGTATAATGAACCTCACTGTTAGTGGTAAGCTTAAAAACACCGTCTGCTTGTTTATCAAGTTGTTCTACTGCTTGTTCCAGAACGATTGTAGGGGAAAACTGTCCCATTTGTTCTTTTAAATTGTCTACAAGTTCCTGAGCTCTTACTTTTGGAAAGCCTGCAACATCATATATGTATTTTTCTGGATATAATGTAGAAAGCTGTCCACCTAATTGTGGAAGACTCTCAATAATTTTGACACTTGCTTGTCGCATTCCTCCATAGAAAGCTGTAAATAATCCTACAGGACCTCCCCCGATAATGGTTATATCATAAACTTTCGTATCTTCTTTCACAAAACATCCTCCTTTTTTCATCTATGTCAGAATCTTATCATATCCAGCTCTGTTATTTCATGTCCTACCAACTTTGTAGCTATAATTTAAAAGTAGCGAAATATTCTAAATTATAGTATATTTTCAAAAAAAAATATACTACCTTGTAAGAAAAAACTACTTGAAAAAAAATGATAGTATAGATAATATGGAGTATAGGCGTAATTATATATATTTATATGTATTTCTAAGAGAAAATAACCAACGTGTGTTTTGGTAAGTGAATCATTTCACAAAGTTTTATCTCTTAAACTAAATAAAATGTTGTGATTCGGTGGACTATAGTAATAAACATCATTCGAATTTGACAACAATTCTAAGGAAAAGGTGGATGTATCGGTGAGAAAGCCAAGAGTCGTTATTTTAGGTGCAGGTTATGGTGGATTAATTACAATTACTCGTTTACAAAAACAAATTAGTGTTGATGAAGCAGAGATTACGTTAGTGAATAAAAATGATTATCACTATGAAACAACATGGTTACATGAAGCTTCAGCAGGTACACTACATCACGATCGAGCTCGCTATCAAATTAAAGATATCATTGACAATAATCGTGTGAAGTTTGTGAAAGACACAGTTGTTTCAATCGATAAAGAAGCAAAAAAGGTTGTGTTAGAAAACGGTGAGGTTGAGTATGACTATTTAGTGATCTCATTAGGTGCACATCCTGAAACTTTCGGTATTAAAGGATTAAAAGAATTTGCATTTGGAATCACAAGCATTGACTCAGCTAGACAATTACGTGAGCATCTTGAATACCAATTTGCAACTTACAATATGGAAGCAGAGAAGAAGGATGAACGTTTAACTATCGTAGTAGGTGGAGCAGGATTCACGGGTATCGAGTTCTTAGGTGAACTTGGAAACAGAATTCCTGAGCTTTGCAAAGAATATGATATTGATTTCAAGAAAGTGCGTATCCTTTGTGTTGAAGCAGCACCATCAGCACTCCCTGGATTTGATCCTGAGTTAGTTGATTATGCTGTAAATCACCTTCAAAAGAAAGGTGTAGAATTCATGATCGGTACAGCTATTAAAGAATGTATCGAAGATGGAATCATCGTTGCAAAAGGTGAGGAGCTTGAAACCATTAAAGCTGGTACGGTTGTATGGGCTGCAGGTGTACGTGGTAACAGCGTTGTGGAAGAAGCAGGCTTTGAAAACATGCGTGGCCGTGTAAAAGTTGATGGATACTTACGTGCTCCAGGACATGATGAAGTATTCATCATCGGAGATTGTTCATTAATTATCAACGAAGAAATTAATCGTCCATATCCTCCAACAGCTCAAATTGCGATGCAACAAGGTGAAACTTGTGCGAAAAACTTGGCAGTTGCCATTCGCGGACGCGGAGAAATGGGTACTTTTACACCAGACATTAAAGGATCTGTAGCTTCCCTTGGTGAAGATGATGCAGTTGGTGTTGTGTTCGGTAAAAAACTTGTTGGAACAAAAGCATCATTTATGAAGAAAATGATCGATAACCGTGCATTATATATGGTTGGTGGACCATCATTGGTACTGAAAAAAGGTAAATTTAATATTCTATAATATAGTTGGGGACAAGAGCTTTTGCTCTTGTCCCTTTTAAAAAGGAGAAGTGGGATAGTTGAGTCACTCTAAAAGGGGAAATGTCTGGCTTGCTGTTTCAGGTATTGTAGAGAATGAGAATGGTGAGTGGCTTGTTGTTAAGAAAAAGTATGGTGGACTAAAAGGACTGTGGTCCCTTCCTGCCGGATTTGTCGAGCAGGGTGAAACGATTGATGAAGCAGTATTAAGAGAAATTAAAGAAGAGACAGGGATTACAGCTACAGTTAATGGAGTAGTTGGGATTAGGTCAGGTGTAATTGGAGACCACATAAGTGATAACATGATTATTTTTTCTGTAACTGCCATAACAAAGGATATTGTTACTCAAGAGAAAGAGCTGGAGGAAGTAATCTTCATGCTTCCCGAAGAATTAGTCATGAATCCTGATTCATCGAATTTGATTAAAGATTTAGCAAATAGAAATATAAAGCCGAAATTAATTAAATATGATCACTTTCATCCGGGGAATCAATTTGGCTATAGTTCCTATACTTTATTTTTGTAATTTTCTAAAAAAAAGCAAGATAAAGAAATCTAAAGGAAATATACGTTGTATTCGCTTACATAAACATCTGTGTTAGGTTTTCTTCCTTTATTATTGTCAGAATAATTGGTATATTATATTACAACCATTTATTTCTAAAGGAGAGACTTTATATGAGTACAACAACTAAGGTAGAGACGAAGGAATGTCCGTACTGTGATGGAAAAGGATATTTTCAATTGATCTTAGGTGGCTCCGAAACTTGTAAAAGCTGTGAGGGAACAGGGAAGAAGTCATAAAAAGTTCACTTAGTTATGATTGACTGTCTATCTTTTGTTCAGTACACTAAAGTTGGTGTAATGGAGGTGATAGACATGTTAAGCTTACCTGTTTTACTAATATCAATGCTATTATTTTTAGTTTTATTTTTCGGTATTGGATTTTTATTAAATATGCTCTTACGCATGTCTTGGATTATGGCAATTGTGTACCCGATTGTCTGTATTTTTATTATAGATAATGTAAGATTTATTGAATATTTTCAAAAACCCGGTGCCTCATTTTCAGCGTTAGGAAATAAAATTCTGTCATTAGCTTTAGCTGACATACTGATTTTATCTTCAGGACTATTTGGAGCAATTCTTTCTGGCATAATCATTAAAATGCTTCGAAAAAGAGGTTACCAAATGTTTTAATAACATAACAAAAGGGCTGATCATCATATTGTTGATGATCAGCCTTTTTGTTGTATGGAGCGCAACGGAACGAACCTGTACTTATGTTGAAAGACCTTAAATAACAACAAAGTATGTAAAAATAGCCCATGGGAAATAAAGAACACATTCAAACTGGTAGAGTATGTTTCCCGTTAAAAATGAATATTTCCTCACCAAATTGGGAACGAATAGATTTGTGAGAGGAGTGAATAGGGAAGATATGATCAGTATAAAAAGAGTGTGTAGAAGGCTTTTCATGTCGATATTATTTCTTTGTGCACTAACGACAACTTTTGAAGTTATATCCGGAGTAGAAGCAAAAGATGTGGTGAATTGGTATGCTAAAGATCATACAAATGGTGAAAAAAGTGGTACATTTCGTGTTTTAGGACTCACATTTAAGACAATGAATAGTGAACCATCTGTCCAAACAGAGATATCTTCACGTGTTGAGACGGTAAATCAAGATATGTCATTAGAAGAAGCTATTGATTGGTCACAATACCCGGTGAAAAAAGTAGTGGCAACAGGATATACAGCGGGTGTAGAATCAACAGGTAAAAGTCCTAATCATCCAAGCTATGGAATTACATATTCAGGTGTTAAAGTAAAACGTGACCTATATTCAACGGTTGCAGCTGATTTAGACGTTTTCCCTCTAGGGACTATCCTCTTTATTCCAGGGTATGGTTATGGAGTTGTAGCTGATAAAGGTGGAGCAATAAAAGGAAACCGATTGGATCTTTATTATGAAACAGTAAAAGACGTGTATAATAGCTGGGGAAAAAAACAATTGGATGTCTACGTTGTACAAATGGGTGATGGAACATTAACAGAAGAACAATTAAAAAATTTAAATGAAGAAGAATCTATGCAGGTATTTAGGCAAAAATATATAAAAAGTAAAACAAAAAGCTAATGGTACGCAGCCATTAGCTTTTCTCTATGTACGCATCATTTCGTTTTAGCCCTGTATCTACATCATAAAAAGATAATGCAATAGTAAAGCAAGTAATATACCTGTTAATCCCCCAAAAAATACTTCAATTGGTTGATGACCAAGCAGTTCTTTTAATTTCTTTTGTTTATCCTGTTCAGCCTTTTTAGGCCAAACCTTTGCTTCTTCGACGAATTTATTGAAATCTAATACAAGTTGATTAAGTACAGTTGCTTGCTCACCAGCATGTCTTCTGACTCCGGTTGCATCAAACATGGTAATAATGGCGAATACAGCCGAAATAGCAAAGATGGAGGAATCCAGGCCATGATCAAGTGCAACACCTGTTGAAAGGGCAGTAACAGCAGCTGAATGCGAACTCGGCATTCCTCCTGTACTCGTGATTAAAGACCAATCCAATCTTTTTGAAACAATAAAGTAGATCGGAACTTTAATGAATTGTGCAAAGAAAATAGCCGCCAGAGAAGCGAGTAAGGGAAAATTATATAGTAATTCCAATGTTAAGCTCCTTTCATTCTGCATTCAAACGAAGTATTCATCTATTTAAACAGAGTGATTGGAGTCATTTCACCTTGATCTAATGCCCTAGATTCAACAGCATAAAACCTCTCTAAACTGTAAATAGATAATAGATAAAAGATAAAAGATTTCCTTCATTATAGCATATAACCATCCTGCATCTTCTACTCGTGAAAAGAATTTGTTCAGAAAACCTTTTTCACTTATTCATTTACACCTTATTATACTTTTTAAACTTTGTGCTTTAAAATGGAACTGTATACATATATGGAGGTGCAGAGATGATATTTAAAGTACATCATCAATTAGAGCAAATCAAAGATCAAGAAACACTTGTTATTGGACTATATCAAAAAACAAGCAAACTAACAGGTTTAGCTAGTAAGATCGATGAGCAACTACAAGGAGATCTATCCCAGTTATTAAAAGACGGAGACCTGCAAACAAAATACAAATCTATTACTAAGCTACATACCCTCGGGAAGCATTCTTTTAAACGTATATACTTTGTTGGTTTGGGAAAAGAGGAGAACCTAACCTTTGATCAATTAAAGAGAGCATTTGGAGAGTTATTTCAAACCCTTCAAAAGGCAAAACATCAAAGTATTGCGATTGCACTTGATTCTTTTCACAATGAAGAAAATGACATAAATGATATTGCCCACGCGCTTTCAGAGGCTTCTGTCCTCGCGACATATAAAATTTTAGATTATAAGCTAAAATCTAATGAACCTGAAAAAAAGATTGAAACGGTTTATATCTTTTCAGAAAATGGAAAGCTGGATGAAATAAAATCAAGTCTCGAGGTTGGGTATGCATTTGGAACAGGCACAAACAGTGCAAGAACACTAACGAATATGCCACCTAATCTGTTAACAGCGACAGAATTAGCCTCGTATTCTGTAGAGCTTGCCAAGAGATATAATTTTGAGTACGAGATCCTTGAAAAGGAAGATATGGAGCGCCTTGGGATGGGGGCCCTGTTAGCTGTCAACAAAGGGTCAGAAGAGCCTCCAAAAATGATTGTGTTAAAGTATCAAGGAAAAGAAGAATGGAAAGATGTTATTGGACTTGTTGGAAAAGGAATTACCTATGATACAGGTGGTTACTCTATCAAACCTAAGGATGGAATTGTCGGCATGAAAACAGATATGGGTGGTGCCGCCGCAGTGCTTGGAGCCATGGAGATTATTGGTGAAACAAGGCCTGAACAAAATGTTGTAGCTGTTATTCCATCAACAGACAATATGATAAGTGGAGGAGCATTTAAGCCCGATGATGTCATTGTTTCTTTAAGCGGCAAAACGATTGAGGTCCTAAATACGGATGCAGAAGGTCGTTTGGCTCTAGCAGACGGCGTTACATATGCTAAATTCCATGGAGCGAATTACTTAGTAGATGTAGCCACTTTAACAGGAGGAGTCATCATTGCTTTAGGTACTGAAACGACTGGTGCCATGACAAATAATGAAGAGATATTTGAACAAGTTCTTCAAGCATCCCATGAATGTGATGAGCCTGTTTGGCGTTTGCCGATTTCGGAAAACGATAAAAAAAGAGTTCGAAATAGTAAAATGGCTGATCTGAATAATTCACCCGGTCGAGAAGGGCATGCGATTATGGCAGGAACCTTTATAGGTGAATTTGCTGAACATACACCATGGGTACATCTTGATATTGCGGGTACAGCAACAACGTCAAAAGAAAGCGAACTTGGCCCATCAGGAGCAACAGGTGTAATGGCAAGAACACTAGCAACATTTGTTGAGAGGTTTGAAGTTGGTCAATAACAGTATTTAAGTGTAGGAATTTGTTGGCGAACACGAGTGGCAGTTACTTAAAGAATGTACCTGTCACTCGTGATGTTTTTACACTTTTATTAATATTTAAATAACATGGATACTAATTGGTATCCGGAACCGATTGTCCAAAATAAAATATAATCCCCTCTTTTAACTGTTCCCCTATTTATTGCTTCGTGTAATACCAAAAACGGGCTGGAGGTTCCCGTATATCCGAAACGATCACCAACATAAACAATTTGTTTATCATGTATGTCAAACTTCTCTTGTATTTTTAAAATATTGGCTAAAGAAAATTGAGAAAAGCAATAACAACTGATATCACTTGCTTGTAAACTATTACGGTCCAATAGTTTTTGGATCATTTCATAAGTGGGAGGCAGGGCGATATTCCCATCAAAAGGAAGCCACTTGATATACTTTCCTTGTTCCATGTTTTGTAGAACATTGGATAAGCCTTTTGCGGGATATAAAATTTTATCCTTATTAATCGAGTCTGTAAAATAAATGGAGTCAATAAAACCTGTTTCATCATCCGTTTTTTCTAATATAACAGCTGCCGCTGCATCACCAAAATTCGAAAATGTTATTTCATCTTCAGGGTCGCTAATGATCGAGTTATAATCTGACCCGACTATTAAGGCAGTTTTGATATCCTTACTTGTTAACATATACCTTGAAGTATAATCGACGGCGACAGTCATACCGGCGCAATTGGCATTTGAATCTAATAGAATGGTTTGTGAGCCAGCCCCAATTGCATCATGTAAATATGTAGCATTTGTAGGGAATGTGTATTCAGGAATTTGTGATGAGAACATAATTAAATCAATATCTTTTCCACTCATATTTGCTTTAGTAAGAACCCGTTTGGCTGCTTCAATTGCCATTGTTAAACTATTCTCATCTGGATTATCAATGATATAACGTTTTTTTCTTCCCATATGATCAAGAAACCGTGTAATATCTTTTTCTCTCTGTTGAAAATGATTGATAAAATATGTGTTATCAACAACTTTTGTAGGATGATAAATATCAACAGAATGTATTTTTACATATTGCAAAGTGTATTCCTCCTATATTTGTGTGAAATAAAAAAGAGGATGAGTCAAGGGATAGTACTTTGATTCATCCTAAAAAGTTATTAACCTTCCATTACTTCAGCATTGGTTAATCCTGTATTTCTTGCAAGGCGATTTAATTGAAGTTTTAACACAGGATTTTGTTTAATTTTGAAAATAACTTTTTTGAATCCGGATTCCTTATACATCTTGTAGGAATTTTCTAAGCTTGGAATCATTTCTTGTTTAAGAAGGTCCATATAGGAACAATCGATCTCAAGAGTAAAAACAGGAGCGTTAATTGCTGAAACCTCTTTCTGATAATCACTGACGAAGTTTTGCACATCTGTTGGAGTAAATGTACCGCCAATAAACATCTCCACAATTTTTGCACCATGATTTACTTTAATTTCATAATTACCTTTTGACATTGTATGTCTCCTCTCTTTTGTAGCGAGGATCTAAGGTGAACAACCAAGAAGGGAATAAAATTAGCATTTGCAACTTGGCAGCCATAGCGATTGCCTTAGACCCATAGTTTTGCGTCCTTATTTTTCAATAAGTTTGCCGTTGTTTGGCCAAAAATTACGAATGTTACACTTGACCAGTTTTTATATCGGACAAACTGGAAATGATTTTAATATAAAAAGTTAAAGTTTTTAAGAAAAGGAAAATGAAAGGGCTTTTATATTCATCGGGGTGCCGAAGGCTTGCGTGTTTTAAAAAGGAGCTAGTATTTAATATCTTGATATACTAATTGACAGATTTCAAGCAAATATGATAAGTTTAATTCCGATGTTTTATTTCTCTACTATATTAGCAAACTAAAGGATTTCGGGGGTCTTGACGGTGAATGCAGTTATAATAGCAGTAATTGTTATGCTAATTTTAAGTTTATTAAGAATAAATGTTGTTTTTGCTCTTGTGATTGGAGCTTTAATAGGTGGTCTAACAGGAGGTTTAGGGTTAGCCGCAACGATTGAGACGTTTACAAACGGTTTAGGTGGAAATGCTACTGTAGCACTAAGTTATGCCTTACTAGGAGCATTTGCTGTTGCATTAACGAAAACAGGATTACCAGATGCGATGGTTTCTAGTGTGATTAAAATTGTTGGTCGTGAGGGAGAAGCGAGAAGAAAAACGTTATCTAAGGCACTTATTGTATTTCTAATCTTAATGATGGCGATTTTTTCTCAAAACCTGGTACCGGTACATATTGCCTTTATCCCGGTGCTTATTCCGCCCCTTTTGAAAGTTTTGAATCAGCTTGAAGTAGATCGACGATTAATTGCAGCAGTTATGACATTTGGATTAATTACGCCATATATGTTTTTACCTGTTGGATTTGGGGCCATCTTTCACGGCATTATGCAAACGAATATGCAGGAGAGTGGATTAACTGTTTCCTTATCTTCTATTCCAACAGCAATGGCCATCCCGGCTATTGGCATGGTGTGTGGCCTGCTTATAGCGGTTTTCTTTACTTATCGTAAAAAAAGACAATATGAAACCCGTGAAATATCAGGTCAACAAGTGACACAAGTGTATACAAAAAGAAGTATTACTATTGCCGTTTTCGCCATATTTGTATCACTCTCCGTTCAACTCTTTTTATCCCAAAAGCTTGAGGTTGAAGGGATGATTTTTGGTGCGTTAGCCGGCTTAAGTATTTTATATATTGGTGGTGTACTAAGGCGTAATGAAGCAGATGCTATGATGACAAAAGGAATGAAGATGATGGCGTTTATTGGCTTCGTTATGATTACAGCATCAGGATTTGCTAGTGTGTTAAAAGAAACTGGCCATGTTGAAAAGCTTGTAGAAGATGCTGCCGGGTTAATTGATGGAAATCAGGCACTTGGTGCATTGTTAATGTTAATTGTTGGCCTTCTCATCACAATGGGGATTGGTTCATCCTTTTCGACAATTCCTATTATCACGACTATTTTCGTACCACTATGTCTTGAGTTAGGATTTAGCCCAATGGCAACAGTTGCGATAGTAGGAACAGCTGCAGCACTTGGAGATGCAGGCTCACCTGCATCTGACAGTACACTTGGTCCAACATCTGGTTTAGCTGCAGATGGGAATCATCATCATATTTGGGATACATGTGTGCCGACCTTTGTTCACTATAATATTCCACTTATTATTTTCGGTTGGATTGCAGCTATAATTCTATAGAAGAACATAAAGGAAAAAACTTGGTTTTAATTTACCAAGTTTTTTTTTCGAACAGAAAAGGAAGTTTCAAATTTTGTACATAGTGCAGGTGTCTAGCTCCAGCGCCTAGCCCCTCCAGGGTCTAGTCAATTTGGGATTGAAGGCAAAGAACGCTGCTATTTCAAATCGCCTTATGCTCGTCGGTGCTGATCGAGGCGCTTGTGCTTTTCTTAATTATATGTAAATGTTCCACCAGTTCTTCGTCATCCCATCCAAGTATCTTTTCTATCAATTCGGGATGGTGCTCAAGTATCTCTCTCTCGAATGCCTCTCTATCTTTTATATCTAAGAAATATTTTTTTACAACTAATGTTTTCATATTCACACCTCTTTCATGTACTCTACTATTTTTATAACCAAAACTAGTAAACATTATACATATAATAGAGCAGAATAGTAAAAAAATATGAATCTGATTTATTTCGACAAAGTCTTTTCTTGTTTAACCTAATTTATCCATTGTATGATGATACTAGACTATCTTTATCTTATGAAATCATTATTCTTTTGATAGATAAGCTATTGATTAAGCTAACAAGTAAAATACTTCTATGGAGGGTGTTATCGTGTCTTGGATAAAAAAGCATAAGTGGATAATAGCTAGTGTAGTAGTTGTTGCTGTCTGTTTCGGGTTTTTAGGGTATATTCTTTTTGATATGTTGAATCAAAAAACAACACCAACAACTGCCCAGAAGGTAGAAGACGTTGAAGAAAGCGCGAAAACTCCAGAGGAGGTTGTATCTGAAGAAGTAGTAATGAGTAATAACCCGTTCGGAAGTGAGCAGGCATCTTTATCTGAAGATGATATTCTTAATTATATGCACGGAATGTCTCATCAAAAGGTAATTGCAGATGAAAAGTGGTTACATTACGAAATGACAGATGAGCGAGTCTTGTTTCTATTCAATGTTGTAGAAAATGGTCAATATGAACATGAGGAAGTAATGATGGACATATTAACCCGCTGGAAGGAAGGCGATTTCTCACAAGCAGATGAAGATCACAATGCCATCTGGAGCATTCAAGGAGGAACAATCGGAAAAGCAACCGGTATCATGTCAGAAGAACAAGAGCAACAATACTTAGAAAGATATGATGAAAGTATTAAATAAATAAAAAATGCTTTGTATAGTGTTTTTTCTAAAGCCAGTTTTCATAAAGATTGTTGCATTTGAATAATATTGAACTCTATAGTGAAATGAAGCGGAAGACACTCGACTCCTGCGGGAAGTAGAGGGGAGGTTAAGACCTCACAGGAGAAGCCGAGGGAGGCTCAACTTCCTCCCCGAAGCATGGAGTGTCTGGAGCGCAATGGAACGTCCTAGTTTTTACGTTTTGTCTGGATTAAAAAGATCAAAGTATGAAAAAGGGCTAACCCAAGGTCTAAAATCTAGACTTTTGGGTCAGCCCTTTTTTATACATTAAGCAGCAATTTTTTTATTAACCGCCTTCGTTACAGCATAATAAATACGGGGAGCAAGAAGTGCACCTAAAACTGTAAAAGCAACATCTTTCACAATAAACCATGCCATAACTCCCCAAGCAGCTCCGTATGACATCGGAGCATTCAACCAAACATTTAAGGCAAGCCACATATACGTTGTCCCGACAATATAAATAAGAACAATTCCTACAAATGAGGCAGCCATAAAAACAGTCAGTTTCTTTTCTTTACTGACCTCCAGAATTTTACCTGCTGCATAAGCAGCCACAATATAAGATAAAATAAATCCGCCGGTGCTTTGGAAAATTACACTAATTCCACCGCTAAACTGAGCGAAAACAGGCGCGCCAGCAATTCCAACTAATGCGTAAATAATCATCGACAGTGCACCAAGCCTGCTCCCTAATAAAAGCCCTGCTAATATACAGAAAAAGGGCTGCATTGATAATGGAACACCTGCTACTTGAAGAAATGGCGCCCAAGACGTAATATTAGCACCAATAGCCATTAGTGCTGCAAACATACCGACTAATGATATATCGTATGTAGATAATTTTCGTTTCATTGTATTTCCCCCTTCTAAACAAATCCTTAAAAAAAGAATAATATAATCCAGAAAAGATTGTCAACTTATTTTTATTGTGAGTTAACATAATAAAGTGATGGAGGAATTGTCATGTATTTTGGAAAACAGAAAAAAACACATCCTTCCGGGAGGGTTCCACCAAATCAAAATGTTACAACGACATTTCCGGTTTTACATACGGGAAATGTTCCTTACTATGAAGATATAAGTAAGTGGAATTTACAAATTTATGGATTAGTCAATTATCCCAAGCTTCTTACGTTAAAGGAACTTAAAGAGGAATACCCTCAGTCAGAACAAATAAATGATATTCATTGTGTTACGGGGTGGTCAAAATTAGATGCGTGTTGGCAGGGAGTTAAAACGGTAGATTTATTAGAAGGAATTACTGTTTATCCACATGCCAGATACGTTATCCTCTATGCAGAAGAGGGATGGACGACGAATCTATCAATTGATGACTTTATGAGAGAAACAACTTTACTAGCTCATAGCTTTAACAATGAACCGTTAACTCCTGAACATGGTTTCCCGCTTCGAGCCGTTATCCCTCATCTCTATTTTTGGAAGAGCGCAAAATGGATAAGAGGAATCCAGTTTACAGAGCATAATCATCCCGGCTTTTGGGAAAGAAACGGCTATCATATGGATGGTGACCCTTGGCTTGAGCAAAGGTACAGTTTTGATTGAGGCATAGAGCAGATGAATAGATGAATTAATATAGGATGTAAAAAAGACAGTTACCCAAAGATAACTGTCAAAAAATAATTCGGAGGTTGTACTATACTATTAATTTTTCTATTAATTGTTCATCGATTTTCAAGAAATGATAAAAACGCTTTTATAAAATATACGAAATCATTATAAAAAAGAGTAGGGGAAGTAGGATAAAAATTCACTTACAGGCAAGACGTGGATGAATAGTAGAGCAACTATGCTGAGAGGATGATTGTGTCTAGTCTTACCTGATAACATCAGCTTTTCCAAATGATGGGTGGGTTATAAGGGAAATTGTTAGTGGTATTTCGACATTTAAGGAAGGTTTTTGTCACCAATTAGGATACAATAGGACTTCAAAAGTCCCCATATTCATACAGGGACTTTTGATTTAACCTTTTACGTCAATGCTTTTTCCTAAATTGGGGTGTGGGGCTTCCATAGCTTTTAACAGTTGTTCATTACTTTGCTGTGAAGTTTCCATTACTTTTTTAGCTAGTGCAATGCTCACATTTTGATTTAGTGATGCTTGATTTAATCCGATTGATAGGGCTGCAATATCCAAGGTTTCACCCCCCTTACCATTTGTATCGGCCAACAACAAAAATGATGAAGGAAAAGTGAAATCTAATTAAACTTGTTTTAACAGCTTTTTAAATTGAGCTATTATTACTTTGTTAAATGTTCCCTTTTTAAAACTTCAGTAACTGGCTTATATATAAATCCAAGATCATCAGCAACAGCTTTATATGTGATTTCCCCGTCCATAACATTCACTCCTGCTTGAAGTGCAGGACTTTCATTAATCGCTCGGTATGGACCTGTATTGGCCATTTGTAATGCGTACGGTACTGTAACATTTGTAAGAGCAATTGTTGAGGTACGTGGTACAGCTCCCGGCATATTAGCAACCGCATAATGTAAGACACCGTGTTTTTCATATGTTGGGTTATCATGTGTTGTAATATGGTCTACGGTTTCAACGATTCCGCCTTGATCGATCGCAACATCAACAATGACAGAACCCGTCTTCATTGCTTGGACCATTTCTTCCGTAACGAGAGTTGGTGCTTTAGCTCCTGGTATTAATACCGCACAAATAAGTAAATCAGCTTCAGTTACAGATGTTGCAATGTTCATTGGGTTTGACATTAATGTTTTAATTTGTGTACCAAATATATCATCCAATTGACGTAAACGGTCTGCACTTAAATCAATGATCGTCACATCAGCACCTAAGCCAATTGCCATCTTCGCTGCATTCGTACCGACTACACCACCCCCAATAATCGTCACTTTTCCACGACTCACTCCGGGAACACCTGCTAATAAAATGCCTTTTCCGCCTTTAGGTTTTTCTAGAAATTGCGCTCCAATTTGTGCCGCCATCCGTCCGGCAACCTCACTCATTGGGGTAAGCAATGGCAGTGCACGATTTACGGTAACTGTTTCATAAGCGATTGCTGTTACACCACGATCTTTTAAAGCTTGGGCTAATTCAGGCTCTGCAGCAAGATGTAGATACGTGAATAAAATTAATCCCTTTCGAAAGTATGCATATTCAGACGGCAGAGGTTCTTTTACTTTCATAACCATTTCGGAATTTGCCCATACTTTCTCTGCGTTATCTACAATTTCAGCACCTGCTTGTTTGTAATCCTCATTCTCGAAACCGCTTCCAACACCTGCGTGATCTTCAATTAAGACACGATGTCCAAACGCAACTAACTGTGTGACCCCGCCAGGTGTTAAGGCTACCCGATTTTCATTATTTTTTATTTCTTTTGGAACCCCGATAATCATAAATAAACCTTCCTCCTTTGAACGCAATATTTATATAATTTCTATTTAATAAAGCAAGTATAAATAAAAATTATATAAATATCTTTGTTTAAAAACGAGAAAGGTTTTGAATTCTTTTGTGAAAAATCACAAAGGCATATGATCGAGCTTTAAATGTAAGTAAATGGTGATCTTTTGGTTCATATTTTTAAGATTTAGTTCACCGATTTCTGAAATTCTCTTTAGTCGATAATTTAATGTATTAATATGAATGTTAAGTGCTTTTGAAGCATCGTGGACGTTGCTGTCATGGTCAAGAAACACTTCAAGTGTGTGAACAAGATTAGTACTATGCCGTTGATCGTATTCTTTTAATTTTGTCAGCGAATAATGTTGATGGCCTGATTCTTTTCGTTGGTTGTATAAAATATCCAGGTACTGATAAAAGCCAAGCTCGGAAAAACTGGTTAATTCCGTTGTTTCTTTAGGAAACCTTTTTTTAAGTGAATGTACAGCTACCGCTTCCTTATAGCTTTTTTCAATAAAGACCGGTGATGAAAAAATCCCACCCATACTTGCCGTTACATTTTTAAATTGATATCTTTCATTAAGCTGACGAATAGTAGAATAAGTAAAATGTTTGATATCCGTTAGGGGTGCAGAACTCTTTGCTGATAATAAAATGATGAGTTCATCAAAATCAAATGTATATAAAAGAATGGTTACCTGCTGAGTGGTTTGGAGCAGGTAAGAAAGTTTCTTTTCTGTCTCTTCATTTATTTCCTGAGGAAACTTATAAATGACTACCGAAAACGGAGAGGGGACATGTAAGTTTAGTTCATGGAAACTTTGAGTAATTTCATGCTCTGTTGAGACATGACCCGTGAGGAGCTTCCAAAAAAATTCTTGATTCCTTTCTTCTTTCTTGGTTTTACGAACTTGTAATTTCAACATTTTGTTTTTGACAGCTCTTGCCGCTTTTTTCAAAAGAAGCAGGTCTGATTGCTGGAGCTGCTTTTCAATTTCCAAAGCCCAGATAAAACCCAGTACCTCATCATTTTTCCAAATAGAAATCGCAATGCGATTGCCAAGGCCAACCTCATCAATATGTTTAACTCGTATAGGCTCATCTGTATGAAGGAGTTTAGGAATGGTTCCATCTTTCCATAAGCTGTTAATGACTTTTTCAGGAACTCTTCGACCTATTATAGTGGAGATTCGGGCAGGATCGGTTCTGTCATCATGGGTGCTGTATGCTAATAATCGATGATTTACATCTTCTATTGTAATTGGACATTGAAGGACTTCACTAATCTTTTCTGCTACATCCTCAAGGCGTTCAAAATGGTAGTTAAATGGATCCTTAGAAAATCCTGTCATGTTATCCCCACTTTATTTAGCAATTTATATATGTATATGTTGATTTTAGCTTAGTATTAAGGTTCTAGTTTGTCAAAGGCAAATATGAGGTATTGAACTTCTTGCATTCCTTGGTAGCATGTGCTAAAAAGAAGTAGGAACTGGAAGAACGATCCAACTGAAAGCGAGCTGACATAAATGAATTATTATATTGTAACAGGCGCCTCTCGAGGGTTAGGTGAAGCAATTGTAAATGAAATAACTGATCAAGATTGCAAGATCATTTGTTTGTCAAGAACCAAAAACACAAAGCTTGAAAAAGTCGCATCAGAAAAGCAAATTCCTTTATCATTTATTGAATGTGATTTATCAGATATACAGCAGCTTTCATCGATAATAGACCAACTATTATCGATGATGGATATCGATCGTGCACAAAAAATGACACTGATTAATAACGCCGGCACGGTAAACCCGATTAAAGGAGCTGGTAATGCTAAGCGAGAGGAATTAATCCTGCATGTTCATCTCAACCTCCTAACACCGATATTAATAAGTGAGGCGTTGATTCGCGAAACAAAAGGGACCTCTGCGAATGTTGTAATTGTGAATATCACATCAGGAGCCGCGAATCGACCGGTTCCAGGATGGAGTGCTTATTGTAGCACCAAAGCCGGACTAAATATGTATACTAAAACGGTTGGGGTTGAACAAGAAGAGAAAGGAACAAATATCATATCAATTGCATTTTCGCCGGGAATTATGGATACAGACATGCAAGGAACAATTAGAAAAGCAACTAAGGATGAATTCTCATCTCTATATCAATTTGAGGAATATCATGAAAAGGGGCTGCTTCGTTCTCCGAGTTTTGTAGCAAAGACATTAATGAATCTTTTATCTGGTCCGTTAGAAAATGGTAGGGTATATGATATAAAAGAATTTTTGTAGGTTCAAAGTTCTATGATTAGATATGACAAAAGGATTATTTTTGCTGTATAATGTTAATTTAGGAAGAGTATTTGGGAATTTATATACTTTCTGATAGTAGAAAAAATTAGAAAATAAAGAAAAAAATACCCTATAAAATGTCAACTGTTGTATATTAACTATAGATATTGATTTGATAGAGTTTTTCATTAGGGAGTTCGAGGGACAGAGGTGGCTGAATATTAGACAAAATAAAAAGAAAAAGTATGCCGTCATTATCTCTGTAACCATGTTTCTTATCATGATGTTTTCTGCATTTAATTTGTATGTTACTTATTTAAATACAATTAAAACGATCGATCTGACAATTGGGCATTTAGCGATGCCAACTTCAAACCACGAGTTAGAATTTTGGGATACTGCTAGTTTAGAGGAATTATTAAAAACTCAAAATAGAAAAAAGAGTGAAGAGGGATATACTGGGTCCCTTGATGTGGAGTTAACATATGAATCAGTTGAGAAGGTAAAACAGGATGTTATGCAAAAAAGTATTCCCTCATTCATTATGAGTGGTGTGTTAGTTCTGTTGTCTTTTAGTATATTTATAGCTTTTCAAATTTGGTACCGAAAAAAAGTGAACTCCCAGGTCGGGGATGCAGAGGAGACCTACCAGGGTGAGTTTCAGTCAATGCTTCATACAATGCGATCAATCCGTCATGATTTTCTTAACCATATTCAAGTTATCCAGGGATTAATGAAGATTGGCCGCGAAGATCGGGCATACGAATATGTGAACTCATTAACAACAGAAGTAGAAACAATGGAATTGCCTGTTGTTATCGAGAATCCGGCACTCTTCATTTTGCTCCAGTCCAAGTGGGCAAGAGCACAAAATGAAAAGGTAGATATGCATCTCCATGTTGATGATCATTTGTTTAAGCATATACATACGATTGATTTAATTAAAATATTTTCGAATTTAATAGATAATGCCTTTGATGCCACACTTTTAGGACTTGAATCTGAGAGGTTCATCAATATTGAAGCTCGTGTTACTCAAAATAAATATATCTTTAAAGTAGAGAATATTGGGCCGACCATTTCAAAGGAAAACCTTAACAAAATTTTTCAGGCGGGCTATTCGACCAAAGCGGAAAAAAGAGGAATTCCAAGAGGGGACGGACTTAGTATTGTAAAACAAGTTGTGCTCAAATATGGCGGTACGATTAATGTGGAATCAAATAAATATTCAACATTGTTCGAAGTGAAAATACCATATAAACCTTAACTTGAAAAGAAACTGCATATGTGGTTTCTTTTTTTATTCCGTAATCAAAGACCCTTTTTTAGGAGGGAATGTTACAAAATTCAATTCATATCATATAAATAATAAAAGCATCCTTTATTAACAGGGATAAACGTTAGATAATATAACAATTTCCTTGAAGAAGTTTTATAAATGTGTTAGATTATTCTGAATATCAAACGTATAGCGTTATATGTATATAGTAAGATTGACCAACATGAAAAAATAGGAGGGTTACCATGCGACGAGTAAGCTTGATCGATATATTCACACATCCTATTGCACAAAAATATCTAACCCGTTCAGGAGTTTCACATGCAATTACAGTTGCCCAATATGCTGTTCAGCTCGCTAATAAGTATGACGTAAATCCTGACCTAGCCGCTAAGGCGGGATTACTTCATGATATTGGACATTATGAATGGTATACCAATGGAGAATGGGATTATGATGCCTATGTCAAAAATGATATCCATGCAATTAAAGGGGCTGAGCGTGCTCATAAGCTCTTAATCAGGCTTGGAGAGGACCGGAAATATGCCAAGGAAATTGCTCTTGCGATTCTCCTGCATACAGATTCATATTTACCGGAAAATTCTATGAAGAAAAACACATTACAGCAAATTGTTAGACTAGCAGATGAAATGGATGAGGAACCATTTGGTAAACATCATTACCGCAAAATGAAGTATGAGGATGCTTTTAAACAAATAGAACGATTGGATTATAAGATTGAGCAGATTATGTCTGAATATCGCCAATCTGTATAGTTCATACAATGAAACAGACCCAATAAAGGTCTGTTTTTCAGTATCCAAGTGTTCAAAAGATATGCTGTTGAATGTTTGACTGAAAGATATACAGAAGATAAGATGAAGATAGCAAAATATAAGCAAAGTACAAGGTAAGTATGTAGATTAATAGGATGAAATAACAAAAAGGTGAAACAATTTTTATTTTGGTACGTATACATGTATATACTTGATCATGCCTTGGTTAATATTGGTTTAACATGCCTATAATGTTGACGAAAGACAGAATAAAAACTGGAGGAGAATGTGTGTTAAAATCAAAGGTTCATTTTTGGACATTACAAATTTTATTATTGCTTCTAATTGTCTATGTGGGTACAAAGGTCTCTTTTTTATTTGAGCCGATTATTGTATTTGCTTCGACCTTATTCTTTCCAATATTGATTGCCGGGATCTTATTCTTTATTTTTAATCCCCTTGTAAAATTACTCGAAAGAAACAAGGTACCCAGAACATTGGCCATTTTAATACCGTATATTGTGTTTGTTGGGGTTGTAACCGGTATTATTTCTTTCATTGGACCTATTGTTACCCAACAGGTGTCAGATTTAATCAGTAATTTTCCTACATATGCTAGAGAAATCACGGATTTTATTTTAAGTATGTCTCAATCACACTGGTTCACTTGGTTAATGGAGCAGGAGTATGTGTCATTAAATCAAATTGAACAGACGTTAACTGGTTATGCAACAAGTTTACCGGAAAATATTACTTCAAGTTTTTCAAAATTACTAGGTGTAGTAACAAATATCACGTTAACAATTATTACTGTTCCTTTTATTCTATTTTACATGCTAAAGGATGGTCATAAATTTTCTGGTGAAGCAGTAAAACTATTTCCATCCACATACCGTGGAGAGGGTCTGAAAATTTTAAAAGACTTATACGAAACACTTGCAACGTATATTCAAGGACAGCTGATTGTGTCTTTAGCAGTTGGACTTGGATGTTATATTGGTTATATGATCATTGGTTTAGATTACGCCTTAGTTCTTGGAATCGTAGTGGCAGTTACCAATATTATTCCATATGTTGGACCATTTATTGGTGCTACTCCAGCGGTTGTGATTGCTTTGCTGGACTCTCCTACGAAAGCATTGCTTGCAGCCCTGGTTGTGACCGTCGTACAACAGATTGATGGGAATCTTTTGTCTCCTCTTATTATTGGAAAACGCCTAAACACTCATCCATTAACGATCATATTATTGTTAATCGGAGCGGGCAGTTTTGGCGGAATTATCGGAATGATACTAGCAGTACCTACTTATGCTGTCCTAAAAGCAGTTACATTGAATGTGGTACGTTTGATTAAATTAAGAGCAAAGTCCAGGGAAGATATCATTAGCAGTCGTGTAAACGAATAGGCAAGAACCCTTCTTTTACCAAACACATAAGATAATGTATTGCTCTCATTATTCATTTAGATAACGGAAGGGGAAAAAGATAATGCCGGCTTTTGTTGGTCCCATTGAATTAACTAGTATTAATAGTTCTGCAGTCTTTAAAATTGGAGATACGTTTAGTTTATCTCCTAAATCCTCAAATAAGTCATCTTTAGGCTCTGGGGTTGCTAATACGGGGGATTTCACCAATACACAAAATGTTTTTAATATCACAAATTTTGAAGATAGTGATGTAATAGATCAAACTAACATTTTTAATTTTTAAATCATAAAGAACTGCTTATCTGGTGAAGGATGCTTGATAAGCAGTTCTTCTTTCTTACCGCTCAGGAAACTATAAATTTTTTTGAACTGTGAATGAGTGCACTTACATCCGGCTCCAGCGCTTTTGTTCCTAGAAAATTCCTGACAGCTGAAATTCGTTTGGACATCGATTATAATATTTTCATAGATGGTTGAAAGGATGATTCGAATGAAAATTAGAAAAGCAAATGTGAAGAACGACAATATTACTATTACAAATGTGTATATTTATGAAAATAAAAAAGAGGAATACAGCTTAATCGCAATTCCAGAAATTGAATGGTCTACGACAATTTCCTATGAAGAAAAAAGGGACGAGCTGTACAGTCGTTTAATTACTTCATTAGCAAAAAGTACGGAACAAGAGACAGCAGATGAACTGGCCAGAAAAGTACAACAGTGGGTTAGTGAAATGTAATTGCATAACAAAAAAAGAGGCTTAAATCAAAAGGCCTCTTTATCTATTCCTAGCTCTAAAAATTCCTCTACTTCACGAATATATTCTTCCCGAGGATATCCATTATAAAGTGTTGAGGATAATCGAACAGGATCTCCAAAAAAATAGCGTTCATATTGTGTTTGACGTGTGCCAAAGCTGCTCATCGTTAAGTCCCAGGCAAGTCTAAATACTTTCGATTTTGTCTTGGCATCACAAGCAGATCCCTGACAATAACGGTTAATGTCTGCGGATATATCAGATGCAAAATCCTCTTCAGATGGAATGGCTACCAAACCACCAGCCCCTATCAACTGTATAATCTCCATCATACGTGGATACAGTTTAGGAAATAAATTAGATGCAACAAATAAAGAATGACTATTTGGTACCATTGTTCCCCATTCATCAATTCTTGCCTCGAGCTCAGAACGATCCAGTAAAGCCTTCATTGTTTCCAACCCGATAATCAACTCACTGATTTTATCTTGGATATGGTGGAATTCTGTGATATTTAACGTCATAATCATTTTTTGTGCTAAACCAAGGATAAATTCGGTTTTGACTATTTGTCTAATAATAACCTGATGAAGAGTATGTGGAGTGAAGCTGCTTCTTGAAAAGAGCTTAAGAGCCAAGTCTTGTCGATGATAAAAAAAGACACGATTCCAAGGAACTAATACTTTATCGAACACAATCATTGTATCCATTTCATGAAAACGAGAAGAAAGTGGATGATTAAAGGTTGATTCATCTTGAACGAAAGGATCACGGCAAATAAATTTTACTCCCTTAGTATCGGTTGGAATACTGAAGCAAAAAGCATATTCATCACTTTGTCCAGTCGGTAAAATTAAAATTTCATCGGTCATGCCACCCTGTGTAGCCAACATTCTTGCTCCCTGAACAATTAAGCCATCTGCAGTCTTTTTCATAATCTTAGTAGCAATGGGCTGGTTAGTATTTTCTTCATAGTTTAGTGATCGGTTTATTTGCGGGTTAATAAAGCTATGGGTAAAGGAAAGATCATTTTCGCGAGCTGTTTCATACATCTTCAGCAAATTTTTGGAGAACTCTTCATCTTGTTCTTTAAGTAATGAAGCAGAAGCGGCAAAGGTCATCAAAACCGTATTTAAGTAATCGGGTGTTCTTCCCATTAGTCCAGCTGTTTTCTTTGCCCATGTCTTTATCATAAATCTTCTAGACTCTAGATCTTCTTTTGACTTTGGCTGTAAGAAAGATAATCCCACTCTTTGTGAGGTAGCAGGTGACGGATACGTCATTTTTGAAACCAGCTCAAGAGAAAGCTGCATATCATAAAGAGATGCTTTTGCTTGCATAGCTCCCTTATAAGCAGGATGTTGAGATAATATGCCATGTATCTTTTCACCTTTTATCCATACATTTGGCTTCAGTTCATTCATACGGTTTAAGTATTGTTCTCCATCAATCGCAGGCATTGATTTTCACTCCTTGCATCATATGTAACTACTATATGTCAGTAAATTTTGAGGGTGAGCATACAGAAGGTAAAAACAATGTTGGAAATTGATGAAGAGTTATTAAAGGAATTGAAAGGGCAATAGGTGAATAATGTTAGTAATAATAACAAAAAACAAAATGTAAGCGTTTTCTAAATGTTTTATATTGAAGCTCTATGGAAAAAATATAGCTAATAATCTCTTTTCAAGGGTGTGAGAGGTATGCATGAAGAAAACTTTTTTAAAGGAATGCTTTGGGCAACGCTACTCAGTATTCCACTGTGGCTATCTTTTTTTGGATGGTTGAAATTGACATTAACATTTTTTCGTTTTTTATAAGAGAATATGAGCTTGAACATTTTAAAAATATAGGATAATAGTTGTGGGTATAAGAAAATATTCATAAATAAATGATTCACTATTTAAAAATCTGTAGTAGAATAGAGTTAATTAGAAATTATTGGTTATGTTGTATGGGGGATCAATGATGGAAGTTTTTGTCGCAAGACAGCCAATTTTTAACTTAAAAGAAGAAGCTATCGCCTATGAGCTTCTATATAGAGGGAGTAATGAAAATGTCTTCCCAGAGATTGATGGTGATCAAGCGACTACAGAAGTGATTATTAATAGTTTCTTGAATATAGGATTACATGACCTGTCAGAGGGAAAGAGATGTTTTGTTAACTTCACTGAAAGTTTGTTAAAGTCCAAAGTACCGACTTTTTTTAATCCAGGTTCAATTGTGGTTGAAATATTAGAAAATGTTGCTATAGATGAGGACTTAATTTACACCTGTAAAGAATTAAAGGAATTGGGCTATACAATTGCTTTAGACGATTTTTTAATACAAGAACAATCTGATTACTTTCCAAAACTGATACAGTATATTGATATTATTAAAGTTGATTTTCTTCAAACAACGAAACAGTTTCAAGAAGAAATGGTAAGAAAATATCAGCCGCACAATATTACGCTCCTGGCTGAAAAGGTCGAAACGAGAGACGACTTTTTATTTGCAAAACATGCTGGTTATACGTATTTCCAGGGCTATTTTTTTAGTCGTCCTAATATTATTTCCAGTCATGATGTACCCGTATATCTAAAAACGTATTATCACATATTAGCTGAACTATCAAAAACAGAGCCTGATATAGATGTGATCGCAACTTCCATTGAACAAGATATCTCCATTTCTTACAAATTGCTAAAACTAATCAATTCTCCCGCATTTCGTCCTGTAAATAAAATAGAGTCAATTAAGCAGGCGATTGTTTTACTGGGGTTAAATGAATTAAAAAAGTGGATTTATGTATTATCACTAAAGAGTATGAAAGAACCTGATGATCATGACATGCAGGAGGTTATTAAATTATCTTTGGTTCGTGGGAAATTGTGCGAACAAATTGCTCATTATCTTGGGAACTCACATTCTGCTCCATATATGTTAACAGGCATGTTTTCTTTAATTGATACATTGATGCACAGAAGTATATCAGAGGTATTAAAAGATTTGCCACTATCTGATGATATACAAGATGCCCTTCTTGGAAAAGAAAACGATTTACATAAGGTATTAGGTTGGTCTATTCAAATCGAAAAAGCGGATTGGGATATCAAAGACTTACCGATTTCTCAAGAAGAAATCAATCATTTTTATATAAAGGCCATTGAATGGGCTTCAAAATTAATGAAAGTGAGTGCCAGTTAGTCTAACGGGCACTCATTTTTTTTGGTTAGCGAAAATATAAAATTCTTGAGCTTTGGATAAGCGCTTTGACATCCAGCTTCAGTGCCTAGCCCCGAAGCACAGGACATGCAAGTGCAGTCATTTCGACAGGATGTCGCGTTATTGACTGCCTCTAGGGTCTAGCCACAAATGAATTGAAGACAAAGAACGTCTTCTATTCATTTGCGTCTTATTTGCCCGAGGCTGATCAAGGCGCTTGCGCTTTTGTTCATTATAGAATAAGAAAAGGAAGGAATAAGATCATTTATGTAGAATTGTACTGGTAGACTGGCAAAAATTGAATGTCCTCAACAATTTGATACTTAAATAAGGAGGTCTTGAACACTCTATGCGTAGGCAGCCAACATTTTTTGTACTGGACGATAAGATGGTTGCGGTGTTTTCGGTGGAAAAGGACAATTGTAAAGTAACAATGGAATGCTTGTTTTCAAAGACAGGTATAGAAGATTACACCTTAGAGTATCATGGACCTATTGAAAAGAAAGCTGAATTGATGAATTTAGCAATGGAAGAGGCACATCATATTTTTGAAACGAACATATTAACTGTATAAAAATAATCTGTAAAGATCTGCATGGTATATTCGTGCGGATCTTTTTTTGAATCGTTCGATCTACCCCCTTATAGTAGGTATACAATGCCGAATAGTATGTTGGTTATTTAAAATGACATAAAACAGGTGAAAAGAACAATAAAGTTAGGGGCGAAAATGTATAATTTGGACTATTGCGTTTTAGTTGCGGTATCACGCATTATGCCTTACGAATTATTTTCGGTGCGAACAGATCGTAATTGAATTAAAATTGATATATGAAAACACGTTAAACTGGTTTGGTTTTGTTACCAATCTATGAGGAGTGTGAAACTGTGAATCAGAAGAAAATCGATGAAATGACTGAGTTATTACTTCGAATTGAAAAAGAGCTAAAAGAATCAAAACAGTCGCTTGAACTGCTTAATAAAAGTATTGACAAATATGATAAATATGCATTTTTAAATGTATCTTAAGAAACTTGGCTGATAGCCAAGTTTTTTTTTGTTTAGGAAACTATAAAATTCTTTTTCTTCGAACTGTGGATAAGCCGCGACATCCAGCTCTGAAGCACAGGACGTGCAAGTGCAGACATGGTGGAGATTGAGGGTCGCGATTTTAGACTGCCTTTAGGGTCTAGCCACAAATGAAATGAAGACAAAGAACGTCTTCTACTCATATGCGCTAGGCTCATCAAGGAGCAAGCGCCTTTGATCTTGACATATTTTGGTCGTTGGGGTAAAAATGTATTAGATAATAGGTATAATAGATTCTTTTTCTATTAAAAATACCAGGTATATAGTAATATAAGCATATGGAGGTGAGTGGAATAGAAATATCATCTAAGGTAGTGAAACAACAAATGATTAATACCATTACCTCATGTGTGAATAATACTGAATTAAAGAATCTTTTACTCTCTTTTTTAACGAATAAAGAAGATCTTCCATTTGCACAGTTAACACTGATCCATTATCAATCTTTTGGTGGAAATGATGAGGAAATTACACAATTAGCAGCTGCGGTAGAGCTTCTCGTTTTATCTTTTGATATGCTTGATGATCTTGAAGATTTAGATAATGTGGATGAGCCGTGGATGAAAATTGAACATCCAATAGCCCTTAATGCTGCAACAACTTTGTATACATTGAGCAAGCTCGTTGTTTTATCCCTCCAATCTTCGCTTAAGTATCAGATAGTAGAAGCATTCATCAAATTTTCTATTCAAGCAATGGAAGGACAACATGTAGATTTAAAAAACTCCATTTTGACTGAGGAAGACTGTTTGGAAGTCATGAAAAACAAGTCCGGTTCATTAATAGCCCTTGCCTCAGTAAGTGGCATGCTGCTTGCCGGCACAAATTCTCCAGCTGTAGAAGAATATTCATATCAAATAGGTATTGCAGCGCAAATCGATAATGATTTTAGAGATCTATTTAATCCACTCAAAAATGATGTATCTTCACAAAAGAAATCACTGGCATATCTATATCTTCAAAAAAAATACAATGATCACGCCATAGAAATTTTAGAAGGCTTCAATAGTGGCATGCCAATCAACGAATACTTTGGCAGCCCATTAAATCTAAAACGAAAGCTGATCGATGCCGGAGTCGCTCAATACTTAAATGTTATGAAACAACTTGCGATCAACAAAGCAACCCGGATGATCAGGCAATTACCAATTAATCATAATCAAAGTGAGCGTTTAATTGCTCATTTGATCATAAAATTAAATCCCGAAAACAAGGAGAGATAACTATGCAAGAAATCGTAAACTTTCTAGTTGAAAACCCAGATGTATTAGAAAAAGTAGTGAATGGAGAAGCTAGTTTACTAGGTGTAGATTTAGACGATGTTTTAGGATTGATTGAGGGAATTAAGGAAGCAGGGAAGATGTTTAGTACTTTCTGGATATAATGTTTGTGAAGGGTGTTTGTAATGCGAAATAACTTCAACAAGACATTCATATTCTTTGTTATTTTAAGTATTATCTTTTCTATTTACTTAACAACACTGAATATTAACCATCCATATGTTGGAGCGAATGTAAAAATAAATGAAAATAAAGAGATAACTATTACTTTCATTGAACCGAAATCATGGGCTGAAAAGGCAGGTATCCAAAGTGGAGATGTAGTTGTTGAAGTTAATGGTGAAGATCCTATTAAACATAAACCAATTACTGAATTCAATGTCATCGAACAAGTTGAGTCATTTTCACTTATTAGGAATGGAGTAATCAAAGAATATTCAATAAAAAATGAAACTATTTTTAGTACGCAAAGCTTACTTATCATAATTATTCCCTTTACTGTTCTAACTTTATGCCTTTTTTGTAGTTTTTATATTTATAAATCAAATAAAAGGACAAATCTTAAATCTGCAAATTTATTAAATTTATTTTTATTAATTATAGCAGTAGCATATATAAGTGCCACAGGTTCTTCAAAGGGAGATATAATTAGTAGGTATGTTAATCTTTGCTTATTTTTATTAGTTCCAGTAAGCTATCTTCACTTTTTATATCAATATTTTCTCGAGCTTGGTAAGAAATTATTTAGTATAAATTATATTAAGCTAGGATATATCATAGTTGGTATTAATCTAGGCTTGGAGATAGCACAGGATATAATTCACTTTAATTTCCAAGTTAATAAGTTTATTAATTTAACCACGTTCTTTGTAATGCTAGTTTTGACTTTTGTACTTAAATTTACTGGTTTAAAAAAGATTAAATATTCTGAGCAGGCATATATAGTAAAAGTGCTGATTGTTACAAATGTATTAGCATTTTCACCATTTTTATTATTTTATGTAATCCCTTATATTATTTTTCAAAATTATGTGTTCCCACCGACCTTATTGGCAACCTTTTTATTACTTATACCATTTTCACTTGTGTATCAATTTTTGGCAACAAAAATATATGATATTGAATTCTTACTTGGACGAATTAGATATTATTCATTGTTAGCGGTAATCCCAACCTTTGTAATGGTAGGAATTATGCTCACTCTAAAAGAAAAAAACCCGGATTTTTATCAAATTCAGCTCTCAGTAGCTATCTTTTTCTGTCTGATCCTAGTCTTCTACATCAAAGAAATCTTCGACTTCCGTTTTAGGCTTAAGCGATTTTCTGAGAAATACAATTATCAGGATAGTATCTTCAAATATACTCAAAGCATCCGGAAGGCGAGTAATTTAGATCAGGTTATTTCTGAGTTGAAGCAGGTTATTGTGGATGTGTTGCTTGTCAGCAAGGCTTATTTTATTGAAGTTGATAAGCTTAAGAATATTAGATCAATAGATCCACAGGCTAAGGAAGCAGATTATGGAGCATATGTTTCTGAAATCCAAGAAGTTTCTAATGAAATTGGTAAGATTATAGAAGTGGATAAAGGGTTTATTATTAATATAGGTGTAACAGATGATCGTAGCTATGTGTTAGTGTGTTTATCTATTTTAAATACACCGATTTTAACTCGTGATGAGATATCATGGTTAAAGACACTATCATTTTATACGAATGTTTCATTGGAAAATTTCTTGAAAATCGATGAGTTGATGCAGCATTTGCAAAAGGTTGAAACAGAGGGGGAAAATCCAGGCTGGTTAACAAAGCTTTTATTTTCAATTGAGGAAAAACAGCGTTCTAACTTAGCGAAGGATTTGCATGACTCTGTTTTACAAGATCTAGTCTCATTAAAAAGACAGTGTGAATTAGCGCTGGCTGAGGCAAATGACGAAGGATTAAAAAGTCAGTTGCAAAACATGAATAGTAGTATGACACGAATTATTAAAACAACTAGAGAAACCTGCCAGGAATTACGTCCTCAGTTACTTTATGATTTAGGTCTTGTAAAAGCTTTAAATAAATTAGTAGCTCAATATCAAGAAATTGTGAACTTTGATATTCGATTAAATACAGGAAACTTCACAAAAACATTAGATATTGATGCACAGTTGAATATTTATCGAATTGTCCAGGAGTTACTCACAAATGCACATAAGCATTCACAGGCAACCAATGTTCTCATTATTTTAGTTTGTATAAAAGACAAAATTGTTTTTCATTACGAGGATAATGGAATTGGCTTTGAGCCTAGTGAATTGGAAGATAAAGCAGAGAGTATGGGGCTTTCAGGTATAAGTGAGCGGGTTAAGGCACTTAAGGGCTCTTTTTCTGTTGAAACCTCACTGGGCAATGGTCTAAAATTAGATATTGAAATATAATAGGACTTGGTTAACTACCAAGTCCCTTTTTACAAGGCTTGAATATAAGGCAATTTGGAATGGAAGGGAAAACCTTCTATTCCAAATTGCCTTAATGTAAATAGTTTTTCTGAAAGGAGTTCTTATGATACACATATTAGTTGTGGATGATCATCCAGCGGTTAGAGAAGGCACGAAAGCGATCTTGGAAGCCGAGGAAGGTGTAAAAGTGGATTGTTTAAACCCGCCTTATACTGAGGAAGCTTTCGAAAAACTTGATTTTTCACCGTTTGATGTTATTTTAATGGATTTAAACTTAGGTGAAGTTAATGGAATGGAGCTTTCTAAAACAATATTAGATATGAAAGAAACGTGTAAAGTCATTCTTTACACGGGTTATGATGTTGATGATTATTTTGAAGAGGCACTTCGACTAGGTATACATGGTGCAATTAGTAAAACAGAATCAAAGCAGAAGTTACTTACATATATTCGCCTTGCAATAGAGGGAGACATCGTTGTACCTTATCAATTCTTCCAAAAGCTGCTATCACAAAATCAAGTTCATGCAGAGCACTCTGAAGCGATAGAAGAAGTGTTTAATGAGCGGGAGAAAGCCATTCTGCAAGAAGTAGAAAAAGGACTTACAAATCAGGAAATTGCCGATAACCTTCATTTAAGTAAAAGATCAATAGAATACAGTTTAACATCTATTTTCAACAAATTGAATGTTAGTAGTCGGACAGAAGCGGTATTGATTGCAAAATCAAATGGGGTAATCGATTAATTTTTACATTTTCTATACTGTGAAAAAGGATAAAAATATATAGAGATAGGAAATGAAGACAAAGAACTCCTTCATTCCAGTTCGCCTAATGCTCAGCATCCTGGTTTTCTAAAATTTTACAAAACCTAAACATAGACTCAATATTGCCATGATGTTTATCCTTTATGATCTTAATAATACCTTTACGAGTAGAGGGGGTTATGATGGATATTATGGCAGTGTGGCCGGTGTTACTTTTAATTTGTGGATATTTTACTCTTGTGGTGTATGTGCTAAGGAAATAAATTGAATGCGGGGGAGGTGTTCCAATGGAACTGAATATGAAGAATACATTAATGGAAGCACTGGGAATTGAGATGGTTTCCGTTACAGACAATGAGGTTATTGCAACGATGCCTGTTGATCATCGTACACATCAACCATTCGGCTTGTTACACGGAGGGGCTTCTGTCGCTTTAGCCGAAACTGTGGCAAGTTTTGGTGCTTTTCATTTAATAGATCAGGAAGCAGAGGCTTGTGTTGGCCTTGAAATCAATGCCAATCATATACGTGGAAAGAAATCAGGTATTGTTACTGCTTATGGCAAACCTGTACATCGTGGTAAAACTACGATGGTGTGGGAAGTGAAGATCGTTGATGAAGAAAACGAACTAATATGTCTCTCAAGATGTACAATAGCCATTTTAAAGAGGAACAAATAATTTAACCTTTCCATAGTTACAAAAAAAAGTAGACGAGCACATGGCTCATCTACTTTTTTGTTTGGATCGGACTTTGGCTAAATCATCTTGAACACTTTTGTTCCATAAGGGTACTCCTGTATTGTAAGCCGCTCTACTAATTAAATGACCTGCAACAGGTGCAGTGACGAAGACAAAAATAATCCCTAGCAAGACTCTTGAATTCGCATGATGATCAATGAGAATGTAATGGAGAAATAAACCTAGCAGAATACTGATAACTCCTAATGTTGCACTTTTAGATGCTGCGTGATTACGCGTATAAACATCAGGAAGTCTTATAACACCAATTGCTGCTACTAAACTCAAAATCGCTCCTTGGAGAATAAGAAAACCTACGATGAATTTACTGATTTCGATCATTCTCGATAATCTCTCCTTTCTCCAGGTATTTAGAAAAGGCAACTGTTCCGATAAATGCCAGTATCCCCAATAAAAGGATAACCTCTACGAACGCACTTGTGTCAAGGACAATAGAGATAATGGCCGTAATACCAATTAAGTTAATTCCGATTGCATCTAAAGCAATAACGCGATCGGGAGTTGAAGGACCTTTCACTAACCGATAAACATATAACAGTGTTGAGAATGCTACGATAATAAGTGAAATGGTCATGATAATCTTAAACATATTAACGGCTCACCTCCTTAATCGCCTTTTCGAACGTATTTTTAATATCCAACTTTGCCTGCTCAACATCATCAATATCCATTGCATGAATATATAACGTCTTATTATCTTCAGAAACTTCGAGAACAAGCGTACCAGGTGTTAAAGTAATCAGATTGGATAAAATCGTAATTTCCCAGTCCTTTTTCAATTCTGTCTCTAAAGCAAAAATACCCGGACGTAATTCTAGCTTTGGAGATAGAATGACTTTTAACACAGAGATATTGGATTTAATAAGCTCAATCAGAAAGATACCAATAAGTCTGATGACCGCTATAATATTTAAAAAATAAAAGCGGTGATCAAAAAAGCGTCTTAGAGCAAAGATAATGATAAACCCGAAAAAGTAACCCTTACAAAATGCCAGGGAAGAATAATCATTTGATAGAAACATCCATATAAACGCTAGAAAAACGTTAAGTAAAATTTGAAATGCCATATGCACTACTCCTTCAATACGGCTTGAATATAGATTGATGGATCAAGTAGAGTATCGGCAGCCTGTGATATATAAGGTGATAAGAATTCTACACCGAAACCATACGCAATAGATAATGCTAAAAGAATTGCAATTGGGATGAGTAACCCTTTTGGTGACGTTTGTGAAATTGCCTCTTTATTTGGTTCTCCCCAGAAACCATGTATGAAAATCTTCATGACGGAATAGAGAACCAATAAACTTGAAAGTAAAACAACAAAAGCAATCGTATATTCACCAGCTTCGAAGCCGCCTTGAACAATTTTAAGTTTTCCTACAAATCCGCTTAACGGTGGTATTCCGGCAAGGGCCAAAGCAGAGATAAAAAACATCCAGCCTAATAAGGGATGGCTAGCAATTAAACCACTAAACTTCCGTAAATTACTCGTACCTGTAATGGCTACAATAGCTCCGACCAGGAAGAATAAGGCTCCTTTAATAATCATATCATGAACAAGATAGTAAACAGATCCTTCAATAGCATTTGGCGTATTTGCCGCAACACCAAAGAGAATAACTCCCACAGCAGTGATGATATTATAGATCACAATTTTCTTTATATCCCAATAGGCAATCGCCCCGATCACTCCAAAAATAATCGTTAATGCGGATAACCATGCAAGAATCTCATGAGTAAAGGTCGGTTCATGATAGAAAATAAGTGTAAAAACACGTGTGATGGAATAAACTCCGACCTTGGTTAGTAATGCTCCAAAAAGTGCAGTTACGACAGCAGGCGGTGCCTGATAGGAACCGGGAAGCCAGAAATATAACGGGAAAATTGCACCTTTTAGCCCAAAAATAACTAAGAAAAGAATGGCAATGACCGTTAATAATCCTGATTGACCCATTTCCGCAATTCTTACACTTAAATCAGCCATATTTAATGTTCCTGTTAAGGCATAAAGATAAGCTACAGCAATGACGAAAAGGGCAGAAGAGATGACATTCACAAGAATATATTTTATTGATTCCCTAAGTTGATTCTTTGAACTTCCTAAGACGATCAACATATAGGATGACATAAGCATGACTTCAAAGAAAACAAACAGATTAAATATATCACCTGTTAAAAATGCTCCCGTGACACCTAGTAGAAGGAACTGTACACCAGGATAAAAGTAAAATTTTTCTCTCTCAGCAGTTGTTGAGGAGAAGGCAAATAACAGGGAAGTGAAGCCAATAATTGCAGTAGTTAGAACCAATAAGCTAGCATACATATCAGCAACTAGAACAATCCCATAAGGCGGTACCCAGTTTCCAATCTCCAATGTTTGTATTCCGTTTGTATGAACAGTTTGAACGATTATAATCGCAACGATCACACTAGCTAAGGATGCAATAGCGCTTAGCCATTTTTGGATTTTTATGTTTTTATTGAAAAAGATTAGAATAACCCCCATCAGTAATGGGATGACAATAGGTAAAATAATTAAGTTATTCATATTGATCATTTCCCCTTAGTTGATCCATATCATCTGTTCCTAATTCCTGATATGAGCGATATGCAAGAACAAGGAAAAATGAAGTTACCCCAAAGCTAATAACGATTGCAGTTAAAATCAACGCTTGTGGTAGTGGATCAACATAGACTTCTGCATGTTCTCCTAGTAGCGGTGCAGCTCCTTTTTTCAGACCGCCCATTGTTAAGATGAGTAAATGGGCTCCATGACTAAGTAAACCTGTACCGATGATAATTCGTAATAAACTTTTAGATAACATTAAATAAACAGCAGCAGAAAATAAGATACCAACAACAATAGACATTAATATTTCCATTATTCCGTCTCTCCTATCGTTTGAATAATGGTCATCGTTACACCAATTACAACAAGATATACACCTAGATCAAATAAAACAGCTGTGGCTAAAGCAGTTTCACCCAAAAATGGTAATTCAACATAGCTGAATGTATGAGTTAGAAATGGGACCTTAAAAAAGAATGATCCAATCCCAGTGAGAACAGCTATGAGCAGCCCGGTAGCTGTCAGCTTTATATAATCAAGCGGTAACGTATTGACAACGGTCTTGATATCAAATGCCAACAGTAAAAGAACTAAAGCCCCTGCCGTCATTAATCCGCCAATAAAACCTCCACCCGGTGTATAGTGTCCGGAAAAGAAGAGATGTAAGGAGTAGAGGATGATGATAAACACAATAACCTTTGTAGCTGTTTGAAAGATCACATCATTTGTTTTAATGTTTTTCTTCACCCTTCTTCCCCCTTTCTGACTTTTAAGCGAATCATCCCATAAATGCCTAGAGCAGCAATTCCTAATACGGTTATTTCAAATAATGTATCGAAACCTCTAAAATCTACAAGAATGACATTAACCATATTTTTTCCTCCTGCAAGCTTGTAACTATTTTCAACAAAGTAAGTTGAAATGGTTTCAGTTACACGTTGACTGTTTGCAGCTAATGCAAGAAGTGTAACGATTGTTCCAACACCTAATGAAATAATAAGATTTGTTAGTTTAAAATTTAGTTTCTTTTCTTTTTTCTTAAATTCCGGCAGGTGATAAAAGCAAAGCAAGAATAAAGCTACAGAAACTGTTTCTACGCAAAGTTGAGTTAATGCAAGGTCAGGTGCTCTAAATAATACAAAGAACAGGGATAATGAATATCCGACAGATCCTAATGCAATGATCGCTGTTAACCGTGACTTAGATAATAAAACAGTAATTGTACCAATTACCATGACGATGGCAAGGACAGCTTCATATATTCCAACTGGAGCTGTATTGGCTAACGAAAAGGAAAAACCACCGGTTAGAAAAAGGGAAGTACCTAGTATTAAAATAAAGAACGTAAAAATATAAGCTAGATAATCTCTGATAAATCCTGTCATGTAAAATCTTGTTAGACGGAAAGAGGATTTATCCAGTTGAACCAATGCTGCGTCATATCCTTTGTTAAGCGTAAGCTTCTTTGGGAACAAGCCATATACGGATCTCCATTTTGTAAGGGATAAATAGCCAATGACACCTAAAGCGATGACACCAAGCGTCATAAACAGCTCAACCGTAAACCCGTGCCAAGGATAAATATGAACATGGAAATGTCCCTCTTCTCCTAATAAAGCAGGTATAACCGACGCCATCGCAGGTTCGATAATGGTATATGCTAAGATATTAGGGAAGAAGAAGAAAATAATCACTAGTGAAGCTAATATGATTGGCGAAATAAGCATACCAATTGGTGCTTCATGCGGTTTCTTCTCTAGTTTTTCCGGCTGATATTTCCCTGTGAATGTTTTAAAAACTAATACCATGCTGTAGATAAAGGTAAAGACACTTCCAACCCAAGCTATAATTGGGAAAAGTAGACCAATGGTTTCAATATTAAATACATCCATTTCAAGTACTCGTATCATACTTGTGAAGAACATTTCTTTACTTAAAAATCCGTTAAATGGAGGTAAGCCAGCCATTGAAAAAGCTCCGATAATCGAAATGGTAAAAGTTATCGGCATAAGACTCATTAATCCACCGAGTTTTCGTATATCACGTGTACCTGTTTCATGATCAATAATGCCGACAACCATAAATAAACTTCCTTTAAAGGTAGCATGATTAATTAAATGGAAGATTGCCGCCAATGTGGCTACTGTATAGTAGCTGTTATCGATAGAGTCAAGTACAAGTGCTGCGGAACCAATTCCAAACATTGACATGATCATACCTAATTGACTGACAGTTGAGAATGCTAATATTCCTTTAAGGTCGGTTTGTTTTACTGCATTAAAAGATCCCCAGAACATCGTGAAAATTCCAAAGGATGACACAATCCAAAACCATTCAGGTGTGCCAGCGAATACAGGACTAAAACGGGCGACGAGATAAATCCCTGCTTTTACCATTGTTGCTGAGTGAAGGTAGGCACTGACAGGCGTTGGTGCCTCCATCGCATCTGGTAACCAAATATAGAACGGGAACTGAGCTGACTTTGTAAATGCCCCAAAAAGCACAAGAATGAGTGCAGGTACAAATAATGTATGGTCTGTTATTTGTGGTACCTGACTAATTATGTCTCTAATGCTGAAGGTATTTGTCATGATGTAAAGCATGATGAAACCACCCAGCATGAGTAGTCCGCCAAAAATGGTGATAATCATCGATTTTTGTGCACCGTAACGAGATTTTTCTCGATTGTACCAATACCCAATGAGTAGGAAAGAAGAAAGAGAAGTTATCTCCCAGAACGTGTAAAGTACAATTAAGTTATCAGATAAGACAACCCCAAGCATTGCTCCCATGAACAATAACAAATACACATAGAAGGTATTTAACTGTTCCTTATCTTTTGAAAGATAGTAAATTGAATAAAGAACAACTAACGCACCTATACCTGAAATTAATAAGGCAAATAATAGTCCCAGACCATCTATGTATGCTGTAAAGTTAATACCGAGAGAAGGGATCCATTCCATCGTTTGGCGGATAGTGTGTCCGTGCATAGTATCTTCAATAAATTGTATAAAGTATGTGAAGAGTATGACTGGTAAAACCAGCACGAACCAGCCTGTATGTATTTGACGGAAAAACTTATACAGGAACGGAATCAAGATGGCGAGCAAAAAGGGCGATAAGATGGCCACATGTAATAACGTCATTTTTTAACCTCCTTACAGTATTCATTATTTCATCTGGTTTTTCAGTTTAAGAAAAGAAAAAATCATACTTAACATTTACTGATTTATTATGTTCCAGATTGTGGACAACTATGAAATGATAGCAAAAATTGCTCATTTCAGGTTCATATGAACATAAAAATGATAACAAATTTCTGCTGACTTGTATATTATAAAAGTCAAAAGAGCATCCTAACCTTGAGGTGATTCCATGCACAAAGCAAAGATTTTTGTTGCAGGATGCTTATTTTCATCCTTGTTCAGTGGTGCTTGGTACGTGAACGAAAAAGTAAAAAGAGAATATGTAGAAGCTGTTTCATTTGACGATTCCGCAATTCGGTTAACAAATACAGAAACACCTATTGAGAAATTAACAGAGGAAGCGAATGTCTTTGAAAAGTTTCGACCACGGGAATATGTTCGTGTGGTCATTCGTTAACAGGGTGTGAGGATAAATACATCCTGTTTTCGTATGTGTGTCACAAGATTGTGATGAAGTCCATCATAGTCTTGTCAAAACCTTTCCTCTACTTCATAATTAAGTAGATCTGATCATTTTATAGAGTAAGGAATTTGACCATGAAAAACACATACTTTACAAGTTATTTCCCACTTATAACGATTTTACTTTTTAGTGCTTCTCTTTCCATTTCGACAGTCATGATTATCATTGAATACTTACAGACATTTGGCATTTATGATGGAATGCTAGAGTTTTTTTCAAATAATGGAATTAAACTGGCTTTGTTTATCCTTTTTGCTCTTTTGTATTTTATGGTTTTTTCGGCATTAAAACTTATAGCGAACACTGTAACAGAAGTTTCACTGTTGTTTTTTTCAAAAGATGTTGCAGGGGAGAACTTAACGAAAATTAGAGGTGGATCAGCTATTTATTTAGTAGGTGGTTCTTTATCTTTAATTGCCGTGCAATATCCAATCTTTATTATTGCGATTTTTCTGCTTTCGACACTTGGATATTTCATCTATATCGTTTATAAGATAAGTCAAACACTGACATCTTTTTCATTAGTAGGATTGGTTTTATTTCATGTTCTTTTTTGGTTTATCTTTATATTAGGGACCTTATATATTTGTTTTAGGCTTTACAATAGTATTATGGCTAGTTTACCTGTATAAAGAAGATGGCCTTTGACATTAGTCAAAGGCCATCTTTCTTAATTCAGACTGAGTTCGTTTCATTACGCTCCAGACACTTGCTTTCCGCTGGGTCTCGGCCTTTCCTCTACCTCCCGCAGGAGTCAAGTGTCTTCCGCTCCATTCCACTAAAAACGTTAAAACTAGTATTTAAAAGTATCAAACTTTACTTAGAAAAAGCCTATAAAAATAGCGTACTCCTACTGTAAAAATCGTTTTCTTACTTCTTTACTCGGAATCAAACACTGATCTTTTTGACCGAACCATTTATAACGATTTTTTGCGACTAAATCATATATAGTATCAGCTATTGGTCTTGGGATCAGTTTTAGTATTACAGCTAAAAGTTTCCACCTACCGCCTAGCTGACGGCAAATTTCTCTCACGGCCGTTGATTTTGTGAAGTAATGTTGACCGTGTATAAAGACCAAACTGTTTAGATCAGTAGTTGAAAGTTGATATTCACGTAACAATTCTTGCCCTTTGTTCGACTGCAGAGCAGCAAATTTTATGACCCCTTTGTGATCGTGGTGAATTAAGAATTGAACAGATCGATCACAAAAATGACATACTCCATCAAAAAGCAATATAGAGGCATTATGGTTATTCAGCAACTTAAACCCTCCTTTAAGTAGAATGAGTTACTTCATCATCTCTTTCCATATTAGTTGTTGAGGTGATTGGGTATACATTCTTTCAATGTTAGCAGGCTGATCTTTTCCAACCCAAACTGCCCCTGTATAGGTTTCTGTTAGACCGGCAAACCAAAGATCATAATAATTGTTAGAAGTACCTGTTTTTCCTCCGATATAATCACTTGGAAAGTATGCCTTTTGCCCTGTGCCACTTTTTACAACAGCTGACAGTAATGAAAGCATCTGTGTATTGGTTGATTCCTTCCAAACACGTGTAGGCTCTTCCTTCCATTCATAGAGAGTTTGCCCATTTAAATCTGTTACTTTGGTAATCGCATGGTTTTGATAAAAGACCCCTTTATTACCAAAGGTTGTGTAAGCATTTGTCAATTCAAGTGGAGATACACCGATGCTGACACCACCAATTGCAGCTGGAAGCTGATGGTCGCTATTTGAGATGTTGGCAAACTGAAAAGGATCCAAGTAAGAAAATCCTTGTTCAATTCCAATTTGATCGAGCAAGCGAACTGCTGCCGTATTATAGGAATATTTTAGGGCTGTCTCCAATGTGACTTTTCCATAATTTTTACCACTATAATTTTCCGGGCACCAGTCATCCTTACAAAATTCACCTGCGTCAATTCTTGAGGTAGCTGTTGCGCCGGTAATATCAATATAGGGAGCATAATCCAATAAAGGTTTTATTGCTGAACCAGGTTGTCTGTAAGCTTGATATGCTCTGTTAAATGAATATTTTTCATAATTTTTACCACCGGATAATGCAACAATTTGATGTGTTTTATGATTAATGACTGCAGCTGATCCTTGAGTATCTTTTGATGGAATATACTGTTCTATTGCATGTACTAATGTATTCTGACGCTCAGTTTCCAATGCTGTATGGATAATAACACCCTTGCTTAAGACTTGATTTACTTTTTCATTTAGTTGTTTTTTTAGTGTATCTTTATTTTTTGCTGATTCTGCTTGTTGAGCAAAGCCTTCTTTTTCAGCGATTAATTGTTTTAACTCGTGATGAACATATGTCACATAGTCGGCATTAGTATCTGTCCGGGTTTTTATGGTAAGGTTGATAGAATCTTTCAAAGCATCCTGCAATTCATCACTTGAAATAGAACCATTTTCATATAGAATCTGAAGCAATCTTTCCTGCCGCTCTTTCGTTGCTTGAAAGTTTTTTACCGGGTCGTACATTGTCGGGTTATTTGGTATAGCACTAATAAAGACAAGCTCAGCCAAGCTTAGTTCCTGAATTTGTTTATTAAAATAATAACTGGAAGCTGTCCCGATTCCATATGTTCCATTTCCGAAGTATATGGCATTTAAGTAGGCCTCTAAGATCTGTTCCTTCGTGAAGTTTTTTTCCAGTTGATAGGAATATAAAAGCTCACTTAATTTACGATTATAAGATTGTTCATGTGATAAATAGACATTCCGTGCTAATTGCTGGGTAATGGTACTCCCACCCTGCTCAACCGATTGAGATTGGGCATTAATTAAGACTGCCCGAAGCATACCTGCTGCATCAAATCCGATATGTTCAAAAAAACGCTTATCTTCTGATTCGATGTAAACTGTTTTGACAACATCAGGAATATCTTCATATGAAAGATATGTTCGGTTTTGTTGATCGGTAACAATCTCTGATATTAGACGTCCCTCATGGTCAAAGACGTAGCTGTTTTCAACGAGTTGGACAGTATCGATAGGAATTTTTTCATCTAATACAGTTCCCAATCCTTTTACTGCCTGAGATTCTTTTCCTGCTATAAAACCGCAAAGGAGGAAAATGGGAACCATGATAAAGATACATATCCAGCCAAATAATCTCCGCATACATTCACTTTCTTTCTATATTAGTAGACAAGGCTTTTTTAAGGTCATTAGTCATATTGTACATGATTTTTCTTAAAAATAAGCGTATTGATTGTATATGTTCTAAAAAAATTATACCTAACAATCCTGCCAGTTGAATATATTTAAAATGAATCGTCCACCTTAAAGATTTACTATAAAAAAATAGTCAAGGGATATTTCATTATTTTTCGGAAAATTGAAGTTCTTTCTAGCGCTTCGGTGATATAATGAAACTAACAAACTATTTCTTAGTAAAGGAGGAGTGAAGCAGATTGGAGGGACAAGAGCAATTACTATTTATTGATTTTGAATTTACAATGCCAGAAGGAAAATCCAACCCAAAGGGGTTTTACCCTGAAATAATTGAAGTGGGTATTGTTTCTGTTAAAAACCAAAAGATTGAAGAGCAATTCTCCTCATACGTAAAACCAAACCAATTCCCCAATTTGAGTGAACGATGTAAAACCTTTCTGCAAATTTCACAGGAAAAAATAGACCAGGGTATGACGTTTACAGAACTATTAGGTATTTTATCTAATTATAATCAAAAAGCCCCTACAACAGTTATTACGTGGGGGAATATGGATATGAAAGTATTAAGACATAATTGTGAAATGAATAAAATAGAATTCCCGTTCACGGGTAAATTTAGAGATCTATCAATGGAATATAAAAAGTTCTTTGGAGATCGTAATCAAACCGGTTTATGGAAGGCTGTTGAAGAATACGGAAAGAAAGCAACTGGAAAACATCATCGTGCACTGGATGATGCTCTAACTACCTATAATTTATTCAAGTTAGTTGAGGATGATAAGCGTTATTTACAAAAACCGACTCCACCTACAATTGGAGACCGAATTGATTTATCAGAGGTTTTAAATAAATATGCCACATAACTTTATCAATGGAAGTAAACAAAGTATAAAAGCTCAATAACAATATTGTATGAAGTGTGGAGTAATATTGTTATTGAGTAAATCATTTGCGATTATTTAGAGAAGTATTCTTTTTCCAATACTTGTAGTCTGTTTAAAGACTGTTGTGCCCACTCAGTGTTCATTTCTTCTAAATCCTGTTTCATGGATATCACAGCTTTCTGTAAAGACTGCTGATAATCAGGTATATCTCCATCAAAAGGTTTAACCATCTGCTTTGGTACATTTGTTTGTTCATTAAAAGCTAAAGCTCTTCGTTCATGAAACATTTGGACATCCACCTGTTTCGGATTATGTAAATCTCCTTGTTGAGGATGCTTAATCACAGCTTTTACTTGAACTAAGTAATGCATTTGGCGAATGTCCGTAACGACTCCGATATATTTTCCTGTTTTATAAATCCCTGTTACAACATCTCCAATTTTCTTTTCTTCCACTATGTTTACCCCCTTAAACTAAAACTTCATTCAAATGAACTACTCTCTGTCTATACTACCATTTATTTCATTAAGTCGGTATTCCAACGCAATTGTGAACGTTTTGTTTTATCTGCTTTTGCGAACTAGTGAAAATTAAAAAATCTTGCTATAGTAGGACAAAGAGAGGGCGTGAATAAATTGGATTATCTAAACCCTATAATAGGATTGTTCTTATATTTCCCGGAGGATAAAACGGAATATATTCCAGCAGCTATAACAATGGTCATCTTTACCATCGCAGCTTTTTTTGCTTTCCGTTTTATATTAAAAGTATCAAAAAAAGAAGAAGACAAAGTGGATAAATTAATGAAGGGAGGCAAACAGTCAAAAGAAAAGTGAGTATCTAACCTGTTTTTGCAATCGCTCACAGTTTTGTGTTCATGAATAGTATAAAAACAGATTGTCAGGCGAAAAATACCCTTTAGCCAATACTTTTGTTGGAGGGTATGATGAAGCATATAACTTTTTTTTCTATTGTATTTCTTTTTGTATTAACCGGTTGTATGGAAAAAGAGATCACGAAAATGGATGTTGAAATGTTTAATACTAGCGGTGATTCTTTAGGGACAATTAAACTGTCGGAGCAGTCTGAGGGTGTCGAACTGGACGTTATGCTGGAGGGATTGCCTGATGGGGAGCTAGGGTTTCACATACATGAAAAAGGAACATGTGAAGCTCCCGAGTTTAAATCTGCTGGAAATCATTTTAACCCTGATGAAAAGCAACACGGATTACTTCATCCTGAAGGAGCACACGCAGGGGACCTGCCAAACATCATTTCGGAAAATGGGAAAGCTGAAGCAACATTAATGGCTCCTCAGCTAACGTTAAAGGCTGACAAGAAAAACTCCTTGCTCCGTCAAGAAGGTACGTCTATTGTCATAACAGATGGTAAAGACGACGGTATGTCACAACCTGCAGGCAATTCAGGACAGAGAATCGCATGTGGTGAAATTACAGAAAAAGAGGCAGAACGAAGTGATAAGAAGGAAGTTAAGCCTGAAGAGGAAGAGGAATGAACAAAAAAGGATGACTAACAATCATCCTTTTTTGTGTATAAAGTATGTATTATAAAAAAGACAATATCTATCATTTTTCTACCCTAAATTTTGATGTACCTCAAATGGATGTGTGGTGCTTTTGTTGACATAGAAGGGCAATCGAACAATGGCAATTGTTCCTTTGTTTAGTTCACTTGAATATTTAACAGATCCGCCGTGACTGTTTATGATGCTGTAGGTAACGGTTAATCCGAGACCAGTCCCATTTTCTTTAAGCGAATAATAAGGCTCTCCCAACCGTTCGATTTGTTCTTTAGTCATTCCAACCCCATTATCTGAAATCTTAATATAAATAAGTTCTTCCTTCACTTCAGCTTTAATAGACACGATACCGTTGATACTTGGAACAGCTTCAATAGAATTTTTAATAATATTTATAAATACTTGTTTTAATTTTGAACGGTCACCAAAGACATACAAGTTCTTTTCGATATCACAGTTGAATCGAACAGTCTTGAAATTAGCATATGAAGTCATTAAAACCGTAATTTCATTAAGAGTATCAGTTAGGTTGATTTTTTCCTTTTGAACCTTGTGCTGACCAGCCATTCCAAGGTAGTCTGTGATGATGGATTGAGCTCGGTCTAATTCGGCAAGAACGAGATTCATGTATTCTTTTCGTTGATTATCTGTGCTATCGGTTGAGTTTCCAATAAGCTGAACGAAGCCCCGAACAACAGTCAGTGGATTTCTGACTTCATGGGCTACACTTGCGGCAAGTTCACTCACTATTGATAGCTTTTCGGCTTTCACCAACTCTAATCGTAAAACAGCTGTTGCTCTCATATATTCAACTAGGTAAACGGACAAGACCAGCATTAGTGTTAAAATGAAAATGGAAACCCCGACAAGGATAATTTGTTGAAAATGAACCGATTCAATTTTTGAAACGCTTACAAACAAAAATACTAATAAAGTGAAAGTCAGAATACTTGCGCCATAAAGTAGTGTGTATAAGAATTTTTTCTTTAAGGTATATGTAAGCCAACGATTCCGAATCGATAGTGAAATAATACCATAGACTAGTATACTAATACCCAGATAAAACAGACTATATTCATACGGATATACAAAATAAGCTATTGTTGATAGAAGAGTGATGAAGCCGGAAATATAGCCGCCGTATACAAAACTAATAAATAATGGGATTGTATGCAAATTGAAATATAAACCATCAATGATTTCAATTGGAGCAATAATGCAAAGAATGGATGAAATCATACACCCGAATGTGATTAAAGGTATATTCGTTTTCAATGCATTAAGATCATTCCTGCTTAACCAAAACAGATGGAAGATAAAAATTGGTAATATAACAAATGTAGTTTGTAGGATGATATCTTTTACGAGATCCATTATTAGTCACCTTTAGTTAGTAAAAGTATTTTCTGTCTAATTATACCATTACTTGAAGGGGATTTGTTTAAATTTTTAATACTTTAAGAAAGTTTAACTATATTAAGGATTAAAGTATAGAAAAGACATCGACGTCCTAATTCTTTGCAGTAAGTATTGTTTTCTAAAATAAATGGACTTTTATGTACCAAATACTCTTCAGGTATCAACTGATTAAATATCTGAAGAGTTTTTGATGTATCGTTATTTTGCTTTTAAAGCTGTGACAAGCCTTTCCATTCCTTCAATAATAGTTGATTTTGGACAGGCAATATTCATTCTTAAAAATCCTTCACCATTTGCTCCAAATTTAGATCCGATATGTAATGCCAGTTTCCCTTTTTTAAGTAGAAGTTCTTGTAATTCTTTATCTGTTTTATTTAAACTTCTTGCATCAAGCCATACAAGATATGTGGCTTCAGGTCTCATGACTTTCACTTGGGGCAAATGCTCTTTTAAATAGTCTTCGATTATAACAACATTTTCCTCCAGATATGGGAGAAGTTCATCAAGCCATTTTTCGCCATAAGAGTAGGCTGCTTCCATAGCATCGGCTCCTATTGTATTAATACTTAAAAGACCAAAAAGTTGTTGAACATCGTGATATCTCCGTTTAAGAGAATCATTTGGAATAAGAACGAGAGAAGACTGGAGTCCTGCTAAATTAAATGTTTTACTTGGTGCGATACATGTGACAGTCTGATTAGCGATGTCCTCTCTTATTGATGCGATTGGTGTATAACGACTTCCAAATAATAAAAGGTCAGAATGAATGTCATCTGAAATGATGATGACATTATGCTTAATACATAGATCACCAATTTTGGTTAATTCTTCACGCGACCAAACACGTCCACTAGGATTATGCGGATTACAAAGAATAAACAGCTTTGTTTTTTCGTCAGAAAGCTTTGCTTCAAGGTCATTAAAGTCAATCTCGTAGCGGAAATCTTCATTAAGAATTAATTTATTGTATAATACTTCTCTTTTATGCTTTTGAGCAATTTCAAAAAAAGGATAATAAACCGGTGGTTGAACGACAATCTTTTCGTCATGAGATGTAAAGGCATGAATAGCTAAGCTAATAGCCGTTACAATCCCTGGGCTATATGAGATAGTTTTAGGATCAATCTCCCAACGATGGCGTTTTTTTAACCAGCTCTGCACAGCTTTTTCCATATTTGTCCCTGGCATTGTATAACCAAAAATACCATGATCAACACGGGAGTGTAAGGCAGCTATTACTTCTTCAGGTACTGAAAAATCCATATCAGCTACCCACATTGGCAAGACATTTTCCACACCGAAAATTTTCTTTGTATAGTCCCACTTTACTGAATCTGTTTGTTTTCGATTAATCACTTTATCAAATCGACTCATTGATTATCACACCTCATCTTTTTATAGGATAGATTCTAATATATACTCTTACTATAAGTATGTTACAATGGCAGTGCAAAAAAAAAGATTATCAAAGGTGAAAAAATTGGAAGCACAACAAACGAATCTAAAAATTATGGATGTATTGTTACAATGGGATCCTTTAGGTTATGGGGCAGGCCATTATGAAACAGAGGTAGTTGATGTGTTGCAAGCAGTACATCTTTTTGAAGAAGAAATAAAACTTGCAAGAAAAATACAAGCCATTTTTGAGTTTTCCTTTGAAGAAATTATTCCACTTTCCGATTGTGAAAGGATGGCTAGAAAACTTCTCCTAATTAAACACAATTCAAGTTGTGAGATGTAATATTGAAGCAGGATATTGAGGAAGCCCTTATGGATATAAGGACTTCTTTTTATGTTGCCTGGTAAAAAAATGTAGCAATTTTTTCAGATACATGTTCAGGTCTTTCCTCAGGGACAAGGTGTCCTGTTTGTTTAAATGAAAAAAACGTTGAATTTGGTAAATCCTTTTTTAACCTTTCCCCGATATGAACTGGTACGACTTTGTCTTCATTCCCCCAAAGAAGTAAGCTTGGTTGTTCAATTAGCTTTAATTCTTCTGACGAGAGATCACCCTCATGATCACGAATCATCCGGTTTAAGGCTCTGAAAATTTTATCATCAAGGAAAGGCTCCATATATCCGTCCATCATTTCCTGGTCTATAAGAGTTCGATCATGAACAACATTATATAAATTCTTTAAAACACCTTGTCTTGCCAGCCAATGTTTTATCCCTAAATAGAAATAGGGAAAATAAGAACCGAGCTTTAAACTAGGGTGGACACCTTTCATATAACCTGAGCTGCATAGTAATGCCACTTTTTCAAATAAATCAGGTCTCTGCTTTGCGGCATTTAGAGAAACTTGTCCACCCATTGAATGTCCCACAAGATACGCTTTCTTTATATTTAACCCTTCTACTAACTGAATAACGACTTTTGCCATGTTTGAGTATGAATGGACGAAATCTGTTGATTTTTCTGTTTTGCCAAAAGGTGGTAAATCAATTGTGACAAGTGTAAAATCCTCCTGTAAGATTGGAATAATCTTACGATAGCAAAAGCTGGAGGAAAGAAAACCATGAATTAAAACAATGGTTGGATTAAGAGGATGATGTTTATATACCTCATAGTGAACGTTAATGCCAAGTATTTTCATGGCACTGCAATAATAGTCCATAAGCATTCACTCCAATTTTCCTATAAAATATTGTCGATTGTATGATAAAATATTAGATTGATTTAACATGTTGTTTTTTTAGGATTTACGGAAATATAAAAAACACACATGTAAAAATCTACCCCTATTTCTTTTTATGAAACATATGAAAAACAAGTAATATGGGGTATAATTGTCTGAAGATTTGAAAAGTAGGAGTGGTATTTAATGAAGTTTAGTGAAAAAGAAGTGGAGCTGTTAGAATTATTACAAGACGACTGCCGCTTGACTGCAGAACAAATCGCCAAAATGATTGATCTATCTGTGGATGATACAAAAAACATGATAAAGAAACTTGAAGAGCAGCGAATTATCGTTGACTATACAGCACAGGTAAACTGGGCCAAAGTGGAAGGACATGAAGGTGTCAAGGCAATGATTGATGTAAAAGTCCAACCGAAGCGAGGCGTAGGATTTGACGATATCGCGAAGCGTATTTACCGTTTCAATGAAGTGAAATCTGTCTACCTTATGTCAGGAGCATATGATCTTTCCGTCATTATTGAGGGGAAATCTATGTCGGCAATTGCACAGTTTGTATCCGAGAAGCTGTCAACATTAGATTCAGTATTATCAACAACAACTCATTTTATCTTAAAGAAATATAAGCATGATGGTACTATATTCGAACAAGATGATGAGGACAAAAGAATTGTGGTATCACCATGATTGAACCGTCTCATTATCTGTCAAGTACAGTCAAAAACTTAAAACCATCAGGAATTCGAAAGTTTTTTGACTTGGCTTCTAGCATGGAAGGCGTAATCTCCTTAGGTGTAGGTGAGCCTGATTTTGTTACTCCCTGGAACGTAAGGGAAGCAAGTATTCTTTCGCTTGAACAAGGGTATACATCTTATACAGCTAATGCTGGATTGCTTGAGTTGAGAAACGAAATTAGCTATTACCTAAAAGAAAAAACAGATATCACGTACAGTGCAAAAGAAGAGATTCTTGTTACAGTAGGCGCAAGCCAGGCACTTGATATTGCATTAAGAGCAATTGTAAATCCGGGCGATGAAGTAATTGTAATCGAACCCAGTTTTGTTGCATACTCGTCTCTTGTCTCATTAGCTGGAGGAGTTCCTGTCTCTGTTCAAACAAGCGGAGAAATGGAATTTAAATTACAGCCATCAGATCTGGAAAAGGCAATTACCGAAAAAACAAAAGCGATCATTTTGTGTTCCCCGAGCAATCCAACCGGAACAGTTCTCAATAAAGAGGACCTTGAAAAAATAGCTAGTATTATTGAAAAACATGATTTATTAGTCATCTCAGATGAAATTTATGCAGAGTTGACATACGATGAAGCATATACAAGCTTTGTTTCAATCGAGGGTATGGCTGAACGTACAATTCTTGTCTCTGGTTTTTCAAAAGGTTTTGCAATGACAGGCTGGCGTCTGGGATATGTGGCAGCAAACCAGGAGTTTTTAAGTGCTATGCTTAAAATTCATCAATATGCCATGATGTGTGCTCCAACAATGGCACAATATGCTGCAGTTGAAGCGATAAAAAATGGAAAAGAAGATGTTATGCATATGAAAAAAAGCTACAGACAACGAAGAAACCTGTTTGTTAGTGCGTTAAATGAAATGGGGCTTTCATGTCATGTGCCTGGAGGAGCTTTTTATGCATTCCCATCAATTCAAAAAACAAATCTTTCTTCAGAAGAATTTGCAGAAGAATTATTAATGGAAGAGAAGGTAGCGGTTGTACCTGGAAGTGTCTTTGGTGAAAGTGGAGAGGGGTATATCCGTTGCTCCTATGCATCTTCCCTAGAGCAACTCCAAGAAGCTTTGAGAAGAATGCAACGTTTTGTACAAAAAAAATGCTGACCTTTTAGGTCAGCATATATAGAGAAAAAAAGGGGGGGAATACTAGAAAGCCTTATGGATATAGTATTCCCCTCTTTTTGTATATATTAAACACATTTTTTTGTTTTTTCCTCATTTTATTTCTCCAATCCAGTTCCATTCAAATGTGCAACAAATTCCTGTAACCATCCGTTTAATGAGTGAAAGAGGAGGGCAGTGTAACATGATTGAAGATGACTTAATCAAAAAAGCGAAACAAGGCAATATGAATGCATTTCAGCAACTAGTAGAGATGCATTATCCCGTTGTTGAGAAATTTGCCTACCAATTAGGAAATAGGCAGGATGAAATTGAAGATATTACACAGGAAGTATTTATTCGCGTATATCGGTTTCTTGATCAATTTACAAAAGCTAAATTTTCAACGTGGTTATATAAAATCACCTTAAATGTCACGAGAGACTTTGCTCGGAAACGACAGTCCAACCTTCGTAAGGTATTTAAAATACAACAGGATCTTAGAAATGATGACTATCCTGAAACTGAAGCAGAAGTGATTCGAAATGAAGAAGACCGGATGCTGCATTTAGCCATTCAAAAACTGGATGAAAAATACCGAGTTCCAATCGTACTATTTTACTTTCATGAAAAAAAATATGAAGAAATCGCTGATATTATGTCCATTTCGTTATCAACTGTTAAAACAAGGATTCTCAGAGGAAAAACCATGCTAAAGAAAGTTATAGAAGAGTTCAAGAAGAAGGAAGGTGACATTTATGGATGACAAATTATTTGAAGAAAAAATGAAGAATCTGAAGAACTCATATGACCAAATGTCAACGATCTCTTCTGTCGAAAAAATTGTCGGGGAAGTAAAAAAAGCAGAAAAACCATATAAGCGGAAAGTAAAGCTCACATTACCTTATGTCGCATCATTTATCGGAGTTTTGTTCATTGCCGGCTTACTAGCAACACAGCTATTAACTCAGCCTGAAAATACAGGTACAAACTCACCACCTTCTCAGAATACAACTGAAAATCAGCTCGTAACAGCCAATGACATTGAGAATGCAATAAACGAAATAAGAGGATATTATGAAAGAAAAGTGGATGAGCTTGAAGAAGAACTAGGTTTTCAGGATGTGGAACAATATGCATTTGTACAGGAAGCCAAAGAAGCTGTTCAAAAATTTGAAGAGCGAACATCGTACAAAACGCAAACTGAGCTGAAAAATTACTCGGACAATGTAAAGCAAATCATTGATTTACGTGTATCTCTCCCTAACGAAGAATTTGAATTAATCCGTACCATGGCTGAAGACGATCAAGTGAGTGACGAGGAAATTATCAAATATATTGAAAAGCTGGAATATCTGAAAGAAAGATATACAAATAAATGGCAAAAAGTTTATGAAGAGAATCAAGCAGAAGTAACAAACATATCCGAATATGTGGAGAAGTTAAATTCACCTGATTTTAGCAGCAGCTCTAAAGAATATGTTGATTTAGTTGAAGAAATGAAACGTATAGGATATATCTTTATAGATGATGGTGAAGGTACCATTTATTTTAAGATTGACTATACAAAAATCTTAGAAGCTTTTAATGGTCATATGTCAAAGGAAATACAGGGTTATCTTGACATTAAGCAAGGAGCTAAAATTGCGTCTGATGGTGCTTTAATTATTACTAGGAAAGAGCTTGAGGAGAGAATCATTCTTTTAGAGGGCATTATCTTAAAAAATCCAAATTTTGTAGACCTTTATGAATTAAAGTCATTATACCAACTATGGGTTCAGTATTATTTGACCGGGTTAAACAATACTCCAATAGTAAATGAACAGGGATATATTGAGGAAGAAACACTAAACGAGTTTGATCGGTTTATTTCAGCAAACCCTAACAGTGAAACATCTAAGATTGTACAGGTCTTTTTGCATAAACTCAGAGACCAAGACAATCAATTAACAGACGATTTAAAAAAAGAGGTAGAAACCCTTATTCCATCCAACTTAAAAGCTGTTCCAAACGGATTAAGTGTGAATCTTTTACCGTTGACAGACCAAATGATGGAAACATATAAATCCTACAAAGAAACTGAAAATAATCAGCTATTGGATGGTCCTTTTGCTGGTAACAATACAATTGATTTGGTTGTAGTGAGAATGTATATGCATGCTCTTGAAAAAGAGGACTACGAAATGGCATATGCTTTAATTTATAAAGGTCGAGAGGCTGATGTACCAACACTTGAGCAATTCACATCTGAGATAAATAATGCGGGCTTTGATATTCAACATTTATCAAATGAAGTGAAAATGGTTGATATCACCTATACACAAAATGGAGAAAGGATTGAGCATATTTATATTAAAAAAGATGGAGAAACAGCTCAGCTCAAGCTTCGACTTGAAGATGGAGTTCCAAAAGTAGAACATCGGTCACTATTTTAAAGCAACGGGTTCATCGTTGCTTTTTTTAGGGTATACTACATTGTGAGAGCAGTTCAAAATCTTTTGTCAAATGCATTAAGCTGTGGTATAATTTTTAATTGCGTATATTGGGACATATAAATATAAGAAAAATAGGAGTGTTAAATATGACAACTAAGTTTGAAATAGGTAGTGTTCATACAGGAAAAGTAACAGGAATTCAACCATACGGAGCATTCGTTGCACTTGATGAAGAAACACAAGGACTAGTACACATCTCTGAAATTACACATGGTTTTGTTAAGGATGTAAACGAACACTTAAATGTAAATGATGAAGTGCAAGTGAAAGTTCTTTCAATTGACGAGAAATCAGGAAAAATTAGCTTATCAATCCGTGCAACTCAAGAAGCACCTGTTGAAGAGAAAAAGGAAGCTCCTAAAAAACCAAAAAAACGTCAAGCGACTGTTAAGGCTGAGACTGAAACTCCTCAAGGTTTTAATACATTAAAGGATAAACTAGAAGAGTGGATTGAGCAATCAAAACGCGAAGAAGTAAAAAAATAAGAATGAACGGTAAAAAGGATGTCCACATACTTTGCGGACATCCTTTTGTTTACCTAAATAGAAAAGACTAACGTAGTGTTAGTCTTTTCTACCTTGTTTATGACATTATTAACTGCAAGAACTTGATAACCGCTTTGACATCCAGATCCAGCGCCTAGCTAATTTAGAATTGAAGGAAAAGAACGCCTTCTATTCAAAATCGTCTTATTTGCCCGAGGCTAACCAAGGCGCTTGCGCTTTTGTGTTTATCTTGCTTCAGGACGTGGTTCTCTTGACACTTCTTCAGAAGGCTTAAATAATAGCCCAAGGTTGATTAAGCCAGCAATACCAACTAATCCGTAGATAATTCTTGATAGTGCTGACGTTTGTCCACCAAAGATAGAGGCTACTAAATCGAATTGAAAGAATCCGATTAACCCCCAGTTAATGGCTCCGATTATTGTAAGTACAAGTGCTATACGTTGAATTGCGCTCATTGTGCAACCTCCTTAGTTGTGAACTACATTATTATGTTGTGAAAAATAATCATTTCTATTCAAGAAATTTTTTTCTTCTCATGCACATTTCTTTACAAGAAAACGTGAAAATTACATAATCTAAATATGGAGGCGATAATGAATGGAAAACTTTACATATTATAATCCCACAAAACTTATTTTTGGTAAGGGACAAGTCGAGCAATTAGAAGCAGAGGTTCCTAAGTATGGAAGGAATGTACTACTTGTTTATGGTGGAGGAAGCATTAAACGTAACGGTCTATATGACCAAGTTGTTGAGATACTGAATAAATCCAATCTTCAATTGTTTGAATTAGCCGGGGTTGAACCGAATCCAAGATTGTCAACGGTTCATCGCGGAGTTGAAATTTGTAAAGAGGAAAACATAGATTTTATATTAGCAGTAGGTGGAGGCAGCGTTATTGACTGCACAAAAGCGATTGCTGCCGGGGCGAAATATGAAGGTGATGCTTGGGATATTGTCACAAAGAAACACATTCCATCAGAAGCTTTACCATTTGGTACAGTTTTAACAATAGCTGCAACTGGTTCAGAAATGAATTCAGGATCTGTCATTACAAATTGGGAAACAAAAGAGAAGTACGGCTGGGGAAGTCCGCTGACTTTTCCTAAATTTTCAATTTTAGATCCTGTTAATACATTTTCTGTTCCAAAGGATCATACGGTCTATGGAATTGTTGATATGATGTCACATATTTTTGAACAATATTTTCATCATACAAAAAATACTCCATTACAAGACCGCTTTTGCGAATCAACACTTAAGACAGTTATTGAAGCAGCACCAAAATTAATTGAGGATTTAGAGAATTATGAGCTTCGTGAGACCATTCTTTATTCAGGAACAATTGCTTTAAATGGACAGTTGCAAATGGGATATCGTGGTGATTGGGCAAGTCATAATATTGAGCATGCGGTATCTGCTGTATATGATATTCCTCACGCTGGTGGTCTGGCAATACTTTTTCCAAACTGGATGAAGCATAATCTTGATGTGAATGTTTCTCGCTTTGTTCAGCTGGCGGTAAACGTGTTTGACGTTGATCCAACTGGTAAAGATGACAGAACTGTTGCCTTAGAAGGAATTGATCGACTGCGTGAATTCTGGAGCAGCATAGGTGCTCCAAGCCGATTACAGGATTATAACATCACCGATGAAAATATTGATCTAATGGCAGATAAAGCCATGGTCAACGGTGAATTCGGAAACTTTAAAAAGCTTAACAAGGAAGATGTTGTTGCTATTTTAACGGCTTCTTTATAAAGGGAAAACACGGGTTCTCCGTGTTTTCTTTTTTCATGACAAGTTATTTGTACTGAATTAATTCAGCCACTCTTTGGTCAATATATTAGAACGATAAATTATTTGATATCAGTCTAAGTGTAAAAAAACTAGGCTGCTATTAAACTATGAAAACTATAGTGGAATGAAGCGAGAGTCTGCAGCGCAATGGAACGAACTAATTCTCGCACTTATATAAATTTTTAAAAAAAAGAGCATGCAAAAGTATTATGAAAAATAAAACAGAGTGATAACGTTTACAATTGATATCTTTGCTTGATTTAACCTATCAGTTTAGATAAAGTGATAATAAGCTATAATATAATGATGATTAATGGAGGAAAAACTGTTATGACGCATGTACGCTTTGACTACTCGAATGCCTTATCTTTTTTTAACGAACATGAAATTACATACTTACGTGACTTTGTAAAAGTTGCACACCATTCTATCCATGAACAAACTGGCGCTGGTAGTGACTTCTTAGGTTGGGTGGATCTACCGAAAAACTATGATAAAGAAGAATTCGCACGTATTCAAAAAAGTGCTGAAAAAATTAAAAATGATTCTGACGTTCTTCTTGTTATTGGAATTGGAGGCTCATACTTAGGAGCTCGTGCAGCAATTGAAATGCTGAACCATTCTTTCTACAATTCTTTATCAAAAGAACAAAGAAAAACTCCACAAGTGATCTTTGTTGGTAATAACATCAGTTCTACATATATGAAGGATCTTCATGATTTATTAGAAGGTAAAGATTTCTCAATCAATGTTATTTCTAAATCAGGAACGACAACTGAACCTGCATTAGCGTTCCGTATCTTCAGAAAGCTTCTTGAAGAAAAGTATGGAAAATCTGAAGCAAAGCAACGTATATATGCAACAACAGATAAAGCACGTGGTGCTCTTAAAACGCTTGCAACAGAGGAAGGATATGAATCATTTATTATTCCTGATGATGTTGGTGGAAGATATTCTGTCTTAACAGCTGTAGGGTTACTTCCAATTGCTGTTACTGGAGTGGATATTGAAGCGATGATGAATGGGGCAGCAGCAGCTAGTGATGACTTTGGTAAGTCAGAGCTTGAAGAAAACCCTGCCTACCAATATGCGGCTGTACGTAACGTTCTTTATAATAAAGGAAAAACAATCGAAATGCTTATTAACTATGAGCCTGGTCTTCAATACTTTGCAGAATGGTGGAAACAACTATTTGGTGAAAGTGAAGGAAAAGACCAAAAAGGAATTTATCCTTCTTCAGCCAACTTCTCAACAGATCTGCATTCATTAGGTCAATATGTTCAAGAAGGCCGTCGCGACATTTTTGAAACAGTTATTAATGTTGAAGCTCCTCGCCATGAACTAATTGTTGAAGCTGAAGAAAGTGATCTAGACGGATTAAATTACCTTGCTGGAAAATCAGTTGATTTTGTTAACAAAAAGGCATTCCAAGGGACAATGCTTGCTCATACTGACGGCGGTGTACCAAACTTAGTTGTATCTATTCCACAAATGGACGAGTACACATTTGGTTACTTAGTATATTTCTTCGAAAAAGCATGTGCAATGAGTGGTTACTTATTAGGAGTGAACCCATTTGATCAACCAGGTGTTGAAGCCTATAAAGTAAATATGTTTGCATTACTTGGTAAACCTGGTTTTGAAGAGAAGAAAGCAGAGCTTGAAAAACGTTTAGAAAAATAATTTAGGTAATGAAGGGCTGACAAGTGTAATTGTCGGCCTTTTTAATTTGTGCGCTGCACGAAAGCATGTTTTTTCATAAATGGGCAAATCTAAAGAAAAAGGAGGGTTTGCCATGATTGAGGTTCGTTCAAGATTAGAAGGACAAACATTTCAATTATATAATTTAGAACAAACACTTAAGCCTTTGGGATATGATATTGGGGGAAATTGGGATTATGACCACGGGTCTTTCGATTATAAAATTGATTCAGAAGTTGGCTATCAATTTTTAAGAATTCCATTTACAGCAGTAGATGGGCAGCTTGACTCACGTAATACAACAGTTAAGCTTGGAACACCTTTTCTTTTATCACATAAATATCAAATTGGTTTAGATGACCATGTTCATATTGGAAACTTTAGTGCTTCCTTTGATCAGTTTCAGGAGCCGGTTGATAAGGATGCAACCTTCCCTAAAGAATATCTTGATTTAGGGAAGGCACTTGTGAAAGAGCTTGAGGCTGAATTATTAGATTAGTGGGTAAAGACAATTAAGTAATCATCTTGTTGAATGGTAAAGGAGAGAGGCGGATTTACTTTTGCTTCATCTCCTCTTTTTATTCCAATTAAAATTGATTCATTTTTCAAAAGTTCATAACTTGCTTCTTTAAAGGTTTTTCCTATTAGCCGTTGATCAGCCGGAAGGACTTTGAAAGAATTCCCGTTGGCCGGGTTAAATTCAGAGTAAAAAGATGATAATCCGCTTTTCGCCAGGTAGCTGCTCATCATCAAATGACTTGTTAGTTTATAGGTTTTAATGATTTCATCTGCTCCTGCTCTTGTTGCATTATTCGTTTGCTGTTCAGTTAATATCTCAATAACACAATACAGGTTAGGATTAATCCCTTTTAAAGCTAATAAGACGAGAATAGAACACATATCAGCGTCTTGTTCGTTTTTGTGCTGATCGGCGGTTATGATCGCAGCATCAGCTTCCAGCACCTTTGCTTTTAATAAGGTATCATCGTGTATCGGGTTTCCTTTAATGAAATGAACATTCTCAATTAAAGGTGATTCTTTCAATGATTCATCTATAAGGACAATTTGTTTAAAAGGTTTTACTGTTTGGAGAGATTCAACCATTTCTTTTGCCTTCTCATTCCATCCAATTAATACAACATGATTTTTCCCAGTAAACCGTACTCTTCCTTCCAGATAAGAATGCTGCCTTTTTATTGCTGCTGTAGACACACTCGCAAAATAGGCGGTTACAAAGCTGGCCCCGGCTAATATCATGAGCATAGCAATTCCTCTGCCAACATAGGTTTGCGGTACATAATCTCCAAATCCTACCGTCGAAACAGTGACAACAGCCCACCAAATTCCATCAAAAATTGTAGGGAACTCATCAGGTTCAACGAGTGAAATGATTTCCCCAAATATAAGCACAATAAGGAGAACAATAATGGTAATTCGGTAGTGAATTGGCCATCGTAGCCACTGAACAATCGTTCTATTTGTTCTTGCCATTATGAATTTCCTTTCTTATTCGGGATAAAGGATAACACTTCTTTTACAATGGTATTGATTTTTGCTGTTACTTCATCTTTTCCATAGAAACTTATAGCCTTCTCAATTGTTTCGATTGTGTCTTCGGTAAATTCAATTAATGCTTTATCTTCTTCAGAGTCATTATAAAATCCGATAAATGTATCTAATCCTTCGTTCATTTTATCTATCGCTTCGCTTAAAAGTTTTTTTTCTTCTTCATTTAATTTCAAGCTGTTTCACTTCCTTTAAAAGAACGATCATCCTACACAATTATGTTTAGTATGTACATATTTAGATTTAGCTTGCGAAATTCATGGAAATTAAATTTCTATGGTAGATATAAAGCTTTTGCTCAAACTATAAGTAATGATTACGACATATAGGAGGGTTAATTACGATGTTTTTTCATCCGTTGGATTTCTTAATTATCATTGCTTTTGGACTTTCATTATGGGCTCAATTCAGGGTGAAAGGGAATTTTGAGAAATATGCTGGAGTCCATGCATCCTCAGGTTTGACAGGTGCTGAAATCGCCAGAAATTTATTAGACCAAAATGGGTTATATGATGTACCGGTGGAACATATAAGAGGATCATTAACAGATCATTATGATCCAACGAGAAAAACCGTCAGGCTATCGGATTCAGTTTATGGCAGCCAATCAATAGCCGCTGTTTCTGTTGCAGCTCATGAAGTTGGTCACGCAATCCAGCATAATGAGGCATATGGGGCACTCGTCCTTCGTCATAAAATGTTTCCTATTGTAAATTTCACATCCGGCATTGCCCCATTTTTATTGCTGGGAGGATTTTTATTAGGGAGCTTAAATTTAATTGGATTGGGCATTATCTTTTTTTCGGGTGTGGTTGCTTTTCAGCTCGTTACACTTCCAGTGGAGTTTAATGCAAGTTCAAGAGCAAAGCATTTGATGATTGCTGAGGGTTATATAACAAATGCAGAGGAGCGGGGTGTAAATAAAGTGTTAAATGCTGCTGCTTTAACATATGTAGCTGCCGCACTTATATCATTGCTCCAACTATTTAAGTTTATAGCGATTTTTTCCCAAGGTAATCGAGAATAAGGAGAGTCTTTTATCATATTGTGGATGACGCAACCTCTAAATGAGTAGGACAAAAGTCGAATTTTGTCAAAACAAAAAGTTTTTTCTAGTAAAATTGTCTGTTGTATGATACATTTTCATCATTAAAAGTAAGATTTTAGAAAAAATAGTGAGTAATGGGAGAGGCCAATGAATAAATATTTTCAATTATTGGTAAAGAACGTAAGAAAACAACTTGAATCTTGGCTTAATGAAAAGGAAATTATTCAACACATAAAGAAGTATATCGATTTTTGCATTCAATAGCAGGAACAGCTTCCACGATTGGATTTACAGTAGCTGGTGATATGGCAAGAAAGCTTATGGATCAAATAAATTTGGATGAAGAAAAAGAGTGGAAAAAAGAAGAGTTACAGTCTTTTCTACTCCCTCTTATTTCCATTATTTATTATGAGGAATATTCCAATATTGATGAAATTATTGAGAGAAAAAGCGAATTTGAAGATAAAAAATTAATTTTACTTATAGATGATGACACAGCGCTGTTAATGTATATAAAGGAGCATTTGGAAAAACATGGTTGGATCGTCATAGCTGTAGCTAACCCTGATCGTGCGATTAACTCTTATTATGATTTAAATCCAGATTGTGTCATCATTGATATTCACATGAAAGATAAAAATGGGTGGGATGTGCTGGTACAACTTAAAGAAAAGATGAAACAACAGTTTATACCAACAATTATGATCAGCATTGATCACTCAAAAGAGACGCGAATGAAAAGCTATCAATTAGGTACAGATGATTTTATTCAAAAACCAATCGACATTGAAGAGTTTATTGTCCGAATAAACCGTCAATTAGAGAGAAAACAAGCAATTGATAATGTCATGTTGATTGATGAACTAACAAGAGTATACAATCGTAAGTTTTTACCTCAAACGTATGAACGCTTTGTAAGTAGCTTGAAAAGAAGGCGAGTATCATTTTGTATCGCTTTATTGGATCTTGATCACTTTAAACAAGTAAATGACACATATGGCCATATTGTGGGAGAAGAGGTTTTAGCGACATTTGCTGATACGATAAGAAAAGGGTTGCGAATTAATGACATCATAATCCGGTATGGCGGAGAAGAATTTATCATCCTTCTTCCAGAGACAAAAGCTAACGAAGCGAAGCTTGTTCTTGAAAGAATCTTAAGGGAATTTTCCAATATATCTTTTGAAGGAAATGAAGAAGAGTTTTACTGTTCATTTTCGTCGGGGATACATGAAGTCCAATCAAATGAAACTGAGATAACAAGGAATATTGAAATTGCTGATGGTGCCCTTTATGAAGCGAAACAGTCTGGGAGAAATCAAATTAAGGTAGCAGCTATTGATTATAAAGATATTAAGAAGAAACCAATTCATGTGGGAATCGTGGATGATGACCCAATCATTCGAACAATGCTGGAGGATTTAATTAGCAAAAGCAAATTTACGGACGGATTCACCGTTGATATTAAGACATTTAAAGATGGAATGGAATTTATTGAAGCAGCATGGCATTTGAATAATAATGAGCAATATTTAATTATTTTAGATGGTATGATGCCGAGAATGGATGGATTAGAAGTGTTACAGAAGCTTAGGGCGCTTTCGTATCAAGAGCGATTTACCGTAATGATGTTAACTTCACGTAAGAGTGAACATGACATCACGAGGGCTTTGCAATTAGGGGCGGATGATTATATTACAAAGCCATTTAAGCTTTTAGAGCTTGAAACACGTTTAGGTCATTTAATTAAGAGGATGAAATAATATGATAGAAGTAAGTCTCAGTTTACTTTTTATCTTGTTTCTAGGGTTGTTTTTCCTTCTGTTAAGTCTATTTCTATACTTGGTTATACAAAAGAAAATTCGTAATGAAACAAGAAAAAAAATTGATGCATATAAAGAAACATATCGTTTAGATATGTTTCATTTTTTACAATCAGGCAATGAGGGTCCTTTAAATCCAAATGGAAGTCAGGAAAAATTTATGGCACTTATCGAGTTGCTTAATGAGTACTCGGATGTATTGGATAGTGAAGATATTAAGCAAAGAATAAGTGATTTTGCTAAAAGGCATTTAACAAAATATATTGTTGAAAAATTAAAGAAAAAACGATGGAGCTTAAGAATGAATGCTCTTTATTCGATTGAAGATTTTTACATGGATCATTTGATAGACCTATTGCACAATTTGTATAGAAAAAAGAACACAACAGTTCCAGAGAAAATTCAAATACTAAGGTTATTTGCTAAATTTAATGATCAAAGAATAGTAGGTTATTTGAAAGAATTAGATACAACAATTTCTGATTTTGCTTTGTTATCTATTCTTTCTCTCTTGGAGGAGGATTCCTTTAATAAGTTAGTCAATGACTTTGATACATTATCTAAGCAAACACAATATATGATCATTGAAACCATTGGAAAAGAACAATATTTGCATCACCACATTCTCCTTGGAAAATTGCTTCAACGTGATGATGAAGAACTCAAAATACGAACATTAAAAGCCTATGCCTATACAGGTGCGCCGATTAATGAAACAATGTTAAGCGCCTTTTTTTTATCATCAAGCTGGCAGGTGCGTATGATGGCAGCAAAGGTAGCTGGAGTAAGGAGGTTAAGTGTTTTTGAAGCTCAACTTATTACCTTACTATCAGATCAAGAGTATGTTGTTCGAGCCGAGGCTGCTAAAGCCATCCTGCAGTTCAAAGGTGGAATTAATCGATTAAAGAGAGTAATAGAGGAAACAAAAGATGAATTTGCCAGGGATATGGCCAAGGAATGGATTAGTAAAGAGAGCGGTGATGATAATTAATTGGTCTAATTTTTTAGTTGTCGGCAGTTGGGTTATTGTCATTTATATGGTTATGATTATTGCAGTTTATGGTGGAATGTTGATTATTTCCCTTTTCCATATACGAAAAACATATGAACTTGACGAGATTGAGCCTTATGAAGAATTATTGCAATCAGAGTTTACCAAACCGGTATCCATTCTAGTTCCGGCTTATAATGAATCAGCCGGAATTTATGGGAGTATACGTTCTTTGATCAGTATTGAATATCCAGAATATGAAATCATCATCATTAATGATGGTTCAAAAGATGATACTTTAGAAAAACTAATCGATCGTTTTCAAATGGTGAAAATAAATCGTGTTATACGAAAGCAGCTGGAAACGAAGAAAGTAAAAGGAATCCATCAATCCGTGATCTATCCGAATCTAATCGTAATCGACAAAGAAAATGGAGGGAAGGCAGATGCATTAAATGCTGGAATTAATCTATCAAGATATCCGTATTTTTGCTCTCTTGACGGAGATTCAATTATCGAGCGCAATGCATTCCTGAAAGTTTTAAAACCGATTATTGAGTCTGATGATGAAGTGATTGCATCGGGAGGTAGTGTAAGAATTGCAAATGGATGTGACATCCAAAATGGTGAACTTGTTAACGTGGAACTTTCGCGAAAACCACTTGTTATTATGCAAATTATTGAGTATCTCCGGGCATTTTTAACAGGTAGAGTCGGATTAAGTGAAAACAATTTGCTGCTCATTGTGTCAGGTGCTTTTGGTGTTTTTTCAAAGAAATGGGTTATTGATGCAGGAGGCTATGCTCATACGGTTGGGGAGGATATGGAGTTAGTTGTTCGTCTTCATCGATTAATTAAAGAAAAAAAGGAGAATAAAAAAATTATATATGTACCAGATCCAGTTTGCTGGACAGAGGCTCCCGAGTCGATCAAATTCTTACGACGACAACGAAAAAGATGGCACAAGGGATTATTTGATAGCCTATGGAAACATCGAAAACTGATGTTTAATCCTAAGTATGGATCAATAGGGATGTTTTCAATGCCTTATTTCTTTTTTGTTGAGTTTTTAGGACCATTAATCGAATTAATCGGTTATATCATATTAATTATTTCCATATTTACAGGCAGCATATATGTTGAGTATGCCATTATCTTTTTCCTTCTCTCCCTTATTTATGGTTCTATTTATTCCATGGCATCTGTTTTATTGGAGGAGTGGAGTATGGAAAGATATCCAAAAGTAAAGCATTTTGTTATTCTTTTTCTAGTTTCAATGACAGAAACACTTTGGTACCGTCCTCTTACAGTTATATGGAGGGTCGAGGGAATGATAGAGATGGTAATTGGGAAAAAAGGCTGGGGAGAAATGGTAAGAAAAGGTGTGTCAAATGACTAAAAAAAATGTATTCTTAACAGTTGGAGTTCTGCTGCTGTTTATTATCTTCACATCTCCTTTTTGGATATGGCAATTAAAAGCAAGTCAAAATCTTAACGTACTTATAATTGATAAAACGGTACCAGATCAATCTTACCGTGAACATAAAGGATTGATCTGGGTTCTTAACCATTTAAAGTTAAAAAAGGATGGAACAGACAATTATAATCTAGAGGAGGATTATGTAGGGTTTGTCCCAACTGACAATCCTCCGGAGTTCCGTACCCGGGAGCTACCGGAAGATTTATCCTCTTATGATATTTTATATCTTGCAGATGGATATGGTGTTTATGAGGATGAATATATGAACGGTAACAAGGAGGGGAAGCGTTCAGAGCTTCTATATGGAGGTATCACACAAGAGGAGATTCAATCATTAAACGACTCATTAATTGAGAATAACCAAACATTAATTGCAGAGTTTAATACATTTGGTTCACCGACTGAGGAGAATGTCAGAGCGGAGTTTTACCAATTATTAAATTTGGAATGGACTGGTTGGATGGGAAGGTATTTTCATGATTTAACTAATGATGAAGTGCCTGTCTGGGTAAAACAAAATTATGAAACACAATATAATGAACCGTTTGACTATGAAGGTAATGGCTTTGTATTTGTTAATGAAAAAGATCAGGTTGTTGTGTTAACAGACAAAGATATGGCAGAAAACCATGCTTTGTTCCAGTTAACAGACAAAGGACAAAAACAATTTCATATAAAAAAGGCTGTTCAGTATAATTATTGGTTTGATATTGTGAATGCCAGAAATGAGGAAGAGGTCCAAGCAACGTTTGAATTACCTTTAACAGATAGTGGAAAGCAAACGTTAGAAAATTATGAGATTCCAACTCAATTCCCTGCCGTTATTCATCATCAAAATCAATCTTATGATACCTACTACTTTGCAGGTGATTTTGTTGATCAAGAGAAGGTTCCAAGTATTTATCAAATGAATGGTCTCTCATGGTGGCAAAAGTTATTTTCGTTTGAACAAGAAGGGAGAACAGACACTTTCTTTTGGAAAGCATATGTACCGTTGATGACAGAAATTTTAACGAATAAGAAGATTTCTGCCACTAACCAGAAAGATACACTCGTTGAACCAGAAATCCTTACAAAAGATGGTTTAAAACTGACAGGTGCTGCGAGTGATGAATATCTTCAATTATATAAAGATGGAAAATGGGAAGATATGCTGATAAAAGGCGTAAATATGGGTATTGCTAAACCTGGTACTTTCCCGGGAGAAACTGGTATAACAAAGGAAGAATATGCACGATGGTTTGACCAAATAAGTGAAATGAATGCAAATGCACTACGTGTTTACACAATTCATCCGCCTGCATTTTACCAAGCTTTGTATGAACATAATAGTAGTCGGGAAGATCCAATCTATTTATTTCATGGAGTATGGGTTAATGAAGATGTTTTTTTTGATGAGAAAAAGCAAAGAACAGCATATGATCCAGAAGTAATGGATGACTTTAAAGCAGAGATACAACGAACAATTGATATCATTCATGGAAATGCTGATATTGAAGAAAGAGCTGGACATGCAAGCGGGAAATATGTACATGACTTGTCTCCGTATTTATTAGGCTGGGTTATTGGGGTTGAGTGGGATCCTAAGGCTGTTGTGAGGACAAATGAAAAATACCCAGATAAAACAAGCTATGATGGGAAGTACTTCACAACGTCAGACTCATCACCTTTTGAAGTATGGCTAGCTGAAATGATGGATTATACGGCAACATATGAGGCGGAAACTTATAACTGGCAGCATCCGATGAGTTTTACAAACTGGGTAACAACAGACTTATTAGAGCATCCTGCTGAACCAAGTGAAGAGGAAGATATGGTGTCAGTAAATCCAAACCAAATTAAGGCGAAGGAAGCCTTCTATCCAGGTATGTTTGCGTCTTATCATATTTATCCTTACTACCCGGATTTCTTAAATTATGAAGAAAAGTACGTGAACTATGTTGATCATCGAGGGGAAAAGAACAACTATGCAGGGTATCTGCATGATATGAAAAAACATCACGAAATGCCGGTAGTAGTAGCTGAGTATGGCATCCCGGCATCCAGAGGGTTAACACATGAAAATGTTTATGGATATGATCAGGGCCAGCATTCAGAACAAGAGCAGGGTCGATATCTCGTTTCTTTATATGAAGATATTGTTGAAGAAGGAATGGCTGGAGGACTTGTGTTTGCTTGGCAGGATGAGTGGTTCAAACGAACGTGGAACACAATGGATTATGATAATCCTAACCGCAGACCATTTTGGGACAATATACAAACGAATGAACAACATTTTGGTTTGCTGAGTTTTGATCCTGATACAGAAGAAAAGCAACTTCTTATTGATGGAGAAACCTCAGATTGGGAGAAACGGAATGAACAACCGGTTGTAGAGGTTAAAGAGCTGGATCTCATTAAGAATGTATTTTTGTCTAGTGATGAACAAGGATTGTTTATCCGCATTGACTATGATGAAAACGAGTGGGACTCTGAGAACTTTAGTACGTCTATCTTGTTAGACACAATAAAAGATCAAGGGCAGTCGACTATTCCAAGTGCAGAAAATGTGAAGGAAGATGGAATTGATTTTGTCGTAGAGCTTAATGGAGAAAAAACGTCAAGAGTACTAATTGATAGCTATTACGACACGTTCTATTATCACTATGGAAATCTTCTCGAAATGATTCCGATAAAGGATTATGCAAATAAAAAAAATAATGGGGTGTATCATCCAATCCGCTTAACACTTAATAAGGAATTGACGATAAAGAAAGAAGAGGGACAACTTACTATTCCTTTTTCAGACTATGAAACAGGGAAATTAACATATGGTATTGGTAATCCGGAAATGGAAAATTCCAATTCTTTAGCGGATTTTTATATGAAAGATGGAACACTTGAGCTCCGATTGCCGTGGCTAATGTTGAATGTAAAAGACCCTAGTCAGAAAGAAATTACTGGTGATTTATGGTCTGGGAAACCTTTAGAAGAGAACTCAGAAACAATTGATTTTATTTTTGCCAAAATAGTGGTTTCAAGCAAAAACAAAGAAGCTGTACAGCAAATACCATCTGCAAAAGGAGATTGGATTGAGTATACATGGGATAATTGGGACCAACCAATCTACCACGAACGACTAAAAAAATCCTATGACTACCTACAAGAAGCATTTGGAAGGATAAAATAACAGTAATGCAGAAAATCTCAGACTCGATATGAGCAATAATCGAGTCTGAGATTTTTAACAAAGGAGAGACTTATGATGCAAAGGATATTACTTGCAGAGGATGAAGAAGTGTTACGCATGCTTGTAGTAGATACACTTGAAGATGTAGGATATATCATTGATGAAGCTTGTGACGGGGAAGAAGCTTATAATCTGATTATACAAAATGACTATGATCTTATTCTTCTTGACTATATGATGCCTGTATATACAGGTTTGGAATTAATCGAAATGATAAGAAACGATCAAATTCAAACAAAAATTATGATGCTAAGTGCAAAAAGTCAAACATCAGATCAACAAAAGGTGTTGGAAGCTGGTGCTGACTTTTTTATGTCAAAACCTTTCAGTCCCATTCAGCTTGTTGAAAGAATCGAGGAGATTTTAGGTGAAGCTGAATAAATATTTACAAACAAGTTTAGCAAGGCAGTTTAGTTTGTTGACGATTTCGATTATTTTAGCTTTTACTTTATTGATGACAGGATTAATGATTTACCAAGCAGCCATCAATGAGAATTTTGAGAATATAAATGATAGCTTGGAACAAAAGGATTATATTGCATCAGAGTTGGATTATTCATTCAACCTAGCCATATCCGAAATGCGCGGCTATTTTGCTTATAATGGGACGGAAATATATTACGATAAGGTCCTTGAACAAAAAACAAAAGCAGAGAAGAGAATATCACAGTTAAAAGATGTCGTAGAAAATGATGAAGACGAACTGTTCTTGCAACAAACCAACGGGTTTTTTGAATATTATTTTAGAGACGTTATGCCAAAATCAAAAGAACTCTATGATAATAAACAATATGAAGAAGTTTATAAAATAGCAATCGATCAAAATGCTTCAGATACGATTAGATTATATCAAGCAAACTTTAAGGATTACACTGAGAATCTAGAGGAGCAGCTTTCGAGTATCCACGATACTCACAATAATAAAATTTTCATAAGTCAGGTCGTTTTCGGGATTTTGCTTTTTCTATTAATCGTTAGTATGGCTACCTTCACAAGAAGAATGCTTGTAAGTATCAGAGATCCACTTAAAAAATTAACGGTTGCAGCTGGTGAAATTACGGAAGGTAACCCAATCCTTTTCAATGACACCACAAACCGTCAGGATGAACTTGGTCTTCTATCCGTAGCTTTTGAAAAAATGACAAAAAGCATTCAGGACAAAGAACAGGATTTAAGTGCACAAAATGAGGAGTTGCATGCTCAACAGGATGAGTTACAAGCACAGCAAACTGAGCTTGAAGAAGCTTTAGAGACAACTCAAAAACGAGAGCTTGACCTTAGACGCCGTAATGATTTAGTAAACGGACTGGCAAACTCACTTAATAAAGAGAAAGTATTAAAGAGTATAGTGGTAACGATGTGTGAAGTAATAGGTGCAGATAAGGGTTTAATAGTCCTGTTGGGCCGCGGTCTCCCACATTCAAGCTTTGGAGTATCAGAAGAAGGGATAAACCAATTTATTACACACTTGGATTCGGGCTTAATGATCAGGCTAGAGGAGAAAAGAGAGCCTTTTATCATTAAACGGAAATGTGAAACGGAAGAAAAAGGGTTTCATACTCAAGCATCTTATTGCTATGACATTTATATGCCTGTTTTATCCTCATCCGGACTCATGGAAGCTGTTATGGTGTATTCAAGATTAAATCAAGCTTTTACTGATGATGAGTTAGGAGATTGAATGGCTTAAGTAAACAAATTGCAATTTCATTAGATAAAATTCAAATCTTTGAATTATCTGAAGGGGAACGTCAATTGACTCAGGATATTCTGGATACGATTAATGAGGGTATTCAGTTAATTGACATAAATGGTACTGTCCTACAGGTTAACACAAAGATGTGTGACATGATTGATTGCCAAAGAGAAATTTTGATCAAGAGCTCCTATAAATATTGGTTAAACATGATATTGGAGAAAGTAGATAATCATCATGAAATAAAACAGTTTTTTGATCAAATCTTGATTCAAGGGAAAACAGATCGTCAATCGTTTATTTACCATCAACATAGTCCAACTAATCGAGTCATTCAGGTTTACTGTGAACCACTTGCACGAGACGGGGAGAAATTCGGAACGGTCGTTGTCCATCGTGATATTACAAAAGAATATGAAGTCGATGTTATGAAATCTGAGTTTGTAAGTACAGTTAGCCATGAATTACGAACACCACTAGCAAGTGTTCTTGGTTTTACAGAGTTAATGTTGAATAGAGAAGTAAAACCTGATCGGCAAAAGAAATATTTAACGACAATTTACCAAGAAGCCAAACGTTTGACTGTCCTTATTAATGACTTCTTAGACGTTCAACGAATGGAAGCGGGTAAACAAACCTATGATAAAAAGTTTGATGATATTGTTCCTCTCATTTCTAATATCGTTGAAACACATCAAGTGAATCATCCCAGTCATTCAATCCAATATGATGTACAAACTTCTAATACTTGTGTTTTTGGTGATAAAGATAAAATTAGCCAAGTTTTTACGAATTTAATAAGTAATGCAATTAAGTACTCTCCAAATGGAGGAAACATACTAATTACGGTTTATGAAGAAGGGGCAAATTTAAACATTTCGATAAAAGATGAAGGACTGGGCATACCGGAAGAAGCGATTGATAAATTATTCACCAAGTTTTTTAGAGTGGATAATTCTGATAGGAGAAGAATTGGGGGAACAGGCTTAGGTCTGGCAATCGTTAAGGAAATCATGAAGTCACATGATGGGGATGTATGTGTTCAATCTGCACTTAAAAAGGGAAGTACCTTTACAGTCAGTTTTCCGTTAGTTATGGGAAATAGAGAGCATTCAAAAGATAATCAAGGTGTTCCATCGCAGAAAGGAAATGTGAATGTCATTATTGTTGAAGATGACAACAGTCTGGCTAATTTACTACAAACAGAGCTTGAAGAAAGTAACTTCCATGTTAAAACCTACAGTAATGGAGAGCTTGCTTTAGAAGCAATAAAAAAAGAGCGGCCTGACGCCATTGTCCTTGATATCATGTTGGAGGAAAAAGGAATAGATGGCTGGGAAATGATTAAACAGTTAAAAGGTATTGAAGAATTAAAAACAATCCCGATTTTTATATCTACTGCACTGGATGAAAAGGAGAAAGGTTTAGCATTAGGCGTGAATGAGTATTTAATTAAACCTTATCAGCCTAGTAAGCTCTCGAAACTAATCCTCCAAACATTATTGAAAAAGGATTGGAGCGGGCAAATCCTCATTCCAAGTGAAGAAGAAAGCGATGATAACAACTAACATAAAATACTTAAACCAAATACGAATATGTTTAACCACCCACTTTTAATGGTATATACTAGGGATAGATTTCCAATGAGAGGTGTGGTCTAGATGTTAAAGAAGTATACGATTGAGACTCATCAACGCGACCAAATGATCGAAATAACTCATATCGTCCAAGCTTTCGTTAATGAACAGCAAATGAAAGATGGCCAAGTACTTGTATATTGTCCGCATACGACTGCAGGTATAACAATTAATGAAAATGCGGATCCGGATGTTAAGACGGATATGATAAGACGATTTGATGAAATGTTTCCGTGGAAAGTTGTGAAGGATCTTCACGCGGAAGGAAATACAGCGGCTCATATGAAGGCAAGTACAGTCGGAGCTTCCCAATCAGTTATCGTTTCCGGAGGGAATCTTTTACTAGGAACGTGGCAAGGTATTTATTTCTGTGAGTTTGATGGACCAAGACAACGAAATTTCTATCTTAAAGGATATTAAAGAGCCTCTGGGCTAAATAGTCAAGTTTATGACAAATAGGTGAATTGGCATAGATGAATGGGTGCAATCCTTCTTTTATGGTAAAATAAGAGGAATGTAAGAGCAGTACGCTTATGAGGTGACATATGGAATTGTATACTCTCCTTTTTATATTCGCTGGGGTTGTCTTCCTAACTTCCATTTTTGGATATATCATTACTAGGAAAATATATGTACCACCAGCGCTTATCTTTGTCCTCTTCTCCTTTTTGATGTTACTCTATTTTAATGAAACATTTTTTATATGGGTCATCATATATACCTGTTTCTCCCTTTTCATAACATTCATCATGTTTTTATTATTTAAAAACAGAAAAGAAAAATAGCAACATCAATTACGAAAAAGCACCTGTGTTAAAACTGGTGCTTTTTTTACGAAACCCTAACCTAGATATAATACTTTTGTGACCCAATCCTTCCAACTATTGTTCTTGTTTCAATAAATTGAGTCATCAGATTTACCCTTGAAAGTGAAAAACGGTACAGATATTGATCATCGAGTCTTGTAACTTGTGAAAGAAGAAAAGCAGATTCTGTCGGGTATGGCTTTCGGCGTTTATTTAAGGAATCTATAATTCCCTCAGAAGTTTTTATTCCAATACCATGTCCGAAGTAAAGATCGTTTCCTAAATCGATCACATTCTCACCTTGCCATTGGGGGGTTTGGGGATTAAATTGAGGATTATCAAAGTATAAACAGTCCCCCGGAATATAATCATTTCCGCGTCGGGTAAAAATCGGCAAGTCATTATCAGTTTGCCAGTCACGCAGATATATGCCTTGGTATATACGATTAAATTGAGAAACGTCAATCGAGTCGAGTACAGCCTTATAAAAGATAATGACGATGCTGGTTGCACACTCAAATGCATATTCTATTCCATTGTGAAAAATATCTGATATGGCAACCGAAGGGTTTATTCCTGCTCTTAGTTTAAATCCGCCTTGCTCTGTTAAATGCCAAAACTGTTCATTACATCTAGCTTTTTCAAAGGTTGCGAACTTTGCTTTACTAGCTAATAAATGACGAGCGGCTTGTATGATGCTGTAACGAAGGTTCAGGGTGAATTCAAAATGCTGACTATTTAAATAAGAATAATTTTCTTGATAACGGCTCATTTTGTCGATCATTTCATTTTTTTCTGGTGGAAAACCGGAGGATTTTAATGTGTTTGCATCCACCACACGGTTACCAATAACAATCATGATGACCCTCCTAAGGAATTTGTCATATCATATTGTATGGTGGTGCAATCAAAGATAGAAACAAAATGGTGAATTCTTACTTTAGATTATACTTTTCCTACAATAACGTAATATCGCCTGATTGTTTAATGTTATCAGGAATTTCCGTGAGTACAAAGTTGTCTGTTAGAATGCCTAAATTGCTTTGTAACTCATTACCGGTCATTGGTAGACCATGTCCGGTAATAGCGATTTCTGGATGAAGGGCCTCAATTTTTTTCACTGATTGTTCGGCTGCTTCCCAATCAAGGGTGAAGTATGCCGGTGGTCCATGCAATTCCTGTTTTTGTGTGATAACCTCGTATAAAGATTCCTGCTCCACGGTAGTTATTGCATCTCCGGCAATTAAGACTTTGTCACTGTCTCTAAATAAGGAAACATGTCCAGGTGTATGGCCAGGAGTGTGAATAAAACGCCAGTTTGGTAAACATGGTATGCTACCATCACCATTAAATAACCTTAAATGAGAGCTTATATCTATGCTGTGCCTTGGAAATAATGGTGACATTTTTGCAACAAGACCCTCTGCTTTGGTATTTGGCGGTGGGTAATCACTTTTTCCTGTTAAGTACGGTTGTTCGAGAGGATGAGCATATACAGGAACATCCCATATTCTCAGTAATTCGTTTAATGCACCAACATGATCGAAATGCCCATGAGTCAGGACAATTCCCAAGGGACGGCAGTTTTCACCGAATCTTTTTTTCGCCTCTGCTAAAATTACCTCTTCTGAACCGGGCATACCCGCGTCAATTAATATAAATTCATTAGAATCTCTAGGGTTCCCGACAAAAATAATATTAACGATTTGAACAGTAAAGCAATAAACATCTGGTAAAACCTCAAAACCCATTCCACTTGTCATTGAAGTAAGGGGCATTTTCTCCACTTTAATAACCTCCATTTTTCTATAGTAGTGTTAGTATTTCTTAAAATTCGCAGAGTATGATGTGTTAAGAGGAATGGATATCGGTTTTCTCCTATCGTATCTTGAACGAAAATTTTGATAGAATAAAAAAGGCATTACATACACATCAATCAGCTGAGGCAATAAAATACAATCTATATTTGCAATCCGCAATAGAAACAATTGAACATGTGAAAGCCGAGAAGGAGATATAAACTCCTTCTTTTTTCATGTCCTCGGAACCTGAATCAGAGACAGAGAATTTTTTGTTTCTGGTTGAATATGATGATGTTATTGACAAGCAGGTTAAGTCGTTTTATAGTTAAACACGTTAATAGTTAAATTGTTTAATTATTTTTTTGGAGGATGGAAATCCAATGAATGATATTTTGATACAAGATTTAATTAATCGGTATGTCAATGTTAGTTTTGCAGTGACAAAAAAAGCAGAAAATCTTATTAAAGAGAGTATAGGTGACACAATTACGAATGACCAGCATTACACACTTCGCTATATACATAAAGCTGGTACATGTACATCGACAGAGCTTTCAGAAGTTTTTGATGTGAAGAAAAGTGCGATTACCGCTATTGTTAATCGTTTAACAGAGAAAGAATTGATTAAGAGAACACGTGATGAGAGCGATCGTCGTGTTATTTATCTAACTCTAACTGATAAAGGTAAAGTCTTATTTGAAAAAACAGAAGAAAAAATTCATAAGCTTGTGGAATCCATTATCACAAGCTTTAATGAAAAAGAAATTGTTTCGTTTATTGAGACATATGAAAAGTTAAATGAGCAATTAGATAATTTAAAAGATTGTAAAATGGGGGAATAACTGTGAGTGCAATAATTAAAGGGAAATGGTTCGTTATTATTGGTTGGATTGCAGTTGTTATTGGGCTGTTTTTAGTAGCCCCTAATATGGGTGATCTCGTTAGTGAGAAGGGACAAATAAGTGTTCCGGAAGGCTATTCCTCATCTTTAGCTGAAGAGATCTTAAATGAGGTCCAGGAACAAGATAGTGTTGGTGATGAAATAACCGCTGCCCTTGTCTTTCATAATAATGAAAAGCTAACAAATGAAGAAATGAAAGAGGCGGAGAAAGCCATTCGTCTTCTAGAGGAAAATAAAGAATTAGATGTAGCGAATATCCTCACTCACTTTAATGAAGAAGCATTGGAGGAACAGCTTGTTTCTGATGATGGTAAGACGATTCTAGCATCGATTAGTATAAATCGTAATGATCGTGAAGGTAGTGAAATCTCAGAATTATTGTATGAGACAATTGAAGATGTAAATGTTGAACATTATTACACAAGCGGATGGATGATTGATCAGGATGTGATGACAAGTTCACAAGAGGGGTTAAAGAAAACTGAGGGAATAACAGTTGTTTTTATTCTTGGTGTTTTACTTTTAGTATTTAGATCGGTTATCGCACCTATTATTCCTTTAATTACAGTTGGACTTACGTATTTGGCTTCACAATCCATTGTGGCGATCCTTGTAGATATTGTTAATTTTCCTATTTCAAACTTTACCCAGATTTTCCTGGTAGCCGTATTATTTGGAATTGGAACAGATTATTGTATTTTATTACTAAGTCGTTTTAAAGAAGAGCTCTCACACCGAGAGAGTACTGTAGAAGCAATTATTGAAACATATCGTAATGCCGGAAGAACAGTGTTTTTTAGCGGTGTAGCCGTTATGATTGGTTTTGCAGCAATCGGATTCTCACAATTTAAACTATACCAATCAGCATCAGCTGTTGCAGTGGGTGTAGCTATTTTACTTATTGCGTTGTTTACGGTTGTACCGTTTTTTATGGCTGTATTAGGTAACAAAATTTTCTGGCCTTCAAAAGGTACATTAGAGCATAAGGACAGTAAATTCTGGGAAATTGTAGGCAGATTTTCATTAGCAAGACCACTCATTGCTTTGTTAGTCGTAGCAGCAGTATGTGTGCCGTTCTTACTCACCTATGATGGAGAATTATCTTACAACTCTTTAGAAGAAATCGGTTCTGATGTGAATTCTATTAAAGCATTTAACGCAATTTCAGACAGCTTTGGTCCAGGTGAATCTATGCCAACACAAGTTGTATTAAAGAATGATGAAGCAATGAATTCAACTGAATACATTGCTTTGGCAGAAACGATTAGCAATGAGTTGGAAAAGGTTGACCTTGTCGATTCCGTTCGTTCTGTGACGAGGCCAACTGGAGAGAAAATAGAAGATTTCTATGTTTCAAAACAAGTCGAAACACTTGAAGAAGGTCTTGGAGAAGGAAACGAGGGGATTGGCAAAATAAGTGAAGGACTTGCAGAAGCTGAAAGTGAGCTCTCAAACTCTTCACCACAATTGAAAGATGCAACAGACGGCATCAACGAGCTGATCACAGGGACGACAAAAATCAATTCAGGAATGTCCGAAATTCAAACAAACCTTGCAAAAATTGAGGATGGTATTCGTCAAGGTTCAGCTGGATCCACAGAAATTAAAAAAGGGTTAGAAGAAGCAAAGACAGGAGCAGAAGAGCTTCAAGCAGGAAGTGCTCAACTTTTAGCCGGATATGAAGAAGTTGAAAGTACCATTAATACTCTTTATAAAAATTATGGAGAAGTTGGTAAAGGTGTTTCTAGTCTATCAGGTGCCCTATCATCAATAGAAGGTAAATTCGGAGATCTAGAAGCAAATGAAGCCTATCCAAATATAGAAAAGGATCCAAATTATTTAGCAATTAAAGGTACTGTTCTTGAAGCAAATAAACAATTACCAGTGCTAGCAGGTACTATTGACCAATTAAATAATGGGTTAAATGAACTTTCAAATGGTGTAAATCTGGCAAACACAAACTTTGCTAAACTTGTAGATGGCCAAAAAGAACTTACTACAGGCTTATCGCAATTAATTGCCGGAATTGAACAGCAGCAAGCAGGATTAAATCAGTTGGCTGATGGTCAGGGACAAATTGTGGATAACATCCCACAGCTAACAAATGGTCTTGCTGGAGTTACAAATGGTCAGCAACAGCTCTTGGACGGATTTGGCGACCTTGATGGGCAAATGAGTCAGCTAACAGATGGACTAAGTGAAAGTGTTGATGGTTTAAACCAAGTTTCAGATGGATTAGGGTCAGCACAGGAATACTTGGCTGATTTGTCAAAATCAGATGACTCAGCAGGCTTTTATCTGCCTGAAGATGTTTTAGAAAGTGAGGACTTTGAGGAGTCATTGAATACGTATATGTCTAATAATCATAAAGTTATGACATTTGATGTGATCTTCTCAAGTAATCCATACTCAAATGAGGCAATTAATCAAATGGATGAGGTAAATGCAGCAATTGAGAGAGCAACAAAAGATACAAAGCTTGAAAATGCCGAGGTGGCAATTGGCGGAATTACAAGTACGAATGCCGACCTAAACACGATGTCAAATAACGATTACTCACGCACAGTTGTGTTAATGTTAATCGGTATATCTATCATTCTCGTATTCTTATTCCGTTCCATTATTATGCCGATTTATATTATTGGTTCATTGATATTAACGTACTATACGGCAATGGGTATAAATGAAGTGATTTTCGTGAATATTTTGGGATACACAGGTATTAGTTGGGCAGTTCCTTTCTTTGCATTCGTCATACTTGTTGCACTTGGAGTTGATTACAGTATTTTCTTAATGGACCGCTTTAATGAATACAAAGATTTATCTGTAGGTCAAGCGATGTTATTGGCAATGAAGAAGATGGGAACAGTTATCATTTCAGCTGTTATTATCCTGGGTGGTACCTTCGCTGCAATGATTCCATCAGGTATGCTTTCCCTTATTCAAATTGCCGCTATCATCTTAACAGGCTTATTCTTATACGCGTTAATCGTGCTCCCATTATTCATACCTGTCATGGTAAAAACTTTTGGTGCAGCAAACTGGTGGCCGTTTAAACGAGCATAATATCGTATTATTTACCGCTTTGTTCAGTGAAAAATATGTAGGATATTATCGAATATTTGTGTATAAAAGGTTGCCCAGTTCCTTGATTTAAACAAAATTAAGTGTTAGAATTGAGTTAATTATTTTTGTTCGGATAAGATTGAGAGATGGAAGTAGCTTTAAAAAGTGTTTTCCTCTTGATGAATCGTTGTCTAGCAAGAATAGTAATACAAAGTGGACGTTAGATTCCACACAGGAGGAAAAACAATGCTACAAGGTAAAGTAAAATGGTTTAATTCAGAAAAAGGTTTCGGTTTCATCGAAGTTGAAGGACAAGACGATGTATTCGTACACTTCTCTGCTATCCAAGGTGATGGTTTCAAAACTTTAGAAGAAGGCCAAACAGTTACTTTTGAAGTAGAGCAAGGAGCTCGTGGACCACAAGCTGCTAACGTTCAAAAATAAGCATAACGCTGCAGAAGCAGCTCTATAAAAGACTCCGTTTAGGAGTCTTTTTTATTTTGAAAATGGGGCTTGTTTTTACAATTTCCCATAATTCGTACATATTTATCCCATACTTGTCTCTTATAGTAGATAGCAGAGAGATGAAGGTTAACAATAAATAAGATTGAGGAGAATTTGATGATTGAAAAAATATTTGCAAGTAAAAAAACATTAGCTATTCTAGCAGTCCTAATAGTAGCAGCTATTGCTGTATTTATCTTTTTATCAACTCGCAGCGATGTTGTCGCTAAGGTTGGTAGTGAATCACTGACAAAGGACGATTTATATACATTTTTTGTGGAACAAAACGGTGAAGCGGCTTTAGACACGCTTATTACAAAAAAACTGATTAATCAAGAGGTGGAAAAAGAGAAAATAACCGTTTCAAGTAAGGAAATAGACGCAGAGCTGCAAGAGTTGGTTGACTCTTATGGTGGAGAAGAAACATTTGAACAACAGTTAACAGCAAGTGGATTAACACAGGATGATATTAAAGAGGATATTGAAGTTAATCTTAAAATTGAAAAACTCTTAGAACCTCAAATCGAGATTACTGAGGAAGAAATGCAAACGTATTTTGATGAAAACAAAGACTCTTTTGCACAAACGAAGCAGGTAAAAGCAAGTCACATTCTTGTTGAAGATGAAGAAACAGCAAAAGAAGTACAAGAGAAACTTGATAATGGTGAAGATTTTGCTGAGCTGGCAAAAGAGTACTCAACAGATACAGCTTCAGCTGAATCAGGTGGAGATTTAGGGTTCTTTGGTGAAGGAAGTATGGTGGCTGAATTTGAAGAAGCGGCCTTTTCAATGAAAGTTGATGAAATAAGTGATCCTGTGAAGTCTGATTATGGTTATCATATTATTAAAGTAACCGACACTAAAGAAGCCGCAGAAGCAAACTTCGAAAAGAGTAAAGAAGAAATAAAAGGAATTTTACTAGACGAGAAAATGACAACTGAATATCCAACATGGTTAGAGAAAAAGCAAAAAGAATATGATGTTAAGAACTACCTATCAGAATAATAAAGGAGCCCCTGTGGCTCTTTTTTGTTACGGCTTAAATATAAACAATGATATAATAATAGATAAAATCTGAATTTTCATATTTTTAAACAAAGGGGAGAGCTTAATGAGTAATCATACGATTGAAAAAGGCTATTTTGGTGAGTTTGGCGGTAGTTTTGTTCCTGATGCTTTAAAAAATGTTTTAACCATACTAGATGAAAACTTTGAAAAATATAAAAACGATCCTGAGTTTATTCAAGAGTTTCAATACTATATGAAGGAATATATCGGGCGGGAAAATCCACTTACATATGCTGAAAATCTCTCGAAGCAAGTAAGTGGAGCCAAAATATATTTAAAACGTGAAGATTTAAACCATACAGGGGCACATAAAATTAACAATGCAATCGGACAAATATTATTAGCAAAGCGAATGGGAGCAACAAGAATTATTGCCGAAACTGGTGCCGGACAGCATGGTGTTGCAACAGCAACTGCTTGTGCGATCGTTGGTGGTATGGATTGCACGATTTATATGGGGAAATTAGATACTGAACGACAAGCATTAAATGTATTTCGTATGGAGCTTTTAGGAGCAAAGGTAGTTTCAGTCGATAAGGGGCAAGGTAGGTTAAAAGATGCCGTAGATGCGGCCTTAAATGATCTAGTTGAAAACTATGAAAATACCTTTTATCTTTTAGGCTCTGCAGTTGGGCCACATCCTTTCCCAACGATGGTCAAGCATTTTCAATCTATCATTAGTGAAGAATCGAAAAAGCAGATTATAGAGAAGGAAGGAAAGCTGCCGGCAGCCGTCATTGCATGTGCAGGTGGAGGCAGTAATGCCATCGGGGCATTTGCTCATTATATTGATGAACAAGAAGTACGATTAATTGGAGTGGAACCTGCAGAAGCTCCTTCATTAACAGAAGGAAAACCCGCTGTTATACACGGTTTTAAATGCTTAACATTGCTTGACGAGAAGGGAGAACCAAAGCCAACTTATTCGATTGCAGCAGGACTGGATTACCCGGGGATTGGACCTGAACATAGCTATTTGAAAACAATAAACAGGGCTGAATATGTAACAGTAACAGGCGAGGAAGCTTTAGAGGCATTTCAAATTTTGTCAAAAGTAGAAGGCATTATTCCGGCACTTGAAAGCTCACATGCCGTTGCTTATGCAATGAAGCTGGCAAAACAACTAGGATCAGAGGACTCAATTATCGTAAATCTTTCAGGGCGCGGAGATAAGGATGTTGAACAGGTTTATAACATGTTGAAAAATTAATAAATCGTTAAACAAAAAGGATTCGAATAATCGAATCCTTTTTCTGCTGGACCATATTTGTGACAGTTTTATCCCCAATGTGAACCCCATTTTTTCATTTCTTTAATCATAGGATGAAGAGAATGGCCTTTTTCTGTCAACGTATATTCCACAGTAACAGGTACTGTTGCAAATGTTTTTCTAGTTAAGACCTGATGATTTTCTAAATGACGAAGCGTATCTGTTAATGCCTTTGGGCTGATTTTCGGAATAGCCCGTTGTAATTCACCAAATCGTTTTGTGCCATCAAAAAGCTGTTTAATGACAAGAAAAGACCATTTTCCACCAATAATATTCAGTGCTTTTTCAATTGAACATTCAATATGTAGTTCATTTACTTTTTCCATAGTACCCCCTTATAGTTACTATAAAAAGTATAGTAGATTACTTGTTTTTAATTATATCAACAAAATTTCAGTACTTGTATACAATCTTCAAAAAATTTATAATTTAAAATTGTAAACGGTTTCTATTATTACATAATTTATAAAGGGGTTGGGGTTGAATGAAGTATAGACGTCTTGGAAGATCGGGGCTTAAAGTAAGTGAAGTTAGCTTGGGTAGCTGGCTAACATATGGAGCTTCTACGGAAAATGATAAAGCGATAAAAACAATTGAAACAGCGTATGATTTAGGAATTAATTCTTTTGATACAGCGAATGTTTATGCCAAAGGGGAATCTGAGAAAGTAGTTGGTGAGGCTTTAGGGAAGTATCGTCGTGATTCATACGTGTTGGCTACTAAGGTGTTTTGGCCGATGGATGAAGGACCGAATGATCGGGGTCTATCAAGAAAGCATGTTTTTGAGCAACTGCATGCAAGTTTAAAAAGATTAAAAACAGATTATGTGGATATTTATTACTGTCACCGTTATGACCCAGAAACACCTGTTGATGAAACATTACGTACAATTGATGATTTGGTACGTCAAGGAAAAATTTTATATGCCGGTGTGAGTGAATGGACAGCACAGCAAATCCAAGAAGCAATTGGAACAGCTGATAAATATTTATTGGATCGAATTGTCGTTAACCAACCTAATTACAGTATGTTACATCGTTATATTGAGGATGAAGTTCTGCCGGTTAGTGAGCAACACGGCATTAGTCAAATTGTTTTCTCTCCATTAGCCCAAGGATTATTAACAGGGAAATATAGTTTAAGTAATCGTGCTCCTGAAGGAAGTCGTGCTACTGATCCGAAATCGAACATGCATATGAACAGGCTTTTAACAGATGAGGTTTTATCAAAGGTAGAAAAATTAGATGGGATTGCGAAGGAATTAGATATTAGTTTGTCACAATTAGCAATTGCTTGGATTCTTCGTTTACCGGGTATTGCAAGTACATTGGTAGGGGCAACAAAACCTGAACAAATCATAGAAAATGCTAAAGGGTCTGATGTGACAATACCAAGTGATGTTCTTGCACAAATCGAGGGAATTTTAAAATAAGGATGTGAACGAATGAAAAAAGTCGTTGTAACCGGTGGGAGCGGATTACTAGGATCAGCCGTTATAAAGGAATTTCTTGATAATGGATATGAAGTCGTAAATGCAGATAGAACATATCCACAAGAATCTATATGTAAAACGGTCTTAGTAGATTTGCAACATTTAGGAGAAGTGTATGGAGTATTAGCTGGAGCGGATGCTGTTGTTCATTTAGCAGCAATTCCAGTTGCATACTCACATCCTAATGAAGTAACATTTAAAAACAATGTGATGTCTACTTATAATGTGTTGGAAGCAGCTGGAACATTGGGAGTCAAAAAAGCGGTCATTGCTTCAAGTGAGTCCTCATATGGTTTGGTGTTTCCGCTAAAGGAGCTTTCACCACAATATGTACCACTTGATGAAGAGCATCCACAATTACCGGAAGATAGCTACGGGTTATCCAAAATTGTAAATGAACAAACAGCAGATATGATTCATCGAAGAACAGGTCTCCAAGTTGTTTCAATGAGACTTGGTAATATTATTGCTCCTCATATGTATAACAACTTTCCAAGTTTTATTCATGATCCTGAACAACGAAAGGTGATTATGTGGAGTTATATTGATGCAAGGGACGCAGCAACCGCTTTCCGACTGGCGATTGAAACAGAAGGGCTAGGTTCAGTAGCTCTTAATATTGCTGCAGATGAAACGAGCGTTAATATCGAAAGTCATCAGTTAATGGAAACCATTTATCCTGCTGCAGAAATTAGAAGACCATTACAGGGATATGAAACTTTGTTTTCAAATGAAAAGGCAAAGAAACTATTAAATTGGCAGCCAAAACATAGATGGCGTGATTATGTGAAAGTTGAAAACTAATATTAAATTAACCTAGCTTAAAGCTAGGTTTTTTCGTGGATGTTGCCCCGAATATGTCAATGATAGGTTTCCTTAAAAGTTGATAGATTTTCCTGGGTTTTTGAAAAATTTCCGGTTTTTCGAGCTGTAAACATTACTTGCAAAAAATATTAACAAAAACAATTTGCTATCCTCTTTCATTGTATATTAAACTGTGTATGGACAATTGTAGTGAAAAAAAAGCTACATTAAAGAGAGGAATCGATTAAATGTTACATGAATTTTCAATATATGTACCTTCTAATGAGATCCATGAAGTGACTGATTTGCTTAATGCAGCCGGTATTTACAATCTTTACTATGAATCACCTATTGAAATTATTAAGGTACAAAATGGCTATGGGTATGAGGAAAAAGAAGATCAGCTTGTTGAACTGAAAATTTATGCAAGTGATCAAGAAATAGACCATCTACCAGAAGCATACTACCCTTTATTAGAAGCAACTCTTTCTATTTCTAGAGATGACATTACATATAAAACATACGATGAAACAAATTGGGAGCAATCCTATGATTTTGAGGACATTGATTTAGGAAATGAATGGATCATAAAGTATCCTAGCTCAGTACAGGAATACGATGACAAGTATGTATTGAAATTTGATCCACTTGCGGCATTTGGTACAGGTCTACATGAAACAACACAAGGCTGCTTACGTATGATTCTTAATAAGGATCTTACGGGTAAATCAGTTCTTGACCTTGGTACAGGCTCTGGTATGCTTGCAATTGCTGCATCTTTAAAAGGAGCAGATAAAGTTGTTGCAGTTGATTATGAGGAGGTTGGACGTGAACTTTATCATAATGCGGAGCTAAATGACTTAACAAATGATCTTCAGGTTGTTCAAGCGGATTTAATCACAGGAGATTATGAGATTAATGAAAACTATGATTTAATCTTAATTAATATCGGTGCAAATGAAACGATAAGCATTATTGAAAGACATAATCTTCTTAAAAATAGTGACGACTTTTTTATATCTGGTCTTGTGGAATGGCACCTTGATGACTTAATCAATGTATTCGCTAAAGGTGGCTTCTCTATTGAAGAAAAATCACAAACAAATGAATGGGTTTCCATCCATTTTAAAAGAGATTAATCCAATTTTTTCACAAATCCTAGTTAATTAAACCATAGTAGTTATGATATGATAGAGTATATTTCAATGTGTAAAGGAGTTAATTATGGAAAAAGTACTTGTTTTTGGTCACAAAAATCCTGATACAGATACAATCTGTTCTGCGATTGCATACGCTGAGTTAAAAAATAAAATCGGACAAAACGCTGAACCTGTACGTTTGGGGGAAGTAAGTGGTGAAACTCAATTCGCACTTGATTTCTTCAAAAAAGAAGCACCTCGTTTAGTAGAGAAAGTAGCCGGAGAAGCAAGCGAAGTAATTTTAGTTGACCATAATGAGCGTCAACAGAGTGCTGACGATATCGATGAAGTTCGTGTTCTTGAAGTAATTGATCATCACCGCATTGCAAATTTTGAAACAAGTGATCCTTTGTACTATCGTGCTGAACCAGTTGGTTGTACTGCAACAATTTTAAATAAGCTTTATAAAGAACATGGTGTAGAAATTGAAAAAGAAACAGCAGGATTAATGCTTTCAGCGATTATTTCTGATTCTTTATTATTCAAATCTCCAACATGCACTCAAGAAGACATCGATGCAGCTAAAGAATTAGCTGAAATAGCTGGTGTTGATGCAAATGCTTACGGCTTAGACATGTTAAAAGCCGGTGCTGATTTAAGTGATAAATCAGTTGAGCAATTAATCTCATTAGATGCAAAAGAATTCCAAATGGGTTCTAGCAAAGTCGAAATTGCACAAGTAAATGCTGTGGATACAAACGATGTTCTTGCAAATAAGGCAGATATTGAAGCTGCACTTAACAATGTTGTTTCTGAAAAAGGTTTAGACCTATTCTTATTTGTTGTAACGGACATTTTAACAAATGATTCAGTTGCTGTTGCAATCGGTCAACAAGCAGGAAAAGTAGAGCAGGCATTTAATGTGTCGTTAGATAATAATCAAGCGACATTACAAGGTGTTGTATCACGTAAAAAGCAAATTGTTCCTGTCTTAACAGAAGCATTTAGTAAATAATAATGTTAAAGCCACATTTCAATAAACTTGGAATGTGGCTTTTTAGATGAGTGATGTTGGACAAAAGGGAAGAGAGAACAAACAGAAACGTCCTTCATAGTGATATGAAGGACGTTTTTTTCATAACTAACTAGAGTTTATATTTCTCTTTCAATGACTCCGGAGCCAACTTAATCATCCAATCCAGCACAAATGTCGCAATCACAACATCATCCACAATTCCTAAAAATGAAATATAGTCAGGAATTAAATCAAATGGGAAGAAAGCATATGTGAGAATGAGTAAAGTTCCCAACATCTTTTTGTGAGATTCTACGTGTTTGGAGAAGAAGAACTCCTTTAAAAACGGAAGGAATCTCCAAAAAGTAATGATAAACTTAAGTCTCTTTAATCGTTTCATCAATATTAATCACCCCTTTATGGTTTGAACGGTAAGCTTTGGATTGTAGTAGCAAGACTTTGATGGAATCTGGGGGGATTTTTCACCTCTAATGTAAGTGAGGTAACAAGCTTGTTTCGAAAATTGTTAATAGCACTATCCCTATAAAGAAATCTTATATGACCTGAATGATATCCTGGTCTTTACTTTCAACCCCTTCATTAAAAGTAAGCCGGGTTTTAAATCGATATGAAATACTATCTGTTGAAGCAGGGATATCTTCTGGTAATTTAAAGGTGAAAGATACCTTGCTATCTTCTTCAGGATTGATAAGCTTTGATGATAAGATTGTAGCTGTATCAATGACTTTCTCTATATCTGTATTTCTATCAATTAAAACAAGATCACTATCAATCCTTTTTAATTGTTGCTCAATTGTTCCACCTTTAAGGTGAAAAAAACCGTTAATTAAATCACCGCGTTTATAAGTGTCTTTTGGTAGAATTAGGTCAATCACAGCTGAACCAACACCTAAAAGGGACATATATTTCCTCAGTAACATCATTTATCTCCTCCAATATATTCGCTTTGTTTGACATATTTTTGTTCAAGGCGTTTTTCAATTTTATCTAGTTGATCTTTATCATTAAGAAGCTCTTCTTTGTTTTTCTTAATTAATTCGTCCATTGATCGTTTTTTTACCAATATAGTGATCTCCTTTATTCGTTATCCTATAGGTATAAAAGAAAAACCTTTACCGTCATGGTAAAGGTTTAGAAAACATAAAAGACCTTTACCAATAAAGTAAAGGTCTTGCTAACAACGTTAAGGTTGCCAACGAAGCCGAGAGTGATTCACTCTGTAATGACGACTTTGTTGTAAAAGCTACTCCCCTTTAGGAGAACGACTTATTTAATTAAGTTAATCATAAAGTATTTTACTGTTATCGTCAATTGTTTTAATGTTACAGTTTTGTTACGATTTCAAGGTCATTTGACCTTAATTGTTTGTAATGCTTCAATCATTTTTGGAGTGATCCCTTCTGACTCCTCTTTGTTTAAATAATGAATCGTCATACGCATCCAAACACCATCTACTTTTTTCATAACAATATTCACTTGGGTTTTACTTGATGTTCCGTGCAGGAAAAATTCAGCATCTTGATAAAAGGGGTGTGAACTTGTTTTGGTTGGATATTCAGTTATCTTATAGTCCTTTAAGTATGCCCTTGAGTTTTCCCTTATCTCATTAATAGTAGCATTTGCATCCAACACTTCAATTCTGGAAAAATATTCACCATTTTTGTCATAACTTATTATAAAACGTCTAGGTTCCTCAGCATCAAAGCTGTATCCTTCTTTAGGAGAAGCACTGATCATGATTTCAGATGCATGGTAATTCGTTGGTGTGAAGGGTGTGGTCCCTGCTTGGGCGACATTTAGAATCTGACCAATTTTAATCATATCAGAGGTTAAATAGTTGATGGTTTTTAATTCTTTCATTGATAAACCATAATTGTTTGCAATACTGTATAAGGTATCACCTTTTTTTACTGTAACGGTTGTAGGAATGATGAGCTTATCTCCTGCATAAATTGTATTTGAAGAAAGTTGATTAAGGAATTTTAATTGTTGTACAGTAGTGTTATATTTTTTTGCAAAACTGTAGAGTGTATCACCTTTATTAATGGTAATCGTAGTTGGGATGGTTAATGTGTTACCAGGATAAATGAGTGAAGAAGAGAGGTTGTTCATTTGTTTTAATTGCGATACTGTCAACTGGTTTTTACCTGCAATACGATAAAGTGTGTCACCCTTTTTTATCGTATATTGTGTCGAAGCCTCTACATTGGAAATACCCCAAATTCCAGTTAATCCTAATGTTAAAGCTGCTAATTTTATAAAACCTTTCGTTGTCTTCATTTTGATCCCCCAATATTTATTCTATATACGGATGAGTTGGAAGAGTGAGGTCCAATTACATGTTCTTTTCAAGATGCCGTACTTAGTACATTAGACGAAATGAATAATCATATCGTTTCAAATGGATGAGCCTAATTTTTGGGGACTTTTAATATGATGAAAATTGGAGCTTTTTGTTGATTATTTTTGAGTCATTTCAAGAGACTTTTGGGTTCTAGCGGTTTATAATAAAGCATATAATCATTTTTACTTAATTGAAAACGAACATTGGTTGAAACACTTTTTATTCGTTTCACACAAACCTATTTTAATAGAAAGGTGTGTCATAGAATGGAAGCTAATATAAAAAATCCGATTACTGTTGACTCAACAATATCATTAAAAGGAATTGTAAAAGCAATCTTTGATAATACCGTTCATATCCAGATTGGCGGGAAAATCATTACGATGCCAGTTACAGATTTTAACCTATTAAAAGGGGAAACAAATAGTCAATCAAACTAAATGATTTCTTAATATAACGCAGCGAATGGTCTGAACCATAAACGCTGCGTTTTTTTTGTTTTCGGGAAGGAAGTTGAAGTCTCTTTTTAACTTTTATTTAAACCAACCTTTTTCCTTTGACTGGCTAATAGCCTCGATTCTATTTTTTACATTGAGCTTTTCTAAAATTGTTGAAATATAGTTTCGGACAGTGCCTGATTTAATGCTAAGTTGATCTGCAATTTCTTTTGTGTTCATTCCTTCTGCGACTAAGCCAAGTACCTCTTTTTCACGTTCTGTTAGAGGGTTTTCTTCGCTATATAGATCATCCATTAACTCAGGAGCATAAATTCGTTTTCCGGCCATGATACTACGGATTGAATTGGCTAATTCTTCGCTTGGGCTATCTTTTAAAAGATACCCTTTCACACCTGCTTTTAATGCACGTTGAAAATAGCCGGAGCGGGAGAATGTTGTAAGGATAATGACTTTACAGCTTTTCTCCTTTAAATGTTCAGCAGCCTCTAGACCAGTCATGCCCGGCATCTCAATATCCATAATACAAATGTCCGGATTAAATTCTTCAACAAGAGTGAGTGCTTCTTTTCCATTACCAGCTTTCCCTACGACTTCCATGTCTTCCTCTAAATTAAGTAAAGAACCTAAGGCGCCTAAAAGCATTTGTTGATCTTCAGCAATGATAATACGAATCATAAGTATCCCTCCTAATCTGCTTGTTTGGCGACATGTGGAACGGTTATGAAGAGTGCTGTACCGTTATCTGTCAAAATGCTAAGGTAGCCATTAACAAATTCAAGACGTTCTCTCATCCCTGCTAATCCGTTTCCTTTGGTAAAATCAGTGGATGTGTTACCAATTCCATCATCACTTATTTTTAATATAATTTGAGTTTGGGTTTGTTCTAATGAAATAAAGCAAGTTGATGCCTGACTATGTCTTACAACATTTGTAACAGCTTCCTTTAAGCACATGCTTAAAATGTTTTCTGTTAGTAGGGGTACATTTTTTGTTACCGATATATTCTCATCACAAACTAATTTAATTTGAGCTGCGTTTAAAATTTGCTTTACATGCGTCAGTTCTTCTTTTAATCGAATCCCGCGCATTTGTGAGACCATATTTCTAACCTCATTTAATGCTGACCGTGCAGTTTGTTGAATGTCCTTCATCTCATTTTTTGCATGTTCAGGATCTTTATGGATAATCTTTCTAGCCAAATCACTTTTAAGTCCGATCATCGACAGTTTTTGTCCTAATGTATCGTGAAGATCACGAGCTATTCTTTGACGCTCCTCTAAAATGACTAATTCAGAAATTCGTTTGTTGGCATCCTCTAATTTTTCTTGAAGATTGTCCCGTACTTTTCGATTGTAAATACTGAAAGGCAAGAAGATCACACTAAGGGAGCTAATCAGAACAAAGGGTAATTGTTTTAATAGTAACTCCTCATGTAAGACAATACTAAAGTTTATGGCTACTGCTGTTGCAACTAAGTGAATAATATAAAGCGTCAAAAAGTGAACACGGTCCTTTATATTTCCAATAAAATACGCAATATAAAAGGAAAAGTAGAAATAATTAAACAAGTACGTAGATGTAAAGGAAATCCCAATGAGAATGAGTGTGAAAGCATAGACCCTCCAACTCTTAGAGAGAAAAGCATAACGAAACGTGATAAAAAACATAATTGTTAGAATAATACCAGTAATTATTTCAGCTGTAGAAGATGATTGGAAAATGAAATAAAAAGGTAAAATACTTAAAAAAGCCCATATATATGGAGAAATGCCATTACTTATTTGAGAAATTCTCTTCATTTTTTGAACCTTCTTTAAAGATTGATTTTAGTGATATTTTATCATATGGATTTTTTCCATGCTTTAAAAGGATGACAACTTAGATCTTACTATCCAAATGAATTAGGATCGTAATGCGCTAAGTGTCATCCTCTTTAGGTTAATTATTTTGGTAGCTTCTTAATGCGTTAAAGCCTACAAAGCGTTTGTTATGTGCATCCCATAGTTTGAATTTTAGAGATTGTAAGCTGGTAGCCAACGTGATCGTAGGGACATTTTGTAATGGCTCTGTACGATTATGAACTTCCTCAAGTTTATAATTTGGTACTCTCGGGCTCAAATGATGGACATGGTGATACCCGATATTGCCTGATAACCATTGTAAAAGTTTTGGAAGTTTATAGTACGAACTGCCTTCAACAGCAGCTAATACATATTCCCATTCCCCACTTTCTTCATAATAAGAATCTTCAAATGTATGTTGAACATAAAAAAGCCATATTCCAAGTGAGCCTGAAACCATAAAGATCGGGATTTGTACTAAAAGAAACGGTACTGTACCAAGTGCCCAGCAGAGGAGTACGATTAGAGCTACTACTGAAACATTTGTTAAATACGTATTCAAGCGTTCGTTTTTTCTAGCACCTTTTTTATTAAATCGGTTTAAAATCAAAAATTGATAAATCGGCCCAAGACCAAACATCACAAACGGATTACGGTAAAGTCTATAGCTTATTTTCCGCCAAGTTGAGGATGCGAGATATTCATCGATTGTTAGCACCCATATATCTCCTGTCCCTCGTTTATCAAGGTTACCACTTGTTGCATGATGGATTGAGTGATCATGCTGCCACTGGCTATATGGAAATAATGTTAAGATGCCAGTAATCGTTCCCAGGACTTTGTTAGCAGTTCTATTTTTAAAGAATGAGTAGTGACAACAGTCATGAAAAATAATGAAAATCCGTACAAGGAATCCTCCTGCAATGACCGTAAACGCAAAGGTAAGGAGGTAAGATATCGTTAAACTTTGATACGCAAGTGTCCAAAGAATAAAAAACGGGCCAAGTGTTGTAATAAGTTGCCAAATACTAGCCTTTGTATTGGCTTTTTCAAAGGGAGCAACTTGCTTCCTTAAATTTCTTTGCAATTCTTTACTCATCTTTTTAATTCCCTTCATCGTTTGTATCTTAATTATATAGAGAAGAAATAAAATATTGTAGACATAGGTGTCATAGGGACAGTATGACAAGTGTCATATATACCTGATCGCGACAGCAATATATATTTTAGGTTTTTACCTCATATAATATTCTCTTTTTGGCTATTTAAAATTGAAAATGGAAGGTGTATATTACTAGTTAATAGAATGTTAGATTTCAGGAGGAAATATGTTTTATTCGCTTAGGAATAGACTTTTTTTAATCTTCACTTTACTGTTAACGATTCCATTCTTGCTTTTATCTATTATCATTCCTTCCTGGTTTACCTCGATCATAGAACAGCAAACAAAGGATTCAACTATTGAAATGATGGATCAATATTCTTTATACCTTGATTCCATTACAACTCAGGCGGAAGATCTCGGCAAACAAGTGCTGGTGGGTCAGGCAACACAAGATTGGCTGAAGGCTGAAAAGGAGGATGAAACAACAACTAATGCACAAAAGCTATTGATCAAAAACCAACTTAAAATGCAGTTATCATCCATGATGATAAACAATTCAAATAATATGTCCATTTCTATATTTCTTAATGATGGGACCGGGACTTGGGGAAATAATCCTTCCCTTCAGAAAACTGAGTGGTACAAAGATTTTTTAGTAAATGATCAAAGGTGGATGAATACTCATATTGACTCCTTTCAACTCCATCAAGAAATGCGGGAAACAAACTTAAATGGCTATCTTATCCCTTTATTTGATATGAATATGCTGGAGTTATCCGGGATTATAAAGGTAAGTTTTCCATCTTCTTTACTAGAAACTGCGTTAAATAAAATTAAGCTTGGTGAAAATGGCAGAGTTTACTTATTGGATGGAGATGGTATTAATGTTTTACCAGGAGAGGTTCATACCCCCAAGGAGGTCTTAAAAAAAAGTCTTGAGAATATCAAAAGCGGTATAGAAAAGGGTTTAGTCGAAGTGGACCATCGTGACGAGGAATACCTTGTTTTCTTTCAAAAACAAAAAATCGGTGATTGGATCTTAATAAGTGAAATAACGAAGTCAGAGTTATTTGCTAAAATCGATCAACTGCAAAAGAACTTACTCATCACAAGTGCCTTGATATTTCTGTTGACCATTCTAACCTCTTATTTATTGTCTTCTAATATTGTAAGTCCATTAGGGAAGTTGACAAAAGCAATGAAATTTGTAGAACGTGGAGATTTCAATGGAGCAAAGCGGGTAATGCCTTCCATAAAATCACATCATCATGAAATTGGTTATGTGATAAAAGTCTTTGACCATACGATTGAGCAATTAAATCATTTAATCGAAACGGAGTATGAAGCAAACATTCGTAGAAAGGATGCAGAATACAAGGCATTATTGTTACAAATAAATCCTCATTTTTTAAATAATACACTTGAAGTCATCGGTGGCTTAGCTGTTCAAGGAAAGAAGAAAGAAGTCATGAATGTAAGTATTTATTTAGGTCGTATGATGAGATACTCATTGAACACCCGAACAGATGTGGTGAAATTAGGTGAGGAAATTTCTTATATTCGAAGTTTTATAGAAATACTAAAATTAAGATATGAAGGTGCACTAGTGTGTGAAATTGATGAGGCAGAAGAAACGAAATCTATCTCCATTATTAAATTTATCATACAGCCTCTAGTTGAAAATGCAGTCAAGTATAGTTTTATTCACCATAAAGAAGCAGAAATTAAAATAAAAACAATGCTGCAAAATGGTCAATTATTTATTGTCGTAGAAGATAAAGGAATTGGAATGTCAGAAGAAGAAATAGCGAACATATGCCATTCTGTGAAAATTGATGGAAACGATTCTGCTTTAGATAGTGATGGTCATAGTATCGGGCTTAAAAATGTATTAGGGAGATTAAGCTTATATTATGGAGCTGACTTTTCTTTTTCGATAGAGTCTGAAGTAGGACACGGAACGAAAATTACCTTATGTATAAAGTGAGACTTCCATCAGTGGGGGTTTACTTCATCCCCCACTGATGGTTAGCGAAACTTATCGGATCTTTACGGGCAGTTATCTCTAGTTAT
>NZ_KI912515.1:145842-314572 GCF_000518865.1 Bacillus sp. J37 | reverse complement strand
AACATCATCCAGCAAAAGAATCGGATATTCTCCTATTTCGTTATGAATCAAATCAATCTCAGCCAATTTCAAGGATAGAGCAGTTGTTCTCTGCTGACCTTGCGACCCATATGTTTGCACATCATGATCATTCACGTAAAAGAGCATATCATCACGATGAGGTCCCGCAAGAGTAGCCCCACGTTCTATTTCTTTCTCTCTCGGCTTTCTTAACGCAGAGGTTCTCCAATAATTAATAAAATTCCCTTGATTTTTTTTCCATAACACCTTTGCCTTTACCTCAACAACATCTTTATAAAAAGCATAAGCAATTTCAAAACTTCTTGATAATATATGTAATATGAGCCAGATACCCAAATACTCAGTAACCTCTCCAACATTAGGATATATGTACATGGTTAGGATTGAAAGACCAGTGATGAAAATAACGTTGGCCCAATTAGAAAAAACGATAAAATATTTTGCCTTCAGTTTCCTTTGTTCCCAAGTACATTCACTAACTAGGTCTTCATCCTTTGCACAGTTATCTTCACAAATTAAGTTCAAGCTATTATTATTTAAGAGTTTCTTAAAAATTGTGGCCATTACATAATCTGGACTTACGATGGATAGTAAAACTAGACGAAAATTTAAAATACCTTCTCTTTCTCTAAGAATATGATGCTCATGATAAACTTTCAAAATAGGAATGAAGGCATATAAATGGATAACAAACGTGTATAAAAAATTTAATAGATATAAGACACCAAATATAAACGAAATTCTAAAATCCAATAAAATATAAAACTTTAAAAATAATGCAGTAATAATAAAGACACTAACGTTAAACAAGAATAAACAAAAAAACTCTTTCTTCACATGAAATTGTTTAATGAAGGTCAAATTCTTCAAACAGATACTTAAGCAAAATATGAAGAACATCAAAACAAAAGCAAAAGGAGCATATGTAATGACAACCCTTATTATGTCGAAACCATTAGAAGGATTAAAAGTTAATTCTCTAATCTGACTGATATCTAAGAAATACAAGACTACTAATAGGAAAGCAAAGCTTACTAAAAAGAGATTTTTCATTTTGCTAAATCTCTCATGTTTCTCCATTAACTCACATTTAATGTTAATCCATTCTTCTTTATGCAGCATAATCAACACCTCCTCATTCTACTTCAATATATTTATTTGGTATTCGTTATATGAATGCTACTTGTAATCATGAATGTGCATGTCATTTTAATAGGAGGATGAAGCTTGCATCAAAACAATTTGATAAAAAGTATATTAGATGGCAGCTTACAAACTAGACAATAGCACTTCTTGTTCTCAGCCTAGTCACTTCTACCCATTTTCTTTCATTTTCCAGACTGAACCCCAATCCAATAAAGCTAAGACTTTAGACTCTTATTATAGTAAATTATTATTAATAATTGTATGATTATTTACTTTAACAATAATTCAATAAGGGAGAAAAACAGAGGGGCGGTTCCTGTGTTCACACTATACTGTCACATCTACATCAGCTGCTCCACTTTCATTCACCAGCCCACTTTACAGTGATCTTTATCTATATGGGGAATTTAAGGTAACATGGGAACCGTCCCCACTCAAATTTACTAGATTCCTGATCTCATCAAAGAAATTCAGGATTTGTGTTTTTTTCTCTCAATTTTCCTCAAGAGTATTACTATAAATTAATAGCTTTGTCATACTTTTTAATCTGTCTGTAAAAGGTGAATAACATGCCTACTGTATGATTGTATATATCTTTTAAACATCTTAGGAGCAATCACACATGAAAAAGTTAAAATCAATCCTTTGTTTTTTACGTAGATACCATAAATACGATTATTACACTGAAACATGTATAAATTGTGGAAAGAAAAAATAAATCATCTAAAAGCCCCTGGTTTTTTCTACCGAGGGTTTTACATTTTTACTATCTCTTGCTTCTCGGATTTACTTAGTACAATAGGAGAACCAAGGGACCTGTCCCTCCGTCCCATCTTAATAAAACCTTAAAATATCATTAACTAAATTTACAATTTCATCCTGTATGATAGAAGTGTATAGGAAATTAGACATGGTAAAGGAGATAGAGATATGGATGTGAAAGATATTCTTTCGAGTAGGGTTATACACTTTGATAGTATGTTTCATGAAGAGGTTGAGTTGGGAGTTATACAGTTTTCTGATCATTATTATGTGTACGCATCGATTTGTAATGATCGCGGGGAGTTTTTGGGAAGAGGTATAGACAAAGTTGAGAGGGATGCTGCTCGTCAGGCACTTAAGGAGCTTTATGTTAATGCTTATGATCGTTAGGAATACAGAGAAAGGCTCCTTTTTCATTCACACGATGCATTCCTTACTCTTTATCTATATGCGTTGATTTAGGAAACATGGGAAACAACTCTTTGTAGCTAAACTTGAACCAATGGCAATCACCATTGGTCCTTTCATTTCTTTGCGAATATTTTTAAATATGCCTAATGGTAATATAATGAAAGAGAAGTAAAGCGCACACTTCTCTTAGAAACTGAAGAAATGTTTCAATGATGATCACCTCCTTTCCTTAAAGGAAAGGAGCCCAACAACCAATCACCCTCATCTTGATCTTAACCTTCTCCGTGTTTCCGGATTGTTATCAGAATAATGGCCTATTTCCTGATCCATTATATTATATTTCAGAACGCAAGTAGAATTTATTATTTCATTTGTATAAAAAAAGAAACTTATGTATAATACTTAAGTTGATGCATGGGTTCCCAGCCCATCCCCTTTCCTTATTGGAGAGGGCTTATTTATTTTCTCAACTTCAAGAATAGTCAACTTCTGATGTTTATACGGAAATTATCCGAAGTATAATGATAAGTTAACAATGGAAGATTATTATTATGAAATCACTCAATACAAATTTAGGGACACTTAAGCAATTGTATTTAAAATAGTATTCGAAGTGGAAATAAAAAGAGAAAAGTTGCGTTGGAACATACATATGAAAGTCTACAATTGGACTTAGGGATCTGCATCCCCGAAGTACAGTTGTAGGCTTTTTTTGTCTTGTGCTGTTACTTTAGCTTTATAAGAAGAGTTACCCCATTTATATTTCGCACCCATACTTTTTTGTCTACTCTTTTTGGTTCTAACATTTCATCGATATGTATAAGATCGGAGCCAAGTAATGCTGTTAATTGTGTGAGATCGATTAATTGATGTACTTTTTTCTTATCATGTTGAAAGGTGACATTAATCCTACCCGGTGAATTTGAGACCATGTGTATCCTCCTTCCGCTTACTTATATATTTGGCAGAAGTAGTGGATTCTAATCAGTTTTTATTTTTTCATGACATTTGTCTGTTGTATAAAAAATAGAAACTCACCATTATGCTGGGATACAACTTCTAGCATAATGGTGAGTTTCTTCGTGGTCGTAGAAATTTATCTCTGCGGTAACAGTCCAGCTCCTACGAGACCTGCCTTTTGATCTAATACAGCTGGCTTGATGACTAGTGACTCCTTCAGGCTCGGATACACATACTCTCTTGTTTTTTCAATCAATGGCTTTAAGATCAAATCCTTCGATTTCATGACTCCTCCACCGATGACAATCACTTCCGGGTTTACCGTATGAACAATGTTTGCAAGGCCAATCGCAAGATAGTTGATGGCTTCATCAACAATTTCCTGTGCTTGCTGGTTGCCTTGCTCTGCAAGTTGGAACACTCCTTGGGCACCGTTTGGTATGTTTAGTCGCTCTTTTCCGATTCGACCAATTGCCGTTCCAGATGCAAGCCCTTCTAGTGCACCCTTATTTAGTCCCGGACCATGGTAAGCATCAAGACTTGGATTCACGATCATGTTGCCAATTTCGCCACAGTTCCCTTGTGCACCTGAGACAAGCTGGCCGCCTAAAACATAGCCTCCGCCGATTCCAGTGCTGACGGTGACAAAGAAGACACTGCTTGCTCCCTTGCCTGCTCCATGTGTAGCTTCGGCAAGTGCTGCTGCGTTCGCGTCGTTTTCTAACTTGACTGGCAAACTTATTTTCCCCTCCAACATTTCCGTGATTGGGACGTTTACCCAGCCTGGGAGGTTTGGCGGTTCAATGATGATACCTGTGCTCGGCGATAGTGGGCCGGGTGAGCCGATTCCCACTGCTTTGATGTCGTATTTTGATTTGAGTTCGTTGATAGCCTCTGCCATGTTGTTGATGGTGTATTCCGGGCCTTTTTCCGGTTCTGTTGGGCGGCTTTGTTCGTTGATGATTTCTCCTTTTTCGTTGAACAAGCCGATTCGAAGGTTTGTCCCGCCTAAGTCAATGCCGATTGTGTACATCATAATCCCCTTTTCTATTCGTGTGAAGTATTTGTTATCTATTAGTTTACCAACTCTCCAAATAAATGAAAGCGTTATTTCCCCTTCTATTATATATATTTATGTTTCTACTATTATATATACCTAGCAAATAAAATACTAAAGATGATATGATGGAATTTATGTGATGAAAGCCCTGAGAACGGAATCGACAGAAGGACCTATTTTTCTCTTCCATATACTGACAGACTTTTTTCGTCCTTTTGTCTAATCTATTGATATAGAGTAAGAGAATCATGGAGGTCTTGTTGATGAAGTTTGAAAGAATTATTTTAGTGTTACTAGTTATCCTAGTACTAGTAGGATTTACATATGGAGGACATTCCTCAAGGTATGAGGTTGCTGCGTCAATCAGAAATTATGGTGATGGATGGAAGGTTGTTGAGGATGATCGGCATGCTCCTCTGAATATTGAGAAAGTCGTCACGGAACAAACGAGAGTTCTCATCTATTATAAAAGCTGTACAGAGAAGATTCATTCCTTTATTGTCACTCCAGATGAAACGATGATCGCTGGTGGCTATCGAGTAGGAGTGTCTGCTGCAAATGGAGTTGCTTCTATTTATATATATGATAAAGAAGGAAATCCAATAAACCCGCAAGATTATGTCTCGGATAAAGGGAATATATGGGTGTATGGTGTGTTTAGTCTGAATTAAGGTTTCTAAAATTCCTCGGCGATAGGCAGTTCCCTTTTTGGAGACTGCCTTTAATTGTACCCATTGAGGGTTTCAAATGTGACGCTTTTACTATTTATTTTTTATCACAATATATGCTTAACTAACACTTGGTTAAGACTTAGCTTTAAAAGTCTTAGATATACTAAAAATACGAGCACCAAAGGCGCTCGTATCTGTTATTATGACGCATACACTTTTTTTATTTGAGAAATTATATCTTCGATCATTTCATTTGTCGTGATGTCTGTTCTTGCTTCGCCTTTATCATAGGCACTTAGGAGAATTTGTAACAGCTCTTCTTGTTTCAGCTGATTATCTTTCATCATTCAAAGGTTTCCTTTCTTCATTTTATACGTTAAGCAGTATAAATTAGCAGCGAGGAAGGTCGTTCGACGTAGTGGCTAATTTAAAGAATTAAGTATAAGCGCAACTACGCCTCTGTCTTCGCCCTTCAGGCTCGCCAGTCGGCAAGTTTTCTTTACAATATCAGACAATATGGGACTATTATACTTGGGAAGCTTATCTATAGACAAGCTTTTTTCGTGCGAAAAATTGACATTTATATCCCATTTTATCAGAATTAGTCACTTTTTAGTCACAATACATCCTTCGGAACCATCTCCCTTTTTATGTCCCCGGTTTGAATCTCGTCCTAAACCTTTTTGTAGCATTTGAAATGAGGTATAATAGATGAATTAGGGTTTATTTCCATGATTCAAATTATTCTTACTTTATATATAAGCAAAAGCGCTTTGCTTTTCATTGAAAGGAGTCCATTCATTATGCTTGGTCGGGAACTTAGTAAAGAACTTGTACTTGGTGCCGCTGAACAGATTAAACAGTTGCTTTCACATCAGGAAGAAGAGAATCGGAATGTTGTGAAAAAGGGACTCATTTTGTATCGTCAAGGCAGTATTTATAATGTGAGCACAACAAGTCATTCTGTGTCTGCGAAAGTACAGGATGTCACAAGTGTTCAGGTTGAGCTTGATTTAGATGATTTTTCGATGAGTACGTGCACTTGTCCTTCAGATTCAATTTGCCGACATCAGCTTGCAGCGTTTCTCTATGTATATGCAAGTGTTGACCGAGTCGGCACGTTTGTTGACCTATGGAAGGAAGAAAAGCCGATTGACGATGTGTTAAAGCATGTAAAGAAGGCAAGTTCGCTTTTAAAGCCTGAAAAAGATTATGAAGATACTCTTGGCAGCTGGATTGCCTTTTTTGATCGGGAATTTGAGCGCTGGTATGATCAGGTTACTTCTCCTAATCAGCTGTTCCAAAGTCTTTTTCATCATTATTATTCTGCTTTAAAAAAGAAGGCGCCTAAGTCTCCTGAGATGAAGCAATTTTTTATTGTTCAGGCATCTGTTACGGTGTTTTTGAAAATTTTGCAGCTCATTAATGAGACGAAGCCAACCGACTATATGTTACAGCATATTATTTATCCTTATCTTGATCAGCTTATCGATAATGTTGAGGTGGCCATCTCTGAGATGAAGCGCTATGCTTTGCCATTTGCTCTTGATCCTTATTTAGTTGATAGTGTGGAACGCTTCCGAGAGCTGCTTTTTACGAGTAAGGAGTATCAATATGAGCGGACAAATCTCTACAAGCTATTATGGATTGAGCTGCTTCGACGTGATAAGTTCATTTCGATCGAGCGCGAATGGCTGGAGGAGCATCTGGAGGAAGAGCAGAAACAAGATCCCTCCTTTGCGATTGAGTTCGAAATGGCGCTTATGCATATGAACTTCCTTCAATCACGTGATGAGGAAATTTTTGAGGTCATGCGCACAAAACTTACACCATCTGCCCTCCCATTCATCTTTCCTTGGGTTGAGGATATTTTTAAAAAGAAAAATTGGAAGCGGCTGTCGAGTTGGATTTCTTATTTATTAAATGGTACCAACGAATATATTAATAGTCCTTTACCATTTGATGAAAAGCGGCAAACGATCCGCTATTTATTGAAATTTATCTCACAGTACGCACGCGCAACGAATGATGATGTGCTGTATGAGCGCGCATGTAAAATGATGCTGCCGTTAAGTTATGCCGAGTATCATGATTTACTTTTAGATAAAGAGCAGTACAAAACTTGGATTGAGCTGCAAACACTGTTAGGTTTTTCCCTCGATGAGATGGATACATATGTCTTAAGGGAAATTGAAAAAAGCGAACCAGGTGTGCTGCTGCCTCTTTATGTTCAGTCTGTTCAACATGAAATTCGGATGAAAACACGCGAAAATTACAAAATGGCTGTGCGATATTTGAAGAGAATTAAAGCTCAGTACAAGAAGCTGAAGCGTGAAGAGGTTTGGGAAAATTATATTTTGCAGCTGGCTGATGAGCATAAACGATTACGTGCTTTTAAAGAAGAGTTAAAGAAAGGAAAGCTCATTCATGATTAATACCATTGAAATTGTGTTGCATGCAGAGCAAATTGAAAACAATGATTTTTATGTGTATTGCACATCTGCACACGGTGATCATCATTTGGATATAGAAGAATTTGCCCGCTATCTTTTCACCTGGCATGAGTCGTCCTTCTTTGGCACAAAGCTCGAGGATATTAGTTACATCGGCATTCCTGCTGTTCAGCTGTCTCCTTGGATGATGGTCGAACTCCTTGGAAAAGAAACATATAATTCGCTTGCGAACATTGAGCTTTCAGATGATGCGCAGAGATTAGCCGATATTGCCCATGACATTTATGAGCTCATTTCAAACGGTGAGTACCTGCCTGATTTTGAAGGCTGGAAAAATGGTGTGCTGAGATTTAAGGATACCGGTAATGAGCTGGAGGGATTTGCTCTTGACTGGTTTTCTCATGCGATCACGGACATGATTGCACATGATCGTCTTTTGCATGAGGCTTGGGAGGACATTCTTTCGTCATACCCGGTACTCACGACATTTCAAGGTCATTTTATCGATGAAACGGATTTTCTCGAAAAGATCGGTTGGCATAAAGATGAAACTCCATTCACCGTTGGACTGCGCCTGAATGAGCCGGAAACTGACACAGACGAGTGGCAGATGGAAATTATGTTACGAAGCAAGGCAAATCTTGATGAACTGGTACACTATCAAGGGAAAAGTGATCTGCCTAAAAAGTGGCATCCACATCTGGTAAAGATTGAACGTGAGCAGGAGCGCTTTGCCGAAATTGTGCCGTGGTTAAGCTTTGAAACGGGTACAACATATGTGACCGAGGATGAAGCTTGGTTGTTTTTAACAGATGCGAGTGAAACATTGATTAATATGGGCGTGGAGATTTTGCTTCCATCATGGTGGCAGGTTGTCAAAGATTCACAGCTTATGTTGAAGGCTAAGGTTTCTTCCACTCCACGTGGTCAGTCATTTGTTGGCATGAACTCATTGATCGATTTCAACTGGCGTTTTGCGACAAACGGAGTGGAAATGAGTGAAGAAGAATTTCTTACGCTTGTTTCCGAGCAGCGTCGCTTAGTGAATTTTAAAGGTCAGTGGATTAAGCTTGATCCTGCTTTCATTAAGCAAGTTCAGGCCATTTTGAAGCGAGCGGATAAAGAAGGCCTGCATTTATCTGACATTCTCCATCAGGAACTGAATGCAAGGGATCTTGATGAAGATACAGATGAGATCATGGATACACGTGCGTTTGCAAATATTCAAATTGAGCTGAATCAGCAAATGAAAGGGATGCTTCGTAAGCTCACTGATACAAATGAGCTGCCGACCCACGAGGTACCAGCTGATTTTCTGGGCACCCTTCGTCCTTATCAGCAGAACGGTGTTGACTGGCTGTTGTTTTTACGAAGTGTATCATTCGGCGCCTGCCTGGCCGATGATATGGGGTTAGGAAAAACGATTCAAATGATTGCTTATTTTTCTTATGTAAAAGAAGTAGAAAAGCCTGAGCAGCCTGCACTGATCGTGGCTCCAACATCTGTTCTTGGAAACTGGCAGAAGGAATTTGAGAAGTTCGCGCCACATCTTCGTGTGAAGCTTCACTATGGTCCGAATCGACCGAAGGAAGAGAAATTTGCGGTGTCCATTGAGAATTATGATGTTGTCATTACCTCCTACGGCTTGTCACATGCTGACTATGAGGAAATTTCCTCGATTCAGTGGAGCACGATTTGTCTTGATGAGGCGCAAAATATTAAAAACGCCCATACAAAGCAATCGAAAGCAATTCGTAAGCTGCGCGGACAGCATCATATTGCCTTAACAGGTACACCGATGGAAAATCGCTTAACAGAGCTTTGGTCGATTTATGATTTTCTCAACCATGGCTATTTAGGAAGCTTGCACAGCTTTCATAAGCGTTATGTGTTGCCGATTGAAAAGGATCGGAATATGGAGCAAATCGAACAGCTCCAACGCTATATTAAGCCATTTTTATTAAGAAGAACAAAACGGGATGAACAGGTTGCCCTTAATCTTCCTGAAAAGCAGGAGCAAAAAGAGTATATTCCGTTATCTATTGAACAGGCTTCATTATATGAGCAACTTGTCAAAGATACGTTTGAACAGGTGAATTCTTTGGCCGGCATGCAGCGTAAGGCATTGATCCTGAAGATGCTTGGAAAGCTAAAGCAAATTTGTAATCATCCTGCTCTTTATTTGAAGGAACAGCAACCGAAAGAATTGGTGTCTCGTTCACATAAAATAGAGAAATTATTGGAATTAACAACTTCCATCCGTGAGCAGCAGGAAAGCTGTTTGATTTTCACTCAATACATCGGCATGGGTGAAATGATGAAGAAGCTGCTTGAGAAGAAATTTGGTGAAAAAGTTCTTTTCTTAAACGGAAGCGTGATGAAAGCAGAGCGTGACCGCATGGTTGAGTCCTTCCAGCGTAAGGAGTTTCCATTCTTGATTTTATCTTTAAAAGCTGGTGGAACAGGATTAAATCTAACAGCGGCAAACCATGTTATCCATTATGACCGCTGGTGGAACCCCGCTGTAGAAAATCAAGCAACAGACAGAGCCTACCGGATCGGTCAGGATCGATTTGTCCATGTTCATAAGCTCGTCACAACCGGAACGATTGAGGAAAAAATCGATGATATGCTCGAGAAAAAGCAATTATTAAACGACGAAATCATCCAAAGTGAAAACTGGATCACAGAGCTTTCATCAGACGAGCTTGAAGAGCTCTTTACCTTATCAATGAGTTAGAAAGGGAGTTCGTGTTGTGGCAACAAAACAAAAGAGTAAGAAAACAGCAGAAAAAAAAGCCCCTCAGTGGGAGAAGTTAGTGAAGTTAATTGAGAAGAAGGTTTCTAAGTAAGAGCGACAGTTTCGGCTGTCGTTTTTTTGTCGCTTAAATCTTGAGTCTCTCTTCCATAACCTTGATTCTTGTATCATGGATTCCCATTTGTGAGCTCAAATGGTTGATACCTGATTTTAAATCATTGACATTCATTTCGTACACTTTAAAGGCACCACGATGTTGTTCAAGCTCAGTTTCAATTTTCACAAAGTGACTTCTGAATTCTGTGGTCATGTTGTCTACTTTTGTTTCTAGGTTATCCATTCGTGTTTCTAGATGTTCCATTCTACCTTCTAAACGAACAACTCTATCCTTTACATCATGAACATCTTTAGATATATGGTCTAATTTTTTTTCGATACTGACCATAAATTGCAATAATTTATCCACTTTATTCACCTCCTTTATTACCTATTATACCACCTTAGTCAGAAAAAATCGGCTGATCACAAATTTCCACTCGTGATCAGCCTTCCATTTTGAGGACATAAGGGGATACCATTGATTTTCTCTCATGAAGAGAAGTCGGAGACATATTAACTTTCTTGCTCAACTAATTCACGCGGCTTACCGCTCATAAAGCGGACTGAATCTGCCACTACTTCTGTTACGTACACGCGGTTGCGTTCAGCATTTTCATAGCTGCGCGTTTGGATGCGGCCTGTCACACCTACGACTGAGCCTTTTCGGCAATAATTTGCCGTGTTCTCAGCTGTTCGTCGCCACACTGTGCAATTGACGAAATCTGTTTCAATTTCTCCAGCTGCATTTTTAAAGTTCCGGCTTACCGCGAGAGTAATATTGGCGACCGGGGCACCATCCGCGGTATACCGAATTTCCGGATCCTTTGTCAGACGACCGACTAAGATTATTTGATTAATCACCTCAAACCTCCTTTCCTTTCATGTACATTCGTATTGTAAATGATGAATCACAATTGGAAAAATGAGTAAAACACAGTTTTGTTTAACTGATAGCTCATGAAACTTGTTTTTCTTTGAAGAGAAAATAGCGTTTCCTTTTAAAACTTCAGATGTTTGGACATTTTTTTAAAACAGTTGTAGATATTCATTGCAGGGAATTTTCAAGATATGAGAGTACTCACTTTTCATTTTATTGCAGCTACTTAATCCATTGATTGAATAAAAGTTTACTCGCAACAAAAAATAACAGTATGTTAATGATCAGGAGGAAAATGATGAGAAATATAAAAAAGAAGAAATATATATTTATTCTTTTAGTCATTCTTTTAAGTGGAACGATGTTAACACTCCAGGAAAACAACACTGAAGCCTTTTCAAATCAAGTTATTCAACGAGGATCAGCTGGGGATGATGTCATTGAGTTGCAATCTCGTCTAAAGTATATTGGCTTTTACAAAGGGGAAATTGATGGTGTTTTTGGCTGGGGAACATATTGGGCGCTTCGGAATTTTCAATCTGAATTCGGACTCCCTGTCGATGGGTTAGCAGGTTTAAAAACGAGGCAAAAGCTTGTTAGTGTAACAAAATATGAGTACAAGAAGGGCGCTGATCAAGCTCAAAAACAAACAGCTATTAATGTTCCAGCTGGTTTTTCTCAAAATGATATTCAACTCATGGCTAATGCTGTGCATGGAGAAGCACGTGGTGAACCTTATATTGGACAAGTTGCAGTCGCAGCTGTTATTTTAAACCGAGTGAAGAGCCCAACATTCCCCAATACAGTATCAGGTGTTATCTTTGAGCCATTGGCTTTTACTGCGGTAGCTGATGGACAAATTTGGCTGACTCCTAATGAAACGTCAAAAAAAGCTGTTCTTGATGCTATTAATGGCTGGGATCCGACTGAAAATGCGAATTATTATTTTAATCCTGATACAGCAACAAGCAGCTGGATATGGGGCAGACCACAAATAAAAAAAATTGGGAAACATATTTTTTGTAAATAGAATCATTTGTTATACGTTTTTGGCATAGCTGCATTCAAAAAAACGCATTCTTCTATAGAATCGCGTTTTTTCTTTATCTATTTTTTCTTTGCATTCTTTTGACCTTATATTGTTCAAAATCCCACTTAGATAAAAATTCTTTTGTTGAAGTATAACCTGATTTATAGAGAAAATCGATTTCATCCTCAGTCAGTTCATAATCAGTTGTGTTGATGTCTCTAGTCGGAATTTGAATTGTGCGTTCAAGCGTTTCTTCGTTTAAATGTCGCAAATCATGGGCTTGAAGCATCGTTTTATAAATATTTTTAATAAGGTGGATTGGCGTAGGTATAACTGGATCTATGTTCACTTCATCTTTTACAAAACGGAAGCCGAATGTTGGAAACCGAGGGTTTTTAGTATCAAATAACCATATTGGAAAGTTACTTAGTAAACCGCCATCTAAAATGTACGATTTTTTACGGTCTTTTGTTTTCCATATAACCGGACGGTAGAAAAATGGCAAAGATGCACTCATCATAACCGCAGTTGAAATATTTAAATCAGCAGGAGTCATCCTGTAGCGATCCAAATCATCTGGCAAAATAAGCATATGCCCATTCGAAATATCAGATGCAATAATCTTCAACTTCCCATCTGGCAGGTCCGCGAATGTCTTAATGCCTTTTTCTAGAAGAAGTGAATCCACCCACGATTCTAAATAATCGTTTTTATAAAGTCCAAGATGAATCATAAATTCTAAAAGAATGCCGAAAACGGGAATTCGATGCAAAATTGTCTTACCGCGGAGCTTTGAAAAATCGAGTACACTTAGACGATCTCTAATTTCATAGCTTGTGTAACCGCTCGCCAAAAGAGAAGCAATTAATGCTCCCGCTGATGTTCCAGCCAATCGTTCCCATTCTACTTTTTCCTCTTCCATTGCTTGAATCGCTCCAATAAAAGCCATTCCCCTAGCCCCGCCACCTTCAAAAACGGCATCTGCCTTCAAATTGCCACCACCTCACTATAAAAGTTAATGATTAAACTGCCAGGATCGTTCATTGACAATGATTTGGAATAAAGGTAAATTTTCAGTCTCCTATTCTACATGCTACAGCATACTTAAAACTTCAAGATACCTAATCTAAATTCCTTCCTTATTTCAATATATAGCCACATACAAAAAGATGTGCCACTAGATCAACTTGCCTGCTTGTTGAAAACATCTATTTATCATGAAATTAAATCACTTCAGTAAGAATTTTATCCCACTCTTAACGGGCAGTAGCGATCCACACTTAAATCCGCTCCAACTTAGTAGCTTTCCTTTGACAATTAACCATTGAAAGGCCTGGGAGTAAGTGATTTTTTCAAACAAAAAAGGAACGGAAATGGTATGAGAGTTTCCGCTCCTTTTTACTCGTATCTGACATATTACCTGAAAACTGGGACAAGGAACCTGTCCCCCTGACCCATTCATAAAACAATGAAAAATGTCACTGGTAATGTTGCCAAGCTTAGTGTTGTACTTACAAGTGTTGCGCTTGATACGAATTCTGGTTCTGTGTTGAATTGCAGAGCATACATGGTCGTGTTTGCTGCTGTTGGCATTGCTGCCATGATGATCATAATTTGCTTGATCATTTCATCAACTGGCAAGAACAGCGTAATTAAGTAGGCCAGACATGGTGAGACAGCTAGTTTGGTTACAAGGGAAAGAGACACTTTGCCTTTTTCAAAGTTTTTAAGAGAAATTTTGGCAAGTTGCATACCTAATACAATCATAACCGTCGGAATGGCAGCATCTGCCACCATGTCAATCGCCTGTGTCATAGATTTTCCTAGATCAATATGAAAGGTTTGAAGGAGAAAGCCTAAGATTGCCCCATAAACAATTGGCATTCGTTTCACAGCACGAATAGCTGCACGAACTCCGTCTCCTTCTTCACTTCCTTTTGCGGCGTAATATACACCAACCGTACACATCACAAGCTGTTGAATGACCATCAAAATAATCGCATAATCGAGACCGGCCGCCCCAAATAGTAGCAGAACAACAGGTGTCCCGTAATTTCCATTATTCATAAATGATGAGGCTAAGATCATTCCACATGTTTCTTTAACCGAATACTTACGAATATAAGCAATCAAATACACGACGGCAATTAATGAAAAACAAAGAGCAAATGTATACAAAGCCATATATACATAGGTGATCGTAAAAGTTGTTGTATAAAAGGTTCGAAAAACTAAAACCGGTGACATTAAATAAAGAGCCATCGTCGATATCGTCTTCGTTTCAAATCCAATTTTTTTCTGTCCTATATAACCGAGCGCAAAAATACTAAAGATCGGAATAAGGATAAGGAAGAAATCCACTCATTCACCTTCATTCCTAATTTCGTTATTTCTGGTAACTTATAAGTTTAATACGATAATTCGTTCCTCTGTCATTTCTTCAATGGCATATTTTGGACCTTCCTTACCATTACCACTGTTTTTCACTCCACCATAAGGCATATGGTCTACACGATAAGCCGAAGCATCATTAATGATAAGACCGCCAACCTCAATTTCCCGTGCAGCCTTCATTGCAAACTGTAAATCATTTGTGAAAAGACCTGCTTGTAGGCCATAATCTGAATCATTTACTTTCGCAATCACTTCATCTATGTCTTTATATGTTGCTATAGAAACCACTGGACCGAATACTTCCTGTCGACATACTTTCATGTCATCATTTACATTTGTTAGAATAGTAGGCTCATAAAGCGCTCCATCTCGTTTACCACCTAATGCAATCACAGCTCCCTGATCAACTGCTTCGTTTACCCAGCTTTCTACACGTTCAGCTTCACGAAGTCGGATCATCGGTCCTATATCTGTTCCTTCATCCGATGGATCGCCAACAACTAGTGTTTCTGTTTTTTCCTTTAGAACTTGTAAAAAGTTTTCAAAAGCGTCTTCATGAACATAAACCCGTTGAACAGAGATACAAACCTGCCCGGCATTGTTAAAGCTTTTTTGCGCAATGAGTGATGCTGCTTGCTCTACATTTGCATCATGGTGAACAACTGTTGCTGAATTGTTTCCTAATTCTAATGCGACTTTACGCAGCCCAGCTTTTGAGCGAATATATTCACCAACACGCGGACTTCCTGTAAAGGTAAACATATTAACATCTTTATTTTCCAGTAACCAGTCACCGATTTTCGCACCGTCTCCTGTTAACAGCTGAAAACGACCTTTTGGCAAGCCCGCTTCTTCCATTAATTCTGCTAACATCAGTGCACAAATTGGTGTTACCTCAGCCGGCTTTAAGACAACACTATTTCCGGCAGCAATGGCTGGACCGATTTTATGACAAACTAAATTGACCGGTACATTAAATGGGGTAATCGCTGCAATGACACCTACTGGAACTCGTACTGTAAAAGCCATTCTATTTTCAGAGCCAGGTGCAGCCTCTACCGGGACACCTTCCCCATGGATTCGTTTCGCTTCTTCAGCCGAAATCACTAACGTTTGGGCGGCACGCTCGATTTCCCCCCGAGATTCACGAATTGGTTTCCCTACTTCTAATGCAAGCACTTCTGCAAATTGGTCACGACGTTCGACTAATAGTTCCGCGGCTTTCATTAGCACTTCATAGCGTTCGTATGGGGAAAATGGTGTCTTTAGTGCTTCCTTTGCACCTTGTACAGCTGCATCGACATGTTCTTTTTCAGCTATAGAAATAGTTGCTGTTACCTCTTGATTATATTTATTTAACACATCCATAACGTCCATTGTTTTTTCCCATTGTCCATTAATATATAATCCGTATTGTTCTGTTGCGATTGTTGTCACGATTCCCACTCCTTCTTCTATCTCATAAGATCAATATGATATGTGTATATTTCACTGCTGAACTTTGTTGTGGTAAATTCGATTGGTTGATCTTCATTGCCGAAGCTGAGTCTTTCCATTTTCAGCATGGCCTGACCGCCTCGTATCCCAAGTAAGTCAGCCTCAAATAATGTTGCATTTACTGCTGTAATTTTTTCCTTTGCATGTTTTAAGAAAATATTGTTTTCCTCTAATATTTCATAAAAGGTTGAGTCGTTTAAATCCTGGCATATTAATAATTCTCCGATTTTCTTGGGCCAAAAAGAGCGCTCAATCGCTATCGGTGCCTGGTTGGCAAAACGCAGGCGTTCAATGACTAAGATCTCCTCATCCATCGGTACCTGAAGGACCGATTTTTCATAAGGGAAATCTCTACTCATTGTTACTACCAGTAATTTTGAACTTGGTATCATTCCCTTTTCTCTTGCTTCCTCTGCAAAACCTTTTAGCTTTGATAAGCTTCCGACAAATAATTGCGGTTTTACAATGGTTCCTTTTCCCTGCTGTCTTTCTAAGATGCCCTCTTGTACGAGAATGGAAATTGCCTGCCGTATCGTTGTTCGGCTGACATCAAACTCTTTCATCAGCTCATTTTCCGTGGGGATCATGGCATTTGGTTTCCATTTCTTTTCTTGAATCTGTTTAATAATCGTGTCTTTCACCCGGATATACAGTGAAATACTTTTTACAGGTTTGCTTCTACTTCCCACCGGAAAAACTCCCTTCATGTAGTAAAGATATAAGGGAAGTTTTAGATAAATACATCTGTGTTTAATTGAAGCAAACGACCAAGCTCAATTAGTTGTTTTGTTACATCGCCATATACTAACGCAAAATGCGGTTCATACCCTGAGTTCATGAGATCATAAAGAGTATTCGTAACATCTGTTGCTAAAGCTACTTCAACAGACGTTCCAGTAAAAGGTTGTTCAACATCGAGTGCCTCCCCTTTCATGACAAGCAGCCTGTATCCATCAGGTGTATGGCTGACGCGGAAAATCGTCACTTCTCCGGCTTTTAATCCAAAGTCCATCGCCAATCCTATTTTTCGATTTGGATGTACGCCGGCTGTTGCACCAGTAGATGGGTGTGCAAGTGAATAAGCACCAGCCCCGCAATGCCAAAACACAACAGAATTTTTCTCCTCGTTTACATGGACTAAGTCACCTAAATATGGTGCTCCTCCTCTCGTTAATTCTTGTAAAATATACATAGAGATCGATCCATGAATATCAGACTCACATGAAGAGACCATTCCATCTTCCGTAAACTGTGATAAAACAGAACACGGTGCTGCACCTAATTCATTAAAGAAGTCAGGCCAACATCTCATCGCAATTGACTTAATGTTTTCTTCCACGATTTGTTTTTTTACGTAAGTTGAGAACTGAGCGAACTTTTTAACAGTCTCATCCTCACGGTTTAAGCCGATAACCTGTTGTTCTGCACGGTCGATTTCTCCAATCCATTCTTCCTCAGGCAGCTCCACACATTTATGAAAGGCTTCATGTAAATCCATTTTATGAAGCGTTACACCCAGGACGTTTTTTAACTCATCTTCGTTTGCATCTGAGAAAAAGAATCCTGGTGGGTAATCGCCAACAACACCCATTCTTAATTGATTCAACGATTTCAACACACGCATCACATCAAATTTTTGATTCAATTCTGTTTGTAATTTTTCCTCATCCGGATTTCCAAAAGTAAACGTAAATGGATGGCGGTGGTTGCGTAGAACATTGCTTGTGCTATTGCCGCCTGTTAACGAATTTAATCGTAACCGTCCACCTACACTTGGTTCACGAACAGACCAGACAATCACAGGCTCCCTAAAGTACTCAAGCGTTTTTACCATGAATTCTCCGTCTGCAAATGTAACACTTTGATAAAGGATCGTATCAATTTCAGAGGAAGCGTTTGTTTGTAAAAATTGTTCAAGCTCTTCTACTGAGGTTAGAATTTCATTTGGCGCCACAATTGTGTGGCCGCTTTCCTCCAACCAGTTCATACTTTGCTTGCGATACGTTTCTCCCGCTTCTAAATCGAATGTCTTTCTCCCTATCGGAAGGTATAAAACAACTGCATATGACATCAACTATTCTCCTTTTCTTTTTCAAGCTTCACAACATTAATTTATCATTACAAATACAAATAGATCACTATCTTTAAAACTACAATTCTTTATTTTTCATAAGATCTTTCAATACGTTATTCGTAGTTACCTTTCAACAAAAAGTAGGTACCTTTAATTCTATGATATGTAAACGTCTACAATATTTCAAGTGTTTTTTCTTTTTTATTTCATTTTTCTACGTTAAAAAGCAGACAATGATTTGCTCACTGTCTGCCTTTTTATCTAGTAAGTTCAATATTATAATGGTATTTATCACTGCGAAATTTTACTTTAGAAAATTCAATGGCCCGATCATCGAGACCATAGCTGATTTTCTCTGTTTCTAACAGTGCTTCACCGCCCCGAATCCCTAATAAATCCGCTTCATATAATGTGGCATTAATTGCTGAGATCTTTTCCTTGGCTCGTTTTAAAATAATTCCATTTTCCTCTAAGATTTCATAGAATTTCGCACGATCTAAATCTTGATTTTCAAATAGCTTCCCAATATGTGAAGGCCAGCATGTCCGCTCTATAGCAATTGGTTCGGAATCAGCAAAACGTATTCGTTCAATGACTAAAACCTCCTCATTTTCAGGGATATCTAACATTGATTTTTCATGATACAAATCCTTTTTCATTTCGATTCGGAGTAATTTTGATTTTGGCGTTAAGCCTTTCTCAATTGCTTCTTCAGCAAAACCCTTTAATCGTCCATTTCCGGTTAGTTGCTGTGATTTTACAATCGTTCCTTTCCCCTGCTTTTTTTCTAATAAACCTTCCTGTACAAGTATGGTAATCGCCTGACGTAATGTTGTTCGGCTCACATTAAATTCTTCCATTAACTCTTGTTCGGTGGGAATCAATGAATTTGGTGCCCATATTTTTTCTTGTATGCGCTTAATTAAAATATCCTTTACTTGAAGGTATAGAGCGATATTTTTATTGGGATCAACTTTGGTTTCCAATACTACCATTCCTTTCCGCTGCTACTTTTCAGACTTCATCTATTTTCACTTAGAATAGGTATTCACTAATCATCATGACTATTATATCATACATACCTACCTTAATTTTAACAGTGTGTGTTACAAAAATTTGAAGGAATGCTTAACAAAAGCGCAAACGCCTTGATCAGTCACAGGCAAATAAGACGCAAATGAATAGAAGACGTTCTTTGTCTTCAATTCATTTGTGGCTAGACCCTAGAGGCAGTCAAAAACGCGACGTCCTGTCGCAATAACTGCACTTGCACGTCCTGTGCTTCGGAGCTGGATGTCCCGTACTTATCCACATTTCAAAAAATTTAATAGTTTCCTAAGCAAGAACCAAAAAGGCTGTTGAATGCTTCAACAACCTTCTCTTCTCTTACATATTAGCGATCTTCAGAAATGTTTCTTTCCACTCGGAATGTTTACGATAAAATACAGGTGGTTTTCCGATTGGCGCAGCTACTGTTACATCTCCGCCTTTATATTCCTGACCGGTCCAGAGGTGAACCCATTCATCTTCCGGTAAATAGACATTCCACTCTTTTTGATTTTCCTGATGGACTGGAGCAACAAGTAAATCCCGGCCATATAAATATTGATATTGAATATGGTAAGCTTTTTCATCTTGTTCATAGTGCATAAATAACGGGCGTTGTACAGGAATCCCGCGTTCTGCGTTTTCCTTTACAAGTGATCTTGTATAGGGTGATAAGGCCACATAAATTTGTGTCATTCTTGCTAAGTGATCTAATGACTCGTCATCATCATCATATTGGAAGCAATCATCCGGACGATTTCCTTCATGTGTTCTCATGACTGGTGTGAAGGCGCCCATCTCAGCCCATCGCATCAGTAATTGCTTTGAACGCTTATTGCCGTGTAAGCTAGTGTATCCACCGATATCACTATGATGTAAGCCACAGCCGATCATCCCGGAAGATAATGCAGCTGGTATGACTGAAGCTAAGCCATCGTCTATTGAGAAATCTACACTTTGATCGCCGCCCCAAAGAAGTGTGCAATATTTTTGCACTCCTGTATAGCCTGCGCGCATAAAGTACACAGCTTCACCTAATTTGTTTGCTTCTTGAACTGCCTCATAGTTAACTTTTGCCCATAGCGCAGGCCACGCATTATGCATGATTTTGGCATCCACACCATTATGAAGCACAACATCTGTTGGTAAATACTCGCCAAAATCGGCCATCCAGCCGTCAATTCCAAAATCTAGCATATTCTCTTTAATGACACTTTTATACCACTCAAAGGCTTCAGGATGTGTAAAGTCCACAACTCCGCAATAAAACTCACCAAAGTCTACAAGGTATGTTTCACCTTGTTGATTTAATGCCAAATATCCCTTTTCATTTGCATATTGATAAAGATCACCCTCAACTGCTACATATGGATTAATATAGCCTAAGAATCGGATACCTTTTTCTTTCCACTCATGAATTTTCTTATCAAGATTTGGATATTCCTCCGGATTCCATTTCCAGTTCCACATTAATCGTTTTCCGAAGGAGGTGATCCGCTTTCCTTGCCAATCCTGACACCAAACTCCTCCAACCTTCACTCCCTTAGCAAGCGCCTTCTCCAGCTTAGCCTCTACAACATCTGTCCCACCTTGAATTCCAAGCCAAATTCCATCATACGTCCATTCTGGTAATTCCGGCTGACGTCCAAAGCGTGCTGTGATCTTTTCTACTAAATTCAGAAAAGTGGATGCTCCTTCAAAAATAATTTCCTTTGGTACTTCCCATACTTGTAATTCATGAAAATCAGCTTGGCGAAAATCGAAATCAGCATATGCTGTTGTTTCCACATGACAATAATATTTATTGCTTGAAACATAAGTTGGCTGCGGGAAATTTGTGTTGTAATAATCTCCGCCAGCTTTATCCTTCACATCCGCCTGCCATGTAACATAGGTATTCTTGTTTCTGCCAACACCTGGTTCTGATGTCCAAAGTGGAAAGTTTTTTCCTCTCATATTAAAATGAGACAGCTGTTCACCACACCCATACACTTTTTCATGTTGATCCGCTTCAACACGAATCCAAAAACGATTAACACTTTCTTGAGTTTCGACAACTCTTAATACCGCTTGACTATCTTCCACTTTTAACGAGAATGTTACTGCCGGATCTTCTCCTTTAAATCTACTAAGAGATAGGAAAACTGTTTCATCCTCATTTACACGTGTTTTGGCATATCGAAGAGCTGTCCTCTCAATGACATAATCATGGATATCAAAATTCCCGCGATACATGTCCATTTTTTCTTCCCCATATCCTACGTAAACAAAAGGTTTCGTGGCTGAATGCTTTACTAATGTTTCTCCATTCCACACTAGTTCAAAACCGTCCTCACGTACTTCTAATTCCATCCCTGTTTTTGAATGAATGTCGATCATGTTCAATCCTCTCGCCTTCTTTCAACCTGGTCTCATAGAAGAGAGTCTGACAACCTGGACAGACTCAATCTCTAATTAAGCAAGTTTTTTATCTTTATTTTCACTTTCCGGTTGTTGATTCGTTAGATAGCTGGAGTATTTTTTCATCCAACTCTTCACTGAAAAAATACCTAAAACAACGGCAACAGCTGTTACCAATATCATGACCGGCCAAAACATTGGAGAAACAATTTCTTCACCATAAGCCAGACCTATAGGTGAGAACACGACATATGTCATGACGATTAGCGTTAATAACACAACGGTAACAAGTAATGAATATTTCCAAGGAACAAGACTAACTTGTGCATTTGACTTAAAGATATATGGAACCTTCATCGGCTTCATTTTTCCAATGACCATCATAATGGCAACTTCAACACAGAATAAAATCGCATATACATAGATAAAGTTAATTGGTACCTGGAAGCCAAAGAGTTGGTCTAATCCCCAAACAAGCATATAATACGTGATTACGTGAAATACGATAACGACCTTCGCAGCAAGTGCCGGAATACGCTTAGACAGCAAGCCTACTAGAACAATTGTGATAATTGGGATGTTGAAAAACCCTGTAAAGCGGCGAATTAAATCCCATAATCCGTCTGGTGCATTCATAAGCAATGGAGAGATGAAAAAAGATACTAACGCAATAATTGTTCCAAAAATCTTACTAACACGAATTAATTCTTGATCTGTTGCATGTTCTTTTAATGGTTTGTAAATATCTAATGCAAACATGGTAGCAGCTGAATTTAATAATGAGTTGAACGAGCTTAAAACCGCTCCAAGTAAGACAGCTAAAAAGAATCCTGACATATACAATGGTAATACATCTGCTACTAGTGCCGGGTAAGCTAAATCAACCGGGTTCATTCCTTCACCATAAAGTTGGTAAGCAATTAAACCTGGAACCATCATAAAAAATGGAATGGCCAACTTAAAAAACCCTGAGTAAAGAACACCTTTTTGCCCCTCTGCTAAACTAGCTGCACCTAGTGTCCGCTGAATAACATATTGGTTTGTACCCCAATAGAATAGATTCGCTAAAATCATTCCAGTAAAAATCGTTCCAAATGGTACCGAATCCGTACTGGAACCAATGGCATTTAGTTTCTCCGGGTTAGCCTTTACAACTGTTTTCACACCTTCTGCAAAGCTTCCGTCTCCAAGAGTCATAAACCCTAAAACCGGAACAAGAACACCGATAATTAATAATCCAATCCCATTAATCGTATCGGACACAGCAACCGCTTTCAGCCCGCCGAAAATGGCATAAACAGCTCCGATAATTCCAACGACCCAAACGATTAACCAAATGGATTCCTCATATGAAATATTAAACATAGCTGGTACATCAAAAAGCTGTAATATCGCTAAAGCACCGGAATATAAAACAGAAGGAACTGTTACTAATATATAACCAAGCATAAACAATAACACAGAAAGACGACGAACCCCTTCATCATAACGTGAACTCAAAAAACCAGGCAACGTTGTAAAAGCACCACCTAAGTACTTTGGAAGTAAATAGAGTGCCATAATGACAACAGCAAATCCTGCTGTTACTTCCCATGCCATATTCGATAAGTTCGCTCGATACGCCTGCCCATTAAGACCAATTAACTGTTCTGCCGATAAATTCGTTAACAATAAAGATCCGGCAATAAAGGTACCTGTTAAGCCGCGGCCAGCCAAAAAGTAACCTGTGGAATCGCTTACATCACCCTTTGTTTTTAAATATGAGATCCAACCTACTAAGCCCATAAAGAAAATGCACGATAAAAGCGTGAACCAGATATTTGACATCTCCATAATTTATATACTCCCTTATTTTTTTATCATCATTTGTCTTAGTAATAAATTTGAATGTTTTCTCCCTTTATTCCTGGATAGGCACCACGATTAATCAATATTTCTCGATCCAGATGTGCCAACAACCATTTATTCTTCATAAATAATAACGAATCTTCCTCAGTTCTTTTTTCAATCTCTTTATTTAATGGCTGATTCGTTCCATCGGGTAAAATCACAACAACTTTAAAACCTTTATCACTTATTTTACATGGTGCAAAATGAAGAGTTGTCCCGTACAATTCTACCGCTGTTCCTTTTGGAATAAAAAAGGCTTCAATTTCGCTTGAATCATAGTGATTATGTTTAATAGATTGTAATTTTCCTAGTAAAAGGACAATATCTGTCAGAGCGTAATTAATCTCACTGCCCTTATGATATTCTAGACCATTTAGCGTTGAATTAACACCATTACAATAACCAATTTGGATCGGTAGTTGACCATAGAAATGACTCTGAATTTGTTCTTTAACTGGTGTCTCTTCCATTTCTGCAACAGATGGGACATAAATATTTCCTTCATTTGGAATTTCTGTATGGTCCATGTATAGATCTAATTCATTGAAATTGTAATTATCTATTATGTTTCCATATGAAGCAAAAGCAGGGTCATTCACATGATAAAAAGGGATATGGTTATTTAGTGTTTTTAGGTTTTCAAATTTATCCAAAGGAATTTACCTCCATACAACTTGTGGGTTAAAGGCCCCTCAAAGACTAAAGATAGGTATCTTTGAGGGATCTTAATAGCCTTTTTATTTTAGGCTCTTTTCTAAAAGATTGTTGTTTTAAATAAGTACTTATAAAACTAAATATGGTTGATTTGAACGGATATGCGAGACTCCTGTGGGAGCTGTGGGACAGTTGAGACCCCGCAGACGCAAAGCGTTGAGGAGGCTCACCGCCCACCCCACGGAAAGCGAGCAGCCTGGAGCTCAAATCAACAACCTCTACACTTATTACAAAGCAACAATGTTTACGAAAACATCCTTATTTTAAAACAATTTCTTCCTGTACCGTATTGTCCCAAGCCTTACGGAATACATCCAGACCGTAGTCCGTAAACGCATGATAAAAGCTGTTTTTATAAACATCAAATCCGCATGTTACAATGTGTGCTCCCGCTTTTGCCGCATCAACAATTTGTTTTCCATTACGAAGTGCCGCAACAATGATTTCTGTATCATAGTTATATCCTTTATAGATATCAACAATATCTTTAATATATTGATTTGTATCTTCCCCGCTATTTTCCTTCCAACCTACAAATGGTGAAACGAATTTCGCTCCAATTCTTGCTGGCTGTAAAGCCTGTGAAGGAGAAAATACAAGTGTTATATTCGTCCGAACTCCCTCTTTTTCTAGTTCTCTAGCAGCGATTAGCCCTGGCTCTGTACAAGGGATTTTTATAATAAAGTTTGATGAAAGAGCAGCAATTTTTTTCCCTTCCTGGACCATTTCTTTTGCATCATCCAAATGTGGATTGATCTCTGCTGAAATTGGAAAATTTTCTACACCTTTAAATTCACTTCCTACTTCATCTAAAACAGTTAAGAATGACTTTCCGCTTGTCATAATATGACGCGGGTTTGTTGTAACCCCATCAATCCCCCAATTTTCGTATGCGTATTTAATTTCCTCAATTTTGGCACTGTCTAAAAAATATTTCATTTTATTTCCCTCCGTCATCGTTAGTTATATTCATAGTGACCTTTAATAAAAAGTAGTTACCTTTGTTATTATCATATGAAAACGCATTCTGAATTTCAAGTGTTTTTTTATTATTTATTTATTCTTTGAATGAGATTGCCTTGCTATAGTAGGGTTAATACGTTGATGCAATTGGGTTACAGCGTTTAATAAAGACTAAAAAAGAGAAGTGCACTCAACACTTCTCTTTTCACTTTAGGTTATTTAGGAATGTTTAATAAGGTTGATCCTTTAATCGCTGTATAGGGTTAACAAGGTATGAAAAATGGTTTTTGCCTGAGAAGTTTATACTCTGAAGAATACGTTGAAAGGCCTTTGATTGAATGAGTTCATCATTAAGAGGTGTGTCTATGTAGTGTTGTTCATCTTTATCCCGTGTAAAATACTGAATGGACAGGCTACGTTGATCTTGCTGAAAGATGAATCTAAGGATGCTTTTTTGGTCAGTGTCTTCATACCGAATATCGACTGTCGCATGAACGGGTACCCGGAAATGATGGTAGTTATTTGTCCCTACTTCATGATCTCCTACCCGGAGAACGACCAGGTCCTGGGTATTACTTTCTTTTACTTGTAGTGGATTGTTTGCATTTTGTTTTAAATAGATTGACTTCAGCTTATAGTTTTTCATCGTTTACCCTCATTTCTCTTATTTTATCTATAAGTCCCACTGTAAGTATATTCCATATTAGTTGGTCGCTAGAGTTAATTTGTGTTGATATATTGCGAAAAATGACGATATCCGTGGAAAAAGTGTGGCTTGTCTCCATCTTTCTTCATATTTTTGAGATTTTCTTAAAATAGGTCTAAATATCTAAGTTTGTCCGTAATACGAACATTTCTTATATTGTCTTAGATTTGAACATCTCCTCTATCTTTTCTCCTTTACGATAACAGTAAGCTTGGAGAAGGGAATTGTTGGTTCAATGAGAGAGTTAGAAAAATTCCAAATGAATCTTAAATTTTATCGAGAGCAAAACGGATGGTCACAGGAGCAATTAGCGGAGAAAATCAATGTTTCCAGACCTGTCATCACAAGACTTGAAACAGGTGAACAGGAACCGGATTTGTCCTATTTATTAGCATTAAGCGATGCATTTCATGTAAGCATTGATCATTTAATTGGCAGAGATGAACAAACAAATGATTATTTATATGAAGTTTACGGGAAGTATCAAGCTGATGGCTCTGTCTCTCAAGTTGTTGACTATTTAATTAAAAATCCAAAAATGACACAAAGCTTACAACAGCTTTTACAGGTAAAAACAAAGCACCGCAAGCTTATTGAAGATACAATTATTCGTGTAGTTGAGAATTCATCAAGGATTTCCGAATAATTCCATCCCCCTATTCCGGTTTCACAGTGGCCTTGTGGTATACTAGAGTAAAATAAGGTAGCGGGGATGATCATGATGAAAACGTTCAAGCTTGTCGGCTTAAAAATTGATGAACAATCAGCTGAAGCAAAAAACATTCCTTTACTTGACGGTCTTGTCATTAACAAAGAAGATGGCGAAAATTCATGGTTAATTGAGGCGTTGATTTCAAAGGAATATTTATCTTTTTTTGAGAAACACAAAGACGAGAACCATACATTAAGGATGTTTGTGACAATCTCAAAAGTCAGTAATGCACCAGCAAAGATTTCAGCTAGCGTTAATACAATCACGGTGCTCGATGAATCTATCTCCGTACTTTTTGATGGCCGGTTATTAACAACAAGACCGCAGTATCGACCTGAGGAGCTTTTGGAATCATTAATAGATCAGGGATTGTCCGGCAATGCTTTAATGGATGCTTTTAAGGAAACCGTTCAACAACGTGGATATTCAACAAAGTTATAAGGGCTGCACACTTGGTGGAGCCTATTTTTTATGGACAAAAAGAGGACGAACAAAAAGGCTAACCCACGCAACTTATTGGGTTAGCCTTTTGTAGAAAGATCATGAATAACGATTATTTGTTTTTATCCTTGTTGTTATCGTCAACATTTCCTTCTTCCAACATATTTTCTCCTTCTTCAGCGCCTTCTTCCATCATGTTTTTGCCTTCTTCAGCGCCTTCCTCTACTGCATCTTGCCCTTTATTAACTCCTTCTTCTACTGCATCTTGTCCTTCATTAACTCCCTCTTCTACTGCATCTCCGCCTTCATTCACGCCTTCTTCTACATTTTCTTCTACTGTATCGTTTTCATTTGTTTCCTCTGGCGGTGCTGGATCTTGATCATCAGCTGTACAACCTGTTACAAGCATTGCTGCAAGAAGAGAACCTGATAAAGTTAATAGCCAATTTTTTTTCATGATAAATGCCCCTTTCATCTTGACCTTATTTTAAACCCGGTCTTTGATTATTTTTCCCGACACCTTTGTTTTCATTCTTATTTTTTCGATATTTTCGGTCGATATGTATTATTTAGACAGGTTTTCTTAGCATGAAACCTTTTTGATGGAAAAAGAGTCGAATGACCTAGGAGGGTTGTGGCTGGATGAAGGACCTTTCTTCTCCTTTGCTGTTTGGTTTTGTCTTTCATTAGTACTATGAAAGACTTTTCTCCCCTCTTCACAGCTTAATTTGTCCCTCGTACCTTAAATACTAAAAAGTCCTTCATGGAAACCCATGAAGGACAATCTTAAAGATCTTAAGCTTCTTTTTTCTCACCTAATGCAAACATGATTTCTGCTTCACATGCGACTTCGCCGTCAACGGTTGCGACGGCTTTTCCTTTTCCGAGTGAGCCTCTTAGGCGGATGATTTCAACTTCAAGGCGTAGTTGGTCACCTGGTTTTACTTGTCTTTTGAAACGGCAGTTATCGATGCCTGCGAAGAACGCTAATCTTCCGCGGTTTTCTTCTTTTTTCAAGATAGCAACTGCTCCAACTTGCGCTAAAGCCTCAACGATTAGTACACCTGGCATAACCGGGTAGTCCGGGAAGTGTCCGTTGAAAAATTCTTCGTTGGCCGAAACGTTTTTGATGCCGATCGCTTTTAATCCTTCTTCTACTTCTAAAATACGATCTACTAATAAAAATGGATAACGGTGTGGGATAATGTCTTTGATTTCATTAATATCTAACATATGTAGGAATCTCCTTTAAACTTATTTTCACGGCTTCTTTATTATGTACGACAAAAGGAAGGTTTTCACCTTCCTTTAGCAAAGTATATATGGAATATTACTCTTTTTCAACTAAGTCAATGATATGCTGCCAGGTCGATTTATTAAGGGCATCCTGTGGATTTCCGTTGCCGATTACACCGTATCCGATGATGAGCCCAACAATCAAGCTGACGGCCATAAATAGGATCACGAGGATGACTCGCAGCCAAATGGGGATAAGGCGAATCCTTAATTTTAGTTTTTGTACTTCTGTTTTGCTGCTTTTTTCTTCTTGTTTTTTCTTAGCTTTTTTAATTTCTTCTCGACTGACCGCTTTCGTTGTTTCTTTTGCTACCAATAGACTAAACTCCTATCTTACGCCGTTAATTAATCCCAGCATTTGGTCGCCAAGTGTGATGGACTTTGCGTTCATTTGGTATGAGCGCTGTGAGATCATTAAATCGGTCATTTCCTTTGTTAAATCAACATTGGACATTTCCAGTGCACCTTGCTGTAAAGAGACACCTGCACCATCTAAGTAGGTTAATACGTCATCGATTTGCATGTTACCGAGATCTTTTAATCCGTAGAGGTTATTTCCTAACTGACTCAGCATTTGCGGACGATCTACTTGAACAACACCCAACTGAAATTCCTGTGGTTGCTCATTTTCATTTGTCGGTACAGCTGTGATCGTACCATCTTTTGAAATCACAAGCTCTTTAAAAGAATCATTTAACCTGATTGGATTTTGATTTTCATCCAAAACAAGATTACCCGATGCTGTTGATAGTAAGAGCTGATTGCTGCCGTCCGTTGCTGGTGATAAATAGAGAGCACCATCTCGTGTATAATTAATTTGCCCATTTACATCAATTTGTAAAAACTGATCTGGTCTGTTAAAAGCAATATCAAGTGATCTCCCTGTTTGTTTGATGCTGCCTTGTGTGAACACAACGCTTTTGTTCAGCCTTGCACCTGTTCCCTGTCTAATCCCAAGCTCTGTGCTAAAACGTTCTTCTTCTCTTTCTTCAAGCGCATTTCCCTGATTGTTAAATTGCTGACGGACTAATTCTGAAAAGGAAGTTTCCGTTCTTTTATAGCTTTGTGTATCCACATTTGCTAAGTTGTGGCCAATTTGATCAAGCTGCTTCTGGAGCTGGCCCATTGTATTAGTTGATGTAATCATTGAGCGTAACATCTGTTATTTCCCCCTGTTATGATAAACGGCCAATTTCATTTGCAGCCTTTTCCATACTTTTATCATATGCTTGCAACACTTTTTGATTTGCTTCAAATGAGCGATAAGCTGTCATCATATCTGTATATGTTCGTCCGATATCAACGGTTGAGTTTTCTAAATATTTTTGTTTTAAATTGTATTGAATGTCACCATTGTCAATTGCTGTTGGAAGTGCTTGTCCGTCTGATGTACGGTAAATGCCGTTTCCTTCTTTGACAAGATTACGTACGTCTGCTGCAAAGCGTACGTCGATTTGAGCGACAGGTTGTCCGTTTACTAGTACGTCACCAGCTTCTGTTACGCTGAATTCTCCGGATTGAATGGAGATTGGTTGTCCATCTCTTGATAAAACCTGGTTTCCATCAGAAAGTAAAAGACCATTTTCATCAAGTGTAAAGTGTCCGTTACGAGTGTAACGTTCTTCACCAGCTTGATTTTGAACAGCAAAGAATAATGAACCTTTTACATTGGTTTCAGGATTAAGCGGAACATTTTCTTCTATTAACGCAACATCTGTTACCAATCCTGTTTCTTTTAGCTCGCCTTGAATATCTCTGCTTTTTATTTCTTGTAAATAAACTCCTGAGTTAAGAGAGCCAATTGTTTGCATTCCTGGTACATTCATTCCATTACCAGTTGGAAGTGTTTTATTTTCCATTCGTTGCAATAGCATTTCCGGAAAAGCACGGATTGTTGATTGATCTGCTTTATATCCTGCTGTATTGGCATTTGCCATATTATTTGATAACATTTCTGTTCGGCGCTGCTGTGTTAGCATACCGGCAGTTGCTGTATATAAACCTCTTAACAAGAGTTCCCCCACCTTAAATGTGTTTTTCCGATCAATTGAATTCTTTTCGACAGAATTCCCTATTTTCCATTATAAAGGAGAACGACTGTTTTCTCATCACATTTTTTCATATTTCCTTTGTTAGTTTTTAGGAAAAAAATATTTTCATTTCCTTTTAACATGCTTGTCTATATAATAAAGAAAATCTGATAAGGGCAAACTTGTCGAAAGGCAAGGACGCAAAGCTATGGGCCTATCCAATGTTTACATTGCACGGTCGCCAAGTTGCCAGGCTCCTTTTTGAGCCATGGGCTTAAAAAAGGAGAAGAATGAGATGAAAAAGCTTATTTTGATGTTTGTTTTTATTTTGTTTGTGGCAGGAGTTGCTGGTGTGAACAACAAGGCAAATGCCAGCGTGAATACAGAGTACTCGACTTGGCTCTGGGATACGAATCAAATTGTGACAAATCGTGCTGCAACTTTACAATTTTTAGAGGAAAAACAAGTTGCCCATGTGTATGTACAAATTAACCGATCGATTAAAATTGACCAATATAAGCTATTTATTAAAGAAGCTACAGCCCGTGGAATAAAGATTTATGCGCTGGACGGTGCACCCGAGTGGGGGCCTTCTTCAAAACCTTTTCTTCATTTTTTGAACTGGGTGACGGCATATCAAGCGGGTGCAGAGGATGAAAAGTTTTCCGGCATACACCTTGATGTTGAGCCCTACCTCACTTCACAGTGGACAACAAATTACAATGGAGCTGTGCTTAAATACCAAGGTACCATTTTAGCTGCTGCAAATACTGCAGAATCACTTGGCATTCCATTTGCTGCTGATATTCCCTTCTGGTTTGATGAAATGAATGTGAAAAACAAATACGGAAAAGGCAACCTCGCTGAATGGGTGATCAACAATACAAGTGAAGTCACAATTATGGCATATCGGGATAAAGCTGTTGGTCCTAACGGCATAATTGAATTAACTAAATATGAGATGAATCTCGCAGCATCACTTAATAAAGATGTTACGATTGCAGTTGAAACGATGAACTTAGGTAGCAGTGATGGGTTTTTGACATTTTATGAGGAAGGTCAAACTGTGATGGACCAAGAACTTGCGCTTGTTTCTGAAGCCTATAAGGAATATTCAAGTTTTAAAGGAATTGCCGTACATCATATGGGAAGTTGGATGGAGTTGGAGTAAAGAAGAGTGAGTGGGTCGGGGGGACAGGTCCCTTGACCCACTTTATTTTCGATTTCGGGATTATATTTATGTTTTTTGAATATTTATTTACGTTTTTCACAAGTTTATTTTCGATTATTCGATTTTATTTACTATTAGACAAATTTCGCCATAATACGACGCTAACCACGTGTACCCTCACCATATATCCCCCTGCAAAACTTGGGACAAGGAACCTGTCCCCCCGGACCACCAAAAAAAGAACCTGCCCCAGGCAGGTTCTTACCAAGTATTAACCAAATTTTTTGCGTGGTAGTTTGTCCATGTTGTCCAGCATGATTCCTGTTCCGATTGCGACACAATCCATTGGTGCTTCGGCTACTAGTACTGGTACTTTTAGTTCTTCTGCTAATAGTTGGTCTAAGCCGTTGAGTAGAGCTCCGCCGCCTGTTAAGATAACGCCACGGTCTATGATGTCTGCTGAAAGTTCTGGAGGAGTTCTTTCTAGGACACTTTTAGCAGCTTGTACTATGGAAGCAATTGGTTCGCGAAGTGCTAATTCAACTTCTGTTGAGTTGACTGTAATTGTGCGAGGTAATCCTGTTACCATGTCACGACCACGAATACTAATTTCTTCATTACGTGCGCCTGGGAATACCGTTGCTACATTGACTTTAATGTCTTCTGCAGTACGCTCACCAATTAAGAGCTTGTACTCTTTTTTGATGTAATTTAAAATTTCCGCGTCAAACTTGTCCCCAGCCATTTTAATGGAAGAGGCGGTGACAATATCGCCCATTGATAGCACAGCGACATCTGTAGTTCCACCGCCAATATCAACAACCATGTTTCCGTAAGGTTGGAAGATGTCCATGCCGGCACCAATCGCTGCTACCTTTGGCTCTTCCTCAAGGAATACGTTTTTTCCGCCGCTTTTTTCAGCAGCTTCTTTAATTGCTTTTTGCTCAACTGATGTAATATTCGTTGGGCAGCAAATCAGCATACGCGGTTTTGAAAGCAATCCTTTTACATTCAACTTATTTATAAAGTGTTTTAACATTGCCTCTGTTACTTCAAAGTCTGCAATAACACCGTCTTTTAATGGGCGAATCGCAACAATATTCCCAGGAGTACGTCCTACCATACGTCTTGCTTCTTCACCAACGGCAAGTACCTTACCAGTATTTTTGTCCAGGGCAACAACGGAAGGTTCGTTTAAAACAATTCCCTTCCCTTTCACATGAATAAGTACGTTAGCCGTACCAAGATCTATACCAATATCCCTCGCAAACATTCTATCTATATCCTCCTTGCAAATCTTCATATCCGAAATACTGACCTAATTACCTATTTTATCACAAATTCGCAAAAATAGTATGATTTTGTAAAAAAATTTCAGGTAAGTATGTAGGGAATTGTCGATTTACTTAAAGTAGATAGAAATTACTTTATTTCACTGGTTCTTCTTCTAAAATCTCGTCCTTCTTGTACTTAAGCTTTGTTGCTTCTCCACCACGCAAATGTCTGATTGATTTATGGTAATCAAGTATTTCCTTTACTTCATTCGCAAGATCAGGGTTAATTTCGGGTAGCCTTTCCGTTAAATCCTTATGAACGGTACTTTTGGAAACACCAAACTCCTTCGCAATAACGCGAACTGTTTTCTTTGTCTCCACGATATACTTCCCAATCTTGATTGTGCGTTCTTTGATGTAATCGTGCACACCACTCGACCTCCCTAATATGGATGTGAGAAGTGTGAAATGAGACTCGCATACCAAGACACTTTGGCTGAATTTCTCTTAGATGATCGTATGTTGCCTCTTTTACAGCGATTAAAAATTACACTCACGATCCCTCACCTCAAACACTCTCTTTGATAGGTTTGTAACATTTTATTAGCTTGGATTAAGATATATGCTAGAAAAGTCAGAAGGGACAAGGGTTTTCTTTATTTTTTTTCATTTTGATGTGATTTGAGCAAGGAAATCGAGGCTTTTTTATTTTTTCAACACTTATTTTCAGTTCATTGTGAAAATTTATTTCCCGAGAAATTTGTCGACCGGTGTAATGATGAGTTGGAGGCATACCTTTTATTATATTTTGGAAGCTGGACGATATGACTAAGTTTCAATATATTTTTGTAAAATAAAAAAAGAGTAGTCAGACCACTCCTTTTTCATTTTTGGCTAAAAGCGATTTTTAACCCTATAAGTGTGAACAGGGAACCTTGTATTAAGTTAATCTTTTTTGATAATGAGGCATCTTTACGTAGAAAATAACCGACTTTTCCAGCAAACAAACTTATTAACGTGAAAATAACTAATGCTTGGATTAAAAATAGAATGCCATAGATCAGCATTTGCATGGATACATTTCCATTTTCATATTGAATAAATTGCGGAAAAAATGCCAGAAAAAATAAAGAGACCTTTGGATTTAAAAGATTCATGATGACACCTTTTTTGTATAAAGCTTTGTAGTCTAAAGAGTCCTCATTGTTTAGATTAAAGCTTGAGCTCTTTTCCTTAAAGGACTTATATGCCAAGAACAACAGATATGCTGCTCCTGCATACTTTACGACAGTGAAAGCCAGAGCTGACTGATAAATAACCGCGGAAATCCCAATGGTCGCAGCCGCAATATGAACTAATAATCCTGTGCAAAGTCCAAGTGTCGTGAAGATCCCTGCATTTTTTCCTTTTGCAATTGCTTGTGCCAAAGTGAACAAGTTATCTGGTCCCGGCATAAGAGTCAGAACGATTGCTGCACCTAAAAAAGAAAGTATTGATAGAAAGTCCACGTTTATCCCCCCGCTTTTTTAATGTGAATTTTACCATATCAACGTAAAAAAGCTCAAAATCAAAAGATCTGAGCTTTTAACATGTTTTATTGTGTTCTCTCATAGTCAATTTCGTATTCTTTCGCCAGCTTTTCCATTTCTTCATGATATTCGTTGAGAGCATTCATATATTCTTCACCTTTTGCATTTGACTGCTCAATTAATTCCTGATCTGTTTTCTCTAATGCTTCTTTTTCGAGCAAAAGAGCGTCATAATAAATGCCTAATGCTTCTTCCAATTTGTCTTTTATCGGCTCAAGCTCATCGACATTTACTTCCAGTGATTCTGCTGTTTCAATGGCTTTTTCGAATTCAGGAATAACCTCACTTGTTAAAACACTATGTAGCTCTTCATCGTTTTTGAAATTTTCACCTGATACGGTTGCCAATGCTTCATTCGCTTTTGTTTCATAGCTGGCTATTTCGTTCATGTCTTCGTTGATAAAATCAACAATTTCTTTTTGTTTTTCTTCATATGAAAGCTCATTTTCTGTAGACTTTTCTGCATCAGGTTGTTTTTCTGAAGAAGTGTCATTACTACAAGCTACGAGCATGAACATCATCGCGATGATGAAACTGAGTTTTTTCACCTGAACCTATCCTTTCTACTGCTTAAGATTTGATCATTGTCGGGTCATTTTTAATAAATGCATCACGACGTTTCAAATATCTTTTCTCTTGTGTTACTTTGATTAAGCCCATCATAATCAGACCAACGATGATGCCTGAGAGAGCATACCAACCCACTACAAAAAGAAGTCCGATATACACAAAAAAGGCACCGAAAAACAATGTGTAAACAGCTAGTAAGAGAATGTTAAACAGTTGCAGCTGAAAAATTCTCATCTTTTCTTCTTTTGATGTTGTGTCTTGACTTTTTAAGTTTGAAAACACCTGTAATTCTGACCGTACTGTTTTATATGGGGCAATAAACCAATTAATGATCGCCTTCATGATGTGTACCTTGTTTTAATGAAAGTAGTTTTTCCTTCATGAGTTTTTCACCTTCAGATTCAAATCCTTTGAAAATAACTTGTTTAATTTGTTCATGATGAAAAAACACATTTGTTTCGTCTGAAATATGTCCTTGCGGGTAAGGACATGCAACATACTCCCACACTTTTTCCTCTTGATCCGCCTGCTGCTGCATTCTTCCATATATCATAACTGGTTGAACAATTGCTTCTATCAACACAACCGTACCAATTGGTAGTAACTCTGTGCCTTTGTCGATGTTAATCGAATTTATTTCATTTCTCATTTTCACGTTGCTCCTTTCGTTAAGAAGGATTATTCTGCTTTTTCGACACTAAATCCTAGTTTAATCCCGAGTATAAACCGGAGATCAAGCATTGTTTCTTTTCCGATTTTTGCTTCGCCTCCGACACCAAATGCTGAACCGCCAATTGTACCCTTGATGTTGTAATCAATAAATGGAATCGGCAATATCCCCGAAACCTCTCCCTCTGCTACTGATGCTTTAGCGGCGATACCGACTGAAGCATTGTCAACTCCGGCGTAGGCATTCGCCTTTAGGACCTCTCCTTTGGCTTGTAAGCCTGTACGACCGACATAGTCTATTTCTTCATCAAGCTGTGTCTTGATTTCCGCTGCATAGACAGTCCCACCAGCTTTGACTAAAGGAAGAACACTTTCTCCCCCGACACTTGCTTGTGCTTCTGCTGCCCCAATTTGCAGGTCGAAGCTAGAATCCATCACACCTGTATCATGCTTTACACCCGTGTGAATGCCGCTTAACTTACTGCTTCCGCCTAGCTGACCATCTCCGTCACCATATCCTGACCAATCATTCTCTACTTTTCCTGCACCTGCTTCAAAGGTAAAATCACCTTTTTCAACTGAGTCTCCTACTAGGTATGGAGATGTTTTTTCCACTTCTTTCTCAGATGTTTTGCTTGTAGTCGAGGTGAAATTTAACCCTAACCATTGATATGGTGTCATTGAATAAGAGTTATAGGCATAAATAGATTGTGTTGAACGATTTGCTGCGAGTGAACCGTTTGTCATGAGATGCATTGGTGTTGAACGAATGCTTCCCATTAACAGGGCATGAGTCGGATTTAAAAGTGCCTGTAATGGATGGAAGTTTTCGAGACTTCGAGGGTTCACAGCTGCCTTTGTGCCCATTTCTTCTATGTATGCTGTTAATATTGCTAAATCAGCAGATAATTCCTCTAATGAAGATGTGCTTTCTCCATCAAAGTCTTCTAAATCAGTTATTGTATCATTGATTGATTTTTTTGCTTGTTCCACTTGCTGATTGACTTCACCATCATCCAACAGATCGACCGATACAATATCTGATACATTTGAGATGTATTGATTCGCATCCGCTGTTACATCATTTGTATAGTTTTGAACAGCTGTCAGCTTATTCGTTAGCTCACCTTGTAAAAATTCCTGGTTGATATATCCCGTTTGATCAGATTCAAAGCCGTTCATTTGACTTTTACAGCTTGTTAGCTTTGTTTTATAGGAAGTAAGCATTTGTTTCAGCTTGAATAAAAAGGGCTGATGACAAGATTGGTAGTAGCTTTTAATGGCTGTTGCCCCTTTTCCTGTAAACGAACCCTCCAAATCAATCAACTCAGCAATCGATTTCTCGATAGCTTCCAATCCTTCTATTTTTTCAGTAACTGCCTGGATTGTGTCATCAAGTGATGCATGTAAGTCAGATACATCTAATACTTTCATTTCTCTACCTCCGCAACACCTTGTAGCAGCATGGATGTTTTTAACGATTCGTCCGTTGCTTTCATCGCCTCAACAGAGGATGTGACCATTGCTTCATTTTGAGCTAATAACTGTTGATAATTGGTCATGATCTGTTCTAGTGATTTATTAATCTCTTCTATTTTTTTTGTGACATCCAGTTGATTATTTTTCACAACATCCTTTGGTAATGAGGGATCCAGAGAGGTTGAAGCTCCCGTCATTCCCTTTACTACACGCTCTATAACATGATATTGAAATTTGATTTCTCCCATTATGATCGCTACCTTACTTTTTATTTTGGTTGTTATTCATCTTCCAGCATCTCTAACTCAAGAGAATGAATGGTTTGCTTTAGTGACAGGATTTCGCTTTTTAAACTACTCATTTTGCTGTTAATGGTTGAAAATGCATTGGAGAGTTGAGTAGATTCAAGATCCTGGTAGGAAACAAGAATTCCTTCCGTTCGAATATCCTCAAATTTGTCGGCAAGCGAGCCTTGCCACGTAGTAGATGTTAGCTCAGGGGTGGTAACCGATTGGTTATAATTCAAATACTCCTGCTTAATGCCTTGCAGCTGACTATGGCAATCTTGCAGTCGTTGCAGCTGTTCTTGTTTCTTCCTTAAAAGCCCATAATAATAAAATAAAGACAACGTAATCTCCCTCTTTACTTTTACTGACCTATCTATGTATTGTTCATTACAAATCGTTAAAACACTTTTATATACCCTAAATCAGGATCAATCAAACCCTATTACATTCAAAATTTCCCAATCTTTTCAACTATAACATAGTTAAATAATGTAAGAATGGTGAGAATGATGGATTTTTCGGGGATGGTGGTGTAGGTGGTTTTTCCTAGGTGTGGGGTGGGTCGGGGGTGTGGGTCGGGGGGACAGGTACCTTGTCCCGCCAAAAAGAAAGGGACAAGGTACCTGTCCCCTTGTCCCACTTACCCTCTGATTTGGCCGGCGATTTGTTGGTCGGCGTCTTCGAGTGCTTTTGATGTGCTGTTAAGTTGAGTTGAAATGTCTTCAAGTAGTTGTTGCATTTGGATGAATGATGGTCTTAATGATTGGTATTGTTCGCTGAATGCTCTGCTTGATTCACCTTCCCACATACCTTCAAGCTCACGAATCATCGTATCTAAGCGGGAGACTTGTTCTCCAACTTGACTGCTTTCACTTGAATAACGATTGGCCATACTAATCAGTTCAGCCGGGGTTACACGGATAATACCTGACATGCTATTCACTCCTTATGGATTATGTAGTTATTTTTCATACATACTACAAATACCATATTCCCCCAGATAAACAAATGAATATATCCATTTGTAAAGAAAAACGAATCTATTGAATTAGGTATCTGTTTTTCTATATGATTTTTGACATACCTTTTTTCGCTTCTAAAGTATGACAATAGTCTTAGCGGTGGGACGGAGGGACAGGTTCCTTGACCCAACATAAGAAGAGGGACAAGGTACCTGTCCCCCTGTCCCTACTCGATTTTTTCGAGTTTTTTGGCTAGTTCGTCTAGTGCTTCTTTTGGTGTTAGTTCTCCTGATAGTGCTTGGTGGATGGATGATTGTGCTATGTCTGACATTTTGGAGTATTGCGGATGACTTGGTCTGACGGATGCGTCTTCGAATGCTTTTGTATATTCTTCTAAGTATGGTGCTGCTTCGATTACGTCTGCGTCTTCGTAGAGAGCCAGTTGTGTTCCGGCGTATCCTCCACCTACAAGCATTTCTTTTTGGTTATCGAATGATGTAAACCACTCGATGACTTTCCATGCTTCGTCAGGGTGTTTTGAGCTGCTTGAGATCGCAAAGTTCCAGCCTCCGACTGAGTTTGCTTTTTGTCCGCCTTCAAACATGAAGTTGCTTGCTACCCATGTTTTATCTTTAACAGCTGAGTCGTCAGCTTGGTTAATGGAATAGACATATCCCCAGTTCGGGTTAAATAATGCCTGGCCTTGTGTAAACGGAATTCTGGAGTCCTCCGGAGTTGAATGTCCGATTGCCGAGGATGAAACAACTTCATATTTGTCAATCATATCAACCATGAATTGGAGAGCTTCAACAGCTTCCGGACTATTAATGGTAACATTGCCATCTTTGTCAAAGAAGTCTCCGCCTTTCGCGTGCAGGAATTCTGTAAAGCTTACAATTAATTGCTCTGAACGTCCCCAATGCATAGTGAACCCCTGTATTCCTTCTTTTTCTGAAATTTCTTGAGCAACTTCCACTGCCTCTTCATACGTTTCAGGTACTTCTTTCTTATATTTTTCCAGTAAGTCTGTACGGTACCATAATGGATGTAAATCATTGAACCAAGGTACTGCCCATGTTTTGTCATTGTATTTGACAGAATCAACTTGGCGGGCAATATAATTGGATTGAAGGTCTTTAGTGAATCGGTCATCAAGAGGTAATAACCACCCAGACTCAGCGAATTCCGCCGTCCATACAACGTCCATGTTTACGATATCCAAGTTTTCCGAACCTGCTGAAAGTTGTGTAACGGTTTGATCATGCATTTGTGAGGCATCATTGGACATTGGCGTAAATTCAAGTGTGATATCGTCGTTTTCTTCATTAAACTTTTGTCTGGCTTTTTCCATCATTCCATTTGGATCGTTTTCAAAGACAGCCATACGAATGGTGACAGAGTTTTCGTCCTTAGCTGCATTGCCATCACCGCTCGATTTTTCTCCCCCATTGCTACAAGCAGATACAAGTAGAAGTGAAAATAATAACATAAATATGGATAGTCTCTTTAATGTCTTAGCCATTTGAACTCCCCCTTAATGTTTTAAACAAAGCTTCCGGGCAGAATTTCTTCTGCACGGAAGAGAATCATTATTCAGTTAACAACTTTTCGGCCCACTTGATTAATTCCTCGGCATGTTTTTTTGATACCTTTTTCCCGCTATGAGAGGAAACTGCATCAATATAGTCTTGCAGCAATTCATTCGCTTCCTCAACTTTTCCACGGTCACTTGCTTTTTTGGAATTTTCCAGTTTTTTCACTAAGGAATTTGTGATTCCATGTGATCCTGGTGCTCCATATTCAGATACATATGTTTTGGTGAGTTCTGCCAGCTTTTCATATGTCATGGTGATTTTAACTAAGTCGCCAATTGCTTTTTGGAGGGCTGTAATGGCAGCAGTTAGTTCTTTTTCTGTCTCGATTGTGCCTAGAGCTTCAGCAGCCTTAATCGCCTCCTGCAAAGCTTGGTACGATTCTTCGGTATATTCGCCATTTTCATTTGAAATCGATTTGGCCTGTTCAATTAATTTATGAAAATAGTCATTTGTTGGCTTTACAGTGACCCTCACAACTGCTTTTTTGTCTGTACCTTCGACAGTGCCATACACAGTAAACGTACCTATTTTTGAGTAATGTTCTGAATCAATTGGATCCCATTTGACGCTAACATTCGTATTGTCCCATGAGCCATCATTGTATTGGACTTCGACTACCTTTGGTAATATTGGTTCGACTCCCGCGTAGGTTGTGACAGATTCTTCAGTGATTGTGTTAATCGTCACACTATCTTCTGTTCTTACATACACAGTTGCCGGAATCATGTGATATGAGGATTCCAATGCGCCCCAAATGTTTATTTCTGTATCACCTTGTTGCAATTGTTCATCACTAATTGCATCCCATGTGACCTTCACTTCCTGTGTATATCCGTCAAAGACTTTCTGAACAGTTGCAGGTAGCTCCGGACGTTCCCCTTTAAGTACACGCACCTTCACATCGTTAGGATGAATCGCTGTGACAGGAGGCTCTAGTACCTTCCATTCCAAAATTCCTGTCCATTGAGTTCCCCGCGTAATTGTCATCCTCAGTGCTTTGGTTTCAATCGGTTTGAATGCTGTTGTGTTGTATTTATCAGGTTCAACTTTCAATCCTGAGATCACGTCTACATCCTTCCATGTTGCCCCATCTTTATCCAAATATTGAAGAGTATACCCTTCAGGCATTTGAATTCCTCCGCCATCAGTCCACCAATAAACAGATGACTGATTGATGACGACCGGATAATCCCATGTGTATTGAACCCATTGTGTTTTCGAAGAGTTATTCCAGTTTCCATATGCACCACCGGTTTTATCTCTTGAGTTTTTTGGATCGACCCCATTATTAATGGCATTGATATCTTCCCATGAAGAGACATATGATGTGGATGGTGTTGCATCTAAGGCTAAGTTCACATCCTGTTTCTCAACAATTACTTCATAGTCAGCCGTTGTAGACAATTCTCCATCATCCGCTGTTAGTGTGATGACATATGTTCCTTCCTCTGAAAAGCTTGCTACCGTGCTGACAGAGTGGAGATCAGAAAATACAACAGATCCAGGGCCAGACTTTTTACTCCAAGTTAATTCCGGAAAATCAAGTGGTTGACTATCATCGGAAACTGTAGCTACCAATCGCTCCTTCATCACTTGGTTATAGCTGTCATCAAGCTGAATCTCCACATTTGGTGCCTTGTTTGGTTCTACAGGAACCTGAATTCCTGTTTCAAATACTTGAATTTCCTTCAATCCCATATCGAATTCCGGATATGGAGTCATAAGAACCCTCATTTTTTGGGCTGTGACCTTGTTAAATCTGACTTCATTTAAGTTTGCTTGAAGTGGACTTTTCTTTTGCATCGGAATGCTCTTCCACTCGGTTCCATCTAGGTATTGAATTGTATAATGAAGAGGTTCTTTATAATTTTCCCGTTCTTTGTCACTATAGAAATACAATTTCACATTATCGAATGATGTTGGTTCACCAAAATCTACTTCGAACCAATCCTTTTCATTTGGAGAGTCTTTTGTGCCCCAGATTGGATTTGGTACTGCATAATGGTTACCACGAGTTGTTGGCAGCCCGCTTACAGTGAATCCGTCAACAGCGTTTTCCATTTTTGTCAGATCTTCAGGCTTCGTCCCTTTTGATGTATAGGAAGCTGACACTGATTTCCCTTTTGCTAGGTTTTTGGCGTCACCAGTTTCTGTTGTTAAATCAACACCTGCTTTTTGGAACATATCTACTGCTCTAGCATTCTCTGAAAGAGTGACATCAGTTGCTTTCTTCAATCCCTTTGCTTGATTGTAGGTAACTTTTGCATTGCTTTTGTCATCTTCAATTGTGACGGTTCCGGATTTGGAGTCGTACGTTAGATGAACAAGATCGTCAACCGTTAAGACACGTTGTCCGTCAAGGTAGACAGAATATCCTTCCGGTGTTTCTCCGTAGTGTTTTGTTCCATCCGGCTTATCCCAAACAATGGTTAAATCACTGTCATGGTATCGTAAATTATTGACCGTAAAATATTCGTACCCCATATCGATTGGCCACAATTCCAGGATTTCGTCCTCGCGCGGCTGCATTCCTGCGATATCCTCAATAATTGAGAAGTTGTAGGCACCAAGGATATTATGATGAATCCATGATCTATAGTTCAGTTTCTGTGTTTCTTCATCATAGCTATTCCAGAATTCATTGTTATCCGGAAATCTGTTGTCACCATCAACATATTGTGTCCATGTCAGCCATTCGATTAATTTACGGTACATGTCCGGGGTAATGTATTCTGATGGATACTTCCGGATCGCTGTCGCATAAAGTCTCGCTTGGAGGGTTGAGTTGATATTTGAAAAGTTATTACTTCCGCCAACTCCAGCCTCTTCCGCCAGCTTTTTATCGAATTGGTTAGCTGTAAAAAACGGCATAATCGGGAATTGCCCCTTATCCGCATAGAAACGTAATGCCTGTTTATACTCATCTGTATTTGGGACAACTTCATGAGTAAATGGTGAGAAGTTTTGTTGATCCTTCCAAGGCACTAATTCACCTGATTCGATGTCCTTCTGTTTAAAGACTTTTCCATTTTCCCCTTCTGAATCGTCCCAAAGGATCGTTAAAATGGATTCTTTCATATTTTCCGCTAACCGCTTCATTTCTTCAGCTTTCTGATCATTTCCGAGAATTGTATAAATTTCTGCTGCTGCTAAAGCGCCTGAATAGTTGAATGCGCTTTGATCTGTTCGATCTTGATCTCTGTCCTTCCAATTCAGAGCGACAGCATCTGCATCATTTCCTGTCAGGGAACCCCAATCATATTGGACAAGATAGTTATTATTTGTATCATATTTATCTAATTGACCTTTCACATCACCTTCTGCGTAACGGGCAAGGTTGTTAAGGATTTTTTTATCTCCTCCATGAACTTTATACGATTCCCACGCTTCGTCTGCGATCCATTGCTCATATGTATTATTCCAATGAGCAGGATCTCCCGGGTTATCCTGAAATGCCGAGTATTTTGAACTTTCGCCTGATGATACCCAGTTACCATATGAATAAATAGGATTACGGAAATATTTTAAGTCCTGCATATGCATTGGCTGCGTTAGTTGAATGGCATTGTTGTACCCTAACACACCTTCAATCGATACCGGGAATTGAAAATCATTACCGGGAATATTGGCATCTACGTAATTAAATCTGTTTAAAAATGTACGATAGTATGACATCTTCTTAATATTTTGATCTGGAATATCAATATAAGGCACATTCTCAGACCACCATTTGTTGTATTCATCAAGTTGAGTTGTAAAAGATTTGTCTGCATCATACTCAGCGAATCTTTCATAATCAGTTGATGATGCTGGTATTTCTTTTGTTGTTACCCCCATTTGTACTTTTACCGTAGCTGATTCACCGGGTTTTAGTGTGATCAACTTTGTCAGCTTTGTTCCATCAACGGTCATGCCTTCTCCACTTAGCCTCGGATACATCGTTGTTAAATCATATCTTGCCTTTTGGACTCCCGTTAATTCCTTCCCATCCTTTGAAGGTTTGCTTACGATCGGAGATGATACGTTCACGGTTTTGGTTATGTCTGATTCACCAGTATTTTCAATATCCAAAATGGTCACAGCGACATTGTTATACGTAATGAATTTTTTCTGCTGGATGTTCAGTCCGTCCGCCTTGTGTACACTTAGCCAATGACTTGGATATTGTTTTCGTTTCGAAGCATCCTCTGATAATGAAGTATCAGATAATGTGATGGTATACATATTTTGAGCGCTTCCTGTCGGCATTTCTCTATAGGCATAGCCACCACCGAAGCCAAGTAAATTTGGCTGGTGTGTAAACATGTATAATGCTCTTCCACGTGTAAATAAATCATTTCCCCCTTGTGAACCCGGTCTTTCAAGAATTTGATCCATCCAATACGACTCTCCGCCTGCTGCTTTATCCGCTTTGTAGATTTCTTCAAGCATGCTTTTTGAGGGATCATATTTCACCGGCTCTGCAGGAACCGGTTGTTCAAGCCCCTTGTATTCAGGAGTTCCGGGATCCACTGCTTCCGGGATTCCCGGTTGATAGTCTGCAAATGCCGTTGGAATTGAACCAAATAAAACACCAAGACTCATAACTGTCGCTAACGCTTTCTTTTTTGGACTCTTCAAGCTTGCTGTCCTCCCCTTTATTGCCGTTTTTATCGTTAGAACCAATTTACACTTAATTTACTATATTGCTTGTTTTAACTGGGACAAGGTACCTGTCCCTGCGTTCCATTCATCACCCCCCTACATGACAGTGATACGCATTATCCTTTTACAGCACCTGCTGTTAGACCGCTGATAATATACTTTTGTAATGCTATGGAGATTAGCACGATCGGAATAGTTGCTGTTATTGCAGCTGCAGTCATTTGGCCCCAGTTTAAGGAGTGAACTCCCTGAAATTGTGAGATCGCTACAGGAACAGTTCTCGCACTATCAGAAGAGGTGAAAATTAAGGCAAACAAGAATTCATTCCAAGATAACGTGAAGGCGATAATGCCTACTGTTAAAATTCCCGGTAAAGAAAGAGGCAGGATAATTTTCGTAATGACCTTAAATACCCCGCACCCATCCATAATTGCTACCTCTTCCAAGGCATCCGGAATGGTTCTGAAAAACCCTGTTAAGATCCAAACGACTAAAGGAGTGAAGTAAGCGACATACGGTAAGATAAGGGCAAAATACGTATCTATTGCACCTATTTCCTTTAAAAAACTAAATAATGGACTGATAATAAAAATCCCCGGGAAAATTGTAATGAAAAGAACCAACATAAATAATAGATTCTGAAACTTAAATTTTAACCGGGCGAATGCGTATGCAGCCGGAACACCTATCAGGATACAAATTAACGCAGTAGAACCGGAAACAACTAAGCTATTAAAAATGTTTCCTAAAAATCCGCTTTCGGTTATAACCTGGATATAGTTATCCAAATACAGTTTCTCAGGAAATATTTTGACATTATATATTTCATTCTGCTGCTTCAATGACGTTAAAATGGTCCAAAAATACGGTATGACATTGATGAGCACAATAACGATTAAGGCTATCCAGAATAAAAGATCTTGCCTTTTTTTCATTCCCTTTCCTCCTGACCATTTTTTAATGATTTACCTGTTTATTCATGTTTCGACCGTAGATAAAGATTAAAATACCGATGATAGTTACCCCGATAACAGCCATTGCTCCACCTAAACCAAAGTCAAGATATTGGAAAAATACTTTATAATTGTATAATGTGAAAATTTCTGTCGCTTCACCAGGTCCACCGCCTGTCATGACATAGATAATATCGATCACATTTATTGTCTGAAGAGTTGTAAAAATGAGTCCCATTAATATAAAAGGTTTTATTAAAGGCAGAGTGATATAATAATATTTTTTAAATGGACTTGCTCCATCCATATCAGCACTTTCATAGAGGTCTTTGGAAATCGTCTGTAATCCAGAGATAATAATTAATGTTAGTAATGGCGTTGTTTTCCAAACATTTGTTATAATGACACTTCCCATCGCATAATCACCTGTGACAAGCCACGGAATATTACGTTCAATCGCACCTATTGACGTTAAAATGTGATTGATGATTCCAAAGTCTGTTTCAAACATAAATTTCCATGCTTGTGCAGCTACTACCGGTGCAACAGCCCAAGGCAAAAGAATGGTCGAGCGAAAAATAGATCTCCCTTTAAAAGCCTGATTCGCTATTTGAGCCGTAATCAAAGCTAAAATTAACATTCCGAGTACACTTCCGGCAATATAGATCAGACTTGTCATAAGAGATGAGATAAATCGTTCATCTTGAAATAAAGTGAGATAGTTATCGAACCCGATAAACGTTGCTTTTTCTTCTTGATTGGTTAACCGGTAGGATTGGAAGCTATAGATAATTGTCGTTAACAAGGGGATAAACACAACAACAATGATCATCGTAAAGACGGGTGTTAATAATAAATATGGCAAATATTTATTTTTTAATGAAGACCTTCCTTTGATCCTTTTTGCTTTTGCATTTGTTAAGCCGGATCTCCTTGATACATTAGGCACACTCACTTTTGTTACCCTCCTTTTAACATTTGGGACAAGGAACCTGTCCCCTCTGTCCCACGGACTCTCTCTCAACAAGATGACAATCCAACAGATATTTTTTTTGAACGACGTTTTGATTATTTTTCAGCTGATGTAAAATGTTCATGGCTACCTTCCCCATTTCTTCAAGGGGTAAAGACATCGTGGTTAATTTCGGTGAATGATAGCCGCTTAATTCCCGATTATCAAATCCTATAACAGATACATCATCAGGTACTTGAAGCTTTTGTTCTTTTATCGCTTGAATGGCCCCTGCAGCCATTAAATCATTCATCGCAATAATGGCAGTTGGCTTTGTCTCCTGATGTAACAAATCTAATGCCATCCGATAGCCTGATTCATATTCCCAATCCCCTGTTTTGACAAATTGAGGATGAAACATGAGCAGATGCTCGCTTAATGCTTTTTGGTAGCCTCGAAAGCGTGCATGGGATGACTTCGAATTTATTAATCCGCTAATCAATCCAATTTGACTGTGTCCCTTGTTGATTAAATATTTTGTTATTTGATAAGAACCACCTTCATCATCATAATTCACTGTATAATCATGTTCGTTTCTCGTATAACAGTAGGTATATACAATCGAGATTTTCGAATCAGATATAATACCGGTGATATCCCTTGGATGTACACCAATATAAATGATTCCTTCTACTTGGCTCTTTACTAATTGTCTGTACAAAGGCAGCGCCAGTTCCTTACATTGATCTACACTGGGAAATTCATTCCCACACTTTGAAAACAGCCCCATGTTTGTCAATAAAATCGATAACTGCTTTTCTTCTGCTGCTGCATGAATGCCTTTTATGATTTCAGGTGCATTGAAAACGGAAATATCCTCTACAATAACCCCGATGGAATCTGTTTTATTTAATTTAAGATTTTTAGCCAGCTCATTTGGCAGATAATTATATTCCTCGATGATATTCATAATCTTTTTACGCGTCTCTTCCCCGACACGGCCTCTATTATTGATGACATTTGATACGGTAGCGATTGAAACATCCGCTTTTTCTGCTATGTCCTTTATATTTATCTTTGATCTCACCTTTCGTTTTAGGTTAAACGATTAATCAGTATGGATGTTTTTTTAGTGAAGCGGGTGGTGAGCTTCCTTGTTGGATCTCACCTCTCCCTCACATTTTGCTTAAAGCATTTGATAAAACGATTAATCAAACGCCAAGATGTTTACATTTCATAAATCCAGACTCTCATTTCACCTTTTTTACGATTACACCATGCGTAATAAGGGATCGCTGTTATTGTTTGTGGATGCATTTCCAACGGTTCTGACTGATAAAGCTCACTAGTAGGTTCAATTCGATATCCTTCCGCTTTCAGTGTGACAACCCCGTTTAATAGATTTGGTTCATATTGGCTAGTAATCTCACTTTGTTTTGAAAGGCGTATTCCGGCCAAGTTTGCTCCGTTGTCAACTTCTTCAATACAATAAACAATCGGACCGCGCTGTAAGGCTGTTTGACCTTGATTCATTGATACAAGTGGATTGCTCCGCATTCTCAACACCGCCATGTCGAGCTCGAGTGTGACTGTATCACCTTTTTGCCAGACCCGGTCTATGATAAAGTAGCCTTTTTCTAATTCGTTAACTGCCACTGTTTCTCCATTCACTTTCGCTGATGCTGCTTTACACCACCCTGGAATTCGTAAGGCTAGTTTGAATTTTGCCGAATTCTCTACATTTACTGTTAGGGCAATATTGCCTTCCCAAGGGTAATGATGAGTTTGTGTCAGCTCTACTTTTTGCTCCGACAAAACAGTTTGAACGTTTCCGGCAATATATAAATGTGTATACAAGGTATCCTCTGTTTGCGTATAAGCATTGTCTTCAACAGAAGCAATCATTCGCGCTAAATTAGGTGGACAGCATGCACAGAAAAACCATTTTTGACGTTCAGTCTTTACATGCTCTTGATCCTTCCTGTTTTTTTGAAATGAATTTACTTCAAGTGGATTCACATAGAAAAATCGCTTACCGTCTAAGTCCATTCCACTTAATGTTCCGTTGTAAAGCGCCTGCTCAAGTACATCCGCATATTTTCGGTTCGGCTCAAGACGCAGCATCCTGTTTGCCCAAAAAGCAAGCCCGACTGAAGCACATGTTTCACAATACATCGAATCGTTCGGCAGATCATGTTTGCATGTAAAGGCTTCTCCATTTACTGCAGATCCAATTCCTGCTGTAATATACATTTTATGTTTGATTACATCATCCCAAAGAATGTCACATGTTTCCTTTAATGAATGATCATCTGTTTTCGCCGCTAAATCCGCCATGGCGATATATAGATACATAGCTCTTACCGCATGACCTACGGCCTCTTTTTGTTCTCTTACCGGCTTATGTGCCTGCTGATATTCATATCCTAAGCCGAAGTTTATATAGGTATCATCATTCCATGTCTGGGCTGTTTCAATTGTTTTTCTTTTTTCCATTTCCTCTGAAAAATAATTCGGCTGCTGGCCGCGTTGTTCAATAAAATATTGGGCAAGTTTTAGGTGTTTTTGATTCGTTGTTACATCGAATAGTCTTACTAAAGCCAATTCAATTTCCTCGTGACCGGGATAGCCCTTGATTTTTCCTTCCTCAAGCCCAAATACGGAATCAATTAAATCAACATACTTTTCCATAATGTGCAGGAATTCTTTTTTCCCCGTTGATTCATAGTAAGCTACAGCAGCTTCGATGAAATGGCCGGCACAATATAATTCATGATTGTCTCTCAAATTGGTCCAACGGTTATTCGGTTCTTTTAATATATAGTAGGTATTTAAATAGCCATCATTCCTTTGAGCTCTTCCTAATAACGCAATGACTTCATCTGCTTTTTCTTCTAATTCTTTATTCGGGAAGTCACGTAAGCTGTATGCTACGGTTTCCAGCCATTTAGCCACATCACTGTCCTGAAAAACGGTTCCATAATATTCACCGCTTGATTCGCCGGCTGCAATCCGGAAATTTTCGATCGCATGACTTGGCTCAGTATCAGGCAGTTCATCATTTAATGCTTTCCACTGATAAGGAATAACTTCTTTTGCCACAATCTGTTTATATGTTTTCCAAAATTGATCTTCAACTACTACTCTTTTAACTGGATCTGTGATATTTACCAGTGATTTCATTGTCATGAAGCACCTCAATCCTTTCTAAATTGCACCCATTCTATTTATTTAGGAAATTACCTTTTATCCTAATAAGAAAAGCATTATCATATAGTTAAACCTACTTTTAAAACGCTTACAATGATTATTTTAGCACCGTTATATAGGCAGGAAAATATCGATTTCGAACGTAAATTTACAATATTTCACACTAGAGGAGGGAGACAAATTTGACAGAAACTACCTTTCTATCGTTTCTTGCACCCCCATTTCCTTATTTTATTGAAGGAAACCTTACCACCTATAAAAAAGGGCAAAGACACCCTGACCGCTATAACCTAGGGTTTTTTGATGTGATTATTATGAAGGAAGGAAGCCTTTATATTGGAGAGGAAAATGAACAGTGGAAGCTGTTTCCACATGACGTTCTTATTCTTGAACCTAATAAACATCATTTTCCAGTGGAGCCCTGTACGGAGGACACTGTGTTTTATTGGTTTCACTTTCAAACAAAAGATAAATGGTGTGTCCAAAAGGAGCAAAAACCATTGGAGCCTGACCAACCTGTTCCGACTTTACACTTTCACTCTGAAAACAACACGGTTCATTTGCCAAAACATCAAAAATTAGGAAACCCGAATGAGCTATTCAATCGATTAGAGTTACTTTTAAAATCAACCGTCAAAATTCGTTCATTGGCTTTTTGGGAAACACAGCAGATTTTCATGCAGGTTCTGCAAAGCCTTGAAAATGATCAACATAATCAAAGCAGCAATGTGAAGCTTGCGGAGCAAATTGAGATCTACATAAAACAAAACTATAAAGGACCGATTACAAATAAAAGCTTGGCTGCAAAATTCCATGTTCACGAAAACTATTTAGCGCGATGCATGAAGGTAACGTTTAACTGTACACCACTTGAATACTTGTCCAACTATCGAATTGAACAAGCCCGCCTTCATCTATTGAAAACCGACCTCCCTCTACACATCATCTCAGAAGAAATCGGCTTCACACGTCTAAGCTACTTCTCCCAATGCTTCAAAAACAAATACGGCGTATCACCGGCCAACTACCGCAAGCAGTACAGGCGGGGTGGGACGGAGGGACAGGTTCCTTGACCCACATAAGAAGACCGCAAGCGCCTTGGTTAGCCTCGGGCAATTAAGACGATTTGGAATAGAAGGCGTTCTTTGCCTTCTATTCCAAATTGGCTTATGACCTCGAGGGGCTAGCCGCTCGAGCTAGACACGAACGTTAAGTACAAAAATTTTATACTTTCTTACTCCACACAAAAAAGGGACAAGGGACCTGTCCCCTTGACCCATTATTTGTCCATCCACACTTCTCCGTCTTTGTATGTCATTTGTTCGGGGTAGCGTAGGTTTAGGACTTCTTCTTGTGTTTGGATGGATGGTGCTTTTGTTGAGAGTGAGACGATTATATTGGTTAAGATGGCTGCGGCTGCTCCGAATACACCTGCGCCTGTGTCGATAATGCCGGCGATGGTGAAACCGCCGTATTTAGAGGCAAAGATGTAGATGAGTGTTACCGTTAAACCGACTAGCATTCCAGAGATGACGCCTTGAGTGTTTGAACGCTTCCACCATACTCCGATGAGCAGTGCCGGAAAGAATGTCCCTGATGCCAGCGCAAAGGCCCATGCGACGATTTGTGTGATTGCTCCCGGTGGATTTAGCGCGATTAATCCCGCTAATACAGTCGCAATGACAATTGACCAGCGAGCAACGGCTAAACGGTTCTTTTCCGATGCATTTGGTTTCATCACCCGATAGTAAATATCATGTGCAAAGGATGATGATATGGCGATCATTAAGCCGCCGGCTGTTGATAGAGCTGCTGCCATTGCCCCTGCTGCTACAAGGCCGATGACGAACATCCCAAGATTGGCGATCTCCGGTGTTGCCATAACGACGATATCATTTGAAATCATCAATTCGCTCCATTGTAAAATGCCATCACCATTTCCATCAGCAATTTGCAGTTTTCCTGTGTTTACCCATGATTCAGTCCATGCAGGCAGTTCAGATAGCTTTTGTCCTGCAACCTGTGTCATTAAAATAAAACGCGAAAACGCAGCATATGCTGGTGCAGATAAATATAAAAGTCCGATAAACAGAATCGCCCAAGCCCCAGACCATCTTGCCGCTTTCATTGTTGACACCGTGTAAAAACGAACAATTACGTGTGGAAGACCTGCTGTTCCTGCCATTAACGTAAACATGAGTGCAAGGAATTGCCATTTTGTTCCGTTCGTAAATGGAGCAAAATATTCAGAAATCCCAAGCTGTCGATCAAGTTCCCCCATTTCCTCGACGATTTTTCCATACGAAAGCCATGGAGCAGGGTTTCCTGTAATTTGCAATGACATGAAAATAACCGGAATTAAATAAGCGATGATGAGGATAATGTATTGCGCAACCTGTGTCCACGTTATCCCCTTCATTCCACCAAAGGCTGCGTAAAAGGCAATGAGCACCACGCCAATCATTGTTCCAAGCTTTGCATCAATCTCAAAAAGGCGGCCGATCACAACTCCCGACCCGGATAATTGCCCTATTGAGTAGGTAAAGCTGATAATGATCGTACATACAGCCGCAATGACGCGGGCCGTGTGACTGTTATAGCGATCTCCAATGAATTCCGGTACAGTGTAACGACCATACTTACGTAGCTGGGGTGCGAGCAGGAAGGTTAATAGAAGATATCCACCTGTCCATCCCATAATATAAGCAAGTCCATCATATCCAAGCAGCATAATCGTACCAGCCATCCCAATGAATGAAGCTGCACTCATCCAATCCGCTCCGATGGCCATTCCATTAAAAATCGGTGGAACACCGCGGCCTGCTACATAAAAGTCAGATGTTTGCTTCGCTGTATTGTAGATCGCAATCCCGATATATAAGGCAAAAGTAAGCAAAATAATAGCAAGTGAAACAATAAATTGAGCGTCCAATAAAAATCCCCCTTATTAACTTGAGCACTCCCCTATGTACTCATTAGCTAGTGAAAGTTTATCTGATCCCCTTTTAATCAATATAATATCAATTTTATATTTTCCGTTTTTTTAATGATCCAGCGTTTTCCCGGCGCTAAGCTGTTCATTTTTTGATTCATCAATGCCATACTTTTTATCAATTGAATCACTGACTTTTGCGTTAATAAATAATAAAAGTATAAAGACCACAACAGCCCCCTGTGCCCCCATGAAATAGTGAAAAGGAAAGCCGTTAATCGTAAAGCCGCTGAAAAACTCCGCAAATAAGACAATACCGAATGATGATAATGCCCCAATGATTAAGTAAATAACAATGTTTCTTGTTCGTTCTCTAAAATAGGCATCCGCTACTTTTTTATCAATTTTTCTCATAAAGAACCTCCTGAAAATGAATGATCACTCGGAACCTTAAGACAGACTGAAGATGAATTTTATTGTTTCTAAAAATGGTGCAGGTACTAATGCAATCTGGACAACGAAGTAAATAAGCAGTGTTACTACCGGGATGAGTAAAAACTGAGGTTTTTTCTTTCTTAAACAAAAGATAAGACTAAAAAGAGTTAAAGCAAGCATCAAGAATAATGTCATCATATTGGACTCTCCTCCTTCATATAATTGTAAGCGTTATCATATTATGATATACTGAATACACCTCCTGACAGCTTTAACATGTCTTATTATGTATGGAAAAGATATAGCTGGTCAATAAAAAGTTGAAAATTAAGGATATTTTTTCTTCGACAACTTTTTTTGCGGTCTATCGCCATCTGCCGTATTATTTGGTATATTTACCCTATTATGAAGATAAAAACATTACTTCTCTATATTTGTTTTCTAAGTTATTTCTCATTGCTATTGTATTTATTGTTTTTCTCTGCGTACCGGCAGTCTGTTGAGGGTGATATTGCTTATAACCTTGTTCCCTTTAAGACAGTTGGCGCCTATTTTCACAGTTTTGACGGCTTTTCTCTGACTGACCCGTTTATCGGAAATATATTGGCTTTTCTTCCGTTTGGTTTTTTTCTGCCGACTTTATGGAAGATGGTCGACTCAATTTACAAGGCAGTGCTTTGGACTTTTGTCTTGTCGTTGTCTGTTGAAGGATCTCAATTTCTATTTCGGGTAGGAGCTTTTGATGTGGATGATCTGCTGTTAAATACATGTGGTGGGGGATTGGGGTTCGGCTTGTTTTGGTTCGTTAGAAAAACGTGGCTTACCGTCAAGTCCTAATGGTGTAGGTCGTACCTACTGATTACATAAAAAATCGAGGTTGATCTCTGAGTAGTTTGAGTTCAACCTCGTATCGTTGGAGGGACAAGGAACCTGTCCCTGTGTCCCGGCTTATTCTGCGCCTTTGTCAGCGTCTTTGTCTGATTCAGGGGCTTTTTCTGATTTGTCAGTGTCTTCTTTTGGTGTTTCAGTGTCTTTTGCTGGAGCTTCTTCAGCTGGTTTTTCTTCTTCAGCTGGTTTTTCTTCTTCAGCTGGAGCTTCTTCCGTTTCACCTGCTGGAGCTGGTGTTTCTTCACTTACTTCTTCTTCTGTTGCTTCTTCTTCAGCAGCTTCTTCAATGGATGTTACCGGCTTACCCATGAAGCTTTCTGGATTTACAGCTGTACCTGCTTGGCGGATTTCAAAGTGAACATGGTTGCCATCTTCTTCATTGTAAAGATTTTCACCAGATTTACCGATTACTTCGTTTTGCTCAACTTTGTCACCAGCTTGTACACTAGCTTCTGCTAATGATTGGTATACTGTTACGACATCGTTTTCATGCTCAATTTCTACAACAAATCCTAAGATTGGATCTTTTTCAGCTTTTGTTACCGTACCACTTAGTGATGCTACAACATCGAATTGCTTTTGATCTTCTCTTGCGATGTCGATTCCTTTGTTCATTCTATACGTATTGTTATAGAATACAAGTGCTGCTTCTTGCTCTTCTGTTGTTGCATTCGGGTCATAAAACTTCTTCACAACGTTTACTGCTTCAGCATCTACTGCTGGCATTGTGAAGTTTTCTTTTGTTGCGTTTACTTCAACTGCTTCCTGCTCATCTAATGCGATTTCGTCTTGATTATTTTGCAAATCTTCTGCAACATTGTTGCTGATGTTTTGGTACCATAATACTGCTGTAAGGATAACTGCTGCACTCATTAGGTAAATTGCCGGAAATACCCAACGTTTTCTGAAAAATTGTTGAACTTTAGTTTGAGAAGTACGTTTCTTTTCTTCCTCTCTCATTCTATCATCACCTCAGAAATCAGTCTGAACAGATTATCTGAATTATATACACATCCTGTAAAAAAATTTTTTAAAATTAGTTTGCGCAATGTTTATAATAATATGTATGCCTTTTAAAAAAAATTTTTAGAACGATGAGATAGGAGTATTGATAGATGAAAAAGATTGTCTTTACGCTGTTGCCTATTCTATATATGGCCTTTATTTGGACATTATCAAGCTTTCCGGCAGATGCGATTGTGGACACACAGCTTTCGTTTGATGCATTATTAAAGGAATCTCTGCATCTTATTGAATTTGCGATTCTTTATTGGTTCATAGCCTTTGCTTTTATGGCACATGGCAAATGGTCAGAAAAAGCAAGTATCATTGCGGCTGTTATTTCGATTGCTTACGGGCTAACAGATGAAATTCATCAATCCTTTGTTCCGGCACGCTCTGCGACTGTGATTGATTTTGTTAAAGATACGATCGGTGTGGCTGTTTCTTATTGGATTGCGAAACGGAAGTTTTTTTCGAATTGATTTATCGGCGGGTTTTGGGGGGTTATCAGCGAAAAGCAGAATTTATCGGCGAATTCGACGATATATCAGCGAACTCAAGAATATATCAGCAAAACCGAAAAGGAGCCCGAGGGCTCCTTTAATTTTTGGCTGTATATTTAGATAAGAATGGTTCTGCTTCAGATACCTTTGTTCCATTATAATAATGAGCAATGATTTCTTCATATGTTTTGCCATCTTCCGCCATAAAGTTTGCCCCGTATTGGCTCATTCCGACTCCATGGCCAAACCCTTTTGTTTCAATCACAACGGAGTCACCTTTGATTTCCCATGTGAAATCACTTGATTTTAGACCTAATTCTTCTCTTATTTGCCTTCCAGTAAACTGCTTTCCATCTATTTCAACCTTAGCGACGCGTTTTCCTGGTGTTAGTTCGGTTATTTTACCAACTGTCCCGCTTGATGTATCGAGCTTTACTCCTAACTTGCTTTCAAAGTCTTTAATCGTAATCACTTTTTTATCATAAAATTTAGGAGAATTTTTGTCCCATGAGCTTTTTACACTTTTCAAATAAGGAATGGCTTCTGTCCAATAAGCTTCAGAGTTTTCTGTATATCCATTGCTTGTTGAGAAAAATGATGCATCAATTGGCTGGTCTTGATATGTAAGAATTTTTCCTTGAGTCGCTGCAACGGCTGCTGTGATTTTTTGCAGCTTTGATTCATATTTGTCTCCCCAAATGGCTTTTAACTCTTCCGGATTTTTATATACTTGATGCATTTGAGTGTCTGTTACAGCTGCACCATCAGGTGTACTTATTGGTCCATTCATAAGCTGTTTTGTAATATATGTTCTCGCTGCTAGTGCCTGTGCCTTTAATGCTTCTGTTTCAAACTCCGCAGGCATTTCAGATGCAACAACACCAATCACGTACTCTTCCAGAGGAATGGATTCGATTTGTTTTGTTTGGCTGCGGTATACAGGTACATCTAATGGCGACTCAGCAAGCACTGGTACCTCCGATTTTGCGACGGTTAATTCTTCCCCCAATTTTCCCTTTGATTGCTCCATAAATGGTGTAACGAGTAGTGTCGGAATGAGGAGTATAATGATAAATAATCCCCCAAATGCGAAGAGAATTGGTTTAACTGGTTTCATGTTCGGCCTCCAATTGGTTTAGGATGAGTAGTATGTCTATAGTTCATCTTATGGCCGTGGACAAGCAATTATGACTGAAAAAAATGTGGACAATGTACTATTTTAGTGGGAATGGACAATTATTTTTAATATATGCGCAATCATTTAGAAAGTTAATCGAATTCCTTTGTATTGTGGGTTCAAAAACTTAAATTGTCAGCGCAATCATTCAAAAAACTGGTCGAATCATTGGATGATTCTTAAGCTCGTCCCAATTCCATTGCTGTATTTGAAAAAATCCCCTAATCTATGTATAAACTCCATCAAAAATAGGCACTCTAGTAAAGTCGTTAAAAAATAAAAGAAGCAGAACGCCGTTTTAGACTTCTGCTTCTTTTATAAAGGCATATTAATCTGATACGGCAGCTTGCTGCTGATCAGACGTAAATGTTGTAATTTCTTCTTTCACACGTTCGATGTCTGCGCCGATGCCTGCAAGTTTTTCGTGGAATGCTACATAACCACGATCTAAATGCTTAAGTTCAGTAACACGAGTGTGGCCTTCTGCACATAGTCCTGCCAGGATAAGTGCTGCGCCTGCACGTAGGTCTGTTGCTGCTACTTCAGCACCTTGCAGCTTGACAGGTCCGTTGATGATAACAGAACGTCCTTCAATTTTAATATCTCCATTCATGCGACGGAATTCTTCTACATGCATAAAGCGATTTTCAAATACTGTTTCTGTAATCATGCTTGTTCCGTTTGCACATAATAGCAGTGCCATCATTTGTGATTGCATATCTGTTGGGAATCCTGGATGTGGCATTGTTTTGATGTCGACAGATTTTAATTTTTCTGGTCCGATGACACGTAAACCATCTTTTTCTTCAATGATTTGTACGCCCATTTCTTCCATTTTTGCAACTAATGATGTTAAGTGCTCAGGAACTGCTCCTCTAACAAGAACATTTCCACCAGTTATCGCTGCAGCTACCATAAATGTACCTGCTTCAATGCGGTCCGGAATGATTGTGTGGTGTGCACCTGTTAGTTTTTCCACACCTTCAATACGGATTGTTCCTGTACCTGCTCCACGGATTTTTCCACCCATGGCATTGATGTAATTAGCTAAGTCAACGATTTCCGGCTCTTTTGCTACATTTTCAAGGACAGTTGTTCCTTCAGCAAGAGCTGCTGCCATAATAATGTTTTCTGTTGCGCCAACACTTGGGAAGTCTAAATATACTTTAGCTCCCTTAAGTCTTCCATTTACCTCTGCTTCAATAAAGCCGTTACCAACTTTAATGGAAGCTCCCATTGCTTCAAAACCTTTTAAATGTTGGTCAATTGGACGTGATCCAATTGCACAGCCACCTGGTAATGCGACACGTGCATGACCATTACGAGCTAATAATGCTCCCATAACTAAAACAGATGCGCGCATTTTTCTTACATATTCAAATGGTGCTTCTGTTTTTAGCTCTTTTGATGCATCTACAATCACTTGATTATTTTCAAAATGTACATCCGCGCCTAAATGGCGAAGAACTTCATTAATTGTATACACATCGGAGAGCGTAGGTACATCACTGATTATACTTTTTTCTTCACTTGCTAATAAAGATGCAGCGATAACTGGTAGAACGGCATTTTTTGCTCCTTCAACTTTTACAGTGCCGTTTAACCTACGACCGCCGCGGACGATGATTTTTTCCAAATTATTCCCCTCCGCGTCCCAATTTCTCTATATTAATATTCAGACGTAATGATTGGTGTTCCTATAACGACCGTAGTTTTATCGCCCATTCCGTCAGATCTTAATGCAATTTGAATGTTCATCTTATCTTCTTTTGTTGGAATATAATCTTCCCAAAGTGAGGTCTTAGCTGATACCGAAAGAAAATCTTGTTCCGTGAGCTCTTCAATCGGTTTTGCGTTGAACTCTGTTAGTAATTCAACCATTGTCTCATTCAAAACTTCTTCCATCTTATCACCTACTATGCCTTCGATACAAGCATATATTGTAGGATTTTCATGGAAAATGTCGAATGATCTTTGAGTAAAGAATGTATCCATATCATTCCAATTGCGATTAGTACCTACACCTATGACCTCATAAAGGATATACGATTGTTTGTGATCATTTGTGAGGGTGGCGAGAAACTGGAGTTTTTCCGTTATATTTTTTTCTTTATTTTCATAAACACCGATCGCTTTAAACACGTCGTCTTCATGTTTATACGTCCAAGTATATTGACGATATTGCTTCGTCATTTGTTTCAATTCTTGTATAGATTTATTTTCGACAAACTTTTTTGAATATAGAGACCATTTCGAAATCTCTACATTTTCGTTTTCCATCCGTTCTGCAATGGATGATAATTTTGATTGATTCTCAAGCGCTACTATATGATTGGCTACCAAACTGAAGATAATTGATAACGTTAAAACCATAATTCCTATTCCTTTATTTCTCATATACGGTCACTTCCTCTCCTTAGTAACATTGTTACCGGATTATCAGTGTCCATACGTGGAAAAACTCGTCAATATTAGACAAGATGGAAATCATTCTTTGTTATCCCAAACATACATGTACATTCACGCATATGTAACCATACATTCCCTATTTCAAAAAGTGGTAAACCCCTTGTTAGAATAGTGTTGGAAGTTGTTGAGACCATAATAAATAATCCAGGAAAAAATTACTTACAATAGATCCAATAGCGATAGTTAACAATATGAGAAGTACTCTTGCTTGCATCACTTTGCCCGCTTTTAACCATTTATCAATATTTAGTGCTTGTAAGGCCCACCACGTTACAATGATGAAGGCTAGGTGCACAATCATACTGATTAAGGCCAGTTGTCCATAATCGGGCATACTTCACCCCTCCACTTATCCTCATAACCCTTGAGAATAACGCTTATTTTAAAGACACACAGCAATCTCAATCTTACCTGATTTAAGCCAAAAAACAACCTCATATTTTCCTATTTAAAAATGTAAATATTTCCGTGTTTTTAGACTTAGTTTCTTCGGTATATACCCTTGACTATTATATAGGGAAAATCCTGTAACATGATTGATTTTTGTTTTTAACAAAAATTTAATGAATGGTGTCTATGATTTTACAAAGTACACACAATATTTATTTTACTACGGGAAGATACCCACTATATTCCTCATTTATGAAATAATTGTTACAGATTTTCATTTGTGAATTGTGTGGTATACTTTCATGGAATCATTTAAGAAGTCTTGTTGTTAAAATATGTTCGTTTCATTGCGCAACACTAATAGGATTCATGAGCAACAATTTTCACGAGAACAACCTATGAAAAAGGGGGAGTTAGATGCAACTTAATTTTGATCATCAATATGATGCAACATTGGAATATGCAAAACAATTACCTTCTTTTGATAATATTTACGCAGCGCAAGCATTTTATTACGAATTCCGAAAAGAACATCTTCACCTATTAATGGAAATTGCAAATGAATACCAAGTCGCCCTTGATGATTCAAAGAATAGTCTTATTGCATTGGAAAATTTGTATTTTTCATTATTTAAGAATAATAGTTTCTTTGATTTACAGGTGACAATTGAAGAGTTTGAGACAAGCATGGGTATTTATGTGTGTGATGTATTAGTTAAACAGCACCCTAACAAAGCAGAATGGCTTGTAGAGGCTTATGCTTATGGTGATGATAAATATGTTATGGGAATCCGTTACGGCCGATATAATCAATATTTTCAGAACTTATTTCATCAATTTTATTTAATGAATAAAGAAGCAGAGAAGCAGGAGTTATTAAGACGTTATGAGCGGATGGAAAAACGCTGTATATAGATAAAAAGGATGGTGCTAAGGGCACCATCCTTTTTTGTTATCTCGTTACATCTAAACGGTTGATAGCACGTTTTAGTGCCAATTCAGCTCGTTTGAAATCGATATCTTCTGTTTTTTGATTAAGACGCTCTTCAGCACGTTTTTTAGCTGCTTGTGCACGGTTTACATCAATTGATTCCGCAGTTTCAGCTGCTTGAGCTAAAATTGTTACCTTATCAGGTCGGACTTCGATAAAACCGCCAGTTACTGCAACGAATTCAGTGCTGCTCCCTTTCTTCAGGCGAACTGCTCCTATTTGTAGTGGAGCAACCATTGGAATATGGCCTGGTAAAATACCAAGTTCACCACTTTGAGCTTTTACACTCACCATCTCTACGTCTGCATCGTAAACTGGGCCATCGGGAGTAACGACATTAACTAATACTGTCTTCATACTCATACCCTCCTAGGTCCCAAGATTAGGCTTCTACACCCATTTGTTTTGCACTTTCAATAACTTCTTCAATACGTCCAACAAGACGGAACGCATCCTCTGGAAGGTGGTCATACTTACCTTCTAGAATCTCTTTGAATCCACGAACTGTTTCTTTAACAGGAACATAAGAACCAGCTTGGCCAGTAAACTGTTCCGCAACGTGGAAGTTTTGAGATAAGAAGAATTGAACACGACGAGCACGTGCAACTGTTAATTTATCTTCTTCAGAAAGCTCATCCATACCTAAGATTGCAATGATATCTTGAAGCTCTTTATAACGTTGTAAAGTTTGTTGAACTTGACGAGCTACAGCGTAGTGCTCATCTCCAACGATTTCAGGTGACAATGCACGTGAAGTTGAAGCAAGAGGATCCACCGCTGGGTAAATACCCATCTCAGATAATTTACGTTCTAAGTTTGTTGTTGCATCTAAGTGAGCGAAAGTCGTTGCAGGAGCCGGATCCGTATAGTCATCGGCTGGAACGTAAATTGCTTGGATAGATGTAACAGAACCTACGTTAGTAGATGTGATACGCTCTTGTAATTGACCCATTTCAGTTGCAAGAGTTGGTTGGTAACCAACGGCAGATGGCATACGTCCAAGTAGAGCGGAAACCTCTGAACCTGCTTGAGTGAAACGGAAGATGTTATCCATGAAGAATAGAACGTCTTGTCCTTGATCATCACGGAAAAATTCAGCCATTGTAAGACCAGTTAGTGCAACACGCATACGCGCACCAGGCGGCTCATTCATCTGACCGAATACCATCGCTGTTTTCTTAATAACACCAGAGTCAGTCATCTCGTGGTAAAGGTCATTTCCTTCACGAGTACGCTCACCTACACCGGCGAATACTGAGATACCGCCGTGCTCTTGTGCGATGTTATTGATTAATTCCTGGATTAATACAGTTTTACCTACACCGGCACCACCGAATAGACCGATCTTACCACCCTTGATATAAGGAGCAAGTAAGTCTACTACTTTAATTCCAGTTTCAAGAATTTCAACCTCTGTTGAAAGTTGATCAAATTTAGGAGCTGCTCTATGAATAGGATCACGACGAGCATCTGCTGCAATCGGTTGATCTAAGTCAATGTTTTCACCTAATACGTTAAATACACGACCTAATGTTACATCACCAACAGGAACCGAAATAGGTGCACCTGTGTCAGTAACCTCTACTCCACGAACTAGTCCATCAGTTGTAGACATCGCAACTGTACGAACTGTATCATCACCTAAATGCAGGGCAACTTCTAAAGTAAGGTCGATCGCGACTTCATTTTCATTCGCTTCTGTTTTAATTGTAAGGGCATTATAAATGTCAGGCAGTTGACCGCTCTCGAACTTTACGTCAACAACCGGACCCAAAATTTGAGTAATGCGTCCTTTATTCATCGTTTTCCCTCCTATCTCGAAATGCGTAAGCGCCTTGCTTAACTCCGACAAGTATAAGACGAGTAGGAAAAGAAGGTGTTCTTTACCTTCATTTCCTATTCGGCTTATGACTCGAGGAGTTAGGCGCTGAAGCTAGACATCAACACTATGTTGAAAGCTATTTGTAAACTACTATTCCAATGCTGCCGCTCCACCAACGATCTCTGTGATTTCCTGCGTGATCGCAGCTTGACGCGCACGGTTGTATGTCAAAGTAAGTCCATTGATAAGTTCTTTTGCATTATCAGTTGCATTTTTCATGGCTGTCATACGAGCTGCGTGCTCAGAAGCCTTACTATCAAGTAGTGCTCCGTAGATGAGACTTTCAGCATATTGTGGTAACAGCACTTCAAGGATTTCTTCTTGGTTTGGTTCAAACTCATAAGAAGTTAAACCTTTGCTTGAAGAAATACCGGAAAGAGGAAGAAGCTTCTTCTCTGTCACATCTTGTTGAATCGCACTAACGAAGTGGTTGTAGTACAAATATAGCTCATCATAAGATCCGTCTGCAAACATGTTTACTGCTCCACTTGCAATGTCCTTAATGCTAGCAAAAGATGTTTCGTCACCGATACCAGTAATTTCTGAAATCACGTTCATTCCACGCTTTTTAAAGAAATCACGGCCCATTTTACCGATTGCAATGATCACAAATTCATCATTCGACTTGTGACGTTTTTGAATTGTTTGGTATACAGCACGTAAAACACTACTGTTAAATGCTCCTGCCAATCCACGATCTGACGTGATGACCAAGTATCCCGTTTTCTTAACAGGTCTGCTCTCTAACATAGGATGACTTACGTCTGTGCTACCGTTCGCGATGCTTGCAACAACCTCCTGGATTTTTTCCATATAAGGTCCAAATGCTTTCGCATTATTTTCAGCACGGTTAAGCTTTGCAGCTGAAACCATCTCCATCGCTTTTGTAATCTGACTTGTCTTCTTAGTAGAAGTGATTCTTGATTTTATGTCGCGTAATGATGCCAAAGGTTCTCACCACCTTTATTTATACTATCGCAAGGAATAAAATTTTCATGGATGATAGTATAAGAAAAACTAAGGCTTTCGCCATTAGCTTGGCGACAAGCCAAGTTTTTCTAAAAAATCATCTATAACATGCTGAGTGAAAGCTCAGAGAGCCTTCACTCATATAAATTATTGTTCAGAAGGAGCAAATGTCTTTTTGAATCCTTCGATCGCTGCTTTTAATGCTTCATCTTTTGGAAGTCCGCCAGTTGTACGGATTTCTTCTAAAACATCTTTATGATTTTGTTCTGAATATGCATGGAACTCATCTTCAAAACGATTGATATCTTCTACAGGGATATCATCTAAGAATCCACGAGTTAATGCATACAGAATCATAACTTGCTTTTCAACTTTTAATGGTTTGTTTAGACCTTGTTTTAGTACTTCAACAGTACGGGCACCACGGTTTAATTTCGCTTGTGTTGCTTTATCAAGGTCAGAACCGAATTGAGCAAATGCTTCAAGTTCACGGTATGAAGCAAGGTCAAGACGTAATGTACCTGCAACCTTCTTCATCGCTTTAATTTGCGCTGATCCACCAACACGAGATACAGATAAACCTGCGTTAATCGCTGGACGAACACCAGAGAAGAAGAGGTCAGACTGAAGGAAGATTTGTCCATCAGTGATTGAGATAACGTTTGTTGGAATATAAGCCGAAACGTCACCTGCTTGAGTCTCGATAAATGGTAATGCAGTTAGAGAACCTGCACCTTTTGCATCACTTAGTTTTGCAGCACGCTCGAGTAAGCGAGAATGCAAGTAGAAAACGTCACCAGGGTAAGCTTCACGGCCTGGAGGACGACGAAGTAATAATGAAAGCTCACGGTATGCCGAAGCTTGTTTTGTTAAATCATCATATACAACAAGAACGTGCTTGCCATTGTACATGAACTCTTCACCCATTGTTACCCCAGCGTAAGGAGCCAAGAATAACATTGGAGCTGGTTGTGATGCAGAAGCTGTTACAACGATTGTGTAATCTAATGCACCGTGTTTACGTAATGTTTCAACAACACCACGAACTGTTGATTCTTTTTGACCGATTGCAACGTAGATACAAACCATATCTTGATCTTTTTGGTTCAAGATTGTATCGATTGCTACAGATGTTTTACCTGTTTGACGGTCACCGATAATTAATTCACGTTGTCCACGCCCGATTGGTACAAGAGCGTCAATCGCTTTAATACCTGTTTGAAGTGGTTCATGAACTGATTTACGATCCATAACACCAGGTGCCGGAGCTTCAATTGGACGAGTTTTTGTTGTTTCAATTGGACCTAAACCATCAACTGGTTGTCCTAATGAGTTAACGACACGACCGATTAATGCTTCTCCTACAGGAACCTCCATGATACGTCCTGTACGACGAACTTCATCACCTTCACGGATATCTGTGAAAGGTCCTAAAATAATGATACCAACGTTATTTTCCTCAAGGTTCTGAGCCATACCCATAACGCCGTTTGCGAATTCTACAAGCTCACCAGCCATGACATTGTCGAGGCCATGAGCACGAGCGATACCATCCCCAACTTGGATAACAGTACCAACATCGCTTACTTTTATATCAGACTGATAGTTTTCGATTTGCTTTTTTATAAGCGCACTAATTTCCTCAGCTTTGATGCTCATGAGTTTCACCCCTATCTACAATCTGTTTGCGACTAATTGTCGCTCTATACGTTCAAGCTTACCGCTAATACTACCATCATAAATGCGATTACCAATACGAAGTTTTACGCCTCCGATTAGCTTGGAATCAACTACGTTTTGCAAACGAAGTGAAGTCTTGCCAATCTTTTTCGCGAAAGAAGCGGAAATGGCAGATAACTCACTATCTGAAAGTGGGCGAACGGAATAAACAATCGCATCCTCTGTTCCACGGGCTTCATTTGCACTTTGTACAAAGTAATCAACGATTTCAGTTACAACATCCACACGATGACGATCAACTAAAAGGTATAATGTATTCACAACCGGCAGTGACAGGCCTGAGAATGCATCCTTGATTATTGATTTCTTTGCTTCATTTGTAACTTTTGGATGGTTAAATACATTTATAAGTTCTTGATTCGTTGTAAAAACTTCTTTTACAACAAGTAATTCATTTTCGATTTGATCGATTACATTTTGTTCCTTTGCAAGTTGAAAAAGAGCTACTGCATAACGTTTTGCAACGATTCCTTTGCTCATCGACCTTCGCCTACCTCATTAATGTAGTCATTGATCAATTTCTCTTGCTCTTGTTCATTCAACTCTTTTTCGATTACTTTAGAAGCAATTAATACGGATAATGATGCAACCTGCTCGCGTAATGCTGCAACAGCCTGATCTTTTTCCTGCTCGATTTCTTTTAATGCTGAATCTTTCAAACGACCAGCTTCAGAACGAGCTGCCTGGATGATATCTTCTTTCTGTTGCTCACCAAGCTTTTTCGCATTTTCTACAAGAGCCTGAGCTTCTTGACGCGCTTGTTTTAATAACTCGCGCTGTTCTTCTACCAGCTTTTGTGCTTCTTTATTTCTTTCTTCAGAACTATTAATTTCATTAGCAATATGATCCTCACGTTGCTTCATCATGTTCATAACTGGTCCAAATGCATACTTACCTAGCAATGCAAGAAGAATTAAGAACATGATAAGTTGGAATACGATATCACCTGTGTTAAGGCCGCCTGTCGCCGCACCTACAGCAAGATCAAAAGTTAACATAGCTCGGTTTCACTCCCTTCAAGAGTTCCATGATGGGTTGATAGTTTTCGGCTTCCGATGAACTTCGTATTTCTGTGTCAACTCGTTCCTCGAAACCCTTCCACTTTGGACAATATTTTAAAGGTAAACTTGTGATTTCGAAAAATCGTTTCCTTATCTTTGCATAAAGCAATGGCGAAGGTTCGGTTTGAATGATCTTCGCCATATGAAAAACATGTTTATTTTATCGAATTATGATCCCATTACGATGAATGCGATAACTACCGCGATGATTGGAATCGCCTCAACTAATGCTACCCCGATGAACATAGTAGTTTGTAATTTACCTTGCGCTTCAGGTTGACGCGCGATTCCCTCTACTGTACGAGATACGATAAGACCGTTACCAATACCAGCACCTAGTGCCGCTAAACCAATTGCAATTGCAGCTGCTAATAAACCCATTGTTAAATTTCCTCCTTTAAATGTATGAAAAATAGTATTCCTTTTGTTTTAGTTCAAGTGAACTGAACATATATTGATTAATGGTCATGGCTCACTTTGTGTGCCATATACACCATCGTTAACATAGTGAAGATAAATGCTTGGATTGCACCAACAAAGATACTAAATCCCTGCCATGCCAACATTGGAATTGCTGCGACAATCGAACCGAGAATTCCGCTTCCAAAACTTTCAGCATAACCGCTTGTTCCAAGGCTAACAAGCAAGCCCAGAAGAATTTCACCCGCAAAAATATTCCCGTAAAGACGAAGACCAAGCGTTAATGTGTTCGCAAATTCTTCAATTATCTTAAGTGGAAACATGAATGGCATCGGCTTGAAAAAATCCTTACCATATTCAGATGCACCCTTCATCTTGATTCCATAGTAGTGTGTTAACGCTACTACTAAAATAGCAAGTGTTAATGTAATTGCAGGATCTGCAGTTGGTGATTTCCACCATAAATCATGTCCAACAACGATGGCAAAAGGTAATCCCAGCATGTTTGACACAAACACATACATTAGGAGTGTTATACCCAGCGTTAAAAAACGTCCGCCTGTTTGCCAGTCCATTGTGCTGCCGATAATGTTTTTGACAAAATCAACAACCCATTCAATGAAATTCTGCATACCTGTCGGCTTCATCGCTAATTTACGTGTTGCAGCAAAGGCGATGATAAAAACGATTAAACTAGCAATCGTAATCATTAATACATTTGATAAATTAAAAGTAAGACCTAAAAATTCCCTCACAGGAGCTCCGTGACCCAATAGATTCACCTCTCTTCCTAAACTAAGCGCGTGAATGTTGAATAACAAAATCTATCATAATAACGATGTACATCGTCATTAATCCAATAATGACACTAATTAAATCAAAATACTCTGGAAACTTTAGTGCGAAAAATACTGCTACACCGGCGGCTGCCATTCTGGACGTCGTTCCCAATGAGCCCGCCTTCCGCCCTTCATCTAATGCGCGCCCAAATTGTTTGTGCTTTCTTACCATGATCCACAGGTTGTACAAAGTTATGCATGTCCCAAGAAGTAAACCTAGAAATACTGACTGATACTTCGTGAACCCCCATCCTAAAACATAAAGGGCAAGTAGAAAAAATATGTATTTACGGTATCTTTGAAACATCAGTTGCATATCAGACATGAAATAGTTAATCTCCTGAGAAATAGTGGTGGACTAATTTCAGCATGGCATAAACTCCAGCAGCTAGTCCTAGCAGAAGGCCTAAGATTAAAAACAGAGGCTCTGTTTTTAAATAATTGTCAATCCATTTCCCAGTAAATACACCTATTAAAATAGAGCCAACTAATTGGGAAAGGATAGCTGACATGAGGCCCATCGCATGAAGTGGATGGCGTTTTTTTTGTCGCATTTTATAAATCCTCTATCTTGATTTATTAACGGATTTAGGGGGTAAAACATGGGATTTGAATGATATTGTAAACCTTATCATTATACCCTCGTATAGCATACAATAGGGGAAATATGATGTCAATTGGTTTAAAGTTAAAATGTTCACAATCCAACCAAATCCTCACAATTCGTTCACATTTAAACGCTTACTGGTACTTGACTTGCTTTATTGAATTAATTATTCACCTAGTAAAATATCTGTTTCTAAATAATTTTCCTGCCCATTTTTCTTCGCAAATACAACGGCTTTATAATCGCCTTTAGGCACCTTCATTTCTTCTGCATTTATTTCTCCACCGATCAACCCTCTCGGCGCTTTTTGCAGCCAATCTAAATACCCGACAAATGTTAGTGAATCCGGATCATATAACGCAATGCCGGCTTCATCTGCACCACCTGGTAAGTACATTTGATATTTAAACACATTTGGTTTGTCACCGTAAGTGAACTCAAACCCCATAATTCTAGGATAATTGGGCTCATCAATGACATACGCATATGGAATTTCTACTGTTTTTCCATCTTGTTGGATTGATAGCCATCCTTCATAAATTCCCTGTTTCATTTGACTCGGTGTAAGATCAACGCCCACTTCCACCTGTTTCTTTTCTCCCGGCTCCAACTCCATTTTTCCTGGAAGTACCCATCTGATCCCAGGTTTATTTTTTGGCGTTTGAAATGTGATTGTTTTCTTCATATTTGATTGATTATCAATGGTTACCTTTTCTATTTTTTTCGTTCTTGGGTGGTTTGTATCAAACTGCCCGAATGATATAGCCCCAGGATAGATGAGCACTTCTGCTTCAATTGCTTGTTTTACATTTATTCTCCCCGCACCTTGCTGATTTGGAGCTAATTTTTTCCCATTTTCATCTAATAAGGTAACGGCATTGTTCATAAGTGAAGCTTTTATTTGTTCAGGTGTCCACTTGGGATGAGCTTGTTTTATAAGGGCGCATGCTCCTGCAACATGTGGTGCCGCCATGCTCGTTCCATGTAAGGGCAAATAACCATCAGGCACCGTGCTGTCTATCGCTACCCCTGGTGCAACAATATCAGGCTTTATCGCCCATGTCATTGTGACAGGACCTCTTGAGCTAAAATCCGCCAGCTTATCTTCTTCTTTTATATAAATGGTTCGAATAGATGGATTTTGTTCAATTTGTTTTTTTATTGCCAACCCATCTTTCTTGGAAATGGAAGCAGCTGCTATATCTAATGGAACTTCAAGTGAGCCCGCAAAGTTTCCTTTTACATTATTATAAATGATAACTGCTTTTGCACCGTGTTTTTTTGCATTCAACACTTTTTCGATAAATGGAATCTTACCTCGTTCAATAAGAGCTATTTTTCCTTTGATTGAGTCTTTCATGTCAACTTCACGCCCAAGACCGACATACTCGATTTCATCTAATGATTTTAGATCCCATGGTTTTGCCCCTTGTAATGTATGAATCGGAATTTTTTTCTCCACTCCAGCCGCAGATAGATATGGCAGATAGATCGGCGGAGAGGATGCTCCTACTGTGATAGCTTTGGAGGATGTACCCGGAGATCCCACTGTCCAAAGATTAGGACCTGAATTTCCACTGGAGGTAACAGCCACAATTCCCGCTTCAACTGCTCGGTCAAGCGCCAGGCTTGTTGGCCAATCCGGACCGTTCACGTTATTTCCTAATGATAAATTAATAATGTCCACTTTATCTTTAATCGCCCGGTCAATTGCTGCGATTACTTGATCTGACGTGCCCATACCACCTGGACCTAATGCCCGGTACGCAATAATTTCCGCTTCTGGAGCCATTCCTCTTAGCTTTCCGTTCGCCGCAATTATGCCTGCCACATGTGTTCCATGGATGGTACCTTCCCCTTTTATATTTAATGTTTCCATTGGATCCTGATCACCGTCAATCACATCGTAGCCCCCGGCAAAATTCCGGTGTAAATCGGGATGCTCATAATCAATGCCCGTGTCAATGACAGCCACCTTTACCCCTTTGCCTGTTAAGCGATGATCACCCGTATCAAACAACCCTCTTACCTCTTCACCCCCAATGAATGGAACACTTTCATTAATTTGTGATGCATAGGAAATGATAGGACTCACATGCAGCACAGCTTTATATTCTTTTATTTTGTTTAGCTCTTTTACAGGGCCTTCTATTGAAAAACCATAAAACACATGTTGATAGGTTTGATGAATGACAACTTGCGGTTCCTTAGATAATAATTCATTTATCCTTTCAAACTCTTCTTTTTTAACAATCACCATGATTTTTTGATTTTGTTGTTGATCCACTTCCGGAAGTGGCGGTCGATTCGGAAACGTAATAGCTAGTACAGGCTGACTAAAAAAGAAACTAATAAATAGAAAAATACAGACAAAGATTTTATTTCCCATATGTTCCACCTCCATTTTTAGTTTGTGCCTTCTTAGCTGCAAACATGCAAAAAGAGGATCACTCCATATATGAGCGATCCTCTTTCACTATTATTTTGTTCCGTACAATCTGTCACCAGCGTCACCTAATCCAGGGACGATATAGCCATGATCATTTAATTTTTCATCAAGTGCTGCAATGTAGATATCCACATCCGGATGTGCTTCTTTGACCACATCAACACCTTCTGGAGCCGCAATTAAACACATGAATTTAATATTTTTTGCTCCGCGCTTTTTCAAGCTGTTAATCGCTTCAACTGCTGATCCCCCAGTTGCTAGCATTGGATCTACTACAATTAATTCACGCTCTTCTATATCAGAAGGAAGTTTTACATAGTACTCAACCGGTTGTAATGTTTCCGGATCACGATATAACCCAACATGTCCAACTTTAGCTGCTGGAATTAATTTTAAAATTCCATCTACCATTCCAAGTCCTGCACGAAGAATCGGGATGATTCCCAATTTTTTACCAGAAAGAACTTTTGATTTTGCTGTTGTAACCGGTGTTTCAACATCTACTTCTGTTAATGGTAAATCTCTTGTAATTTCAAACGCCATTAAACTTGCTACTTCATCAACAAGTTCACGAAATTCCTTTGTACCAGTTTTGCTATCGCGAATATATGTAAGCTTATGCTGAATTAATGGATGATCAAACACGTATACTTTCCCCATCAAATCATCTCCTTTTCTTTGACACTTCAATAGATTTTACAGAAAAACAAACACAGTTTCAAGTTTACGGTGAGGTATTTCGCAGGAAATTATACAAAAAAAAGATCAGACCTATCATTTAGATTGGCCTGATCTTCTTACTTTTTATAAATTGCGGTATAAAGGGAATTTGCTTGTTAGGTCCTCAACACGTTGTTTTGCTTCAGCAAGTTTAGCTTCGTCATCGTGGTTTTTAAGAGCGAAGGCAATGATGCTTCCGATTTCATCCATTTCGTCTGAACCGAAACCACGGCTTGTTACAGCTGCTGTTCCGATACGAATACCACTTGTAACAAATGGGCTTTCTGTTTCAAATGGGATTGTATTTTTGTTTACTGTAATACCGATCTCATCTAATACGTGCTCAGCTACTTTACCAGTTAACTGAAGAGAACGAACATCTACTAATAATAAGTGGTTGTCTGTTCCACCAGAAACAAGTGTTAAGCCTTCAGATTGAAGCTTTTCAGCTAGGCGTCTTGCATTATCAATGATGTTTTGTGCATATGTTTTGAAGCTGTCTTGTAATGCTTCACCAAAAGATACAGCTTTAGCTGCGATTACGTGCATAAGTGGACCACCTTGGATACCAGGGAAGATCGACTTGTCGATTTTTTTACCGAATTCTTCTTTACAAAGAATCATCCCGCCACGTGGTCCGCGAAGGGTTTTGTGAGTAGTTGTTGTGACGAAATCTGCATATGGCACAGGATTTTCATGAAGTCCCGCTGCAACTAAACCAGCAATGTGGGCCATATCAACCATGAAATACGCTCCTACTTCATCAGCGATTTCACGGAATTTTTTGAAGTCGATTGCTCTTGGGTATGCACTTGCACCTGCTACGATTAATTTCGGTTTGTGTGCTAATGCTTTTTCACGTACATCTTCATAATTAATGCGGTGGGTTTCTTCGTCAACACCGTATTCTACGAAATTGTATTGCACTCCACTGAAGTTAACAGGGCTGCCGTGTGTTAAGTGACCGCCATGAGATAAGTTCATTCCAAGAACTGTGTCACCATGCTCAAGAATTGTGAAGTAAACTCCCATGTTTGCCTGTGCACCTGAGTGAGGCTGAACGTTCACATACTCAGCACCGAAAATTTCTTTTGCACGGTCTCTTGCAATGTCTTCTACAACATCAACATGCTCACAACCACCATAGTAGCGGCGACCAGGATAACCCTCTGCATATTTGTTTGTTAATACTGAACCTTGAGCTTCCATAACTGCTTCACTAACAAAGTTTTCTGAAGCAATAAGCTCGATTTTTGATTCTTGACGAGTACGTTCTAACTGAATGGCTTCAAATACTTTCACATCTTGTTCTGGTAAATGTTTCATCGTTCGTATCTCCCTTCATATTAACCACATATTATCTTCGTATATTTCCATCTTTATTTTACACGCTAAACGGATAGAATGTAAAAGATTTTCTGAAATAATTATGGTTTTTTTAACTTTTTGTGTCGATTGTCTATTAAAAACCGAATAATGATGTGTATTCCTGTTATTAATATTCGCTTTGGTATGTTGTTCCTTTTTAAATATATACAACCTATTGTCGTTACTTTTTCTTACAATGTCAACTATAAAGATAGAATATTTTGAGAGTTTTTTGGTCGGAGTCCAAAATTAATATCCCAAGTTAGAAAGTTCTTATTCAAGCTGCCCGATACCCGATAGGAGCACTTATTTGCGATTTTCGGGATTTATTTGCGAATTTGGAAATATATTTGCGATTATTAGACTTTATTTGCGATTTTAAAGATTTATTTGCTATTTGTCATTTTTCGACAAATCCCGCAAATCACTCCTTCCTTCTCAATAAAAAAAGAGCCAACCTAAGTTGACCCCACTATTTTTACTGACATGATTGATTTTCTTTCGTTTGCTCATATACAGCTCTTATGCCGCCGATTAATTTCGGACGGGTTTTCGCCATGGTCACATGGGCAGAGCCAATTTGTTTTACTTTGCTTCTTAATGGAACGGCGACATGCTTTAAGTGCATGCCTATAAATGTATCGCCAATGTCAATGCCTGCATCCGCTTTGATAAACTCAACGACGGTTGGGTTATCCATATGCTGGTAGGCATAGGTTGCCATGGCTCCTCCGGCTTTTCTAACCGGAATAACGGAGACTTCTTCGAGACCTTTTGTTTTGGCTATTTTTCTTTCTATGACAATGGCACGATTCAGGTGCTCGCAGCATTGAAATGCTAGTTCCACTCCTGTTTGCTTCCGAAATTGGTCCAATGTTTCAAAAATCATTTCTGCTACTTCTTCTGTTCCGGCTGTACCGATCTTTTCGCCGATGACCTCGCTTGTACTGCAGCCAACTACGAGAACGTCTCCTTCTTGAAGATAGCTTTGAGTCCTAAGATCTGATAATAGACAGGAGAGATCCTGCATCCAGTCTTGAAGTTTTGTCATGATTTTAACATCCTTTTAGTTGTGTTCTTCTTCATACTTTGAAATTTTCCCAACACGTGTTGCGTGACGGCCGCCTTGGTATTCTGTTGTTAACCAGATTTTCGCAATATCTCTTGCAAGTCCGGGACCGATAACACGTTCACCCATTGATAATATATTTGTATCATTGTGCTCACGTGTTGCTTGGGCACTAAATGTATCATGAACAAGTGCACAACGTATGCCTTTTACTTTGTTGGCAGCAATGCTCATGCCGATCCCTGTTCCGCAAATTAAAATTCCTCGATCAAATTCGCCATTTGCTACCTTTTCCGCTACAGGCAGGGCATAGTCCGGATAATCGACAGATGTTTCACATTCACAGCCCATATCAACGTACTCAATGTTTAACTCTTCTAGTAAATGAATGATTTCTTTTCGTATATTTACTCCACCGTGATCTGATGCGATCGCTACTTTCATAATATCCTCCTAAAGGTTTTACCTTTATTCTATCGCTTAAATGACAAAACGATCAATTGTTTTCCTTAATTCTTCTGAACTTTCAGCCAGCTTCTTCCCTAATTCGTTCATACTTTGGATATGATCTGATTGTTCTGTAATTGCTGAAGCAACTTCATGTGCACCTGCTGATGTTTGTTCAGCAATGGCTGCCACTTCTTCTGATTGTGCTCCAGTTTTTTGAAGTGAGTTCATTTGCTGGTGAATGAGGTCGCTAATTTGGTTAACCGCTTCAGCTACATCTAGAATCGACTGACCTGATTGATCAAGCAATTCGGCAGATACTTGTCCGTTTTTCGCTTGATTTTTTGCTGTTTCCACTTGATCGGCTATTTGAGTAACCACATTTTGAACTTCTTGTTGAATATTTCCGATAAGCCCTGTGATGCCTTGAACTGCTTTTGCACTTTCATCTGCAAGCTTTCTGACTTCATCAGCTACTACCGCAAATCCCTTGCCATGTTCCCCTGCCCTCGCTGCTTCAATCGAAGCATTTAAAGCAAGAAGATTTGTTTGGTTAGCAATATCACCTACTAGAGAAACGATGCTTGAAACCTCATTAGCATGCTGCTCTAATCGGCGTACAGCTGTCATGGATTTTTCGTTTTCAATCGCTAGTGTTTGAATTCCCTCAATCAATCCTTCATAAACTTCTTTGCTTTCATGTAGTGAAGTCACCATTTCTTTGGACAATTGTTCAGATGAAGCTGCTTTTCCTTCAACTTGTGAAGCGAATTCAATGATGTCTTCAACTGACGTAGCGGTTTCTTGAATGGCTACTGCGGATTGATCTGCTCCACGCGAGATTTCCTGGACAGTAATTAAAATTTCATCCGCCTGCTTTGATGCACGGCCTGAAGCATTGGCTATTTGACTAACTTGATCATTTGTTGTTTGGAAATTCTCCTCGATACTGTGCACCATATTACGCATATTATGAAGCATTTCGTTAAATGCAATGCTTAATCCTCTAATTTCATCATCACTATTTGTAACAGGAACATCTTCTTCAATATCGCCTTTCGCTGCTTTATATGCGGCAGTTTCAAGCTTTTTTAGAGCTCTTGTAATAAATCCTGATCCAAAATAGGCCAATACCCCTGACCAAAAGATCCCCATCAACAAGGTAATAAGAGTAAAGATAGCGGGTGATACGATATGGTCAACGTATTCCACGATAAAAGATATGAAAATGGCACTTGTTGAGTACGTAATCACAGCAAGTATTGTGACTAATAAAACAAGCTTCATGCGCAAGCTAAACTTGTACTTTTTGTCTTCCATGACGATTTCTCCTCCAAAGGGTTGAGTCATTTCTCTAGTTTTAAAATAAGCTTTTCAATTAATTTTTCTAAATCAGTTAAGGTTTGGCGATACATTGGCAGCGGACCACCGAATGGATCTGAGATATCTTGTGTGACTTCTTCTTCAGGATCTGACACATATTCGGCAAGTGTATAGGTTTTTCGACCTGCATGGGGATAAAGGTCAATGACCGATTGCTTGTGCTGATTTGTCATCGTTAAAATAATTGTTGCCCAATCAGCGAGCTCCGCTGTTAAACCAGAGGATTGATGATTACTTGAAATTCCTTTTTCCCTCAAGGCTTCAACAGCATTCGGAGAGGCCTGATACCCATCAACAGCAAAAACCCCCGCTGACTTCACTTGAATATGATCAGAGCTTTTCCCATGCTTCAATAATGCCTCTGCCATCGGACTTCTACACGTATTTCCCGTACAAACAAATAGTACGTTCGTCATATAAAAACACTCCTTTTTTCTATTATAATCAAAAATTGTGTCGGAAAGTAGTTTTATGAAATGTGAAAATGACAAATATGTTTAAAGGTTTTAAAGAAGCGTTTGTTGTAAAGGTTTTGTGAAGATTTCTGTTATTTGTTGATGAATGTCTATGAATCACATATGATGATAGTTAGTAAATCGTAATGTTTCTTATTTAAAGCGAGGGATAAAGATGAATACGCCTATAAAAGTCTATCTATTAAGCGGATTTTTGGGAAGCGGAAAAACAACCGTCTTAAAAAGAATGGTAAAGGAATTCAAAAACAGGAATATGAAGCTGGGAATTATTCTTAACGAACTTGGTGATACAAATGTGGAGCAGCACTTATTTGAAGATGAAAGAGCCTACGAATTGTTAAATGGATGTATTTGCTGTTCCATTCAGGATGATCTAAAGACAACACTAAATCAGTTTATCCAAAGTCCTGTTGATGTACTTTTAATTGAAGGAACCGGTGTTGCCAATCCGCAGGAAATTATTGATGCACTTTCAAGCCCCGACTATATTGATTACTTTTCCCTTATGTCTTTGATTAGCCTTGTGGATGCCAGTCATTTTCTTGATTATCACAGTATTTTTTCAAGCTCGAAGGAAATCCGTCAGTTACTTAAAGAGCAAATTTCCCATGCTTCATTACTTATTGTTAATAAAACAGATCTTGTTTCATCTAAAAAGCTGGAAAAAGTAATAACAAAGATAAACGAAATAGCTAGTGATCAGGCAAAAATTATTTTGTCGGAGTATGGAGAGGTTACGTTCGAAGAATTGCTGGCAGCCAGAATCAAAACGATCGATTTATTTAGTTCCAACAGTTCGAATCATCTGCCACACCACACTATAAAAGCAATTAAAATAGAGGACATTCCTTCTATTGATAGAAAGACGTTTGTCTCTTGGTTAAAAGAATTGCCCAAGGACGTAATTCGCGGAAAAGGTTTTGTGCGTTTTCATGATGACCCTTTCCTTTATTCATTTCAATTCGCATCGAAGAAGGTTTATTTTGAGAAAGTGGATGGCTCTGCAACAGAAACGCCCATTATTATTTTGATTGGAAACCACCTGGATCCGAGTACAATTCGTTCTTCTTTTGACTATGCATTTTACGTGTAAACTAAAAAAGAGACTGCCCCCAAACAGTCTCTTTTAAATCTATTAAAATGGCAAAAGGAGCTTAATCCCGAATGCCAGTAGAATACTGCCACCTAATGCTTCACTATAAGACCCTAGCCAATTTTGAACCCGCTTTCCAATTAAAAGTCCCAGCCATGTCAGCACCATACTAACTAGTCCAAAGATAGCAACTGTCAAAAATGTTTTGGCTCCATAGATTCCTAAGCTTAATCCGACTGAAAAACTATCTAAACTGACACTTAACGCAAACACAATGAGACCGAAGCCGACCGGTGTAATAAAGGGATCTTCATCTTTTTTAAAAGAAACAACTACCATTTGAATGCCTAATAAAATAAGAAGGGTGCCACCTAATAGTGTTGCAATTGTTCCAAAGGTGTCACTTAACAGCCTCCCGATTAACATTCCCACTAATGGCATCCAGATGTGAAAAATTCCAATTGTGATCCCTATGTAAAAAATCTGTCTAATTCTTAACCTAATTAAGCCCATTCCAAGGCCGACCGAAAATGCGTCCATTCCTAGAGCTAGTGCCATAATTAGTAATGTTAGCAGTTCTCCCGCCATTGTTTCTATACTCATGTTCCCCCTCCTCGGACACGCCTAATTAACTTTATGCGTGTCCGAAGACGAATAGAACATATTGATTATTTTTCCACGATCACTTGGTTACCAGCTGCCTTTAACAGTCTGTTCATAATTGCTGCGCCGACTCCAACCTGTGGAAAACTTTCACTTATGATAAGGTCCACATCTTCCTGATCAAACTGTCTTAGCACGTCATACAACTTGGCTGCAACCGTTTGAAGGTTTGAACGATTTCCGCATGAAACTACTTTTGTTGCGTGATAATCATTTATGGCTTCTTCTGTTGTAAGAACGCCAACCTTTTTTCCTTCTTTTTCATATTGATCGATCTGTTGTTGAATATAGTGATGACTTCCGTCCACTATGATGACAGGCGCATTTGGCGCATAATGGGTATACTTCATTCCCGGTGATTTAGGTGCATGACCTTCCTCAACTAATGCCCGATCTACCAGAACCTCTCCAACAATCTCCTCCATTTGTTCCTTTGTCACTCCACCTGGACGAAGAATTGTTGGGATCTTTGTTGTGCAATCGATAACGGTTGATTCCACCCCGACTCCTGTGGAGCCTCCATCGATAATGCCACTAATGCGCCCCTGAAGGTCATGGTACACATGTGAAGCCTGTGTTGGACTCGGTTTTCCGGAGCGATTTGCACTTGGTGCCGCTACAGGTACATTTGCTTCTTTTAAAAGTGCGAGGGCAATCGGATGATCCGGCATACGAACACCAACAGTGTCAAGCCCAGCGGTCACTAAGTCTGATAACTGTTCACCTTTTTTCTTTAAAACAAGTGTTAAAGGACCCGGCCAAAAATGATTGATTAATGCTATTGCATACTCGGGTATATCTTCAACAAATTCATCCAGCTGCTCTTGTGAAGCAATGTGGACAATTAGTGGATTATCACTCGGTCGTCCCTTTGCTTCAAAAATTTTACGTACTGCTTCATCTGAAAAAGCATTTGCTCCCAGGCCATAAACCGTTTCTGTTGGAAAAGCAACAACTTCATGATCTTTTAGTTTAGCCGCTGCCTGTGTAATATGTGGATAACTGGTGGATAAATTGGTAAGATCATCCACAGTCCAAAGTGTTGTTTTCATCCCTTCAAAACTCCTTATATTCCGTTCAATTCAACCAATATACTAGATGGTTAACTCTTGAAAGTATAAAAGAAGAAGCTACAGAAAACAAGCCTTATCCACAAAATGTGGATAAGGCTTTTGTTTTTGTGGATAACTTTGTTAATAAGTGAAACTTCTAACAATGATGAATTTCTAGAGCTTTGCTTGGCAAGTTGCCACTTAAGTGTGGGATAAGTGAATTTTATGATGATTTAATCATTACTTTTGCATTCGGGTCCTCTAGTGAATCTTTCATATGGTCAATTGTCATCATTTCAGCAGGTACTAACTCCGAGTTTAGCTTTTGAAAACCCATCAAAGATAAAAACTGCACAGATGCTTCTTTATTCGTAACTAAAAATAAATTTGTAATTCCCCGTTTTTCAGCCAGGGTTTGGATGCTTTGAAATAATGTCACGATATGAGCCTGCTTAAGCTTGTCCGACACCACAAGAGAACGCAACAGCCCTGTTTTGTTCACAGGCTCCACTCCAATACATGCAACAATTTCTTTTTCTCCGTTTTCCATTAACACGAAATAATCTATTAAATCAGCAATTCCTTCTGAACTGATTCCCGCTTTTTCCACAAACATTGTTAATCGTTCAATATCTTGATTTTCTGCTATTTTTAATTGATAAAACATGTTTTCACCTCATTTTGTTTTTTCCTATTTCAACTCTATGAGGTGAATGGTAGATTTATGCCTAATAAATCTTATTCAAGATAGATAAAGGAACCTTGTGAGAAGGCTTTATTTGCGATTATCTTGTTTTATTTGCGATTTTGCTAGTTTATTTGCGATTATTAGGATTTATTTGCTATTTGTCAATTTTCGACAAAATTCGACCTGGTGATATTCTTCAAAACAATAAAAGGCGAGGGAATCCCTCACCTTTTTAAGAAAACAATCCTTCAAACCATTCAACTAAGAAGAATTTCACTTCTACTTCTTCCTTCTCTTCTTCTTCGTCCACTACTAGAGATGTTAGTTTTTCATTTGTTTTTTCTTGATCATTTGTTGTTTCTTCTGCTTGGACAGCTTCCCCGTTTGAAAAGTCTAAAAAGCAAAGCGGCGGGAATAGGACACACCACCAGTTGGCACCTTTTGCTTCGCCAAGACTGATTAAGATCGCATTATATTCACCAGCAGGATAGATATAGCTTCCATATAGCTTTGTTGGAAAGTTTACATTGTGATCAAATTCAACCGAATAGGATTGTTGCATGTTTTCTTGTTCTAGCACATCTTCAACAATGGCTTCGATTTCCGGTAGTCTTGATTGAATCAGTTCTTCTGCTGCTTCAACTGACGTTAATTTTTCTACCCATGTCGTGATTTCTTTATTCACTTCATCACGTACTTTTCGTTTTAATGCTTGGTCTTCATCAGAATCACTGTTTGCTAGAATTCGTAAGCGGATGGCTTCATCAGGTATGACAACCGGTTCCTGCGAGCTTGCTGTTGTTGTGACAGGCTCCTTGTAAACACTAGTAATTGCTCCTATGAATAAGATAAATATGTATATGAGTACTAATTGATTTTGTTTTTTCATGTCTCTCACGCTCCCTTGGTAGACAGTATGGACAGCGTGAGAGATTCTTAAACTATATTTTTCAAAAAATAGTTTGGTAGATTAGAAAATCTCGTCAAATTAGTATGGTGCTGGTTGACTGCCGCTCCAGTCAACCTTTATTCATATAAATAATACAAAAAGAGCAGGGAAGCCCCCACTCTTATTTTGCAGCAAAAACCATTCGATCTTTACCATTGATATCATAAACAATCTCAACCAACGCCTCCGACAGAGCTTGTTCAAGAAGGATTTTTACATCTTTTCCTTGACCTGCCCCGATTTCAAAAGCAATGAGTGCCCGGTCGTTAAGGTAATCGGTCATTTCATGGATGAGTCTTCGATAAAAATCCAAGCCATCTTCTCCACCTGCGAGTGCCCGCATTGGTTCATGATCTTTTACCACTGGTGATAGTGTTTCGATTTCCCAGTCTGGAATATATGGTGGATTTGACACTAAAATATCGATTTTCTGTGTAACAGGTTCAAGGAGATCTCCGTGCAGCCATTTGACGTTTGCCCCTAAGTTCGCAGCATTCTCTTTTGCGACTGCGATTGATTCTGCGGCAATATCAACAGCCGACACTTTGAACCTGCGATTTTCTAACGCCAATGTAATCGCAATAGCTCCACTTCCTGTTCCAATATCGACCACATGCAATGTATTAGCACCTGAAAAATGGACAGATGCTCTGTCTAAAATCCCTTCCACAAGCTCCTCAGTTTCCGGTCTTGGAATGAGCACTTCCTTATTCACGAAAAACTTTCTTCCATAAAATTCTTCATGTCCAATCAAATACTGGACTGGCTGACCTTCTGCATGTTTTTTTACATCAGATGTAAATACTTGGATCTGTTCATCTGAGAGGACCATTCTCAAATTGGACAGCAATGTTGCCCGCTCCATTTGTAAATGGTGACGAAGCAACAATTCTCCAGCATTTTCATCTCTGCCTGCTTCCTTTAAAAAAGAAGAAGCCCAGTTGAGGGCTTCGTATACAAATTTCATTTGATTTTAGTCTTCCGCTGCTTGAAGGCGGCTTGATTGGTCCTCAACAATTAGTGCATCCACTACTTCATCAAGCTTACCTTCTAAAATTTGATCAAGCTTTTGAATCGTTAACCCGATTCGGTGATCTGTCACACGGTTTTGCGGAAAGTTATATGTTCTGATACGCTCTGAACGGTCACCTGTACCTACCGCAAGCTTACGGTTTTGATCGTATTCAGCTTGTGCTTCTTGTTGGAATTTATCATAGACACGTGCACGAAGAACCTTCATCGCTTTTTCTTTGTTTTTGATTTGGGACTTTTCATCCTGACACGATACTACTGTATTAGTTGGTAAATGTGTTAAACGAACAGCTGACATGGTTGTATTAACGCTTTGTCCCCCTGGACCACTTGAAGCAAATGTATCAACACGAATATCTTTTTCATGGATTTCTACTTCTACTTCTTCTGCTTCAGGTAAAACAGCTACTGTTGCTGTTGATGTATGGATACGGCCGCCGGATTCTGTTTCCGGAACACGTTGTACACGGTGGGCACCATTTTCAAACTTTAATTTTGAGTATGCACCTTTCCCGTTGATCATAAAGATGATTTCTTTATAACCGCCAGTACCTGTTGCATTTGCTTCCATAACTTCTGTTTTCCAGCCTTGCATTTCAGCAAAACGGCTGTACATACGGTATAAATCAGACGCAAACAATGCAGCCTCATCTCCGCCTGCTGCACCACGAATCTCCATAATAACGTTTTTGTCATCGTTTGGATCTTTTGGTACAAGTAAAATCTTAAGACGAGCTGTTAATTCTTCTTCACGTTCTTCCAACTCGGAAAGCTCTTCCTTTGCCATTTCACGCATTTCAGCATCAAGCTTCTCTTCAAGCATTGATTTTGTATCTGAAATTTGTTCGCGGACTTCTTTATATTCACGGTAAGCTTCCACAGTTTCCTGCAAATCTGATTGTTCTTTTGAATATTCACGCAGCTTTTTTGAATCGCTAATAATATCCGGATCCATTAAAAGCTGATTTAACTTTTCATAACGGTCTTCTACCGATTGTAAACGATCTAACATACATGTTCACCTCTATTTTCATGCATAACGTTATAATTATAGTATAGGTCAGATGAAGCGTCAAAAGCAAATTGCGCGAGAATACCTTATAATGGATTTATTAAATCTTAAATATTAGAGAGCAGACTGTTTTCGCAAACATTTTAGCTAAAGTAAAAAGTATTGTGCGTAGTTTATTGCAGCTCCAGGTTGCTCGCTTTCCGTGGGGAGGGCGCTGAGCCTCCTCGACGCAAGCGTCTGCGGGGTCTCACCTGTCCCTTCTACTCCCACAGGAGTCTCGCACCTTCCGCTTCAATCAACCTAAATAGTTTTGTTAAAAGTACCTAGTAAAAACCTTGAGTCTTATAATATGTTTTAAGGGAATTAACTCCATTATTACTGAAAGAGGGATACCACTTATGAAAATCAATAAAATCCACCACATCGCAGTTATTTGCTCTAACTATGAAATGTCCAAAAAATTTTATACTGAGGTGCTTGGCCTTAAAATTCTTTCTGAGGTTTATCGTGAGGAACGTCAGTCGTACAAGCTTGATTTGATGGTTAATGATCTTTACCAAATTGAACTTTTCTCATTTCCAAATCCTCCTGGCCGTCCAACACAGCCTGAAGCTGCAGGATTGCGACATCTTGCTTTTGAGGTAGACAATATCAATGAAGCTGTTCAAGAACTGATAGAAAAAGGAATAGCTGTCGAAGAGATTCGAATTGATCCGATTACAGATAAAAAGTTTACTTTTTTTCAAGATCCGGACGGTTTGCCTTTGGAATTGTATGAGGCCTGATTCATCGACAAACTTATTACATAATATGTAAAACCCCCACTTTCTTTGCCGAATTCGTTCTTGTTTTGTCTAACGTGAAGGGAACTGACGCAAAACGTAGAAATTCTAGTTTTGTACGTAAAATCAAGGGGAGGAATGCAAATGAGTACAGCCGCTGTTGCAAAGTCACTTGGTGTTTCCAGAAGAACGTTAATGAGATGGGTCGATCAGTTAGATTTACAACTCGCCAAAAATGAACTTGGACACTATCAATTTTCGGATGAAGATATAGAGAAAATAAAGCAAATGCAGGAAAATTCAGAACCAGCTTCACCACAATCGAAAGAGCAACCTCGAAAAGGAATTGTCATGGCTGCATCAGTAAATGAGGATAAAACCGTTGAACTAACTAATCGAATTGAGGAATTGGAGAGAAAACTTCAAACAAAAGCAGATGACGTTGTCTCCTATCAACTCCTCCAACATCGAAAAGAAATGGAAGAGTTAATTGGAACAATTAACAAGCTTGAACATAGAATTGAAGAGCTTGAAAGTGCACAAAAAAGACCAGAATTCTCTAAGGATCCTGCACTTGTTTTTGATCATGGACAAGCATCAAATAAACCTCGCAGAAAAGGTCTCATCAGCTCCATTTTAGGCTTTTAGGGGCATTTTAACGCCCCTCACTGTTTTTTTCTTTTAAATTTACATCAATACGATATCTCGGTAATGCCGTAATCATATTATCATGAACTTCTTTTTCTTTTTTCTTCATTTCGTCTGCAGTAAGCTTTTCTGTTGTAAAGACATTTACATGGATAGTATCACCATTAATCATCACTCGTCCTAATGATAATGTCTTGTCATTCCGAATTGCTTCTTCTAATTTATTCTGATCATTCCCTTGGTCTGGTCTTGATTCTGTTAAATCCAGAAAATTAGGACCCGGATTTTCCGTAAATTGTTCATCCTCATCAGACCCAATTTCATCATAATCACCATACCCTGTTTTCATTAATCTTGTGCCGTTTTTATCCTCTTCCTGTGGCTCATTCCCGTCACGAGCTTGAAGTTGGCAACCTGATAAACATAGGGAAACAACCATTAAAATAAGTACTTTTTTCATATTCAAACACCTCCTATATGTAGGTTGTCCGAATTGATTATTTTCATGATTTTTTATTCATGTTAAAAGCGGAAACGCCTTGATCAGCCTAGGGCAATTCAGCCAACTTGGAATAGATTGCGTTCTTTGCCTTCAATTCCAAATTGGCTTATGACCTCTCGAGGCAGTCAAATGCGCGACGTCCTGTCGCAATAACTGCACTTACACGTCCTGTGCTTCGGGGCTAGGCGTTGGAGCTGGATACCTACACTACGTATAAAAATGAATACTTTTTAATACAAAAAGAAACCCTACTCAATATTCGAGCAGGGTTGTTCAGGATAGATTATCCTTTAAGAGCTGATTTATTTTTTCTAAGAATGAATAATAGTACACCGCCCAGAGCAATTACCAGCGCTCCAATGATTAAAAGATTAAACATATTTGTCGCTGTGTCCGGTAACGGCAACAGACTATTTTGTGATTGGTCATTTCTGTCTGGTGATTCTTTATCTTCTCCATTATCCGGTTTTTGATCTTCATTACCTGGGTCTTGGTCTCCACCATCTGGTTTTTGGTCTCCATCTCCTGGATCTTGGTCTCCGTCACCCGGATCTTGATCTCCGTCTCCTGGGTCTTGATCTCCATCTCCTGGATCTTGATCTCCGTCACCCAGGTCTTGATCTCCGTCACCCGGGTCTTGATCTCCGTCTCCTGGCCCTTGATCTCCGTCTCCTGGGCCTTGATCTCCGTCTCCTGGATCTGGCCCGTCACCCGGCTCTGTTGCTTCACCTTTCGTGAATGTCCATATGTCAGAAGAAGTTTTTCCTGTAAACTTATCCTCTGCTACTGCATACCAGGAATACGTGTTGTTTTCAGTTAATCCAGTCCATTTTACTTGAGCTGTTTCACCGCTTGAGATATTTTCTTGTTTTCCAATTTCTTTGTCAGTTTTAACGGTAACACTAAAGTAATCTGTTGCTACGCGTTTTTCTTTTACTTGAAGGTCAAGGTCCATAATTAGCTCGTCTTTGCCTGGATATTCTTCAGGCTCATAGAAGTTATAGTCATCTAAGTATGGAGAGTAGGTATTTACAAAGACACGGTTATGATCCTGATCAAAGTGAAGCAATTTCATATATCCTTGCCCGCCTTCAGGACCACCTTGATAATCTCCAAGCATTTGATAGACTTCACGGTCCGGCTGGCCATCACCGTCGTCATCAATTTCACTGATAAGTGTTTCAGAGTCATGATAGTGACCACTTAACACAGCAATCACATTTTCATTTGGTTCAACTACTGCTTCGTAAATTTTATCCCCAATCGGACTTCTATTTCCGGAAACTAATAGGTATTCGTGGAAACTGAGGATCGCAGTTCGATCTGGATATTGGGCTAACACATCATTGATCCAATTTAAATCCTCGTCTTGTACACCCCATCCCATGTAAACCATAATGAAATCATTACCGTTTGCTGAAATAAGATCATAATGTCCCCGGTTATTTTTATAGCTTCCGCCATAATAATCTTTGTCTTTAAAACGATCTTCACCAAATCGCTTATAATATTCTGTGTAATCATTTGATAACTGGTCTACATCGTGATTTCCGGCTAATACACCGTATGGAACATTATTTTGATCTAGTACACTCATGTATTCATCCGCATGGATCCATTCTTGTTCTTGGCCAAAGTTATCAACTAAATCTCCTGTGTGGAAGACATATTCAATTTTTAGCTCTTCCTGTTTTTCGGCAATCCAATTTGTTTGTCTTTCGAATATATAAGGATAGCTTTCTGAATAATATTGTGTGTCAGACATCCAAACAAATGTGTAGTCGTATTCTTCCGGACTGCTTGGGATTTCGTCCTGTATCAACACATTGATCTTGGAATCTTTCACATATGTTGCAACTTCAACTGTGCTTTTTAATTCAAAGTCCTCTGTACCGGCAATTTTATACGTAAGTAATGTCCAATCATTTTCTTCGTGGTTCCAAGCGTACATAGACACTTTTCTACCTTCTAGTGATTGACCGCTCCACGAAAGCTCAACGGTATCCGTCTCACTTACTGATGAATCAAGCTCGACATCAAAGCGATGATATGGGAATTGTTCACTTGAATCAGTGATAAAATATTCGCCATCTTTTTCAGATACTAGAGTAAGATCCTCCTGAGTAAGAGCTTCTTCACCTTCCGGATTCATCGTTTGAGGCGGCTCTGTATCTGTTGCGTTTTTGAATGCCTTTACGCTTTCTGTGTTGGCCGCATCATACTTATAGCCTTCATAGAAGGTTACATCAAGATCATCACCTGTTGGATCTGTTACTTTCACCTTAAGTGTTGGATCTCCATTAACAGGCTCTGAACTGTTATCAGCAGGTGAAATCAATTCAGGCTTATTAGGATTTTCATTTGTTACTGAAAATTGAACAACCTTTTCAGATTTATTTCCAACTTTGTCTTCAGCCACAATCATGACAGTGTGTGCACCTGGTTCAAGTTGTGAAGAAGCTGTTTGATAAGGAACTTCAATTTGCTTTCCATCCAGCATTACCTTCACTGATTGCACTCCTGCAATCTCATCAGTAACGGTTGGATCAATTGTAAATTCACCTTTATATTCTTTTCCTTCTACTACTTTTGTTTCAACTGTTGGTGCCGTATTATCTACTAATACAGAAGTTGAAACTGTATCATTCGAGTCTTTAGCTTCAATTGTGTGTTCACCATCATCAACAGTCGTTGTGTCCCAATTATAGGTTTGTGCTGTTGCATGTTCTTCTGTAATCGTAAAGGTAAAGTCTTCGAATGGACGGAATGTACCATCATCACCCATGTCATATACCTTTGAAGGATCATTTTTATTTGGATCTGAAATCACAGTACCATCTGCTAAAATGAGGCGAACATTCCGCAGGCTGTAATCATCGCGATTTTCTTCGTCCTCTTCCAATTGGAATGGTGATGCTTTGTTTCCTGCACGAACGGTTAAGACATTTTCTCCCACCTGCAAACGATCTGGATCAACTGGAATCGTAAATGTTTTCCAATGTGATAACCAATCCTTGTCCATCAGGAATAGAATATCTTCACCCATTGTGACAGCATTTTGGAAATACGTATTCAGACCATTCACTTCAAGAGCAAGATAAGCCTCATTCTCTAAAGAATGATACATATTTTCTTTAAGCTCTTCACCATCAACCGAGATAGCAACGTTCGTTGCTGCTTCATCTTTTGAAGTTGCCTTGATAATTTTCTTACCGGACACCACATCATTGTCTTTCACATTTAATCGCAAATCAGAGTTATCTACATTACCATTTATTGTAATTTTAAACATATCACTGCGAACCTCATTTATTCCATCAGAAACCGCAAAGAAATATTCCACATATTCTTTCCCGATTAAATCTGATGCATAAATCATATTTGTGTATAAATGAGACTCTGAATCAAGTGCTAATAACGTTTCATTGAACACATCTTGATCGTTAGTTCGATAGAATAGACGAACTGATTTTACTTCCACATTATCAGAAGCTGCAGCTGCAATCTCAATATCTTCCGTTTGCTCTACTTCTGTCACAGTTGTTTTATTTTCAATTGTTGGAGCAATTGTATCTTTTTCAATATGTACCGGCTGTTTTGGTACCTGGAAGCCTTCTACTGAACCAGGAGTTGCAGCTTCTACGCCAGCACTTACTTTAATTGCTTGTTTTGACCCGTCTTCTGGATACTTATAAAGAATGCCTTTATCCGGAACCGTATCATCAACATTTGCTACATCATTATAGTAAGAAACTGTTATTTCCTCTTTTGTATTTGACGCTACAACTAGTCCTCTTGCACTTCCATTTGCCATCCCATCACTGTGAATTTTTACAATGTTTTTGTTTTCAATAAGGTTTGTGCCAAAGTGTACATTAAAATCCGCAACCGTTTGCTCTCCATTTTGCCCATTAATAATCCAGAAAACCAGTGTTTCTTGGGCAGGAATGACAACATCATCTGGAATAGATGGCCATACAACATCACTTGCCGGATCTGTACCGTAGCGATATTGAACCTTGTAATCTTTAAAGCTAAGATCTTGATCTGTATTGTTGTAAACTTCAATAAATTCATATCCATCTGCAGATCCAACATTTGCAGTGTCAGGAACAATTTCTGTTACAAGAAAGGCAGGAATTTTTGTATAGTCTACATCTTCTTTATTTATTTTAATTTCGTATTCTTCCGTTTTAACCGTATTTATTCCATCAGAAGCTTCAACATAATAGGTAATGTTAGCGTCCACGTTTGTACCAATGATTTCAGCTGTGTAGCTTGCAGAATCACTGCTAGCATTCATTGCTAAAGAAGTGAAGTTTTGTTCACCTTCTTTTTTATAGTACAAAGTAGCAAAAGGAACAGCCATATTGTCAACTACATCAGCTTGAATCGTAATCGGTGAGAAAGAATCACTTTCTGTAATAGGTGTGTGTGTAATCACCGGTGCTTCAGAATCCACCGGAATTTCATCTAACTCCACCGGTTTTGTTGGGACTTGAGTTTGCTCTATCGTTCCTGGAGTTGGAGCAGCAAGTGTTTCCAACTTTGCCATTTCCGAGCCTGAACTTGGAAATAGATACTGAATGACAGCACCTGTATTATCATTTTCTGTTCCTAAATAGCTTGCAGATATGATTTCTGTATTTTTATTGTCTTTGATCACGATGGCACGATTTCCACCATTTGCAAAGCCCGGGAATACATCTTTAAATTCAACAACATTTTCGCTGGATAGATTTAATCCAAAGTTTTGATTAAATTCTTCTAAACCCCGATCTCCATTATTGAACCAGAATACAAGTGTTTGCTGTGGTTCAATCGTTGTAGCAGGAACTTGGAAAGTCACTTCTTTTCCACTATCTGTGTACTTATAAACAAAAGAGTAGTTTGTGAGAGAAAGTGATTGGTTACTATTATTATAGAGTTCAAAATACTCGTAATAATCTGTTCCGCCACCTGCTGAGTTAGGTGAAAGTTCTGTAATAAGTAATGGACGATCACTATATGTTTCTTCAGGTACCTCTATCTTTACTTGATATTCTTCTGTTTTAGAAGAATTGATTCCATCTGTTGCTTCAATATAATAAACTAAGTCAGACTGTACAGTTGCTGCTGGAATTTCTGCTGAAAAACTTGTGCCATCTTCATTATCAGCATTCATTTTTATGATTTGAAAATCCGCTTCATCTTTAAGTTTATAATAAAGAGTTGCAGAAGATACGGATTCATTATCTGTTATCGCAGCATTTACTTTTACAGTGTTAAGCGCTTGCGCCTCTGTTACAGCTGTATGAGTAATGACCGGGGCTACAGAGTCTAAAGGAACCTCTTCTATTTCAACCGGCTGTGCTGGTACTTGAACTTCCTCGATCGTTCCAGGTGTTGGCTCTGCTAACACCTGGAGCTTGTCCATAATAGGTTGACCAGGTGCATACTTGTACTGCACAACTTTTCCTTCATTATCTGTTTCATCTGGTAAATATGCCGCAGCTACAATGCCATTTCCTTCTTTATCCTTGATGACAGCAGCACGGTTGCCACCATTTGCAAATCCGGGAAACACGTCTTTATATTCAACAACCTGATCTTTTGTTAATTCCAATCCATAATGATTGTTGAAATCCTCAAGAGTTAGTCCGTTGTTATTAAACCAAAAAACAAGTGTTTTCTGCGGTTCAATTGTTGTAGCAGGCACTTTGAATTCTACTTCTTTTCCACTATCGGTATAATGATAAATAAAAGCATAGTCTGCTAATGGTAATGTTTGATTTGTGTTGTTATACACTTCAAAATACTCAAAGTTGTCTGTTCCCTTTGAATTTGGTGAGATTTCTGTGATGAGTAAAGGAGAGTTCAGGTTAAAATCTTCTTCAACAATTTTAGTCTTGTCGGCTTCTTGTTCCTCTGCTTCTGCAGATTGTAGATCTTCTTTTTGTTCTGTAGATGTTTCTTCTTGTGGAGTTTTCTCTTGTTGGTTAGTAGTGGCAGGATCTTCTTGAAGTTCTTCTTCATTTTGAGAAGCGGGTTCTTCAGTAGATTCCTCTGTTTTTGGCTGTTGTTCTGCTTCTTGGACAGCCTTCTCTTCTTCTTCGTTTCCTTCTTTACTTACAGTTGTCTCTTCTTGTTGGGACTCGTTGGTTTCTTTATCAGTTTCTTGTTCTGCTGTTGTTTCAGCTTGTTCTGATACATTTGTATTCGTATCCTCAACAGGCTTCTCAGCTTGAATGGCTTTTACAGGAATGACTGAAACAAAATTGGATAGCACGATGGCTGCCATACAAATAAATAAAAATAATTTCTTCAGCCTTTTCCTAACGATTCGTTTCCCCATGGCTTCCTCCCTCTAATATGTAGTCGTCATTGTCAATACTAATCGAAATTTGTAAAACTAATTTTAACGTAATGTAAAGGTTTCTAAATATTTCGATAAAGCACAGTTAATTTTGTAAACGCTTATTTACAATTTTATTAAAGAGAGGAAAATAAACTTTGAGGATATGTATAAATACCAAGGTATTATTCAATTTTTAAGGATTCTCTATTCGACTTTATCTATTTACACTATTTTTACATAACTCTTACACATTTACAGAAGATGCGACATTTTTTGAAAAACAAAAAAACCTATGCCTTCTCGTTTAAGGCATAGGTTTTTTCACGAATTAGCTGCACTATTCTCTTTTTTAAAAGTTTTTACAGGTGCACCTGGCACTTCATGGTGATGTCTGCATCTAGGCTCATACGATTCAGATGCACCAACTAAAATAATAGGATCATCATAGGATGCCGGTTGTCCATTGATTAATCTTTGGGTACGGCTTGCCGGTGATCCGCACACAGAACATACAGCCTGAAGCTTTGTTACAAGCTCTGCAAGTGACATTAGCTTTGGAACAATACTAAATGGCTCACCTCGGAAATCCTGATCTAAACCTGCCGCTATAACACGGTATCCTTGATTCGCCAATAATGTTAACACATCAGCAATGTTATCATCAAAAAACTGTACTTCATCAACAGCAATGACATCAGTCTTTTCCGTAATAAAGTCAAAAATATCCTCAGATTTAGAGATCGGTTTACAAATGATCGCCGTTCCATTATGAGATACGACACTTTCTTCACTATACCGATTATCGATAACAGGCTTAAAAACTTTTACCTCCTGCTTGGCAAATGTTGCTCGTCTTACTCTTCGAATGAGCTCTTCAGATTTACCTGAAAACATGCTTCCGCAGATGATTTCAAGCCAACCACTTTGCTTCATAACATACATGAAACGGCCTCTCCCTTCGCTGTCAATCCGTTATTTGACTATACCGAATCCTGGTACATTAATTATCTATATTACATGCCTAACGACATGATTATTCCGCTTAAAAAGCCCTACCAATATATGTAGGATAACCAAATTCACACCCAAAAAATGCAAAAGTAGGCGTGAAAAAACAGGCAAGAGCCAGTTGTCTTGCCTGTTGAGGAAATCCTTATTGTTGTTTAATGCCGTATTTTTTGTTGAATTTATCTACACGTCCACCTGCATCTGCAAATTTCTGACGTCCAGTGTAGAATGGATGGCACTCAGAACAAACCTCAACTTTGATTTCGTTTAAAACAGAACCAGTTTCGAATTCGTTACCACAAGCGCATTTCACCATAACCTTATTAAAGTTTGGATGAATTCCTGTTTTCATTCTTTTCATCTCCTTCCGCCCTGAATCATTCGAGACAGAGTTATATATCTAGGTAGGTCAACTCGTCCAATTGACGAACTAATATCCTAGAAAAGCACATGATGAAATTATAACAAGTGCCAGATCTAAAATCAAGCTGAAGTTAAATATTACTAGAAAAGCGGAAGTGCCTTGATCAGCCCCGACAGGCATAAGACGCTCAGGAATAGAAGACGTTCTTTGTCTTCAATTCCTGAGTGGCTTATGACCCCGAGGGGCTAGGCACTGGAGCTAGACACCAACACTAAGTTAGATATGATATCATTTTCCCACTATTTAACAACACGAAAGTGTCTTAGCGATTCCGTAAACCTTTCATTTCTGCATCTAAGTTGCTAAAGAATTCTTCGTTTGATTTCGTTTGGCGAAGCTTACGAAGGAATTTTTCAACGAAATCCGGAGAGTCTGTCATGGACTTACGAATTGCCCACAGTTTTTCCAGATGGTCTTTTGGAATAAGAAGCTCTTCTTTACGTGTTCCAGAACGGCGAATGTCAATGGCAGGGAAAATTCGTTTCTCTGCTAGTGAGCGGTCAAGATGCAGTTCCATGTTACCTGTACCTTTAAACTCTTCATAAATGACATCATCCATACGTGAACCTGTATCAACCAAAGCTGTTGCAAGAATTGTTAAGCTTCCACCTTCTTCTATATTACGCGCTGCACCAAAGAAACGCTTAGGACGGTGGAATGCAGCAGGATCAATACCACCTGATAGTGTACGACCACTTGGCGGAATAACAAGGTTATAGGCACGAGCTAATCGTGTGATGCTATCCATTAAAATAATAACATCTTTCTTATGTTCAACTAATCTCATGGCTCTTTCAAGGACAAGCTCTGCAACCTTAATGTGGTTCTCAGGAACTTCATCGAATGTTGAGCTGACAACGTCCCCGGCAACAGAACGTTCAATATCTGTTACTTCCTCAGGTCTTTCATCAATCAATAGGACGATGAGCTCTGCTTCTGGGTTGTTTGTCGTAATGCTGTTGGCAATTTCCTTTAATAGCATGGTTTTACCCGCTTTAGGAGGTGCCACAATAAGACCACGTTGTCCAAAGCCGACAGGGGCAATGAGGTCCATAATTCTTGTAGATAAATAGTTTGGTTTTGTCTCTAGAAAAATTTGTCTATCTGGATATAGAGGTGTTAATGCCGGGAAGTGAACACGTTCCTTAGCTGTTTCTGGATCTTCCCCATTTACAGCTTCTACATGCAATAAACCGTAATAACGTTCGTTTTCTTTTGGAGGACGAACCTTACCTGAAACTTTATCACCATTTCGTAGATCGAAACGTCTAATTTGGGAAGCTGAAATATAGATATCCTCTGAGCTAGGTGAATAATTAATTGGTCTTAGGAAACCAAATCCTTCAGATTGGATAATTTCTAAGACACCTTCCATAAATAATAAATCCTCTTGCTCTGCATTTGCCTTTAAGATTGCAAAAATTAGTTCCTTTTTCGTTAGCTTGCTATAGTAGGAAACCTTGTATTGGCGGGCAAGCTCATATAATTCTTTCAGTTTCATATGTTCTAATGAAGAAATTGAAACCTGACTCATAAAAACACCACTCTTTTTCAATTTTCAATATTTTGTTTAACTTTCACCTATCAATGTTCAAACTCAATTCAAATTGAGAGCTTGTCTAATAATAAAGCTATCTAAGTACTAATGAAGAGAAAAACTAGTTACGTTTTGGATAGAGAAGGAAATGAAGGTGAGCTTGAAGTAGTTTTTGTAGTATTCATTCAATGCAGCACTCTTTATTTTAACCCTATTTCAAAGATTTAATCAATGATTTTTGGAAAATATGCTTATCGTAAGAGGCAAAAATTGAAGAAACCATAAGAGAAATCAAGGATCATCCTTGATTTCTCTTATTTTAAGAATTTTGCAGCTGTTCAATCTCTTTTTCCGTCATTTTTTCACGCCAGATGGTTGCACCCAGTCCTGTTAGTTTTTCTTCTAGTTGACTATATCCGCGATCAATATGTTCTAAACCTGTGATCTCTGTGATTCCATCTGCCATTAAGCCTGCACATACTAACGCAGCACCGGCACGTAAGTCACTTGCCTTCACTTTAGCTCCTTGAAGCTTTGTTGGGCCGGATACGATAGCTGAGCGTCCTTCTACTTTTATTGTTGCTCCCATTCTTCTTAGCTCATCGATATGTTTAAAGCGGGCAGAATAAATCGTATCTGTCACAACACTTGTTCCTGTCGCTTTTGTTAAAAACGATGTGAACGGTTGCTGAAGGTCTGTTGGAAAGCCCGGATAGACAAGTGTTTTGATATCAACGGCTTTTAATTCCTTTTGACCGCCAACAATGAGGATTTGATCATTGCTTGTTTCGATATGCATGCCCATTTCTCTAAGTTTAGCGATCAATGATTCGAGGTGCAATGGAATGACATTATCGATCATCACTTCTCTTCCCATTGCAGCACCGATAATCATATATGTTCCCGCTTCAATTCGATCCGGGATGATCGAATGACGACAACCGTGCAGCTTCTCCACACCATCAATGCGAATCACATCCGTACCCGCACCTTTTATTTTTGCTCCCATGCTTGAAAGCAGAGTAGCTACATCGATAATCTCAGGTTCCTTTGCCGCGTTCTCAATGATCGTTCTTCCCTTTGCCAAAACAGCAGCAAGCATAATATTAATCGTTGCTCCCACACTTACTACATCTAAATATATACGAGCTCCTTTAAGCTCATCTGCCCGTAGGTAGATAGCTCCTTGCTCATTTGTGATTTGTGCACCAAGTGCTTCAAATCCTTTAATATGTTGATCAATCGGACGGGGGCCTAAATGACAGCCGCCAGGAAGGCCAATGACAGCCTTTTTGAATCGGCCAAGCATAGCTCCCATTAAATAATAGGAAGCTCTTAGCTTTTTCACTTTTCCATTTGGTAAAGGCATTGAAATCATGGATGAAGGATCCACAATCATTTCATTGTTTTTCAGTTCGACCTTACCGCCAATTTCTTCTAACAAGTCCCCTAAAATATTGACATCAGATATGTTTGGCAGTCCCTCAATTGTTACAGGAGATTCAGCGAGGATTGTCGCTGGAATGAGTGCTACTGCACTATTTTTTGCTCCACTAATTGAAACCGTACCGTTAAGTAAATCGCCGCCGGCAACTTTTAATTTTTCCATGTTAGTCTCCCTTCTAGGAAGTTGACTTTCCGGAAAGAACATCAAGGGCGAAGTTATTGCACACAGATCATACATGTGAAATCTTGTACTTAACTTGAGGGTCTAGCCCCAAATGAATTGAAGACAAAGAACGTCTTCTATTCATTTGCGTTTTATTTGCCTGAGGCTGACCAAGGCGCTTCCGCTTTTCTCATTATGTATACGTTCACACGTCACGTCCATCATGTTTTCCGAATGTAACATTTTGTCAACATTAGTTCCGAATTTAGGATCAAGCTGTTTATTTATTTTATTGCCTTTAATTCATCTGTAAATACATAAGATTTATACTTATGTGTTAATTTCAGTAAAATGAATCATACCATCCTCCTATTATTAAACCATCTATTAGGCTGGACAACAATGTTTTAGGATAGATAATCTTTTAAAAAAAGAGTTAAATTATATGCTATGAGTTTTAGAAGATTCAAAAAGCCATTATTTGCGGATGTTATATATGAAGATTCAGCAGGACTAAAATTGAAAACGGACAAGCACAGGCGAGTCCGTTCAACTATTATTCTATCAAGATTAGTCATCCAGGTAAAGGATTAGAAGGATTTAACGACAGATGTTAGCGCTTTCTTAATTTTCAGAATATAACCGCCTTTCTATTAAAGGCGGTTATATCATTATTTCTTTTAGGATTAAGCTTTATTAGAAGAACCAAATTCACGCATTTTTCCGATAACAGTTTCTTTAATCGCATCACGAGCTGGTCCTAAATATTTACGTGGATCATACTCATCTGGTTTAGCAGCTAACACTTCACGAACTGTTTTTGCAGAAGCAATTTGGTTCTCAGTGTTAACGTTGATTTTAGCTGTTCCGAAAGAAATAGCTTTTTGGATATCTGTTGTTGGGATACCAGTACCACCGTGAAGTACTAATGGCATGTTTGTAAGACCAGCAATTTCTTCCATTTCTTTGTATCCTAAGTTAGGCTCACCTTTGTATGGTCCGTGAACAGAACCAAGAGCTGGTGCCAGGCAATCAATACCAGTGCGTTTAACAAGTTCAGCACATTCTTGTGGATCAGCGTAGATTACGCCTTCTGCAACAACGTCATCTTCTTGTCCGCCAACAGTTCCAAGTTCAGCTTCAACTGATACACCTTTTGAATGAGCATATTCTACAACTTTAGAAGTTGTCGCAACGTTCTCTTCAAATGGGTCATGTGAAGCATCAATCATAACAGATGTAAATCCAGCATCAATTGCTTCTTTACATTTGTCAAAGCTTGAACCGTGATCAAGGTGAATCGCTACTGGTACAGTGATGTTGTAGTCTTCTAGAAGACCTTCCACCATTTTTACAACTGTTTTGAATCCACCGATGTAACGTCCAGCACCTTCAGATACACCAAGAATAACTGGTGAATTCTCTTCTTGAGCTGCTTGAAGAATTGCTTGAGTGAACTCAAGGTTGTTGATGTTAAATTGACCTACCGCATATCCTTCATCTTTTGCTTTGTTAAGCATGTCTGTCATTGAAACTAAAGGCATGTCGAAAATCCTCCTAATAGACCTTATTTTCTTATAGAGGTTGTTCAAAAATCCACCAAATGATAAGCTGCGAATCTCTGCGCTGCTCGTATTCTCCGGTCCTCACGTATTAAAAACATACGCTCAACCCCTCGAATCCTTCGCGCCTTGATCTTCTTGCTTCTAATTTGTCGTATTTTCAAACAAACATTTAAACAGAAAAGTATATCATACCTAGCATGACCAAATAATTCCCTCATATGTAAACTTCGCATGATCACTTTTCACATCTTATAGCATACCAATATCTTCACAAAACGGCAACAATTCGACATATATTTGGGTAATATAATGTTACAGGGTTTGACAATAGCAGACCCTTTTCATTTACAATAAACCTTTTATCTATAAGGATTTCCCGGGTGTTTTCTCCTATTAGTTGGCTTTAAGTGGTAAGTATTTCCTTACCGCATCTCGGATCTCATCGATATCAAACGGCTTGGCAAAATGCGTAAGAGCTCCCAAATCCTTTGCTTCCTGAATCATATCAAGCTCACCATAAGCCGTCATGATAATGACACGGATATCCTGATCCACAACCTTCATTCTTTTTAGAATTTCAATACCGTCCATTCCAGGTATTTTCATATCAAGCAACACTAAATCCGGAGAGTGGTTTTCTACGATCTCCAGCGCTTGAAACCCATTGGCAGCTTGAAATGTTTGATACCCTTCTTTCTGAAAAACCTCATTTAATAAAATACGAATTCCATACTGATCATCAACGATTAATATTTTTTCTTTTAGCATCCTGTATACACCTCTTATATTTTATAGTCAATCTATCCTTATTAAAAAGGAAAACTTTCCGCTCATGTATCACTTCATCAATCATAACGAAGGGTCAATTACTCACCCACCTGCGCTAATCTACATAATGAATTCGTCTCAAACATTTATTTCCCTTCATGATTTCCTATTCTTTTATCGACAATTTCTGACCGTTTTGTCATATTATACACTTTTTACCCGTATTTAAGTTACGATAAAAACTATATTTCGATAACGCCTGACTTTCTTCTCTATCTTTTTATCGATATAATATACGATACTAGAGAAAGGAGTTTGTCTCTTATGATGAAAATATTTACAACACAATTAACAGGACATTTCAACCGGATCTTAGACCAAGAGGAATTTTCTATAGAGGATAGTGCTAGGCTATTGGCACAGGCGTTGATGGGGGAAGGAACATTATATATTTATGGACACAATGAGTTACAAGCAATAGTGTCAGAAGCAAAGGACAGCAGTGAGCCACTACTTCGAACTGAGGCGCTTATTGATGAAAATGGCCATTTAAAAGAACTGTCTCAAGCAGATCGAGTCCTCCTCTTTTCATACCTTTCAACAGATTCTGAAAGCATTTCACTAGCAAAACAGTTAACTGAGATGGGAATTCCAACTGTTGGAGTATCTGGTATTGTAAAAGGAGAAGCCGCAGGCTTAGAGGCTGTAACAGATTTTCATATTGATACGAAATTACGTCAACCTTTAATTCCTGGTGATGATGGTCAAAGATACGGCTATCCGGCACTGATGACAGCTTTATATGTGTATTATTCTCTTAAGTTTACAATTAATGAGATTTTAAGTGAATATACCGAGGAATAAATAAGAAAACCCTGTTCTAAATCTAGGACAGGGTTATTCTCATTTACTCCTTGTATTTACTTGGATGATAAGTATTTTACATAAATAGCTTGGGATGTATTTACTGTTTTACAACCTTCTAAATCTTCTTCATGCAGCAATCCTAGTTGGATGGCTGATCTTATTTTCTCTTCATCCGGCTTTTTTTCAATAAGATCGAGCAAATTTAACTCTTCAAGTTTTTTAACGGTTTGCTGTTGTTTAAATTTCACTGAATTTCTTATTTGTCTTTGCAACTTGTATTCCCGCAGGACCATTTCTCCTTTGGCGTTTTTACCCACAGACAAATCAAAATATTCATTAAAAGCTCTCTTCAATTCATCAATTTCTGTTTCCACTTCTTTTTTCTTATGCTGAAGTTCAAGAAAATGAGCAAGCATCTCTCTTGTGATGACCGTTTCATTCGACAATCATATCCCCTCATTTCACAGATGATAGTTCATCATATTGTGCAATGAGGGGATATATTCATAAAAGGAACAAATGTTTCTACTCTATTCTTTCGGAGCAAATAGTTTTGAGATCTCTTTTTTCCAGATGATCAAAAGCGCGACGTCAATCGCCATGACTGCACTTGCACGTCCTGTGCTTCGGAGCTGGATGTCGCATACTTATCCAAAGTTCAAAGAAATTTATAGGTTCCTAAGCAACAAATAAAGCTTGTAGAGAGTTACATTCTCTACAAGCTTTTTTACTATTACTCTTGTTCCAGGTTATATTTTCTTCTTACATAAAAGTAAGTTCCGGCACCCAAAAGTAAAACGATTCCTCCAAATAATAGTGTATTAAACGAATTCGTTGCTGTATTTGGTAGCTTTTCACCTGCTTTATCGCTATTTTTTACCGGCTTTGGTTTAAGATCTTCGCTACCATCGTTACCACCTACAGGATCAGCTGGTGTATTGTCATCATCTATGCCTGGTTTAGCTGGTGTTTCTCCATCATCTTTACCTGTGTCTGGCTTGGTTGGTGTTTCTCCATCATCTTCATCTGTTCCTGGCTTAGTCGGTGTTTCTCCATCATCTTCATCTGTTTCAGATCCAGAAGCTTTATCAAATCTTACATTATCAACGAACATTCTTCCTGCAAAGTCACTGTCATCATCTGCAAAAATTAGGAGCATGTTACGTAATGCTGTATCTGACTTCACGTTTTCAAGATTTGTAACGTCGATTTTTGCCTCGTAATGATAAAGGCCATCTGCTGTTTTTTCTACTGAATCTAAAGCTGTTAAATCAATATTAAAAGTTTCTGAGGATTGTTGCCAGAAACCTAGTGATTCTGGTTGGAAAACTAAATGAATTGACATTCCACCTTCTGATGCACGTGTAGGATCAAGATATAAATCAAATGCAACATACTCATTGTCACCGCGTTTTACATCTTCTGACCAGAAGTCTAGACGTGGAGCTGATGCCCAGTTGTCAGCTGGTTTTACTTCAGGATAACCAAATTCCCATGATAATGCTTTTGAACCATTTGCTTCTTCAATCGTTAATGCCGTTTTTACTCCTGAATCGCCACTCCATTTCCAGCCTTGACGAGTGTCATCTTCAAAAGTAGATGGAAGTGTTGCTGCTCCTTCTGGATCATTGATCACTTCAATCTCAACTTCTTTTCCTGTTACTGTTATATTATCCAAAGAGATAACATCTGTATTTTCTGCTCCAACAAATAAGATCATATTTTCTAATTTGTTATTATCAGGGCTTTCTGCAATCGTTGCTAGTGATGGTGCATCTTCTTTTGAAATTGTTAATACTGCTTTGTATTTATTTCCAAATGGTTCAAAATCCTCTGCCTTGACTTGAATGGCACGCGTCGGATTAGCCCATCCTGCTGAAGGTCCTTGTGGAATGGCTGCCACAGATACAGTTGTTGGTTCATCAACAATCACATCCATTGATAACTCCTCGGCACCTAAAACATCAACTGATTCTCCCTAGTTATCTGCAGACAGACGTACATTTGCCCAATAGTTGTCTGCAGTAACATCACCACTTGCACTTAGTCCTGAAATTTGCAGAGTTCCATCCACATTCTTTAACGTCACATCCTTTACGGGACTGTCTCCATTTACGCCAAAGCCTTGTGTGGAATCATTAAAATCAAATAGAACTTTAACATATTTTGTACGATCGATTGGCTCATATGAAACCCCTTTGATACGAGCACGAACATATTCACCTGATAAGCTTAATTCTTTAGGTGCCCAAACCTGATCCGCACCTGGATCTAAATCAGTTGCCTCTGTTTTCCCTAATTGAAATGGAGTAAAGGCTGCAGATGTTTCATTTTTATTTGTTAAGGACCAGTTAGCCCAGCTAATATTGTTTTCATTTAAGAAGTTGATCCATTGGTCGGCTTCCTCTAAATACGGACCATTGTTTCCATTTGCTTCACTTGTTCCCCACTCTGTTGCAAAAACAGCTTGTCCTTTTTCTAGCGCATATCTTGCATTACTCATTACATTTTCACGATTTGAGCTATCTGATGCAGCTGGATGTGACCCCGAGTAGAAGTGAACCGTGTACATTGTATTAGGATCGTCAATTGGGTTATCAGCAGCTAAATCTGCACGCTGGCTCCAGTTCGGGCTCCCAACAATGACAATGTTTTGATTTCCATTATCACGCAGCATTTTAATAATTGGTTCAGCATATGATTTTACCTTTGCCCAGCCTTCTGCATCATTTGTTAATCCCGGTCCATCATTACTATTGCTGCTTGGCTCGTTAGCTAATTCATAGATAATATGTGGATCGTTAGGATAAAGACTTGAAATTTCTTTAAAGAAATTCAATGCCCCTTTATAAACATCAGCATTTGGATCTCCCGGAGCATGTACATGCCAGTCGACAATCACATACATATCATTTGCCTTTGCTAATTCAATCCCATCAATGACACGTTGCTTCATCACTTTTGGATCTGAAGCATATCCGCCTTCACCTACATACATCGCAAGACGAATAAGATTTGAACCCCAGTCATTTGAAAGAGCTGAAAACGCATTTTCATTTAAAATCCCTGGAAACCATTGTAAACCATGAGTGCTCATGCCACGGAGTTGAATCGGTTGACCATTTTTATCAACAAGTGTTTTTTGTCCATTTACAACCTTTAGGCTTAATGCCCCCGCTTGAGACGGTCTTTTCCCTGGTCCAACAAGCAAGCTGCTGTAATCGGCTTCTGCTGCTGAAGCAAAATTCGGTAATAATGATGTTAATAATCCAAGAACCATTATTAGTGCCATAACCCTTTTCGCCATTCTGTGTTTCAAAATAAATCCCCCTTGTTTGATGTGAATTTTATAGAAATCGGTTTCCAAAATAAAAAACAAGATTCAGAAACCTTTTTTCCCCCACGGTTAAAATACCCCTTTGTAAACGCTATCACAAAATCCAGTATACTATAGACTCTTTTTAATAGAAAGCACTATCGTTTAAGTATTCTAAACTCTAAATCTCTTTACCAGCTCCTGAAGTGCTAATGCCTTTTGACTTAATTCTTCTGATGACAAAGTAACTTTTGTCATAATCGCATTTTGTTCTTCAACTGATGCAGCCACTTCTTCTGTATTTCCTGCTGAAAAAACAGATATGTTTGCGATTTCCTCGATTAAACTAACCATACTTTGCGTGCTGGCATTTACTTGCTCCACAATAGCTGATACTTCCTGTGATTGTGATGCAACATCAGCTACCATTTCAACAATATTCTCAAAGGAATTCCCCGTTTTATTGACCATTATAATTCCTTCATTAACAGCATTGATTCCATCTGTCATTGACTTTAGTGCATGATCAACTTCTGTTTGCATTTCATAGATTACTTTTTTAATTTCCTCAGCAGCTTGACCTGATTGCTCCGCAAGCTTTCTGACCTCATCGGCTACAACTGCAAATCCTTTCCCATGTTCGCCAGCTCTTGCTGCTTCAATAGCTGCATTTAGAGCTAATAAATTGGTTTGATCAGCTACATTTGTTATTAAAGAAAGGATCTGGCCGATTTGGCTTGATTTGTTGCCTAATGAATTCATGAAAGAAGAAGTGTGTTGAACTTTATGTTGCACCTCATTCATTTGAATAACTGTTTGTGAAACTATTCCTTGACCAGTTGTTGCTTTCTCATTTGTTGCTAATGTTAGGTCTGAAACAGATTGTATCGAACGTGCCGCTTGTGTCATTCCTTTTGAAATCTCTTGTATCACGCTATTTGCCTCTGAAGCACGCGTTACTTGGTTTTCTGCACCGCCTGCCACCTCTTTAATAGCAGTAGAAATAGAAGCATTTCCTGTTTGTGTTTGTTCCGCACTGACTGAGAGATCTTCCGACGTTGTTGCCACTTGCTCAGAGTTTTTCATCACTTCTACAATTAATTGCTTTAGATTGTCTGTCATGGTGTTAAAATCCGTTGCTAGTTTACCAATCTCATCCCTATTTTTAACAGAAATTGGCTCTATCATTAAGTTTCCTTGCGCTACCTGCTTCACACTCCTCGACATCGCTGACAATGGTCGAGATATACCTCTTGATAGAAGGAGCCCCATAATGATTGAAATGACTAAAGCAACCACAATTAATATAACTATAGTGGATAATACAGTTGTTGTTACATGATGTCTTTCTTCCGCAGCTTCCTTTGCCTTTGCTTGATTTAACTCGACTAGCTGTGTTAGATAACCTTCAACGGTTTCAATCTGTTGTCGGGATTGTTTAATAATTTGACTAGCTTCATCGTCTTGATTGGCTCTGGATAGGGCAAGAACTTCCTCGTGAACTACAAGATATTTATCCCACTCTTCCTGAAATCCGCTATAAATGGTTTCTTCTTCTTCAGTTGAGATTGTTTTCTCAAACTGTTCGAACAACTCATCTAATCTACTAAAAATCGTATCAAAGCGTCCATCAAATTGGTTCAATTCTCCGATTGTTTCGGCACTAGCATAAAACAGTTGAAATGCTGCAACCTGTTCAACGAGATACCTCATTTCCCCTAGCCTCTCTACCGATGGAAGCCACACATCCTCTACTTCACTTGATTTCTTATTCATCGTGTTTAATCCATTAAGAGTAGAAACACTAAGAACGGCAATTAAAATAAAAATAATAGCAAATACAGAAAAAATCTTCCTTCCAACAGTTAGCTTTAAAGGTAATGTAACAACATTTCGGTGATTACTATTATTTCTCTGCTTCTTAACGTATTTATGTAAGAGCTTCCGCATATAGATCCCCCATCCCACTGCCATATTATATAGTCTAATTATTTATTTTTACTTTTCCTATTGATGATAAAAATCCCCTTTCAGAATCGAAACCGGTTTCCAAAAGGGGTGACAAATTTAGTAAAACATATCAAACCAACCATTTTTAATTGTTTGTTTATACCAATAGTAGCTATCTTTCTTTGTTCTTTCTAATGTATTGAAATCAACATGAATAATTCCAAAGCGTTTATCATAGCCTTCTGCCCATTCAAAGTTATCAAGTAACGACCAAGTTAAATACCCTTTAATATTTACACCACTATCCATCGCTCTTTTTAATGATGTTAAATGTTGTTTTAAGTAGTCAATACGTCTTTGGTCCTTTACTCGGCCATTTTCTACTCCATCATTGTAGCAGGCACCGTTTTCAGTGATGTAAATTGGCACTGAACCGTATTGATCATTGATTTTTGTTAGAACCTTATAGAAGCCCTCAGGGTAGATATTCCAATCGAAGTCTGTTTTTTCATAACCGATATCAACTCTTTCAGCGTCTAGTAAACCATCATTTTCTTTGTATCTAGTAACACTGCCTGTGTAGTAGTTGATTCCAACAAAATCGATTTTTTGGTTTATTATATCCATATCGCCTTCTTGAATTGGAACTGTTACACCTTTTTTCTCAAACCATTCCACCATAAATTGTGGATAGCTACCTTTGAATACCGGATCAAAGAACCACTCAACAAACCAACCTGTCGCTCTGTTACACGCATCAATGTCTTCTTGTTTGCTGCTAAACGGTTCATTCCATTCTGTATTTGGGGCATAACCAATTTCCCCCTCGTAGCCTCCGTCTCTAAAGCGGGATACTGCTTTACCATGTGCAAGTAATAAGTGATGTGAAATCGTTGTAGCTAATTGTAAATTTTGGTACCCTGGTGCATGAGCGCCGATATAGTTTGATAGAAATGATACACACCATGGTTCATTAATTGTTATCCACTTTTTAATTTTTCCGTTAAACTCTTTAAACATAAGCTCAGCATAATCAGCAAATGCATCCACTGTATCACGACTATCCCAGCCACCCTTATCTTGAAGAGCCTGTGGCAGATCCCAGTGATATAGCGTACACATTGGCTCGATTCCGTTTGCTATGAGTGCGTCTACAAAATCACGATAGAACTGAAGACCTTTTTCATTTATTTCTCCAGTTCCATTTGGAAAAATACGTGGCCATGATACGGAAAAACGATAAATATCAATGCCGAGTTCTTTCATTAATGCAATATCCTCTTCATAGCGGTGATAGCTGTCACACGCTACATCTCCGTTATCGCCATTTAGTACTTTACCAGGAGTCTTGGCAAAAGTATCCCAAATGGAAGGACCTCTTCCATCTTCATTAGCTGCTCCTTCGATTTGGTATGCAGCTGTAGCTGCTCCCCATCTCATTTCTTTTGGAAATTGTATAATTGCCATTGTTGTTGTCCCTCCACCAAATTCTATTCTTATGATAGCATTATGACTCTCTTACAATTAAATCAGAATCGATAAAAACCGGCTTTAACTCTGATTTTCCATTGATTAAATCATTTAGCATGTAAGCAGCCAGTTTCCCTAGCTGTTTTTTATCCTGTCTTACTGTTGATAATCTGGGACTGCTATGTCGGCATGCGTCAATATCATCGCAGCCAATCACAGATATATCTTCAGGGACCCTTAGTCCCTTTTCTCTAATCGCATCAATTGCACCAAAAGCCATCATATCCGATGCGGCAAAAATAGCTCGTGGATAAGGCTTTTTTTCTAATATTTTTTTCATTGCTTGGTATCCACTTTCTTCATGGAAATCGCCATATTGAAACCATTCTTGATGAATCTCCATACCAAGCTGATCCATTGTTTCTCTTAAACCTTTTTCGCGAAACATCGTGATCGCAGAATCTTCTTGACCACCAATATACCCAATGTCTCTAATTCCTTGCAAATAAAAGTGCTGAATCACCTTTCTAGATAAATTCACATTATCACTCATCACGAAGCTAGCTTTTGGTCCACTAAGCTCAAGGTCAACTCCCATACAAGGTATATCTTCACGTACAAGCTCAAAAATGGCATCTTCTATTTCTTCACCAGCAATGATGACACAGCCATCTACATGGAAATGGCGACATCTGGCCAAATAACTCCCATTATCTTTATAGAATTGTTCATTTGAGAACATGATAATGTCATAGCCTAACATGCCAATTGCTTTTTTAAACGAAGTGACAACTTCATTGAAGTAAGGATGTGTAAAATCAACATTTACTTTACCAGCATAAATTAACCCAATTAAATTAGATTTCTTGGTGGCAAGTGCTTTTGCAGAAAAAGTAGGCTGATACCCTGTTTCCTGGATAATATCCAGCACCTTTTTCTTCGTTTTTTCACTAATGCCACCATAGTTATTAATAATTTTTGAAACAGTTCCTGGAGATACTCCAGCCATCTTCGCAATATCTTTAATCGTTAAATTCATAGCGGTCCCTCAATTGCCTTTCACCTTCGTAATAGATTGCTTATTTACTGTTTAGATTACTATTATTTAAAGCAATTTACAATTTGATAATGGGCAAAAAAGGAAGGTAAAAAATCAGAATTTTATTTAACCGCACCATCTGTAATACTAGAAATAAATAACTTGTTAAACAGTAGGAAAATTATTAATAATGGTACTGTTGCCCAGAATACTCCAGATAAAATCATACCGAAGTCAATGTTGAACGTGTTACTTAACGTCGCCAAGGCCACTTGAATAGTATACATTTCCGGATCTCTTAAAATCGTAAATTGCCATAAAAATTCTCCCCATACAGCTGTGAAAACGATAATACCTAATGTTGCAAATGCTGGTAAAATGATCGGCAACACAATGCTGCGGTAAATTCTAAAGTTCGAACACCCGTCAAGTTTTGCTGCTTCAATTAATTCATCTGGTACCGAATTGCTTACATACTGTCTCATTAAGAAGATTCCTAATGGATTTAAGAAAAATAGAATCCCAACACCTTGTAATGTATCTAGCAAACCTGCTTTAGAGATTAAATAGTATTGCGGAATTAGCCCTAATTGCGGCGGAATGACCATTGTTAACAGAATCGAAACAAACAGTGCATTTTTCCCCGGAAATTTAAATTTTGCAAAAGCAAATCCTGCTAGTGAGCTAATGATTAATACAATAATTGTCACGGATGTACAAAGAATGACAGTATTGATCATTGCTTGGAAGAAATCAATAGCGCCCAATACTTTCTGAAAGTTTTCCACTAACAAGTTACCTGGAGTAATCGTTGGTGGAATGGAGTTGTAAGCTGAACTTGGGCGTGTTGCCATTACAAACATCCAATAGAATGGAAACAATGAAAAAAGTGATGCTAGAGTAAGAAAGGTATAGATTAATATTCTACCTTTTGAAAACTTTTTTGTTCCTGCTACTTCACCCATTATTTAGCTCCCTCCTTTTTTCTACCAGCTCCGGATGTTACTAATGTATTAATCGCAGAGAAGATGATGATAATAAACAACAAGATAATCGCTGTTGCTGATGCTGTACCAAATGATTGTAATTTAAAGGCATCACGATACAGATACATAACAACTGTCATAGCTTCGTCTCTTGTAAAGGCTGATGCGCCTAAGAATACGGTTGGCTCTGCAAATAATTGCAAAGCACCAACTGTTGAGAAGAAGACAGTTAAAATGATAAACGGCTTTAACAGTGGCATTGTGATATAAATCATTTGTTGAAACTTGTTTGCTCCATCAATCGTTGCTGCTTCATATAGGTCATTTGAAATACTTTGAAGACCAGCTAGATAAATAATCGTGTTGTAACCAACCCATCTCCAAAATACCATAATAGAGATCGCAATTTTAGTACCCCATTCAGATGTTGCCCAGTTAACTGGATCAAATCCAAACACGCCTAGTACATAATTGGCTAAGGAAGTTTCGTGATTACTAAATAACACACTAAAAATGAGGGCTACTGCAACCATTGACGTAATATATGGCATGAAGATCGTAACTCTGAAGAAATTTCTAAAGCGGAGAAACGATAGATTTAACAGAAACGCAAGGATAATCCCAATTACTAATTGAGGGGCAGTACCCATTAATCCTATAACAATTGTGTTATATAATGATTTCCAAAACAGTGGATCAGCTAATACAACCTTGAAATTATTTAGCCCAGCAAACTCCATTGGACTTAATCCATTCCATTTTTGAAAAGCAAGATACAAACTGAATAACGCTGGATATAAACCTATAACAGCAAAGATGATAAAGAAAGGTGAAACATAAAGATAGCCAGAAATCATGTCTTTCTTTTCTTCTGATAGAAACCTTTTCTTTTTGACTACTTTTTCGTTTGCAGAAACCATTTTCACTCCCCGTTTCTTTCAAAAACTAGATATGGTGCAACAATGCGCACCATATCCAGCTTTATTCATTTTTAGAATTAACGACTTACTAGATCTTGTGCACGTTTAACAGCAGCTTTCCATTCTTTCTCTGGATCCGCACCGTCTTGGACGTTTTTAAGAGCATTTTGAACTTCTTGGTGTACCGGGAAGTATTTTTCACCTTTGTAAACGGCACCTTCGATATCTTGTGCTGCTTGAGCAAATACTTCAGATGTTACTTGACCACCAAAGAACTCATCTTGGTTAGAAGCGAATTCTTCCATTTCATACACAGCTGGTGCAGAAGGGAATAATCCACTGCTTTGGAATGATTTCAATTGATTTTCAGGTGATACTAACCATTCAACGAAGTCATATGCAGCTTGTGCATTTTCAGTTTCACTTGGGATTGCGATGTAAGATCCACCCCAGTTTGAAGCAAATTCTGTTGGCAATGTTGCTACTCTGAATTTACCAGAAGCATCTGGAGCATTACCTTCCATCCAGCCTTTTAACCAACCAGCACCTAATTCAGCAGCGAATTCACCAGTGTTAACTGCATTTGACCATTCAGGAGACCACATATCAAACTTACCAACGATTCCAGCTTTATCCAATTCAACTGCATAATCGTATGCTTTTTTAACTGCACTACCCTCTTCGTCAAGGATTAATTCGCCTTCAGGATTTAAGTATGTGTCAACTGCAGGATCAAGAAGTGCTCTGTAAGCCATTTCAATACTGTCTACGAAAGGTTTACCAGTTTTCTCTTTCACTTGTAATCCAGCTTCTTTAAATGCTTCAGGAGAATTGATTAAAGCTTCTACTTCAGCAGGCTCAGTTGGTAGGCCAGCTGCTTCGAATACATCTGTACGATAGTATAATGCTTTAGGACCAATATCAGTTGGAAGACCGAATAAGAAATCTCCATCTGCATTTTCACCAGCATTCCATTTCCACTCTAGGTATTGATCTTGAATATCTTTTGCACCAAGATCATATAAGTTTTCAAAACGATCTTGAGCTGCTTTGAAACGATCAAATTGGTCTACTTCTAACATTGTGATATCAGGAGCACCACTACCAGCAGATAAAGCTGTGAATAATGCATCATGATGTTCAGCTGTTTCAGAAGATTTAAACTTTATTGTTACATTTGGATTTTGCTCTTGGTATTCTTTTACTAGTTCTTCATAGCCTGTCGCACCGAAAGCCCAGAAGTTTAATTCTACTTTTTCATCTCCACTTCCGCCTGCTGAAGTAGATTCTTTTTTATCCCCACCACTACATGCAGCTAATGAAAATGCTAAAACTAAAGACAAACCAGTTGCTAACCACTTTTTCTTGCTTTTCATACAATTTCCCCCTTGTATTTTGTTTATAACAGTCTCCTTAACGAAACCGATTTCGTTATTAGCGAAAATAAAAAAGTAGTTTTCATGATCGGAAACCGCTTTCAGTTATGATTATATAACCATGACTTAGGAAAATCAACCCTTTTTCTATAAAAATTTGACATTTTTTATAAACCGGTTTCCTAAAAGCCTGAATTTTTATATTTGATTAAGTAAAGCTTAAATACGTTAATTTGCCCCACACTAGCAAGGGTGGCCTTAAATAAAGCGGGATATCTTCCTCCATTTCAAATTAACTTGTAACCTTGAGGATTGACCTTTGACCTAGGCATAGATACCCACATTAATTACTAGATTTTAAGTGTCTTACCTATAAAAAAGCCATCCTGAGCTGAGGGGGCTATTGACAAATTAATAGGAATTTTTCATCCATATGTAGATTTAACAGCTATGATGGAACGTAAAGAAGTTCCTTCCTATCATCATATCTCATGTCGTCTTTTGGAAATAATAGACTTTATCTTTGACCTTTGTATGCAAAATAGCACAGCATTATTTGAATCTTGGTAGAAAGTCAATTGATCCTTTCCTTTTAAATTAACATGTTACTTAACGTTAATCTATTTCACATTAAGTCAGAACGGAATCTTCACTTATATAAAAAAAGGGAGTTTCAATAAAGTATATTCGCCCACTGCACATGTGCTATTATATGTAAAAATGGCAAAAGGAGAATAGATCATGTTCTATTCTCCTTTTGTCAACAGCCACCGTAACGGATAGCTCTTTTAAGGCATTTTTATCATTTTTCTGCTGCTGTTAATGATGCTTGAACAAAGTCACGGAATAATGGTTGTGGTTTTGTTGGTCTTGAAGTGAATTCCGGATGGAATTGGGATGCCACAAACCATGGGTGATCTTTAAGTTCGACGATTTCCACTAAGCGGCCGTCAGGAGTTGTTCCTGAGAAAACAAAGCCTGCGTCTTCCATTGCTTGGCGGTATTCGTTGTTAAATTCATAACGGTGACGATGACGCTCATAGATTACTTCATCCTGGTATGCTTCAAATGCACGTGTGCCTTCTTGAAGCTTACTTGGAGATAAACCAAGACGTAATGTTCCACCTAAATCTTCAATATCCTTTTGTTCAGGTAAAAGATCGATAACAGGGTATTTTGTGTTTGGATCAATTTCAGATGAGTTTGCACCTTTCAACCCTAGTACATTACGTGCATACTCAATTGATGCAACCTGCATACCTAAGCAAATGCCTAAGAATGGCACTTTGTTTTCACGCGCATATGTTGTAGCAAGGATTTTCCCCTCTACTCCACGATCACCAAATCCGCCAGGTACTAAGATACCATCAACATCTGATAGTTCATCTTCCACTGTTTCCTGTGTTAAGCTTTCAGCATTTACCCATTTGATTTCAATATCAGAATCAAATGCATAGCCCGCATGGCGTAATGCTTCAACAACAGAAATATAGGCATCCTGCAGTTCAACATATTTCCCTACAAGACCGATTTTTGTTTTTTTGGACAGGCTTGTTACACGTTTTACAAGCTCTTTCCATTCTGTCATGTCTGCCTCATTGCAGTTTAGTTTTAAATGGTTACACACAATAGTATCCAGGTTTTGCTCTTGTAAATCTAAAGGAATAGAGTAAAGAGTTTCTGCGTCACGACATTCAATAACCGCATTTGTATCAATGTCACAGAATAACGCAATCTTATCTTTCATGTCTTGAGAAATTGGCATTTCTGTACGAACAACGATGATATTTGGTTGAATTCCTAAGCTGCGTAATTCTTTTACACTATGTTGTGTTGGTTTTGTTTTCAGTTCACCTGCAGCTTTAATATATGGCACAAGCGTACAGTGGATGTACATCACATTGTCACGCCCGATATCACTTTTAATTTGGCGGATGGCTTCAAGGAATGGAAGAGATTCTATATCCCCAACTGTTCCACCGATTTCAGTAATAACAACGTCGGCACCTGTTTCTTTTCCAGCACGGAAAACACGGTCTTTGATTTCATTTGTGATATGTGGAATAACTTGAACAGTACCTCCAAGATAATCACCGCGACGTTCTTTCTTTAAGACAGTAGAATAAATTCTACCTGTTGTCACATTGTTAAATTTTGTTAAGTTTACATCAATAAAACGCTCATAGTGACCTAAGTCAAGGTCAGTTTCAGCGCCATCACTTGTAACAAACACTTCACCGTGTTGGTATGGGCTCATTGTCCCCGGATCAACATTTATGTACGGGTCAAATTTTTGGATTGTTACACTCATGCCGCGATTTTTTAATAGTCTACCCAGTGATGCTGCTGTAATCCCTTTTCCTAGAGATGACACAACGCCACCTGTTACAAAAATATACTTTGTCATGGTCTTCCCCCTCAGAAGCTTGTATGTTTTTTATTTTGTACAAAAGATGAAGAAATCATTTAAGAACATAAAATGGATTCATCTGAAAAAACGATAATAAAGAAGCATTACTTAAAAATAGTAGAAAAACTTGGCTTAGCGCCAAGCACTAATGGCGAAATTCTAATACGATCATCAATAAATCTTATACGTTCTGATAGTATAAAATAAGAAAGCTCCCTTCCAAAACCATTTGAAAGGGAGCTGTAATTGTGTAATTGATAAAACAATTGCTTTTTTAAGAGCCCAAAATAGATTCTACCTAGTTAGAAAAAGAAAGTCAAGACGATTTCCTTTTATTTTTCGTCGTCTTCTAGATCGTCCTCTTCATCTTCATCATCTGCGTCATCTAGATCATAGTCCTCATCATCATCGTCAATGAGATCGTCATCATCAAGATCTTCATCATCATCTTCATCATCTGCGTCATCCAGATCATCGAAATCTTCTTCTTCGTCTTCATCTGTATCATCGAAGTCGTCTAGATCATCATAATCCAGATCTTCTTCCAATTCATCATATACATCATCGAGATCTTCTTCATCATCAGTCTTCTTAGCTTTTTTCTTCTTCGGTTTAGCGACTGGTACAATTTCTTCCTCTATTTGCTCATATGGGTACCATGTACGCAGCCCCCACATGTTTTCACCTACACAAATAAAGCGGCCATCAATGTTAATATCTGTATAGAATTGTGCAATTTTATCTTCAACCTGCTGTTTTGTTAAACCTAGCAATCCTTTTATTTCCTCTACTAATTCACTGAAAATATAAGGCTTTTTGCTATCTTCAAAAAGCTCATAGGCAACTTCTACCATTGCCATTTCTTTTATTTGTTCGTCTGTTAATTGTTTTAGACTCAAGTTCCGGCACTCCCTTTCAAGGTCATCAATATCTATCGGCTAACTTCTTAACCTTATTAGCAGGGTAAGACAGCCATGTAAACATAAGATTATGTACAAAATAAACCTAACAAATCATACCATTCATTATAAACAATTTCTAGCAGTTTATGCCACCTTTATCATTTAAAAATTTGGTTGTTTCAACTTGTTTGTCTACGTTAACGTTGTTTCAACATAATTTGTAAGGTGCATGTTGATTTCAGCTCCAGGTTGCTCGCTTTCCGCGGGGTGGGCGGTGAGCCTCCTCGACGCTTTGCGTCTGTGGGGTCTCACCTGTCCCACAGCTCCCGTGTCTTGCTCCAACGCCTAGCCCCTCGAGGTCATAAGCCAATTTAGAATTGAAGGCAAAGAACGCCTTCTATTCTAAATCGTCTTATGCTTGTCGGGGCTGATCAAGGCGCTTCCGCATTTCTAGCAGGAGTATCACACCTTCCGCTGAAATCAACCTAATCAGTTTGGTTTATAGCATTCTAAAACACAATTAATAGAGATATTTTTTATTGTACAAATAAAAAGTTTTTGCTGATAGAATAACTAAAATGGCATAGTAATTCTAGATTTAGTAATTAGAAAGCAAACCGTTATCTGCCGGTTTCTTACTTATTTTCATCTACATATTCCGTCTATATTGGCCGCCGACTTCGTATAGGGCTTGTGTGATTTGGCCGAGGCTTGCTACTTTTACTGTTTCCATTAGTTCTGCAAATATATTTCCGTTGTGAATAGATGTTTGTTTTAATTTTGCTAATGCTTCTTTTACTTCGTGTGCATGTGTTTGATGGAAATCTTTTAGGTTTTGAATTTGGGTTTCTTTTTCTTCTTTGGATGCGCGGGCAAGCTCCATTGTGTCCATCATTTCCTCTGATGGAGGATTTGGGTTCAAGTAGGTGTTGACTCCAATGATCGGGAGTTCTCCAGTGTGCTTTTTCATTTCATAGTGCATTGATTCGTCTTGAATTTTTCCACGCTGATATTGAGTTTCCATTGCACCCAGCACACCACCGCGTTCATTGATACGATCAAATTCCTGTAGGACAGCTTCCTCTACTAGGTCTGTTAATTCTTCTACGATAAATGAACCTTGAAGAGGATTTTCATTTTTGGTTAATCCATGCTCTTTTGTAATGATCATTTGAATGGCCATCGCACGACGAACCGATTCCTCTGTTGGCGTTGTTATGGCTTCATCGTAGGCATTTGTGTGGAGAGAGTTACAATTATCATGAAGAGCCATCAATGCCTGCAGTGTTGTACGAATATCATTGAAATCTATTTCCTGCGCATGCAGGGATCGTCCTGATGTTTGGATATGATACTTTAACTTTTGGCTTCGTTCATTTGCTCCGTATTTATCTCTCATAACCGTAGACCAAATTCTTCTTGCCACCCGGCCGATAACGGTATATTCCGGATCCAATCCATTACTAAAAAAGAACGACAGATTTGGTGCAAAAGAATCGATATCCATTCCTCTGCTTAAATAATATTCTACATACGTAAATCCATTGGATAGAGTAAATGCCAGCTGAGAAATAGGATTTGCGCCAGCTTCGGCAATATGATAACCGGATATGGACACAGAGTAATAATTTCTCACATTATGATCTATAAAGTATTGTTGAATATCCCCCATAAGCCTTAAGGCAAATTCCGTTGAAAAAATACATGTATTTTGACCTTGATCTTCTTTTAAAATATCAGCCTGAACCGTACCTCTCACGGTTTGAAGGGTGTACGCTTTCACTTCGTTTACCTCTTCATCGGATAAAGCTCGACCCACCTCAGCTTCCTTCTTTTTCACCTGCTGATCAATCGCTGTGTTCATAAACATTGCTAAAATAATGGGAGCCGGACCATTAATTGTCATCGAAACAGAGGTGGATGGTGCACATAAATCAAAGCCTTCATACAGCTTTTTCATATCTTCGAGCGTACATACACTCACACCGCTTTCACCGATTTTCCCATAAATATCAGGGCGGTAGGCAGGATCTTCACCATATAATGTAACTGAATCAAATGCTGTGCTCAGACGCTTTGCTGCATCATCTTTTGATAAATAATGAAAACGCCGGTTTGTCCGTGCAGGTGTGCCTTCACCTGCAAATTGTCTTTTCGGATCCTCACCTTCTCGTTTAAATGGGAAAACTCCTGCAGTATATGGAAAAGCCCCTGGTACATTTTCTTTGTATAACCAAGTTAAAATATCACCATCATTTTTGTATGTCGGTAGTGAAACCTTTGGTATTGAAAGACCGGAAAGTGAAGTCGTACGTAGCTTTGTAACAATTTCCTTATTGCGAATAACGGTTGTAAATTCAGTTTGTGCATACTTTTCTCTTAAATCCGACCATTTAGCCAACAATTCCTTTGATATTGGTGTCAACTGCTGTTCAAGATTATGTTGAAGTGCCCGTAATGAAGTCATAACTTCCTCATTTTTTTCATGCTCTGTTAAAGCATCAATCGTTCCTTTTACTTGAAAAAGCTTAGTGGCCAGATCTGCCTGCTTTTCTGCATGGTGATGATAGTTTCTAACGGTTTCACTGATTTCCCTTAGATAATATCTTCGTTCCGGCGGGATGATGACATTTTGCTTTTCAACTTCTTTTACGACAGGTAATGTTGACTGCCAATTCAAGCCCGACCTTTCATTTATCAACTCTAAAATTTCAGCAAATAATGTGTTTGTTCCCAGATCATTAAACTGACTTGCAATGGTGCCAAAAACGGGCATATCTTCTAAAGGTTTATCATACAGCATTCGGCTGCGTTGATATTGCTTTTGTACTTGACGCTTTGCATCCTCTGATCCTTTGCGTTCAAATTTATTAATGACGACCAGGTCGGCATAATCGAGCATATCGATTTTTTCTAACTGAGAAGGTGCTCCAAATTCACTTGTCATCACATACATTGAAAGATCACAAATCTCAGCGATCTCTGCATCACCTTGACCGATTCCACTCGTTTCCACAATCACAAGATCAAATCCAGCCGCCTTCACAATTGAAATTGCATCGTGAATTGCAAGGGAAATCTCTGACTTAGATTGACGAGTTGCCAAGCTTCTCATATAAACTTGCGGTGAGAAAATGGCATTCATTCGAATTCGATCCCCTAGTAGAGCTCCCCCTGTTTTTTGCTTTGTAGGATCGACTGATAAAACAGCAATTCGAATATCTTCTATTTCATTAAGAAACCGTCTGATTAATTCATCTGTTAGCGAGCTTTTTCCCGCTCCACCGGTTCCCGTAATGCCAAGAACGGGTATGTTTTTGGTTTGTGAGATCATTTCCTGGAAAATAGACTCTACGTTTTCAGGTAATGCTTGCTGTGAAACCTTCGCTTCTGCATATGATATAAGCTTTGCAACTGTTTTTATATCACCAGATGTTAGCTGATCGACCTTCCCACCACCTTGGCATACCGGTGAGAAATCACATTCCTTTAACATGTAATCAATCATCCCCTGTAACCCAAGCTCCCGGCCATCTTCAGGTGAAAAAATCTTTGCAATTCCATACTCGTGAAGTTCTTTTATTTCTCTGGGAATAATGACTCCGCCTCCGCCACCAAAAAGGCGGATATGTCCAGCCCCTTTTTCCTGTAGCAAATCATACATGTACTTAAAAAATTCAACATGTCCTCCCTGATAAGAAGAAATCGCAATCCCTTGGACATCCTCTTGAATAGCAGCAGAGACAATTTCTTCTACAGAACGATTATGTCCTAAGTGAATCACTTCTGCTCCACTTGCCTGTAAAATCCGCCGCATAATATTGATGGATGCATCATGACCATCAAACAAGCTTGAAGCTGTGACAAATCGAATATGATGTGTTGGTTTATAACGTTTAACTACTGCCATCTAATCACCCCTTTGTTCGTTCTGTTCCTCTCCTACCCCTTGTAAAATCACCTTTGTTTGCAGTTCAATATATTCGTCTATTGTATATATTTTTTGGAGAGCCCATCTGCGAAAGCCCCACATTTGTCCTTGTACAAAGATGTTATGGGCAATTAATTCAGATTCTTTTTCCGAAAGTGTGAGCTCTCCATTTTTTACGCAGCAATCGATGATGTGTTTAAACATCCCGACCATTTCAATTTCTTTTTTTAAAACATAAGGCAGAGCATCTTTTGAAAGAGATTTTGCTTCCTGGTACATGACAAGGACTTCATCCTGCATATCGTCCATCACGTTAAAGTAGTTTTCAATCGCCTGCTTGAGGCTTTCAATTGTTCCTTGTTTTGTATCGAAATTTTCCTCAAGACGGATGTGGACCTGGTCATAAATCCTGTCACAGACCAGGTACAACACATCTTCTTTTTGTCGGATGTATTCATATAATGTGCCGATACTGAAGCCTGCCGCCCGGGCAATTTCTCTTGTTGTTGTTCTGTGGAATCCTTTTTCTTTAAAAAGGGTTACTGCACCCTTGATCATTTGCTCTCTACGTTTTTCAATTAATTTTTCATCTTTTACAGATGCGACAATTTCTCGTTTTTTCATCTGTGTTTCCCACCTAACATTGACACTTTCTATTTCGTTAGCATTCTAGAAATAACTAATCGCTGGATTTCCTGGGTTCCTTCGTAGATTTGGGTTATTTTTGCGTCTCTCATGTAACGTTCTACAGGGTAGTCTTTTGTATAGCCGTAGCCTCCGAATACTTGGACTGCCTCTGTTGTGACCTTCATGGCTGTGTCTCCTGCAAAGAGTTTGGACATGGCCGATTCTTTTCCATATGGAAGTCCCTTTGATTCGAGCCATGCCGCTTGATAGGTTAACAGACGTGCTGCCTCAATGCATGTCGCCATATCAGCCAGCTTGAAGCTAATTCCCTGCTGCGCGGCAATGGGCTTTCCGAACTGTTCACGTTCCTTTGCATAGGCAACCGCTGCATCTAGTGCGCCTTGGGCGATTCCTACTGCTTGAGCGGCAATTCCGTTTCTTCCGCCATCTAAAGTCATCATTGCAATTTTGAATCCTTCACCAATTTGCCCTAAGATGTTTTCCTTTGGCACCTTGCATTCTTCAAAGATAATTTCTGTTGTTGGTGAGGAACGAATGCCCAGCTTGCTTTCTTTCTTACCAATGGAAAAGCCTTCAAAGTCTTTCTCAATAATAAATGCGGTTGTGCCTTTATGTTTACTTGTAGAATCAGTTATGGCAAAAACAATATAGAGGTCGGCAATGCCACCGTTTGTAATAAAGATTTTTGATCCATTTAATACGTAGTGATCTCCGTTTTCTTTGGCATGTGTGCGCATTCCGCCGGCATCTGATCCTGAACCGGGCTCTGTTAATCCGTAAGCACCAATTTTTTCTCCAAGTGCCATCGGTGTTAAATATTTCTGTTTTTGCTCTTCTGTACCGAATTTATATAACGGCCACCCAGCCAGTGACGTGTGGGCTGATAATGTCACACCTGTTGATGCACATACCCTTGAGAGCTCTTCAACTGCAATCACGTAAGCTAAATAGTCACTGCCGATTCCACCATATTCTTCAGGCCATGGAATTCCCGTTAAGCCCAAATCCGCCATTTTCTTAAAAATGTTCATATCAAAACGTTCTTGTTCATCTCGTTCAGCTGCTGTTGGTTCAACTTCTTTTTTCGCAAAATCACGAACTGTTTTTCTTAACATTTCATGCTCTTCAGATAGCTTAAAGTACATTTTGCTCTCCCCTTTGTTACCGCTTAATTTATCATTCTTTTAATAGATGCTTACTGATGACGATTCGTTGGATTTCACTTGTGCCTTCATAGATTTCACATACTTTAGCATCACGGAAATACCGTTCAACAGGGTAATCCTTAGTATAGCCGTAGCCTCCAAACACCTGTATTGCCTCTGTTGTGACGTCCATTGCCGTTTTGGAAGCAAACAATTTGGCCATTGCCGCCTGTTTTCCACAAGGCATGCCCTGGTCCTTAAGCCATGCTGCCTGATAGACTAATAGTTTCGCTGCCTCCACATTTGTTGCCATGTCTGCAAGCTTAAAAGAAATACCCTGTTGAGCAGAAATGGGCTTGCCAAATTGCCTTCTCTCCCCGGCATATTGAACTGCTTTTTCAAGTGCGGCTTCTGCAATGCCCAATGCCTGTGCGGCGATGCCGATTCGACCGCCATCAAGATTTGCCATCGCAATCTTAAAGCCTTCCCCTTCATGTCCAAGAAGGTTTTCAATTGGAACCTGTGCATCTTCAAAGATAAGCTGGACCGTTCTCGATCCATTCAAGCCCATCTTGTGTTCATCCTTGCCGATAATCAAACCGGGTGTATCTTTTTCAATAATAAACGCAGAAATGCTGGTACTTGCTGCATCAGAGCCTGTTCTGGCAAACACGATATAGGTGTCTGCTTCCCCGCCATTTGTAATGAACATCTTTGATCCATTCAGCACATAAAATTGATCCTTTTTGACGGCTTTTGTTTTCATGCTTGCCGCATCAGATCCTGAGCCCGCTTCTGTTAAACAAAAGGCTCCTAAATGCTCCCCTCGTGCCAGCTTTTTTACGTACTTTTCTTTTTGCGTTTCCGTGCCAAACGACAAAATCGGATACGTTCCAACCGATGTATGAACAGATAAAATAACTGCCAATGTCGCACTTACTTTTGCCAGTTCATGAATAACCATCATATAGGAGGTAAAATCCAGATCGGCTCCATCATATTTGCTTGGAACCGGGATTCCCATCAGTCCCAATTCCGCCATTTTGTTGAGAATTGCTCTGGGAAATACCCCTTTTTCCATTTGCTCAACAAACGGCTCTACCTCTGTTTTTGCAAAATCACGTACCATTTTTCGTAACATCATTTGTTCATCTGTTAACGCTACATTCATAGATGTCCACCCCTTTGGTCATATCAGATGTTTTACGAATACTGATAAAAGCCTCTGCCTGATTTTCGACCGAGCCACCCTGCTTTTACGTATTTTCTTAGTAATGGACATGGTCGGTACTTATCATCACCGAAGCCCTCGTGAAGGGTTTCCATAATATAAAGACACGTATCTAAGCCAATAAAGTCAGCAAGGGTTAGCGGTCCCATTGGATGATTCATGCCAAGCTTCATGACTTCATCAACTGCTTCCGGCTCTGCTACACCTTCATATACCGTAAAAATGGCCTCATTAATCATTGGCATTAAAATCCGGTTTGACACAAATCCCGGGAAGTCCTGGACTTCAACAGGTGTTTTATTAAGTTTCCTTGTCACTGCTTCGATTTGCTCATACACCTCATCTGATGTTGCTAATCCCCGAATGATTTCCACCAGCTTCATGACCGGAACAGGATTCATAAAGTGCATGCCAATGACACGATCAGGTCTGGTTGTTGCGGCAGCGATTTCTGTAATCGGCAATGATGAGGTGTTTGTTGCTAAAATTGTGTTTTCACTCGCCAACTGATCCAGTTTTTCAAATAGACTTGTTTTGACTTCCATTTTTTCGATGATTGCTTCAATAATTAGATCTGCTTTCTTCGCATGATCAAGAGTTGAGAAAACGTTTAGTCTTTGAATGATTTTTTCCTTTTCACTGTTTGTTAGCTTTTCCTTCTCCACCTGTTTTTGGAGCTGCTTTTTAATAGAGTTGACACCTTTATGGACGATTTCCTCATTTAAATCATGAAGAATAACCTCATAGCCTGCCATTGCACATACTTGGGCGATCCCTGAACCCATTTGTCCTGCGCCGATCACCATGATTGTTTGAATTGTCATCGAAACCCTCCTTGATTTGACTTGATCAATCTCTATTAAACTTCAATCATAATCGCATCACCTTGACCGCCACCTGAGCAGATTGCCGCAATCCCAATTCCACCGCCTCTTCGCTTTAATTCGTGGATAAGAGTAATAAGAATTCTCGCTCCGCTCGCACCAATCGGATGTCCGAGCGCTACTGCTCCACCATTTACATTGACCTTTTCAGGATCAAGATTTGCCAGTTGGTTTGCCGCCAACGCCACTGTCGAAAAAGCTTCATTGATTTCAAACAAGTCAATCTCTTCAACGGATTTCCCTGTTTTCCTTAATAGTTCATTAATGACAAGTCCAGGTGTTTTCGGGAAATCTTCTGCCTCACCTGCGATGGCTGTATGAGCTAAAATGGTTGCGAGAGGTTCTCTGCCTTCTTTTTGAGCCTTTTCCTCACTCATAAGAACTAGAGCAGCTGCTCCATCATTTATTCCCGGGGCATTTCCGGCTGTAATGGTTCCGTCATGGTCAAAAACAGGAGACAACTTAGCTAACCGTTCGATTGATGTGTCCTTTCGCGGTGCTTCATCTTTGTCCACGATGATTGGATATCCCTTTCGTTGCGGAACTGATACAGGAATGATTTCTTCTGCCAGTACCCCTGACTCTTGGGCAGCAACTGCCCGCTTATGACTTCGTAATGCCCACTCATCCTGCTGTTCTCTCGTAATCTCGAGCTCCTTGGAGGTGCTGTTTCCGTATGTTCCCATATGGACTCCAGTAAAGCTGCAGGTTAGTCCGTCATGAATCATTAAATCCTTCACAGGATGATCACCCATTCTTAAGCCCCATCTTGCCTTTGGCATGATATAAGGCGCATTGCTCATTGACTCCATCCCACCTGCGACTATCACTTCTTCATCACCGGCACGAATGATTTGGTCAGCCATTGTGACACTTCTTAAACCAGATGCACACACTTTATTCACGGTTTCTGTTTTCACATTCCAAGGTAAATCTGCAGCGCGTGCGGCTTGCCGTGAAGGAATTTGTCCCTGCCCGCCTTGCAGTACATTTCCTAAAATCACTTCTTGTACATCTTCAGCTTGAACCTTTGCTCTTGATAGTGCTTCTTTTATTGCAATTCCACCCAGTTCTGCGGCTGTTAATGTTGACAATGCTCCACCAAATTTTCCAATCGGTGTTCTCACTCCACTTAAAATGACTGTTTTGACCATATATAATCTCCCCTTTGTTTTTGGTAAACGCTTACAAACCTGACTGAACGCTCGCTCAATTTCTGTTTTAGAAAAACTTGGCCTGTCGCCAAGTCATAATGGAAAAAACCTAAATTTTTCTTAAAATTTATATACTTTCTGGTAGTACAAGTCAAAGAGGGGTATGCCCCCTCCTTTTATTTTAGCTTATCAATCTTTGAAAATGTCTATGAAACTTGCTCATTTCGTTCGCCAAAAATCGACTTCTCTAATAGTTCTGCTACATCATAGGTGCTCACAGCTTCTTCCACTTCCTTCGCCTTCGTCCCATCACTTAACATTGTTAAACAGTACGGACACCCTGAACTGATAACAGACGGGTTAACAGCCAAAGCCTGCTCTGTTCTTGCAACATTTATGCGGCTTCCTGTATCTTCCTCCGTCCACATTAAGCCCCCGCCTGCACCACAGCACATGCCCTTTTCTCGATTTCGTTCCATTTCAACAAGCTTAACACCAGGTAGTGCTTTTAAAATATTTCTTGGTGCATCATACACTTCATTGTATCTTCCTAAATAACAGGAATCATGGAAGGTAATCGTCTCGTTAACTGGAAGTGTAGGTTTTAATTTTCCTGATGCCACTAACTCAGCAAGTAATTCGGTATGATGATAAACTTCAGCTTCTAGACCAAAATCCGGGTATTCATTTTTAAAGATATTGTAAGCATGCGGATCAATTGTAACGATTTTTTTTACATTATTTTTCACAAATTCATCGATGTTTTTTGTTGCAAGTTCTTGAAATAAAAATTCATTCCCTAAGCGGCGCGGTGTGTCTCCGGAGTTTTTTTCTTTATTGCCAAGAATCGCAAACTTCACACCTGCTTCATTTAATAACTTGGCGAATGATAGGGCAATCTTTTGGCTGCGATTATCATAAGATCCCATTGAGCCCACCCAGAATAAGTATTCAAACTCTTCTCCGGCTTTGCTCAATTCTTTCACTGTAGGAACGATTACATCGGGACGAGCTTCACGCCATGTTTCTTTTTCCTTACGGTTAAGCCCCCACGGATTTCCCTGTCGTTCTATATTCGTCATGGCCCGCTGTGCATCTGCATCCATTTTTCCTTCTGTCAGCACAAGATAGCGGCGCATATCAATGATTTTATCAACATGCTCATTCATTACAGGACATTGATCTTCACAATTACGACATGTTGTACAAGCCCAGATCTCTTCTTCTGTAATCACATCTCCGATTAAAGATGCGTGATATCCCGAAGTTGTGGCCGCAGATTCCTGTGCACCGGAGCTTGATGCCATCATCGCAATTTGATTTCCCTTTGTGTTACTAAATGCAACGGCCGGAACCCATGGTTGCTTTTGTGTCACAGCGGCACCTGTATAGGTTAAATGGTCTCTCAGTTTAATAATTAAATCCATTGGTGACAGCATTTTTCCTGTTCCTGTTGCCGGGCACATATTTGTACAACGGCCACATTCTACACAGGCATATAAATCAATTAATTGGGGTTGAGTGAATTCCTCAATTTTTCCGACCCCAAAGGTTTCCTGTGTTTCATCTTCAAAATCGATTTTTTCAAGCTTTCCCGGGTTTGTTGTGCGGTTAAAATACACATTTGCCGGTCCTGCAATTAAGTGTGCATGCTTTGATTGAGGTACATAGACTAAAAACGTTAATAAAAACAGTAAGTGAACCCACCATGCGATATAGAAAATAACGATCGATCCGGTTTCCCCTACAAAGCCCAGGATATAGGCAAAAGAAGAAGCGAGCGGCTCAGACCAAGTAAGATCATGACCGTGCCAAATGAGCCCCATTCCATTTCCCAGTAACACCGAAAGCATAAGGCCGCCGATAAAAAGTAAAACAAGCCCTGATTTAAAGCCTCTTTTTAATCGTACAAGCTTTTCAACATAGCGTCGATGAAATGCCCAGACAACTGCCACTAAAATCATAAATGTGACAATCTCCTGGAAAAATGTGAAAGCAGGGTACAGAGGTCCCAGCGGTAGATGGGATCCCGGGATAAGTCCCTTGATAATGAAATCAATCGCTCCGAATTGAACAAGAATAAAACCATAGAAAAACATCACATGGATAATGCCGCTCTTTTTATCCTTTAACAGCTTTTTTTGACCAAATACATTCACCCATATTTTTTCAAGCCGCTCCTTCACTTTCCCTTCAAATTCAACCTTTTTCCCAAGCTTGATGTACGCCATCCTCGTGCGGATTAAATAAACAAAAAGATGAACTGCGTAAGCGGTTACAATTAAAAATGCTACAAAATTAATCCATAATAATGCATCCACTTTTGTTTCCCCCAATCTCCCGTTTGTTGCGGTCTATGTCTTTTCCCATATGAAAAGCGTAAGCGGCGCCTTGGTCAGCCTCAGGCAAATAAGACGCAAATGAATAGAAGACGTTCTTTGTCTTCAATTCATTTGTGGCTAGACACTAAAACTAAGTACAAAATTTTACCCTACCTTTAACATTTCAATATACTCCTATCATAATAAATGAATGAGCATTCAGTCAATACCTTTTGTTTCTTTGTACAATGTATTCTTTTCTATAGGAAATATGCCGTGTACATAAAAATGTGAAGTTGCGCAAAACCTATTATGAAATGGTGCAGGAATGCTGCTAGGAGGTATGCTGGTTGGAACTTTTTTTCATCTTGAGCTTTATCATAGTGGCGATTATTTGTTGGTGTATTGTCGATTACCATCTTGGACGAAAAAGTCATCTTCTTAAGTCTAAATATACACAATATCCACCTAGAAAAAGTGATATTACCTTATTCACCGATGGTGATTCTTTATACAAGGACTTGTTTGAGCACATTAAAAATAGCCGGAAAAGTGTTCACGTGCTATTCTTTATCATAAAAAATGATCAGATTAGCCATGAATTCCTGTCTCTTTTAGGTGAAAAGGCCAGTCAAGGTGTTGAGGTCAGACTTCTTATTGATTATATTGGCAGCTCTAAATTAACAAAAAAGAAAATGACCCTTTTAAAAGAAAAAGGTGTAAAGGTCGTTTATTCTCATAAGCCAAAGGTTCCGTTTCTTTTTTACACACTCCAAGCCCGAAATCATCGAAAAATTACCGTTATAGATGGCATGATCGGCTATTTAGGCGGTTTTAATATCGGCAAGGAATACATTGGACAAGATCCAAAGCTTGGATTTTGGAGAGACTTCCATCTCAAATTAACCGGTGAAGGTGTGACAGATTTACAGACACAATTTTTGACCGATTGGTTTGATTCAACCGGTGAAAATGACCTGAAGGAAACACGGTATTTTCCAGAACAGGTTGCAGGTAAAAGCACCCACATGTTTATTTCAACCTATGGCGAAAACCTGGAAAAACATTTTATCTCATTTATCCAAAACGCAAAATATGAAATCATCATATGTTCTCCCTATTTTATTCCCGGGAAAAAAATACTCAATGAATTGTTAGCTGCTTTATCAAGAGGGGTAAAGGTTAAGATTACAGTACCCATGAATAAAGATCATCCGTTAGTGAAGGAAGCATCTTATCCATACTTCCGCCCCCTTCTCTTAGCAGGATGTGAAATTCATCAATTTTTCCATGGATTTTATCATGCCAAGATGATTATGATAGATGACCATTTTTGTGACATTGGGACAGCAAACTTTGATAAACGCAGCTTTTTTTTAAATGATGAAATGAACTGTTTAATTTACGATAAAAAGTTAATTGGAGAGATCAAACAGTTTGTTTACACAGATTTTCGTCGCTCACAACTATTAACATATGAGAAGTATCAAAAACGACCGGTTTTTCAGCGGATAAAAGAGGCGTTTGCTACACTAGTAGCTCATTTTTTATAGAAAAATCAGCAAAGGAGGAGTCCAATGATTATTCGATTTGGATATGTATCACATGCTCTTTCCCTTTGGGACTGCTCCCCTGCTAAATCCTTAACGTTTACTCGTTGGAAAAAACTCGACGAACAAGAGCGGCATGATCAGCTTTTATACGTCACAAAGCAGAACCTGGAACATACACTGCGGATGCTCCACTATAATATTGCCCACGAAATATGGGTTTACCGCTTATCCTCATCCATTGTTCCACTAGCAACACATCCTGAGGTGCTTTGGGATTATCGGACACCATTTAAGGAACTTCTTTTGGAAATTGGAACACTGATAAAAAAATACAAGCTGCGTGTAAGCTTTCATCCAAACCAATTTACTCTATTTACGAGTGATAAAAAGCATATTACCGAAAATGCTGTTAGCGACATGTCTTATCATTATGATGTTCTGGATGCGATGGGTCTTGCTGATGAAGCCATTATTAACATCCATGTTGGCGGGGCCTATGGGGACAAACAAAAAGCAACAGAGCGCTTCCATCAAAATATAAAAAGCTTGCCTGGACATATCAAAAAGAGAATGACACTCGAAAATGACGACAAAACCTACACAACCTCAGAAACATTGGCTATTTGCCAGAAGGAACAAATCCCGCTTCTCTTTGATTACCACCATTTTATGGCGAATAATGAAGAGGATGAAAAAATGGAAGAGCTGCTGCCTAAGATCTTCCCAACATGGGATTGGGTTGGGCTGCACCCTAAAATTCATGTTTCTTCCCCTAAGTCTGAGAAGGAATTTCGAAGTCATGCTGATTATGTAGACGCTGATTTTTTAATGCCTTTAGTAAAGGTTTTGAAAGAAATGAATGTCGATATCGATTTCATGATTGAAGCGAAGCAAAAAGATAAAGCGGCACTGAAGCTTTGTGAAGATATCTCGAGAATTCGCGGGGTAAAACGGATTGGAGGGGCTACGATTCAGTGGTAGCTTGTACGAGAAATAATGGTTGTGGCTACTTATTTGCGATTCTGAAATTTTATTTGCGATTTTGCAGATTTATTTGCGTTTCTCATATTTTATTTGCAATTTTAGAAATTTATTTGCGATTAGACAAATTTCGACTCATTTCGAGCAAAACAAAACTCAGATGCCTTCCAGCATCTGAGTTTTTCTTTTACATTTTTTCCGGAGCAGATACCCCAATAATTGTTAACGCATTTTGCAGTGTTACTTGTGTTGCCTTCATTAGCCCAAGTCTTGCTCGGCTTTTTTCTGTATTTTCTGGATCCAACACTTTTTCAGCGTTGTAGAAGCTGTGTAGTGTGGATGCTAAGTCATAAATATAATTTGTAATACGGTGTGGAATTCGTTTTTGCGCAGCTTCTGTGACAGCTTGCGGGAATTCTCCAAGCTTTTTCAATAAGTCGAATTCTTTTTCAGATGTGATTTCATCTAGTTTTAGATTCTCTTCATATGAAAGTCCTTGCTCTTCCCCTTGGCGCAGCATGCTGCAAATACGTGCATGAGCATATTGTGCATAGTAAACCGGGTTTTCGTTTGATTTAGAAACAGCTAAATCAAGGTCAAAGTCCATATGTGTGTCCGCACTTCTCATCGCAAAGAAATAACGTACTGCATCAAGACCAACTTCTTCGATTAAGTCTCTCATTGTGACAGCTTTTCCGGTACGTTTGCTCATTTTCATCTTCTCACCGTTTTTATATAGGTGAACAAGTTGAATGATTTCCACTTCAAGTGTATCTTTGCCATAGCCTAACGCTTCAATGGCTGCTTTCATACGCGGAATATAACCATGATGGTCTGCACCCCATACATTAATCAGCTTTGTGAAGCCGCGGTCAAGCTTGTCCTTGTGATACGCGATATCTGGTGTTAAATATGTGTAAGAGCCGTCGTTTTTAATTAATACACGGTCCTTGTCATCACCGAACGTTGTGGAACGGAACCATGTTGCACCCTCTTCTTCATAGATATGGCCTTTTTCTTTTAATGCGGAAAGTGCATTGTCAATTTTCCCGTTATGGTAAAGAGATGTTTCCGAATACCATACGTCAAAAGGTACACGAAACTCCTCGAGGTCTGCTTTTAATTTTGCCATTTCATATTTTAAGCCGTACTCTCTGAAAAATGCTAAACGCTCATCACTTGATTGCTCAACAAATTTATCGCCGTGCTCTTCGGCAAGCTTTTTCCCGATACCAATGATGTCTTCGCCATGATAGCCGTCCTCAGGCATTTCAGCGTCTTTACCAAGTGCTTGGAAATAACGTGCTTCTACAGATAAAGCCAGGTTATTGATTTGATTACCCGCATCATTAATGTAATATTCACGTGATACATCATATCCTGCTTTCGCTAACACATTACATAATGAATCACCAACAGCCGCTCCACGTGCATGACCTAGGTGAAGGTCACCTGTCGGGTTTGCCGAAACGAACTCAACTTGTACTTTTTCATTGTTACCAATATTTGTTTCACCATAGCTTGTGCCAGCTTTTAGAATGGATGGAATCAAATCTGTTAAATAGCTGTTATTCATATAAAAGTTAATAAAACCAGGACCTGCGATTTCAATTTTATCAATAGAGCCTTTTTGCTTATCAAAATTGGCCACAATATCCTCTGCGATCATACGCGGGGCTTTCTTTGCGACACGTGCAAGCTGCATTGCCATGTTTGTCGCGTAATCTCCATGTGCTTTTTCCTTAGGAAGCTCTAATAACACTTCAGGAATCTGTGCTTCTTCTGCTAAACCGGCTTTTATGACTGCCGCTTTAATTTCTTCTTTTAACCGTTCTTTTACTAGCTCAACGATGTTCATTTTTTATCCTCCTTGTATGTGATCATCAGTTTATGTACATGTTTCTCATTTTCGTCTATTTGCAAATCATATAAAATAACGAGCCTATCTTCAAGCTCTGTTTTATCTATTGTTAATGAGTTTGTGTTGATTTCAAGCTGAAGCTTACCAAATGGTGTCGCATAATCTGTCATCGTTTTTTGTCCTTGAATGAACCGCTGTTTCATTGTAACAGCTCCTGATCTCATGACCATGACTTCTTCAGGTGCGATTTTCACTGTTGTTTTGACAGATCCAAGTTCATGCTCTTCATCATATCGCAGGTAAACGGTGTTCCCCTTTAGAAATTGCTCACCTGCAGTGTTCATTTCAATTGTTTCTTTATCTTGTTCATGCTCTTTGCGGATTTCAGATAAAACATGGATTTGAATAGGCGTGCTTTCTGACATGTCGACACTCCCTTTCCATCATTTCCTTTAACTTTAATAGTATAAAGAACCAAATGCAACTGCGCAAGAGGTGTTTGGGACGGAGGGACAGGTTCCTTGTCCCGATTTTCCAGTTTATGACGGGACACGGTACCTGTCCCCCTGTCCCAATTACGGCAAAAAGCGGCTAACCCTATCAAAGGGTTAGCCGCGTTCTATTATTATTTCCCTATAAATTGTTGAGTCCAGTAGTTACCTTCTGCTACGTAGCCTACTCCGATGTGAGTGAAGTTTGAGCTTAGGATGTTTTGGCGGTGGCCTGAGCTGTTCATCCATGCGTTAACGACTTCTTGTGGAGTGCGTTGACCTTTGGCAATGTTTTCGCCTGCCGCTTTATATGAAATGCCAAACTTTTTCATCATATCAAATGGTGAACCATATGTTGGACTTGTATGTGAAAAGTAATTGTTTTTTTGCATATCTAGTGATTTCTCACGTGCTACTTTGCTTAATTCAAGATCTACTTTTAAAGCAGGAAGTCCTTGCTTAGCACGTTCTTGGTTTGTTAAATCAACGACTTGCTGCTCATACTGACTTAATTGATAGCTTGCTTGTTCCTTTGTTTCTTCAGTTTGTGCTGGTTGCTGTTGAGCAGGCTGCTGTGTTGCTGGTTGTTCGGTTGCTGGCTGCTTCTCAGTTTGTGTTTGTTCTTCTTTTGGTGCTTCTACTTCTTTTTGAGTAGTAGATTTCTGATAGTTGCTGAAGTATTTTTTAATGAATTCATTGATTTGTTCTTGGTCTAGATTACCTGATTGATAGTAATAGACTTTTGCTTGTGTTGTGTTTGAAGCAGCATCTGCTTTTTGTGCAAGTGGATTTGCCATTAATAGAGCCGCACCCGCTACAACTGATAAAATGATTTTTTTCTTCATGTATATGTCATCCTCCTTAATCAACTCATGTGCTGACGAGAATATCGTAACATGTGTTTTTTTGTCATATTTGAGGATAATTTTAACAGTTTGTTACCGTTATAGGCGGTTGGTCTTATGTGGATTGACTTAACCTCGGAATCTATCATTGGTTTCACCGATTTACTAGCAGAAGCAAAACTTCCACCAAATAACCTAATAGTTGGAAAACAACCCACTATTTTGGTTAAAACAGCATGTTGACAAGGTTTTAAAACAGCCTGTTTCTTTACATATATATCGGTATTGTTACAATTTTTTCAATAAAAAAAGCCTGATACATCAAGTACCAGACTTCCAATCCATCTATTTTTTCTGCACTAATCCTAAAATCATTTCTCTTATAATTTTACTTGCTGTGTTCGCTGTTTGTTCAGAGTGATCATAAATTGGCGCAACCTCTACCAAGTCAGAGCCTACAACACGTATATCTGATTTTGCAATCTCGTGAATAGAAGCCAGAAGCTCTTTCGATGTAATACCACCAGCATCTACTGTACCTGTTCCAGGGGCGTGCGCCGGGTCAAGAACGTCGATATCAATGGTTAGGTAGACAGGACGTCCTGCCAGCTTTGGCAGTATTTCTTTTAATGGCTCAAGCACTTCAAATTTTGAGATGTGCATGCCCACTTCTTTGGCCCATTGGAATTCTTCCTTCATTCCTGAGCGGATTCCGAAAGAAAATACATTTGTTGGTCCAATTAAATTAGCAATTTTTTTAATTGGTGTTGAGTGGGAAAGTGGTTCTCCTTCATAGTCATCACGAAGGTCTGTATGTGCATCAAAATGAATGATTGCAAGATCAGGGTATTTTTTGTACATGGCTTTCATAACAGGCCATGATACAAGGTGCTCTCCACCCATACCTAGTGGATATTTGTCATCTGCGAGCAGCTGATCAATATATTCCTCAATCATGTCGATGCTTCGCTGCGGGTTTCCAAATGGCAATGGAATATCTCCTGCATCAAAGTATTTTACTTCCTCTAACTCACGATCTAAGTATGGGCTGTATTCCTCAAGACCAATTGATACTTCGCGAATGCGCGCAGGGCCGAAGCGGGAACCCGGGCGATAGCTTACCGTCCAATCCATCGGCATGCCGTAGATAACAGCTTCGCTTTCTTCATAGTTAGGATGGCTTTTAATAAATACATTACCTGAATAGGCTTCATCAAATTTCATTAATTATTACCTCCATTCAAAAAGTGAGAGATTTCCCTTCTCTCACTTTTTTATTTCTACATTATTTAATTAAATCACTTACAAATTTAGGTAATACAAAGCAAGCTTTGTGTAATTCTTTTGTGTAGTATTTTGTTTCGATTTCATGGAAGCGATCTTCACTTACTTCTAGTGGATCGTATTTTTTTGACCCAATCGTGAATGTCCATAGACCGCTTGGGTATGTTGGAATGTTCGCTGTGTATAGGCGTGTGATCGGGAAAATTTCTTTCACATCACGTTGAACATTTGTGATTAATTCCGGCGTGAACCAAGGGTTGTCCGTTTGGGCAACGAACACACCGTCTTCTTTTAGTGCTTTGGAGATACCTGCATAGAAGCCTTTAGTAAATAGGTTCACTGCAGGGCCCATTGGTTCTGTTGAATCAACCATGATCACATCGTATTCATTTTCACTTTCAGCGATATGCATGAAGCCGTCGCCTACTTTTACTTCCACTCGAGGGTCGTCAAGTTTTCCAGCAATTTCAGGAAGGTACTTTTTTGAGTACTCAATTACTTTACCATCAATATCAACAAGTGTCGCTTTCTTCACTTGTGGGTGTTTTAACACTTCACGAATAACTCCACCGTCCCCGCCGCCAACTACTAGAACGTTCTCAGGGTTTGGGTGTGTAAATAAAGGCACATGGGCCACCATCTCGTGATAAACGAACTCGTCCTTCTGTGAAGTCATCACCATACCATCAAGGAACAACATATTTCCGAACTCTTCTGTTTCCACCATTTCCAAGTACTGAAAATCAGTTTGTTCTGTATGTAACGTTTGCTTAACTTTTAACGTAATCCCAAAACTTTTCGTTTGCTTCTCTGTATACCATAACTCACTCATTATAATCATCCTTTCAAAACTGGGACAGAGGGACAGGTCCCCTGTCCCGTTCATTATGGGACACGGAACCTGTCCCCTTGTCCCTTATAGCAGAAAATGAGAAAAAAATCTATGACTTTTGTTTAAAATGTTTAAAATGTTTAAAATTCTGATAAAAAACTCATAATGGCTAACAGTATGTCTTTCATGACGAAAATAGGAGGTGAGCTTCATGGATGTGATGACACCTAGACGTTTACGCATCACCCTTAAAACAGTGCGGGCACTTATTTTTATAAGTTTATTATGTTTAGTGCTTTTTTCAACGATTATTTTAAGTATTGTGTTATATGCAAAGTGGCTGGGACCTCCTTCTTTATCAGTTCCACAATCAACTCTCATTTATGCAAGTGATGGGTCAAAAATAGGTGAATTGCATAATGGTCAAAAACGGTACTGGGTTGATATTGATCATATTTCCCCACATGTCCGTGAAGCAACCATCGCAATAGAAGATCGAAGTTTTTATCAACATGATGGATTTGATTATAAACGAATTGCAGGTGCTGCATTAGCCGACTTAAAAGCTATGGCAAAGGTACAGGGTGCCAGTACGATAACCCAGCAATACGCACGGAATTTATTTTTAGAGCATGAAAAAACATGGCAGCGTAAAGCGAATGAAGCCTTATATACCATTCGGTTGGAGCAAAACTATAGCAAGGACCGGATTTTAGAAGGCTATTTAAACACCATTTATTACGGACATGGTGTTTACGGCATTGAAGCAGCAGCTAATTATTACTTTGGAAAAAGCTCAAGTGACTTAACCCTTGCTGAAGCTGCCATGCTTGCCGGCATTCCAAAGGGACCAACCCTCTATTCCCCTTACGCAAACAGGGAAAAAGCAAAACAAAGACAAGACATCATTTTAAAAATGATGAAAAATGAAGGGTATATTACGGAAAAGCAATTCCAATCAGCACTTACAGCAGAGCTTGTATATAAAAAGAAAACAGACACTATTCAACCAAGATTAGCCCCTTATTTCCAGGATGCAATGTTAAGTGAGATATCCGACAAGTTAGGCATCGACGTACAAGCTATCCAAACAAAAGGGTTAAAGATCTATACAACATTGGATGCAGACATGCAAAAGCTTGCTGAAGAAACGGTTGAAGAAACGATTGATGAGTCCTCTGACATTCAAACAGGGATTGTCGCAATGGACCCTAAGACCGGTTATGTTCGGGCATTAATCGGCGGACGAAATTATGAGGAAAGTCCTTTCAATCGTGCTACTCAGGCAAAAAGGCAGCCGGGTTCAACGATTAAGCCTTTTCTTTACTACTCTGCGATTATGAACGGCTTTACACCATCTACCGAGATGAAAAGTGAACCAACTTCATTTACCTATGATGATGGAAAAGCGTCGTATAAGCCGAGTAATTATAACGACTATTATGCGAACGACTTTATTACAATGCTCCAGGCCATCGCTTTGTCTGACAATATTTATGCCGTGAAAACACATATGTTTATCGGGATGGAGGAGCTTATCAAAACAGGGAAACTCCTTGGTCTTAGTACAGGCATAAAGAAAAATCCTTCAGCGGCATTAGGTACGTCACCTGTCCGTTTGATTGACATGGTCAATGCGTACGGAATGCTGGGTAATGGAGGAAAAAAAGTTGAACCTACTTTCGTGACTAAAATTGAAGACACTGCTGGAAATGTCATCTATGAATCGAAACAGGCAAAAGAGCAAGTATTGAGCGAACAAGCAGCTTTCGTCACGACACATATGATGAAAGGAATGTTTGATACTACATTAAATGATTATACATCTGTTACAGGTCACAGCATTGCTGACTCCCTCACCCGGGACTATGCAGGCAAATCAGGTACAACCTCATCAGACAGCTGGATGATCGGATTTGCCCCACAACTTGCCGTTGGTGTTTGGACAGGGTATGACAAAGGAAAAACGATCAACCTTGTTCAAGAACGCGGTTATGCGAAGGTAATATGGTCCACCTTTATGGAGGAAGCATTAGATGATCAATCTGTGAAAGCTTTTCGCCCACCGGATGGAGTTGTCGGGGTTTATATTAATCCTGCCAGCGGAAAGCTCGCCACAAAAGGCTGCCCAACAAAGCGTCTTACGTATTTTATTGAAGGTACTGAGCCGACTGAGTATTGTGAGGAACATATGAGTGACGGTGAAGCTTCGGAAGCGGAGCAGTCATCAGATCAGAAGGAAAAAGAAAGCTGGCTAGATAAGTTTAAATGGTGGGATTGAAGTTGAGAATGTGGACGGATCGGTTTTTGTCGAAAATTGACAAATCGTTGATATATTCTTAAAATCGAAAATAAATCTTTATAATCGTTGATAAATCTTCAAAATCGTAGATAAATTCCCAGAATCGAAAATAAATTCCCAGCAGCAAATCAAAAACCCCCGGGCAACTAATATGCCCGGGGGTTTTTGTGTCCTAGTTTTATAAACTGTATATTCAGTCTACTAATTTTCATGAAAAACCACAAGATTTTACCAATTTGTTCACGAAAACTTCACACTTTCGACAAATTTACATTCTAGACTTTTAAATCGTCTTTTAATTTTTGCTCGGAATGTTCCCACATTTTTTTATCGTGATGTTTTAAGAAGTGGGTTAAAATCTCTTTTGAACGATCGTCCATATGATCAACGATTATATGACGTTTCATTGATTTATCCATGCGGTTTACATGTTCAGGCAGTGATTTGTAACCCCTTCTTATTGAGCGGTCAACTGTAAGTTCACATGCGGTTACTCCTGCATAGTAAGGACCATCTTCTTTACGGTCAATTGTGACCCAAACTAACCAATATGGTTTTCCGTTTGGAACCTCTTCTTTTGTTTTCAAAAATTTAATTCCTTTTTCCACGACACTTCTCGCATGCATGGCACCGATATCAACGAAGGCCTCTCCTTCTTCGATATCAATGAAAACCGGGGACACATTATCCAAACTAAGGGCACCCACACCGAAACCGCCATGGCCATCTGTTGGATCGCTTTTTATTATATTAAACCCAATGCTTTTTTTCTTTTTTTCTTGTTCCATATCATGGACCTCCTCATATGTAAGACATCATAATAATGGGCTAAGCAATAAATGAAAAATATTCATAACAATTGCCCGGCCAATCTCAAAAATAGGTTGAATCGTATAGGCATCCAGTGGTGTTATAACTAAAACTAAGAAAATAATAATTCCATAACTCTCAAATTGAACGAGTTTTGGCCGAATATGTGCCGGGACCAAATCCTCAATAATCCGATATCCATCCAGCGGTGGAAATGGAAGTAAATTAAAAATAAACAAAATCACATTAAGTGACACAAAAATATTAAAAAACTGCTCAAGTCCTGTTACATATTGTGATGGCAGATATGTCACTGCGTTTGTCGCTAATAGTATATACCAAATTGCAGTTCCTAAGAAGGCTAAGAAAAAGTTACTTAGCGGTCCGGCAACAGAAACTAAGACTCCGGCTAATCGGGGCCGTTTAAAATGAAATCGGTTTACCGGGACAGGTTTTGCCCAACCAAACCCTGCAATAAAAATTAAGATTGTTCCAAATGGATCCAAATGTGCTAACGGAGAAAGCGTTAATCTTCCTTGTCTTTTTGCAGTTGGGTCCCCAAACTTATAAGCAACATAGGCATGTGCAAACTCATGTAATGTAAAAGCAATCATTAGCGTAATGACCACATATGGAATCATTTCTAACGGAAAGGCTAAAAATTGGCTAAATTCATTCATCACTGGCTCCTCTGTTATAAATGTACTCATTCTTAGCTTACCATGATTAGGGGGTAATTTCGACTAATGGATACTGACAAAGACGTAAAAAACCGCCAGATTAATGATTGGCGGTTTCGTTTTGAGCGACTTGTTTGATTTTTTCAATATAATCATATGCCTCAGCAATTTCATCTTCTGTGTAACGCTGCTTACTTTTTAACGTAAACACCTTTTCTTTTACTTCTTCTCTGCTAAGTCCGTCAAAATATAATACGGTTGAAACTAATTCCAAAAATCTGGAGCTTTGCTCGTTCAAATCCAGCATGCAGTTCTTTAATGGGGGCATGTCCACATCATAATGGCCAAGAAATTCATTTCCTGCTTCTGTTAAAGTATAACGATATTGAAAATATCCGCCCTTTTTTTCATGGACCTCATCAATAAACCCTAAGTTACAAAGCTCTTCGATACGCAATGTAAGTTCTTCAGAGTATGGTCCAAAAAAGTGAAAATTGTATTTTTCATAGAAAGGTAAATCAATTTTCTTTGCGATATAAATCATTTTTTGCAATTTTTTCCGGCCAATGATTTCCCCTGCTGATGAGATCACCTTCATCAGCTTCGCATGTTCTTTCATCAATTCCCCGTCATCTCCTAACTTAAGAGCACTATTTCTTTATATTTAATAATTCAAGTATTTTCTTTTTCGCCGTACGCTTTGTAGAGAAATCTTCAATTAAGTCTAATGGAAAATACAATTTATGATCTGTTCTTCTTTTCCCAGAAATCGCATCGACAATCTCTGATTCCCGTGACAATTCGCGCAAATCTCCATTTGACATTAATAGATGGATCGGCAGTCTTTCCTCTTCTTCACCAGGACGATAAAAGTCATATGGAAGATCTGAGGAAGAATCAACAACCAGATAGTAATCCGGATCGATTCCCGCTTTTTTAAATAATGATGTTAATTCCATCAATGTCTTCATCTGTACATTCGGGTTAAATTCCACATATTTAAAAAGCTGGCGGTTCATAAAGCGGGTACATAAGTCACGCAGAATTGGATCTTCTTCCTCCTGCCATGCCTGAAAATAAAACATAATAACAGACTCATCCAGTTTTAAATAATCCTGAAGTGACAGCTCTTCTTCAAATAAAGAATAAAAATGAACAGGATCATGTTTGAAGGAATAAAACTCTTGATGCAGCTGTTTTGCACGGTGAAGAATTTTTGTTAAAATCACTTCGGCACTTCGTGTGACCGGATGAAAATAAACCTGCCAATACATTTGATAACGGCTCATAATATAATCCTCAACCGCGTGCATACCACTGCTTTTTATGACAACCTGCTCTTCTCGCGGACGCATCACTCTTAAAATCCGTTCCATATCAAAGTGACCGTAGCTAACACCTGTATAGTAGGCGTCACGCTGCAGATAATCCATACGATCAGCATCAATCTGACTAGATATTAAACTCACAACCTGTTTATTTTCATAGGTTTTGGCAATAACCTCTGCTACTTTCTTCGGAAAATCAACTTCTACCGATGTTAACACCTTGTTAACCTCTGTATCTCCCAGAATAATGGCTTGGGTGAAATCCTCATGATCAAGGTGGAATACTTTTTCAAAGGAATGGGAGAATGGGCCATGACCTAAATCATGCAACAACGCGGCACAAAGGCATAAAAGCCTTTCTTCATCATCCCATTCAGGTCTCCCATTGAACACATCATCCACTATTCGGCGAACAATTTCATACACTCCTAGTGAGTGATTGAACCTGCTGTGCTCAGCCCCGTGAAATGTTAAATACGTTGTTCCCAGCTGGCGTATTCTTCTTAATCGTTGGAATTCTTTCGTCCCAATGAGATCCCAAATGATTTTATCACGCACATGTATATATCGGTGAACGGGATCTTTAAAAACCTTTTCTTCAGACAACTTTCCATTTTCCATTGTCTTCCACATCCGTTCTACTTAGTAACTTTTGGCTGCTTTCTGTTTTTTAAGATCGTTAACCGTAAGAACAGGTTCGTTTCATTTCGCAATTCTTTTTATAAATCTTTGAAAGCAACAAACTTTGCAGAAAACAGCCTAAATTTTGACGCCATTCACTAACTTCCACTTATTATTATATCGGCTTCCAATCGACAATAACACCCAAAATCCGCAAAATCATTCGACAATAAGAAAAGCGGAGGCGCCTTGATCAGACTAAGTTGGCTTATGACCTCGTGGGCCTGGGCGCTGGCAGTCAAAACACGCGACGTCCTGTCGCATTGACTGCACTTGCACATCCTGTGCTTCGGACACCAAAACTAATTACTATAAACCCGTTCTCCCTCAAAATAAAACATCACCCATGTATACAAACACAAAGGTGATGTTATTTTGATAATTTCTGAACGATCTTTTCAATTAATTCGTCCTCTGACGGTGCTGCTAATGGACGATTGTTTACAAAACAGAATGATTTCTTTCTTCCCGGGCCACAATAAGATTGGCAGGCAATATCTATCTTAGCTTCTGAATCTACCTTTTTTAACTTAGGCACAAGTGTTTTAATATTTGTTGCTTGGCAATCATCACAAATACGAAATTCATTTGCCATTGATTTCCCAATCCTTTCCTTACAATAGGCGTGCTACCGTTTTTCACTAAGAGGTATTTTACCGTTATTCTTCCCTCTATGCAAGTAACGCTGGGCAAAGGACAAAAAGTTTTCACTTCCTTCAAAGGGTTGATTTACCATCGGTTTTCAGTAGATTTAAAAAAACCTATGAACATTTTTAAAAAATCTACTATCCTCTTAACAAATTTGTATAAAACATCTTCAACTTGTCCATGCTTACTAACAGTTGGAAGTAAATAATCTATTTATATAGGGAGTTGGAAAAAATGAAACAAAGACAAGACGCATGGTCTGAAGAGAATGATTTATTACTAGCTGAAACGGTTTTACGTCATGTGAGGGAAGGCAGTACTCAATTAAATGCTTTTGAAGAAGTAGGAGACAAATTAAATCGTACGTCTGCTGCTTGTGGGTTCCGCTGGAATGCCGTTGTTCGCCATGATTATGAGAAAGCGTTATCACTTGCTAAAAAACAGCGTAAACAGCGGATGAGAGCTTTGGGAAAAGGTCAACCAGTGAAAAAGCAGCTTTTATATACGCCTGATACACCTACTATGGAGATGGAAATCGATGATTTTGATCAACATGAAGAGCAAACCATGTTGGCAAGTTTAGAGAGTCATATGGCTGAAGTGATGCCGGCTGACGAAGATGTTAAAACACCATTCAGTAATCAAGCACCTGCAGCACAACCAAAAGAAATGCCGCAAATCAAGCAGCCTGTAAGCATAAATAACAGATTAACAATGGATCATGTTATTGCATTCTTGCAGTCTTATAAAACAAACAATCTACAATCAGAAGCATTAGTAAGTGAAAATAAACGATTAAAGAAAGAAAACCAAGATTTATCTTTACAAAATGATGAGCTGATGAAAAAAGTCGAAAAATTAGAACAAGACACAGTAACCGTTCAAGAAGACTATGAAACACTAATGAAAATCATGAACCGTGCTCGTAAGCTTGTCCTATTTGATGAAGAAGACCGCACAGCACCTACAACATTTAAAATGGACCGTAATGGAAACTTGGAAAAGATGGCAGAGTAATACCTAATGGTGTGCCTATTTATGGCACGCCTTTTTATTTTTTTGAAACTATTAAAGGACCTCCTACGTATTAACTTTAACATCACATTTCAAAAAGGTTGGTTTGATCATGGAAAACAAAGACTGGCTATTAACTGAGCTAAAAACAATTGAAAAATGGGAGCAGGATCAGAAGGGAATATTTTTTTGGGAGAAAATTGGCAGACTTCCATTTAAGCTATTAGATAAAATCACACCGGCATTTATCCAAAAGAAAATAGGTCTCCTTTTAGATGAGCTTGGACAATTCGTACAAACTGGCGGTCAATATTTAACACAAGAAAAATTAATCTTAAAAAGGCTTCAAAAACAATCGAATCAACACCAAGAGCTGACTATACAAGATATTGCCTCCCTCCCTCTGTCTACTATGGATGAGGTTAGTGATCAATTAAAAACGAATCGGGGGAATCTAGCTACCATTCAGGGGGCAACAACAGGTGTTGGAGGTATTTTCACCCTTGCCATTGATATCCCTGTCTTATTGGGCCTGTCGCTGAAAACGTTGCAGGAAATTGCCATTACATATGGCTACGATCCTAAAGATCGGGACGAACGTATCTTCATTGTAAAATGCCTGCAGTTTTCTTCTGCTGATATTGTTGGAAAACAGGCCATATTAAATGAATTATCTTCTTTTTATAATAGAAAAGAAGTAACAAATAACGAAATGATTTCACAGCTCCAAGGATGGCGTGAAGTTGTCTATACGTACCGTGATCAATTCGGCTGGAAAAAGCTGTTGCAAATGGTTCCTATTGCAGGTATTTTATTTGGAGCGATCACTAACCGCTCCATGATCAATGATTTATCAGAAGTCGGCATTATGTTATATCGAAAAAGAAGAATTCTGGAAAAAATTAATGAAAACGAAAAGGAGCTAGCCGAATAATAACGGCTAGCCTTTTTTGGTAAATACCTTTTCATTTCGATCAATCATCCGAAGCAAATTTTGCTGAAATAAAAGCTGTTCTTCAACAGTTAAAGATGACGAGATTAGGTCCTGGCTGTGTTCTTTTAATGTGAAAAGCAACTGATATAGTAGCTTTTCAACAGTTAGGTCGACTCCCAATAAATCACTTAGAGACGACATTGTCTCAGGCTTTATTGTTGGAAAAACAAATTTCGTTTGTTCCTTTTTAAGAGAGAGCTCGTAAAATTGACGAATAAGATCTGCACGGTCTTCTCCACTGCCCGTTACACAAAGATAGATTTGAACCGCAACTCCTCCGCGTAGTCTTCTTTGTGAAATCCCTGCAAACTTCTTACCATTTATACTTAAATCATAGCTGCCCGGGCAATATGAGCCGACGATTTCTCTTGCTTCAATGTTTGCATCATAATCTTTTAGCATATGCTTGATTAAATCGAGCATCGCGTCATATCCACGGTCTATATCAATTCCCTTTTCAGACTCAGGGAAGATGAGGGAAATGTTTAAAACATCCTTATCCAACACAACCGCCAGCCCGCCGGAATTTCGTACAATCACTTGATAGCCCTGATCATGAAGAAATTGAAGTCCATCCTCTAAGAATGGTAGTTTTGTATCCTGTATTCCTAACACGATCGTTTGATGGTGCACCCATGTTCTGACTGTTGCTGGTGATTCATTTTTTCCGACACTTGCACAGAGTGTATCATCTATAGCAAACGAATGCTTAGCGTCAAACTGCGGTCCTAAGCTTGATTGATCAATGACTCTCCATTTTGGTTGGTAGATTAATGAGAACGGCTGTAATAGGCTCATGCTGTTTACTCCTTAACTTTTACTATCGCTTATTATATCACTTTCAGCTTTATAGTATAAACCTATTAAACAGAACCTCCTAAAGCCCCAATGAGATATATTTCACTTCCAAATATTCTTCAATTCCATAATGTCCGCCTTCACGACCAAGTCCACTTTCCTTAAAACCGCCAAACGGTGCTTGCGCAACAGATGGTAATCCATCATTTAGTCCAACAATTCCATATTCAAGGTCCTCTACCATTCTGATACCTTTGGAAATATTTTGTGTAAATACATATGCCGCTAAGCCATATGGAGATTGATTTGCCCGTTTGACCACTTCTTCAATTGTTTCAAACGTTGTGACTGGTGCAACAGGTCCAAATGTTTCCTCTTTCATACAAAGCATATCATCACTTGCCTGACCAACAATAACAGGTGTCATAAAGTAACCATTCTCACTGTCTAATGATTGTCCTAAATAGGTAATATCTCCACCTTTATCCGATGCATCTTCTAAATGGTTCTTTACTTTTTTTAAGGCATTACGGTCAATTAATGGCCCAATTGTCGTTTGATCTTGGAGCCCATCGCCAACATGGAGCTTTTGAAAAGCCTCTTTCAACTTGTTCATGAAAGGCTCATAGATTGTTTGGTGAACATACACTCGGTTCGTACACACACATGTCTGGCCGGCATTTCGGAATTTGGAGCTTATGACTCCTTCAACTGCCTGATCGAGGTCAGCGTCCTCTAATACAATCAGTGGAGCATGTCCCCCCAATTCTAAGGAGATTTTTTTAACCGTTTCAGCTGCTCCTCTCATTAAGTGCTTTCCAACTTCTGTTGAGCCTGTAAAGGAGATTTTGCGTACGCGGTCATCCTTTAACCAAACATCGCCTATTTCCTGGGCATCTCCGACAACTACATTGAGCACACCTTTTGGAATTCCTGCTTCATGTGCCAGTTCAATAAGTCGAATGGCTGTTAATGGCGTTTGTTCTGCCGGTTTAATAACAGCTGTACAGCCGGCGGCTAGTGCGGGTGCTACTTTTCGGGTAATCATGGCAGCTGGGAAATTCCACGGTGTAATCGCTGCCATGACGCCTACCGGCTGCTTACTCACAAACAGTCTTTTATTCGGGTGGGAGCTCGGTATGGTCTCACCGTAAATCCGTTTGCCTTCTTCTGCATACCATTCAATAAAACTATTAGCATATTGAACTTCTCCAAGGGCTTCCTTCAAAGGCTTCCCTTGTTCACTTGTCATGATTTTTGCGATTTCCTCTTTATGTTGATCAATTAGTTGATACCATTTTTTTAGGTAGCCGGCACGCTCTCCAGCGACAAGCTTTGACCAGCTTGAAAAAGCATCATATGCAGCTTCGACTGCCATGGCTGCTTCTTTTTTTCCACCATAGGCGCTTTTTGCGATAACTTCATTTGTTGCAGGGTTTTCTACATCAATTGTTGTGTCTGTTTGATGCCAGTTGCCGTTAATGTACATTGGTTTGGTTTCCATGTTTTCACCTCATGTCTTTTGTATGTAGCTCATGTATACTATTATTCGCTACTTTTTTTTACCTTCCTGTTACTTTATTTAATTACCTTGTGATTTGGTGGGCAAACCTTTTAATCAAAAAAGCTATTTTCGCATAATTTGTTTCAAATCCAATTAAGGTGAAAAATAGTTCGTTCCATTGCACTCCAGACACTCGCTTTCCGCGGGGAGGAAGCTGAGCCTCCTCGGCTTCGCGCAGGAGTCGAGTGTCTTCCGCTTCATTACACTATAGAGCTAAAATGTTGATCATGCGCAACAAGCCTTAGGAAAAAAACTTTCAAAAAAAAGAACCGACTAACTCAGCCGGTACTCTTCTCTATTATGAAATTAAGCCTGTGCAGCTGTAATCAATGCTAATTTATAAACATCCTCTGCATTACATCCGCGGGATAGGTCGTTTACTGGTTTATTTAAACCTTGCAGGATTGGTCCAACTGCTTCAAAATTTCCTAAGCGTTGGGCGATTTTGTAGCCGATGTTTCCAGCTTCAAGGCTTGGGAATACAAATATGTTTGCGTCACCTTTAATAACAGAATCCGGAGCTTTTTTCTCAGCTACAGATGGTACAAATGCTGCGTCAAATTGAAATTCACCATCTAGAACAACACTTGAATCAAGTTCTTTAGCAATTTCAACTGCGTTTGCTACCTTTTCTGTTTCAGGAGATTTAGCAGAGCCTTTTGTTGAGAAGCTTAGCATCGCCACACGTGGATCGATGTCAAACATTTTTGCTGTTTGTGCACTTGCGATTGCAATTTCTGCAAGATCCTGGCTATCTGGTGCAATGTTGATTGCACAATCGGCGAATACATATTTTTCGTCCCCACGGACCATGATAAATACACCTGACGTCTTTTTAATGCCTGGTTTTGTTTTAATGATTTGAAGAGCCGGACGAACCGTATCAGCCGTTGAATGTGCTGCACCACTCACAAGACCATGAGCTTTTCCAAGGTGAACAAGCATTGTTCCGAAGTAGTTTTCGTCTAATAAAATGTTGCGGGCATCTTCTTCTGTTGCTTTACCTTTACGTCTTTCAACAAACGCTGCAACAAGCTCGTCCATTTCCGGATAGTTTTGCGGATCATAAATGTCTACACCGTCTAATGTTAAGTTAAGTTCTGATGCTTTATTCGTAATTTCCTGCTGATTCCCAATTAAGATCGGTTGAAGGATGCCTTCACCTGATAAACGGTTTACTGCCGCTAGAATACGCTCATCTAATCCTTCCGGAAATACGATTTTAATTTGTTGACCGCTCACTTTTTCTTTTAACGTAGCAAATAAATCTGACACGAAAAAAACCTCCTTGATATGTATAAAGAATGCTTCCTTATCTAGCATACTCCACTTATTTCTGTTTTCAAACTGTTCTGTTAGGCTATAACGCTTACATCATAAATTTCTTTCATTTCAAAAAAATCTAACTTTTTTATTTATCCCTTTTTAAGTTTCTCACAGATTGGTTTTTTTACTCCCCCGGTCTTACATGAAGTTCAAGTTTTATTCACATGGGTTCATGGACAAACTATGATATAGTTAGACTGTGTACATAATCATTAACTTTTTAGGAGTGAATATATATGAGTGAAGCAGCACAAACATTAGATGGTTGGTATTGTCTGCATGATTTCCGTTCGATTGACTGGTCTTCATGGAAACTTTTATCAAGTGATGAGAGACAAGCAGCAATTAACGAATTTTTAGGCTTACTTGAAAAATGGACTGTCACTGAAAATGCTGAGCAAGGTAGTCATGCGCTGTACTCAATTGTTGGTCAAAAAGCAGATTTCATGATGATGATCTTGCGTCCTACAATGGAGGAGCTTAATGAGATTGAGCTTGAATTCAACAAAACAAAGCTTGCTGAATTTACGCTCCCGACATATTCCTATGTTTCAGTTGTTGAGCTTAGTAACTATCTTGCTGGTGAAAGTAATGAAGATCCTTATCAAAACCCGCATATCCGCTCAAGACTTTATCCAAAACTTCCACAATCTAAATATGCTTGCTTCTATCCAATGGATAAGCGTCGTCAAGGAAACGATAACTGGTACATGCTTTCGATGGAAGAGCGCCGTAACATGATGAGAAGTCACGGTCTAATCGGTCGTTCTTACGCAGGAAAAGTAAAGCAGATTATTACCGGTTCTGTTGGCTTTGATGATTATGAGTGGGGAGTAACACTATTCTCTGATGATGTTCTTCAATTTAAAAAGCTTGTTTATGAAATGAGATTTGATGAAGTGAGTGCACGATATGGAGAGTTTGGTTCCTTCTTTGTCGGAAACCTGCTGGATTCTGGAAAGCTTCAAAACTTTTTTGAAGTAAACTAAAAACTATATCTTTAAACAGACTCAGAATGTAATAGCTATTTCTGAGTCTGTTTATTCTTTTATCACCTTTTCAAAACAGTCTACTTTTTCCCCCTCTTTATAAGGCTTTGTTTCATACCTTCTATAGCCTAGTGACTCCCAAAAGATTCTTGCCGAGATATTCTCTGTTAATACTGCTAAACGTACGATTTGCATCCCTGCTTTTCTTGCTTCAATTTCAAATAAAGAGTAGGCCTTTTTTCCATATCCTATCTCTTGATAATCATGATGAATCATAAGTAACCCAATCCATGGGTATTGGTCGTTGGGATTTTTAACTAAATAATCCAGGATACCAACATACTCATTGTTTCCTTTTATAAAGAAGCTTTCTGTTATTTCATTTAAAAACTCTTCTTTCATCTCGTTCAAAGTGCGCTCTTCCCGTCCGTTTTCAAGTACATTATATCTTTTATTCGAATTCACAATGTCTCTTGCTATGTGAAGGGTTTCTTCTGTGATTTTTTCTAAAGAAAAATAAGACATATTTCATCCTCTTCTATTTATTTTTTTATGGATAAGTCATAAGTTGTTTTTCTTTTACATACGTATGAATGAGCAAAGATTGAGTAATGAAATGTCTTTTCTTACACCACCATCTTGCTTCATTTATTTTTTCAAACAGTCCTTATGTTTATTAATATTTTAAGGAGGGGTCATTTTGGCAATGAACCAAAACCAGCAGTATGGATACCCAATGCAAGGCATGCAACAAGGAGCAGGTTATCAACAACCTTATCCTACATATGCCTATCCTAGTCCATATGGTCAATATGGTCAAAACGGAGTTCAACCGCCTCAAATGCTACCACAGCAACAGCAGCAAGGGGTAGCTCAAAATATTCCCGGTATGCTGCCATTAGAACAGTCATATGTTGAAAATATTTTGCGGTTAAACCGTGGGAAAGTTGCAACTGTTTATATGACATTTGAAGGCAATCGTGAATGGAATGCGAAAATTTTTAAAGGTGTCGTTGAAGCTGCAGGAAGAGATCATCTCATTTTAAGTGATCCTCAAACGGGTAAGCGGTTCTTACTATTGATGGTGTACCTGGATTATGTAACATTTGATGAGGAGCTTAATTATGATCCACAATTCACACTTGCAACGGCTTCTCCGAGGTAATGGTCGTTTAAAAGCCGATCTTTAGGATCGGCTTTTAGATTTATGTATTTCTGCTTTATAAATATCGAATTGCCGCATATCCCACCAATAGCCATCCGCCTAAAAATGCTAAGCCGCCAAGTGGAGTAATGGCACCTAAAATACTAATTTGTGTCACACTTAACACATATAGACTTCCTGAGAACAAAATAATCCCTGCTAAAAATAACCACCCTGCGGTTGTAAATGCCCCAATGTTTGTAAACTTATCTACTAAAAAGGCAACAACAAAGAGGGCTCCGGCATGAAACATTTGATATTGCACACCTGTTTGCCATGTTTTTAGGTATTTTTCAGGAATTTTCCCTTCTAATCCATGAGCACCGAAGGCTCCTAATGCTACGGCTAAAAATCCATTAATCACACCTAGAATAAGAAAAAGCTTCATCAAAAACACACCTCCCCCATTCATCTTACCTTACTATCTTTTAAATTCAACTTGAAATCTTGACTAAATGATGGAGATTTTCAAAAGGCTGTTTTCTCATGCTTTTTTACTTAATATATTGAAGTTAAAAACAATTAGTTCGTTCCATTACGCTCCATTTCACTATAGAGTTTAAAATAGAATTTTAAAAGCAACAATCTTTGCAAAAAAACCTTAAAAAGAGCCAAATAGGCCCTTAACGATTTTGCAAATACACTTTTAGCACGTCTGCAACTTTGTGTTCGTTTTCGATTGCTTTTATATGATAGTGATCTCCATCTACTACCGATTGAAAGTTTGAAATTCCTTCGTTTTTTAGGAAATCATCGATATCGTGAACAGATTCTTGTGCGGTTAATAAATACTTTTGACCAACAAAATCTTGGTTTACATATACATCATATCTGTCATGTGAGAGCTTTGTTGAGGAGAAATCATCAAACGCTCCCATTGTAAATCTGCCTCTTCCTACATTTAAAAATTCATCATATGCCATTTCGCTAACCTCCATTAAGATAATTTTACTTATCATTGTGTCCTGATTAGTTTTAGAATATGATGGATTTCTTTGGAGAGGATAACCAGCTATTTTCAATTAAAAATCAAATAATGAGTCACCATTTGCATCATCTTCTTTTCTAGCCTCAGAGCTTGATGGATTTTTAACAACCGTTGCCATATTTCCCATCATTTTTTGAAGCTCAGCAGGACTTATTGAGTTTGAAGAAGGAGATGTAATCGTTTGTACCTGTGGTGATTTTTCATCTAAAATCAACTCACATAAAGATTGAATAACAACTATTCGCTCTCTTCTTTCCTTTTCTGATTGACTGTTTTTCGCTTTTGTTAATTCTGCTTCCATTTTAGAAAGAAGCTTTGATATTGGTATATCCAATCTTATCCCTCCACTATGCCTTCATGGACTTTTGTTCATATTTTAAGCAGGCCATTCCAGATGATTTCTTTACCATGATTGCCGGTCTTCCGGCAGATTTAAACCCATAGGCCCGACAGCCATTTGGAAATCTCGTATCCCATGTAACATAGAAATGCTTACACTTCACACAATTAATTGGTGTTTCTTTCATCATTCATACTCCCTCATCTTAAGGTCCAGTCAATTTCACCTAGCCCATGTTGCTTTAAAAACTCATTTGCCTTTGAAAAAGGTTTACTGCCAAAGAATCCTTTTCTTGCCGAAAATGGACTTGGATGAGCCGACTCGATGATGAAATGGGTTGGTGAGGTTATCAATTGTTTTTTTGCTTGAGCATGTTTCCCCCATAAAATAAAAACAATCGGCTTTTCACGGTTATTTAATACATGTATGATTTCATCGGTTAAGATTTCCCACCCTTTTCCTTTATGGGAATTAGGCTGACCTTTCCTAACGGTGAGCACCGTGTTTAACAGCAGAACACCTTGTTTTGACCATTTGACTAATGATCCATTTTCGGGCTTGTTACACTTTATATCTTCACAAAGCTCGGTGAAAATATTTCGCAGGGAAGGAGGAAGTTTTTCGCCTGGTTGAACAGAAAAACTTAACCCTTGTGCCTGCCCTTCTCCATGATATGGATCCTGTCCGATGATGACCACCTTCACATCCTCATAAGGAGTTTCATTTAAAGCACGAAAAATATCCTCACGCTTCGGAAATATAGTTTGATGCTTATATTCATCATCTAAAAAATCTGTTAATTTTTTAAAATAGTCCATTTCAAATTGTTTACTTAGTAACTTGCTCCAGCTTTGGTCCATTTTCTCATTCATCTTTTAGTACCTCTCATCTGCTATAACGGGTATGAATTGGTTGTCCATCCCATACAATCGCTGTTTTTGCTTCACGATCTTTCATTTCCGGCTCTTCAAGCAAAACAAAGAAATTTTTCTGTGGTAGTGATCCTAAGTGATGTTTTTCACATAACTTATCTAAATAGGTTTTCCGCTTATCATTTAAGCTTGCTGATTGGTTTGTTCCACTCTCTGCAAATGCGTAAATGACACTGGCAACAGGAACCCTTTTCACTTGACAAGCCTGTGCAGCTCTTAACATAAAATCCCAATCCCAATAGTTATGTACATTAGGATCAAACATCCCGATTTTATCATGCAAATCCTTTTTATACACACTGCCTGAGGGGACATAGGTGGAGAACTTCCTCATTCCTTGTTCATCATAATGATAGGCAAACGTTCGTCTTTTTAAAGGAATACGGGTTTTCCCGTGCTTTTCAAAATTTACAATTTCAGCATCAAAATAAACAAAATCTGCCTCATGTAAGGCTTCTTTTGCATATTCCATATGCTTTTGTGAAAGGAGATCATCATCATCACAAAGCATGATATAATCTCCGGTCACATGACCAACCCCAATATTTCTGGCTCGAACATGCTTCATATTTTCTAGTAATTCAACTGTTTTTATTGGCAGCTCTTTATAAAGAGTAACGACTGGCTCAATGCTCTCTCCACAATCATTGACAATAATGATTTCATATGGCGCTTCGGTTTGGATGGAAATAGATTCAAGAAGCTCTGCTAATTCGCTCAGTCGATTATGTGTCACAATCACAATGGATATTTTCATTATCATCACCTGTTCTTTTATATTCTTCTATTTTAACAAAGAGCTCACTGTCTTTTATAGTTAAAACAACATTTTAGCCTATAACTTATTTTCCCATTATGTTTCATTTCCTTTTAGACGGGGTACAAGTTTATTAATCATGCAAAAGGAGATGATGAACTTGAAAACATATGTTGTAGAAAATGGTGTACAAGCTACTCAAATCATTCAGGAGCTTGAGGGTCAAGGATATGATAAAGATCACATCTATTTATTTGCACATGACACTACCCGTTCCAAGCATTTAACAGAACAGACAGACACTCGTCATATCGGTTTAAAAGAAGAAGGTCTTTTTGATAAAATGGCCAATGTTTTTCGATCTCGGGGAGATAGCCTGAGAGAGAGAATGACATCATTAGGAGTTTCACAAACAAAAGCAAATGAATTAGAGGAAGAGCTTGATGAGGGAAGAGTCGTTATTGTAGCTCAATGATATTGATAGGGACAGTTCAAAGCTGTCCCTTTTGGTGTTGAAAAGCGCAAGCGCCTTGATCAGCCTAGGGCAATTAAGACGCAAATGAATAGAAGACGTTCTGTGTCTTCAATTCATTTGTGGCTTATACTTGTCGGGGCTGGACACTAATACTAAGTACAAAATTTATACTTTCTTACATTCAAAAAAAATACCCCCTTACAAGTAAGGAGGCAACATACATATATAAAAATTAGGGGGGGATTACTAGCATCATTGACACATTTAAGACATCTTATACTAGTAAATATACATTTTTTATTTTAATGAAGTTTGCAGTTGCTGAACAAAGCGCTTAAATCCTTGTTGTCCGGCTTCATCCTGCTTGAATACTCCTGCATGCTCTAAAATGGTTGCAAAAACATGTCCTACTTCTTTTAACAGTACATCATACACATTGGCTTCTGTTAGATCTGGGTATTTATTATATACCTGTTTCGCCCATTCATAATGTTTGTTAACCTCGTCATCTTTTTCAATCTTACCTAAGCCATCTTCTTTAACCAAGCATTCTGCTAGTTTTTTGAGCTCATCCAGTAGTCTTCCCGGTAATACAGCTAATCCCATTACCTCGATTAAGCCGATATTTTCCTTTTTAATATGATGAACCTCTTGATGAGGATGAAAAATTCCAAAAGGATGTTCATCACTAGTCCGGTTATTTCTTAATACCAAATCAAGCTCAAAAAGTTCGCCTCTTCTTCTGGCAATCGGTGTGATCGTGTTATGTGGAGTTTCACCGGAAAAAGCGTGTATTTCTACAGTCTCGTCACTATAGGTCTTCCATTCATGTAATATATCATCTGCTGCTGCAATTAAATCTTCTTGATTATTTCCTTGCAGACGCAGCACAGACATCGGCCACTTCACGATGGCGAAATCAATGGATGGGTATTTACTTACAGAAAAAGTATACATTTTTTCTGCTACTTCCATCGGGAAGGTATGATGTCCCCCCTGGAAGTGATCATGACTTAAAATAGAGCCTCCAACAATCGGTAAATCTGCATTTGATCCAAGGAAATAATGAGGATACTGCTCAACAAAATGCAGAAGCTTTTTAAATGAGTCTTTGGAAATTTTCATCGGCTTATGTTCACCTGAAAAGACAATCGCATGCTCATTGTAATACACATATGGTGAGAACTGTAGAAACCATTGTTCATCATCCAGTGTAACAGGAATAATGCGGTGATTTTGTCTTGCCGGGTGATCCAAACGACCTGCATATCCAACATTCTCTTTACATAAAAGGCAAGAAGGGTACTCACTTTTTTGCATATTTCTTGCCGCAGCAATCGCAACAGGATCTTTTTCTGGCTTTGACAAATTGATTGTCATTTGCAGATCACCATATTTCGTACCAACAAGCCATTTTTCATTTTTCGCTATGCGGTCAGTCCGAATATAATGAACATCCTGTGAAAACTGATAAAACCATTCTGTTGCTTGTTTAGGTCCGCCCTGAAAGACAAGTTCATCAAAGCGACGTATGATTTCCCCTTGTGAAGGAACAAGACAGCCCATTATTTTTGTATCAAATAAATCACGGTAGGTAACAGTGTTATCTTCGATAAGTCCCTGTTCAGCAGCCCAATCCAATATCGTGTCTAAAATGGATACAGGAGAATCCGGTACTTCCTCATCAACTGTTACAGCTTTCACATCAGAAAGCTGTAACACCTCTAAGATTTTATTGCGGGCTAAATCCACGTCCCAGACTGTAATTATTTCCTTTTTTAAAGCAAATTGAAGCAATCTTTCTATTTCAGCATCAATATGAATAGACATGGTATACACCCTTCCGTCTTTTCAAGAAATTTATTTTTGATAGCCTTTAGGATTCTTTTGAAACCAGTTCCAGGCGCTTTCAATCATTGTGTGAAGATCTGCATATTTAGGTTTCCATCCAAGCTCATTGATCGCTTTTTCGGATGAAGCAATTAAAACAGCCGGGTCACCTGCACGACGCGGTGCAACTTCTGCAGGAATTGGATGACCTGTTACTTTTCGAGCTGTTTCGATCACTTCTTTTACCGAAAAGCCGTTTCCATTTCCAAGATTATACGTAGCACTTGTATGATCTTTGCGCAGTTTTTCAATCGCTAAAATATGAGCATCTGCCAAGTCTGTCACATGAATATAATCTCTTATACATGTTCCATCTTCTGTGTTGTAGTCATCACCAAAGATCATAATTTTCTCACGATCTCCCAATGCTACTTGTAAAATGATTGGAATTAAGTGTGTTTCCGGATCATGGTCTTCGCCAAGTTTTCCTTCCATATGAGCACCTGCAACATTGAAATAGCGGAGCACCACATATTTTAACCCGTATGCCTGTTCACTCCACTTCAGCATTTTTTCAACTGCAAGCTTTGTTTCGCCATATGGATTTGTTGGAACAGTAGGGTCAGTCTCAACAATTGGAATATTTTCTGCTTCACCATAGGTTGCAGCCGTTGATGAAAAGACAATCTTCTTTACACCAAACTCTTGGATCACCTTTAAAAGGCACATTGTTCCGTACACATTGTTTTCATAGTATTGAAGTGGTTTTTCAACACTTTCGCCTACTAGTGAATCAGCCGCAAAGTGGATGACTGCTTCGATATCATTTTCTTGGAAAACGTTTTTTAGGAAAGCTTCATCACGTAAATCACCGTTGTAAAATTTTGCTCCTTCTAAAACAGCCGGTAGATGTCCCTTTTGAAGATTATCAACCACTACAACCTCTTCATTTCGATCTAACAGCTCGGAAACCGCATGACTACCGATATATCCTGCTCCACCGCAAACTAAAACTGCCATTTTTTTATCCTCCAATTGTTTAGTTCATGTTTATTTCTTTTGCTCCATCGCCAACATTCGCTACGTAAAAATCAGCTTTTAATCCTGTTTTTTCGTTATAGCGTTTGCCTACATCTTGAATGAATTCTTCAATTTTATCATTTTTCACAATCGATACCGTACAACCGCCAAAGCCAGCTCCTGTCATTCTTGAGCCGATAACACCTTCTTGGCTAAGGGCTGCTTCTACTAAAGTATCAAGCTCAAAACCAGTTACCTCATAATCATCTCGTAAAGATGTGTGAGAATCACACATTAATTGACCAAAGCTTTCAATATCACCTTGTTGAAGTTTTTCAACTGCCAGAATTGTTCTCGCATTTTCATAAACAGCATGTTTTGCACGCTTTTGATCAACTTCGTTTTCAATTAAATGTCGATGTTGCTCAAATTGCTCTGGTGTTAAATCGCCTAAAGATTGAATCGATAGTTCCCTTTGTAATTGTGAAAGAGCACGTTCACATTCCGAGCGTCTTTCATTGTATTTAGAGTCTGCAAGTGTTCTGCGTTTATTTGTGTTGGCAATAACAAGTGAGGCATTTTCAAGGACAATCGGGCTATATTGATAGTCCAGTGTTTGACAATTTAACAAAATTGCATGGTCTTCTTTTCCCATTCCGATCGCAAATTGATCCATAATGCCACAGCTAACGCCGATAAATTCATTTTCTGCATGCTGACTCATTTTAACAAGATCCACACTACTGAACGTTGTTTCCAAGATTGATTGTAAAGCAACTGCTGTAACAAGTTCAATAGATGCTGAAGAAGATAATCCCGCACCATTCGGAATATTACCGTAGTATAAAACATCAAATCCTGTTTTAAGCTGATTGCCTCGATCAGTAAACTCTTTCATCACACCTTTAGGGTAGTTGGCCCAATCATGCTCTTTTTGACGTACAAACTGATCTTGAGTTGATAGTTCAATGATGCCTACATTTGGAAAATTGACGGAGTACAGACGAATAGATTGGTCATTTCTTGGAGCAACGACTGCGTATGTCCCAAACGTTAACGCACATGGAAACACATGACCTCCATTATAATCTGTATGTTCTCCTATTAAATTCACTCGGCCCGGCGCAAAAAAAGTGCGAACAGACTGATCGTTGTTGAATATCTGTTTAAATTGTTGAAGTAATTGTTCTGTCATTGGAAATCACCCTTCATCTCGCGTTTTTATTTGTGATAACGTTATCTTTATTGTAAGTTCCATTTTCACCTGGAACAATGGTAAAATTATTTTATACATTAGCACTTATTTGCTTAGAAGTTCTATTTAAACACAATGAATATAACTATATTTCATACGTTTTATGATCATACTTCAGTCTTTTTTTGCTCACCTCAACGAAAAAGGGTAAGAAAGGGGGATTTTTTTGCTATGGAAAAGAAAAAGGGCGCAATTGTTTTTCGGTTTAATGAACCTAATGTGAACAAAGTTGCACAAATTTGGTCTGTTGGTTGGGATGAACAGGATTCATCGATTTATTCTTGGAGCGGTACAGAAAGAAAGGATCAAGATAAATACATTTTTCAATATACATTATCAGGACATGGTGAAATCAATATTGACGGAAGTATTCATCAACTAAAAGCAGGTCATGCATTTATTGTGAACAGTCCAAGTAATTATCGTTATTATTTACCTCAACAATCAACAAAATGGGAATTTCTCTATTTAACCTTATATGGGAACGAAGCAAAGCGCTGTTGGGAGCAGGTTAAAAAATCAGACAACCAGGTTGTTCGTTTCCATCCAGAGTCAACACTCATTAAACTGCTTAAGCAAATTTACGATGATTCAATCGAAAAAAAAATCACCAATGCCTACCATGGCTCAAGCATTGCCTATCAATTTTTAATGGAATTATCTTTATCCTTAAAAACAGTTGATAAATTTATGGAGGATTGGTCAGAAGGAATTATAAGCGCTGTTTTATTCGCCCAAAACTATTACCAGGATGATATTGGAGCAGAGGAAATGGCAGAGGCTTCAAAATTATCAAAGTATCACTTTACAAGATTGTTTAAAGAAGAAACTGGGACAACGCCTATTCAATATTTAACAAATATTCGCCTACAAAAGGCCATCGAGCTTTTGCAGCATACAAGATATACAGTTGATGAAATTGCACAGTTAGTCGGGTATAAAAATGCGAATTATTTAAATAAGATAACCAGGAAACTCACCGGAAAATCGCCAGGAGAAATTAGGCAAGAGAAACATACTGTTTAGGTTGATCCACATGTTACCGTTTGTCATTATTAATAAAGGTTACCTCGTTTTCCCTGAGGATAGCTTTTTCGGCAAAAAATAGTCCCCAGTAAATCACCGGGGATGTCTTAGTTCTTTTATGCAACTTTTGTCATCCAACTTTTAAGTCGGACAAATACCAATACAAACATTGTTGACATCAGCACACCTTTTACTACATTAAACGGTAATATTGCAGGTATAACTAAATTGCGCATATCAGGTGCCTGCATGAAGTAGGTATAAGCCGGAAGAATAAATAAATAGTTTAATATACTCATAACAATCGCCATTGAAAGTGTTCCAACCGCAAGAGCAATTATCATTCCTTTTCTTGTTTCCATTCTTTTATATACAAAATACGTAGGTAAGATAAAGACAACTCCTGCTAAGAAGTTTGCCATGTGACCTACAGGCACCCCAGTTGGGCTTCCCATCATTAAGAAATTAATGATATTTTTAATTAAAACGACTAAGACACCTGCCACTGGTCCGAACATAATGGTTGCAATTAGTGCAGGAATGTCACTAAAATCAATGAATAAAAAGGTAGGAAATAACGGCAACGGGAAAACTAATAGCATTAATAAATACGATATACTGCTAAGCATTGCAACTGAAGCCATTGTTCTTACACTAAATCTTACTGTTCTAATCATTTGTCTTTCTCCTCCATTGATCCATCGCGTTTGGAAGAGGTGTTCGCAAAATAAGATACCTTATGCGGTTAAATATAGTTACCACAAAAAACTCCCTCACAAATGTATGAGGGAGTGTTGAAGGCATCTTAAATAAACGTTCATATAGTTATTTTTTGAACGTTAGCTGAACCTCCATCTTCTCCCATCCAGACTATACTGTCGGCTTTGGAATCGCACCAAATCCTGCCTAAAAGGCTCGCGGGCTTAAAGAAAGTTTCTTAATACCGCCGATCGGGAATTTCACCCTGCCCCGAAGATAGATCGTTATTTTGTTTATGTCTTCATTATACAGAAAACTACATATTTTAAAAGATATTTGCATTTTATTCCTAGTTATTCACTTGGTGAAAATTTTCCCTTTTTTATAAGAAAAGCGCAAGCGCCTTGACCTAGAGGCAGTCTAAGAACGCGACGTCCTTTCGCAAAGACTGCACTTGCACGTCCTTTGCTTCTGGGCTAGGTGCTGGAGCTAGACATCCACATTAAGTACAAAATTTTATACTTCTTCCTTACCTATTTAGAAAAACTTGGCTTATCTCCAAGTCCTAATGGTGAAAGCCCTAGTTTTTCTTATACTATTATCCATAAAATTTTAACTTTCTGATCGTATAAAATAGAGGCGTGTGCCGCAACGACTCTTCTCTCAATTATTTAGATCTATTTGTATGGTCCCCTTTTGATGCATAATCGTCATCTTAGTTCCAGGTGTCATGATATTTTCTAAAATATCCTTAGCTGCTTGTAAGGCAAATTCGATTCTTTCCAGCTTCTCTGTCACTTCTTCAGATTGGGTGATTGGGTATTCTGAGAGCTTTTCCGTGTAGTCAAAAGACTTTTGATGATATTCAGCCAGTTTTTCATACACATCATCGTACAATTCCTCAATTTCTTTTTTCAAGTCCAACCTCTCCCTTATTGTTTCCTACTCTTTCTATGATACAAAACATCACGAAGAAGGAAAACAGAGATTTCACTTATTGTTTTTCAATAGTCGTTTATGAATCCATATGGCTGCTTGACATCCATCTGCCATCGCAATGGTCACTTGTTCTGAGTGGGCAATAAGATCTCCCGCTGCCCAAACATTTGTTATATTTGTTTCCTTTGTTCGAGGATCTACCAGGACATGTTTGTTTTCAAGCCTCTCCACACCTAATTGTTTTGCAAGCTCCGAATGAACAGCATTTCCGCCAAATCCGATAAATCCCTTATCCCCATGTACGATTTGTCCATTTTTTAATGTCACACCTTTAAAGTCTGATTCATTTTCAGTGATAATCCCGTCAATCTCTTCATTGATAACAGCTATGTTCTTTTGCTTGAGCTCATTTAATAATGACAGCTCTATTTCTCCATCATGATTAATAAACGTAATCTTGTCTGTCCAATAAGTAAGAGTTAGCGCTAAATTTGCACCTGTTTTCCCTGCCCCTAAAAGGAGAACATGCTGATCCCTTACCTCATAGCCATCACAATCCGGACAAACATAGATGGAAACACCTAAACACGGGTTTATGTTTTTAATTCCGGGTATTCGATCTTTTATTCCTGTGGATAACAAAAGTGTTGTGGATTCATAGGTTTTACCTGATTTCGTTTTCACCATTATTCTTTCTTGATCTTTTTTAGCTTCGATAACATAATCTTTTATAAATTCAATCCCATACTGTGCTGCTTGTTTTTTCCCTAATTCCCTAAGGGTTTCACCACTTACGCCGTCCGGCCATCCCAAAATATTATGATAGCCTCTGCATAAGTTTGACCTTCCATCTTCAGAATCAATGACTACTACCTTATGCATATATCTCCCTAATTGAATAGCAGCCTGCAAACCGGCAATTCCTGCCCCAACGATTAAACATTCATATGTATTCTTTGACATCATGACACGTCCTTTGAAGTAGATACTACTTATCGTGCGTCAAAGTAAAATTGTTCATTCAAATACAAAGGGACCTTTTTATAATCGGTCCCCTCAAATACTTCAGATTTTATTTTTCAATTGTGGATAACTGCGCTTTCATTTGCAAATTGTTGATATTTCTTGAGGTATTTACCTTTTATAACGTAAAAATTTAGATATTAACAGCTTATTATCCAGTTAACAACAACTTATCCACAAAAGTTATCAACATATCCACAATTTCTATCCACATTTTGTGTGGGTACATTCGTTCGCCACAATATATATAGGACTATTATCTCCTATAAACAAGTTATTCACAGGGTGTTTTGTCGTAACTAAGTTCTTTCACGAAGTGCGAAATTGACCTCCATTTACGTGTAATACTTGGCCTGTAACATAGCGTGAATCATCTGATGCAAGATACACATATGCAGGTGCAAGCTCAAAAGGTTGCCCTGGTCTTTTCATTTCCGAATCTGAACCAAATGTTGATACATTTTTCGCTGAAAAACTCGCCGGAATTAACGGAGTCCAGATTGGACCAGGTGCTATTCCATTCACTCTTATTCCTTTATCCACAAGTGATAAGGATAAAGATCTTGTAAATGTTGTGATTGCTCCTTTTGTTGCAGAATAATCAATTAACGTTTTATTTCCTTCATACGCTGTTATGGATGTTGTATTAATGATGGAGCTCCCCTTTTGTAAATAAGGCAAACTTGCTTTTACCATATAGAAAAAGGCAAAAATATTTGTTTTAAACGTTCTTTCCAGTTGCTCAGCTGAAATATCCAGAATACTTTTCTGCACAAATTGTACAGCATGATTATTTATAACAATGTCCAAGCGACCAAAGGTTTGGACGGCCAATTTCACGACGTCATAAGACGTTTGCTCCCGGGACAGATCTCCAGAAAATAATAAGCAGTTTCCACCCAACTCCTCAATTCTGCGCTTCGTTGTCTGGGCATCTTGATGCTCATTATAATAAGGAATTACGATTGCAGCCCCTTCTTTCGCAAATGCATAAGCAACCGCCCTCCCGATCCCACTATCCCCTCCGGTTATAATCGCCACCTTATTTTTTAACTTTCCACTTCCTTTATACCCTTCCCATTCTGAAATCGGCGGAGGATTCATTTCATATTCAAAACCAGGTTGGCGGTTTTGATGTTGCGGAGGAAATACAATCGGCTGCATCTTTGTTTGTTGTTTTTGCCCATAATACGGATAAACAGGATATGGATACATGAACGCCCTCCCTCATTCAATTACTTCGCTTAAATCTATTCACAAATAGCTTGTAAAAATAACAAAAATCCTAAAGAAATCATCATTCCCTTAGGATTTTCCTATAAATTTTTTTATGATAAATGAAATGATAATAAGGAAGATCGAACAGACAAACATTGTAATAGCCACAATACTCAAGCCAATTCCATACCATGGATTTGTCAAAAATCCAACAACGAAGCTGGCAACAAACGTAAGAACAGAAAGCGCAAGACTAATCAATGAAGGCAAATAAACTTTCCCCGATCTTCTCTTGGCAACCAGGATCAGTCCGACAAAAAAAAGAACATAGTAAACTGCAATGGCTTGTGCACTTAACAAAACTTCTATTGTCTTTGGAATAAAATAGGTTTCACTTGAGACAGGAAGATCCAACTCTATCAACTTCGGCTTTACATTACCTTTGAGAGAGACTGACATTAATTGAAAATATCCGGGTTCATCTGGCCAGTTTTTATACTGTAGAAATGCAATATGATCTGTCTTGTGCAAAAAGACCGGTGACTGCACATTTGCTTGTAAATCTGTTAACTGCTTCACTTTATTACTTTCCACATTTTTTACGAACAACTCATAATGAAACAAGCTACTATTCTTTGATTGCTCAGTTACTGCTGTATAAGCGAGTAAACTTCCATCTTCGGAAAAAACAGACGAATACATATCACCATTGACTTGTGCAACAGGTGTTTCGGTTTTTTTCTCTAAAGAATAAGCAACAGGCTGTTCATTACTTTCAAATAAACTATAATACAAGGTTTCTCCATCCGTCGAGATGGACAGGTTATTCATTGAAAAATGGTCTTTATCTGTCAGTTGACGAATTTGACCACTTTGACGATCTACTTGATAAAGATCATACCCTTCCTTTGTTTCACCTTCTAATTTTCCTACCTCAGAGGCCAGCATTGCAGTAAAGAATATGGTCTCATTGTCATAGGCGAAGACAGCATCTGTTACGTGAAGACCATCCAGCGTCAATCTATTTGCGTCACTTCCATCATGATTCATTACTGTAATGGTTTGAATTCCTTGATCATCCTCTGTTAAAAACAACAGTTCTTCTCCATCATGTGAAAATTTTGGTGAATGGGATCTTCCTTCTATTTTCTCACTTAATCTAGTTACATTAGATCCATCCAGATTTGATATATAAATGGCTTCACGTCCATCTAAAAAGTAAGAAAAAGCGAATTGTGAATCATCTGAGGCTATATCAAATTCCTGTCCCAGGCCTGTATAAAAACGATATGGGTCTCTGTCCTGTAGAGTTTGGTACAGGATTGAACCGATCATGAGGAGCAGACTTACCACTGTGAAGATTATGAGTATTCGCTGATTTTTCACCAGTTCTCAACTCCTTCCTATTTTTATCCTATGTAACGGAACTATCTCACTTGTACACAAAGTGAAAATCCAAATAATTCCTTATTCTTTTAGCCAATTATACTATATTTACTAGCAATGGGACTGCTTTCAAGTGAAATTTATAAATAAAAAAGCCAGATGCAAAAAGCACCTGACTATAATGAATTTACCGCTTATTAAAGCCTTTTTTCTCCACAAATTCTTTCATATACATTCTAGTCGGTCTAGATAATAAGTGCGCCATTTGACCAGTCCATGTGTCTTTTCTTTCTCCATTTGTACGCTGTTCATAATACGCAGAAATTTGTTGATCATATTCTTTTAGTTGACTTAAATAGCTTGTCTGATCTTGTTGATACTCATCTTCATGATACACATGTTCAAACGGAAGTCTTTGCTTTTGATCAGGCTCCTGTGCCGGATAACCTACTGCAATACCAAAAAGCGGCAAAACATGTGAAGGGGTCTTTAATAAACTCGCCACTTCAGACAGTTGGTTTCTTAAACCTCCGATATATACCGCTCCAAGTTCCATTGATTCAGCAGCGAGCACAGCATTTTGTGCCGCAAGAGCCGCATCTATCACAGCAACCATAAACTTTTCCGTACTCTCGAGAATTTCACTTGCATCCTGATTATATTGATCAGCAATCAACTGATGCCTATGTAAATCTGCACAAAAAACAAAAAAATGGCCATTTTCCGCTACATAGTTTTGCCCTCCGGCTAACTCTGCTAATTTCCGCTTTTTCTCTTTATCTTTCACACCAATTATAGAATATGCCTGAATATAGCTTGAAGTTGATGCAGCTTGGGCACTTTGAACAATCAGTTTAATTTGTTCATCTGATAATGGTTTATCCTCAAATTTGCGTATGGAACGATGATTTAAAATCGTTTTAATTACATCATTCATTGTTGCCGCCTCCTTTTTTCTATTATAAAAAGGATAACTCTTTTTTTGTTCATTACATACTGTTTTGCTTATACTAATTCTTTTTGCTTCGTTTCTTCGCCAAGCAGCATCACAGCTAATGCCCCAATAATAATGGATATGGCAAAAATAAGGAAGATGGTGTTGATTGAGTAATCAGCCGCAACAAAATAGCCGACAATTAACGGTCCCAAAATACCTCCAACTCTTCCAAATGATGCAGCTAATCCTGCTCCGGTACCGCGCACCTCTGTTGGATAGTGCTCAGGTGTGTAGGCATAAAGCGCACCCCACGCCCCGAGATTAAAAAATGATAAAAAGATACCTGATGTGAGTAATAATGGTAAAGTATCAGCATTTCCGAAGAAATAGGCACTAAGAGCTGTCCCTATCAAGAACGAAACGAGAACAAATTTTCTCCCTGCACGTTCAATTAGATAGGCGGCCAGAAAATAACCTGGCAGCTGTGCAAGTGTCATAATAAGCACATACTGAAAACTTTTAATTAAACTAAATCCCTTCAACACCATTACACTTGGTAACCAAAGGAACATACCGTAATAAGAAAAAACGACGCAAAACCATAGAATCCAAAGCATCGTTGTTTGCTTAACATAAGGCTTCGCCCACACTTTTGCAATTTTAGTCAACGAGGATTCTTTTTGTTTCATCATCCCAACTGCCTGAAATCTTGGAGAGTCCGGGAGTTTCATTCTTAAATATAATGCATAGAATGCTGGTAAAGCACTTAATAATAGGGCAGCTTGCCAACCGTAAGTTGGAATAACAAAATAAGAGATAAGTGCAGCAATTAACCAGCCGCCTGCCCAAAAACTTTCTAATAAGACAACAACCTTTCCTCGCTCATTGGCTGGAACACTTTCAGACACTAATGTAGAGGCAACCGGAAGTTCTCCTCCTAAGCCAGCACCGATAAAAAATCGTAAAACAAGGAATAGTGCATAGGATGTGACAAATGCAGACAGTCCACTTCCCACCGAGAATAGTAATAGAGTGATAATAAATACTTGCTTACGACCAACTTTGTCAGCCATTAACCCAAACACTAAAGCCCCTACAGCCATTCCGATCGAATTCATACTCCCGATCCAGCCCATTTGAGAGGAAGTTAAATTCCATTCCACTTGTAGAGCAGCAATGATGAACGAAAGGATCCCAACATCCATGGCATCAAACATCCATCCTAACCCCGCTATGCTCAGAAGCTTTCGTCTTGAAATTTCTTGAGTTGTGTTCATGTCATCCACCTTTCATTAAGGTCTTTTCCAAGTCAAATTCATGTTTCATCTTTTTCACTCAGGGAAACGTATAAATAGATACACAAAAAGTGCATGAAATGGTAAAGGAAACACGACAAGGATCTTAGGAAAACCCGAATTTTACTAACTAACGAAGCATATACTATTTTACTCTCCACCTTCACTTATACGCTATACAAATTCTTGTCGTCAATTCATATTGCTTAACATGCCAAATTCTTTTTCACTCCATGCACTTTTCTCTTTATTTCTTGTTGGCAAGTGTGTTATATTAAATGTAACAAAAAGTTCACAAATTATTCTTTTTTTAGACACAGACTTGTAAACGCAGTCAATGTTAAAGGAGCGTGTCAAATATGGATGTATTTTTCGCTTATTTATTAATAGGAACAGCCACACCATTGTTTTTATGGAAAGAAAATAAAAAGCTTGCTATCTTACAAGTGCCACTTATTATTTTAATGTGGACAACATTAGTTCTCTATATGTACTCTGATTTCGGAACAGGCCACCTGGTATTTGGGGCAATGTTCATCTTTAATATCGTTGCAGCCCACTTAACTGTTCTTTATGTCCTTTGGAAATCTGAACTACCGGAATTTTTACAAAGCAGATCTGAAGATTATTTGCACTAATAAGAAAAGGGTATGACTCTCACATAGAGTCATACCCTTTTTCATTTTTAGCCCATATCCCAAACCATTGCTAGAAGCGTACCAAAAATAGTTACTAATGCAATGATTACTCCGTAGTAGATGTTTGTGTAAATTGCCGCTTTGTCTTCCGTTTCACCTGCGTGCATGAAGACAACAAGCTGAAGACCAGCCTGTATGAACGCTGTAACAAGAAGTACAGTCATCCCTGCTTGAAACGACATATCAAAGAAGTAAACACCAAGTGCAATGACCGTTAGGACTAATGAAAAAACAAATCCCATAACTTGTTTAAGAGGAAATAATTCGCTCATGTTTACATCATTCCTTTCAGATAGATGAAGCTGAAGATAAAGATCCAGACTACATCTAGGAAATGCCAATACAGTGAAAAGATAAATGATTTATTCGCTGTTTCCGGAGTTAAGCCACGCTTTTTCACTTGCATGACGATAAATAATCCCCAGAAAAACCCGAGTGTTACGTGGGCACCGTGCGTTCCTAATGTTGTCAATAAGATTGACGTAAAGGCACTTGCTCCGATACCTGCTCCTTCATGAGCATAATGGATAAATTCATAGATCTCAATACCTAAGAACCCTAATCCAAGAATAAGTGTAAGAATAAAGAAATTGATCATCGCCTTTTCTCTGCCAAGACGCATGGCATGAATACCAAGACCAATTGTAAAACTACTTGTTAAAAGTAAGAATGTTTCAAAGATAACAGGCGTAATAACGAAGATTTCAGCTCCATCAGGGCCTGAACCTGTACGGTTATATAAGGTAAAATAGGTTGCGAAAAGTGTTGCGAAAAGCATGATTTCCGCACCAAGGAAAATCCAAAACCCAAAAATCTTTAATCGATTTTCTTCTGTACTATATTCTAGTGGAAGCGAGTTATCAATTTTCAAGTTTAAGCACCTCGCAATTCTGATTCAGTTTCTTCTACTTCTTTAGCAGGAATATATCGACCATGATCTTTTTCGAATGAACGAAGAGTCATAAAGACGAAAATTCCAATTGTCATAATAATTGCCGGAATCCATAGACTAAAGATCAGCGAGAAGCCCCATGCAAAGAAGAAACAACTCATAATGAAAGGCATACCACTGTTATTAGGCATATGAATTTTTTCAATTTTACCATTAAATAGTTCATGACCATGTTTCTTCGCATCCCAGAATGCTTCACTCGTTTTTACTTCAGGTACAATCGCGAAGTTATACTCTGGAACAGGAGTGTGTGTAGCCCACTCAAGCGTACGCGCATCCCATGGATCTGAACCGATGTTTCTTTCAGCATAACGAATGCTGTAGTAGATGTTATACACAATTAATGCAAATCCGATCATCATAATTGCAGCTCCAACAAATGAAACCATATTTAATGGACCAAATCCAGTTGATTCTGAATATGTGAAGCTACGACGAACTTGACCATCTAAACCAGTAATATACATTGGGATAAATGCTAGCACGAATCCGATAGAAAGTAACCATGCTGTCCATTTCCCAATTTTTTCATTCAACATAAAGCCGAACATTTTTGGCCAGTAATATGTTAAACCAGCAAGCATAGCATAAACTACACCAGGGATAATAACATTGTGGAAGTGAGCAACTAAGAACATTGTATTATGGTATTGGTAGTCAGCTGCAGACATCGCAAGCATAACCCCTGTTACCCCACCCAATGTGAAAAGCGGGATGAAAAGCATTGAATAAAGCATTGGCGTTGTCATGCGAATCTTACCTTTTCGCAGTGTGAACAGCCAGTTAAAGATCTTAACACCCGTTGGTACAGCAATTGCCATTGTTGTAATAGAGAAAATACTGTTTGTAAACGCACCTTGACCCATTGTAAAGAAGTGATGCGCCCATACTAAGAAAGAAAGAAGTGAAATTAACACCATAGACCAAACCATTGACTTGTAGCCGTATAGGTTACGTCCAGAGAATGTTGAAATAATCTCACTGTAAAGACCAAATGCAGGTAAAATCAAGATATATACTTCAGGATGTCCCCATACCCAGAAAAGGTTCGCCCAAAGCATATCCATACCACCGTTACCCAGTGTAAAGAAGTGAGTACCAAATAGGCGGTCCATTGTTCCCATCGCCAACGCTACTGTTAAAACAGGGAAAGCGAAAACGATGATTAAGTTTGCAATAAGTGCTGACCATGTGAACATTGGCATTTTCATTAAAGTCATACCAGGTGCTCTCATTTTCATGATCGTCGTTATAAAGTTAATACCCGTCAGCAGGGTACCGATACCGGCGATCTGTATCGCAATCATATAATAATTCGTTCCAACAGATTTACTGAATTCCTCACTAGCCAGTGGGAAATACGAAGTCCAACCTGCGTCAGGTGATCCACCTACAACGAATGAAATGTTAAATAACATAGCTCCCATAAAGAACAACCAGAAGCTTAATGCATTAAGACGTGGAAATGCAACATCACGTGCTCCAATTTGCAGTGGAACAACCAAGTTCATGAAAAACATGATAAACGGCATTGCCATAAAGAGAATCATCACAACCCCGTGAGTTGTAAAAATCTCATTATAATGCTGTGAATCTAGTAATGTATTATCAGGAACGGCAAGCTGTGCACGCAACATAATTGCGTCAACGCCACCGCGGAATAACATAACTAATGCAGAAATTAAATACATAATACCGATACGCTTATGGTCAACTGTTGTTAACCATTCACGCCATAAATAACCCCATTTTTTAAAGTATGTTAATCCAGCAAGGATGGCAATTGTAGTTAATCCAATCGCAACCATTGATGCATAGATCGCAAAACTTGGATGAGGCACGGCAAAACGATCAAAGAAATCCATACGTTTGTGACTCCTTTCGGAAATGAATTATTTTGTAAGAAGAAAACTGTGATCGAACCCGGTTTTCTTCGTAAGGTAGTAAGTTACATTAAGACTTGGAGTAAGACAAATTTTCTAATGATTCATGTGTTCATGCTCTGATTGAGTCATGTCCTCATGTTCTGAATGATCCTCATGTGATTCTTCTGTTTCTGTTTCTGTGTCAGAAGCCTCTTCTTCCTCAGCCTCACCATGATGATGTTCATTTGGAGGTGAGAATTCTAAATGAGTTCCAGTGTATGTTAATTGCCCAAGATGTCCCGGTTCTAACAACTCTGTAAATTCTTCTTTTGTAAGAGGGTCAGCTGTTTCTTTTACCTCGTCAACCCACTCATCAAAATCTTCCTGTGACATAGCTGTTACATTAAATGTATTTGCAGCAAATCCTTCACCACTAAAGTTTGAGTTACGTCCGATATACTCGCCCGGTGCATCTGCAGCAAGATGAAGTGTTGTAACGTGGTCATTCATCGCATATTTTTGACCACCAAGCTGTGGAATCCAGAAACTTGTAATCGGTCCATGTGAATATAACTTAAATTCCAGTGGACGATCAGTTGGAATATATAAGTAGTTAACTGTTTCAATGTTTTCCTCAGGATAGCTAAAATGCCATTTCCAGTTAGAAGATGATGCATAAACAACTAAAGGCTCTTTATCTCCGTAACCTTCTGGCTTTGCCTCTACAATATAGTTACTTTGAACAGATACAAAAGAAAGGTAAGCAACGATTAAAATCGGTACACCAACGCAAATCGTTTCAACCCATATATTCCCGTGAATATGAGGTGGCTCATAATCTGCAGGTTGCTTAGAAGCACGATATTTCACTAGCATGTAAATTAAAAGTCCAAATACAGCAAGAACAATAAATAGCATGATACCCATAGTTAATAGAATGTCACTTGCTAGTCTTTCAGCCTGAGGCCCCTTTGGATCCAAAACCAATAATGGTTCACATCCAGTTAAAACAGCAGCAATTGTTAACATCATTGCAAACAAAGACCATTTTAATTTCATAAAAGTACTCCTTTCTTTATCGCATAGACTCAACAGGATCTATACTTTAGTTAGTTTGACTAACATGTAGTTTAAATTGTTTTGAACTGCTTTTGTGAAAAATTGAACATAGTGAAACTCACACATACGAATGTCACAATGTTCTTTACCCACATCATAGCAGAGGACTAACCTGAAATTTACTTCTTTTAGGATTTGTCATGCAACGTTCAACGGTTGATCACGATTTTGTAATACTTTCTTCATAAAACGTTCACTTTTCTGGAAAAGATATTGCTTACATGGGTGGGTAGAAGATATAGAGGTAAAATTGGGATTGTGTGAAATTAACAATTTTGGAATTCTTTAAACGTTAATTCGTAGGTTTTAGCTTTTGTTATACCTGAAGATGGCAATTTCATCGATCTTAGTATTCTTGAGACTAGAAAAGGTGAAGAGTTCATTAAAAATTCTCTTGCGTGTTTGTTGGATATCTGTGATCCATATAAAAGATAATAATCTTTCAACGCTTGAACATGTGCATCTTTTTCACTTATTTTACATTGTTCACAATACCATGCTCCATTAACTCTTATCATAGGAAGATGGCTACACCCTGAACAAATGACTCCTTTACCTACTTCTATCGAATTTATTTCATACTGATCAAGCACTGAAGTATCTAAAGGTGCATGTTCTTTTAAAAGCAATCTAGTTATTTCTTTATATCTTTTGATGATAACATGTCTTTTGGATAGTTTCTTTCTATTTGATTGATTCGACTGCTTAGATAATAGCGGTTTGCAACAATTTGATTGATGTTTTGATGTTTTGGAGACGTTTGGATAATGGCATTGGGGTGGCTGACAACAACTAGCGGCACAATAGGAATCGCTGGAATTTGCTTATCAGATAACCATTGCTTCAGCTGAAGCATTTGCCTCTTAATTTGAGTGATTGGATCAGGAAAGACTGCTTCCTCTCCGTTATGAGTTCTTATTAGTTGGTGAAACTCTTGATCGAAGAAAAGTGTACCAGTAATATGTTTCACTTCTATTATTAAAATGAATTTTTGAGTAATAACAAGTGTATCTATCTGAAAATAATGGTCGGATATATTAAACCTCAAATCATGAAAGATAAAGTACTCTTTTTCATCCAAGAAACTCAGAGGGTAGTTTAATGACAATTCACCTAGGTAACCTGAACTTCTTTTTGCTAAATTTTCTTTTATTAGGAGGTACTTTGGATGTGTAGTTGGAATTCTTCTTAATAATGCTTCTAATTTTAGGTTTATTAGAGGTACTTTTCGTTTTTTAACAATCATTGTACTATTCCACCTTTGTAAGTGACATGCTTTGTACCATTATAAATAGGTTCACAGATTTTTGGTAACTTTTAAAACTGGATATTAGCTGTGTCTTCGTGGGGTGGAGCCTGATTTTATTCAGTTTAATTATAGATTTTTCCACTTTTATAAAAGTAATTTATTATTTTAGTAGGAAACTTTTGAATTGGATCTAAAAAGTGGGGCTATCTTGCTTTTGACTAGTCACTTTAGTTCTGCAACTGTACTTAATTTTGCAGTGTTCGCCTCATTTTTTGCAGCTTTGTCTGTATTTTTGCAAGCCTACTGCTCTTTTTTGCAGCGTAAGAGATTATTCTTGCA
>NZ_KI912515.1:0-145801 GCF_000518865.1 Bacillus sp. J37 | reverse complement strand
AATTTTGCAGTGTTCGCCTCATTTTTTGCAGCTTTGTCTGTATTTTTGCAAGCCTACTGCTCTTTTTTGCAGCGTAAGAGATTATTCTTGCAAATCTCCCTATTTCCTTGCAGTCAACTTTCGAGCTGTATCTAACCTACTAAAAAGGACCGCATTCAGCGGCCCACTCTCTCTTCAGCAATCTTCTTAATATACCGATTTCTCTTAATTAAAAATTCTTTCATATACTGCTCTAAAAACAGTTGGTCGGCAAGTCTACCAATGATGCCGAAGGGCGAGGTGTAGTCAAAAGTGTCGAGCATCAGGGTTCCGTTTTCTTTTTCGATAAATTCGTGGACGTGGTAGAAGCGCTTAAAGGCTCCTTTTTCCATTTCGTCGACAAACCTGTTGGGGAAATCGAATTCTGTGATACGTACGGTTAGGTTTTGCTTGACCCCAAAGTGGACGGCTTCCCATGTGACGGTTTCGTTTAAACCGATAAGACCGCTAGTGACCCCTCCGACGGCACGTTCATTTGTCTGGCTTGTGGACTCTGTATGAATATCGATATCACGCGCTACGTTAAAGCAGATGTCGCGTGGTGCATAAATAAACATATCTGTTTTAATAATTGGCACGTTGGATCTTCCTTATCTTTATCGTTTCACATTTGTACAGGTTAATCTTTAAGATTCAATTTTGCTAATGCATCTGCTAATGCATTATTTGAGAAGTTATCATCCTGCTTTTTCATATAGTTTGCTACGTCACGTTTTGATACCTTACTATTTTGGTTCTTTTTTCGTCTTTCCTGGAAGGTAGACATTTTTTCGCGATGTCCGCATTTGCAAACAAAGATTTGCCCTTCTCCTTGGCCTCGCAGCTCCAGTTTTTTGTGACAGTTTGGGCAGCGGGCATTTGTGACCTTGGAAATTCCCTTTCTATAACCACATTCACGGTCCTGGCAAACATGCATTTTCCCTTTTTTCCCGTTTACTTCCAGCATCAGCTTGCCACATTCTGGACATTTACTTCCTGTAAGGTTGTCGTGCTTAAATTTTTGTTCACTATTTTTTATTTCATTTACTACTTCTTTCGCATATTGCTTCATTTCATTTAAAAAGACTTGTTTTGGCAGAGCACCCTTAGAGATTTTCGTTAGCTTTTGCTCCCAATCTGCTGTAAGGACAGGTGATTTTAACTCTTCAGGAACCAAGTTTAATAGCTGTTTACCTTTTGATGTGATAAAAATGTCTTTACCTTTTTTCTCTATAAGAAAACTGCTATAAAGCTTTTCAATGATATCAGCTCTTGTCGCAACGGTTCCAAGTCCGCCTGTTTCCCCGATTGTTTTAATTAAATCCTTACTTTCTCCAGCCATGTATTTTGACGGATTTTCCATAGCAGATAACAGTGTTGCTTCGTTAAATCTTGCAGGAGGCTTTGTTTCTCCTGTTGTCTTGGAGATTGATCTAATTGCTAATGTTTCTCCTTCTGTTATAGCAGGGAGAGTTTGATCATCTTCACTATCTTCGTCTACATGGTCACTGTAAACTTCTTTCCAACCTAAGGAGATCACCCGTTTTCCTTTCGCAGAAAATGATTCATCACCAATTTTAGTGGTAACAACCGTTTGTTCATATTGGTAAGCTGGCGAAAGAACGGCAACAAAACGTTTTACAACAAGGTCATAGATTTTACGTTCTTTATCTGTTAATGCACTTAATGGTACAGATTCTTCTGTCGGAATGATCGCATGATGATCTGAAACCTTTGTGTCATCTGCAAATGATTTATTCGCTTTAATAGGCTTGCTTAAAATTTTAGCAATAGCCGGAGCATATGGTTTGATTCGGCATGCTTCAAGACGATCCTTTAAGGTTGGTACGAGATCACTTGTGATATAGCGTGAATCTGTTCGTGGGTATGTTAACACTTTATGCTGTTCATAAAGTTTTTGCATGATGGAAAGTGTTTCTTTTGCTGAATAGCCAAAACGTTTATTTGCATCACGTTGCAGTTCGGTTAAATCGTAAAGTGCAGGCGAGTATGTCTTTTTAGGTGTAACCTTTACACTTACGATCTTCGCATCTTTTCCATTTAAATGATGCAGCTTTTTATCAATGTTATCCATATCAAATGTTTTTGTATCATTTGACTTTTTATCCTGCCATGTAAAGGATAGCTCCTTCTCTGTGACAGCTTTTATACCATAGTATTTTTTTGGTTTAAAGTTGCGGATTTCTTCTTCACGTAGAGCGATCATTGCAAGTGTCGGTGTCTGAACACGTCCTGAAGATAGCTGTGCATTGTATTTTGTTGTAAGTGCACGTGTTGCGTTTAACCCAACAATCCAGTCCGCTTCTGCTCTTGCAACTGCAGATGCATATAGATTTTCATATTCTTTTCCGCTTCTAAGCTTCCGGAAGCCCTCTTTAATGGCTTTATCTGTAACAGATGAAATCCAAAGTCTTTTAATCGGCTTATTTACATGAACCTTTTCCAGTATCCATCGAGCGACAAGCTCTCCTTCACGCCCTGCATCTGTTGCAATCACAATGTCCCGCACATCCTTGCGCAATAACTGTGATTTGACAGCCTGAAATTGCTTGCCTGTTTTCTTGATAACCACCAGTTTAAGTGGTGAAGGCAGCATCGGCAAATCTTCCAAGCGCCAAGATTTATATTGATCTCCATAACTTTCAGGATCAGCCAATGTCACAAGGTGCCCAAGCGCCCATGTAACAATATACTGATCTCCTTCAAGAAAACCATTTCCCTTTTTATGACAATTTAACACTCTAGCCAAATCTCTTCCGACTGACGGCTTTTCAGCTAGAACGACTGTTTTGCTCATAGAAACATCCTTTCACAACTACATTCTGATTTCTATTATAGATGAATTCGGGACAAAGGGACAGGTTCCTCGTCCCACAGGGTGGGACGAGGAACCTGTCCCCCTGTACCATTTACCAGTAGCATCTTACTTCAATCAGTAGTAGAATGATGCAAGATACTGTTTTAGTCTTGGAGGGTTAAAGAGATATGAGTCTATTATCAATCGATAATCTTGGTCATAGTTTTGGTGATCGTACATTATTTAAAGACGTATCACTTCGCTTATTAGCTGGTGAGCGTGTTGGTCTTGTTGGAGCAAATGGCGTAGGGAAATCTACGATGATGAATATTATTACAGGGCAGCTTATTCATGACACAGGTCGCGTTGAATGGACTCCCGGAGTTCGTTACGGCTACCTTGATCAGCATACTGTCCTAACAAAAGGAAAAACGATTCGTGATATTTTAAATGATGCGTTTCTTCCGTTATTTGAGCAGGAAAAAAAATTAAATGAAGTCACAGATAAAATGGCTACTGCAACACCTGAGGAACTTGAGGAATTGCTGGAAGAAATGGCAAAAATTCAAGATCGTCTTGATGCAGGCGGTTTCTATCAATTAGATATGAAAGTGGACGAAACTGCGCGTGGGTTAGGGCTTGATGCGATCGGCCTTGATCGAGATGTATCTGCGCTAAGCGGTGGGCAGCGTACAAAGGTTTTACTTGCGAAGCTTTTACTAGAGCAGCCTGATGTACTTTTACTAGATGAGCCGACAAACTATTTGGATGTTGAACATATTCGCTGGTTAAGCGGCTATTTAAGAGATTATCCAAATGCGTTTCTCTTAATCTCGCATGATACAGAATTCATGAATGGTGTTTCGAATGTTATCTTCCATTTGGAATTTTCGAAGCTAACCCGCTACACAGCAACATATGAAAAATTCTTGGAACTTGCTGAGATTAATAAGAATCAACATTTACAAGCTTATGAAAAGCAAAGAGATTTCATTAAGAAACAAGAAGACTTTATTGCAAAGAATAAAGCGCGCTATTCTACAACCGGTCGTGCAAAGAGCCGTCAAAAACAGCTTGATCGTATTGAACGTATTGATCGTCCTGAAACTGCAATTAAGCCTACATTTGAATTCAAGGAATCAAGAGGCAGCAGCCGTTTCGTGTTTGAAGGGAAAGACCTTGAAATCGGATATGATTCACCTCTATTGCCAAAATTAACAATGACGATTGAGCGCGGTGAGAAAATTGCCATTGTTGGTTGTAACGGTATTGGGAAATCAACTCTGTTAAAAACCATTTTAGGCAAAATCCAACCTCTTGGTGGCACTGTTAATCGTGGAGATTTCCTGTTCCCATCTTATTTTGAACAAGAGGTAAAAGCAGATTCTATTACACCGATTGATGATGTGTGGAACGCATTTCCTCATCTTGATCAGCACCAGGTTAGAGCACTACTTGCACGTGCAGGCTTGAAAAACGAACATATTTCACGTCCGTTAACACAACTAAGTGGTGGAGAACAGGCAAAAGTTCGTTTATGTAAATTGCAAATGAATGAAAGCAATTGGCTACTTTTTGACGAGCCGACAAACCACCTTGATGTTGTTGCAAAAGAAGAGCTAAAGCGTGCCATTAAAGCCTACAAAGGAACAGTTGTCCTCGTCTGCCACGAACCTGACTTTTATGAAGACTGGGTAACAAAAGTCTGGGATATTGAAGAGTGGGCTACTAACTAAAAAAAACGCAGATCTTGTGATCTGCGTTTTTATCTTTGTACATACAACTGATCCAAAGCATTTGATAACGAAGCAGTTGTTTTAATTTCTCCAAAATCAAGTCCAAGCTGAATCGCTGTTTGTGCGATTTCAGGTCTTATTCCAGATAAAACAGCTGTAATACCAAGTAATTTCAATGCTCTTATAAGACTAAATAACTCATGTGCAACCATTGTATCAATAATCACAACACCTGATAAATCAATACATAAATGTTCGACATCCAACGTGGCACATTGCTTTAATGTATTTTCAATAATTAGTTTTGCTCTTGCTGTGTCGATATCTCCTATTAAAGGAAGCAGAGCAGTTCTGTTTTGAAGAGTAATAACCGGTGCACTTAGTTCATTAATAACTTCTTTTTGTGCTGCAAGTTGTTTCATCGTATTCTTATGAGCTTCATCAATATAAATGTAAATGGATAAATGGCAAATCTTTCTCACTTTTTCTAACCAAAGGAAAAGTCTATCAACATCGATTTTATCCATGTTTTGTTTGTAGAATTCCTTAATATAAGATATATAAACTTCCTGTGTTCTGGAAAACTCTCTTACAACATAATGCACAGGTGTGTTTAAATGTTTTTGATCGCCAGCTAATTCCTCTGACCATTTAGTAAACTCACTGAAAAACTTTCCTTCTTCTTCTTTAAAAATTTTATGTAAATGTAGAAAATAATCTTGATTCTGCTCTTTTAACGCTTGAATTACCTTTGGGTCTTTTGATGAATAAACAGAATTTGGATCTTCATCTTCTACCAGTCTGTACCAATCTTCTGTCATTTGCCAGGAGTTTTTTACTAGATATTCGTATAGCTCTATATTTCTATGCATTTACTGTCTCTCTCCCTACATTTTTTCTATTTTACAAGTGAATGTTTGAAAGCATATATGACCGCTTGTGTTCTGTCTTGTACATCAAGCTTGCTTAATATATTACTTACATGTGTTTTAGCTGTTTTCAAAGCAATAAATAATTCATCGGCAATTTCCTGATTTGTTTTTCCCTCAGTCATGAGCATTAAAATTTCCATTTCTCTTGAGGTCAATTGATCGTGCAGATGAACTGTATCTTTTTGGCGCATTTTCATCATCATTTTCCCTGTTACTTCAGGCTCGAGTATGGACTGGCCATGGAAAGTGGACCGAACTGCGTTAGCAATTTCACTCGCTTTTGATGTTTTTAACAGATAGCTTGTTGCACCAGCCTCAAGAGCAGGATATACCTTTTCATCATCTAAAAAGCTTGTGACAATGATAATTTTCGCCTCCGGCCATGCATTCATAATTTCCTTTGTTGCTTCGATTCCATCCATTTCATTCATGACTAAATCCATTAAAATTACATCCGGACGAAGCTGCAGACATAGCTCCACGCCTTTACGCCCGTTATCTGCTTCTCCGATCACTTCTATATCCGGCTGTGCGGATAAATAAGAAGAAACACCGATTCTTACCATTTCATGATCATCAACAAATACAACTTTAATCATTTTTTTCACCACACTCTTCTGCTAAAATAGGGACCTTTACTTCTAATCTTGTACCTTTATTTTTTAAGCTAACAATCTTCATTGTTCCGCCGATTTCTACCGCTCGCTCATACATATTTTGCAATCCATAAGAGCCGGATTTTCCATCTTCCTGATCAAATCCTATTCCATCATCTGTTACACGCATAATCACAATTTCATCACGTTTTATCAGCAGAACATCTAGTGAAGTTGCTTTAGCATGGCGCAAAGTATTAGAGACAGATTCTTGTAAGATCCGAAATAAATGGTCCTCGACCCCTTTGTCTAAAGGAATCGGTTCTACTTTCCACTTTATATTCATTGTGACCTTTTGCATTAGTTCTACTAAAAGCTCCTGAATTCCTTCTTGTAGGGACTTTCCTTTTAATGCAACCGGGCGCAAATGAAGTAATAACGCTCTCATTTCAAGCTGTGATTGATGAATGGTGGCTTCAATCATTTTTAGTTGCTTTGTTTCCCAATCATCTGACATAGGCTTTGACTCTGTAACAGCTGACATCATCATGGATGCAGCAAACAACTGCTGACTAACGGAATCATGCAGCTCTCTTGCCAGCCGGTTTCTTTCCTGGGAGACCATTTCCTGAACTCTTCTTTCATGGTCCTCTGCCTTTTCATTGGCAATCTTTTGTGATAATTTTGTTTGCTCCAACATTTGTTTTTGGATTTTTGTTAACTTTGTTTTTATTTCTTGGATATCCGGCAATGGGTGCTGGTCGGTTAGAATTGGTCTCCCTTTTGAAATCTCTTGAATATCCAAGTCAATTGAACGCAAATATTTTTTCCAGCTAAATCCGGTAATAAACCCAAAGCATACACCAGCTAAAATGCTCACACTTGGGACAATATAAATAAACGGTAAATCCATTACGTTACGGGTCCATAATTCCCCCCATTCATGTAAAGGAAAGGCCATAAAAAACAAAAGAGAAAAGATAACAAATGTAATAAGCGTAAAAATGGCACTGCTGATAATTTGCCGCTGAAGCATACTCATACTCTTTTCACCTCAAGCTTTCCTGAAATAGCTGAAGTGAAGATCTTTACCTTTTGATCGGCATCTTTATACTGTGCAGTCTCGTAAGTGATTGTTTCATTGACTATCCTCTGTTCAGATTCTTGAAAAATAGTGATCGTCCCCGCCATTGTAGAATGATGAAGATGAAGTTCCACCTCATACGGAATCAAAATTTGAATATTTCCTACTAAGCTGCGAATGACAATAATTGCTTCTTCCTTTGGCAAAACAGTATCACTTAAATCAATAACCGTATTTCCTACTCCGACTTGGATATTAATATCATTCCATTCATATGCATGTTCAGGTGACTTTTGGCTGGAAAAAAACTTATTTTCAAAGATTTTTTTCCGTTGGATAAACTGACCGGTTTCAACGGTATCTTGAGGCTCAATAATAACCGGTTTCACTTGCTTTGGATTTTTTTGTGTTTGAAAGAATTGGACTATAAAATAAATAAGCAATACAAATAAAAAATAGCGAAGAGTAATCATATTCAGTACGGTCATAACAAGCCAGATCCACCCGCCCCAATACAGGAGCTTGCCTAGAAAGCGTGGTCGCCATTTCCGCCCTAAATAAATACTGCCAATCGAGAGGAGAAAGGTAACAATTAAGCCACCGTTAAAAAATAATACCTCTAAAAGAAGGAGGAGAAATCCTATTAAGATGATCCAATTTAAGTAGTCTGAATTTATATTTTTAAACACGCGGCATTCCTCCTTCCTGTTTTATGAAGCATTACTGAAGTTGAAGTTTAGATCATATGAAATAAGGCGCAGAGATCTACGCCTTTTTAGAATACCATGTTGTCTTATGATATTGCATTTGTTTCTTCTGTTTTTAACTGTTTTTCTAATGTAGCAATACGCGCATCGATTGTACTGCGGTGATAATCCTGATTCACTTTTTGCTCAAGGCGGTCAAGATAGCTTTCCATTTCCTCAAAACGAGTGAAGGCTTTTGTTGAAAAGCTTCCTTGATCCACTACTTTGTTCATACGGTGATGTGCACGTGCAATATTTTCTCTGCCCATCAATTCCATTCTTTTTATATGCATATCTTTTACTTTATGCTTCATTTCCTCATACTTTTGTTCAAGCTCTTCAAGCTGGCGAGTTGTTTGCTGACGTGACTCCTCCAAACGTGCAGCTCTTTCCTCATAATGATTTTGTTCTTTTAAAGCAAATTCATATAGCTCTGTTTCTCCTGCTTTAAGTGCAATTTCAGCCTGGCGTTGACGTTTCTCAGCTAAATGAACAGCTTCATTATACTCCCGGTTAAACTCATCTTTTAATAAATATTGTCTTTCAACAAGCTTGCGCACTTTTTCTGTTTCAGCTTCACACTGTCTTAAATAATGATTTAGGACGGCAATTGGATTTTTTTGTTCCTTTTGATCTAAAGCCTCATGTAAATCTGCTGCAATGGTTTCCTTTAATCTTGTAAAAATATTTGCCATTATAAATCTCTCCTTTTTAATTATAGGTTTCCTTTTAAGTCATTCCATTCTTTTTCAAAGTTAGTGAATGGGTCAGTACTTTCTTTCACCTTTTTAGATGGTTTGTTCCAGTTTCTATACACTACGTATAAAACGTAGATTGCTACAAATCCTAAAATGGCTGGAAGATTTGAAGCTGAAGCAAACAGGGCAATAACTCCAACAATCGCACAAACGACTTTCGTAAATGTTGAATCAGTTTTCAGAAATCCTTTGTACGCATAGTACATGATAAGAAGACTTATCCCTAAAGCAATCATCGGGGCCAGATTAGAGAGCAGCACCATAACAGCCACCCCACCAAGCAAGACATAACCAAACTTCTTCATCTTTTTTCCTCCTTTTCTTTTTCTAGCATAAGAGTTTGTGTTCTTATGCTGTGCTCCGTTTCTATGTCTTTATCTTACCTACATTCCGAATTTCTCAAAACGAGCCACAGCTTTATTTTGATCTACGACTTGAGACGTAGTAAGGATCAGACTCTCTTTGATTGCATGTTTGTTTTAACAGTAGTTGGGAAAAATAAACTTATAAATAAACATAGGAGGCCTTTCGATGACAGAAGAATTTCCACAAGGTAAGATGCCATATGAGCCAGAGCCGTTTTGGAGAGAATCTACTCAGGTCCATTCTTTCTCTCCTTTGACGATTGATACGGAAGTGGACGTTGCAATCGTTGGAGGAGGTATCACAGGCATAACAACAGGCTATCTGCTTTCGAAGCAAGGCATGAAAGTCGCTATTTTGGAAGCCGATCAAATTTTAAATGGTACAACCGGCCATACAACCGCAAAAGTAACCGCCCAGCATGGATTAATTTATGATGAATTTATTCAGCATTTAGGGGAAGAAAAAACGAAACAATACTACCAAGCGAATGCCGATGCACTTACATTTATTCGAAAAACCGTTGGAGAGCTTCAAATTGAATGTGATTTAACTGAAGAAGATGCCTATATTTATGCCATCAGTGACCAATACGCGAAAAAAGTCATGAAAGAATATGAGGCTTATCAAAGGCTCGGCATACATAGTGAATTTGTTGATCACATCCCTTTTTCTATTGATATAAAAGGGGCAACAGTCATGAAAGCACAGAGTCAATTCCATCCTCTCAAATACCTAAAAGTACTTGTTGATGAAATAGTAAAAGCTGGTGGTGAGATCTACGAAAAAACAACGGCGACTGACATCGATGAAACAACACCTAAACCGATGGTCATTACCCGTGAAGGTCGCCGGGTGACATGTAAATACGCAATTGCCTGTTCACACTTTCCCTTTTTTGATGGAAAAGGATTTTATTTTTCCCGATTACATGCAGAACGTTCCTATATACTAGGAATTACCGCAAAACAAGACTTCCCGGGTGGAATGTATTATAGTGCCGATTCACCGACACGTTCTTTACGATACACGCCTATGAACGGTGAAAAGCTCATATTAGTTAGTGGAGACGGGCATAAAACTGGGCAAGGAACTTCCACATACAAGCACTACAAAGCACTTGAGCAATTTGCCGAAGATGTATTTGGAATTGACGAAATCAAATATCGATGGTCTGCACAGGATTTATATACATTAGATAAAGTTCCATATGTTGGACCAATTACTTCCAACAAGCCTAACATCCTTGTCGCAACAGGTTACAGAAAATGGGGCATGTCTAATGGTACAGCCGCAGCGCAACTCCTTGCAGATCTTGTTTTAGAAAAAGAGAATGCTTATAAGGAGCTCTATAGCCCTTCACGCTTTTATGCTGATCCTAGTATTAAAAAATTCCTTACGCAAAATCTTGATGTTGCAGGTCACTTAATTGAAGGAAAAATTGATATCGCTGATAAGCGCATAGAGGATATTGGATCTGATGAAGGCTCTGTTGTAGTGGTGAATGGCAAAAGAGCAGGTTGCTACAAAGACAAGGACGGAAACATTAACCTTGTTGACACCACATGCACACATATGGGCTGTGAAGTAGAGTGGAATAGTGGTGACCGTTCTTGGGACTGTCCTTGTCATGGATCAAGATTTTCGGTGACAGGTGATGTACTGGAGGGTCCTGCGAAAAAACCGTTAAAAAAAGTGGATATGTAATTTGTAAAGTATGACAGTGCCATCCTTTATGTGAATTTTTAACAATGAAAAAATCTCTTCTCTCTTCATGTTCCTCCCCAATATGGATAAGCTAAAATTAACACCATGAATAAGGAGATGACCCAGCATGAAGAGAGAACAAATAGAAAAAAACCAACCACAATCGTATAAAGGAAAAGTATATCAAAGAAAATCTGAAGCCCTTTCGGAATATAACATGACACTCACTGACCAACCACTTCCACAACCTAAGGATTATGAAGAAATCGAATATTGACACCCACTAAAAGGCCATGAAGGACAATTACATTCCTTATTCTGTTTTGTCCTTCATGTGCTATATGAAGAATCTTTCTGTCTTTGATTCGGACTTTTTTGTCTTTCATACAGCTTTTTAAGGACATTTCTCCTTTTGGTCTGGACTTGTTTGTCTTTCATATACCATACGAAGGACGATTCCTCCTCTTAATCTAGCCTACTTCGTCTTTCTCCATAAAATACCCTCCTCCTCCTATACAAAAAGCAGCCCATATATGGACTGCCGGATAATTCTTAAAAAGATTTTATTAGTACGTCTTTTTCGGATTTTCCTACTGAAAAACCATATTTCACTAATGCTTCATTTGCTTCAGCCGTTTCGCAAACAAACTCTACCGATTGGTTGATTTCCTTTGGAGAAATTCCATATTGGCTCCCTTTTTCCATCAGTAGCTTAACTGCTTCACTTGAAGTAAGCACAATTGTTGTAAGAGTTGCATCTTCTAATGACCGGTTTATAATGGTTTCATATCTTTCGTCAATGATGGTCTCATATACGGATGCAAAATGAGCATTATCTAAGCAAGAACTTTTCTTTCTTTGTTCTTCGGATCCAACCGTCAGCAGGCGGCCTTGATGAGACATTTCATTTACATGCTCAGCGTATAATCCTTTTTCTTCAAGGCTAGTGATCACTGAATGATTTTGACAATAGAGCTCTGCCTGTATTTTACGTATATCCACTTTATTCTTTTTAAGTTGAGCAAAAAAGGCTTCTACACTATCTTTTGATAAAAATAAAATCTGTTCATAACCTGAAAGTTGGTTCAATACAGCAGAGTCAATTGCCTTTTCTTTGACGATCCAACGTGGAAACTCAATGACATCTGCTCCTTGTTTCATCCATTTACTTGCACAATTTTCTTCCTCGGCTTTCCCGCGAACATAGAGAACTTGTTTTCCAAATAGTGGGCGATTTTCAAACCATTTTACTTTATCCCTTGTTGACACAATATCGCCCACCAATGTGATGGCCGGATTTTCTATCTTTGCTTCGCGAACCTTATCTACAATGGTAGAAAGCGTTCCGACTACACTTTGCTGGCGGCTCCAGGTTCCCCAGCGAATGATAATAACAGGTGTATCAGGAGACTTACCGAATTGAATAAGGTTATCACAAATATGCTCTAAATTAGAAACACCCATATAGAAAGCGATCGTCTGAACACCTCTTGCTAACCCTTCCCAATCAATGTCCGGTTTGCCGTTTTTAGATTTATCATGGGCTGTAACGACAGCAAATGATCCGGCATAATCACGATGGGTTACAGGAATACCGGCATATAACGGGGCAGCTATTCCTGATGTTATCCCTGGAACAATTTCAAATGGGATTTGATGTAATGCGAGCTCCTCCGCTTCTTCACCAACTCTTCCGAAAACACTCGGGTCGCCGCCTTTAAGTCTAACAACAGTATGACCGGCAATTGCCTTTCGAACTAATGTTGCATTAATTTCATTCTGTCTCATAAAGTGACGTGTTGGCAGCTTTCCACAATAGATCAGTTCACAATTTGGCGGAGCATCATCAAGTAGGGAAAAATTAACGAGTCGATCATAAAGGATGACATCTGCTTTTTTAATGGCTTCCCTTCCTTTTACGGTAATTAATTCGCGATCACCGGGTCCTGCTCCAACCAGATATACTTTTCCTACATTCATTCTCTAAGTCCTCCCTTAACGTTATTCACGATTTAAGTAAGGGAAGATTGTTCTCTTACTTTATTTATAAGTTTAAACTAACAGAAATACCTCTCCGTCATCAATAACTGTTTCATATGTTTTGACACACCCAAAATCTGGTTCTTGCACTTTTCCATCTTCAAGGCAGATTTTCCAGTCATGCATTGGGCAAAATACATGGTCTCCACTAACGATCCCTTCGCTTAGTACTCCACCTTTGTGAGGACATTTATTTTCCACAGCCTTTATATTGCCGTTAGAAAGTTTGAAAACTGCTACTTCCTTATCCTTTTCTAGTATAACCGTTTTTCCTACTCGTTCGGGCAAATCAATTAATGCTCCAACATATACCTTTGCTTTTGTTAATTCCTTCATGTCTCTGTTCCTCCCTGACGGAATATTTCGATATTATGACCTTTTGAGTAAGGTGTTTTCCCGCATTCTATGTTTTTTTATAAACGCTGAAGGTGAAAATTAGTTCGTTCCATTGCGCTCTATACACTCCATGCCGCCGGGGAGGAAGCTGAGCCTCCTCGGCTTCGCCTGCGGGGTCTCAGCCTTCCCTCACTTCCCGCAGGAGTCGAGTGTCTTGCGCTCCATTCCACTACAGAGTTAAAAATAATATTCTAGAGCAAAAATCTTTACGAAAGAAGAATTTCAATTAAAAGAAAATTAAGTTCTACTTAAACCATCTCCACCGTCTCAAATAGTTCTTTTGTTGTTTTCTTATCTTCAATAATCTCTTTCCACGGATCTTTATAAACAGACAAGGTTTCATCCATGCGGGCGTTTAATTCGATGCGTTTTTGTTTATCATCCAATACAGATTGGACATGTGCTAAGCCGACGCGTTCGATCCATGCAGATGTACGTTCTAGGTAGGTAGCTGTTTCACGGTAGTATTGCAGATAAGCACCTGTGATCTCCATTGCTTCGTCATCGGTTTTAACTTTGTATAGTAAATCTCCTCCACGTACGTGTGTACCACCATTACCGCCGACGTAAAGCTCCCAGCCACCATCAATTCCGATAAATCCAATATCCTTAAAGCCTGATTCTGCACAGCTTCTCGGACAAGCGGAGACAGCCATTTTGACTTTATGCGGTGTTTGCAGACCTTCAAATTTCTTTTCAAGACGAATACCCAAGCCCATTGAATCCTGTGTACCGAAGCGACAGAAAGTTTCTCCAACACATGTTTTTACCGTACGTAATGATTTTCCGTATGCATAACCCGAATTCATATCTAAATCCTGCCATACTCTCGGTAGATCATCCTTTTTCACTCCAAATAAGTCAATACGCTGTCCACCCGTTACTTTTACTAATGGAATTTCATACTTTTCTACAACATCAGCAATTCGACGCAATTCACTGGCATTCGTTACACCGCCATACATTCTCGGAACAACTGAGTAAGTTCCATCCTTTTGAATATTGGCATGCATTCTTTCATTAACAAATCGGGACTCTCTTTCATCTTCATATCCAATTGGGTTAACCATTGCTAAGTAGTAGTTAAGAGCCGGACGGCATTTTGAACATCCTTCTGATTCCCAATTGAGTACATTCATAACTTCCTTAATATGCTTTAATCCTTTGGCACGAATTTCTTCTACCACTTCATCGCGAGATAATGTTGTACAGCCGCAGATCGCTTCTTTTTGTGAGGATGCATCAAAATCTGAACCAAGTGTAAATTGAAGAACATCGGCAACTAATGGCTTACATCCTCCACAGGAACGGGAAGCACTTGTGCAACCCTTAATTGCATCAACTGTTGTACAGCCCTGTTCTTTGATCGCTTGAACGATTGTTCCTTTAGATACCCCGTTACATCCGCAAATTATTTCATCATCAGGCATTGATGCAACTAAGCTTTCACCTGTTTCTTCTCCAATCGGTTGAAGAATGGTGATTTTTTCTGTATCTGAAATATCTGCTTCCTTCTTAATCATGGAGAATAAGCGACTTCCCTCTTTACTATCACCGAATAAAACAGCTCCAACAATTTTATTTCCTCTTAATACTATTTTTTTGTAGATTCCATCTTGTTCATCAAAGATCTTTAGGGACTTTTTGTCGTCTCCCTCCATAAAGTCACCGGCTGAAAATACCTCGACTCCGGATACCTTTAATTGAGTTGATAAAACAGAACCTTTATACCCGTCAGTTGCCACACCGCAAATATGCTTAGCTAATACCATTCCTTGTTCATATAGAGGTGCTACCAGACCGTATGGAATTCCGTTATGTTCTGCACATTCCCCAACAGCGTACACATTTGGGATATTTGTTTGTAAAAAGTCATTTACAATAATTCCTCTATTTACATCAAGGCCGCTTTCAACAGCTAGTGAAATATTCGGCTTAATACCTACTGCCATTACTACTAAATCTGCCTCAAGGTGACTTCCATCCTTAAACTTCAATCCTTCTACACGATCTTCTCCATATATCTCGGCAGTACTTGCTTCTAACAAAAATTTCATTCCTTGTTTTTCCAGTTCTTTTTGAAGAAGCTTACCTGCTGTTTCATCTAATTGACGTTCCATTAAGGTTGGCGCAATATGGATAACCGAAACATCCATTCCTAAGTTTAGAAGGCCGCGTGCCGCTTCTAATCCCAGTAATCCGCCACCAATAACTGCTGCTTTTTTGTACTTTTTTGATGCTTCAAGCATGATATCAGTATCTTTTATATCACGAAAAGCCGTAACACCTTCCTTATCTGCACCGGGCAGAGGCAGGATGAATGGAACAGATCCTGTTGCAATGATTACTTCATCATAAGGTACGATTCTTCCCTTATCCGAACGAACAACCTTCATATCTGAATCAATTTTTGTGACAGTCTCGCCTGTAAACAGGGTAATCTTGTTTTCCTCATACCAGTCCCAATCATTCAGGGTGATGTCTTTTACCTCTGTATCACCTTGCAGAACTTTTGATAAAAGAATTCTATTGTAATTTGGATGTGGTTCCGTCCCAAAAATGGTAATATCGAAAGCATCCTTTGAAATTTTTAAAATTTCTTCAACAGCTCTTACTCCGGCCATACCGTTTCCTATTAATACAAGCTTCTTTTTATTCAAGAAAATTGCCTCCCCTTGGAAAGTTTCTTTCACTATATCACGGTTAAATGAAATATTTTATATACATGTTAGGTTTTCTAACATAGTTTATTAGGAATATTCACACAATAAGAAAAGCGAAAGCGCCTTGATCAGCCTAAGGCAAATAAGACGATGTAGAATAGAAGGCGTTCTCTACCTTCCATTCTAAATTGACTAGACCCCAGAGGCAGACAGACTCGACGTCCTGTCGTAATTACTGCACATGGACGTCCTTTGCGATTCTGAGACTAGGCGCTAGAGCCAGACACCAAAGCTAATGATCAATTCATCTAAAAAAAGGAAATCAGCTATAAACCGACTTCCTTAAAAAAACATCTATATTTGTCTAATATTCACTGTACTTACTTTGAACCCGGGCATTTTGCAGGTTGGATCCAGGTCCTCTCCTACTAGCATGTTTACGTTTTGATCTTCTGCCCAGTGAAAAGGTACGAATACCGTATCTTGTCTGATTTTTTCAGATATTTTACTTCTTACGGTAATTTTTCCCCGCTTCGAGGCAACAGTGACAAGGCTATTTGGTTCAATTTCGTATTTTTTAGCTGTTTCCGGGTGAATTTCTAGGTAAGATTCAAAATTTCTGGCAGCAAGTGCTGAGCTTTTACGTGTTTGCACTCCCGTTAAATAATGTGACATGATTCTGCCGGTTGTTAAGTACAACGGATAATTACTACAAGGCTTTTCTTTCGGTATTTCAGAAGTGTTTGACACAGGAATCAAATTAGCTTTTCCATTCGGTGTTGCAAATGAATGTTCAAAAAGTCTTTCTGTTCCTTGATGATTCACCTCTGGACATGGCCAAAGAATCCCCTGCTCTTTTCTAATGCGATCATAAGTAATGCCGTAGTAATCAGCGATGCCGCCTCTACTAGCCTCTCTTAATTCATTAAAAATATCTTCTGCCTTTTGATAAGGAAAATATTTTTCTTTTCCTAATGCTTTTGCAATCTCACAAATAATTTGCCAATCATTCTTCGCCTCGCCGGGACAAGGACGGCTCGCTTCGCGCAGTGTGACTCGTCCTTCCAGATTTGTCATTGTTCCCTCATCTTCCAAATATGAAGATGCCGGTAATATTAAATCAGCAAGCTTGGCTGTTTCAGAAACAAATAGATCGACTGCTACTAAAAACTTTAATTTCTTAAGAGCTTCTTTCACAAAGGTTGCATTCGGGTTGGAAACAACAGGATTTGAACAGACAAGAAACATGCCTGTGATCTCTCCATCATTTATTTTTTGAAACATTTCGTAAGCAGAGACACCTTTTCTCGGAAGCTCATTTTTGTCAATTCCCCATACTTTTGCAACATATGCCCGATGCTCTTCATTTTCAATCAATCGGTATCCCGGCAATTGATCAGCTTTCTGCCCATGCTCCCTTGCTCCTTGTCCATTTCCTTGTCCTGTTATAGCTCCGTAGCCTGAATAGGGTTTCCCAATTTTTCCTGTTGCGATAACAAAATTCAGAAAATTCCTTACGGCAACCGTTCCGTCTATTTGCTGCTCAACCCCCCTGGCTGTGAAAAGCATTCCAGATTCTTCGGACGCAAATTTTGTTGCAGCTGTTCTTATTTGCTCGATTGGAACACCTGTGAGGTCTGAAATCCCATCCAATGACAATGATTGAACATAGTTTCTAACTTCTTCAAATCCTGTTGAACGTTCACTAACAAAATCTTCATCCACTAAGTTTTCGTCAATAATAACTTTTAAAAAACCGTTCGCCAAAGCTGCATCCATACCCGGTTTCACCTTCAAATGCAGATCAGCTAATTGTGTTGTTGGAGTTTCCCTTGGATCGATCGCAATGATGTATGCACCATTTTCCTTCGCTTTTTCAAAGTAAGGCATGATCGTTGGCTGACACTCCGCAATATTTGTTCCCGCTAATATGATGACTCTTGTGGAAGGGATTTCCTTTAACGAGTTTGTCAGCCCGCGATCCAAACCAAACGTCTGATTTGCCGCAGTAGCTGCCGCAGACATACACAAGCGGCCATTATAATCAATGTAGGGAGTCTTTAAGCCCACTCTGGCAAACTTTCCAAGTATATATGCTTCTTCATTAGTAATTGATGCACTTCCATAGATTGATAATGCCTCATGCCCATCGACTGCTTGTATTTCTTCCACTTGTTTCTTGATATATAGCAGGGCTTCTTCCCATGAAATTCGCACAAACTCTCCATCTACTTTCAACAATGGATGTAGAACACGATCTTGATGGAAAGGGTGCTGATGAGCATTCATTCCTTTAATACATAAACGTCCTTGTGATGTCGGGTTGTCTTTTCCTATTGTTTTATAGGTTTTCCTTGAGACAACAGATTGTTCGATTAACTGCATTTTGCACTGCATACTGCAAAATGGACATTGTGTATCATAGACTTTCTCCGATTGAACTTCTTGTTGCTTCGTTCGGAAATATTTTAATAACAGATCAGTCAAGGTAACCACCTCTTATACTATTAATCTTATTGATCATGACTTCTCAGCATACGATTGGAGCTCTGCTTCCAACCGCTGAACGAGTTGTTCGCATAATGTATCCTCAAATAAAACTTCACGAATATGAATCATCCCTACACGCTCAACCCAATCTCCCAGTTGTTCTAAATAGTTGGCTGTTTCTCTGTAATATTGAATGAGTCCGCAAATCATTTGCTTTGCCATCAACTCATGAGCAGCTACTGTGAAAAGCTCTCCCTGTTTTAAAGTAGGAGATAAACTTCCTCCCACATAAATTTCCCAGCCTAGCCCGTCACCTATTACACAAATATCCTTTGTTCTCATATCTACTTCTTTATGCTTGCATCCCGACACACTGATGACCAGCTTGTGCGGTGTTAACAAAAATTCAAGCTCTTTTTCCAATTCAATTGACAAATTAAGAGAACGGTCGTCTGTATGACACATACATTCTTGTTCACTAAAATATGTGTTCATATGGCGTACCGTGTTTGCTGCCGTAGAACTTAGTCTAAGTTCAGAGCATATAGCATGAATGCTTTCCTCTTTAATTCCTTTCAATTGGATTCTTTGTTCAGGTGTAATTCCGATGTCTGCTATTTTGTATTTATCCATCATATTTGCCAGTTTTTTTAACTCATCAGATGTTACTTTCCCTCCTAAGAGCTGTGGTGTGATTGAATACGTCCCATCACTCAGCCTTTTTACCTTTACATCTTCAAATGGGTTTACAGCTTGGCTGATTCCCTCACGTTCAGGATAAATCATCGATAAATAATAGCGGATGGCTGGAACACAGCTTGAGCACCCTTCCATCGAGCGCCACTCAAGCTCAACAAAAACTTCTTGAAGTGACGCTAGATTTTGTTGTTGAATTTGTAACACAACTTCATCTTCCGTAAGATCCGTACATGAGCAAAGTGACTTATGCTCGATAAATTCATTGCATTCATCACTATGAATATAATCAACCAGGTCTGTTAAAAGTAACTTACAACCGCCACATGAGCTTGATGCCTTTGTGCATTGTTTCACTTCTTTAACCGTTGTTAACCCCTGCTGTTGGACAGCTTCCATAATGGCTCCTTTTGTTACACCATTACAGTTACAGATGATTTCAGATCGTTTCATTGATTTGACTGTTGATGCTCCATTGTCTGTTGAGTGGAGAAGGCTGCGTTTGTCCTCATCACTTACATGCTTTCTTTTAACAATCATGTCTAGCACTTTCGATTGCTGGCCTGTTTCTCCATACAGTATTGCACCGACAATAATATCTCCTTGAAGCACTATCTTTTTATAGGTATCTTCCACTTCATTTAAAATTGTTAAGGTTTTGGTTGCTTCATCCTCTTCAAAATCACCGACAGAAAAAAGGTCAACCCCCGGCACTTTTAAACTAGTTGATAATACAGAACCTTTGTATCCATCAACCGGTTTATTACAAATAAACTTAGCCAGAACTTTTCCTTGTTCATAAAGAGGTTTTACAAGACCGTATACAACGCCATTGTGTTCAACACATTCCCCAACTGCATATATATCAGGAATACTTGTTTCCATGAAATCATTAACCACAATCCCTCTATTTGTAGTGAGACCCGATTCCTTAGCTAAGCTGGTATTAGGAACAACACCAACCGACATGACGACGAGGTCTGCTTCTACCTTTGTACCATCTGTAAATTCAACTTCCTCGACCCGATCGTTTCCACTAATTTCCTTTGTCACTTTTCCTAAAAGGAAACCGATCCCTTGTTGTTCTAACTCCTTTTGAAGCATACTTGATGCTTTGGCATCCAGCTGACGTTGCATGAGATAGTCGGTATTGTGCACAACCTTTACATCCAATCCCAGATTCAACAATCCTCTAGCTGCCTCAAGCCCTAATACTCCGCCACCAATGACAATTGCCTTTTTGAACCTCTTAGCACCTTCAAGTATTGCTTCACAATCTTCAATAGTCCGGAATGTGACTACTCCCGGTTTTTCAACTCCAGGAAGAGGTAGAACAAACGGTGAGGAACCTGTTGCAAAAATTAATTTATCAAACGGAATGATACGGTTTTTATCTGTTGTGATTTTTTTGAGCTTCGTATCTATTTTCGTTGCTGTTTCACCTGAGTATAATGTGATCTGGTATTTTTGGTACCACTCGATATTGTTCATTGTTATTTCCGGAAATGTCATCTCACCCTGTAACACAGATGATAAGAGAATTCGATTATAGTTGACATGAGGCTCACTTCCAATAATCGTTATGTCAAATTGATATTTATTTTGTTTTAAAATTTCCTCCACACATCGGACTCCTGCCATTCCATTCCCGATTACTACCAATCTTTGCTTCATGTTAACCCTCCTTACGAAAAGCGCAAGCCCTTGATCACTTCGCACGTACTGTGCTCGGAGCTAGACGCTTGCGCTAGACACCTTCACAAATGGTCAGACTTTTTTAATAAATCCATTATTTCATATATTAGTTCACAGAAAATTATTCTTGTTAGATAAGCTAACAAGAATTCTCAGTTTCTTCTTATATACTTTTTTTCGTTTCCTTCACTTTTATATTGTTCATATTTTCACGTTACATTTCCTTACAAGTATCTTTTCTACTCCTTTTTCGACTCCTATAATAAGCGACATACAACAAGACAGAAAATGAGAAAATCTTTATTCAGGAATGGAAAATGAAAGGAGATTCACAATGAAACTATCTGATTTAAAAACCAGCGGTCATCCAAAGACACTTTTTTCCTCTTTTTTGTATTTTGATGTAAGCTTTATGATCTGGGTAATGCTTGGAGCTCTAGGAGTGTTTATTACACAGGAATTCGGCTTATCACCCTCACAAAAAGGGTTAATTGTTGCCACCCCAATTCTTGCAGGCTCATTTTTCCGGATCGTGCTGGGGATTTTAACCGATCGATTTGGTCCTAAACGAACAGCCATTTTAGGTATGTCGATTACAACTATCCCGCTTCTTTGGGGCCTATTTGCAGGAACAACCTTACCTGAACTATATATGATCGGAATTTTATTGGGGGTAGCAGGTGCAAGTTTTGCTGTTGCTCTGCCCATGGCGAGTAGATGGTATCCTCCACATCTTCAAGGTTTGGCAATGGGAATAGCAGGAGCTGGAAATAGTGGTACACTTATTGCGACTCTATTCGGTCCACGTTTAGCTGAACAGTTTGGGTGGCATATTACAATGGGATTTGCTCTTATTCCATTACTTATTACGTTTATTATTTTTATTATTTTAGCGAAAGATGCACCTTCACAACCTGCACCACAGCCGCTTGCGAATTACTTTAAAGTTTTTGCACATAGAGATACTTGGTTTTTCTGTATTTTATATAGTGTAACTTTCGGTGGATTTGTCGGGTTATCAAGCTTTCTAAGTATGTTCTTTGTTGATGAATACAATTTATCATCTGTTCAAGCCGGGGATTTCGTGACTTTATGTGTAGCAGCCGGAAGCTTCTTCCGTCCGGTTGGAGGGTTTATCTCAGATAAAGTTGGTGGAGTAAAGGTACTTTCTTTTCTATTTATCGGTGTTGCAGTGTGTATGCTTGGGGTTAGTCAATTACCTCCGTTATTTGCCATCACAGCATTACTTTTCGTTGGAATGATGTGCCTGGGTATGGGAAATGGTGCTGTATTCCAACTGGTGCCACAACGTTTTCAAAAAGAAATCGGGATGATCACAGGAATTGTCGGAGCAGCCGGCGGGATTGGCGGTTTCTTCTTACCAAATATCTTAGGTACAATGAAAGAAATGACAGGTTCATATGCTTCTGGATTCATCACATTTTCAATCGTTGCATTGGTGGCATTTTCAATTCTGCTCTTAGTAAGTCATTCATGGAAGAAAGCTTGGAAGATGAAAGAAGATACGGTAAAAATCTAGCTTCTTTTTACATGACTCCAGTCACACTGTGGCTGGAGTTTTTTACCTTCCTCTTTACAAAATGAATATTTCTGGTATCCTAGTATAGTTGGATATTTACCTAAGTAAATATTTCAATCATTACTTACCTAGGTAAATAAATTGAGGTGATAACGTTGATCGAAACAAATAAACTCTTCCATATGCTCTATCAACAAACAAGACATATGACAAAGGAAGTAAATGAATACTTACAAAAACATGGACTATACAGCTCACAATGGTCCATTCTTTATTGTTTAAAATCAAACGGTCCAATGACACAAAGTGATATTTGGCGTTATTTAAATGTTGAAGCACCAACTATTACAAGAACACTAGTTAAATTAGAGGAAAGCGGATGGGTAAAACGGACACCCGGAAGTGACAAGAGGGAAAGACTTGTTTCTCTTACAGAAAAGGCACTCGATCTTCTCCCTGAGGTTGAGCAAGATGTAAAGAACTTCGAACAAACGATGGTTGCCAACTTAAAAGATGATGAACAAGAGCTTTTATATACTCTCTTGAAAAAACTTGGCAAATCAAATGAAAGTTAGGTGGAATGAAACATATGAATCAAACTGAAAAACAACCAATATGGACAAAAGGCTTTATCAGCATTTTTCTCAGTAACTTCTTTATATTTCTGGCATTTTACGGATTACTCACGTCATTACCGATATACGTTGTGAATGATTTAGGCCGTTCAAGTGTTGATGGAGGACTCATTGTCACGATTTTCTTATTATCTGCTATTTTTGTTCGTCCTTTTTCCGGAAAACTTCTCCAGGATTTCGGCAAAAAACGTATGTTAATGATTAGTATGATTCTCTTTACAGTATGCTCTTTTATGTATTTATGGATCGACAATTATGCATTTCTTCTAATCTTACGTTTTGTTCATGGCATTTGGTTCAGCATTGCCACAACTGCTACCGGGTCTATAGCTGCTGATATGGTACCTGTAAAAAGACGTGGTGAAGGACTTGGTTATTTTGTCATGTCAACGAACTTCGCCGTTGTTTGCGGACCCTTTCTTGCTCTTACTCTTTTACAATTCACATCGTTTACAACTCTTTTCTTTGTTCTCGCATTTTTAATTACAGTCGGTGTATTGTTTACAGCTTTTAGTAAAGTATATGAAGTAACCAGAACGGCACCGGTCGAAAAGAAACGTCTTCAGGTACAGGATCTATTAGATGGAAAGGCACTGCCGATTGCCTTGGTAGGAAGCTTAGTTGCTTTTGCATATTCAAGTGTTTTATCGTTTATTTCAATGTATGCCAATGAATTAGAGCTGTTAGATGCAGCGAGCTATTTCTTTGTTGTCTTTGCTGTTGTGATGATTGCGTCCAGACCTTTTAGTGGTCGTTTATTTGATACAAAAGGACCAAATATCGTCATCTATCCGGCAATCGCCTTTTTTATAGTCGGACTTCTATTATTAAGTATTTCTCATAATACTTTTATGTTCCTTTTAGCCGGTGCCTTCATCGGATTAGGATACGGAACCATTGTCCCTTGCTTCCAAACGCTCGCGGTACAATCAACCGAACATCATAGAAGTGCACATGCAACCGCCACATTCTTTACCCTATTCGATTCAGGTATTGCTGCCGGATCTTTTGTACTAGGAATCGTTGCCGCTCAATTAGGCTATCAAACTCTTTATTTATTAGCCGGTTTGTTTTTAATTTCAGTCGTGTTTATGTACAAATATGTACAAAATCGGAAGAAGGCTTCTCCTTCAGCAATGGAATTGAAGGAATCGAGCTTATAAGATAGTTGAAAAACTGCTTACCACTGTTGGTAGGCAGTTTTTTTTTATTGAAAATGATGGCTCTACCAGATGCCTTGACCTGATTTTTGCAGCTATAAAGTGTAATTTTGTAACTTTCATATATTTTTTGCAGCTACACAATTTTTTTTTGCAAATAATTAGTTTTTTTGCAACATTTCCCTAAATACTTGCATTCGCCAAATTTCGCACCGCCCACACCATCAGGACACACCAAAAAAAGGATAGAAGAGCTTCTATCCTTTTTTCTATTATTCTAGTACACCCCTCGAATATTCGGATGTATCTCTTCTGCATAGAAATCAGTTAATCTCTTCAGCTCTGTTTCACTAAAAGAAGGTACTTCAGTCGCTTGTAAGTTATCCTCAACTTGTTTTACTGTTTTGAAACCTGGAATTACTGTTGTAATCTCCTCATGATCTAAAATCCAGCGAAGGGCCGCTCGTGCCATATTTCCACGACCTTCTGCGATCCAGTTAAGCTTTTGACTTAGCTCCACTCCTTTCGAGAATTCAACACCTGCAAATGTTTCACCAACATTAAATGCATCACCATCTTTGTTAAAGTTGCGATGATCATCAGCTTCAAATGTAGCATTTGTTGTGAACTTGCCTGTTAGCAGCCCGCTCGCTAAAGGAACACGTGCCAATAAGCCGACGCCTTTTGCTTTTGCCTGCGGAAGCAATTCTGGAATTGCCTTTTGGCGGAAAATATTAAAAATAACCTGAAGTGCTTTCACATTAGATTGCTCTAAGCAGAATAGACCTTCTTCCACTGTTTCAACACTTACTCCATAATGGCGGATTTTCCCCTGTTGCTGAAGCTTATCGAGCACTTCAAAAACTTGTCCATTTTTAAGAATTTCCATTGGTGGGCAATGAATTTGATATAGATCAATTGTGTCGCGTTGAAGTCTTTTCAAACTTGCTTCACAGTACTCTGTCACTGCTTTTTCAGAATATGTTTCCGGGTCGAAAATATCTCCTGCACGGCAAAACTTTGTCGCGATATGGATTTTATCTTCTTTTCCCTTTGTTGCCTTTGCCAAAAGCTCTTCACTATGGCCATCTCCATATACATCCGCTGTATCAAAGAAATTAACACCGGCATCCATTGCGCGTTCAAGCCCTTTTAGCGCTTCCTCATCATCTGATTTTCCCCATGAGCCTCCAATAGCCCAAGTTCCAAAACTGAGCTCACTTATGTTTAGAGCTGTATCACCAAGTTGACGATATTTCATTTTTTCTCCACCATCCCTTTTAGGAAATCGATTTCCACTTTTTTGACAAGCTTTATTATAATACAAATGAAGCGCTAACAAAATTTATTTGCTTTACTACCATAGAAAAAGAGTGTGAACTCTAATTGATCACACTCTTCCCTTCACTCTCCAGCCACCAATGCATCCAACGCAACAAGCGCTTCCTGCTCAATTGCCTTTGTAACGACACCAGTATGAGGGTTATATTCATTACTCAAATCCGCATCTGCAAATCCATCGATAGCTAAGATTGCCCCCGTTTTCACTCCACGAATCGCTCCGATTGTAAATAATGCTGAATTTTCCATTTCTACTGCTAATACACCGGCTTGTTTGTACAGTTCATGTGGAAAAGGAACAACCCCTGTGTAAAACACATCCAATGTTAATGTGATTCCTTCATGAGCCTGTTGTTGCCTTGATGATGCAGCCTTAACTAGTTTATCCACAATCTGACGGTTTGCAATAGCAGGGAACCCCTCAGGCACTAGCTGACGTGTTAAGCCATCCATTCTGACTGCTGCTGTGCTGATCACCAGATGTCCCGGCTGAATGTCTTTTTGGTAAGATCCTGCTGTTCCAACACGAATGAGAACTTCCGCTCCGCCTTTTATTAATTCTTCAAAACAAACTGCCGCTCCCGGTGAACCAACACCATGACTCACAACCGCCACTTCAACACCATTCCAGCTGCCTTTATAACTGTGATACTCGCGATTTTTTGCAAGAGGCTGTCCATTATCTAGTAAACCAGCCATTTGTTCCGCACGTCCGGGATCACCACAAACGATGATTCTTTTTGGTAATTCCTCAGGATTTATTTTTAAATTAGGAAGCATATCAGTCATAATCTTTTCTCTCCCATTCATCCTCGGGAATCGGTAAATCTTCACCGGAAAATCTCTCCTCTTTGAACGGGTCACCGTTTATATGGAAGCCATTTTGCTCCCAGAATCCTGGTTGGTTTTCATCGATAAATTCAATTCCTCTAATCCACTTCACACTTTTCCAGAAATAAAGATGTGGAACAACGAGGCGCAACGGCCAACCATGTTTATCAGTTAACGGTTCATTTTCAAACGAATGGGCAAGCAGGACGTCATCCCGGTCAAGATCTGATAAAGCTAAGTTTGCCGTATAATCTTGATCTGCATGCAGCATGACATATTTCCCTTTTGCTTCAAGACCCAATTCCTTCATGAAATCTTGAAATTTCACACCTGTAAAAGTGTTATCAAAACGGGACCATCTTGTCACACAGTGGATGTCACTTGTAACCGATGATTGCTTCATCTTCATGATATCGTCATACGAAAGAGTCACTTCTTTATTAACCGCTCCAAAGATTCGTAGTGTCCATTTAGCCATGTCATAGGTAGGTACTTCTCCTTCGTGCAGTATTGGAAAACGCTCGGTTAGCACCTGACCAGGCGGAAGACGCTTTGCTAGTTTTGGATCAACCGCCGGTACTTTCATTCGTTTAATTCGATCTGCTTTTTTCATATTACCCTTCCTTTCTATCTTCCGCTCTGTTGGTTACCTTGTTGTGATCCCATTCCACGATCTCTCAATAGGAACATAGCAATGATTGTGATGGCATATGGAAGCATTTGTGTAAATTGAGTTGGTAAAGAAAACCCTTGAAGTCTTATACTTATCGCATCCATGAAACCGAATAATAAACTTGAGCCAATAATCCCAATTGGGTGTGATTGACCTAGCATTGTCGCTACAAGTGCAATAAATCCGCGCCCTGCTGTCATACCTTCAGTAAACATTGTTACTTGTCCCAATGAAAGCTGGGCACCTGCTAGTCCGCATAAAATACCGGACAAAGCGATAGCCATATATTGAAGTGAGCCTACTTTCAGCCCTAAACTCCTCGCTGCTACAGGGTTCATCCCAACAGATAATACCCGAAAACCCGTTACCGTTCTATATAAGAAAATATATAACAAGATGGCAATTAAGAACGATAAATAGACAAGTGGAGAATGTCCTGAAAATAAGGAACTGATGACTGGAATATCCTCAATAACCGGAATATCCCATTTCGGAAGTCCCTGCATGTTTTTATCATAATAAGCACCTTTTACATCGAATATTGTCCGAAGAGCAAAAGTGGTTAAACCAAGTGCTAAGAAGTTTATGGCTACACCGACAACGATATCATTTGCTTTCAGATTGATCGTCATAAAAGCAAAAAGCATTGAAAACAACAATGACATGAATGCTGCAAATACAACCGCTAGAAACACACTACCTGTTACATGATTTCCTACGATAGCCGAGAAGGCACCGATTAAGATTAACCCTTCCAATCCCACATTGAATAATCCTACACGTGCACATAATGCTCCACCTAATGCAGCAAGGAGAATGGGTGTTACCATGCGAATGGTCGAGCTTAATAGTGTTAAATCAAATAGTTCCATTTGAACCACCCGCTTTCGATTTTCGTTTCCACCACTTCAACGTGATTTTTGCAGATATAAATAAGATTAAAACCGATTGAATAATACTGGAAACCTCAAGAGGAACCTGTGTATTTCGCTCCAGTCCCATTGCCCCTGTTTCAAGAGCAGCCAAAAAGATCGAGGTAACTGCCGTACCGATAGGATGAGAGTTTGCCAGAAGTGTTGCCATTAAACCCGTCCACGCTAATCCAGGTCCTGTTAGTGCACCATCTACAAAGCGGTACTGTGTTCCCAATACCTCTACCGTACCGGCAAGACCTGATAATGCTCCACTGATAAACATACTCGTCAGCATCACCTTGATTCTGTTCACACCGCCGTAAGAAGCGAAAAATGGGTTAAATCCAAGCATTTTTACTTCATATCCAGCAGAAGTTGTCTTAAAAATGATATACATGATAAGAGCAGCTGCAACCGCAATAACAAAGCCCCAATGAACACTCATCCCTTGGAACAGCTTTGGCAACCAAACACTTTGTTCAAGCATGGCCGTTTGTGCAAGTGCCGCTGAACCTGTTTTATCTTGGAATGGATCTGAAACTAAGTAGCTTGCAAATAACACAGCTATATAGTTTAAAAGCAAGGTAGAAATTAATAGTTGAACTTTAAATTTAGCTTCAAGCCAGCCTGCAAACAATGACCATAGTCCGCCAGCAATAATTCCGACAAGTAAAACAAGAATCATTTTACCAATTCCACTGCCAGGCAAATAGACACCTGCAAGGGCGGCACTGACAGCCCCCAATACCATTTGTCCTTCAGCACCAAGGTTAAATACCCCTGCACGGAACGCCAGGGCAACACCTAATCCAATCAACATAATCGGAGTTGCTCTTGCCAATGTTGATGTAAGGAAGTAAAAGTTACCAAAAGCACCGTTCCACATCTCTTTATATGAAGCTAGTACTGGCTCACCAGCAATGCTGATGGCAATGGCTCCCGTTATCAACCCGATTAGAATGGCAATGAACGGCTGAAGTAAAGGGCGAAGTAATGGTATGAGACTAGTTTTTACTTTCATGGTGATTTCCTCCTGCCATTAAAACACTGATTGCTTCTTCTGTTGCGTTCTGACGATCCATTTCCCCGGCAATTTCTCCTTCATACATGACGAGAATACGATCAGATAATGCCATGATTTCACTTAATTCTGAAGAGACGAGCAGAACAGCTTCTCCTTTATTTCGCTTTTCAATAAGTGCTTCATGAATATACTCCATCGCACCAATATCCACTCCACGAGTTGGTTCTGCTGCAATTAAAAGTGGTGTTTCCTGACCAAGCTCTCTTGCAACGATAAGCTTTTGCAGATTACCACCTGATAAATTTCCTGCCTTTTCCTCAAGTGAGCCTGCTTTGATTTCAAACTTCTCAATCCAGCTGTTAACCAGCTTTCGGAATGGAGCTTTCCTTAAAAAGGAATAAGAACGATACTGAGGTTTTTTGTGATAGCCCATCAGCCCTGTTTCTTCAACAGTTGCCTGTTTCGCTGCTCCCCATAAATAACGGTCCTCCGGAATATGGGACAACCCATTATCACGAATTGAAAGAACCGATTGGTTTGTCGTATTCTTTCCGCCTAAATGAATGGATCCCTTTTTCACTGATCGTAATCCGGATATCACTTGGAGAAGCTCTGATTGACCATTTCCTGAAACACCAGCAATTCCAACAATTTCTCCGCGGTTCACAGTCAGAGATATATCATCTAATAAAGGCTTGTTGTCCTTTTCCTGTACCGTGACATTTTTTATTTCAAGAATTGCTTCCCCATTCATTTGCATACGTTCAGTTAAATCATGGAGCTCACGCCCTACCATTAACTTTGCGAGCTCATCAACAGAGGTTTGTTCTTTTGTCACATTCCCTGTGACTTTTCCGTTACGAAGAACGGTTATTGAATCGGCAACTTCCATTACTTCACGAAGCTTATGTGTGATAAGGATAATGCTTTTTCCTTGATCAGCCAGCTGGCGAATTGTTTTTAGCAGACCTTTGACTTCAATAGGTGTTAGCACTGCAGAAGGCTCATCTAAAATAATGATATCCGCACCCTGATACAGAACTTTTAAGATTTCAATGCGCTGCTGCTCTCCAATAGAGCAATTAGCTGTTTTCGCGTTCGGCCTAACTGGAATCTGATATGTTTCTACTAGTTCTTGAACCAGCTCGGTTGCTTTTTTCCGATTAAAAAATCCTGCCTTCTTCGGTTCATGACCAATCACAATATTTTCTGCTGCCGTAAAATCAGGAAACAACATAAAATGCTGATGCACCATACCAATTCGATTTTTGATTGCATCATTAGGATTGGTAAATGTCACACGCTTGCCATCTATAAAAATTTCACCTGAGGTTGGCTGCTCCATTCCGTACAGCATTCTCATTAGAGTTGTTTTTCCAGCTCCGTTTTCACCAACTACTGCATGGACCTCCCCAGCTTTAAGTGAAAGTGAAATGGAATCATTTGCAATAAAGCTTCCGTACATCTTCGTCATATATTTCATTTCTAACCGTGTCGTCATTTTTCAGCCTCCCTCCGATAAGCATTGGGAAACCGACTGCAAAAGTTTGTAGTCGGCTTCGGATGTCTATTCTATTTAGTTCTCTAAAGGATTTTTAACTTCCAGCTTTCCACTGACAATATCTTCTTTTATTGCTGTTACTTGATCAATGACTTCTTGTCCGACAAAGTCACTTAATGGTGTTTCACTCTCATGTGTAACATATGTTAACCCAACACCTTCTTCTTTTAAGCCGTAAGCAACAACACCCGGCTCATACGTACCTTCAGAAAAAGCCTTGATTGTTTCGTAAGCTACTGCATCTGTTCCTTTTAACTGAGAAAGAACGATGTGATCCGGGTCCAGCTCTGTACGGTCAATATCTTGTCCAGCTGTATAGAACCCTTTTTCTTCTGCAGCTTCGAATACACCAAGGTCACCAACAGCTGCCGCACCAGCAATAAAATCTGCACCTTTTGATGCTTGTAATAAAGCAAGCTCTTTTGCTTTTGCAGGGTCATCAAAGCTTCCTACAAAGTTCACAATATATTCTGCATCAGGATTTGTTGCTTTTAGGCCCTCTTCAAAGGCAACTGTCCATTTTTTCAAAAGCGGAATATCCATTGCAGCTACCATACCAACTGTATTTGTTTTTGTTGACAGACCAGCTGCTGCACCTAAAAGGTAAGCTGCTTCATGCTCTCTAAAATTTACGCTGCGCACATTTGGTAAATCAACCGTTGTATCGATAATCGCAAATTGTTGATCAGGATTTTCTCCTGCCACTTTCTTTAACGCATCCTCTGATTCAAAAGAAGACGTAATAATTAAGTCATAGCCTTCTGCAACAGCTACACGTAAGTTTTCTTCAATTGCAGAATGGTCTGTTGATTCAATTGTTTTAAGCTCAAAACCAAATTCCTCAGCAGCTTCCTTAGCGCCATCGTCCATTTGCTGGAAGAAAGGATTCACCCCGATTTTTTCCGGTAAAACAAGTGCGATTTTCTTTGCCTTTTCTTCTTTTTGATCGCCTGCTGAATTTGATGTTTCATTTGCTCCACAACCAGCAAGCAGGAATGTGAATAATGCAATAAACATAAATAACTTTTTCACGTAAGACCCACCTCTATTTTCGTGTTTTTTTCATCTACTGACAAATATACACTAACTTATTAGTTAAATAAACATTAAATACAAACATTTTTATATTTTTTGTTTATAATGTTCGTATTTTATACAAAAAACGCCCTTCCCTTTAACAGGAAGAGCATTTTATCTAAATTTGTCGAAAAATTAAATTATTTCTTATTTTAAAGAAAAATGAAAATAATGCAAGATCTATTTCTGAAATAATATTATTATTCACAATTTTAAATATGAGCCGCAACAGAAGGAACAATGAAGCATAATCAAAGTTATTTCTTTAACTTTGAGATATAATTGTATTGAATTGAACTTTTATTAGGGAGATGGTACGCATGGCAAGAATCAATGAGTTAGTTTCAGGCTGGATGAGACACCGCAAAGTACTACATGAATTACTTGATACATTTGAAGATCAACATCTTAGCTATAAACCATGGGAAGAAGCTATGTCACTTTCAGGACTTGTCTTACATATTTCAGGTGCGATGGAAATGTTTGCTGATACTGTGAAAAATGGAGAGTTTACTCCTCCAACAGGATCATCACAAATCGAAACAATAAGCGAACTAAAAGCGTTAGTAAAATCTCAAACAAATCAGACAAAATCTAAGCTGGAATCTTTAACTGAAGATCAACTTGCTGCAATTGTTGAATTTGCCGGTATGAAGATGCCTGGTTTAGTCCTGCTTGAAAGCGGAAAAGACCACGAAATTCACCATAAAGGTCAACTATTCACATATGCCCGCTTACTTGGAGTTGAATCTTTGCCGTTCTTTGTGAGTCGGTCTTAAACAATAAAATGCCTGACATCCTAAAAGGATGTCAGGCATTTATTAGTTTGTGTTCTCTTCCAGTCCTTTATAATAATTGACCAACGCAATGATGGCACTTCCCATACGTTCTTCCTCTGGAACAACCATTCTTGTAATTCCAACTTCTCTTAATGCCTGTGCTGTTACTTTTCCAACGGAAACAGCCATCACATTTGTAGAAAATGCCTCTAAGAGTTCCTTTTCCAGTCCATGTTCTTTTGCATAAGACATTAAAAATCTGGCCTGTGGCGTACTTGTGAAATTCACTGCATCTATTTTTCCAGCTAGAATTTCACGAACAAGCTGTTCCATCACTTCAGGCTTTGGCGGGATGTGCTTATAAGGAAGAATTTCCCGATATTCTGCTTGCTGTTCTTCAAGAAAGTCTATTAAAAGGGGTGCTGGATCACCATGAAGCTGCAGAGCCACCCGGCATCCTTTTAAAGAATGTCCACGTAATTCTCGCACCAAACCGGCCGTACTCCCGTCATCATCCCTAACATCTGGCGTTAACCCCATCTTTTTAAGAACATTGACAGTTTTGTAACCTCTTGCTGCAATTTTTGCATTTGTTAAGGCTTGGAGGAATTGTTCACCTAATCCCATGTTGGCAGCTGTTTGATAAAGCTTGTCTGTTCCAAGTCCTGTTGTAAAGATGAGCCATTCATAGTTACCGTCAATGAGGGCATGAATTTCTTTTTCTACATTTGTATCGTCTAAAAAAACAGTTCCCTGTGCCGGACGAATTAACGCTTGCCCACCTAAGTTTTCTACTAATTTACTTAACTCTTCAGATTTACGCTGACCTGCAAGGGCTATTGTTTTGCCATTTAGTCGCTTCATAACGTACCTCCGCATACTTTTTATTGCTCATATTGTATCACTTTTTTGAAAAGTTCGTTATTTAAATTGGTGGCAGTTTAATATGCGGGTTCTGAACTGTCAGATTTTTACATTCGAGAGCTTCTTTCAGCGTAATTTTGCAAAAAAACTGCGAATTTTGCAGAGTTGGACATTTTTTTGCAGATTTTACGATTATTTTGCAAATCTTGAACTTTTCTTGCAAAGTTGACCTGCTTTTTTAAAAAGTCCACTTTTTCGCTATACACAAAAGAGGTTCGAAAAAATTCGAACCCCTCTCATTGATTAAAAGACAATTGTTTTATTTTCATGAACAAGAATTCGATCCTCTAAATGCCATTTAACAGCTCTTGCCAGTACACTTCGTTCAACAGATCGTCCGATTTTCTTTAAGCTGTCCACATTGTCACGATGATCAACACGGCTAATGTCTTGTTCAATAATCGGGCCTTCGTCCAGGTCGTTTGTTACGTAATGGGATGTAGCACCAATTAATTTTACACCACGTCCATATGCACGTTCATATGGTCTTGCCCCGATAAAAGCAGGTAAGAATGAGTGGTGAATATTGATAATTTTATTTGGATTTGCTGACACAAACTTTGGCGTTAAAATTTGCATATAACGAGCTAAAATAATCAAATCAATATTGTGTTCTTTTAAAAGCTCTAGCTGCTTTTCTTCCACTTGTTCACGAATATCCTTATTTGCCGGGATATAATAGAATGGAATGTTCAAAGGCTCGACAACTTCTCTTGCTTCCTCATGATTGCTAATAACCATAGCAATGTCTGCCATTAAGTCGCCACTTTGCCATTCCCAAATTAGCTCTAATAAACAGTGCAGCTCTTTTGAGACAAAAATGGCCACCTTTTTCATATTGTATACATGAGTCAGTTTCCATTCCATCGAAAATTCTTTCGCGATGTCACCAAATTGATTTTCCATCTCAGATGCTTTTTCCTTCAGGTTTGGACATTCAAACTCAATCCGAATAAAAAATGTACCACCTTCCGGATTTGTCGAATACTGACTTGATTCAATAATATTCGCATTATGTGAAAATAAGAATTTAGAAATGGTAGATACAATACCAGGTTGGTCCGGACAGCTAACTAATAAACGTCCGCGATTTTGATTGTTATCCTGAAATTGTTGTATTTGATTTTTTATAAATGCATTCATTTTTTTAAATACCTCACTATTCATAATTAAAACATTATACATTAGACTTACCAATTATTTAAGATCAAATTTATTTAAGATCTGATAGATTGTTTATTCCCTCTATTTTTCACCTTACGAATGATTTGATTCATCACTTCTGATAAAACCAATCCGATGGCAATTGATCCTGAAATCATAAAGGCTTTGGCTGCAAGTGCTATTGCTTCATTATAATGATTTTCTACAACCTGCCGCATTGCATCATATGCTAAACCACCCGGTACTAATGGAATGATTCCTGAAACATTAAAAATGATAACAGGTGTCTTATGCCTTTTTGCATAAAATTGACTAATAATGGCAATAAAAAATGAGGCAATCAACGTTGAAACCACGCTATCATTCGAATATTCATACAGGCCGATATAAATCATCCAACCAATCATGCCGACAAGCCCGGCCCGCAATAGAGCTTTTACAGGAGCATTAAAAATAATCCCAAATGCAGCTGATGCGACAAAGCTTGTGAACACCTGTTCAATCAAACAAAAACCCCCTTAAACATACGGAAGCGGCCCATTTGAGACTTTTTAATAAAACGAAAAGACAACCGCAACACCTGCTCCTATCGCAAATGCCGTTAAAAACGCCTCTGCACCTTTTGATATTCCTGACACTAAATGGCCTGCCATTAAATCTCTTACAGCATTTGTAATTAATAGACCCGGTACTAATGGCATCACGGACCCAATGATAATTTTATCAAGTTCTGTCCCTATATTAAGGACCACAAAAAAGACTGATAATAGCCCGATAAGTAATGAAGCCAGAAATTCTGCAAAAAATTTTATTTCAACAAGTTGATGAATATAGATCAAGCTTGAAAATCCAATGCCTCCAGCCACAACAGCCGGTAAGAAGTCCGACCAAGTTCCTTGAAACATAATAAGAAAGCATCCACTCGCAATAGAAGCAGCAGCAATTTGCACCCAAATCGGATAGGCATGTGCATCAAGCTCAATTACTTTTAGCTGATTGTACGCCTCCTCTACAGAGAGTTCTCCATTACTAATTTTCCTTGAAATCCCATTAACCTTTGCTACTTTTTGTAAATCAGTTGAACGATCCACAATTCTGACTAGTTGTGTGGGTGTTTTACTGCTTACAGAAAAAATAATCCCTGTTGGTGTGACATAGCTATGGGAATCTGCAATACCAAAAGCTGCCGCAATTCTCATCATTGTATCTTCCACCCGATATGTTTCTGCACCACTCCTGAGCATAATCTTACCCGCCAGCAAACACACCTCGATCACATCAAAGGTTTGGTTTTGGTTATTAGTCACCGGCTCCACCATCCCATTGTAAAATATCTAGTTAGAGTTTAATGAAGAATTCATTTTTAAGCAAATCTTTCAACATAAACACCTGTTATCCTCCTCACCAAATTCTTAACTATGAATAACGTAGGATAAATACCTATTTTTATGGTGGTGACTCCGAACAGTGCAAATACCTATGATTCTATCCGGTCCGATCCTTCGTCGAGTAGACACTAATCAAGTGACAATTTGGCTGGCAACTAGTGAAGAAGTATCCATTACAGCAAAGGTATTGACTATTCATAAATCAGAAAAGGGCATAAATGATAACTTTTTTCCAGTCCACTCACAAACAAAAACAATAAACTTAGGAAAAAAGTTGTTTGTCCATTTAATCAACGTACGTCCGACTCAAAAAAAATTTCCTGTCGAAGAACTACTGGGCTATAACCTTTATCTAGAAAAAGACGCTCAAACATATGATCTCGACAGCTTTCACTTATTAACCGCAAACCATCCAGATTCACTTGTTTACGAAGGATTAGGCTATCCAACCTTTTATATTAACTCAAAAAATGAGTCCCCTGTCTTATATGGATCCTGTCGAAAAGCACATGGAAAAGGACAAGATGCCTTACCGAGTGCTGATCAAGTCCTCCAGCAACATCGGTTTGATCTTAATTTACGACCCGGCTCTCTTTTTATGCTTGGAGATCAAATATATGCTGATGACATCGCAGACCCACTTGTCCCTTATCTTCAATTAATCGTACACGAAATGATTGGTGAAAATGAAGATCTTACTTTAGTTGAACCTAAACTTGAGCAACATTTACATCACTTATACAAAGTTCAAGGCAGACAGGAGATTGTTGAAACATTATGTAACTTTACATCCTCACATGCACACAACCATCTGATAACTTTCGGTGAGTATGCAGCGATGTACCTGCTAAGCTGGAGCCCTGTTATATGGAATTTACTTCATCATGAGCAGAATGGATTCCTTACAAATCTTGATGAAGAACAACTGGAAGAACTTCACGATTTTTGCCGAAACACATCAAAAGTAAGAAGAGTACTAGCCAATATCCCGACCTATATGATCTTTGATGATCACGATATAACAGACGATTGGAACATCTCAGCCGAATGGAACAAAGATGTATATGAAACGTCTCTTGGTAAACATATCATTTGCAATGGCCTAACAGCATTTTGGGCATTTCAAGGTTGGGGAAATCAACCAGATACATTTCATGATGATTTCATCGAAACCATGCAACAATATGTAAAAACATATCCGATTGGATCTCAACCCTATCAAAAATGGCAGGATACACTATTATCGTTTGACTCATGGCACTTCATCGCACCAACAACACCTCTCACTCTTTGCTTAGATACTCGTACACTTCGAGAATATGATTCTTCGAAAGCAAAAGTAAAACTGCTGCATCTTATAAACGAGACTGTGAAGACGCCCATCTTAATTGGACAAAAGGGATGGACATTACTAGAGCAATTGCTTAAAGATTCCAAATGGAAAAAAGGTGATATCCTTCGCATAGCATCACCCACACCTTTATACGGAATAGATGTAATAGAATCCTTTTTAAGAAAACAAGTGTATCCTTTTCAATACTTTGGAGCTTCTGTTCAATATCAATTAGATATTGAGGCGTGGAAATACAATTTGGCCGGTTTTTATTCTTTCCTTCACTTTTTATCAAAACATCAATTAAGAAAATGCATCATTTTGTCAGGTGATGTTCATTATGCCTCAGCTGTAAAGGCAAATGTCAGCCTGAATGGTGAAGAGCTTTCCATTTACCAAGTAACAAGCAGTCCGATGAAAAATATAAGTTTTGATTGGTTAACAGGCAGTATGATAAAACTGATTATGCGACTTAACACTTTACGCAGAAATGAACCGATTGCGAAAAGGTTTGGCAAAAAAGATGGAGCATGGACTGAGTTAGAAAACTCAAATCACGATAACACCGTCACATACTGGGAAGAGGGAATTAGCTATCAGTCACTAGAACACGGAACTATTGTCGAAACACAAAATAACCTTGGGCTTCTTCAAGGTAAAAGAACGGCCATACAAAATACTTTACTAATAAATGCAGAGGAGCAACTCCAATTTGACCCATTTAGAGAATCATAGATGTCCTTCTTTCGCAAACATATCAAAAACACCATGTAATATATGTTGACACGATATGTTACACACTTTAAAATGTATGCTAATCTATAAGAAAATATAAACGTCTGGATGACACCCGCAAAGAGAAGTATCTTTTTCTTGCGGTTTTTTATTACAGTCATTTAAATAAAATCAATTGGGGAACATACTACCAGCAAAGGAAAGGAGCTTTTTCCTAATGAATCAATCTTTAACTAGAAAACTAGCTGCATCCGCAAAAAAGGTAAAAGCTGATATCGTGATAAAGAACGGAAAAATCATTGACGTATTTAATGGTGAAATTATTGAAGAGGACATTGCGATTCAAGATGGAATCATCATCGGAATTGGACAATATGAGGGTGAAAAAATCATTGATGCAAATAGAAACTATATTTCTCCCGGATTTATCGACGGTCATGTACACATTGAATCCGCCATGGTCACTCCACAGCAGTTTTCACAGGTTGTCGTTCCACACGGTGTTACTACAGTCATTGCCGACCCGCATGAAATTGCAAATGTAAGTGGTAAGGCCGGCATTCAATTTATGATTGATTCCGCTAAAAACCTTCCTCTAAACATATTCTTCATGCTGCCATCATGTGTTCCTGCCACACCATTTGAAAACGCAGGAGCTACATTATCAGCCAATGATTTAAGGGAATTTTATCAAGAAGACAATGTACTTGGTCTTGCAGAAGTAATGGATTTTCCATCCGTCTTTCATCAAGAACAAATGATGATGGAAAAGCTCTCTGATGCTCATCAACTTGGAAAAAAAATTGATGGTCATGCAGCCGGGATTACTGGAGATGCTTTAAATGTATATGCAGCTGCAGGTATTAAAACAGATCATGAATGTGTCACTCCCGAGGAAGCACATGAAAGGTTAAAAAGAGGGATGTATGTGATGCTGAGGGAAGGTTCAGCAGCCCGAGATGTAAAAGCGATATTGCCCGTTATTACAGAACGAAATGCGAGACGCTGCCTATTTGTTACAGATGATAAACACTTAGATGACTTGATCGCAGAAGGAAGCATTGATTATAACATTTTCCTATCTATTGAAAATGGAATAGATCCGATCACTGCCTACCAAATGGCAACACTTCATGCAGCTGAGTGTTTTGGATTAACAACAAAAGGAGCAATTGCTCCCGGATATGATGCCGATCTTGTCTTTTTAGAAGATCTGCAAACCGTTAAAGTTAACCAAGTATTCATTAAAGGAGAACTCATTGCAGAAGAAGGTCATTGTGTACATTCTTCTTATAAAGCAGATATGATACCTTCCTCCTTGTTAGATACGATTCATATTAATGAAATAGGCCATGAAGATATCCAACTACCCTGTCCAAAAGGTGCATCGGCCAATATGATTGAAATCATCCCGAATAAAATTATCACAAAGCATGTAGTGGAAAAAATCACTTCAGAGAATGGTCACTTCCAACCTTCAATCACAAAAGATCAGCTTAAAATGACTGTGATTGAACGACATTCCTCTACAGGAAATATCGGGTTAGGTATTGTAAAAGGGTTCGGCTTAACGTCTGGAGCCATTGCTTCCACGGTTGCACATGACTCTCATAACATCATCGCAATCGGGACAAATGATCAAGATCTTCTAAAGGCAATAGACGTTTTAAAAGCAATGGGAGGGGGCTTAGTTGTAGTGAAGGATGATGAGGTGATTGCATCATTGCCACTTGAAATTTCAGGTTTAATGACGACGGCTCCTTTTATACAAATTAATGAAAGTCTGCAGGAAATAGATAAGGCATTGATTGAAATTGGTTTTTCCGGAGATTTCAATCCTTTTTTGACCATGTCGTTTTTAGCATTACCTGTTATTCCGGAACTTAAATTAACAGATTTAGGACTGTTTCAGGTGAAGGATTTTAAGCATATTGAGGTTATTCAGTAGGGCTTTTCATTGCAAACCTTGTTGCATTGTAATAAGTATTGCTTTTGGTTGATTGAAGCTCCAGGATGCTCGCTTTCCGTGGGGCGGGCGGTGAGCTTCCTCGTAAGCTGCGCGCCTGTGGGATCTCACCTGCCCCGCTACTCCCACAGGAGTCTCGCACCTTCCGCTTCAATCAACCTAATTAGTATTCCGTTTTTTAAAACTATAAAAAACTTTTATATAAACAATTCCTATTTATAAAGCAACTCACGCTAAGGTTTACCACAATTATCATCTCATATGTAAAGCATCTTCCCACATCTCTAATTTTGGATGATCGATTCCGAGAATTTTGAAGTAACTGTATGCCAGAAGGTCGATGTCAATGAACGATGATGATTCTACTTTATTTAAATAATCACGTATTTCGGGTTCTGCTAATGGTGATAGCTGATGGACTAATGCTTCGAAAATTGTTCCCTGTAAATTTTCTTCTACCTGATGATAAGCTTTTCGCAATTCATTTACGGCATGTTCTGATTTTATATTTTCGATAATTGAAGTGACAAAGATATTGACTTCCTCATCACTTAGGTAAACCTTCACAGCTTCAACAACTTCATCGGTTTGGAATGTGATAAGTGCTTCTGATACTTCTTCCAGCAGCATATCATCGTCTCTTGTTAAAAGAGAGGAGAGTTGAACTGTGGCTTCTTTCATCACCATTAGTCCCATCATATAGACGGCTAAATATCCGTCATATTGAAACCATTCTTCATTTCTATTCGCTTCAAACATCATCAATACTTGATCCTTCGATATGTACTCCCTTTTCACCAGGGTAGAAGCAACCTTCTTAGCTAAAAGATAAGTATTCATATCAAAGCTGCTTTCACTCTCAAGTCTGGTCAGGATATTTATGTACTCCCTCCACACTTCATCTTCGGAGCCTTCTACAAGCACTCTATAAAGATCCCAGTCTTGTTCTTGAATGAAATCCGTTAATAAATGCTGGTTTCTCAAGATGGTATCAGGGGTAAAGTCCAATAATAATTGGGCAAAAAAATGACGAATACTATCATGTACCCTGCCTATTCCCTTTTCTATCATATTCGATGTTTCTTCATCCTCGGGATCCATCTTTACATATAAGAGAAGTGATGCTTTCTCAGGATTTTCTACAGCTTCTTGTAGTAAAATCCTCGTCCATTCGCGTTTTTTATTCGGATAATCGTGAAGAGTTTGGGCAATAAACTCTTGCAGAAACCGATCATTTGTTGTGATATATTGGTCAATTATTCTTTCATAAGTCATTTTTTGTATTCCTTTCTGTCCACTCAAAACTCCTTTCAGTTTTACCATGTTATGTATAAGTAATTCAATGAAACAATTTAATAAAAAGGTTACTAAAAATGAAACCGATTTTATTTTTGTTGACAACATGTATATACAGATTTATGATAATACCATAGTTGTATATACAAGTTTCGAAACTTCATTCCTAAATGAAAACGCTATATAACAAGTAAAAGGATACTATACGGGAGGGAAAACCATGAGTGTCGATCAAAAACAAGTGAGCCAAATTATAGATGCCATTGGTGGAAAAGATAATATTTCCGCAGCTACACACTGTGTAACACGTTTACGCTTTGCTTTAGTAGATGAAGGAAAAGTAAATAAAGAAGCACTTGAAGACATTTCATTAGTAAAAGGGTCTTTTTCAACAAATGGACAGTTTCAGGTTGTCATCGGTCAGGGAACTGTAGATAAAGTTTATAAAGAGCTTGTTCAGCAAACAGGAGTAGGAGAGGCATCAAAAGATGATGTGAAGAAGGCTTCTGAAAAGAATTTAAATCCTCTTCAACGTGCCATAAAAACATTGGCTGACATCTTTATACCAATTCTCCCGGCCATCGTAACTGCCGGGTTATTAATGGGAATTAATAACATCTTAACAGGACCAGGTATTTTCTTTGATGAGCAATCACTTGTTGACGTTTATCCACAATGGGCAGACCTGGCTAACATTATTAACTTAATTGCTAATACAGCCTTTACCTTTTTACCAGGACTCATCGGTTGGTCAGCTGTTAATCGTTTCGGTGGAAGTCCTTTACTCGGAATTGTGCTCGGTTTAATGTTGGTACATCCGGATTTATTAAATGCTTGGGGATATGGTTCTGCTGAAGAAATTCCTACCTGGAACCTATTCGGATTAGAAGTGGAAAAAATCGGCTATCAAGGCCAGGTTTTACCGATTTTAGTTGCCTCATTCTTACTAGCTAAATTGGAAGTCTTTTTAAGAAAACATGTTCCTGACGGGATTCAGCTGTTAGTTGTTCCTCCACTAACACTATTAATCACAGGTTTTGCTTCATTCATTGTTATTGGACCTGTGACATTCGCAATAGGAAATGTATTAACAGATGGAGTTATTGCGATCTTTGAAAACTTTGCTGCACTTGGCGGACTTATCTATGGCGGATTATATGCTTTATTAGTTGTAACAGGTATGCATCATACTTTCCTAGCTGTTGATATTCAATTAGCAAATGCAGGAGGAACATTCCTCTGGCCAATGCTTGCTCTTTCAAATATTGCACAAGGCTCTGCTGCATTTGCAATGATGCTTATTTTAAAAGAAGAGAAACAAAAGGGCTTAGCGTTAACATCAAGTATTTCTGCTTGGCTGGGTGTTACAGAGCCAGCCATGTTCGGTGTGAATTTGCGTTATCGTTACCCATTCATTGCAGCACTAATTGGCTCTGCTATCGCAGGTTTATTTATCTCCATTAATGGAGTGAAGGCATTTTCAATTGGAGTTGGCGGATTACCGGGCTTCTTATCAATTGATTCACAATTCTGGCCTTCATTCTTTATCGGAATGGCCATTGTCCTTGTTGTACCGTTTGGTTTAACCTATTTGTTAGCTAAAATTAAAAAGGAAAAATAATGCAAGAAAGGGACGAGATGTATGTCCCTTTTCTTGCATTTCATCCATAGAAGTAAAAAATACACAACGGTGGTGTTTATATTGAGTAACCCTTGGTGGAAAAAATCAGTCGTATATCAAATATATCCAAAAAGCTTTTGTGATACATCCGGAAATGGTGTAGGAGATATTCAAGGAATTATTAGCAAGTTATCCTATTTAAAAAACCTCGGTGTTGATGTGATATGGTTAACACCTATCTATGCTTCACCTCAAAAAGATAATGGATATGATATTAGTGATTATTATGCAATACATGAAGAATACGGAACAATGAATGACTTTGATGAGCTACTAGAAAAGTCCCATCAGCTTGGCATTAAAGTGATCATGGATATTGTCGTCAACCATACATCAACAGAACATATCTGGTTTAAAGAAGCGAAAAAGTCCAAATCAAGCCCATATCGTGATTATTATATTTGGAAAGACCCGAAGGAAGACGGTTCTGAACCAACTAATTGGGTTTCTAAATTTGGTGGTCCTGCCTGGGAATATGACGAAGAAACAGAACAGTACTACCTCCATTTATTTGATGTTACACAGGCCGATCTTAACTGGGAGAACGAAGAGCTGCGAAAAGAAGTGTACAATATGATGAACTTTTGGTTTGAAAAAGGGGTCGATGGCTTCAGACTTGATGTCATTAACTTAATCTCAAAGGACCAAAACTTCCCTGATGATGATGGTTCCATTGCACCTGGTGACGGTAGAAAATTCTATACAGACGGTCCACGTGTACACGAATTTATTCATGAAATGAACAAAGAAGTCTTTTCAAAGTATGACAGCTTGACAGTCGGTGAAATGTCCTCAACAACCATTGATCACTGCATACAATATTCAAATCCTGAACGTGGAGAATTAAGCATGACGTTTAATTTTCATCACTTAAAGGTTGATTATCCTAATGGGGAGAAATGGGCAATTGGTGATATGGATTTCCTTGCATTGAAAAAAATTCTTTCTTCCTGGCAAACAGGCATGAATGCAGGTGGAGGATGGAATGCTTTATTCTGGTGTAACCATGACCAGCCAAGAGTTGTGTCCCGCTATGGAAATGATGACGAATTTCGTAATGAATCAGCCAAGATGCTGGCAACAACGATTCACATGATGCAGGGTACTCCTTATATTTATCAGGGAGAAGAATTTGGGATGACAGATCCTAAGTTCACATCTATTGATGAATATCGAGATGTTGAATCATTAAATATGTACAAGATATTAAAAGACAAAGGGATGCAAGAAGAAGAGATTCTTGAAATTCTGCAGCATAAATCACGTGATAATTCGAGAACACCAGTCCAATGGAATGATTCTAAGCATGCCGGTTTCACAACAGGATCTCCTTGGATAAATGTAGCTAATAATTATCAACAAATTAATGCAGAAAACGCAGTTGCAGATAAAGACTCCATTTTTTATCATTATCAAAAACTCATAACTTTACGTAAAGAATATGATATTATCACAACTGGTCATTACGAGCTTTTAGTAGAAAATGATCCATCTATTTTTGCCTATTTACGAAGTACACCTACGGAGAAGCTTTTAGTGCTAAATAATTTTTATGACAGCCCGGCAACGTTTATCCTACCTGATTCTGTTGAGGTAGATGGATATAAACCAAAAATCCTCATATCTAATTATGATGATACGGGGCTGTCATTTAAGAATATGACATTGCGCCCTTATGAATCGGTTGTGTATCATTTGTCCCATTCTTAACGGGCAGTAGGGCTCCAAATTCTAAATTTGGGAGAAACAAAGGCGCATTAAGCGTGATAAGTTTCGCTCCTCCCCACAGATTGAAGTCTCACTTTAACAAAATAGTCATTTTAACATCCTTCACCTGTTCATGGTAAGATAGGGATGGTGATAAAAATGAGACAAAATAAATACCTAACAATATATAAAGAACTAACAGATCGCATTAAAGCCGGTGAGGTGAAACCTGGTGAGGTTTTACCGTCTGAAAATGATTTAGCGATTCAATACGATACGAGCAGGGAAACCATTCGTAAAGCTCTTAACCTTTTATCTCAAAACGGCTTTATCCAGAAAATTAAAGGGAAAGGATCAGTTGTCATTGATGTTCAAAAAATGAGTTTTCCCATCTCAGGGCTGGTAAGTTTTAAGGAAGTATCCAAAAATCTACAGATGGAATCAGTTATTACAAGGGTTCATGATTTTGGTCTTATTAAGCCGGATGATTTTTTAAAGCAACAGTTGGATGCCACGAGTAGTGATGAGGTATGGAAGGTTACCCGTTCACGTGAAATAAATGGGGTTAACATCATTTTGGACAAGGACTACTTTTTAAAGAAACATGTCCCTACCCTTACAAAGGAAATTTGTGAAGGCTCTATTTACGAGTATCTTGAACATCAACTCAATTTAAATATCAGCTTTGCCAAAAAGGAAATTGTTGTAGAGGATTGTACAGATGAAGACAGAAAACACCTTGATTTAGAAGGCTTTTCTCATATCGTTGTTGTCAAAAACTATGTGTATTTGGAAAACACAAGTTTGTTTCAATACACCGAATCACGGCATCGCCTTGATAAATTCCGCTTTATTGACTTTGCCAGACGCAGCGTGTAACAAGCATTGGGCTTAAGGTTCAATGCTTGTTTTTTGTCTCAAAATTGGCAAGAGTACTTTTTAGCATGATAAAATTAGAAAAGCGCAAGCGCCTTGATCATCGCCGTACAAACTGGAGGAGCATTGACTAAAGATTTAGGAAACCCGGTAAGCGAAGCGAACCGATGTTGACTTATCGTAGGAGATGATCTGAAGTATGATAGGCGCTGGAGCTAGCCACCGAAACTAAGTACAAAACTTATAAATTCCGATAGAGATAACTCTTACAAAAAGGAAGGAAATCTTTATGAAAAAAGAAATCATTGATCGTTTTACACGGTATGTTGTCATTGACACCCAATCTAACGAAGAAAATGAAGCTTGTCCATCTACTCCTGGTCAACTTACTTTAGGTAAGCTGTTAGTCGATGAATTACATTCTATCGGCATGAAGGATGTAACAGTTGATGAAAACGGATATGTAATGGCTACTCTGCCCTCTAATACAGATAAGAATATTCCTACTGTCGGGTTTTTAGCTCATCTTGACACAGCGACTGATTTTACTGGAAAAAACGTTAACCCTCAAGTTGTAGAGTCCTATGATGGAGGAGACATCACACTCAATCAGGAACTGGGAGTTATCCTTTCGCCGAACCAATTTCCCAACCTGGCAAATTACCAAGGACATACGCTTATGACAACAGATGGAAAAACATTGTTAGGAGCAGATAATAAAGCAGGTATTGCTGAAATCATGAGTGCGATGCGCTACCTAATTGCTAACCCTGATATAAAACACGGAAGAATCCGAGTTGCCTTTACTCCCGACGAAGAAATCGGCAGAGGTCCTCATAAATTTGATGTAGAGGCATTTGGAGCAGACTTTGCCTACACTATTGATGGGGGCCCACTTGGAGAGCTTCAATATGAAAGCTTTAATGCTGCTGCTGCAAAAATTACATTTAATGGAAATAATGTTCATCCGGGCACAGCAAAAGGAAAAATGGTGAACTCAGCGAAAATCGCCATGGCTTTTCAATCCAAGCTACCGGCAATGGAAGCCCCTGAATTTACTGAAGGATATGAAGGGTTCTATCATCTCATTTCATTCACCGGTGATGTCGAACAAACAAAAGTCCATTACATCATTCGCGACCATGATAAACAAATTTTTGAAACAAGAAAACAAACGATCATAGATCTTGTTAATGAATTCAAGCAAGTTTATGGTGAAGACGCAATCGTACTGGAACTGAAGGACCAATATTACAACATGAAAGATAAAATAGAACCTGTTAAATACTTAGTAGATATCGCTTATCAAGCAATGGAAAACCTGGGCATTACACCTATTGTTGAACCAATTCGCGGCGGTACTGACGGCTCCCAGCTTTCCTATATGGGCTTGCCAACTCCGAATGTGTTCACAGGGGGAGAAAACTTCCACGGAAAGTTTGAGTTTATTTCAGTTGATAATATGATAAAAGCAACAAATACAATTGTTGAAATCTGTAAGTTATTAGAAAAAAGAGCTTAAATTCTGTTTGAGTATTGGAAGCGTAAATAAAAGAGATATGAAAGACTTTCTCTTTTCTCTTTTATTTCCAGTTTTGTCCTTCATCACCTGTATGAAGGACTTTTCTTTTCTCATTTAACCGAGTTAGGTCCTTCAGCAACGCTATGAAGAACTTTTCCTTCCCCATTCGCCCCCGTTTTGTCTTACCGCAAGGCACATCAAGAGCCTCCATTCATATACTATGCTATCTGAGATTCTAGTGAGGTGCTTCTTATGATAATTAGGAAGGCAGATCAAAGTGAAACAAACACTCTTCTTTATATGACGATAAATGTCATGTCTGAAAGCACCATGGGGTTGGTTCATAATGATGTGCAAATGGGAATGAATATGTTTGTACCGTTATTAAACAGTGGGTCTTATTATCTTATTGCTGTTGACCAAAATCAAATGGCAGGGTGGGTACTAATTGGGCCTGATTTCAGTCCTGTTAATGTTCAGAAAACAGGTTCCATTACTTCTCTTTACGTTTTTCCGCTTTACAGAAAGATAGGGCTGGGAAAACAGCTCATGCATTCAGCGATCCAACAATTAAAAGCAGAAGGATTTCAAAAAGTTATGCTGAATGTTTATACAGGTAACCCCGCAAAGCATTTATATGAAAACCTGGGGTTTACTGATGTCTCTACTGTCATGGAGCTTACCACTACGTAAATAATCTAACTCTTCTTTGGGGTTGGATTATTTTTTCCTCCTTGGAATATACATAAATGTAAACGGAACCATCATTATCACTATCTTAATGTTAATGCTTTATTAACCAAATATTAAATTTTTGTATTGTTCTATTTTCGCCTTGAAAATCTTGTAAAATATGATTGTACATCTACTAGGGAGGCCATGAGTATGAGGCGTTTTTCAAAAGAAGAGAATAGTTGGATTTTCTATGATTGGGGTAGCTCTGCCTATTCTATTATTATTTCAACAGCTGTGTTTCCCATTTTTTATAAAAGCGCAGCGACAAATGCGGGGGTTAGCCCGGCAGATTCTACCGCTTATTTAGGATATACGATTGCCATTGCAACCTTTATTTTAGCGATGCTTGGCCCGATTTTAGGGACAATCGCTGATTATCAGGGATATAAAAAACGTTTCTTTTCGTTCTTTTTTTTACTAGGGATTGGGTTTACCGGAATTCTTGCCTTTATTCCCGCGGAACAATGGGTTCTTTTGTTAGTTTGCTATACACTCGCAACCATTGGTTTTTCAGGAACCAATATTTTTTATGATGCATTTTTAGTAGATGTGACATCTGAATCCAGAATGAATCTTGTGTCTGCCCGCGGATACGGTTTAGGTTATATCGGAAGTACGATTCCATTTATCATAAGCATCGCAATTATTGTTTTATCACAAAATGGAATCCTGCCAATTTCAACTGTTATGGCAAGTAAAATAGCATTTATCATCACAGCTGTATGGTGGGGGATTTTTACGATTCCATTGCTTAAGCATGTTCAACAGCATCACTTTATAAAGCGGGAACGAAATCCAGTTATGAACAGCTTCAAAAGACTTTGGAACACCTTGACTGAAATTCGAAAACATCGGGCATTATTTTTATTTCTTCTTGCTTATTTTTTCTATATTGATGGAGTCGGAACAATTATCACCATGTCCACTGCCTATGGGACTGATTTGGGAATCGGCTCAACAGACCTCCTTATTGTGCTCTTTGTTACACAAGTGGTAGCAGCACCATTTTCTATTCTGTACGGAAGGCTTTCTGAAACGTTTACAGGTAAAAAAATGTTGTATGTTGGCATCTTCATTTACATGATCGTTTGTATTTACGCATATTTTCTTGAGACCACGTTGGACTTCTGGATCCTTGCCATGCTTGTCGCTACGTCACAAGGAGGCATTCAGGCTCTAAGTAGATCTTATTTTGCCAAGCTTATTCCAAAAGAAAAAGCAAATGAATTCTTCGGTTTTTATAATATTTTTGGAAAGTTTGCATCAATTATGGGTCCTTTACTTGTAGCAATGACTGCACAATTAACCGGTAATTCCAGCCTGGGTGTTTTCAGTCTTGTTATTCTCTTTATTATTGGTTTTGTGATTCTTACAAAAGTTCCTGAACCTAAAGCATAAAATCACATCCTATAAAACAACTCATGTATCTATCTTTCTATTTATGGAAATCCTTTGCCTATTGATATCATTTAAGGAGGCAAAAGGATGGAAGAGACGCTAAAGGATTTGTTGATTGTTCTTGGACGAATCGTGACAATCCTTCCTTTACTCTTGTTTACCACCATCTATATGGGAAAGAGAACAATTGGGGAATTACCCATTTTTGATTTTCTCATTATTATTATCTTAGGAGCGGTTGTTGGTGCTGACATCGCTGATCCTGAAATTAAACATCTTCCAACTGCATTTACCATTGTCATGATTGGACTTCTTCAAAAACTCGTTACTCATTGGAAAATAAAAAGCCGGAGATTCGGAAAACTCATTACATTTGAGCCAACCCTTGTCATCAAAGATGGAAACTTCTTAGTTGATAATATGAAGAAAATAGGATATTCCATTGATAATATTCTTCAGATGTTGAGGGGAAAAAATGTTTTTGATCCTGCAGAGGTTGATTTAGCGGTCATTGAGGCAGATGGTGCACTAAGTGTATTGAAGAAGATCTCTAAGCAAACTGTAACGAAAGAGGACCTTGATCTTCAGCCAACTGGAAATAATATATCCTTTCCTGTCATTATAGAAGGAAATGTCTATAAAGACTCTTTAAATTATTTAAACCTCGATGAAGAGTGGCTCCGGCAACAACTATCTCGGCATGGCATTATTGATTATCACCAAATCTTTTACGCATCTGTCAATCATGACCAGGCGTTACATATTTCTTTAGCAAAAGAACCGCAAATTCCCCTTCCGCCTATTAGACATTAAAAGAGCTGGCCATCATTTTATGGCCAGCTCTTCCATTTTATATTCCTGATCTCATATTACCTGTCTTACGTTTGTGAAGGATTTTCTTAACAATCGGGTAGATAATTGGTGCCCATTTTATGAGTTTTTTTACCATTTTCATGAACAATTACCTCCTATTACTTGTACCCTTCCCTCTATTTAGGCAAATGAAACCTCTATCATCCCGCATTTACCATTTCTTTGCCTAATTGCAATTGATGCATTTTATAGTATTTTCCTTTTTTCTCGAGCAATTCCTCATGATTTCCTCTTTCCACTATTTCACCATGATCCAATACGAGAATTTGATCGGCATTTCGAATGGTCGAAAGTCTGTGGGCAATCACAAATGTTGTTCTACCTTCTTTCACAACATTTAAGGCCTTTTGAATAATGGCCTCTGTTTCTGTATCGATATTGGCCGTTGCCTCATCCAAAATTAAAATGGCCGGATCATAGGCAAGGGCACGCGCAAATGAGATAAGCTGTCTTTCACCTGCCGATAAAGTACTTCCCTTTTCTAGCACAGGCTCTTCAAATTGCTTAGGTAGCTGTTTAATAAATCTTTCCGCCCCAACATTGCACAGTGCCTCTCTAATTGTTTCTTTCGAAATCTCAGGATTATCCAAGCTCACATTCGTTTCTATTGTCCCCGTGAATAGAAACGGATCTTGCAAAACAATTCCCATATGCTTTCTGAGCTGTTGACGAGGAATTTCACTTGTATCCATACCGTCAATCGTAATCATCCCTCTATTAATGTCATAGTAACGAAATAACAGATTGATAATGGAGCTTTTCCCTGAACCTGTATGCCCGACTAATGCTACTGTTTCTCCTTTTTTGGCTGTAAAAGAGATATTCTTTAACACATCATTCTCGCCATTGTAAGAAAAAGAAACATCTTTAAACTCGACGTTTCCTTCAAAACGAGGAAGTTGCTCTACATTGACTTCTTCTCCCTTTTCATCGAGCAATTCAAAAACCCGCTCTGCAGCAACCCGCGCCTGCTCAAGCTGTGCAAGTTGATTAACGATATCTGTTACCGGCTGGAATAATCGGTTTAAATAGTCAACAAAAGCATAGAGAACACCAATTGATATCATTCCTGCAGCTGTGAGGGATTGCCCGCCAAAATACCAAATGAGTACAACAAAGGCAATGTTTCGCAGAACATTTACAAGGTTGTGTGATGTAAGGGCATTTAGACTTAAGAGTTTATTTTGATAAGTAAAGTGCTCCTTATTTAATACTTCGAACTCATTGATCGTTTGCTTTTTTCTTCGAAATGCCCGAATAATTGTCATACCTTGAATCGATTCATTTACCATCCCATTTATATCACTGACTCTTGTACGAATTAAATGATTATATTTTGAAGCAAATTTTCGATAAAAGACAGTCCAAGCTATAAGAATTGGCAACAGAAGTAATGTGATTAAAGCAAGCTTTACATCCAGGAAAAATAAAGCAACAAAAATTCCCGTCATATAAATCCCGCTTGTAAAGAAGCTCGCAAGCACTTTAACATATAATTCTCTTATAGCCTCTGTATCGTTCGTTACACGTGCTACTACCTTCCCTGCCGGCAGGTTATCAAAATATTGAATCGGCACCCGCTGGATGTGTTCAAAAACGTCCGTTCGCATTTTTTGAATAATACGATTTGCCGCCTTTTGAAGTAATAGTGTTTTTCCATATTGAAAGATGGCTGCGATAAGCAACAATCCTACATAAAAGCTGAGCAGCATAACAATTGGTCGAATCTCTGGTTGATAAAAGGTTAGCAGCTCTTGACTTGATAGTTTATTCACCTCATAGCTTGCTTCTTGTGATCCGTTTCTAATTGTTAATGTATTACCGGATAGTGAGCGTTCTCCATCGAAAGGCAGATGCTCTTCTGTCACATAAAAAGAACGACCGACCTGCACAATTTGGAGTTCATTGCTCCCAAGTGAATCACTCTCTGATAAATTCTCATTCTTTTTGAATAATTGATCTTGATAAACGACTGTTTGATCATCCTTTTCCTGCACTTCAACCCAGGGTTTTTCAATTCCCATCATATGATGATCGATCATTCTCTTTGCGATAAACGGTCCTGTTAGTTCTGCTCCGACAGCAAAGGTTAACATAGCAAGAGCAATCAAGATTGTTCGTTTATAGAGGAGTGCATAGCGGAAGAGTCGTTTTCCTGTTGAATCTTTCTTCATTTAGCTCACCTCTCCATACGAATCAGCTTGTTGACGATCATGTTGCGTTTTATACCACTTGCCAAGCTGAATCAGCTGATCATGTGTTCCTTCTTCCACGATTTTTCCTTCATCCATCACAATAATCCAATCTGCATGCTGAACAGCAGATATACGATGAGCAGAAATAAAAGTGGTTTTCCCTTTCCGCTCCTCTCGGATATTTCCGATAATTTTAGCTTCCGTTTTTCCATCAACTGCCGACATTGCATCATCAAGTAGCAGAATTTCAGGATCCTTTATTAAAGCGCGGGCAATCGAGATTCTTTGCTTTTGCCCACCGGAAAGAGCCACACCCTTTTCGCCGACTAATGTTTCTAATCCTTTCGGAAGAACAGACAGATCATTTTCAAAAGCGGCTAAGCGGAGTGCTTCCTCAATTTCTTCCTCTGTCACCTGTTCTTTTCCAAACTGTAAATTTTCGCGAATCGTTCTGGAAAATAAGATTTGCTCTTGTGGAACATATCCAATCCAGGAATGAAGTGTGTCCAGTAGGATGGATTCAATCCGCTGACCTGAAATCAAAATTTCACCTGTACCTGTTGGATACTCCCGTATCAGCTGCTTGAGCAAGGTTGTTTTACCTGAACCCGTTTTTCCAACAATGCCGATTGTTTGGCCTCTTTTCACCTTTAAGCTGATGTCCCGAAGGTTTTCCGTTGATGACGTTGGATATTGAAATGTCACATGTGAGAAAACAATTTCCTCGGGAATATTTAGCTGAATTGGTTCATGCACATCCTTTACATCCTCTTCATAAGTAAGGATTTCATTCACCCGATCTAATGAAGCGTTTCCACGTTGGAGGATGTTTATCAATTCTCCAACCGCGAACATTGGCCAAATCAGCATTCCGAGGTATATATTAAAGCTTACAAGCTCTCCTAGTGTAATCATCTGATGAAAAACAAGATATGCACCATACCCCAACCCTATACAATAACTTAAACCTACTAATATTTTAATCGTCGGTTCAAAAAGGGCATCAACTTTTGCGACTGCAATGTTTTTCTCATACACATCTTCAGTCATGTTCTTAAAACGCTGTTCATCCGCCTTTTCCTGTACATATGCGCGAATAACCCGAACACCTGCTACTGATTCAAGCACATTGTCATTTAAGTCTCCAAAGGCATCCTGGGCAACCGTAAAGCGCTTGTGAATGAGCTTTCCGAAATAGTTGATCGCTATAGCCATTAGCGGCAACGGAATGAGTGCAGCCAGTGTAAGCTGCCAGCTAATCGTAAACCCCATCACAAAAATAATAATGATCATGAAGATCGTCGAATCCACTAACGTGAGAATCCCAAACCCTGCTGTCAATGAAATCGCCTTTAAATCATTTGTCGCTCTGGCCATTAAATCCCCAGTTCGATTTTTTTCATAAAAACTTGGAGTCATTGATAATAAATGTCTCATGAACCGGTATCTCAGAATCCGTTCAATAAGGTGTGCCCCACCAAACAACTGGTACATCCATACATAGGTAATTCCATAACTAAGAATGATAAGAGCAATGAAGAAAAATAATAGCTCCCATAACCGCTCCCCTGTCATTTGACCAAACTGAATATCATCAATAGCAATCCCAATAATTTTTGGCGGAATCACGTCTAATATACTAACAATAATTAATAACGAAACGGCAACTGCATACCGTCTCCAATGTTCTTTAAAGAACCAGCCTAATTTCCCAAATACTGAAAACACCTACAATCCCTCCCCTTAATATGAATGAATGTCAATCCGGTTAGCCACCCTTCATCCAATCTAAATCAATACGATTAATCAAATGCTTCACCATCTTAATAACTCCCTTCTTCATATGAAATCAATCTATATAAACGAGCTAAAAAGCCCGGATTTGGAAAATAAGACACAAAAAGGCATTATGCGAGTGTGCATAATACCTGATCAAACAATATAAAAACGCACATCACGATAATCGTGACCTGCGTTAGGAATAAACGTTACCAAAAAAGTTTTCAAAAAAATGAACGTTGTTGTTGGCGGGTCACTTTACAATATGAAATTTTTAATGGTTTATTCATCATTACATTTTCCATTTTGTAACCCTCCAATTCTGTTAAAAATATGATCTTGCTTCATTGTATTATTTTCCCAATATTTCTGTCAATGCATTTTTTTAAAATATTTACGTGAGGATGACTCAGTAATTTGCACCTATCTAAGTCTTATTCCTCACGCTTTTTATTTATTCATTTTTGCTAAAAAGTCCCCCAGAAGATCTTCCATATCTTCTGATTCCTCTTGAGCCTCCTCTTTAGTAGATGCAAGCTCTCTTTCTATTCTGTCAAAATCAAAGTCTACTATATCATCATCGTCAAGACTTGGAATCTCTTCTTCTTCAGGTTTTGCCGACTCAACGATTTCTACCTGTTCAAGGTCCTGATTTCCATCAATATCCACTTCCTGCAAGTACAATGCTTCATCAATATCCAACGCATTACTTGTTAATGAAGCCAAAATAGAAGTTGCTCTTACGGGATCTGATAAAATTTGATAGACAATACTTCCCAGCAATGCTTCTGAGTGTGAATGTTTCAACCAATTCCGCTGATCTTTTGATAAATGCTTGGGCATTGGTAGACTAATCATTTCTCTATCCTTTGCTAAGGAGCTTCCAACGCCTTCTAAAACAAATTCTGCGATTTTACTTGAAAAGTTTCGTTTTTCAGTTTGTTTAAGCTTTTCCAACTGTTTTATAAGATGATCAGGTGTATCAGATGGAAGGCGAAATGTAATAGCTTGTCCCCTTTTTATTGTTGGTGCACCCTTTTTATTCATGTAACCACCTTAATTTGTTTTAGACTGTTTGCTTCTCGTTTTTCTTTTGTGGTTCACTTGTTTTTCTAACAAAGTCAGATATTAATTTATAGTATGCGTTCGCCATCATCCAGATGCTTTCCTTTTCATCTTCAAAGAATTCAATATTATAGCCATCTAAACTATTATTTAACATCTTAATATACTCTTTTAAAACAATAGATCCTCCTCCAACGAAATAGCAGATTTCAGTTTGGGAGTTTTTTTGCCAAACATTACGAAGATGACGGTATTGTTTCTTTGCCAGTTCAAGAAGAATGCGGTCTGTAATGTCATGGACATTTGTACGGCTTCCTTTTACCATTATATGATGTCGGTCATTTTTTCTTGTAATAATATCCACAACATCACGGCGGCTATCAAGCTCAACTCCGTGCTTTGTTCGAATTTCTTCTCTTATCGCTTCTAATGATTCTGAAACACCTAAATTAAAGCCTTGTGCTTTATCATCATCAACATTTCGATTCTTAATCACCGCAACATCTGTTGATAAACCACCAATATCTTGAATTAAAATCTGCTTATCTATTAAATCACGATTGATGATTTTTAAATCCTTGTCCATCACCAGATTAATATAAGCCGCAAACCCTTCAGGATATACTTTTACTTCATCAAACTTAATATTAACCTTTATTCCCTGGTACTTTGGCGTTACTAGAAATTCCACCTGATGAACAGAGCCTAATAATTGTGAACGATACCCTACATCTTTTCCTTCTTTCACTTCACGAAGTGGCAAGCCTGTCCCAAGTGTGTAATTTGCATCAATGACATTATTTGTCTTTTTGAAAATATTGCTGTTTTCTTCACGTACAGCATCCAATGCTAATGAAGTAAAAAGCATGACAAGTGTTTGATCTTCCTCAGACTTGCTGCTGCCTGGATCCAACTCACTTGGATTATCGCTTTTCGTTGCTAAGTTCCCTACCCGATAAATCGCATTGTTCTCTTTAAGGGCAGGGGAGTGAACTCTAATATGAATACCATCTAAAGGGTTCTTTTCATTTAACTCTTCTATACCTATGACAGGGCGATCTTCTGTGTCTCTCGCAATGACGTTAGGAATATATAATTCGTAATCTCCTTTTCCAAACAGAGCTTTCACGCAATCATTACCAACATCAACAGCTGTTATTCTTGTTTTACTCATAAAACCATCCCTCTCCTAAAAATGAATATTAATTCTACTACTTCAAGAGTAAGGGGATGGGGTAAGAGCGTCAATCATACTTTCGATGTGTTCAATATGAATACATGTTTACGAATTTGTTTACACCCGAAACAAAATTGTATACATCCTATTAAACCGCTATGCATTCATGTTTGTATACAAGTAAACAGGTTTGTATACATCAAGTATACGTTTTGTGTACATGTATACAACTCTGTAAACATACAAAATTCGTTGCTATTCGACCTAAAAAACCCTGTCTTTTGACTTAGTTAGATTCCCTACTAGATGTCTTTTAATAGAAAAAAATGAAGGATTTTGTTGAAAGAATTAGGCTACTTAACTTTGTTGCTATGTAAAAAATTAAAAATAGAGACATGCCAAAAAGCAGTCTCCTATTTCATCAGTTTTTTTAGAATGAATTTTTCTAACCATGACCAGGGTAAAATTGTTTTTAATAGAATAGAAGATTTAACTCCCTTCCCTATTGGATATCGTAATGATGTCCCCTCTTTCACTGCAATTGATGCAACAAATCTGGATACATCAGAAGGATTACCAAATGAAGCGGATCCTTTTTCAATATACTGCTCCAGTTTTGTCATTACTTTATAATACGGAGAATCTTTATGTAACGATTTATCAGTTATCTGTTTACCACTGGTCCAGATACTTGTTTGATAGGAGCCAGGTTCTATTAAGACAACATCTATCCCAAATGGTTTGAGCTCCAACCTTAGCGATTCACTCCATCCTTCAAGTGCATACTTGGAGGAAACATATGGAGATAGACCCGGGAAGCCAACACGTCCACTAATGCTGCTCATGTTTATAATCTTCCCCCTCCCCTGCTTTCTCATCATTGGTAATATGGCCTGTGTCACCCCAATAACTCCAAAAAAGTTTGTCTCGAACTGTTGACGATATTCTTCAAGCGAAACTTCTTCAGCAAATCCTGCTCCGGCAAAACCGGCATTGTTCAAAAGAACATCAATTCGACCTTTTGAGTTGATAAAATCTTTCCATTGATCAATGGAATCCTTTGACGTTACATCTAATGGGAATACTTCAATATCATCTCTTATTCCATAACGCTCAGCTTCCTCTATCAACATGAATCGTTTCTTTATATCCCTCATTGTCGCAATAACATAAAAGCCTTTTTTCGCAAACTCCAGAGAAATTAATAACCCAAACCCACTTGATGCTCCTGTTACTACAGCCAGTTGTTTATCCATGAAAACCTCCATTATCATTTCCAGCCAAATAGAGGGCTGCCTTTTAAACAAAATTGAATAACTAGAATTCCCCTCGAAATATATCATATTCTGCAATATCTAAGCTTCTTAATTTTCTCTTTTGGATATAAATTTAAAGACTCACACCATAAAATCCACTTAACTAACTTTGTTTTTTTACTGACAAGAGAAACATTTGGAATTTTACCTTTTAATTTCCTAAATGAAAGATAAACGCATGCAAAGCTAATAAGTAGTCCAACAATTACGTGGAGTATCTCATAAGAATAAAAGACATTATTTTACTCTCTATCATCTATTGATAAAGAAATATAACGCTGAGTTAAAAATAAAGAAAAGATAAAGAACAACTCAAATAAGTTGATTATAGCTGTACTTGGAAGGTTAATAGGTATAGCACTTCCTGCAATCATAATAGCTACCCCAATCATCATTATCGTCCATCGTGTTTTGCGATATAGGGATACTCCAACAATAAGCAAAATGAATGCCACAATAATAACCATTAAAGGTGGACCAGAGACTCCTACAAGAGTATATCGAACGATGCCATACTCGCGTATTATTGCCGGATTTTTATTAATCGTCTCTATAATCTCATAGCTTATAAGAGCAAGTGTACCCATTAGAAAGGTGATTTTGAATATAAATTTGTTAGCCCATTGAAGTTTAGACTGCTTAGCTACTCCGTAAGCAAAAAGTAAAAGAGTAGGCGTAAATAAAGCATGGTACCAAAAGCGAAACACACTTAAAAAAAGGAGTACATTACCTTCGCCGATAAATGATCCCATAGAAATGATGATATTATCGTAAATCAGACCAACTATAACAAGAGGTAGAAATATCATATAAAAGGATACGGTTCTCTTTTGTATAAGTTTTATACTTAAAAGAAGCAACGTTAAATAGCAAATACTAAGCAGAAAATAGAGTATTGTATCAATCATTTTTTTCTCCTTGATTATTTAAGTAAAAAGATCTAAGTCTCATAATGTATTTTAGTGTCATTTTGTTTATTTAGCGATTCGCAACTTCTCCAATCAACACGTGTACTATTTTTTACTTTTACCTTTTGACTGGAATGTTTTTTGCTCATAAGGCTTTAATTAAAAGATCCATTGACTTATAAACATCACCCTTCAACAGAATTCTCTTATAACAAATTGTTAATTAATATTTTCTTTTATCCATGTCGTAGTAACACTAACCATTTCGTCCTGTTGTTTCTTTACAGTTATAGATGATTTAAAGTCCCCTTTTTGTGCTCCATAAATGCCAAATTGACCATGGTTACCACCTTTTATTTCATGCATGGTTGTTTTTTTTGACAACAAATGCTTTGTATCTTCAATTTTCTCTACCGTTGATAAACCATCTTTTTCACCATAGATTGAAAGCATAGGAAGATTCCTTTTTGAGAAATCAGTTCCTTCATCAGGGTAAGAACCTAACAAGAACACACCATCAATTTCTTTAGGGTGATTATACGCAAATTTAGATGCAGTAACACCGCCTAAAGAATGACCACCTACAATCCATTTTTGGACAGAGGAGTAAGTATCTATTATCTCTTGTGCTTTGTTCGAGTCAAACAATGCGAAGTTAAGATTTACATTAGGTATAACGGCTAGATAACCTTGCTTTGCTAATTGTTTACCGTAGTAACTATATGCTTCCGGTTCTACTTTTGCCCCAGGATACAATACAATTCCCACTTGATTATTATCTTTTGAGTTGAAGATAATCCAATCTTTGTCATACTTAATGTCCTTTTTATTTACCAGTGTATAAAGCTTTTGCGATGGCTCATACGTTTGTTGTGACCATGTAAAGAAACCAAGAAAACCTATCATGATTATTGCAACGAGACTAATGAAAAGATAAGTCACTTTTCTTTTCATAGATGTATCCCCCTTTTTTACTTACCAGAATTTTCACAACGAATGACCTTTGCTATTTTTGTCATTCTTTCCTAAGACTTTGTTAGGTATCGATTAAAAATTTTTAAAGATTAATTAGCACTCTTTTATTAATTATATATACCGGAAGGTTAATTAATCAACTAGTTTAATTATGGAAATCTCTTGAAATAGAATAAAGGAAGAAATAAAGGAGCAAGAAATTGATTTTGATAAATCGGAGAGAGAGGGTTTCTAGCCTTCTCTCTTATTAATTCAACCTTGTTATTTACTCTCTTTAGAACATGGGGCATACGTTTTACAATGTTGCTGCCACTTACCCTCGTGACTTTAAATCCTTGTTTCCTTAATTAAGCATCTATCTTCCGATCATGTGCTTTTTGTGCTGGTGAGGAATGGTAGGCTTTTTCACTTACTCTTCCTAAGGCAGATTTTACATGATACAAATAAAATATTTATTTATACTAAAAAAATGCCCCATAAACATAATGGGACATTAACATTATTTGATCATCTGCTTCACAAGATCTCTATTCCGTTCTTTAAATAACTCATTATGTGAAGACACCATTCCAACTTCATAAGCGTCCGGTTGAATATATTGCTTTGCCTTATTTACAGCATTTGCTGCATCTTGAAAAGCTCCTGCAATCAGGTTAAGTTTTCCTTCATGCTTCAAAATATCACCCGCTGCATACATTCCTTTAATTGAAGATTCACTACTGGAAGTGCCTTCAACAAAATAATGATCAATTAAGGATACAGCCAACTGACTATTTTTAAGTAATGATGCATCTCGTTCATAACCATGATTAATAATGACCTCATCTACAGGTAAATAGGTGACTTCTCCTGATTCTTGATTTGTTAATTCTACCTTTTCAATATCTTCATGATTTTCACGAGCAATTAGCTTTGTAATTGATGTTCGATAAATGCAAGTAGCTGTGCTATTCATCAATTGTGTGATTTGGGCTTCATGTCCGGTTAAGTTTGGCTTTCTATGTACTAAATACACCTTTTTTGCAATTGGTTCCAGTTCATTGGCCCAGTCTATTGCTGAGTTCCCTCCACCTGAAATGACAACCGTACGATCTTTAAATCGTTTTAACGATTTTACTGTATAATGGAGATTTGAAACCTCAAACTTTTCTGCTCCTTCAATTTCAAGCTTTTGCGGATTTAATATACCACCGCCAACAGCAATAATGACTGTTTTTGATAAATGCTTATATCCTGAGGAAGCTAACAATGTAAACATTCCATTTTCATCACGTGAAATCGATTCAATTTTTTCACCTAAAACAACTGTTGGATCAAATGTTAATGCTTGTTGAACTAATTGTTCAATTAATTTTTCTCCAAGAATAGGTGTTTGCCCACCAATATCCCATATCATTTTTTCGGGATATACATGTATTTTTCCACCGAGCTGTGGTTGAAATTCAATTAATTTTGTTTTCATTTCTCTAAGTCCACTATAAAAAGCTGAGTAAAGTCCTGCTGGCCCTCCCCCAATGATTGTTACATCATATATTTCTTGTGAGTCCATTCCTTTCACTCCTTAGCTTGGATATCAATGATTATCATTCTCATTTACTATACAACGCTTTCCTAACTTTTACAACATGAAATTATACGTTGACAATAGTAAAATGGAATTATAGAATTTAATTATTCAGTAATGATAATCATTTTCATTACAATCATTTCTTTTTTTGCGTATAAACGGCTGTTAGACATAAAAACTAAGTTAACTCTATACATTCTGATATTCAAAAAAACCTATATAAACGGAGGTTACATATATGGTTCGCCTTTACACTAATAATTTAAAAATCGGATATGGTGAACGGTTGATTGTAAAAGATCTTAGTGTAGAGATTCCAGATAAAAAAATTACAACCATCATTGGCTCTAATGGTTGTGGAAAATCTACTTTATTAAAGGCTATTACAAGAATCATTCCACATCAATCGGGAAATGTCGTTTTGGACGGAGGAGATATTTCTAAGGAAAATACAAAAATTCTCGCGAAGAAAATGGCAATCCTTCCCCAAACACCTGAAAGCGCCAGTGGGTTAACCGTAGGCGAACTAGTATCTTATGGACGCTTCCCCTATCAAAAAGGCTTTGGTCGTTTAACAAAAAAAGATTATGAAGTAATTGATTGGGCACTTGAAGTAACGGGAACAAAGGACTTTAAATTCAGACCCGTTGATGCCTTATCAGGGGGTCAACGTCAAAGAGTTTGGATTGCAATGGCCCTTGCTCAGGAAACAGACATCATCTTTTTAGATGAGCCTACAACCTACTTAGATATGGCTCACCAACTGGAAGTGCTTGAACTTCTCCAAAAGCTTAACCAAGAACAAGAACGTACTATTGTTATGGTTTTACATGATTTAAACCAAGCTGCGCGATTTGCTGACTATATTATTGCGTTAAAAGATGGTCAGGTCATAAAAGCCGGTGATTGTAAAGAAGTTATCACACATGATGTATTAAAGAAAGTTTTCAATATCGATGCTGAAGTTGGAACAGATCCACGTACAAACAAGCCGATGTGCATCACATATAATTTACTTAAGGGAGAAGAAAAAAATGAAGAAACTGTTAATTCCATTCACGCTGCTGCTGTTGCTAGTTATTAGTGCATGCGGCAACAATGATTCAACATCTGAAAATGAAGGAAACGGAAGCATCCCTCCTGAAAATAAACAACCGGAAACCATTACATATGAGTCTGAAAATGGACCTGTTGAAGTTCCGGCTGACCCGCAACGTGTTGTGTTACTTTCCGGATTTGCCGGTAATGTTCTTGATCTAGGAGTAAACGTAGTAGGTGCTGAATCATGGGCGATCAACAGCCCAATTCTTGCAGATGAATTAAAAGATGCTGTAGAAGTAACGGATGAAAGCTTAGAAGAAATTATTGAACTAGAGCCGGATTTAATTATTGGACTTTCCACAATTAAAAACGTCGATAAGCTAAGTGAAATTGCTCCAACTGTCACATATACATGGGGTAAAGTTGATTACTTAACACAGCATCTAGAAATCGGTAAGCTTTTAAACAAAGAAGAAGAAGCTAAAGCATGGGTGGAAGATTTCAAATCCCGTGTAGAAGAAACCGGTAAAGAAATTAAAGCAAAAATTGGTGAAGATGCAACAGTATCTGTCATTGAAAGCTATGGAAAAGATTTATATGTATACGGCGATAACTGGGCAAGAGGAACAGAAATTCTTTATCAAGGAATGGGCTTAAAAATGCCTGAAAAAGTAAAAGAAGTTGCATTGGAATCTGGTTACTATACTCTTTCAGCTGAGGTTCTTCCTGAATATGCCGGTGATTACGTCATTTTAAGTAAATATTCAGATGCAGATACTTCATTCCAGGAAACTGAAACATATAAAAACATTCCTGCTGTGAAAAACAATCAAGTATATGAAATGGAAGGAAATGGTGCATCCTTCAGTGATCCAATCACACTAGAACACCAATTAGCCTTCTTTAAAGAATCATTTTTAGGTGAAAAATAAGGGGCAAGCATTGGTTTTTGGGTACAGAGGAATTCTTTTAAAGAATTCCTCTCTATTTTTTGTTAAAGTATGAATAGGACTTTAGAACATTATGTAAACGTTACACTGGCCAAAATATCCAAAGAAAAGATGAGATACATGAAAAAGAACACCCAACTATTCTTTCCATTTATATTTAAATATGTTGCTGCTATCCTAGTATTTATCTGTTTATTTATCATTTCTTTAGTATTTGGAGCCGCCGATATTTCTGTTAAAGATGTGTGGCTTTCGGTTATGTCGAATATAACAAATGAGAAAATCACCATCATTCGGGAGATTCGATTACCTCGTGAGGTTGCTGCAATTTTTGTTGGTGCAGCACTTGCTACTTCCGGTGCTATTATGCAGGGAATGACAAGGAATCCACTTGCAGATCCCGGGTTACTTGGATTAACGGCAGGTGCTAATGCTGCGCTCGCAATCATGGTTTCATTTTTACCATCAGCTAATTACTTTTGGGTGATGGTTTCCTGCTTTATTGGTGCTGGCGTTGGGGCTTTATTAGTATTTGGAATAGGCTCAATGAAAAAAGGCGGTTTTTCCCCTATTCGTATTGTATTAGCCGGCTCTGCTATTTCAGCATTTCTCTATGCAATTGCAGAAGGAATTGGTCTTTATTCGAAAACTTCCAAAGATGTTTCTATGTGGACAGCAGGAGGTTTGGTTGGTACAACCTGGTCTCAGTTACAAATCATCGTACCTGTAATTATCATTGGAATGATTATTACATTGTTTTTCTCAAAACAGTTAACGATTCTTAGTTTAAGTGAAGAAGTGGCAGTTGGACTTGGTCAAAAGACCTTTCAAATTAAAGTCGTTCTTTTCATTATGATTATCTTACTTGCAGGTGCTTCAGTCGCACTTGTTGGAAATATGGCTTTTATCGGTCTTATGATTCCACACATAGCAAGGGCTATTGTTGGAACCGATTATCGTTTTATTATTCCGATGTCAGCAATTGTTGGTGCAGCCTTCATGCTTTTAGCTGATACCCTTGGCCGGACGATGAACGCTCCATTTGAAACACCGGTGGTTGCAATTGTTGCCGTCATGGGCATCCCCTTCTTCTTACTTATTGTCAAGAAAGGAGGCAGGGCATTCTCATGATTCAAACATCATTAGTCAAAAAACAGCGGCTTTTTATTGCTATTTTTATTGTACTTATTATCCTAACAATTATTATTGGGCTGGGACTTGGGACTTCTTCTGTCTCATACAACCGGATGATTCCTACTCTCCTTGGCCAGGGAACATTTAAGGATGAATTCGTTTTATTTTCTATCCGCATGCCCCGAATTATAATTACCCTGCTGGCAGGAATGGCACTTGCATTATCAGGAGCAATCCTGCAAGGTATTACGAGAAATGAGTTAGCTGAGCCTGGTATTATTGGAATAAACTCCGGTGCAGGGGCAGCAATTGCGTTGTTTTATTTATTTTTCCCAATTGATTCAGGCTCATTTATCTATATGCTGCCGATCGTTGCTTTTCTTGGCGCTCTCGTGACAGCCATCTTAATTTATGTTTTTTCTTATGACCGAAAGGTGGGATTACAACCAATTAGACTGGTCTTGATCGGGGTAGGTTTTTCACTTGCTCTATCAGGCCTAATGATTGTTCTCATTTCATCTGCGGATCGCGTAAAAGTTGACTTTATTGCCAAGTGGTTGGCAGGAAATATATGGGGTACAGACTGGCCGTTTATTCTCGCCCTTCTTCCTTGGCTAATTATCCTTATCCCTTTTACACTTTACAAAGCCAACCGTCTGAACATTCTTAGCCTTAGTGAACCGGTGGCAGTCGGTGTTGGTCTTTCTATTGAAAAAGAACGGATTGTTTTATTGTTAACAGCTGTCGCGCTTGCAGCCTCTGCTGTATCTGTAACAGGCGGAATTTCCTTTATTGGGCTAATGGCACCTCATATCGCAAGAGCCCTGGTAGGTCCAAGAAATCAATTGTTTATTCCTATTGCAGTATTAGTTGGCGGTTTTCTCTTATTGTTTGCTGATACAGTAGGACGTAATTTAATTGAACCCGATGGGCTACCTGCGGGGATTATGGTGGCACTGATAGGTGCACCCTACTTTGTGTATTTATTACTTAAGAAATAAAAGACAGGGCAGTCTGCCATCAAACGGTTGACTGCCTATTTTCATTTCTTAGGAAATAACTTATCTTTTAGGAATGGATTTTTCCGCATTAATATATCCTACTCCATATATATTTGGATCTCTTCCCTTCCAAAAATCTGCGCCTTTTTTTAATAACTGTTTAATCTTTTGTGGTGGTAAGGACGGATTTTGCTGTTTCATTAAGGCAACGACACCTGCGCAAATCGGAGTAGCCATTGATGTCCCTGATAACGTAAAGTATGCTTGCCCAACCCGGTTTGCTCTTTGAAACTTATCTAAATAAGAATTAGGTGATCTTAAGGAGACAATATTAACACCTGGAGCAACAATATCCGGCTTAACGACTCCGTAAATAGTTGGACCTCGACTTGAAAAGCCGGCAATCACATCATCCTTTTTAGTGCTAGCAGTGTTTCGATCATCTAATGCTCCAACCGTAATGACTTGATCACTTATTCCAGGACTAGCAATTGTTTGACTTTCAGGTCCTTCATTCCCTGCTGCAGCACAAACAACAATACCTGCCATGCAGCTTCAACCATTTGAACCATAGGATCTTTATTTTCATTACTGTACGCTTGAGTGGTCGCACCTAGAGATAAGTTCATGATATCAATTTTGTCTGTAGGATGTTGCTCATTGTATTGAATACACCATTCCACTCCTTGCATAATCGATTCAAGAGAACCTGATCCTATGCTATTTAATACTTTTATACCAACTAAATCAGCTTCAGGAGCCGACCCTCTATACTTTTGCGATGAAGCCGCGCCATTTCCTGCAGCTGCACCTGCACAGTGTGTTCCATGGCCATTATCATCATACGGATCTGTCCGGCCATTAACGAAATCAACGAAGTCAGTAATTCTTCCTTTCAGATCTTCATGTGGATAAATGCCTGTGTCAATAATGGCAATTTTGACTCCTTTTCCGGTTAATACAGTGTTATTTCTAACTACATTTTTGGCATTTGCCGATGGCACTGCTACATCTAATAAAGCACGAACTTCACTGTTTAAGTGAATTCTTTTAATACCATGACAAGTTGTGAGTAATTCCCCTAACGTATTTGGTGTAAGGTCAACACTACTACATGATACCCTTGGGAAATTCTGTCTGATATGACTATTAGGGCATTTTTGGATCGTTCCATTTAATTCTTCACAGCCCTTATCATATTGATCCTGTTCAAATTCAATAATAACCGGTACCTTCTTTTTGCTTTTAATCATTTCTTCTATGGTCTTGTGAAAAAATATTGGTGTATATTTTAGTGGCTCATAAAGGTTTAAAATCTGTTCTCTTAATGGCTGGTCCATCTTGTCTGCATGAGTATGAACCATTTGAATCATTGAGTAGCCAAACATTAAAGCACCTCCATATCGTTTAGTAGCAATATATGAAGGGATATTTTAATAGGAACGGTAGAAATCCTAGTTCTATTTAAAATAATACCGATTTACTAGATTTCTTATAATTGCTATATCATTTGGTAATCTGTAAAATGAACAACGATACTTTTACTAGAATGGAGAGAATAGCATGATTCAACGTACAGTTCTATTAAAATTCAGGGAAGAAACAACACAAGAACAGCTTCAGGAAGTCATCAAACGTTTTAAAGCATTAGATGAGGTATTAACCGGGATTGTAGAAATTCAAGCAGGATTAAACCTGGCTGAAAAAAGCAAGGAATATCAAGTGATTCTTATGGTTCGTTTTGAGGATCAAGCTGCATTGGACGCATATTCTGCAAACGAAGATCATCAAGCAGTTGCAGCATTTATCCGTGAGTCTGGCAGACTTGATAGTATTGGGGTAGATATTGAGATTTAAGCTTGTTTGAGGAGGGTGCTATTTTGTGCCCTTCTTATTTTTTATCTTTATTCTATTAGAAGGACTTTCATCACCTCTATGAAAGACATTTCCACGCTAAAAATCACTCTATTTTGTCATTACCCCTCTCAGAAAAAGCAATAATAATAGAAAAAAGGAATTTTTTGCTATAGACTTTACTTATCAGCTAAATTTATGTCAGTGTGGTGAAAGCAGTGTTTAAAATATTGTTAATTGAGGATGATCGATCTTTATTTCATGAGGTCAAAGAGCGGTTGGCCGGATGGTCATATGAAGTGGAAGGAATTCATGATTTTAATAAGGTTATGCAGGAGTTCACAGATCATAAGCCTGACCTTGTCATCATTGATATTCAATTGCCCAAGTTTGATGGATTTCATTGGTGTCGATTGATTCGAAGTGTTTCAAAGGTTCCTATTATCTTTTTATCGTCACGGGATCATCCGACCGATATGGTTATGTCCATGCAGCTGGGAGCAGATGATTTTGTTCAAAAGCCCTTTCACTTTGATGTTCTCATTGCGAAAATTCAGGCTATTTTACGTCGCGTGTATGACTATAGTACAGAACAAACAAATGTGAAAACATGGTGTAATGCTACTGTTGATTTTGAAAAAAACGCAGTATTCAATGATGCCGGAACAATTGAATTAACCAAAAATGAGATGTTTATTTTAAAGCTTCTTATTCAACATAAGAACAATATTGTCAGCAGGGAAAACATCATCAATAGCTTATGGGATGATAAACGATTTGTAAGTGATAATACATTAACCGTTAATGTCAATCGACTTCGAAAACGGTTGGATGAAATAGGATTAGGACATCATATAGAAACAAAGGTAGGACAAGGATATCGTGCGATTGAAGAGGACATCTATGATTAAAGAGTTTTTAATCGAGAGAATTAGTTGGATCTTGTTTATTTTTTCCATACAGCTGCTCATCCTGTTTGTAGCTTATCTGGATCCAGTATTAACACTTAAACCTATTCTTTATATTGTCTTTATTATCACATTACTTTTTATCATTTTCCTCACCTTCCGATACAACAAGGAAACGAAATTTTATAAATTGTTACGAGAACGGGAAAATAACTTTGATTCAACAGATTTACCCAATCCTGAAACGCCTTTTGAGAAAATCATTGCTACAAGCAGCACGGAACAAACAGAAAGATTAAAACAATTAGCTTCTCAAAACAAAATAATTCTTGAGCAGGAAAAAGATGAGCTTCTTTCATGGATTCATGAAGTCAAAACACCGTTAACAGCTATGCACTTGATTTTTGATAGGATTGAAGATCAAAAACTCAAATCAGATGTAACGTATGAGTGGCTAAGAATTCATTTATTACTGGATCAGCAGCTTCACCAAAAAAGAATACGTTTTATCGAGAATGATTTACATATAGAAAAAACAGATTTAGAGCAGTTGCTTTTTGATGAAATCAAGACATTACAAACCTGGTGTATACAAAAAAGAATAGGTTTTGATCTTAAATTAAATACAACTGAAGTGTTAACAGACGCAAAGTGGCTTGCCTTTATAATAAGACAGCTTTTAACAAATGCTGTTAAGTATAGTGAAGACTCAGATATTACCGTAAAAAGCCTAACCCAAAACAATCAGGTCATCCTACAAATATCTGACTCCGGCCGGGGAATTGATCCAAAAGATATTTCACGTATATTTGACAAAGGCTTTACTTCTACTACCAATCATTCTGATCAATCCTCTACTGGAATGGGCTTATATTTAGCTAAAAAGGTGGCCCAAACCCTGCATATTCATATAGAGGTAGAGTCGACATTATATGTTGGGACAACCTTTACATTGATCTTTTCAAAGAGAAATGAATTTATAGATGTGATGGGCATGTGACAACATTGTCACATGCTTTTTTATTTTGTTAGCTTAATCGAAGGAAATGGTTTTTCTCTCTTTATATAATGAAAGTATCATTTTTAAGATAAGGAGTTTTTACAATGAAAGTATTGGAAGCTACGAAAATTCATAAAAGCTTTGGAAATAAGTTCAATAAACAGGAAGTGTTAAAGGGGATAGATATTAGTATTGAGGAAGGTGAATTTGTCAGCATCATGGGTGCTTCAGGATCTGGAAAAACAACCTTACTAAATGTTCTTTCATCAATTGACCGTGTGAGTGATGGCACAATTTTCATACAAGGAAAAGAAATGACAAGAATGAAAGAGAAGCAACTGGCTGAATTTCGGAAGCATCATCTTGGATTTATCTTTCAGGAATATAATCTACTAGATACTTTAACAGTGAAGGAAAATATATTATTGCCTTTATCAATTACAAAAACTCCACGAAAAGAAGCAAATGAAAAGTTTGAAGCTTTAGCTACACAACTGGGAATTCATGAACTGCATAACAAGTATCCAAATGAAATCTCCGGCGGACAAAAACAACGTACATCTGCTGCAAGGGCATTTGTTCATGAACCTAGTATTATTTTTGCTGATGAGCCGACCGGTGCACTTGATTCCAAATCAGCTTCAGATCTTTTGCAAAAGCTGAGTGAATTAAATCAAAAGCGAAAAGCAACGATCATTATGGTTACACATGATCCAACTGCAGCAAGTTTTTGTCACAGAGTTATTTTTATTAAAGATGGACAAATTTACACGCAATTGCATAAAGGTGTCCAGGAAAGACAGGAGTTCTTTAAAGACATTATTAAAACCCAAGGTGTTCTAGGCGGGGTACAATATGAGCACTAATCAACTAATTGTTCGAAACTTAAAGAAAAATATTAAAAATTACTCTCTGTATGCATTTGCCTTAATCTTCACGGTTGCTCTATACTTTGCATTTGTTACTTTACAGTACGATCCTGCGATGGATGCTGCAAAAGGATCTATTAAGGGTGGAGCGGCTATTAAATCGGCTTCGATTCTACTTGTTGCCATTGTCGGTGTTTTTCTCTTGTATGCAAACACCATCTTTATCAAAAGGCGGAGTAAAGAAATTGGTTTATTTCAATTAATTGGAATGACCAAACAAGAGATTTTTCGTATTTTGAGTTTGGAAAATATCATTCTATATTTTAGTTCATTAATTCTTGGAATCTTTGTCGGGTTTTCCTTTTCAAAACTGATTACGCTAATTTTATTTAAGGTTACTGCTGTAGAAAGCGTCGCAACTCTTCGCTTTTCCACACAGGCCTTTATCCAAACAGTCATCGTCTTTAGTGCGATTTATCTTGTCATTATGGCAATGAATTTTCTTTTTATAAGAAAACAGAGCATTTTATCACTGTTTAGAGTGAAGTCATCATCAGAGGAGAAAGTAAAAAAGATCTCTGTAGTGGAAATTCTAACTGGAGTTCTTGGATTAACACTTATTATTTCGGGATATTATGTCTCATCGAAATTATTTGATGGAGATTTTACGTCAATGAATGCATTGTTTTTAGCTATGGTGTTTATCCTTGGATCAGTTATTATTGGAACATATTTGTTTTACAAAGGCTCTGTTCGTTTTATTGCCAATGTAATACGTAAAAAAAAGCAAGGATATCTAAATATTCATGAAGTGTTATCTCTTTCTTCTATTATGTTTCGTATGAAATCAAATGCCATGCTATTAACAATTATTACGGCAGTTTCTGCCCTTGCCATCGGATTATTATCTCTAAGTTATATCTCTTATTATTCAGCTGAGCAGATGGCTAATAATAGTGTTCCTGACGATTTCTCTTTTACAATTGAAAAGGATGCAGAGCAATTTAGACAAAAATTAACAGGGCAGAATATAGATTATCGAGAAACAGTCATTCCTGTTCTTCAAGCTAATGTAAACGTAAAAAATATCATGAATACGAAGCTTGAGGGATTAAATACTGATCCAAACTCAATGCAAATGCCTGTTGTAAGTGATGAAGATATTGATGGTATTGATGTTTCACCCGATGAAACAATCTTCACAGGATATAATGACTTACTACAAAGCTTTATGGGGTTGAAAGACTCAGGTGAAATTGCATTTGTTGGTAACAAAGAGGTTATCGATCAACAATACTTGGGTCTTGAGAAGAACTACCCTATTTCCTGGTACTTCACTAGTGGCGGGTTACCAACTGCTATTGTTGATGAATCTACATTTCAACAAATGGAAAAAGACCTTGTCAAGGATATTCAAAGAGAATCAAGTCAATATATCGGAATCAGTTTAATAAATAAAGATGATGTTCAAGCAGCAAACGATCTATTTAATGACCTTGGCTTTGATACAAGTGAGAATCATGACTCACAGCTTAATTTAAGCAACAGTCAGAAAAATCAAATGGGTCTTGTTATGTTCATCGTAGGCTTCTTAGGTTTAACCTTCCTCATCACATCCGGCTGTATCCTTTACTTCAAGCAGATGGATGAAAGTGAAGATGAAAAACCGAATTATACAATCTTACGAAAGCTTGGCTTTACTCAAACCGACCTACTAAAAGGGATTCAGGTAAAACAGGTTTATAACTTTGGAATACCACTAGTCATAGGCCTTCTGCATAGCTACTTTGCTGTACAATCAGGCTGGTTCTTATTCGGAACAGAGGTTTGGACACCAATGTTAATTGTCATGGGGCTATACACAGTCTTGTATTCTATCTTTGCAGTTCTATCCGTTATGTATGATAAAAATGTCATTAAGAGTGCTTTATAAACATAATAAAGGGGACAATGTCCTCTTTTTTGATTTTTTAAAAAATAATAGATTTATTACTCACTTACTAGAAAGACACTGCTATAATAGATGTGTTAAGCGCTTACTAATCTTTCTGAATAAGGGGTAATCAAATGGAAACGAAAACAAAGCCAAACAAACCAATTGTGGAACATATTTTCACAGCAGATCCATCAGCACACGTATTTGAGGGAAAACTGTATATTTATCCGTCCCATGACCTTGATCATGACGAACCATCGAATGATAATGGCGATCAGTATAAAATGGAGGATTATCATGTTCTCTCAATGGACAATTTTGATTCTCCATGTGTGGATCATGGTGAAGTTCTTCACCTAAAGGATATTCCATGGGCAAAGAAACAGCTTTGGGCACCTGATGCTGCTTATAAAAACAACACCTATTATTTATTTTTTCCGGCACGGGACCAAAATGAAATCTTCAGACTTGGTGTAGCGACAAGCGATAACCCTGCAGGTCCTTTCACACCACAAGAAAACTATATACCTGGCAGCTTTAGTATAGATCCTGCTGTTTTGGTAGATGACGACAACAAATCGTATGTTTATTTTGGCGGTCTTTGGGGCGGCCAGCTTGAAAAGTGGAAAACAGGTACATTTGACCCAAATGGTAAAGAACCGGCTGCAGATGAACCTGCACTAGGGCCAATTGTAGCTGAGTTATCAGATGATATGCTTTCCTTTAAAGGAAAACCACAAGAGATCTCAATTGTCGATGAAAATGGAGATCCAATTCTAGCCGGTGATGAAGATAGACGATTTTTTGAAGGAGCTTGGGTCCATAAATATAATGGTTATTACTACCTCTCTTACTCAACAGGTACAACTCATTATATTGTGTATGCCATGAGTAAAAACCCACAAGGTCCTTTCGTCTATAAAGGAAAAATTCTTACTCCTGTTATCGGCTGGACAACACACCATTCCATTGTTCAATTTGAGGATAAGTGGTATTTGTTCTATCATGATTCTTCATTATCAGATGGAGTGAACCATAAGCGAAGTGTGAAATACTCAGAACTTCACTACAACGACGATGGCACCATTCAGACGATTGATCCTTATAAAGAGTAAATGATATGCAAAAAGAGTAGAGGATTAACACTCTACTCTTTTCTTTTTTTGTTTATTGTTCTGTTGGCGGAGCACCTCTTTCAGGCATCTCTATACCAAGCTCTTTCAGCTGTGCTTGAGCTTCTTCCTGCGATATTGTGCCATTTCTTTGTTGCTCCATGATCTCCTGCATCTTTTGTCTTGTCTCCTCATCTAAATCAGAAAACATATCATCACGATTTCCCATATCAGGTCGAGCTTGATTACCACTTCCAGGTGCTCCACCGCCTCCTGGGCCATTAACAACTGCTTCTGTTACACCGGACTCATTTAACCATGTGACCGTTTCAGAGATGGTAAAGTCTATTACCTTTGTTCCACCTTCAGCACTTCCATCCGTGTATAGGCCGTCTGCTTCCTCCCCTGTTGATGTTCCTCCAGAATAAAGCGTATATGAAGCATCTTTTGTTAATTCAGGTGAGCTAATAAAGACCGTTTGATAGTCTTTAGCTGGTGTGAAGCTTACTATATTTTTGCCATTACGATCTTCAAGATGGATCATTGTACCAGGTGACTGCATTTCAGGATACGTCATTAAGACACCTGTCTGTGAAGAATCTTCAGAATGTGATTGGCTCATACCTGAGCTTCCTACGGCTACAATGAAACCACCTGTTATGTTAAAGCTACTATTGTAATCCAGCGGACCGTTCATATTTTCTGTCGGACCATTGACGATCACGACTCCATCTGTCATGGAAATAGAACCATTGGAATCTAGTCCATCACCATCTGCATTTACAGATATATAGCCGCCGTTTATTTGTAATGTTCCACTACCTTCAGCAGCAGCTGCAGGCATATCCATACCTGAAGCATCATTCCCTCCAGCAACATTAAATCCATCATCACTTGATGTAAGCTGAATTTCACCGTCTTCTATTGTAATGTTTTTCCCTTCAATTCCTTCATAACTTTTTGTGATGTCGATCTTGCCGCCTGTTGTGGCAACAGATGAATCAGCGTGAACTCCATCATCACCTGTAGAGATCGTAAATTCACCACCTGCTAATGTAACATGTTGATTACTGTGAACTGCATCATCCTCAGAATCAATCGTAAAGCTTCCACCACCTATTGCAATATCAACAGAGGCTTTTAATCCTTTATAGCTTTCAGATTCTGTTGTTGTAGCAGCTTTACTTGTTTCTTGTCCAGGCATTCTTTCTTCATGATTACTAATCGTTTCAGGACTTCCTTCTCCAGATTTAATTGTATACGTACCATCCGTTATCCATAAGGATGCAATAGATTGAATAGCATCGTTTCCAGATGTAATATCATATGTTCCACCTTCAAGTGCAATGGTTCCTTTTGACGTATCTTCATCATTTGTGGATTTGATTCCATCTCCACCTGCTTCAATCTGTATTGTTCCTTCTTTTACAGCTACAAGATCTCGTCCCATGATCCCATCATCAACTGCATGAATGTCAATTGTTCCACCAGTAATTTTCAACTTATCTTTACTTGCAATTCCATTATTAAAATTTCCGTGAACCATTAACGTTCCTGTTCCATTGATTGTAAGATCGTCTTTACTGAAAATGGTTGCATTCGGCTCATCTTCAGAAGAATCTTCATAAACATACTGATCTGCATCACTGACAGTATTTTCTGTACCTTCCACAAGTGAAAGGGTTGTTTTTTCTGCATTCATCACATAAATAGCTGAACTTGTTGAGGATTGAATGTCCACTCCATTTAAAATCAGCTTTACGGTATTTTTGTCTTCCGCATCTACAACAATTTGTCCATTATCCAATTGCCCGCTCAACACATAAGTACCACCTGTTTTTATCGTTAGCATATTATTATCAAAAAGAACGGCAGCCGATGAATCAAAGTCCGCCTCTGTTCCATTTAATTCAATGTACGTTGGGTCCTCTTTTTCCCAATCTGTATAGCTATCATCCTCTTTATAGGAAACAGCCTCACTAACTAGTTTACTTACATCTGTATTCACTAATGTACTGGTACCAGCTGTTTCTGCTTCTGTCTCACTTGTGACTGTTGTCGTGTCATTATTTGTACATGCAAATAACAAGGTTGTACTTAATAAGGTTGCAGCTAATTTATAATAAGTTGATCTTTTTTTCATACCTTCATCTCCTATTCTCTCTATACTGTTGTTCCCTTGTGAGTAACATTATTAAGTACGAACCTTAATAAAACCTTAAAAATATCTTTTCAAAATAATTTTGCATTTCAACTAAATTTGGATCTATAATCAAATCTATTATTAGTTTTTATAAAATGATTTTCTTTAAGGTTCATATTCCTATGCATAAAAAACTATTTTGGTTGATTGGAGCGAAAGGTGCGAGACTCCTGTGGGAGCAGCGCTGCAGGTGAGACCCCGCAGACGCAAAGCGTCGAGGAGGCTCACCGCACGCCCCACGGAAAGGGAGCATCCTGTAGCGGAAATCAACCACTCCCTATACTTCTTATAAAGCAATAAATTTTACTAAGGCTATTTTAAAAAGTAATTAATATAATAGAGGTGATCAAAAATGAAATTATTAATTATAGAAGATGACAAATATCTCTCGGAAACAATTAAAGAAACAACAAAAGAAATGTTTGAGGCAGAACAGGCTTTTGATGGAGAAGAAGGACTTTATTTAGCCGAGCAAAATATCTTTGACTGCATCATATTAGACATCATGCTTCCTAATATGAATGGCTATGAAGTCCTTCAAGAGCTAAGAAAGAACCAGATTAAAACGCCAGTTATTATGTTAACTGCAAAAGACGGCATTGATGATAAAATTCAAGGCTTTAAGGTAGGCGCTGATGATTATCTTGTGAAACCATTTCACAGGGAAGAACTACTTTTACGTTTAGAGGCCATTGTCAGAAGAGCTGGCGGGGATTTAAAGGAACATGTCATTTCCTTCAAAGAGTTAAAAATGAACCTAAAAAACAAAACAGCTTATATTGGAGATGAAACTGTAAAACTAAATGGAAAACAGTTTGATCTTCTGGAGTATTTAATCAACAACAAAAATACGATCCTCACAAAGGAGCAAATCTTTGACCGAATATGGGGATTTGAATCCGATACATCTACTACTGTTGTTGAGGTCTATTGCAGTAATGTCCGGAAGTCCTTAAAAAAGTTCGGCTATGATCAATACATCAAAACATTTCGTGGTCTAGGCTACATGCTAACCGAGAATGGTGAAGGCAATGTTTAAGCAGAAAATTTTCCGAAAAGAACAACTTACATTTATGGTATTGAACCTTATCGCCTTTTCCGTTATTTTTACGATCTTTGGCTTTATTATTTATGGTCAGGTTCAAACAACCCTCTTTACCAAAACAGACGAGGAACTAACGGAATTTAAATCAATGATACTGGAAAATCAAACATTAGGAATGAATTCTCTAAAGCATGAAAACAAGCTTGATCGGGAACTTCCACCTGACGAAAGGAAAAGGAATTTTCCAAACCCCCGAATTATGATGGTGAATTGGAATGAAAATGGAGAAATTATCAACCAAGACCAAATAGGAACATCTTTATATGAAAATTATTTACAAGACTATGAATTGGATACTCAAAATTTAGATGTGATTACAAATATAACACTTAATGATTTATATGATTTCCGATACATTGTTTTCAAAGATACAAATGAGAACGATAATGTCGAATATGTCCAACTTTTCATTAACACAGATGCAGAGCAAACAATCATCCATAACTTTGGAAATCTCATTATTCTTTGTTCCTCTGTCTTTGTTACTCTATCAATTTCTGCAAGTTTCGTTTTATCAAAAAGAATGATGAAGCCTATTATTCAATCTTGGAACAAGCAAACAGAGTTTGTTGAAAATGCCTCACATGAATTGAGAACACCTTTGACGATTATTCAAAATAAATTAGAGTTATTACTCACAGAACCTCAGGAAAAAATTATGAACAAGTTTGAGAATATTGCCCTGAGTCTGTCAGAAACAAGAAGATTATCGAAACTTACTTCTGACTTATTAACTCTAGCAAGAGCTGATTCAGCTGAAACACAGCTTGTTAAGCAAGTGATCGACGTAGATTCCTTTGTTAACAATGTTTGTACACCTTATATTGACATTGCGGAATCACAGGACAAGCATCTTTGGTTAAAACTGAATAGCAAAATAAACATAGAAGCAGACGAACAAAGGCTTCACCAGCTTCTTGTTATTTTGCTTGATAATGCATTAAAATACACGGCAGAACAAGATAGCATTGGTGTAAAAACCTATGTTGAAGACAATAAAATCGTTCTTGAAGTGACAGATACCGGAATTGGCATTAAAAAACAAAACATGAAATACATCTTTGATCGCTTTTACCGTGAAGATCGTGCCCGTTCCCGTGACACAGGCGGTACCGGTTTAGGGCTGTCCATTGCACACTGGATCGTGACTAAACATAATGGCACGATTACCGTTAATCAAAATCAACATAAAGGAACTACGTTTAAAGTTAGGCTACCTAAAAAGGAGATTACAAAACCGTAATCTCCTTTTTTTTGAATTCTTTTTAATCTTTTAAGGTTTGTTTAAGGTTCATCCCTAATAATGTGAACACAGAAGTTGAGACAAAAAAGGAGAGAAAAAAGGATGAAGGCGATGACCCTTAATGGCTCAAAGGGTAGACGAGAATTGAAGCATGAAATGACACAGAGAGAAGTGTTTCTGCTTAGAAATAAGCTAAAACACTATATGGAGGTAGACCCTCATGCAAAGAGTGACGGGAAGTATTTTATTCGAAGTGTTTACTTCGATAACTTTGAAAATAAAGTACTAAATCAGAAAAAAGAAGGCTATTATGAGCGTGATAAATTTCGGGTAAGATTATACGATTTTAACACCTTATATCTGAATTTAGAAAAAAAGAGCAAACGAAATAACTTAACATACAAACAAAAATGTCGTATCACTTCTGACGAATATGAACAAATAAGGTTTGGAGATATAGCCTGGATGGAACATGATTCACGACCTCTTATCCAGGAATTATATTATCAAATGAACCTTTCCCAACTAAAACCACTTACAGTCGTTGATTATGAGAGAGAAGTATTTATTTATAAATATGGGAATGTTCGAGTTACCTTTGACGGCTCCATTCGTACAAGCTTTCGAAATAATGATGTGTTGAATCCGAACTTAGCGATGATTGACACCGATCCTGATATTGTTGTGCTCGAAGTTAAGTATGATGAATTTTTACCCTTAGTTATTAAGCAACTATTACAAGTCAACAACTTAAGAGCAGGTGCTTATTCTAAATACCAGATTAGTCGAATGTATGGATAAGAACAGACAATGAGTAATTCAGTAAATGGAAAAGAATTTTAGGAGGAAAAAAGAATGGAAAATGTATCTTTTAATGATATTTTCAAATCAAGTATTTTAGAAAAAACAAGCAGTTTTTCAATTGTAGACTCCCTTATCGGGTTATTAGTAGCTTTTTTTGTAGGATTGTTTATCTACTTTGTATATAAGAAAACATTTTCAGGTGTTATTTACTCACACACCTTTAATACTTCTCTTATCATCATGTCGATGGCAACAGCTTTAATCATTATGGGGATTTCTTCAAATGTCCTGTTATCACTCGGTATGGTCGGTGCATTATCAATTGTTCGTTTCCGTACACCGATAAAAGATCCGATGGATATCGTCTATATTTTCTGGGCTATCGTTTCAGGTATCTTATGTGGAGCAGGATTTATCCCTCTAGTTGTGATTGGCTCTATCCTAATTGGAGCTGTACTGATCATTTTTATTAACAAAATTAAAATTGAAAATCCTTATTTATTAATTGTGAAATATAGTGACCTAAATGTTGAAAATTCAATCGAACATGTTGTATCTGAGAGCTCTAGAAAATATTCGGTAAAATCTAAATCTGTCATGCCTGGCCATGACTATGAAGTCACATACGAAATTCGTGTTAAAGACGAAGATTTAGGATTCATCAATAATATATCTGATATGGATGCAGTAAAATCAGCTGTTATGTTAAGCTATGACGGTAATTTTACAGCTTAAGTGATCGTCCCTTAATTGGTTTATCTAATAAAAAAATATGTAAATGCTGACTTAATGTTATGTGATCCTCATTAAGTCAGCTTTTTTTGTATTGTCCATAGACTAATGACCTGCATTCAAAACATGATTTTCATCCTATTATTTCACTCGATACACGCTAACATAACTAGATTTACGATAGATCGAAAGAAAGAATATAGGCATTTCTATTCATTATACTACCAGCATCATTTATTCTAAAATTATTCTGCTATATTTAGGAGGAGACACGTTGGGAAACTCATATTAAATTAAAGGATGGATGGATCGAATGAAATGGCAAAGCAAACGAAATAGTCTGAAGATTTTGTCTAGCACACTTGCAATTAGCCTGTTATCAGCACCTTTTATGGCGAATGTTGTTCATGCAGCAAAGCCAGCTACCTCAAAGGTTCAATCACAAGTTGAACTCCGGATTATGGAAACAACAGACATTCATACTAATCTACTAAGCTTTGATTATTACAAAAATGACCAAGCTCCTAAAGTCGGATTAGCCAAAACGGCTACCTTAGTGAAGCAAGCCCGATCAGAAGTAGATAACTCTGTATTAGTAGATAATGGTGATCTCATTCAAGGTACTCCATTAGGCACCTACAAAGCAAAGATTGACCCGCTTGAAGATGGAGAGGTACATCCAGCCATTGAAGCAATGAACATCATGAACTATGACATGGCAACACTCGGAAATCATGAGTTTAACTATGGCTTAGACTATTTGGATGAAGTCTATGATGATGCAAGCTTTCCTGTTATTAACTCAAATGTATATGTAGATGATCATGACGATAATCCTACAAATGATGAAAATAAGTATACCCCATATAAAGTCGTAAACAAAAAAGTGACAGATTCATCTGGAAAAACAAAAGTCATTAAAATTGGTTATATCGGCTTTGTTCCACCACAAATTAACGAATGGGATAAAGCACATCTAGATGGTAAAGTCATCACAAAACACATCGTTGAAAGTGCTGAAAAATATGTTCCTCAAATGCAGGAAGAAGGAGCAGATGTAATTATTGCATTAGCACATTCAGGCTTCAGCAGTAATGAAGCAAACACTGAGGATACAGTATATGCCTTAAGTAAGGTACCTGGTATTGATGCAATCACTTTTTCACACACTCACAAAACATTCCCTGCTAAGGATCTTGCGAGTTTAGACGCACTGTTTAAAGATGCTAATGGACAACCTCTGCCGGGAGTTGATAATGAAAGAGGAACAATTAATGGAGTTGCAGCAGTTCAGGCTGGATATGGCGGTGGTTCTCTTGGAATTATCGACCTTACCCTTCAAAAGGTAAAAGGTAAATGGGACGTTTCCAGCTCTCAATCTTCTACAAGATCTGCTGAAAAAACTGAAGCCGATCAGAACATCGTAAACGCGGTAAATGATGTTCATGAGAAAACAATTGAGTATGTAAATACACCAATTGGAACTACGACAGATGATATTTATAGCTACTTTGCGTTAGTTCAGGATGATCCATCTATCCAAGTTGTGACGAATGCCCAAAAATGGTATGTAGAAAATTATATTGAACTAAATAAGCCGGAATTAAAAGATCTTCCAATTCTATCAGTTGGGGCACCTTTTAAGGCAGGCCGCAATGGTGTGGAAGAGTATACAGAAATTAAAAAAGGTGATTTAACAATCCGTAGTGCTGGTGACCTATACCTTTACGACAATACGTTAAAAGCAGTAAAAATAAAAGGCTCTATTGTAAAAGAATGGATTGAAATGTCAGCAGGTAAATTTAATACAATTGACCCTAATAAAACAACTGAACAGGAGTTATTAGATCCTTCTTTCCCGGTTTATAATTTTGATGTCATTGATGGTGTTGAATACCAAATTGATGTCACAAAACCTGCTCGCTATGATAAAAATGGAGCACTTATTCATCCTGATTCTAGTCGTGTTGTGAACTTAGAATATAATGGTGAACCAATCGATCCAGAGCAAGAATTTATTGTTGTAACGAATAACTATCGTGCTGGTGGCGGTGGAAACTTCCCAGGCCTAAAAAATAGTGAATTAGTTGTTGATTCCGCTGATGAAAATCGTCAAATTCTAATGGATTATATTTCCGAACTAAAAGAAGTAACACCAACTGCTGATAATAACTGGTCTATTGCCCCAATATCAGGTGATGTGAACGTTACTTTCAAAACCTCGCCAAAGGCAGAGCAATATATAACAGACGGTAGTCCATTCTCTTATACTGAAAAAACAGATGCTGACGGTTTTGGAATCTTTACCTTTAACCTTAATCGCGGAGTGAACATTCAGCTTTTAGGCCTAAATGATTTACATGGACAGTTAGATACTGTTACAAATGTAGGTGATTCCAAAGCAGGACAAATTGAATACACAGCTGCAGCTTTAAAACAAGAAGAAGCAACAAACCCAAACACTCTTATTGTTCATGCAGGTGATATGATTGGCGGTAGCCCTCTCGTTTCAGCTCTCTTTCAAGATGAGCCAACAGTTGAAGTATTAGAGGAGATTGGATTTGATGCCGGAACTTTAGGAAACCATGAGTTTGATGAAGGTATTGATGAACTAAAAAGAATGATGAATGGCGGAGATCATCCAAACGGTACTCCAGGCTATGACGGAATGAATTTTCCTCTTGTTGCAGCAAATGCCTATGACACAAGTGATGGAAATTTAATTACTGATCCTTATACAGTATTGGAAACAGGCGGTCAAAAAATTGGGGTTATTGGTGTTGTTACACAAGAAACTCCGTCTATGATCGTAAGGAAAGGTAACGAAACACTGCACATTACAGAAGAGGTTGACGCAATTAATAAATATACACTAGAGCTAAAAGAACAAGGTGTTGAAGCGATTGTGGTTTTAGCCCATAATCCTGCTACACAAACGGGATACACAGATTCTTTTGATGCAAGTAGAATTGCTGAACAAATCCACGATGAAGTAGATGTGATTTTTGCCGCTCATAATCATGTAAAGGTTAATAGATTAGTAGATAATAAACTGATTGTACAAGCTTATTCTTATGGATCTGCCTTTTCTGATGTTGACTTAGAAATTGATCCATTTACAGGTGATATTTTTAGTAAGACCGCTGAGATTAAAACTGTTTACCAAGACAAATACAATCCAGATCCAGCAGTAGCTGAAATTATGAAGAAGTATTCTGAAAAGATTGAGCCAATCAAAGCTGAAGTTGTGGGAAAATTAACAACAACTCTTGAAAAAGGCTACCCAGCAACAAAAGAAATAAGTGACCTTCCTTTAGGTAATCTAATTGCAGATGGAATGAAAACTGCTATGAAATCAGATTTTGCCTTAATGAATGGTGGCGGTGTAAGATCTCCCCTTGAAGCTGGTGATGTTACATTCGGTGATTTATTTGCCGTTCAGCCATTTGGAAATGTCCTGAATAAAGTAAACTTAAGTGGTGCAGATTTAGAAGTTATCCTTAATGAACAGATTACATCAAGAGGTCTTGATTATCATATTTCCGGCTTTTCATACACGTACACATACGATGATACAACAAAATCCGGAAAAGTCGTGGATATCTTCCTGCCAGATGGAAGCAAGATTGATCCAGCAAAAGAATATTCAGTTGTGGTAAATAACTATATGTATGGAAACATTAGCACAAGTATTGGAAAGCTTTCTACAGACATGGAAGTAGGTCCGGTTGATCTTGATGCTACTGTTGAATACGTTAAAACTTTACCTTCACCATTTGATTATCATTCTGAAGGACGAATCAAAAGAGTTAATCTATAATGTTTAGGCCTGTTTCAGTAGAGACAGGCCTTCGCTGTTTCACGCCCAGAATTGCGCTTGAATATTTTTTAGTGTTTTTACAGAGTATGCAAACTTTTCTTTTTCCTCATCTGTTAATTCCAGTTCCACTACTTTTTTAATACCCTTTCGATTTATTACAGACGGGATACCAATGAAAACATCACTATGGCCATTTTCGCCTTCCAGGAGAGCACCAACAGGTAAAACAACATTCTCATTTCTTAATATCGCCCTTGTGATTCTTGCTAATCCCATTGCAATACCATAATACGTTGCACCTTTGGATTCAATGATTTTATAAGCCGCATCCCTTACCTGTACAGCGATTTCTCCCTTTCGCTCCTCTGATAGCTTTGGTGCTACAGATGATCCGGAAATGTTTGCTGAACTCCATACCGGCAATTGGGAATCTCCGTGTTCGCCAATAATATATCCATGTACACTAGTTGGAGCTGTATCAAATTCTTCTCCCAATAAATAGCGGAATCTTGCAGAGTCCAGAATTGTCCCTGAGCCGATTACTCTCTCTTTTGGCAATCCCGAAAATTTCCATGTAGCATATGCAAGGATATCTACCGGGTTTGTTGCAACAAGGAATATGCCGTTAAATCCGGATAACATAATTTGCTTCACGATTGATTCAAAGATGTTAACATTTTTACTTACTAAATCTAATCGTGTTTCACCAGTTTTTTGTGCTGCTCCCGCACAAATGACCACAAGTGCAGCATCTTTACACTCCTCGTAAGATCCAAATTTTATATTTATTGCATTAGGTGCATAGACAATCCCATGATCCAGGTCCATCACATCACCTTTTGCCTTATTTTCATTTAAATCGACAAGGACAATTTCATCACTAACCCCTTGGTTCATCAGCGCGTAGGCATAGCTTGATCCAACTGCCCCGGTTCCTACTAAAACAACCTTATTGCCAAGTGTCATACTCATTACAGATGCCTCCTAGTGTCAATCACCTTTATATCTACATGATTATCCTTACACCATATAGAATAACCTGTTTTACACATTAATCCCAATAATTATGAAACTATTTTCCTGTATATCTCGTATATGTTATGGAGGTGAAGATCATTGTATATCAATATTAATGAGCCGAAAAGAGAGATCTCTTCCGATGCTGTGAAGGTATGGAGAATGTCTAATACGATCGGTCATATCATTGCACTCGTTATCATTGCCATTCTAATTTTTTGCTCTGAGCGATTTGAGTGGTATAGCTGGGTTAGTATTGTTCTCTATTGTTTAGGCGGACTTGCTATGTTATCAGGTATTTATTCCATTTTGATTGAACCTGTCTATCTACAACGAACCTGGCGTTATGAAATTGATCAAGAGTTTATTCAGCTAAAACATGGAAGATGGAACCAGCAACATATATTGATTCCTATGGAAAAAGTAGAATATGTGCGCACAGAACAAGGTCCGATTATGCGTCGACATATGCTTTACAATATTGAGGTGGGTACAACAACTTCAAATCATGTTATCCCTGCCATTCCCGCAGAAGAGGCACATCTATTAAAAGCACAAATTGCTGTGTTTGCAAAAATAAAAGACCAAGAGAATGGTGAAGGAGAAAAAGAACATGCATCCAACAACTAAACGTTATCATCCTGCGATGATAGCTGTAGACCTTATTTCATTTATCAAAGGTTCAGTAGGAATTGTTCTTATCTTATTTATATTTAAAGCAACATCCACAGCTACATGGGTTGTATGGGGAAGGTACATATTTATCATTGTTTGTATTTCCACTCTTATTTGGACCATTTTACAGTGGATGTTCTGTCAATATGAGGTTACTCAGAATTCAGTCATTGAACGTAAAGGGGTATTTATTAAATCACAACGAACCATTCCTTTTAGCAGTATCCATAATCATAAATCAAATACAACATTTATCCATCGTTGGTTCGGACTTACGTCTCTCACACTTGAAACAGGTACAAGCGGAGAACATGCAAACTTTACTTTTCCCGTTATAACAGCTAAAGAGAAACGTCATATTCTCATTCTTTTAGAACAACCACAGGATCAACAAAATGGTGAAGAACCACAACCAGTTATTGAACGAAGCATTCATTTTCAATCGAATAAAAAAGACTTAATAAAGGCTTCATTTACATCGCTTAGCTTTTTGGCCTTTTTCCCTTTATTAAGTGCCCTGTATTTTAATTTGGCAGAGCTTTTTCACATTGAAGATTCAGCCAAGAATACGTTCGATTATTTACTCATTCATTGGTGGATGCTTATTATGATACTGATAATAGCTATAATTTTATCTGTCTTATTTGGGTTGTTCAAAACCTTTACAAAATACGGTAACTTTGTGATTAGTGATGATACGGATAGAATCTATATTGAAAAAGGCATGGGGAATGTTGTTAGTTATTCAATTCTTAAACATCGGGTTCAAGCTGTTGTTGTAGAACAATCCCTCTTAAAACGTTTACTTAGTCTTGTTGAAGTGAAGCTTATCAGTGCAGGAGGATCTGAGGATGGAAATGATCAGGATACAAGTTCTTTATATCCTTTTATGCCTAAAAAACAAGCTTATCAAGTCCTGCAATCCATGTTGCCTCAATATGTCATTGAAGAGCGTATGGAAAGATTTCCGATTAAAGTTCTGTGGCTCAAGCTTCTTCATCCTTATTATGTAACAATTTTATCAATCATTGGACTGGCCATTTTTAAAAGAGAATGGCTATGGATAGCAGCCTTTGTATTTATCCTGTCTGTTACCTCAAGAATCCTTGATTATTGGTTCACAAGCTATATTCGCCATGGAAAAACTGTTCAAATAAGAAAAGGCGGATTTGTGAATGAAACATTTGTTACACATCACGAACGAATTCAGCAAATCACGATTAAACACTCTTGGTTACAGCGGAAATTTAATGTTGCCACACTTGTTTTTCTTAATAGAGCCAAACCAATACATGAAAGTAGACTATATGGCCTTTCCAAAGAAAAGGCTGGCACATTTTACACGTGGTATCATGGCCATTCGAAATAAAGCTAATAACTCTTCACAGATTGAGCCCGAAGGATTCCTTCGGGTCCTTCCATTCATTTATTCGCAGCTTTCAAAGTTGCAGCAATGTTTCTTGCTGTCATTTCCATGTAATCAGCAGCATGTTCAAAGGCATTTGGAAGTGTGGTAACACCTGGCACAATGCTAAAAAGTGCATCAATACCATGTTCGTATACAACATCACAATCTTTCGATAGAGAGCCTGCTACACCAATTACAGGCACACCATACTTTTTAGCTGCCTTTGCAACACCAATAGGAGTCTTTCCATAAATAGTTTGTGAATCAATTCTCCCCTCACCTGTTATAACAAGATTCGCGTCTTCTACTACTTCATCAAAATTCACTGCATCAAGGACAATTTGAATCCCTCTTTTTAATTCAGCATTCAAAAAAGCTACTAGACTCGCTCCAAGACCTCCAGCAGCACCTGCCCCTTCTATATTTCGAAAGGACCTTCCAAGTGATGCCTCTACGACATCGGCAAAGTGAGTCAGGTTCTGATCAAGCAATTGGACCATCTCAGGTGTTGCTCCTTTTTGGGGACCAAATATTGCTGATGCACCTCTTGGCCCTGTTAATGGATTATCAACATCACAGGCTACTTCAATTTTGATTTCCGTTAATCTTTGATCCAGTCCTGTCAAGTCGATAGAGGCGATTTCCGAAAGCACACCACCTCCTGCCTGAATATCATTTCCATCTGAATCTAGTAATCTCCCACCTAACGCCTGAACCATCCCTGCTCCTCCATCATTTGTGGCACTTCCACCAACCCCGATAATCATATGCTCTACACCTAAATCAAGGGCGGATAAGATTAACTCTCCTGTACCTCTTGTCGTCGTTACTAATGGGTTTCGTCGTTCAAAAGGGACTAAATGCAAACCGGATGCAGCAGCCATTTCAATAACGGCCGTTTTTCCATCACCCATCAAACCAAAGAAAGCTTTAACCGGATTTCCAAGTGGACCTGTCACAATCCTTTCTTTAATTGAACCGTTTGTTGCATCGACTAAAGATTGAACAGTACCTTCTCCACCATCCGCCATCGGCATTTTTTGATAATCGGCATTTGGAAAAATCCTTTTAAAGCCCCTCTCTATTGCAAGAGCGGCCTCCATTGCAGATAAGCTTTCCTTAAAAGAATCTGGGGCAATGACTATTTTCATCTTTTAAATCTCCTTTCTAAAAATCCCGTTAACCAAAAAGTTTAAATACTCCGAATATGAGGGTGGAAATGACCGTAAGCGTTAAACCAACCAAAAATTCATATGGCATTAGTTTTAAGCGCTCTTTAATTTCCATGTTGACACTTCCTGCTGTCGCATGAAAGAAACTTCCGTGAGGCAAGTGATCAAGCACTGTTGCGCCAGCATGAATCATGGCAGCCCCGGCTAATGCTGAAATTCCCAAACCTAGAATAGTACTGCTGAAAACACCGCTTGCTACAGCTGTACCTGCTGTTGTTGAAGCTGTTGCAGCAGACATAAAAATTCCCGATACAGGCGCCAATAAATATGCCGGCAAGCCAGATGAGCTTAATCCATTGATCATTACATCCTTCAACTCAGAATTAGCAATGATCCCAGCCAATGTTCCAGTTCCTAATAACATAATCGCAACACCAGACATTTTACTTAATCCTGAAACTGCATAATCATTAAGTTCCCTGATCTTATTCATCGCAATTGCGCCAATAATTCCTCCTATAGGCAGTGCAATCATTGGATCAATATTAATATCAAATAATGGTCTTAACGCCAGTAAAATAATTGTAACGAGTGGTCCAATCATAGCTGTCATAAATAGAGGTTTTTTTGTCATATCTGAGACTTCAACATCTAGGTCCATGACAATAGAACCTTTTTTTGCTACCTTCTTTGCTAAATAATACGTTACTGCAATACCCAAAATAGCCGGAATGATTCCTGCCGATATAATCGATGTCAGCGGTACATTAAAGGCATCAGATGCTGCAATTGCATTTGGGTTTGGTGACATGATATTTCCTGCTTTTCCTCCACCAATCATCGCTAGTAAAATAGCAGTCTTAGAAAGTTGTGCCCGCTTAGCAATAGCTAACGCAATCGGGGCAACAGTAATAACAGCCACATCTACAAAAACCCCGACAGTTGTCAAAATCATTGTCGCTACAGCCAACGCCAAGAGCGCCCGTGATTCCCCAAACTGTTTGACGATCTTTTCTGCTATCGATGAAGCTGCACCAGATTCAATTAAAACACCTGCAAGGATGCCCGCAGCCATTATTCTCAATACTGCCGGAATAATATCTTTTGCACCTTCTATCATTAAATTCACTGTATTTGTAATATCAACGCCACCTATCAACCCTCCGATCAAGGCTCCGGCAACCATTCCATAAGCAGGTGGCACTTTTTTTAGTATTAACACAATGGCAATGACCAAAGCACTTATTGCTCCTAAAGCACTTACTGAAACCTCGATACTGATTCCTCCCCAATGTTGTTTTTGGTTTATGATGACATTGTGAAAGAAAACAAGACCTCATACGGAAAACCCCATCTGCAAATGCACAATAAAGTATATTATGTATTAATTTTGCTAGATATAACTCTATTAAACCGTATTTAGGCAGGTCTGTTCAACAATTTCCATTACCCTGTTCATGAATTAATAATTGCCTATTACATTCCTGCCCAATAAGTAGTTCCTGTTACAAAATGGTTGCAGGCTCTCTGTTACCACTAGTAACTTAATAAGTAGTCATCTGGAATACTTTTTGAATCATATACATGATGTATTTAAACACTGGTAACTGATCCTGATATTTCTCATAATCGACTGTATAAGTACCATCTTCATTACTCCAAATTCTATTGAAATAGTGATCAACTGATTCTATGAGCTTACTTTCTGTCGGGGCTATGATTTTCATACCTTCTTCTACATTATAGTCGTCTAGATTTCGCGATGTGAAATTGCTCGAACCACCAATGACAACGGACTCCTGTTGACCTTTTATATAAATCAGTTTTGAATGATATTGCTCTTTGTTTGTAGCATACCAGCGAATTGTAATATTTTCATAGTCAAGATTTTGAAGTTCTGCTGCTATGGGCAGATTCGGCAAACCGATCTTTTCTTGTCCAAAAGCATTTTGGTTTGGATCTAATACAATGTTGATTGTAACTCCTCGTTTTGCAGCCTCCTCAATACCTTTAATAATATCTCTATCAGCCAAATAAAACATGCCGATCCAAACCTTATCTTTCTTTTCTGCCTTATTCAACGCATCGACAACATGGGTTTGAACCTTTCTTTCTGTAAGAATTTGAGCATGCAATGATAATCCTTCTTCTAATAAAGAAGGTTTAATTAGCTCATCTAACTCAACCTTTGAAGGAAATGCGTTTAAGTCCCCGCCTGAAAATGCAGCTATTGCTTTTTCAGCTCTCACCATATCTTTGAGGATTGATCCTTTTACTTTAAAACCTATATTGGAATGAAACCCGCTGGCATCATGTGGATTCGCAGATAAAATCACCCCGGCATCTTCGGTGATGACCACTTTTCTATGGTTTGCTTTAATATTCAATAATTTTAAATAAGAACGTGCTGTCACTTCTGGCGCTGACTTTTCCATTGGATTTGGAAGCCAACCGTTACCCTCCTGTCCAAACCACTTAATTGTTGCCCTCCAAAATCCAGAGTATAAAAGATTAGGATCCCGTAATCGGTCCAAGTTCGTATAAACTACTTCCACACCAAGATCCTCCAATGGATCAATTTGCTTGGCCTCATGAGATCCATATGTAGTATTAATTTGATCGGTAATAAAAACTACTTTTAAATCAGGGTACTTCTCTTTTTGCTTTTCAATTGATTTCGTTAATCTTTCACTAAGCTTTGGGTATGAACGTTTGCCATCTGTATACCCATTAACTAAGAAAAGATCTAGTATTAGAAAATGCTCCGCCTCCTGAATTGTTTTAAATACCTCGTTAAAAATAGAGTGATCATACTCATCTTCCCCATCTTTTTGATACGTGAGGTCATATAAAAAATCAATATCTTGATCTGATATTGCATGAACCTTGCTTTGATAGGAAAGTCCGGATGGCAGGGGTTTAACTCTGTGATATAGCATGGTTGCTGATAAAATTATGATTATAATGGCGCTAATTATCCATTTTTTCTTCTTTTTCATTTGATTCCCTCATTTAGTTTTTCTCTTTATATACCCTTTTGTAAGGTCGGGAAATCATGTGCTATTTAAAATGTTTCACGTGGAACAAAATCAATGATAATGAACATATGAAATTATGGAAACTATAAAATTTCAATGTGAAATTTTTAACATTGATTTATCCTACTAATGTGTTTAACCATCAAAGTAATCATATTACAGAATTGTTTTCATTTATAACTAGAAAAATTCACATAATCCTTAACTATAATAGATTTGAAACAAAATAAGGAAGTGAAGTATGATCTACAAACATCGAAGAAAATCACTTGAATTACTAGCTCTTGAATATCTAGACAAGCGAATGAGTTTAACAGACAAAAGTAAACTCCATTATTTAAATCTCCTAAAAGGATATGAGGGGAAAAACTATTAGATGATTATTTAGAAAAGTTAAAATCCGAATGTTATATTTTAAATGATTTACTTCTTCAACAACACCTTGTTCCAAATTGATTCCCTACTAATTTTTCTGAAAACCATTTACATTTATGAGGTAAAGAACTATCAAGGAAATTTTTATTACGACTCTGATAGACTTTATAAACAACCAAGTCAGAAATTAATAATCTACTAACTCAACTAAATAGAACTGAATCATTGTTACGACAGTTACTTCAGAGTCTGGGATTTCATCAATCTGTAGTGGCCTCAGTTGTCTTCATTCATCCCGAATTCACCTTATATCAAGCACCTCTTAGCAAACCGTTTATTTATCCATCTCTACTTAATCAATACTTTAAGAAGCTCAATAAACTTACCTCTTGTCTTTCATCACCACCAGGAAACTATTTCCCTATACAAAACAGCAATCTTATCCATACTAGATTGCTGTTGCTTAAACTTTTATTCAAAAGATTATTGAATCCCATAGCCTACAAACTCTCAATTAACTCCATTCTTTCATAACGAATGGTTGCTACCTCTTCTTTTCTCGCCTCAAACTGTTCCCTTAAATTCGATAAAATTTCACTAACCTTTGAGAGTTGGCTTTTTGTTTGTTCTAAAGAGTCGTTAATCTTTCCTTGAACCATCATATCTACAAAGAAGCCATCAAAAAAGAAATCGGCAAATTTAAGCATGCCTGAGATATCAATTTCGAGATGTGCTTCTTCTTGTATATCTAATAGTTCTTTTTGAAAATATCGCATACTTGTTTGAGCTTTATGGATGCTGGCTTCAGCTTCATCCAAGTGTTGGTGTTTTACAAAACTGGAGATAGAACCGCCGCCGAACATATCAAAAGTTCCCCAGTTACTTGCCTTTTCTAGAGATGTTTGAGCTTCCAAAAGATCATGTTTTACGCGTGTTCCAGCAACTATAGCTTCTTCTAACTCTTGTATATAGGCTTTAAGAATCCCCTCTTGTTCACTCAGTTCAAACATTTTATCTGCATGAGGAGAATGACTTGCTTTAATCATTTTCTCTTTCTCAGAAAGAAGTTGCTTGTATTTAGATTCTACGTTGTCTAACATATGTAATTTATTTTTCAGATCAAGAAAGGCCTTATTTATTTCAGATTTTGTTTTGTTTGCTTCTTCCAGTTTATGCTTAGTAGCAATAAGTTCCTGTTTTTCCTTTGAAAGTTTTTCATCCTTTGTTCCAGATAATAAAGCAAATAGATTTTTTAGAGTCATTTTTTCTAGTTGAGTAACATCTTTTTCTTCTGATTTGTAGATCATTTGCAACTGGGCAATTCTTTCCTCAACCACTTTATTTTCTTTTTGGAAATCTGCTATTTGGGCTTCAAATTTTTGTTTTTTACGTAAATCTCCTTTTATCTCAATTAACTTATTATTTATTTCTGTGAACATTATATTCCTCCTGTTTTCCCTTTTATCTTTTTTACGAAATACATTGGAAAAAGTTTCAACGGTAGGATTCTTGTTTAAGTTATTTGATTTTGGGAATTCTAGTGATGTTGTAAATCCTTATCGATCATTTAAATTTCGTTGATAACACGATTCCAAGGATTACAAACTGTTTTCTCATTTAGAGTCAGAAATACAAGTGAATTCATAGCAATTAAAAAGAATTAACTAAGCATATATTCTTCTACTATTTCAAAATTAATTATGATACCTTTGACAATATACCATAGAAAACACTTACATTATTTTTTATTAAAAAGATATAATCGTTTCACTTGACTAAAAGCAAATTCTATTTGATAATTTATATAAAATTAGAACAATTATTGAAAGTGTTTAATAGTTGTTCAAATATATTTAGGAGGAATATAAACATGTCATTAATCGGTACTGAAGTAAAACCTTTCGCAGCAAAAGCATTTAAAGATGGTGAATTCATCGATGTAACAAACGAAAGCTTAAAAGGTCAATGGAGCGTATTCTGCTTCTATCCAGCAGATTTCACTTTCGTATGCCCAACTGAGCTTGAAGATTTACAAAACGAATATGAAAACTTAAAAGCTCTTGGAGTTGAAGTTTACTCTGTTTCTACGGATACACACTTCACACATAAAGGTTGGCACGATAGCTCAGAAAAAATCGGTAAAATCAAATATGCAATGATCGGTGACCCATCTCAAGTGGTTTCTCGTAACTTTGAAGTGTTAAATGAAGAAGAAGGTCTTGCTGACCGTGGTACTTTCATCATTGATCCAGACGGAGTTATCCAAACTGTTGAAATTAACGCTGGAGGCATCGGCCGTGATGCAAGCACGCTTATTAACAAAGTTAAAGCGGCTCAATATGTTCGTAACAATCCAGGTGAAGTTTGCCCGGCTAAATGGGAAGAAGGTTCTGAAACACTTAAGCCAAGCCTTGATCTTGTTGGAAAGCTGTAAGGAGAGTCATAAATGGTACTTGATGCAGAAATTAAAGCACAGTTAGAACAATATCTTCAGCTATTAGAAGGCGATATTGTTTTAAAAGTTAGTGCTGGTAGTGATAAAATCTCAACTGACATGTTGGAGCTAGTGAATGAGCTAGCTTCCATGTCCTCAAAAATTACCGTTGAGAAAGCAGAATTAACCAGAACACCAAGCTTTAGTGTAAATCGTGTCGGTGAAGAGACAGGTGTTACATTCGCCGGTATTCCTCTTGGTCACGAATTTACTTCACTAGTTTTGGCCCTCTTGCAGGTTAGTGGAAGACCACCAAAAATTGATCAAAGTGTAATAGATCAAATTAAAGGTATTAGTGGTGAACATCACTTTGAAACATATGTAAGTTTAAGCTGTCACAACTGTCCTGATGTTGTACAGGCTCTTAATATTATGAGTGTGTTAAACCCTAATATCACACATACGATGATCGATGGAGCTGCCTTTAAAGAGGAAGTTGAATACAAAAATGTTATGTCTGTACCTGCTGTTTACTTAAATGCAGAATTTTTAGGCGGCGGCCGTATGACACTCGAAGAAATCCTTGCTAAAATCGGTACTGCACCTGATGCATCAGAGTTCGAGAACAAAGAGCCTTATGATGTTTTAGTTGTTGGTGGAGGTCCTGCTGGTTCAAGTGCAGCCATTTACGCAGCACGTAAAGGAATCCGTACAGGTATCGTTGCTGAACGCTTTGGTGGTCAAGTCCTAGACACAATGAGCATAGAGAACTTCATTAGTGTAAAAAGCACTGAAGGTCCTAAGCTTGTTGCAAGTCTTGAGGAGCATGTTAAGGAATACGGCATCGATGTCATGAATTTACAACGTGCAAAAGGGATTGAAAAGAAAGATCTTTTTGAACTTGAACTTGAAAACGGCGCTGTGCTAAAAAGTAAAAGTGTGATTGTTTCTACGGGTGCTCGTTGGCGTAATGTTGGTGTACCTGGTGAACAGGAATTCAAAAACAAAGGTGTTGCTTACTGCCCTCACTGTGATGGTCCTTTATTTGAAGGTAGAGATGTTGCTGTTATTGGTGGCGGAAACTCAGGTATTGAGGCAGCAATTGACCTTGCAGGAATTGTAAAACATGTTACTGTTCTTGAATTCATGCCAGAACTAAAAGCTGATGATGTCCTACAAAAACGTTTATACAGTCTTCCAAATGTAACTGTTCTAAAGAATGTGCAAACAAAAGAAATTACAGGAACAGACAGTGTGAACGGTATTACGTACATTGACCGTGACACAGGTGAAGAAGGACATGTTGAACTACAAGGTGTCTTTGTTCAAATCGGCCTTGTTCCAAACACTGATTGGTTAGAAGGTATTGTGGAACGTAACCGTATGGGTGAAATCATTGTTGATAAACATGGTGCTACAACTGTACCCGGTTTATTTGCTGCAGGAGATTGTACAGACAGTGCATATAACCAAATTATTATTTCAATGGGATCTGGAGCTACCGCAGCATTAGGTGCTTTTGATTACCTTATTAGAAACTAATCTGTTAAAGTGAAAGCCGCTCTTACATCATGAATGTAAAGCGGCTTTATTATTGTTCTTTATTTCTAATACCATCCATCACAAAACGAACTGCATCTTCAATTTCTTCTTCAGTAATAGAATAATCATTTAATAATACTAAGCGGGAAGTTAGAAACCCCGCAATAAATGTTAACACCATTTTTACGATACGGTCTGTAGGAATATCTGCAAATTCACCACGTTCTTTAAATATATCCAAAGCTTTATTTACACGTATGATAAAATTCTCTGATAAAAGGGGCAATAAATTACTTTTTAGTTCTTCATTATATAAAATTTCCTTTATAACAACCTTAGCAATCTCTTTGTTTTCGAAAAAGAAATTGATTCTATTTTTTAGAAAGGCTTTAAGAAATTCCTCAAATGTATGAACATTCGAAGACATAATTTCGTTAAACACTTCCTCTGCCATGATCGGAAAGGATTCTTTAAAAAAAGGAAGAATAACAGAAAGTAATAAATTATCTTTTGTTCCATAATGTCTAAAAATTGTTCCTTCTGCGACTCCAGCAGCTTTGGCGATTTCACTGGTAGATGTATTGGCATAACCCTTTTCAGCAAAAATAGTTATTGCTGCTTCGACAATTTTCTGTTGTTTTTCCGTTTGCTTCTTCGATAATTTTGCTTGAGCAATTAATGCATCCAACAACTTACTTTCAGACACTTACCACACGCCCCTTCATTACCCACTATTATAGCTTACTGTACTTTTTCAGAGCAAATAAATTCAATATGATAAAGATGATGGCAAAAACAGCCAAGGCGTAGAGGTCTCCACGTATACCTGCAAATCCTAAACCCTTATACATAACACCTTTCAAGGCATCTGCTGCATAATACAATGGCATGATCTTTGCGATGGCTTGTAGCCAATTGGACATCCCTTCCAATGGTAAAATTCCTGAAAAGAAAATCTGTGGTACTACTGCTACAGGGATAAACTGTACCATTTGGAATTCTGAGGATGCAAACGATGATAGAAGAATCCCTAAGGATAATGCAACTAAAGCAAGGAGTAAATTAATTAAAATGACATTCCAAATTGAACCGACAAGAACCATGTCTAATACATTTATAGAATAAAAAACAATCACAACCGTTTGAACAATAGCAAACACCCCAAACCCGATTAAGTAAGCTGTTATGATTTCCCCTCTTCTAATAGGTGTTGCCATTAATCTTTCTAAAGTACCTGTTGTTCGTTCTTTTAATAAACCGATACCTGAGATTAAAAATACAAAGAAGAAGACAAAAAAGCCAATTAGAATTGGACTAAGAACATCAAAAAATTCTGTGTCACTATCTCCATATACATATTCAATTTCTAACGGATCTTCTAAAGGCATCTCTAGCTTCAAATTACTTTTCATCATCAATTGTGATAATAACTGTTTATTCGTTATCTGTTTTATTTTCATTTGCAAGCCTTGTGCTAAATTAGGATCACTATTTAATAACGTTAATTTCCATTCATCATCTTCTACTTTTAGATACCCATCTAAATCTTGTTCTGCGATTACTTCTTCTATATTAGAAGTTTTTTCGAATTCCTCTACTAAAATATTTGCCTCTTCAAACTGCTCAATTAATGGATCACTAGCATTCTCTACACCTAATGTCGGGTCTAGATTTTCTCCATTAAATACTAGGTACATGAGAGTTAAGATTAGTAAAGGGGCTATAAATAAAAGCGCTAAGGTTCGTTTATCTCTAAGCATTTGTTGAAATATTCGTCTAACTAATGCAGTTATTGTCATTATTTTTTCCTCCCTGCGTTTAAGAATACTTCATCAAAATTGCTTGCCTTGTATTGCTCTTTTAGTTTTTGTGGTGTCCCACTAGTGATGATCGCCCCATCCCTAACCATTGCAATGTAATCACATTTTTCCGCTTCATCCATAACATGCGTAGTGACAATAATCGTTTTCCCTTCTTGCTCCTTTAATCGGATTAGCTCCTTCCAAATACTAAATCTCAGCTCAGGATCAATCCCAACTGTTGGTTCATCTAAGATAAGTATTTGAGGATTTTGAATTAATGCGATGGCAAGAGATAATCGCCGTTTCATTCCACCTGAATATGCCAAAACTTTTTTGGAAAGATGTTCTGTGAGGTTAACTAAGTTAGCCGTGTAAGTAATTCGCTCCTTTATTTCAGCTTTATTCAACTTATAAAGGGAAGCAAAAAATGTGAGATTTTCTTTACCTGTCAATTCTGCATAGAGTGCATCTGATTGAGCCATATATCCAATTTCTTGAAGAAGCCTCAAATTAGGTACTTTCTGATTAAGAACATGAATATCTCCACGATCTGGTTTATCCATCCCTACAATCATTTTTACTAAAGTTGTTTTTCCTGCACCTGAAGGACCAATAAAACCGTAGATGGATCCTTCTTTAATACTTAAATCAATGTCATTTAGTACGACTTTATTTCCATAACGTTTACTTATCTTCTGAATTGAGATAGTTTCCTTCATGTTAACCTCCCGTAAATTAAATAAGTGAGTAATTACTCACTTATTTTATAACACCCTCCGATTTGTCCTGTCAATAACAAAAGTGAGTGTTTACTCACATTTTTCATATCTCATATAGCTGATATCTCATATAAAAGGCCATCCCCCACAATAAGAGCAGAACCCTTGTTCATCCTTTTTTAAAGCCTCCCTCTTGATCGATTTGACCAATCCTCCTTCCTATGACCGGTAAAGACAAGAACCAAATCCAAGATATAGCTATGCATGCTATACAAAATATCCATTTCCATATGCTTCGGAGCTAGTTGCTGGAGCTGAAAGTCAAAGTGCTAAGCCATAGTACAAGAATTTTACAGGTCCTTTTACGATATAAAAATCGCTAACCTTTATTGGATTTAAAGTATATTTTGCTTGTTATTAACATATAAGTATAAAAAAAATCGGGACAGGTTACCTGTCCCGATTTTCCATTTATACTTAATTTACTATATTGCTAGTTGTTACTGGGACAAGGTTCCTGTCCCTGCGTTCCAATTCTTTTCCAGACAGACCAAGAGTCTGAGCTGTTGAAGTGTGGACTTGGTGGAGAAGTGCCGGATTTTCTAATAGGGATTTGCCGTATGATGGAATCATTTGTTTGATTTTTGGTTCCCATTCATTGATATGTTCAGGGAAGCATCTTGTAAGAACTTCAAGCATGACGTGAACGGCAGTTGAGGCACCTGGAGATGCTCCGAGTAATGCTGCAATTGAGCCGTCTGATGCACAAACAACTTCTGTACCAAATTGCAGTGTTCCTTTGCCACCGGCTTCGGTATCTTTGATTACCTGTACACGTTGTCCGGCTACAACTAAATCCCAGTCTTCACTTTTGGCATTTGGAATAAATTCGCGTAATTCTTCCATTCGCTGCTCTTTTGATAACATCACTTGCTGAATCAGGTACTTTGTTAATGACATGTTTTTTGCACCTGCTGCTAACATGGTTAAAAGATTATCCGGTTTAACAGATGTGATTAAGTCAAACACGGATCCATTTTTCAGGAACTTTGGTGTAAAGCCTGCAAATGGTCCAAATAGTAACGACTTTTTATTGTCAATGAATCGAGTGTCGAGATGGGGCACAGACATTGGCGGCGCACCAACCTTAGCTTTTCCGTATACTTTTGCATGGTGCTGTGCGACAACATCAGGATTATTGCATACCATAAATAGGCCGCTCACCGGAAATCCTCCAATATGCTTGCCTTCGGGAATACCAGTTTTTTGCAGTAAATGCAGACTGCCTCCTCCGCCTCCGATAAAGACAAATTTTGCAGTATGATGCTCAACAGTACCGCTATCCAGATTCTGTACTTTCAATTCCCATAAGCCTTCACTTGTTCGTTTGATATCTTGAACACTATGTTTATAGTTTAGTTCAACATTTTTTCTCTCTAAGTGTTCAAATAACATGCGTGTTAATGCACCAAAGTTGACATCCGTCCCTGAGTCAATTTTGGTTGCGGCTATAGGTTCATCTGTGGAACGATCCTGCATAATTAGTGGTATCCATTCCATTAGCTTTTTTGGATCCTCGGAAAACTCCATCCCTTGAAAAAGAGGGTTTTTTGATAGCGCTTCAAATCGCCTTTTTAAAAACGATACATTTTGTTCTCCTTGAACTAAACTCATATGTGGCAATGACATGATAAAATCCTCTGGATTTTGAATCAGCTTACTTTTGACAAGATATGACCAAAATTGCATTGAAACCTGAAACTGTTCATTGATGTTTATTGCTTTACTTATATCTACAGAACCATCCGGCTTTTCAACCGTGTAATTAAGCTCACAAAGTGCTGCATGCCCCGTTCCTGCATTATTCCATTCATTGGAGCTTTCTTCTCCTGCTTTTGAAAGCTTTTCGAATACAGTTATTTCCCAATCCGGTATTAGTTCTTTCAAAAGTGTTCCCAAGGTCGCACTCATCATACCGGCACCAATTAAGATTACGTCTGTTTTTTTCTGTATGCTGCCCATTATAACCTTCCTTATCCCCTATATTTGTAAGAAAACCTGGCTTATTGCCAAGCCTTTATCTCGTCTTATACTATCAACTGTAAAATTTACTGCGTTGTGATCGTACATAAGGAGGAGCTCCTGCTTAGGAGTTACAGAAAGCAAGGAACACCTTTAGAAAAAACCCTTTTCTGTCTTCCCTATAATTATACTACTATTTTATCTATTTTTTGATTAAAATTTCTACCATTATCTGATTATTATAAACTATTTAACGCTTCCAAAAAAGGATGAACTCCTTTAAGTAAAAAACAAAACACTGCTTCTATAAAAACATTGCATATATTTTCCATATAAAGTATTGTATATCTAAATGATATATATCTTTTTGATAGGTGAGGAAATAGTGAAAAATTATAACAATACAACGTACGCAATTTTAGGAATTTTAACAACAGAATGCAATTCAGGTTATTCCATTAAACAATTCATTGATGAGAGCTTAAATCACTTTTGGAAAGTTAGTTATGGTCAAATTTACCCAACACTGAAATTTATTGTTCAAGAAGGATTAGCTGAAGTTCAATCCTCTTCTTCTGCAGGTAAGCCAGACCGAAATGAATACAAACTGACAACAAAAGGAGTAGAAACATTAAAAAAGTGGTTAGAGGAACCAATCGACCAGCTACCTGTTGAAAGAAATGAACTTTTATTAAAGCTGTTTTTTGGACACTATCAATCACATGAACATACGATCTCTCTCCTTCAACATTACAAACAAGGATTACATTATCGGTACCAAACCTATGAATCAATTGAGCAAGCTATTTTACAGCATCAACATCACGATAAAAACTCTTTGTATTGGTTATTTACTTTGGATTATGGAAAAAGGATAACGAAAGCTGCAATCGAATGGTGTGAGTGTACTCTTCAAAAGTATATTTCAATTAAGGGGGATTAAAACTTGGCCAAAAAGCTTTTTACTGGACGTTTTACGACTGAAAATGAAGAAGATATTGTTGTCTTTATTATTGGAATGAGGGTAAATAATCGACTCGCAGTACACAAGTGGTTTCCGGTCTTTCAAGCTATGCCGGGAATGATTAAGGAGCTTTATACAAACAAAGAGGACCTTGGCTTTTTATCAATGGAAAGCTATTTTGGTTTAAGAACGACCGTCATGATTCAATACTGGCGTTCATTAGATGATCTGCTTGCTTATGCTAAATTTGAAAAACATTTAACTGCATGGAAGAATTTTAATCAAAAGGTTGGAGCGAATCGTGCAGTTGGAATTTACCACGAAACCTATCAGGTAAAAAAGGGAAATTATGAATCTTTGTATGGAAATATGCCCTATTATGGGTTAGGTAAAGCGTTAAAGCATATTCCAGTTGCAACTAAGCATGAATCAGCCCGCAAACGGCTTAAATTAGACTAGATGATAATAAACAAGCACCTTAAACCAGTTCCGTTAAGGTGCTTTTATCATTTCTTCCCTTTCCCGCTAAGACATAAACTGCTCCCTCTCGTTTCGCTTTGTATAAAGATCTGACAGCAAGTCTATTCTTTTTGGTAACAAGCCACTTTATGAGTCGTGATTACTATTTCTTTTGACCTTAACTAATTCATCCATAACCCAGTTTGTTCTCGCACCAGTTGCACCGGTACTTGGACACTTTCTGTTACCTCCAGTTAATTCATCAACAATTGTTTCAAGGAGAGGTTGGTGGACATGTTGAGGTCGCTCAAAACTCCATTCTTCTTTACCATCATCAGTTATTAAAATAACTGGATCATCGCCAAAAGTGGAAAAGGTAATCTTTCCTTTACTGCCAATGATTTCATTCACATCCACATTTTCAAAAGCTGAAAAACACCAGCTTCCAATCCCATGGGTCCCTGACTCAAACTGATAGGTTCCTGTCACGATGTCTTCTGCTCGATATAATCCTGCCTGATTAGAAGCAAAACCATTTGCTTCCTTTATAGGACCAAGTAAAAAATCTAACATATCAAGTGTATGGCTGGCTAAATCGAAAAAAAGTCCTCCTCCGGACAACTCAGGCTGAACCCTCCACGGGAGATTTTCCGGGTTCATCACATCTTCCCTTGCCTTCTGATACTGTGTCGTTGATACAAAACGAATGTCTCCAATTATTTTACTTTTCAACAACTCTTTTATTTTAATAAATCGGGGCTGTGCCCTACGGTAATAAGCAACATATAAAGGTACACGCGAAGCTTTAAAGGCAACAATCATGTCATTGCATTCAGCCCAATTAAGAGCCATCGGCTTTTCTACATATACAGGTTTGCCTGCCTTTGCAGCTTTCAGGGTATACTCCTTATGAGAACCCGGTGGTGTTGCAATATAAACTGCGTCAACATCCGGATCATTGATTAGTGCGTCAGCATCATCGTACCATTTGGAAACATGGTGTCTTTTTGCATAGTCCTCTGCCAACTCACCAGTTCTTCGCATAACAGCTACCAATTCGGAATTTTTTATTTTTTGAAATGCCGGTCCACTTTTTACTTCCGTTACATTCCCGCATCCAATTATGCCCCATCGAACTTTTTCAAGTTTCATTGAAAATGGCCTCCTCTTTACTCAGCACGTTTTTTTATTCATTATAACGATCTGTCCATATAAGGACTTCCATAAGTAAAGGTAGCATATGCTTGCCGCCCCTTCTACTACATATTTTCCTAAAGCAAAAAAACTTCCCAAACCTACTTAATTGGGAAGTTCCTTTTATCATTACGCCGATTGAGAAGAACTATTGTAGACACTGGTATCCAAGTCTTTTGTTGCCTTACTCGTAATAACACCAGCTGTCATACTTCCGCTAACATTTAGTGCTGTACGTCCCATATCAATAAGCGGTTCAACAGATATGAGAAGACCAGCTAAACCAACTGGTAAATTCAATGCTGAAAGGACAAGCAAAGCAGCAAATGTAGCCCCGCCTCCTACTCCAGCAACACCAAAGGAGCTAATTGCTACAACAGCAACTAGTGTTAACAGGAATGAAGGTGTTAATGGATCTATTCCTACCGTAGGAGCGATCATAACGGCTAACATGGCCGGGTAAATACCGGCACAACCATTTTGCCCAATTGATAACCCAAAGGATCCCGCAAAATTGGCTACACCTTCAGGTACTCCCATGTCCTTCGTTTGTGCTTTGATATTTAAAGGTAATGCTCCGGCACTTGTTCTTGAAGTGAATGCAAATGCAAGTACTGGAAAAGCCTTCTTCACATAAGTCACCGGATTTAAACCAGCTATTGCTAAAATAAGTAAATGAATAATAAACATAACAATTAAGGCAGCATAGGATGCCAAAACAAACTTACCCAGCTTCCAAATTGCCTGATAATCACTTGTTGCTGTTACTTTTGTCATTAATGCCAACACACCGTAAGGAGTCAGTCTTAAAATCAAGGTAACAACCCGCATAATCAATTTATAAAAAGTCTCTACAATATCTGCAAATTTTTCAGCATATACCGGTTCCTTACGTCTAATTCCTAAAAAGGCAATACCAAGAATAGCAGCAAAAATAACGACAGATATTGTTGATGTTGGATTTGCTCCTGTTAGATCCAAGAATGGATTAGTAGGAATTAATGAAACAATTTGTTGAGGTATCGTCATATCTTGAACAGAAACAACTTGTTCCTCTAATTGGGCTGCTCTGCCTAGTTCTGCTTCTCCCTGATCAATTTGTACGGCTTCCAAATTGAACAATAATGCTGAAGCAATTCCTACAGCAGCAGCAATAGCTGTTGTACCAACTAATGTTCCCAAGATCCATCCGCTAACTTTTCCAAGATTGTTTTCCATCTTTAATTTTGTAAAAGCAGAAAGAATAGATATGAAAACCAATGGCATAACAATCATTTTTAGGAAGCTTACATACCCGCTTCCAACTATATTGAACCAATCAATCGATGTTGAAACAGCTTCCGATTCTATTCCATAGGCAAACTGTAACCCCAATCCAAACAGGACACCTAATCCCAGGCCTGTAAATACTCTTTTTGAAAAAGAGAGATGCTTTTTCTGCATAGTATATAAACCAAAAATAAGTAATAACATGATAATAATATTAAGAATGACGAATATATACATTTCTTCACTTCCTTTTTTAATATAACAATAGAGATATTATCACCATAATTCCTATATGTAAAGTAGGAAATACTGAGATTGGCACATAATAAAGAATTTATTCGAGTTATCCTTACTTCATTACCCGATTACCTTTCTAAATACTCTTCTGAAAGTATAAATTAAAAAAGTCTCTTTGGATTATGAATTCCTAAGAGACTTGAATTTGCAGGAGGAACTGCACTTTATTTTTTAAACAATAGGGTAAGTGCAATAAGAAAAGTAACGGCTATGTTTAATAGTGCAGCATGGATTCCCTTCATTTTTCAGACAGTTATGCATACCAGAAATAACAGGATAGGAATTGCTGCCATTAATGCTGAAAGTCCAAGATTATTAAAAGGATTGAAAGTATCCATTAACATAATGTTTCCCCCAATGGGTCAAAGATGTGAAATCAAATTATATGGCTGCATTTTGTATCTCTTTTAAGGTTTGGACAGATTTAGTAAGCTTCTCTTTTTCATCCTGAGTCAGTGATAGTTCAACAATCTTTTTAACACCGTATCTTGTAATCACAGACGGAATTCCAATAAAAACATCATGATGTCCATATTCCCCTTCTACTAGTGCTCCAACAGGTAGGACAACATGTTCATTTCTTAAGATGGCTTTCGTTATTCTTATTAGCCCCATTGCTATGCCATAATATGTGGCACCTTTTGCTTTAATAATTTCATAGGCAGCATCACGCACCTCGACTGCGATCGCTTCCTTCCTCTCCTCAGATAACCTTTTTGCAACCGGTGTTCCAGCAATATTTACACTGCTCCAAACCGGGAATTGAGAGTCACCATGCTCTCCAATAATATATCCATGAACACTTAATGGTGCTGTATCAAATTCTTTTCCTACTAAATAACGAAATCTCGCAGAATCTAAAATAGTTCCAGAACCTATCACTCTTTCTTTAGGAAGACCAGAGAATTTCCAAGTTGCATAAGCTAGAATATCGACTGGGTTTGTTGCAACTAAGAAGATACCATTAAACCCGGAATCCATAATGCTTTCAACAATAGATTTAAAAATTTTTACGTTTTTATTCACAAGTTCTAATCTTGTTTCTCCAGGCTTTTGCGCGGCACCTGCACAGATAACCACGAGGGCGGCATCCTTACAATCCTTATATGAACCGTATCTTATGTTCATAGGAGTAGGTGCATAGGCAATACCATGGTTTAAATCCATAATATCCCCTTTTGCCTTTTCTCCATCCAGATCAACAATGACCAAATCATCACATAAGCCCTGATTTAATAATGCATAAGCATAACTTGAACCAACAGCACCACTACCTACTAATACAATCTTATTCCCTAATGTTATATTCATTTGATTTTCCTCCATTAGCTTCGTTTTAGATTTGTGAAATGCCTCACATAATTTAGTAAAAAAATTTTTTTCTAGTGATTATTATAGATAAGTTAATTGAGTTACTTACCATTTGTGAATAATTTCACAAATGGTTTCAAAAAAAATATATTTACGAACATCATATTGTGAAGTATTTCACAAGTGGAATATATCATGATATTTCAATTTGTTCAAGACCTTTTTGTATCAAAAAACTAAAAGTGAGATTCACTTTAAAAGGGAATCTCACTTCTACATATATAACATTACCTTGCCTTTTTTCTTCTATATGAATACATTGCAAATATTAAAATAAACCATAATGGTGTCAGTAATAATGCCAAGCGTGTTTCATTAGCAAATAACATAATAATAAGAATCATAGCAAATAACGCTAGAACTACATAATTAACAAATGGCGTAAACGGTGCTTTAAACGTTGACTCAGCATGTAATTGTGGACATGTTTTTTTATACTTTAAATGACAAACAATAATGACACCCCAAACCCAAATAAAACAAATAGCACTTACCGTTGATACGAGTCCAAAGGCTTGTGCAGGGATAAGTTTGCTCAAGAGTGCTCCTACCGATACGACAAGTGTAGATATGAACAATGCGTTACCAGGGACATGATTTTTATTTAGTTTTGCTAAGTTGGCAGGAGCCTGATTACTCCTGCTTAAATTATATAGAATCCGGCTTGTCGAAAACATTCCACTATTGCAGGCAGAAGCAGCAGACGTTAATACAACAAAATTAATAATACCGGCAGCAATTGGAATTCCAATTAAGCTAAATGTTTTTACGAAGGGACTTTCCTCAGCATTCAGTTCGGTCCATGGATTAATGCATAACAGAACAATAATGGAGCCAATGTAGAAAAATAGTATTCTTAAAGGAATCTTATTTATAGCCGATGGAATATTTTTTCTTGGATTGGCTGTTTCCGCTGCTGATACACCCACTAACTCTACACCAACAAAAGCAAATAAAACCATTTGAAAGGAAAGTAAGAAACCTGAAATGCCATTTGGAAAGATTCCACCGTGTTCCCACAGATTTCTGATTGTAACTGCCCCTGCATCGGTCTTAAAACCTATCACAAGTAAAATAACCCCAACCCCAATTAATAAGAGGATCGTTATAACTTTTATTAAAGCAAACCAAAACTCTAATTCACCAAAAAGCTTAACCGTTAATAGATTGAACCCTAATAAAACAATCAAACAAATAATGGCAGGTACCCATTGAGGTATATCAAACCAATACTGTACATAAACACCGACAGCAATAATATCGGCCATTGCGATCATAATCCAACAAAACCAATAAGTCCATCCAGTCACGAACGCTATTCTTGGGCCAAGATAGTCTTGGGCGATGTCTGTAAATGATTGATAACCAGCTTTAGATAACAATAGCTCTCCCAGTGCCCGCATAATAAAAAACACAGCAATACCCACAGTTAAATAAGCAAAGATAATAGACGGACCTGCCAGTTGGATTGCTTTACCAGATCCTAGGAATAACCCGGTACCAATAGTTCCTCCGATGGCAATCAATTGAACATGCCGATTGGCTAAATCCCTCTTTAATTCTTGTTGTACCAATTCTACTCCTCCTTAAAATTTGCCACAATCTATTGTGTGACACAATGAGCAGCATAAACATAATCCATTAAAAAAAGAGATTGGATATCATCCAAATCTCTTGGTCATAAGAATATGAAATAGTATTTGTTGTACTAGTAAAATGATTAGTTTAACAAATAGGTATTCTATACTCTTCTGTCCTTTTGCCTGAGATTATGAATCCTTCGGCGCTGCGGAATGCCGCAGTCTCTCCAGAAGCTGCTCCTGCTATAGTTTCATCCATAGCGATCATAGCTCGATTATAGTTTTAACATAAAATTATTTTCAAATAATTTATAATTCTAGTCTTATTCACTTACCTTGTCAAGAACAAAAGCGCAAGCGCCTTGATCAGCTTCGGGCAAATAAGACGCAAATGAATAGAAGACGTTCTTTGTCTTCAATTCATTTGTGGCTAGACCCTAGAAGGGCTAGGCGCTGGAGCTGGATGTCGCGCACTTATCCACAGTTCAAAGGCATTTTATAGTTTCCTGGTCAATAAAAATAGAGGCTCAGAAAGCCTCTATTTTTCGTCTAAATGAAACAAGTTACTATAGTTGTTCACCATTTGTTTCAATTACTTTTTTATACCATTCAAAAGAATCTTTCTTATAACGCTTCATTGATCCGTTTCCTTCATTATCACGGTCAACATAGATCATGCCATAGCGTTTTTTCATTTCGCCTGTTGTGAAAGAAACGATATCAATGATTCCCCATGGTGTATATCCGATTAAATCAACGCCATCGTATATGACCGCTTTTTCTAATGCTTCGATATGTGATTTTAAATATTGAATTCTTTCCGGATCATGGATAGAGCCATCCTCTTCCATTACATCGATTGCACCAAATCCATTTTCAACAATAAATAACGGAATTTGATATCTGTCATAAAAACGATTTAATGTATATCGTAACCCAGTAGGATCGATTGCCCAACCCCAGTCACTTGATTTAATGTATGGATTTTCAACACTATTCGGTAGTCCGCCATTTACAACATCACCAATATTATCATTATTTACATCACTTTTAACGGTTGTTGACATGTAGTAACTGAAGCCTAAATAATCAACAATACCATTTCTTAAAATCTCATCATCGCCGGCTTTCATTTTGATTTGATATCCTTCTCTTTCAAATTCTTTCAATGCATAGCTTGGATAGTAACCGCGAACTTGAACATCAGGGAAGAAATAACGTTGTCTCATTTCTTCTTCTGCCAGCATGATATCTTCCGGATTAGAAGAGAAAGGATAAATTGGCACATGTGAAACCATTGCTCCGATTTGTAAGTCCGGGTTAATTTCTTTTCCCTTTGCTACAGCAAGTGCACTGGCAACAAGTTCATGGTGGGCTGTCTGGTACATAACTTCCTTAGCATTTTCATCTTCACCGACTAATACACCTGAGTTTGTCCATAAGAAGATTGGGTTGTTTACATCCATTTGGTTATTAATCTCGTTAAAAGTCATCCAATATTTCACTTTATCTTTATAACGGTCGAAGCAAACTTCCGCAAATTTCGCAAAATAGTCTACTACTTTACGATTTCTAAATCCGCCGTACTCTCTCGCTAGATGTAATGGCATTTCAAAGTGAGATAATGTAATAACAGGTTCAATTCCATACTTTAATAATTCATCAAACACATCATCATAGAATTGTAGTCCTGCTTCATTTGGTTCAGCTTCATCACCTTTTGGAAAAATACGGCTCCATCCAATTGAAGTTCTTAGACATTTTAACCCCATATCGGCAAATAATGCGATATCCTCCTTATATTTATGGTAGAAATCAATTGCTTCATGGTTCGGATAAAATTTATTTTCTTCAATTTCTTCCGTGATTTCCCTCGGTACTCCATGTGCACCTGCTGTCATAACGTCAACAACACTTGGTCCTTTACCACCTGCATTCCAACCACCTTCAAATTGGTGGGCAGCTAGTGCGCCACCCCATAAAAAGTCTTTAGGTAATTTACTCATGCTTAATTCCTCCTTATTTAATAACCGTTAATAGCTTTTGATCTAATACACTATCTTTTAATTTTTCAATGATAATTTCTTTGTAAGAGTGTGCATTCGTTATAATAAGAGGTGTCGTAACCTTGACTCCTTCTTTTTGGATAAACTCTTTATCAAAGGTAATTAGTAGATCACCTTTGGTAAACTTTTGACCATCTTCAACATGAAGATTAAATGGTTTTCCTTCTAATTTAACTGTATCTAAACCAATATGAACCAATAGTTCAACACCTGATTTTGAACGTAACCCAATCGCATGCTTCGTTGGTGCAACCATGACAACTGTTCCATCAAATGGTGCATATAATTTATTATCCGATGGCTCAATTGCTACACCCGGACCCATAGCACCTGAACTAAATACTTCATCTTGAACTTCTGAAAGTGGAATAACTTGACCCGTTAACGGAGCAGCTACGAATTCTTCACTTCCTTCAGAATTGCTTGGCTGTTGAGTTGCACCCTGTTGTTCTACTGTATCTTCACTTCCTGCTTCTTTTGCTTTATCCTCACCAAAACCAAAAATCTGAATTAATACGACTGGTAGAATAATCGCAATCGCAACACCGATTAAAATTCCCCATACAGACATTGGGTAATCTGAATTAATACCATTTACAATCGTTAGTGGACCTGGGAGACCAGCATATGCAAAGTAGTAAGGATTAAAGAAACTAGCCACGATCGCACCAACTGCACCAGAAATAGCACCGAAGATAAATGGCTTTTTAAATCTTAATGTAACACCATAAATAGCTGGTTCTGTAATACCAAACAATCCAGTTACACCAGCTGAAACGCTGACTTTACGAACTTCTTGACTCTTAGCTTTAAGAATAACACCAAGCACTGCTCCGATCTGTGCAATAACGGCAATCGTTTGATACGCTTGGAAAGAATCTCTACCGTATAAATCAAAGTTTGCAAGCACCATAGGTGTAACACCCCAGTGAACACCGAAGATAACTAATATTTGCCATAACCCACCAATGATGGCACCAGCCAAAGCAGGTACATTTTCCGCTAAGAAGTTATAACCATTCGCAACCCCGTTAGCTCCCATTGTTGATAGAGGTCCGATTACTAAAATTGTTAATGGTACCATAATGACCATACATAAAAGTGGAACAAATAATGGTCGAACAATTTCATTCATTCTCTTGTTTAAAAATCTTTCAAGATAAGATAAGAACCATACTAAAAATAATGGCGGTAAAACAGAAGATGTGTAAACCGTTTCACTTAATGGCATACCTAAGAATGAAATGCTTGTTCCTGATGAAATCTGTGCAGCCATTTCTGCCCAAGTCGGACTAACTAATGCAGCACAGCAGGCAACTGCAATATAAACGTTTGTTTTAAAATGTTTTGCTGCCGTCATGGCTATGAAAATTGGTAAAAAGGTAAATGGTGCCCATGAAATAAAGCTCAAAACTTGATACGTTCCGGTTTCTGCAAAACCAGCTGAGAATAAATTAATGATAATTAATGATCCTTGTAAAATACCTGCTGCAGCTAAAATGTAAATAAAAGGTGCAAAAACAGCAGACATTGTAGCAATGACCCGGTTTAAAATAGTTCCTTCACTTTTGCCTTGCTCCTCTGTCGTTTCAAGGTTAACTAAACCTGAAAACTTATCAAAAACTTCTCCGACGTGCTGGCCAATAACAACTTGAAATTGACCGCTGTTCTCTACAACTGTTATAACTCCAGGCATCGCAGCTACTGCTTGCTTTGCCTTTGGATTTGAACGCTTCAAAACTAATCTAAGTCTAGTTGCACAGCGAGTTGCTCCAATAACATTCTCTTCCCCGCCAACTGCATCCAAAATGTCTTTTGCTAGTTTACTATAATCTCTAACTTTTCCTGACATTTTAAATCCTCCCTAATGTATGATACGCTCTCATTATAATTGTACCGGTATAATTTTTCAATACATTTATAATAAGTTTGTTTGTTGATAATATTTTTAGTTACTTTATGATATAATTAAGTTAATGAAAAAGTAAATGACTAGCGAGGATTAGATATGTTAAAGTACCAAGAAATCGCAAAAGAAATTGAAAAATATATTGAAGAACATAATCTTCAACAAGGTGATAAGCTTCCTGTATTAGAGAAATTAATGGCTCAATTTGAAGTGAGCAAGAGTACGATTACAAAATCTCTGGATTTATTGGAGAGGAAAGGTGTCGTATTTCAAGTCAGAGGTAGTGGAATTTTTGTAAGAAGACATAAAAGAACCGGATATATCAGTTTGCTGTCTAATCAAGGGTTCAAAAGTGACTTGGAAGACTTTCAAATAACATCAAAGGTCTTTGAATTGGATGTAAGAAAACCAACACAAGAAGTAGCTGAGAACCTGAACATGTCACTTGAAGATGATGTGTACTATGTGAAAAGACTTCGATATATAAACGGACAAACATTATGCTTTGAGGAATCCTTTTATAATAAATCCATTATTACGTATTTAAATAAGGAAATTGTTTCAGAATCTATCTTTCATTACATTAAGGAAGGACTTGGATTAAAGGTAGGATTTTCGGACATGTTCCTTCATGTTGATAAACTGAATGAAGAAGAAGCAACATATTTAGGTTTACCTGAAGGCTCACCTAAACTTTTCGTAGAAAGTATCTTCCATTTAACAAACGGGCAGCCCTTCGACTTCTCTAAAGTCACCTATAACTATCAACAATCACAGTTTTTTATTCAATCGAATAGTCAGTTGTTATAGGAAAAGTATAAGCACCTTGATCAGCGCTTTGAGCTGAAACCGACACTAGTACAAATTTATAACAACAAAAAGGCTTGGTTTCTTTACTAAGAGATCAAGCAATTTTTATGGTTATTATGTCAGAATGTTCAGAATGTATATCTTCTAGGGGAGGAGGATCATTATGGTAGCCCTTTGGGGAGAAGTTGTAGGTACAGCTATTTTAATTTTTTTAGGTGGGAGTGTATGTGCCGGGGCCGCCCTCAAAAAGTCTTTTGCCTATAATGCAGGATGGTTAGCTATTCAATTTGCTTGGGGATTGGCTGTTACCTTAGCTATTTTTACTGTAGGTAAATATAGTGGAGCTCATTTAAATCCGGTTATTACTTTGGTTTTTGCCTTTTCAGAGAATTTCCCTTGGGGACAGGTAGCAGGTTACATCGTTGCTCAGCTTTTAGGTACTATGATTGGTGCTGTCGGGGTTTACTTACACTATTTTCCTCACTGGAAAGAAACAAAGGATAAAAGAGCAATCCTTGGTGTTTTTGCAACAAGCCCAGCTATCCAACACACCTTTTCTAATTTACTAAGCGAGATATTAGCAACGTTTATTCTCGTATTAGGTATTTTATCTATTGGAGCAAATAAGTTTACAGATGGTCTCCATCCATTAGCAGTTGGTTTTTTAATTATGACTCTCGGAATATCATTAGGAGGCTCAACAGGTGCTGCCATGAACCCCGCACGTGATTTAGGACCAAGGATTATTCATTTTCTTTTACCTATACCTGGTAAAGGTGATTCCCAATGGCACTATGCCTGGATCCCAGTTTTAGGGCCGATTCTTGGTGGCTGTTTAGGTGGATTCTTCTATAATGGTGTGTTTCACGGGAAAATGATATCCCAATTATTTATTACCTTGGCAATAATCATCTTAACCTTACTTATTTCGCATCGTTTAGGTGTGAAAAAGCGAAAGCAGAAGGTTTTAAAACCTGAGGTTGCGTGATATAGTGAAAAAAGACAGGGAGTCCCTGTCTTTACTATTCGTTATTCATCTGATTAAACAGAACTATATTATGAAATCCTAGCTCCATTTCTAACGAATTCATCTGGTTTTAAAAGAACAACATCTCCCTCTTCCGGAACCCCTCCTAGTACCAGTACCTCAGATTTAAATCCTGCAATACGCATTGGTGGAAAATTAACTACTCCTACCACCTGCCGTCCACAAAGCTGTTCAGGTTTATATCTATGTGTAATTTGTGCGGAAGAATGTTTTATTCCAATCTCCTCTCCAAAATCAATTTCCAGTTTTATTGCGGGTTTTTTTGCTTCAGGAAAAGGTGTTGCATTTATGACTGTGCCAACACGAATATCCAGTTTTAAAAAGTCTTCAATATTTGCCATGGTTAACCACCTTTTTCAATTTTATTTCCCTTTTAAGCTAAGCCACTTTGTGTTTTTTGCTGCTACCAGAGTTTCGGAAGATTCAATGGATATTCCGATTCCTAGCATCAAGATGAAGGCTCTTAATTATCATCGTTTAAAAAGGGATAAAAAGAATATATAAACTTATCATAGAAAATCCCCTTGAAATTTTCTTTACCAAGTTTAATAACCTTTTTATCCTGAATGAAGAATTCTATATTTTTGTGGAGATATTCCTTCAACATTTACAAACCATCTTGAAAAAGAGGAAGAATTCTCATAACCTAACTCCTCACTAATCTTTGACATCGACCATCCTGTAGAATGTAATAAATGTTTTGCCTCTTTCAGACGAAGTTCAGATATATATGCTTTCAAACTTTTTCCGGTCTTTTTCTTAAACCAAGCTGAATAATATACTGGATGATAATGCTCTATTTTTGCTAAAGTTTCTAAATTTATTGACTCCTTATAATGTTTATGAATATATTCCATGGAAGCAGGCCTCGAGATGTGAAGTTTGCTAGTGACATATCTGGTTAGATCTACTAAAGAGGAGATATCCTGCTGGTCCTTTGCTTCTTCCAATAGTAAATAGCGGATTGAAGCCCACTGATTGTCTACCTTTAAATACATACTGCTCGTATCATCGGGTAAATATTGTATTGGAATATCTAGGATTAAAAATTCATTCCTATCTATGGATCGAAAGTTATGATCAAATCTCGGGGGAAGATATAAGCAGTAATTCGAGTTAAGGTTCAGCTCTTGCCACTCAGTCTGTATATCTAAGGAGCCTTGTAATGGAAAAAGAAATTGACCAAACTCATGTTGATGAGATTTATATTCCCTAGCATAAGACCTTTTCTCACACGTTATTTGGTTAACACTTTCCATTTACCTGCCTCCTTAAGCCTTGTTTAGGTTTAGTATCTATTATAATTTTAAACATAGCTGTAATAAAGAATAAACAGGGAGCACATGGAGTAATTATTTTATCAGATTGCCTAATATCTAGTTTCTTTCCCTTTTTCCACGGGGTTCTCATCATATGAGACCCAATCACTATAGCTCCCAGCATATAATTTTACATTTTTATAACCGGCTAATTTTAAAGCAATGTAATTAGGAGTAGCGGTCACGCCTGATCCACAATAAACGATTATCGGCTCATTCTGATTTAACTCAGAAAATCTCCTATTCTGTTCCTTAGTATTTTTATAAATACCTTGTTCCAACCCTTCTGCCCAAAATTTATGAATAGCACCCGGGATATGGCCGGCGATTCGATCAATTGGTTCTACTTCCCCTAAATAGCGTTGTTCTTCTCTTGAATCTATTAATATGGCTGATTTTTTCTTTTGTTGAACAATTTCTTTTACATCCTCATAAGTAGCCAGCATCTCTTTTTGAATATGTACGTCAAAATGAGTTAATTCAAACTCTGGTATTTCCTTTGTCGTTTTATATCCGCCTTCTATCCAGCCTTTAAAGCCTTCATTTAACACATACACATTTTCATGTCCGATAAAGGTAAGCAACCACCAAAAACGTGATGCATATTGCCCCTCCCCACCATCATAGGCAACAACCGCTTTTGTGTGATCAATTCCCGCTTTCTCGATATCGAGTTTAAATTGATTGATATCAGGGAGCGGATGCCTTCCACCATGCTTTGCAACAGGAGCAGATAACTGTTTTTCTAAATCAAAATAAACAGCCCCAGGGATATGGTTCTCTTGATAAAGCTTTTCTCCTTTCGCCGGATTTCCTAATTCAAATCGGCAATCTACAATTTTAAACTGTTCGTTATTTAATTGTTCATTTAGCCATTCCTTATTAACTACAAACTTCATTGTTAACTACCTCCATTACTTTATGCTCATAACCTGATAATTCTCTTTAAATGCAAAATTCCCTCTCCCTAAATTGATTAATAGTCACGAGAGTAAATGTAAAAAACCGAAGATATCAAGCTTATACACATAACTCGATAACTTCGGCTTACTCATCCTATTATTTTTTATACATTTTAAACTCTAAGAAAAGTTCGTTATAATAGGCAAGCATTCTTTTCCCAAGGTTTTCATATACTTCAAGCTTATCTGTTAATTGTGGATCCGGGTAAAATCGTTTATCACCTGATATCTCTTCCGGTAATAGGTCAAAGGCTTTTGCATTAGGTGTTGAATACCCCACATATTCTGCATTTTGAGCTGCATTCTCAGGATCTAACATGAAATTCATAAATAAATGAGCCCCTTCTATATTTTGGGCGGTCTTTGGTATGACCATATTATCAAACCAAAGATTTGACCCCTCTTTAGGAACGACATAATCCAGATTTTCATTTTCATCCATCATTTCAGCAGCATCACCTGACCAAACAATCCCAATTGCGGCCTCCTCATTTGCGATAAGCATTTTAATTTCATCTCCGACAATTGCTTTTATATTAGGGGTCAGACTTTGCAATTTTTTCTTTGCTTCCTGAAGATGTTCTTTATTTTTATCGTTTAAGGAGTAGTTAAGGCTATTTAAACCCATCCCCATTATTTCTCTGGCTCCATCCACTAAAAGGATTTGGTTACGCAGGCTCTCATCCCATAAATCGTTCCAGCTTGTTATTTCTTTTCCCTGCAGCATGGAAGAGTTATAGATAATTCCTACCGTTCCCCAAAAATATGGAATGGAATATTCATTATTTCGATCAAAGTCCAAATCCATAAAACGTGGATCAATATACGTTAAATTTGGAAGTTTTGAATGATCAATTGGAATGAGCAAGTTTTCCTCTTTCATTTTTTCGATGGCATATTCTGACGGTATGGCCAGGTCAAAGGTCGTTCCACCTTGAGAAATTTTCGTCATCATCGCCTCATTTGAATCAAATGTTTGATAAATGACTTTTAACCCCGTTTCTTGTTCAAACTTGTCAATAAGATCAGGATCTATATAATCTCCCCAGTTATAGATTGTAAGAGTATTCTCTCCTGAGTACCCTTCAGATGTATTCAAATAATTGGTCCAAGATAAGAGGAGAAGGGAAACAACAAAAACCAGGACAAACATACGAACGAGCTGTTTCATTTGCCTCCCCCTATTCCATTTGTTTTAAGACTACGTTGATTAATATAGTAATAGCCAATGACCAGAACGATTGTAAATAAAAAGATTAACGTTGTTAAAGCATTGATTGTTAAAGATATTCCTTGACGTGCCAGCGAATAAATTTCAACTGATAATGTTGAAAAACCATTTCCGGTTACGAAAAATGTAACGGCAAAGTCATCTAGTGAAAATGTCAAAGCCATAAAGAAACCTGCCAAAATTCCTGGTGAAATATATGGAAGGATAACCTTTGTTAACACATTCCAGTTACTCGCTCCTAGATCAAGAGCGGCATCCACTAAAGATGAACTCATTTCTTCGATCTTAGGTAATACCATTAAAACAACAATCGGCACACAAAAAGCAATATGTGATAAAAGAACAGAAGTAAAACCCAGTTTAATCCCAACAATCGTAAATAATATTAAAAAGGATGCCCCAATAATGACGTCAGGACTAACTAAAAGAACATTATTGAATGTTAAAAATGTATTTTTTAGTCGATTCTTTCTTACATGTGCGATTCCCAGCGCCCCAAACACTCCAATAATCGTTGAAATGGCTGCTGATAACAGAGCGATGATTAGTGTGTTTAAAACAATAATGAATAACCGTGTATCAGCAAAAACCTCTTTATACCAATCAAGGGTAAAGCCTTCAAACTGGTGCATCGTTCCACCGCTATTAAAGGAATAATACATCAAATACAAAATCGGAGAGTATAAAATGATAAAAACGATGATCAAATAAAAATTCGCTACTTTTCCATTTCGTTGCATCTTATAACATCCCTCTCTTCCGATTTCCGGTTAACATCATAATAATAGCCATCGCAATAATTAAGAATACGGCAATTGTTGCGCCCATTCCCCAATCTTGAATGACAAGGAAATTTTGCTCAATTGCAGTTCCAAGCGTAATCACTCGGTTCCCGGCGATCAGTCGGGTGATCATAAATAATGATAATGCCGGAATAAAGACAGCCTGACAGCCTATTTTCACACCATTCAACGTCAAAGGAAAAATAACACGGCGAAATACAGTCAAAGGTGTTGCCCCTAAATCACTTGCGGCAGCAATTAATGAAGGATTGAGCTTATCAACTGCATTAAATATAGGCAAAATCATAAACGGAATAAAAATATACACAGAAACAAAGACAAAGCTAAAATCAGTAAATAAAAGCTGTTTTGCAGACATTCCAAAAAAGACAAACAAGTCATTAACCGGTCCATATGTCCCGAAAATACCCAGGAATGCATAGGTTTTTAATAACAAGTTGATCCACGTAGGCAAAATGATGAGAAGCAGCCATAATTGCTTATGTTGTGTTCTTGTCAGCAATAAAGCTGTCGGATATCCGATTAAAAGAGAAAACGCTGTGATTAAAAAGGCATACCAAAAAGAACTTATCGTCATCTTAAGATAAACAGGCGAAAAGAATTTTTGATAGTTTTCTAAACTAAATTGCCCCTCTATATTAAAAAATGAATAATATAAAATAAGAATAATAGGAGCAATAACAAAAACAACAATCCACAACATATATGGAATGAAATAAAGAGTACGAGTTTGTCTATTCATCGCTAACCTCTGTATATGATTCTAGTCGTTTGTCGAATTCATCCTCTGTTTCACCTAATCTCATAACATGGATCGCTTCCTTTTCAAAATAAAGACCAATCTCAGAACCTACGATTGCTTTTTCCGTTGAATGAACGAGCCACTCATTGTCTTCTTTGTCATAGCAGCAAATTTCATAATGAACACCCCTAAATAGCTGGGAATCCACTCTTACTTGAAGCTTTCCTTCTTCAAATGTGCTAATTTTTAAATCTTCAGGCCGAATGACAATTTCAACTCTTTCATTTGGATCAAAGCCTTGGTCCACACACTCAAATTGCTTACCCATAAACTCCACTAAAAAGTCCTCAATCATGTTCCCTGAAACAATATTCGATTCTCCAATAAAATCTGCAACAAAACGATTGATAGGTTCATCATAAATATCAATGGGGGTTCCACTTTGTTCGATTTTCCCCTCATTAATGACAAAAATCTCATCAGACATAGCCAGTGCTTCTTCTTGGTCATGTGTGACAAATATAAAGGTAATTCCAAGACGCTGCTGTAATTCTCTTAACTCATACTGCATCTCGGTTCTTAGCTTAAGATCAAGAGCTGATAACGGTTCATCTAAAAGTATAATGTCCGGCTCATTGACAATTGCTCTAGCTATCGCAACCCGCTGTCTTTGTCCACCAGACATTTCATTAATCTCACGCTCTTCGTACCCAGCCAGGTTCACAAACCGGAGAGCCTCTTTCACCTTTTGCTCAATATCAGCATTCTTAAGCTTTTTAATACGCAGGCCAAAGGCAATATTTTCAAACACGTTTAAATGAGGAAACAATGCGTAGTCTTGAAAAACAGTGTTTACTTGACGCTTATTAGCCGGGACAGAGTTAATGACTTTACCATTAAAATAAATGGTCCCCATCGAGGGTTGTGTAAATCCTGCAATTAACCTTAACACCGTCGTTTTACCGCACCCTGACGGACCTAGTAGTGTATAAAACTTTCCACGCTCCAGTTCGAAGCTGATATTATTTAATACAGGGTTGTTATCATACTGCTTTGTTACATTCTCAAAGCGAATAACAGCATCGTTCACCATATCGTTATTCCTCCTGCAAGATGAGTAGTAGCCGTCCCATGTCGACATATTTCTATTTTTTTCGAAAAGTAATTATACACCATTTTTTAGAAATAAAAAATAATGTGTGTTACTACCAGTTTTACAGTCTCCTAATACAACGAAAGGCTCAATTTTATGTTTTTAGCTTCATCTGTATAAACACTAATAGTATATATGCCTTTTTTCCCTTTAAATCTTATTACTCCATTTTTCGCTGAAGATATTGTATCTTCCCAAATCTCCTCATCTGAATGTTCAAGATATATAGTATATTCCCCTTCTTCAACTGAAGCTTCAAAAGGAATAGTCATAGTTCCGTTAACTGTTTCATTGATTTCAAAGGTTTCAACTTCATAATTACCTTTTAATGAACCAATAGATACATTAACTTCTCCATTGGTTGTTGTTTTGTTCATATTTATCACTACATTATCTCCAAAAAAGAAGGTAACGACCAAGGTAATAATGGTGAATAGCCCTATCATTCCTCCCAGAACGATCCCTAGAATGATAAAGACCCGTTTATTCAAACCTTTAAATGATGTATGTGTATGTATACGAGTGTTCAATTTATAAACTAGTCTAAAAATTAGGGGAAAGGTGATTGCTGGAAACAGGATATAAACCCATCCTCCAAATGAGAGGGCTTGAATACTAAATAAAAGCAATGCAAAAAAATAAAACCCTACACCAAACCAGTAGGTAAACCTATAAAACTTACTTTCTACGTATGGCTTACCAAACATAAAATATATTGTATTTTTCAAGACTAAACCTCCTACTATTCTTGAAACTAATTCTTTGTAAAATAAAATTCTTTCCCTTATGAAATAATAGCTACATATGAAGGCAATGTCTATGCCTACTACATCTATCCGGCAATAGTTACTTATATCTGTACGAAAAAAATCCCCTTTTGTCCTTCAACAGACAAAAGGGGATAATTATTTTCACGTTTATTCAGTTAATCCACTTGGATTTTGGTAAAGTGATTGTACTTCTGTTGCCGGGATGGCTACTCCATCATACACACGCACTTCATCCATCAATCCTTTGAAAGGAGTATCCCAATAGTTAACACCTAAACCAAATTCAGCATCAAGAGAAGTAAATACATTCGGGAAATTGTCCCCTGTGTATTTTGCCACACCATTGATATAAAATACAGCATGTCCTCCCTGGACCGTTAAAGTGAGATGTGACCACTGACCTTCAGGTATGGTGGTATCTGTTACAGCATCATACCATTGATCACCGTTGTGTGACCAAACCATTGTATTACCCCATCCGGTTTTTGGTACGATACTGATCCAATTATTCGATGTTTCTGCTCCAAAGAATGAGGTTGTAAATTCAGTGATTTGTTCAGGCTTTAACCACATTGATACAGAGTAAGTATCACCTGTAATTAAGCCATCAGCTAATTTCAGTCCCGATTCCCCATCGAATTGAGCAGCTTGTCCCACTTTACCTTCAGCAAATGTAATATTTCCGCCTGTATTATTAAGTCGATTGCCCGTCACGGTTGCGTCCGCTTTTTTTACCAGAGCTGTCTTTAAGACCTTCACTAAAATCGTAGAAAGCCGATAAGCCACCTTCTTCCTTTACCTTCACTGTAACGGTTACTGTTAGTGTTTCGGTTGCATTTCCTAATGTAATTGTCCCTGTTAAGTTAACCTCAGCATCTTCAGAGCCAGGATCCGGTCTTGTAACAACACCTTCATTAGACACTGCCTCCGGATTAGAAGATTCCCATGTGATTTGAGCTCCTCTTGTTGCTACGGTAGGAAGTGTTATATTACTAATCACAGTTGATGGGAAAGTAGTCATTAACTCCTGTTTAATTGCTTGTACTAATTTCTCATCAGCAGACGCTTCCACATGACTTCCCCAAATGACAATTCCTTGATCTGACATCGCGCTAAATGTCATAACCCACTTTTGAGAAGTAGGATCATATTGGCGGATGAACACACCATCATACGTACCTTCATTATCAATCGTTAATTTCGCTTTGTAATTTCCATAAAGCTTCCATGTACCTGTTACTGCACCCGAAATGGTGTGATCATCGTTTAATTTCACCCATGTTGACTCTGTTACGTCACCAGTGATTTCCTTACCATGGTTAATGTATTTATAGTCACCCGTTACATCCGCTTCTGAAACATTCTCAATTGTTTCTCCAGCATAGCGGTATGGTGTTGGTACCGGCCATTGATCACTGTTCTTAAATGTTTGGTGTACACGAACTTCGTGCATTTCCCCTTGTTGTGGGAAACGAGTATGAGTAACGATAAATTCCTTGTCTAGTTCATCGTCAATTAGATAAGAGTTATGACCTGGAGAAAGGTAGCCCGTACCAATTCCTGTTCCCTCTTCACCAAGGTCTCTTTTAAATAGGAAGTTCCCTATCATTTTATTACCGATATCTTTATGATCGTCATTACCTGGGAAGTTTCCAACTCCTATATCAAATGATTCTGGGAAAACAGCAGCATTTCCTTTTGCATCGACATATGGACCATCAGGATTCTTAGATCTAAACTGCCTCATCTGATAGCCGCCATCAGAAGCTAAACCGCCATACGTGATGTATAAGTAATAATAACGTGTTTTCTTATCATATACAGCGTAAGTTCCTTCAGCCGATCTTCCGTAGCCAGAAGCAATTTTTGTACCAAAATATCTGTCGATCATTCTTCCATCTTCTGTTTTTCCATCTTTGCCAGGATACTTTGGCAACCCTGTTTTCTTATCTAATTCTAAAATAAAGGTACCTCCTGACCAGGAGCCGTAAGTCATATATAACTTATTATTTTTACCTTCAAGGATATTAGCATCTATTGCATTAGTATAAAGCTTATTATTATAAGCACCACTTTCCGTAAACCAATCAGGGTTTACTTCATCGATTACACCATCTTTAATAAGATCTGCGATATTCGTATTCTCCCAGTGTTTATTTACATTACTGTTTCGATCATATGCTTCATTGCTGGTAAATCCTGAATACATAATGGTATCTACATATTGAAATGGTCCTTCAATATTCTTTGAAACTGCTATACCGATGGCAGAACGTATATAAGTAGAAGACACACTATAATAAATCATATAGGCACCCTTTGTACCATCCTCATTTACATAATGTTTATTCCAAAACACATCCGGAGCCCAAACTGCAAAGCCCCCCCTGCTGTCTGAGTCATTTTCTCCAGCCCATTTAAATGACTCTGCCAGGTTCTGAGACAAATCTCCATATACTTTATTATTTGGGGTAGTATACCCATTTGTAAATCTATCCCAATTGATTAAGTCCGTTGACTTAGCCCCATCAATGTGTGAACCATACACATAGTAAGTCCCTGTTTTAGGATCTTTAATAATTGAAGGGTCATGAACAGACGCATTTCTAAATTCGGGTGGTTCAGAATTACTTGTTTGCTTTATGCCTAGGGCACTGCTTGGTATTAACAACAACAGTATTAGAAAAATAGATATGAAGCTTTTAAAATAACCTTTCATTTTGTTCCTTCTCCTCCTTTGTCAAAGAACATGAAAACGCATCCATTTCTTCAGACTCCTATTCCTCCCTACATAAAAACAATAAAACTATATCGGGATTAAACTTTCCTAATATTTCTGAATGTAAGGGGTGTTCCTATTCTTACATGAAAATAGCGAAAAAAGGATGTCTTTACATGCAAAAATTTAAGTGAATGAATAGATGAAACCTAATAATTGTACGCACCATTAATCAACATTAATTTTCTTATTTATCCTTACAAAACCTCCAATCCTCAAAAGTTATACTTACAACTATGAAGCGTTTACATATGTAGGTTAGTAAGTTTCTGTCAATTAAACAGTACTATAAATCTATAATAATCTCAATATTCTATTATACCTAGCTTACAAAAATATCTACATGGTCGTACAAGTTATAACAAAATCTGTCAAAAGTACTACGAACCAGTTGTTGTCTATCAGAGAATAAAAAATCAAGGGGACGGTATAGGTTTTTATATTGCCCTCTAACCATCTTCTTTCTTTTTTAAATACAGTACTTTTTTTACCTACCCCCAAAAATTCAAAATAATCACCTAAGCTTTTGTTGATAGTCATTTTTTGTCGAGAGAAATTACCACCTTTTCAATAACTTTCATACAATCTAGTGGTTTTTGAAAGATTTTATTTCATTGTACAAAATCAAGTTAAAAGTTAATTATCATTTTCGACACTACACCTGTGGGGGGAGTCTAATGAATCAAGTTTTTAGGTGGATTGTCAGATCATTTTTTGCACCTGTCACTGGAAGTGCAGGAGCAATTGCAAGTACCCTTGGTTTTTTTCTGGCATTTTTACCATTAGATAACTTAAGAATTCCATTATTAATCGCTTTTTCACTTTTGTTACGTCTTAATATCATCGCCTTATTCCTTGGAACATTGATGACCATTTTTATTCCTAACATCCGTCAATTACCATTGCTGGATTTAGATATATTTGAAAATTACTGGTTTTTCTCCTTCCTAAAAATGAAAATACAATCTTCACAGCTAATTGCATCAGGGGTATTCGGAGGATTGATTGGTCTTGTCTGCTACTTTTTCTTCCATTGGTTTTACAATTTAGGACTAAAAAAAAGTGATCGAAACAAAGAGCCAATCTTTCTTGATCCCGCCAAAAGACGCTGGTCAATTATTAAACGGATGAGTGCAGGCTTTACAATTTTAATTGTTTTAGTATCAACTTTTTTTATAGAAAGCCTTAATACAAACCCTGTATTTCCAGAACTTCAATTGAATAATAGTACTGAAAAGAGCGAAATCGAGCCAATTAATACAAGTTTCACGGAAGAAGAACTTACTTCACAGGTTCAGCAAACAAATCCTTCTCCTCTTATTCAGAAAAACCTGGGTCAATTGACTCAAAAAATGCAAAGCAATCAAGAAGTTTATGGTTTTTACGTCAATTGGGACGAAAATAGTAAAATCTCTTTCAAAGAAAATATAGATTCGATTACAACATTAGTGCCAGAGTGGCTGCAGCTTTCTCCTACTCTTACCCTTAACTCCAGCATAGACAAGTCTATTGTTTCAGAAGCAAAAGCACATAATATAAAGATTCTCCCGGTAGTTAATAATTTTATTCATAACAAATGGGATGGTGATACACTGCACCGGTTATTTACTACTCCCGGAGCTGAAGATCTTTTTATTAAAAATATGTTGGATTATGTAAGAACAAATGATTTAGACGGAATAAATATTGACTTTGAAGCAATCAATCCAAATGACAAAAATAATTTCACTCATTTTATGGAGAAAGTTTATAAAGCATTTCATCAGCATGACCTTATGGTGACATTAGATGTTCCGCCACAGAATAATAGCTATGACTATGCTTCTTTAGCAGCTAACGCTGATCGAATGATTATCATGCTATATGATCAACACCACTCCTTGAGCAATCCTGGGCCTGTGGCTTCAACTGATTGGGTAAAAGAGAGCTTAAGCCAACTCAATATTCCTTCAGAAAAACTGATAGTTGCTTTAGGAAGCTATGGTTATGACTGGGAAAAAAACTCTAAACAGCCTGCAGAGGTGATAGCTTTCCAGGATATCATGAAAATGGGAATTGGAACCAACCTGCAAATCCATTGGAATAAGCAAATAGGCAATCCTTATTTACGATACAAATTAAACGGAAAAAGTCATACTGTTTGGTTTTTAGATGCTGCTACATTTTATAATCAAATGAAGATTGCGATAGATAGCGGTTCAACAGGAATAGCTGTTTGGCGTCTCGGTTCTGAAGATCCTTCTATCTGGAATTACATTAATAAACCAAGTGAAATTCATCATCCATCCAATGCTCTTAAAACTTTGGTCAGCCCTGAATCTATTCACTATACAGGCGCTGGAGAGATTTTAAAATTCGTTTCTGAATCAGAAAAAGGTAATAGAACGATTCAATTAAATTCATTTGGGATGATAGAAAACGTAACCTACGTTAAATTACCAAAGCCTATAGAGGTGGCTCGTTATGGTAAATCCAAAAAGAAGGAAGTCGTCCTTTCCTTTGATGATGGTCCCGATCCAACCTATACATCACAAATTTTGGACATTTTGAACAAGAATCAGATTAAAGGATCTTTCTTTATTGTTGGAGAGAATGCTTTAATGCATCGGGAACTTGTTAAAAGGATGCACAATGAAGGTCATGAAATTGGCAACCATACATTTACCCATCCTGATCTTACATCTATCTCACCATTTCAAACAAAAATGGAGCTAAATGCAAATCAGCGTTTATTTCAAGAAATCACTGGTCATTCAATGACCCTTTTTCGTCCACCGTATGTAGCCAATGCAGAACCGGGCACAAAGAGTGAATTGATACCTATATTGCGAGCACAGAATATGGGATATACCATGGTCGGTGAATTCATTGACTCTGATGATTGGAAAAAAATCTCTAGTCAAGAAATTGTAAATCGGGTATTGGATCAGCTGTCTGAAGGAAATGTTATTTTGCTGCACGATGGTGGCGGTGACCGCTCTAATACTGTAGAGGCCTTGCCTATTATAATTAAGGAGCTTAAAGATCGAGGCTACACATTTACCACCATTGGTGATCTAATAGAAAAAAGTGATAGTCAGATTAGCCCCCCTGTTGATCAGAGCAGCCCCTATTCAGTCTATGATAAAGCTGTATTCATGGTCATAAAAGCGTGGCACTCAGGGTTAAGCTTTCTGTTCTACTCAGCTATCATTTTAGGAATCTTGCGACTAGTTATTTTCGTTTTCCTTTCTCGAAAACAGATCAAACAGTATAAAGAGACGGAAATCGACCCTAGCTTTACACCCTTTGTCAGTGTCGTTATTGCCGCTTATAACGAGGAAAAAGTTATAGGCAAAACAATTCAGTCTATATTATCCAGCGATTACTCTGCTTTTGAGATACTTGTAATCGACGATGGGTCAAAGGATGATACTGCCGGTGTTGTTCAAGAAATATATGCAAACAACCCTCTCGTTAGATTAATTAAAAAGAGCAATGCAGGAAAATCTTCCGCTGTTAATCTTGGATTTAAAGAAGCAAGAGGAGAAATTGTCGTTGCTCTTGACGCTGATACACTTATTGCCGGGAATGCCATCTCATTGCTAGTGAACCATTTTAAAAATAAAAATGTTGCTGCTGTTTCAGGTAATGTCAAGGTCGGTAATAAGAGGAACCTTCTAACAAACTGGCAGCATATTGAATATGTGACAGGCTTTAATCTAGAGAGAAGAGCCTTTGCAGCTCTCAATTGCATTACAGTTGTACCAGGTGCAATTGGTGCATGGAGAAAGACGGCGGTAGAAGAAGCTGGATACTTTAAAGAGGATACACTCGCAGAGGATACCGATATCACTCTTACTCTTTTACGTAATGGAAAAAAGGTTGAATTTGAAGAAAAGGCTTATGCCTATACAGAAGTCCCAGAGGATATTAAAAGTCTGGTAAAACAGCGTTATCGTTGGGTGTATGGAACGTTACAATGCTTATGGAAACATCGTGAAGCTTTATTCAATAAAAAACATAACTCATTAGGGTATATCGCCCTTCCAAACATGTGGCTTTTCCAATATATCTATCAAACCATATCACCTATTGCTGATGTATTATTCATTTTGGCCCTTTTTAACACACACCCTGAAAAAGCAGCCATTGGATTTACTCTTTTTTACTTGTTGGATTTATTTACTTCCCTATATGCGTTTCGATTGGAGAAGGAAAGCCCTAAACCATTGGTTTCATTGTTTTTGCAACGAATCTTGTATAAACAGCTTATGACTTATGTGGTAATAAAGTCTATCTTCTCGGCAATAAAGGGAGTAACTGTTGGTTGGAATAAACTAAAACGAAAAGGGAATGTAACTCAGGAAGCCTCTTTTGAAAAGATTGGTTAAATCGTTATAATGAAATTTTTTATGGTCTTTCCCATTTTAGGAAAGGCCTCTTTTAATTGATTTATCCCAAATTAACGGCCGTTATAGCAGCATAATTCTCGCTTAATAACAGAACAAGGATCACCATAATTTTTGGTGATCCTATTTAAGAGAATGACTATTTTTTTCGTTGTTTTCTTTTTCATCAATTTGATTTGCAGCTTTTTCTTTTGCGGATTGAGAAACTTCTTGTCCACGGTTGGTTGTCGTTGTTAGTTCGCTGTTTTGATTAGTTTTCTTTGGCGGGGTTGTAGTCGTTGTTTCTTTTTTGCTTGTCTTAGGTTTTGTTTCTGCAGCAGCGGCTGTTGGTTTACTTACTGTTGGTGTTGGCCTTTCACTTGTCTCAGGTGTCGCTTCTGCAGTAGTTGTTGTTGGTCCACTTGTTGTACCAGTTTCCCTCTGCGTAGTTGTTGATGATTTTACACTTGTCTTAGGCTTCGTAGTTACAGCAGGTGTTGTTATTATTGTCTCATTCGTACTAGCTAGATTTGTTGTCGTACTCGTTTTCAATACTTTGGTATTCTGTTGACTAGCTGCTTGATCCATATTACTCATGTTCTTACTTTCTATAGCCGTGTTATTAGGACTATCATTAGAAAGCTTGGTTTGACCTTTTTGCACGTCCATTGTTGGCGTTTGATCTTTCACCATTTTTTCAGCTTGGCTGATTATACCCTCTTTTTCCCTGTCTTCGAATATCCTTAAAGCATTTTCTTTCATTAATAGTTTAGAAGACTGATCGACTAACAAGCTGTTGGTGACAGAAAACGTAACAGCACCTGCTAATATCATAGCAAGGGCACCCTTAGTTAGTGTCATATAATTCCCCTCGTATTTTAATATGATTGCATTATAAAAAATACGATCGTCAACATGTATTATGGGGGTGAATAAATAGAATATTCTAGTTTTTTTCATTCCTAGACTACATCGCTAACCTTATTTATACCTTCACTTTTGTAATATTACTATCAGCTAAGGATGTGGAACAAAGACCACCGTAAGAGATCTCTTAGGTCCATATAATAAAGAAACGCTACCTATAATGAATTATATTGAAGGAAAGCGTATCGTAACTGTCGTTCCATGCCCCTTAGAAGTTTGGAAGTCAATTGTTCCTTTATATCTTTCTACAATATTAAAGCAAATCATCATTCCTAATCCTGTTCCTTTACTTTTTAAAGAATAAAAAGGAGTTCCAAGAGATGCAACCTCTTCTTCCGACATCCCTCTTCCATGATCAGTAACATTAATTACAACAAAACCTTTTTCACTTCTAGCTGTTACAAGGACTAAATCACCCATTTTAGATGCCTCAATGGCATTTTTAATAATATTGATTAATAGTTGTTTAAACTCTATGGTATTAATAGAAATAGTACAATCACCCATTATGTTTAATTCGATTCGATTATTATGTAAAAGTCCATATGAATGTAGTAAATCTTTAACACTCTGTAGAACCAGCTTTACATCCACTGTTTCAAGTACCTTTTCTTTTTCCGGTTTGGCAACAGATAAAAATTGAGAAATGACCTGTTCTGCCGTTCCTAACTCATCAATCATCAAAGCAAGATGCCCTTTTCTCTCGGCGGAAAATGAAGTGTCTTGTTCAAATAACTGTAAAAATCCCTTCACAACGGTCAAAGGATTTCTAATTTCATGTGCAACAGCAGCTGAAAGTTGGCCTGTTATCTTCAAACGACCAGATTGTTGTATTTGTTCATAATACAATTGTTGTTGTTTTATTCGCCTATTCGTTAAGTAAAAAATAAAATAGACAATAATTTGGCTCGCAATAAAGTTGATCAAATTTCCTATTATATCCTCTTCTATGTAAGGATACCGGTTTCCTTGATCAAAAGTCATAATATAGCAAAATAATAATAGGATTGATACAAAATTTGATAACAATGAAAAATAAAAAAGCTTTGAATCAAAAAATAGAATCGAAAATGCCGGAATAAAACATAGTAAAATAAAGTTGGACCACGTCTCTGGATATAAAAAGAAAAGTGTATAAAAGTAAACACCTGCAATGACTGTGATCATGATTCGAAGGGCTTCTGTACCATGTTTAGGATAAAGTAATAAACAAATGGACAAAACAAACACCCATATAATATGAAAGATATAACCAAACTCGAACTCTCCCATACGCGGATTATTAATCATCAAGCCCATTATCATCATAGCTATTACAATTAATACAACTATATAGTACATTTTTTTGTTTAATTTATTATGAAACTCCTTCATACATCCCCCTTTGTTATCCATTGATAATTACACACTAAAATATACCATTATTTTAATATACTGGAGCATTTTTTAAGCTCAAATTTATGAATACGGTTTTCGTAACGTATCTAAATGAGGTTTAAACTGGTAGAAATTATGGGCAGTATAGGTTTAATCTCATGTTTAAACGTTCTATGACTTCTTGAGGCATTTCCTTGACCTTGATATCCTCACCTAGGAAAAGCAGCCAATTGATCATTTCCGTCAATTCTTCCAGATTATTAACATTGATAAAAGTCTTTAGTAAAGCTGTGGTTTGGTAAGGATTTGTATAGGAAATTGAGACTTTTAAAAGATGGTATTTTTTGAACTGGGCAATCGCCTTTGGACCAAGTTCAACCACAAGATTTATTACTTCTTCCTGCTTATTTAATTTTTCCAAAATAGTTTTCTTGCTTAATCTGTTTTTCACAGGATATTGTTTAACATTGATGAGATTGTCTACGGGGAAAATTTGTCTCTTTTCTTCTTTTAAGTCAAAGCCTTCAATCAACCAAATATTTTTTTCACGATAAAGGTGCAGAAGATAGATTGGATACGATATTATTTCCTTCTCCTCTTTGATGGTAATCAATAAGTAGCTATCCAAAAGAAGTGCTTGGATAAGTTTTTCTAAAATTGGATGGGGCAGGTCTGACAGTTCAAGCAGGTCTGGATTATTTGGGTTGGTCCCTTCAAAAAGCAAGATTTGATTTAATAATACTAATTCATCCTGCTGATTTTCAGAGATGAGGCCAAGTAATTTTTCCGCTAAAGACTGACGGCTCTTTAGATAAGGGAGTTGTTGATTTCTTGTAGCCATAAAGGCAATAAAAAGAGCTTTAATCTCATTATCAGTAAAGCGAACGGTGGGCAGTACAGAATTGTTCATGACAGAGTAGCCCCCATCCCTTCCTACTTCAGCGACAAGCGGCATCCCCATTCCTTCAATTTCTCTTATATCTCTAATAGCAGTGGAACGGGAGATACTAAATTCTTGCATAATCTCAGAAATTGTAAAGTGGGATCGGTTGTTGATATATCGCATGATAATATTAATTCGTTCAACTTTTTTCATCGGATCCTCCTAAACAGTATCATTTTTTGACATGATTAAGGAATATTATAAACTCATCAAGTGAAAAGACAAATCATTTGAAAAAACTTATAAAAAAGGAAGGTTTTGAAAATGACAAATTATACGCTGGAAGAAAAAGAAAGCTTCACTGTATTAGGTATTGGAATTGAGCTAAAAAGCGATTATACAGACTACGCTGGCATAAACAAGGAAAAGGTAGACTTTTGGCAGGAAGTCAAACAAGATGGAAGACTTGACACTCTAAAATCTATAGCCACAAATGACTACATTTTTGCTGTGAACGAAGCGGTAAATAATAAGATGATGCATTATGCCGGCGTCATGACAGAGCAATCTCTACCAGAAGCATCGAGAGTTATTCAATTTCCTAAAGGGGAATACCTGATTGTTCAAGGGGAAGGAAAAACAGCTGATGAATTGAGTAATACACTCACTGGCATCGCCTTTGGTCAAGTATTGCCTGAAGCAAAGGATTTTGCTTATGTTGGCGGGCCGAATGCAACAGTTGAGATGGGACAGCGAAACGGTTTAGTATTTGGTGAAATGTGGATCCCTGTTGTTAGGAAATAAATGTCGAGATAAAATTGTCCCATATTATAGATTTTAAAAATGTATCTATAGCTCTTGATTGAGCGTAAAATTATTTTTCATTCCTTAACAATGACTATCATTCACGCCACTTATTTAGGCATTCAAATTACGAAACAGTACATCTCCTTCATACTAGAGAGTGCTGTTTCTTTTTTGTGTCATTTACTTATGATACAGTTCCTAGCGTATATCAATATGAATGAGTCTAATTACTTTTTTCATGCCCTCTAAAAAATCATTTTCATCTAATAATTTGCGTATTTGTACCCATTGCCTTCTAAATATTCTATTGACAACTACTTTAAGAGGATATACATTAATGATATTGATAATTATTATCAATTAATCTCATATTAAGGAAGGATATACAAAATGATTGCCAAACAAAAATTTTCATTATTCTTAACATTACTAATTTTTATACTTTTACTCGCACTAGCTGGTTGTTCAGGTGGTGAGCAGACAAATGCAAAATCTGAACCAACCTCAACTGAAGAATCTACTAAGGAAACAGCTGAATCAGAAGAAACAACAGAGTATCCAATCGTGATTAAACATGCACTTGGTGAAACAACAATTGAAGAAAAGCCTGAACGTGTTGCTACGATTCAATGGTCAAACCATGATGTGGCTCTTGCTCTTGGTGTTGTGCCTGTAGGTTTCTCAGCAGCAAACTACGGTGTTCAAGATGATAGCGGAATGCTACCTTGGACTGCAGATAAAATAAAAGAACTTGGTGCCGAAACGCCAACTATTTTCCAAGATACTGACGGTTTAGATTTTGAAGCAATTGCTGATTCTAATCCAGATGTCATTCTTGCAGCATACTCAGGTATTACCCAAGAAGAATATGATACATTAAGTGAAATTGCTCCTGTTGTTGCCTATCAAACCAGCCCTTGGGTAGCTTCATGGCGTGAACAAGTTACATACAATGCAATGGGGATGGGAATGGAAGAAGAAGGTAAACAACTGATTGCCGATACAGAGAAACTAATTGAAGAAAAAGTAAATGAACATGCTGAAATTAAAGGTAAGAAGGCCGCATTCGTAAGTATTAGTGCCGATGATTTATCTAAATTCTATATCTACTCACCAGGAGATCCACGTGGTGCATTCCTTAATGAGTTAGGAATGGAATATCCTGAAAGTATTACAAGTCAAATCACTGATCCAAATAGTTTCTTTATAGAAGTAAGTGCTGAAAATGCAGATATGCTTAACGATGCTGAAATTTTGGTATCATACGGCGATGAAAATACACTTGCAACTCTGCAGGCTGATCCAATCCTTGGAAAAATCCCAGCGGTAGAGAGAGGTTCTGTCGTCATTATTGGAGATAACACTCCACTTGCAGCAGCTGGAACTCCTAGCCCACTTGCAATTGAATACTCAATTGACGAGTACTTAACATTACTCTCAGAAGCTGTAAGCAAAGTTCAATAAAATGAGTAATATATCCGTTTCAGAAAATAAGCAGTTACATTTACCGAAAAATTTCATAGCAGTACTTATACTTTCAATTGTCTTACTCGGTATTTGTGTATTGGCTTCTCTTGCTTTTGGCTCTCGAACAGTTGGATGGAATGAGTTAATGGACGGCTTATTCCATCCTGAAGTACAGACTCACGGAGCAAATGTTGTTCGCCAAAGAATTGCTAGAACTGTATTTAGTATTATGTGTGGTGCTGCATTAGGAGTTTCTGGGTCTCTGATGCAATCAGTCACTCGTAATCCTATTGCAGACCCTAGTATATTAGGGGTTAACACAGGTGCAGCACTATTTGTCGTTTGTGGAATAACATTTTTAAATATTGGTACTGCTAGTCAATACATTTGGCTTGCATTAGCAGGAGCGATCATAACTGCCATTTTTGTATTCGGAATTGGTTCGATGGGGAGTGGCGGTGCCACGCCCCTTAAACTTGTTTTAGCGGGTGCTGCTACTAGTGCTGCGTTATCATCCCTTGTTATGGCCATTATGATTCCCCGCTCAAACGTTATGGATCAATTTAGATTTTGGCAGGTTGGTAGTGTCGGATCAGGAAATTGGAGCTCTATCTCTCTTTTTATTCCTTTTCTTATTATCGGAATACTAATCGCCATCTTCACAGCTCCAGCACTAAATGCATTAGCATTAGGTGATGAAGCAGCTACAGGATTAGGTGTACGTACAGGAACACTTAGACTTGTTGCTGCCTTTGGTGGAGTATTATTGTGTGGTGCTGCAACAGCACTCGCAGGTCCTATTGGATTTATAGGATTATTAGCAACACATGTGATTCGACTCATTATTGGTCCTGACTTACGATATATTATCCCAATGTCAGCTCTTTCAGGTGCCATTATCTTAACTATATCAGATATATGCGGTCGGATTTTAGGAAGCCCTGGTGAGCTTGAGGTTGGTGTTGTTACTGCATTTATTGGAGCTCCTATTTTAATTTTAATAACTATGAAAGCGAAAATGCGTACGTTATGATGAATGAATCTATAAATCTTATTATAATAGGTAGAAAAAAGAGACATCGTCGTTATATCCTCGTGACTTCCTTACTTGCAATTATTGCCTTTTTTCTTTGCTGCACATTGCTTATGCTGGGAAACACGATTTATCCTGTTTCAGATGTCATAAGCGTTCTGCTTGGTGAAAAAGTAAAAGGTGCCTCATTTGCAGTGGGAACAATTCGTTTCCCAAGAATGATAGCAGGTGTTTTTGCAGGATTTGCTTTCGGTGTTGCCGGACATGTATTTCAAACGATGCTTCGTAATCCCCTTGCAAATCCAAATGTTATCGGAATAACAACTGGTTCAAGTGCTGCGGCTGTTTTTTGTATCATCGTTCTTCATGCAAGTAATACCTTTGTTTCGATTGCTTCTATTATTGGTGGACTTGCTACAGTAATCGTTATTTTTCTATTATCAAAGGGTACTTCTTTTTCAATTGGCAGGTTAATTTTAATAGGAATTGGTATTCAAGCCATGCTGAATGCAGTCGTATCTTACTTATTATTGATTGGTCAACAACAGGATATCCCTACTGCTATGAGATGGCTAAGTGGTAGTCTAAATGGAGCTAAAATGGAGGAACTCTACCCTCTTATGATAACAATTCTTATCTTTGCACCAATTATTATCGCGTTCGGGAAACGATTAGATATGTTAGAACTTGGAGAACAAGCAGCAACATCACTTGGAGTCGATACGAATAAGACACGATTTGTACTTATTATCAGTTCGGTGCTTATTATTGCGTTAGCTACCGCTACAACAGGACCTATCGCATTTATTGCGTTCCTTTCGGGACCTATTGCAAAAAGACTAGTTGGTGTTGGTTTCTCTAGTATTATACCAGCAGGTCTTGTTGGCATCATTTTAGTTTTAGCATCAGATCTTGTAGGACAATTCGCATTCGTTGCCAGATACCCTGTAGGCGTCATCACAGGTATTCTTGGAGCACCGTACTTGATTTACTTGCTAATCCGAATGAACCGAAAGGGAGATTTATAATGAAACCGATACATGCTTTTCAAGCTGAAGGAATCACCGCTGGATATGATAATAAAACGATCCTACATGATGTAAGTATTTCCATTCCAAGCAATAAAATAAGCATTATTATTGGAGCCAATGGTTGTGGTAAGTCTACCCTGCTTAAAACAATGGCCAGGCTGATTAAACCTACTTCCGGGCAAGTTACCTTGGGAGGAAAACCAATTCATAAAATTCCACCAAAACAGTTAGCCCGTGTATTAGGACTTTTACCACAATCACCAATTGTTCCAGAGGGAATTACCGTTGCAGATTTAGTTGGTCGAGGGAGATTTCCACACCAAACATTCCTAAAAGGATGGACAAAAAAAGATTATGAAGCTGTTGGTGAAGCAATGGAAATCATGAAAATCACTGAATTTGCCGACCGGCATATTGATGAGCTTTCAGGCGGGCAAAGACAGCGCGTATGGATTGCAATGGCTCTGGCACAGCAAACAGACATTTTGTTTCTTGACGAACCGACAACCTATTTAGATATCACCTATCAAGTCGAAATTCTCGATCTGCTAACAGATCTTAACCAAAAATACGGAACAACCATTGTCATGGTTCTCCATGATATCAACCTGTCAGCACGCTATGCAGACCATATTTTTGCCCTTCATAAAGGAAAGCTTGTCGCAGAAGGCGATCCGGCAGAGGTTATTACAAGTACATTGATTGAAGATATTTTTGGTCTTCATTGTACTGTGGTAGATGACCCTATATCGGGTTCTCCTTCTGTGGTGCCGATTGGGCGGCATCATGTGATTAGGGAACTTATTCATAGTTAAATACTGGTTCCTGTGTGAAGAGATATTTTTCATAGGTTACTGACAAAACCCACTTGTGGGGAGCGTCCGTAACCTATTTGCTGTAATGGCCTATTTGATAAATAACAACATACTAACTTTGCAAAACAACCTATAATTATCATTTTCCTACGTTCTAAAAGATTTTAGCTACTGTTTATTAGTATTTATTAAGTAATATCTATTCGTTAAAAACATAAAATTTATAAGGCTAATAGAAATAACTCCTCAGCTTCAGTTTTTAAAGAATTCAGTTTTGTTAATTATTCACAAAAAATGGAGGCGATTCAATGAAAAAATTCAGTTCTGTCTCTGGTACGGTTACCCTGATTCAAGATTATTCAGCAGGTTCAGATGTGGAATTAAATGGATGTTTCAAATTAATGTCCTTATTAATAGGAGATGGTACGATAGTAAATTTCGATATTAGTCCAACAACCTATTTTCTTGACCATGTGATGGTTTCAATCGGAGACCGTGTAACTGGTTTTTATGATGTCAATGTACCAGTTATTCTTATTTACCCACCCCAATATCAAGCTCTCATTATCGCAAAGGATAGCCCCTATCAAAATGTGAAGGTAGACTATTTTGACAGTCAATTGGTGAGTAGCGATGGTCAGTTACAATTAAATATTTCCAATTATACTCCGATATTATTACCCAACGATCAACTCTTCACCTTAAATCCTACAAACCGAAATTTACTTGTTGTATATGGTCCTACTACAATGAGCATACCAGCCCAAACCACTCCCTATAAATTGATTGTTATGTGTTAAAAAAAGTTAAGCACCATAACACATAGGAATAGCAGCTGCTTAACCAAGTCGGTGTTTTTAGTTACTTTTAGGGATAAATTGAATAAATATATGAACCGTGAGTAACACTACATATAAAACTAATATGAGGTATTCATGACATGAAACAGATTTTTCTCTGGTTACTCTTAATATTACCTTGGGTGTCCTTATCCTTTTTGAAAATGGATACTGTACGCAGGTACATGCCGGTCGCTCTATTTATGACCGTTATTCATACCTTGGCATATCAAGCGGCTTACCATTACGGATGGTGGAAAGAGGCAGGTTCCAGTCTGTTCGGGTGGGATAAAGTCATCCCTATTCCTTGGGTGTATGGAGCATATTTAGTTATAGTTATCTGGATCTTTCACTTTACTTTCGGAAAATTTTGGATGTATTTGATTGTCAATATACTCTTGGATGGATTATTTATGTACCTCATATACCCGATATGGCAACGGATGGGGATTGTTTCGAGTGAATCGACTTTACCTACAATTGCTATTGTTGCTATGATGGTCGGTTTTGCGTTTATCATCTATCTTTATCAACTGTGGCAGGATGAAGTGTTCAAACAGCCAAAGCATAACTCATAAATGACCAAGAACTGGCTTAACGTCCCTTTTATAGGAGCTGGAAAACCTCGTACCCGAAAACAAGGAGATTTCCGGGTATAAGACTTGTCCATCTTGACTTCACAATAGTGATAAACTTACTCCACAGACTGTATGAAGGTTTGTAACCTTATTTTCCAAACCTTTTGCGATATCCGCATTTTCTACATAGTTCCTCCACTGCCACTCTTTGTGAAAAACCATCTACAAGGTTTTTTGCTCTATCCATCTCGATAATATCAGAAAATGAATGATCATTAATATTTCCAAGATTGATAACACCTTCACCATCTAGACAACAAGGAATAACAGTTCCATTTGCTAAAATACCTGCTTGATTTCGCAGGCCATAGCAGAAGCCCTTGCCATCATCTTCTTCTTCATGTAACGCAGGCCACTGAAACTCGTAATCTTGATTGATAAAGATACGATCCGCAATCTTCACACCGCTTCCAGGAACGACCTTCTCTTCAATTTTGTAATCTAACTCAAATTCGTTCTCAATCATTTCTAGTAAATCTCTATTTCGTTTTCTTTCAATATTCGTCACATTATCTTGTGTAAGATTCCATAATCTTAGCGAAACAATCATGTCTGATTGGCTCGTTGCTTCTTTAATAAAAGAAAGAATACTTCTCACATACCCTTCCTTATCTTTAGAACCAATATGACCATCAAAGCTATGGAGTGAGAAGTTCATTTGTCTAAGCGCAGGCTTATTTAATAATTTTTCTCTTTTTTTATTAATTAATGTTCCATTTGTTGTGATATTAACTTTAAATCCCTTTTCATGACTTAATTCTAACAATTGGTCTATTTTAGGGTGGAGCAGCGGCTCACCTTTCACATGTAAATAAATGTAGTCTGTGTGTGGTTTTATTTGGTCTAATCTCTTAGAAAAATCCTCCACAGAAATGAATTGCTTCTGTCGTTCCGTTGGCGGACAAAAGCTGCATGCAAGATTACATACACTTGTAATCTCTAAGTAAAACTTCTTGAATTTTTTCACCATCAATTCCTCACTTCTTTGACTACTTAAAACAATTTAAACTATTATTCTACCACTATTACAGCATATATGTTCATACATGCATACCTGCTTATTAAAGGAAACGATCGTTACCAAATTTCCTATTATTTACCCTACTACTATCTATACAGGAATTCCTTCACTTATACTGCTTGCATAAAATAAAAACCATCAGAAAATTTTCTCCAATGGTTTTATGATATGACGGACATTAGGTTAACTAACATTTTGTTTAAACTTTAACTAAAATGATTCAACATTGAATGTAGTTCAATTTTTGCAGTTTGTTGTACCACATAATTCACTTCAATCATAATAATTCAAAAAAACTACTAAGTGCTATTTATGATACGGTTCACCGTGGTTATTTAAGAGGCAAAAAAATAGGACAGGAGATACTCTCCTGTCCTATTTTTGTATTCCGGGCATACTATTTACTTCCCCAAACCTCAAGACTTTTCACCCTTCCAGAGTTGCTAATATAATATCTTGATGCAGCTAACACCTCTTGAATCTTATCTGGCATATATGTCTCCTTACTTATTGACGGCTGAACAATAACAATTTTCCCAGTAATCTGTTTCTCAATACTCCTAAGTTCTTTTTTAAATTGCTCATAATCACCACGTAAAAAAATACAATGGTTAGACTTCCTTCTATCTTCAATCTTTCTTAAAAGAATGGCTTTAGTTTTAAGCCAAATTATAGATTTTACTGCTTGACCTGCTACTTCATAAATATCATTTACATCACTATTATAATTAGTAGCAGACATCTTTTTCACATGAAAGAAAGTAATGTCATATGAGGTCTTATTTTCGTACACTGTAATATAATCAGCTATCTCCCCTCTTGAATGATCGTAGATTATATACTTATAGTCACTATTACTCTCCAAAATCTCCCCCAACGTTGTCTGTATGGATTTTTCATGTGGATGATATCTGGGATCATTAACTTCTACTCTGATATCCGTACTGTATTCTTCAATCCAGTCGATAGGTACAATATTCTCTTTGCTGAACGTAATCGCATTCGGATCTCCTTCACTTACTTCTATACCTTGTATCATAATATCATCCGTCGTTCTAAAAACTAGAGGATTGTTATCTAAATACTCTGTTATAGGTATTTGTTTATGACCTTCTGAAACTAGGATTTTACTTCCGTTTGAAGTATATTTAGCATTTACATCACAAATTACTTCTTCATCAGCGTCCCTCAAAGAAATCAATATGTGAATTTTATCTTTTTTTAGCTCTTTTATTTTTAATGATAAATCTAATAAAGTACCTTGGACCTCATTATTTCCTGCTAAAAATACTGCAGGAGGATTACTGTAAGTTTTCCAAGAGAAATCCGTCATAAAGATATTTGAAGCATAAGTTTGCAGTCTACTTGGTATAGGCAAATAATCATAATTTGTATTTGTCTTTACAACAAGTTTATTATTAGATATCTTCAATCCGTTATTATCGCACCATTTAATATAATCTCTTAACGAAGCATAAGCACTACTCCACATTTTAGAACCACTACTATATCCTATAGTAATGGCACTTTCCTCTGTTAAAGCCTTGCAAAATACATGGCCTGCGGAATACAATTTACCACTGCTAGGATCTATAGATTGGCTAACATCAATACCAGCTGAAATTCTATATGATTCACCGGAATCATTATATCTATTTTGCATCCCAGAGTTAAAAATTTCGAAATCGCGTAAGTTTCCAAGCACTCTATTCATTTCATGTTTAGGAATCTTTTCATAAAAAGTACAAAATGAGTTTACTATTCCTTCATAAACAATTTCACTTTTAACTTGTGAATAAATAAAAAGGAGGTTCGTCTCTTTTTGAAAGTGTACTAAATATAAAAGATTCTCTACATCCTTTACATTATCTCCAATAAACCATTTTGGTGACATTGTATTTTTACCTATTGCAATAACGGTGTTGTCCTGCTCATTTAAATATGGACCATATTCAATTTTACAAGCTTCGGGAAATTCTGCAGTTTTATTGAATCCTACAACTTTATAGATTTTTGCATGACAGTTTAGTCTAATACCATGTAATGATAATCCTTTTAGCCCTGCTGTTTTTTTATCATTGTAATTCTGATACTCACCTATATACTCCTTGGTCGACTCTTCTTCCTTAATCTTCCCTTCACTCATATCGATAATCATGTCTTGCCAAACGGAATCACTAGTATATAGAGTCTGATTTTCAATTATTAACTCACTATCGTTCATTGCTATAAATTTAGCTACTCCAATATTTTTGGCATTGGTCCTTGCGAACCTACCAATAAATTGCAAAGTGTTTGCTAAGGATTTATGTGGCGCATGAATTGCAGCAATCTTTAGATTTGGGAAATCAAACCCCTCACCTAACATATCCACACATATAATTCCATCTAGTTTTCGTTCTTTTAAATCTGTAATACTCTTTTTTATTGTTGAGTTTGACATAGAGCTGTCTATTCTTTTTAGTTTTAAAGTTGTAATCTCTCTATAAAGCCTTTCCAGTTCTAGTGCATTTTTCTTTGAGTTAGTTCTAACCATTAGATAATGGTCCAAACCTTTATCTCTATCTATTAGAAGAACTTCTTCTGCTTTTTTTGCAATAAGCTTATCCCTTTCAAAAAATTCTTCAATCGGTATATACTGTATTTCTCCAAAAATACCATCTCTATAAGCTAGTGAGAGTGGATAATTAAATACTATTTCTCCTTTTATCTCTTTATTATCTAGTCTAAAGGGTGTCGCAGTAAATAATATTTGTTTAGCGTGTCCCATATTTACGAGTATTTGCTCCCAAGTCTTTGCTGGAACGTGATGTGCCTCGTCAATCAGAACTAAATCTATTAACTTGTAGGCCTCAGTGTTTTTTGTTAAAGATAAAGCACATGTTGGGGTTGCTATAATTACTTGTGCTTCTTGAACATCATTAATATTTTCTTCTTTAAACAAATGTTCCATCTCAAATACATTCGGTCTTTCAATCCTGTCATCAAATACACAGGCTCTAGTAAGGGTAATCAATTGGCTGTAATCCTCGGTAATCTGTCCCCTAACCATTCTGCTTGGAGTAACAACAAGAACCTTTTTCCCCCCTAATACATATGGTGCCATCATTAAAACAGAAGTTTTACCTGATCCGGTAGGCATTACAACAATTGCAGCACTAGAATGATTAATAGTAAAATACGAGGAAATTGCATGAATTGCTCCAATTTGCGCATTTCTTAGACCCGGTTCATTGATTGTTTCTTTAGGATAATTCATTAGTTTATATCCCTTTAAAAAATAGGAATCATTCTTAATCAATTCATCAGAAATTTTCATCTTTTTTCCTCACTATACTCTTAACTAGTTTTAAATTATACCAATGCGTTTAATACTCTAACTTCTCTAATATAGAAATTCTTTTATACCTTTATCTTCTTATTATTTATATTGGTATTTTTTAAATATTCCCTTTAAAGCTCTAACCAAAATATTGATCAACTTAGTAGTTTATCCTTAAAATCTATTATTTTACACTTCTCTCTATTTAATTATACAGACAATTCGAAATTATGAATACAAAAAAGAACTAATGTTCTATGATTATATTTATAATATTGTTTAGACACCCTATTCAAAAGAGGTGAAGCTATGGACAAGTCTTTTGAACTCCTTTTTAAAAAATTGTTAATGAGGAATTCACCTATTTTATTGATACTCTCACTAAAAATGTTGACGATTTACCAAATAAGTACCTAAATATTAAGGAAGTATCAAATATTAATGGTATAGGAACTTATACTTTACGGCAGCTAACCTATGCAAGAGCTATGCCTCACAGGAAGATTAAAACTCGGTTACTTTTTGAAGAGAGAGAAATAAGAGAAACTATCTTTAATTACAAAAGATTTGGATGGACTGATCCGGAAAATTACTGGGATGTAGATTTAGTGCGGAAGGAAATCATGTACTTTGAAAATGATAAGGGAGGCAATAAAATGATTGAGGACATACTGAGAGATATAATTAGAGATGAGTTTAATAATTTCTCTAAAGATATTAAAAAGGATACAAACAAAGAAAAGACTAGCTATTATGGCAGAACCGTTTTAACAATAAAAGAAGCTGAAGCTTACCTTTGGAGAGAAACTGCAAAATCATATGCTATTGAAGGGAATATTTATTGGCAACGTATTCTTCAAAGACTTGAATGGGAAGAAAAAGAAAGAGGAATAGCATATGAGAAAGCTTTAAAAAGATTAGAAGAATTTAAATAAGGTTCCAAGAGTTACCTTTGCATCCTTGCACCCAATTTTTACATTTCTTTGCTCTCTAGCCTTCTTTTCATAAGCATCTTTTTCAACAATCAAGTAAAATAAAAATATAAGCAATTCCTCATTTTTAATGTGATAATTAATTTTATTTCATCCAATTGAATTAATAAAATTCCAATAGTCTAGGGAAATATCAACACTTTTATTTGTTATTAGTATCATACTATATTTGAAAGAGGCGATATCTATTGAGCCGAAATAAGATAATTGATATAAACAAATGGCCTCGTACAATTTCACAGAAGAAGTCAATGAATCAATTACTTGCTGCTAGAAAAATAAGTCGAGAAGACAAAATTAAGAAAATTGAAAGCGAAGCAGACGAGCTACTATCAATTTTAGATAATGATCAGGATAATAAATAATTAGAAGATGGATTAATATACCCACTATCAGCACATACCAACTACAATATAAATATCATTGTGCATTATTAACTACCAACTTCTGAACCATTTCATTATCTGATCATCTTTTATATAGCAATATAATTTCAAAGAGAATATGATTTTCAAATAGAGCTTTTCGGATATCCGCAGTATCCTTCACAAATTTACTGCTTGAAAGCTCATCAGTAATTAATTTCAAAAGTAATGTATTTATCTTTTCTCCCTTAAATTTATCAATTCAACTCTTTTGACAATTTTTCTTATCTAGCAGCATTCCATCATGTACCCTTCTTATATAACCTAGTCATTTTCCCAGTACAGTGTCACTCTTGCATTTTCTCAAGCTTATAACAAGTATTTTTATTAATTGCAGATTACTACTTCAACACCGTTTGTACGAAGAAAGTCTAAAACTCTAGCTAAATCCTCATTTTTTCTGCTTATACGGTTATAATCCTTTATTACCATCTTTCCTATCATTCCTGATTCAATGTCATTTTTCAATTTCTCAAACGAACCCCTTTTAAAAGGATCAGATATACCTGAGTATGATTCGTCAATAAAATATTCATCAATATTATAGAGTTGATCCTTTAGAATATGACCGATTGGTTGGTATTTTACTTTACTTCCAACATCTGTTCTATGGTAAAATACAATTTTCTTCCTGCTAGTCATATTATTTTCCTCCAGTTTAATCTTTTTATCTTTCTTCATTGATAAAATCTTCTGAACCCTGTTGAAAAGTTCTGGTTTCACAATTGATGGCACACTTATTTTTTGCCATTCACTTTGAGGATTTTTAATAGTTTGAGATTTTTCGCCATCTAAAAAACGAGTTGTTGTCTTGTTAAAATATAGTTCTCCAATATAAATAGGGGATTTTGCTATTATTCTGATTTTACTTGAAGTCCAAGGTCTATTCTTATAAAAGTATCCCTGACTATTAAGCAAGTTAGAAACATCCTTATAAGATTTCTCAGCAGCTAAACACTGAAATACTTTTTCTACAACTTTACCTTCTTGTACATCGATTTGTAGTTTTCCACATGCGGAACGGTAACCAAAAGGAACTCTGCTAATTATAACCTTCCCTTGTTCTCTTGCTCTTTTTAATCCTAATGCTATCCTCGCAGCTTTAACCTGTCTTTCTTTTTCTGAAAGGTACTGTAATAAGTATTCCTTTTTTTCTTGCTCTAAACTATTCCTTTTTGTCATATTAATCACTCTCTTTTTATATTTTTTACTTAAATACAACAAAAAACCCCAACAAATAAACCTACGAATTAATAAATATTCGCAAATTATTTGTTGGGTTTTCCCTTGTCCGTTTATTAAGTTGTAAAAATAATAACATCTAAATTAGCACTTTACAATAGTTAATTTATAGTTATATTAAATTTTAAAGACAAGTGTTTTAATTGCTCTACCTCTATTTCTATAAGGAACAATTTTCTTAAATCGGAATACCCTGCTCTATTAAAATATCTTCAAGAAAAAATTGAGCATCACAATCTGTTAAGGATAGATGTATTGGAGTAATGGTTTGAATTCTTAAATATATTTATGATTGCTTGTATCTCTTATGTACTAACTGTTTGGAACTCGTCTCGTTTAGTTTCAATTATCTATTGTTCATTCTATCGATTGAGTTCCCCCTCAATCTCCATTCCTTTCTTTATTAAAGACAGGTTTATAATATCTTTCTGCTCACAATTCTCGGTACTGATAAAATCAAAAATAAAACTATCAGTTATCACATCATGTTTTGCTAAAAGAGTTATTAAGTCTATTACAAGTTTTTCATCTATATCTCCACGAGCGTCTTCGTTAATTTTTGTAATCCTATGTAACCCTATTTGTAGAAAGCCTATATGTTTGATATGTCTCATACTGGAACTCTCCTACTAAAATTTTTTTAGCCAATTGGTTAAATCGTAAAAGCCAGAGAATAATTATAAGTAATACGTAATTTATAAGGATTCATTTTTAAATGTCACTTCTTAAACCACTTTTCCAACAGTTCTTTAAAGACAAAATTTCTCTTTATCATTACAGCATATCCAAACGCTAAAATAAAAAGTGATATAGGGCTAATGGGTTGTTTAGTAAATAAACACACTATAATAACGTACGTTAATGCAATATTAAAGCATATTCCTAAAATGTTAATTATCAACAACAGTTTATAAAACTCCATATATAATCACCTTATCGAGAATGATATCTCTAGGAAAAATAGATTAAATTACACCTTTACCCGTAAGTGTTTTAGTTAATTTCATTCATATTCTGAAAGATCCTCAAAATGATTCTCGGCCGGATAGGAGGGAAAAGAACGCTTACCATAAACCAAACCACCGTCCACCCCAACTCTTCCACACTTGCACCTAACCAAATCATGTTGACTTTTTGATTCAATCACGTCATTACAATGCTTACAACGGATAATATTCCTTTTTAATATTTTTCTCACTCAAATTACTCCTTAGAAAAATGTAATTGAAAGAGACATTTTATATCTAAAATAAATTTCGGATATAATACTGATTGAATAATTCCTTTACCTTTTGCTATATCAGCTTGTATATATTTAAAATTTCTATCTAAAGAGTAAAGAAGTACTGTATTTAATAAAGGGTTTATTATCCAGTACTCTTTAACTCCAAATTCCATGTATTGACCCAACTTGATAACTAGCTTATCTGATTGATTAAAATTATCTAAAACCTCAATTATTAAGTCAGGGACCCCTTTACATTCCTCTTCAGTACTTCTACCATATACAAATACTGGAGATACCATCAAATTAGTGAGACCCTTTTTTCTCAAACAAAGCATGGTAGGATTACGATAAACTTCCAGACTACACTCAACTAAGAGTATTTCTAATTTTTTTAATATGAATTTGCGCTGTTCCATAATCGAATTTTATTAACACTAGTCAATTTTAAAAGAAAATGTATTTTTCTCTATATTTACCTTATCATAAATTTTATTAATATCTTTTTTTGCCTCATCTGTTTTTGAAATGATCGTCTTTATCCTTGCTTCACTTTGATTATTACCTTCCTCTAAAGTTCCCCCTAAACTATCTGCCCAATAACCATTAGCACCTAATAACAACTGAATCTCGTCTAATAATTCGGAAGTTAACCCTTGATGAGCTTCCTCAATCATTTCCTTCTCATTGCCTGTTTTCACTACAGTTGATAAATCTATAACTAATTTTCCGGTAAATACCTTCATACCCAAACCTCCCAATTACTTATTATTTTTTTGACATTACTATTTGACTCATATAGAAATTTATAGAGTCACTAAACCCTTGGCGATATGCTTGTTTACTCATATAAAATACTTGATCATAAATGTTAGATTTAATATCTTCAATTATCGATACTTTTTCCTGTTCTTGTAAGCTTTCTGTTGCTAAAAGCAGTTTTTCTTCTAAGTCATTATAAATAGATTCAATATACACTGCATACTCTTCACTTGTTTGTAAAGTTTCCAATCTTGTCTCAATAAATTGGTCAATAGCTACATGTAAACCATCCAACATAAATACCAGCCTCCGTTATTCGTTTAATGAATTTATTCATATTTAGGATTATAATCGATTATTAATTGATTGTAAAATTGAAAAACAGTACGATATCTAATAAGGTATAAATATCACTAAAAATAATGAGGGGTTTAGAATGAATGGAGAAATGGCCGGTAATTTAATTAAAGAATTACGAATGACAAAAAAATTGTCTATGAATGAGTTTGCAAAAAGTATAAAAATATCCCAACCTTCATTATCTCGTATTGAGAGTGGCAGCCAAGAACTGACTTTTAACCTGCTTGTAAAGATATGTGATAAATTAGAAATTCCCGTAAGTGAGTTCTCTCGTAAATTAGAAGAGAATAATTATCTTTATAACATCTCAATAAAAGAGATTACCGAAGGCTTTATAGAAGATAGAGAAGGCATTGATTTAAAGTTAAATACAATGATTTCCTCACTTACAGAAGATCAAAAAAAAGCATTATACGTTCTTCTTTATCCATACTTTAAAAAGTAAGTTTCCATCTGTTTATTGCAAAATAGAAGTGCAGACCTTTGCAACAGAAAAATGCAGAGTCCTGCACTTATTTTAATAAGGGCATAAAAAAAGACTTGCCAGTCACCCCAAGTCCCTCTAATGTAATGGTGTCGAATCAATACATGGAGGTTACGGAAGGATGCTAGCAATGTCTGATATTAATTGTATCAAAAATTTAAGAAACAACAAAGGACTATCAATCTCCCAAATACAGAAAATAGTGGGAGTTAACTGGCGTACTGCAAAGAAATACGCTGATGATGACCAGATTCCTAAAGAAACCCTCAAAGCTAGAAAAGGAATG
>NZ_JAEK01000001.1 GCF_000518865.1 Bacillus sp. J37 | reverse complement strand
TGAAAAAACTCAAGGAAAATAAAGTTTTCCAGAGTATGTCACGAAAAGGAAATTGTTTAGATAATTCACCGATGGAGAACTTTTTTGGATTAATGAAACAAGAAATGTATTATGGGGAAGCACTATGTTCATATGAGGAATTAAAACAGAAAATTGAAAGATATATCAATTATTATAATAATAAACGTATAAAACAAAAATTGGCAGGCATGAGTCCGGTTCAATTCCGTATCCATACCAGCCAATTAGTTGCTTAATATAAAACTCTAACTTTCGGGGGTCTCCTCAGAATGAGACAGTCCTTTGTTTTAACTTTTATTCTTCAAAAACCTTTACTTCCTTCATTACATCATTCGGTTTAATTTTATAAACTGCTTCAAGATTATCAACCACTTTACCAAATACAGTGTGAACTCCATTTAAGTGAGGCTGCGGCTCGTGAACGATGAAGAATTGGCTTCCACCAGTGTCTTTCCCAGCATGTGCCATTGAAAGTGAACCTGCTTCATGCTTATGTGGGTTGCCTTGTGTTTCACATTTAATTGTATAGCCAGGACCGCCAGTTCCTGTTCCATGCGGACATCCACCTTGTGCTACAAATCCAGGAATAACACGATGAAAAGTTAAACCATTATAGAAACCTTCATTAGCAAGCTTTTCAAAGTTAGCTACAGTTCCTGGTGCTTCATTTGAGTAAAGTTCCAATGTCATGATATCTCCGTTTTCCATCGTAATTTGCGCTTTTTTCATATGTATGAAACCTCCAATATGTTTTGTACGTCTAATAGACATGAATACTTACCTATTCTACTATACTCAAGGGAGGAATACCAAATAGATCGTATTTAAATAATATTAAGAAATTCTTAATTTCCATTAACCATGTATTGACTTTTACAAAAAAGCACTATAATAGATGGGAAGAGTCAATGTTTTAAATAAGGAGGCATTATCTTGAAAAAATATATAATAGGTTTCATCACTTTACTTTTATTTGCTTTTCCATCTTTAACCTACGCTGATGCTGTAGTTGGGGATATGACCATTACTCTTGGAGAAAATTTAACAGAAGAGCAAAAACAAACCATTTTAAAGGAAATGAATGCGACATCAGATGATCAAATCATTACAGTGTCCAATGAGGAAGAACATCAATATTTAGGTGACTATATTCCAAAAGCTACTATAGGAACGAAAGCAATTTCATCTACAAGCATTACAATTGAAAAGTCCGGTTCAGGGCTTGAAGTAAAAACAAAGAATATTAATTGGGTGACAGATGAAATGTATTTAAATGCTCTGATGACAGCCGGTGTTAAAGATGCATCTATTTACGTTACAGCTCCTTTCGAAGTTTCAGGTACTGCTGCTTTAACAGGATTAATAAAAGCTTATGAGATTACTTCCGAGGAAGCCATACCTGAGGATGTAAAACAGGTTGCTAATGAAGAACTCGTCACAACAGCTAAACTTGGAGATGAGGTTGGAGCGGAAAATGCCTCTGCTTTAATGGCAAAAATCAAAGATGAAATCGCACAAAATGGAATACCTGAGACAGATGCGGAAATTCGTACAATGATCGAAAATGCAGCGAATGAATTAGGAATTACTCTGTCTGAAGAACAAATCAATAGTTTAATTGATTTGTTTAACAAAATGAAGGATATTAATATTGATTGGAATCAAGTGGGTGACCAACTTGACCAAGCAAGAGATAAAATATCAAACTTCCTTAATTCTGAGGAGGGGCAAACTTTCTTAGAGCAAGTAAAAGAGTTCTTCATATCACTGTGGAATGCTTTTATTTCAATTTTTACAAACAATGAGCAGTCAGCATAAAAACGAGAGCAGTGACATACTGCTCTCGTTTTGTATTACCGTTATTTATTAATGACTTTTGATTGTAAAGGTAAGTCATTACCAATCAGATCTTCAAACCTCTCTCTTTTCACTACAAGTTGTGCCTCACCGTTTTCAACGAAAACAACTGCTGGTCTAGGGATTCTGTTATAATTATTTGCCATTGAGTAACCATAAGCACCTGTACAGAAAACAGCCAAAATATCATTTGATTTTACCTCTGGTAATGGCAGGTCCCAAATTAACATATCTCCGCTTTCACAGCATTTTCCTGCAATTGAAACTGGGACATCATGCTTTTCTAATGCCCGATTTGCTAATACTGCTTCATATTTTGCTTGATATAAAGCCGGACGAATATTGTCACTCATCCCACCATCAATCGCTACATATTCTCTAATATTAGGAACGGTTTTTGTTGATCCAGTTGTATACAATGTTGTTCCCGCATCACCTACTAGTGAGCGGCCTGGTTCAATCCAAATTTCCGGCATTGCAATACCCATTTCATTTACTTGATTTTTAACAGCCTCAACAATTTTTTCTACATAATAAGTTGCCGGAAGCGGCTCATCTTCTGCTGTATAGCGAATTCCAAAACCTCCACCTAGGTTCACAACCTCGGGGATAAATGAGAATTGGCTTTTCCATTCCTTGATTTTCATAAATACTCTTTCGGCTGCTAGGACAAATCCAGCAGTATCGAATATTTGAGAACCAATATGGCAATGAATTCCCAGCAATTGAATATGACTTGAATCCAATACTGCCTCGATCGCCTTTTCAATTTGTCCATTTAATAAACCAAATCCAAACTTTGAATCCTCTTGTCCTGTTGTAATATAATCATGTGTATGTGCTTCAACACCTGGCGTGACTCGTAGAAGGACTGATATTTTTTGACCAGATGTATTGGTGAGGTCTTTTAAAAGTTCAATTTCATAGAAGTTATCTACAACAATACACCCGACACCGTGATCTAGTGCCATTTTAAGTTCTGCTTTGCTTTTATTGTTACCATGCAAATGGATTTTTGAAGCAGGGAATCCTGAAGCAATGGCTGTGTATAACTCACCGCCGGATACGACATCCAATGAAAGACCTTCTTCATCAATAAGCTGAAACATGGCAATCGATGAAAATGCCTTACTAGCATAAGCAACTTGTGCTTTAACGCCCATTTTTTCAAAAGCTTCTTTAAAGCTTCGAGCGCGTTCTCTTATTAACGCTACATCGTAAATATAAAGAGGTGTACCATATTCTTGTGCCAATTGAATGGTATCCACTCCGCCTATTTCTAAATGCCCTTTTTCATTTATCTTACTAGTACCATGTAAGAACAAAATGTATCCCCTCTTTCTACAACTAGGCTTTTACGTTTAACTTATCTTGCCTGCAAAATAGTTGATTAATTATTCAAGAAAAAAGACAGTTAACACCAGCTGGTCATTAACTGTCTGTTATGAAAATTCTGCATGAAATTAAACATACAATATCATAAATGAGGGGTTCTTTCAATGTCACTTTACCCTATTCCGGTTGTTTTTTTACGTTTTGAGGATGAACAATACTCGGTCTAAGCTTAGCTCCCGGGACAGATGTACGGATAATGATTTGCCATAATGCTTTCGCATTAAATGGTAGAAAGGGCCATAGGTAAGGAGTGTTTAGTGATTTTATTCTTACAAGTGAGATGATAAAAAGTGTACATCCAATAACAAAGCCTTCTAATTTAAAAGCAGCGACTGCAATTAACAGTATTAACCTCGCCATTTTATTTGCAACACTTAATTCATAACTTGGTGTTGCAAAGGTTCCGATAGCAGCAACAGCTACATATAAGATTACCTCCGGAACGAATAAACCAACATCAATTGCGATTTGACCAATCAACGCAGCAGCGATTAGACCCATCGCAGTAGAAAGAGATGTTGGTGTATGTATCGCAGCCATTCTTAAAAATTCAATCCCAAAATCAGCTAAAAATATTTGTATCACAATCGGAATATTTTTTTCTTCATTAGGACCAATAAAAGCTATATTTTCAGGTAAAAGAGAAGGTTCTAGGACAAACAAAAACCATAATGGTAAAAGAAAAATGGATGCAATGATGCCTAAAAACCGGACCCATCGTAAAAATGTACCTACCGCTGGTGCTTGGCGATATTCCTCCGCATGCTGAACATGATGAAAGAATGTAGTAGGAGTAATAATGACACTCGGCGATGTATCTACAATAATTAATACATGCCCTTCTAATAAGTGATTAGCCGCAACATCGGGTCTCTCTGTATACCTTACTAAGGGATACGGATTATAGCCTTGCTTGACTAAAAATTCTTCGATTGTTTTATCAGCCATTGTAATTCCATCAACTTTGATTGTATCAAGTTCCTTTTTTATGGTTTTAACTAGCCCGGGGTCGGCCACATCTTTGACGTAAGCAAGACAAACGTCTGTCTTTGAGCGTTCACCAATTTTCATCATTTCATAACGCAAACGTTCATCTCTAATCCTTCTGCGGATTAAGCCTGTATTAACAATAATATTTTCGACAAACCCGTCCCTTGCTCCACGGACAATTTTTTCTGTATCAGGCTCTTGTGGTTGTCTGCCAGGATAACTTCTTACATCAACAACCAATCCATAGTCCGAACCTTCCATAAGGAAAACGATTAAGCCTGAAAGAACTTGGTCAACCACTTCATCCAATGTTCTTATCTTTTGGACTGATTGATTAACAATTCTATTTTCTAAAATTTCCTTGAATTTTATATGATTTACTTCACTATCATTTATTAATGATACGTTTTTTAATATTTGAGTAATATAATTCGTATCACATAGACCATTTAAATAATACATATTTACTTGAAAGTCTAGTATGGTCAATTTCCTTACACCTAAATCAAAGCTTGTATTAAGTCCAACATGTTCGGTGAAAAACTTTTCACTTTCTGCTAAGTTTCCGGTTATCGGATATTGTTTAGCTTCCGTCTCTGTTGACATTATAACCGCTCCTTTCTAGTATTAATTCAACAGCTTTCATTGTAATTGGTGATCCAATCTTCACACTGTCCTTTCTAGCCATTTTGCCAATGTCCCCAATTCCAACAATAATAGGTACCTCTAATTGATCTAAACAATACACCGTATCACCGCTTATTCTTCCGAGTTCAAGATCTTTAAGTCCACTTTTATCTACACCGTATTCGGTTAATTCACCAAATCTGTCAATACTAACATCAACTCTCGTCCACTCTGTTTGATGTGTTTTGGACGCCACTGCAATAACACCAAGGACCTCTATTTTGGGATGTTCTGCAACATATTTTAAAGCTACTTCACCAGCGCCTTCACCTAATAATCCACAATCATCAAACATGACAAAAACAGGGTCATTTTTTGCCTGAAGGATAAGCTCAACTATTTGGCTACCACTAAGAATAGTAGGATTTCCCTGGGTTTGCGAAATGGTTCTTCCCCCTATTTGGGCTGCTACATATTGAATTGTTCTTGCTGCATATTCATCTCCATCAGTAACAATAATGACCCTCGCTTTTTCTGCCAATGTAACCTATCCTTTCGGTTTAAAGATAAGTGCCATAATGAATGCAAATAAAATGGCTGCCGAAATACCTGCTGAAGTTAATTCAAATATTCCAATTCCAATCCCAATAAATCCATGCTCCTTAGCCTGTTCCATTGCTCCATGTAGAAGAGAGTGTCCAAAACTAGTGATAGGTACAGTTGCCCCCGCTCCGGCGAACTTTATTAATTTATCATAAAGTCCAAATCCATCTAATATTGCACCTGATACTACAAAGGAGCTCATGACATGAGCAGGGGTTAGTTTAAATACATCTAAAAGGATTTGACCTATTACACAAATAGCTCCTCCGACAACGAATGCTAATAAATATTCCATTAGCTATTCACTCCTCCATCCGCTCTTTCGAAAACAACTCCATGTGCTATTGTTGGAATCGATTCTTTCTGTTGAATCATTGTTGGGCTTAGTAATGCACCCGTCGCTACAACAAAAACCCGCTTTAAATTTCCTGCATTAAGTTCGTTAAAGATATGTGAATATGTCACGACAGCGGAACAACCGCATCCACTACCACCAGCAAATACTTTTTGATCCGGGCGATAGACCATTAAGCCGCAATCATTATGCTTATCATGAACATCGTAGCCTTCTTCCTTCAGTAACTCTTTTACAATTGGACTGCCAACACCCGATAGATCTCCTGTTAAAAAAAGGTCATAATCATCTGGAGTTCTATTTAAATCTTTTAAATGCTGTGCAATGGTATCTGCTGCTGCAGGTGCCATTGCAGAACCCATGTCGAACGGATCCTTAATTCCTAAATCTGCTACTTTTCCAATTGTCGCAGAGGTAATTTTAATATTACTTACTTCTTTATTGATTAATACAGCACCTGATCCAGTTACAGTAAAGGTTGCAGTATCAGGCTTTTGCCCCCCGTATTCAGTTGGATAACGAAACTGTCTCTCTGCTGTGGCATTATGACTGCTTGTTGCAGCAATTACTTGACTAGCGAAACCTCCATCAACTAAAGCAGATCCCATTGCAACTGTTTCCATTGATGTTGAACAAGCACCAAACATACAAAGAAAAGGAAGACTGAGATGTCTTGCTACATAATTTGCCGTAACATTTTGATTCAGCAAATCTCCTGCTAAAAATAAATCAATATCATCTATCGTTTTATTTCCTTTTGTAAGACATTGTTCAACTGCCTGCTCCATTAACCTTCGTTCTGCTAGTTCCCAGTTATCTTCACCACAGTGAAGTTCTTTATGTTTTATATCAAAATACTGGCCAAGTGGTCCATCTGCTTCTTTTGGACCAACAGCTGTTCCACTTGAATGGACAAATAAAGGATTCTCAAATTTCCATGTCTGCTTTCCAGTTAGTTTCAATTTATTCACCCCACCTTAAAATGCTAGTCCATAAAAATAACGAATCATTCCGACGATATAGGCAGCCACAACACCAAAAACGATAACACTTCCCGCTAACTTAAACATATTGGTTGCAACTCCTAATACAACCCCTTCACTTCTATGCTCAATTGCTGCACTTGTCATTGAGTTAGCAAACCCAGTAACAGGTACAGCAGATCCTGCTCCAGCAAATTGCCCAAGCTTATCATAGATACCAAACCCTGTTAGTAAAGCAGATATTAAAATCAACGTGGCAACAGTCGGATTTCCTGCATCTTTTTCTGAAAAATGAAAAACATTCATATAAAAATTTTGAATTCCTTGGCCACATAAACAAATAAATCCACCTATTAGAAACGCCTTTAGGCAATTAATAAAATATGGTGGCTTTGGTTGATAATCTTTAATTTTATTTTTATAATCTTCTTTCATTTTCGCCATATTCAGACCTCCTTAATGATTCACAAAATACATCCAATGAAATAATGAACCGACAATCTTACCAAACACAATAGCCATTAACAAAACCAAAATCTTTTCACCAAGCCCGACTCTTTTAGCCAAAATAGGGAAAACATTTAATACTTCTGTCAGGGCTGCCGCCAACATTCCAATAAATATTCCACAAAAAAGACCAATTGGAATTAACCAAAGCTCTGATTGAAACAACAAACTATTTCTTAAACTAGCCCAACCTACCAAAACAGTGCCTAGTATAATTGCCCACTCATAGACATGGATAAACTGATATGTCTTTGTTAACTGTGTTAGTCTGGGAATAATCCCCAGAACAGCCAAAAATGCTACAAAACCTGAACCAACAACAAGTCCCCCGGATAATCCGATAATAATGAGAATGAGACTATTTATTATCATGATCATTTGTATTTATATTTTCTTTATTTTCATTCATCGCTACATATTGATCTAAATCAAGTTGATAATTAAATATTTCTACCTCTAAGGGACTTGGTTCTTCATTAATTCTCTTTTTAAATAAGTGATTGAAAAACAATATCATTCCTAATCCAAGACCCAGTGAATAAGGTATCTGCAGGATTAGCGGCTGGTCATTTTCTCTTCCAGTTACAATCTTGTATATACGTTGGTGGACAGCCTGCATGCTCACATCTTCGTGGAAATTCATAATCGCCAACCCGGCTCCAATAAAGAGTAAAAGCCATACGATACAAAATAATAAAGGTGATAGTTTCTTCTTTTTGTACATAATTTCAACAATGGTCTGGTTTGATCCCAAAGCCTGAATATCAATTTGCCGATCAAATTTCCTTATTTCCTTTAAGACATGCATAATATCGATAACAACCATATTTTTGTCCCTTAACTGGACTTTATGAATGACTATTTTCTTTAGTTTTTCTGTCAACTCCTTATCGCCTACGATGAGTGCAATTTTTTCAATAGTAATGACATCGTTAGGATGTACTTGAATTCGGTGACGAAGTCTGATATATACCGTCTTATCCATCAAGGTTCACTTCCTAATGATTGTGATGGTTGAAGCCTTTTCCTTTACATTACTCCTTGTAACAAGTAAAACATTTGATTGTATATGTAGTATGCATTGCCTTAATTTTAATCATGCAGTCCTGTAAGAAAGTCCAACAATTACCATTGAATTGAAAAGGAGAAAAAGCAGTTACGAAAGCAAAAAAAAAGGAAGAATACTCATTATCCTCCTAAAAATGAAAATGGAGTGATAATCAATTATTCTTCCTCTTTATATTTGATTCATCTTGTCTTTCATTTGCTGCAAGATCTTTTTCTCAAGTCTCGATACCTGCACTTGAGAGATTCCGAGCCGATCAGCTACCTCTGACTGTGTTTGATCTTTATAATATCGCAGGAACACAATGAGTCTCTCACGCTCATCTAAATCTCGAATGGCGTCCTTCAATACAATTTTATCAAACCATTTTGTTTCCGTATTGTCAGCAATTTGATCTAGTAATGTAATGGGATCTCCATCATTTTCATAAACAGTTTCATGGATAGATGAAGGTGCTCTTACAGCTTCCTGTGCAAGTACAACATCTTCAGGAGCAATATCTAGGTAGGAGGCTATTTCAGCAACTGTCGGTACTTTTCCCATTGTTTTAGATAATTCATCTCGTGCCCGTCTGATTTTATTTCCTAGTTCCTTTAGGGAACGGCTCACCTTTACTGTACCATCATCGCGTATAAAACGTTGAATTTCACCAATAATCATCGGTACAGCATACGTCGAAAATCTGACATCATAAGATAAATCAAATTTATCGACAGATTTTAGTAATCCGATACTGCCAATTTGAAATAAGTCATCAGGTTCATATCCACGATTTAAAAAACGCTGGACAACAGACCATACTAATCTCATGTTTTTTTGGATAATTAAATCCCGTGCTTCTTGGTCACCATCTTGACTACGACGAATTAATTCCTTAACCTCATGATCTTTTAACTGTGTATTCGATTGATCGTTCTTGACCTCCACATCCATAGCAAGTCTCCCTTTAATTGCATAAAGCTTTACTTTTCGATAAGTGTTTTACCAGTCTAACAGTTGTTCCATTTGATTCAGAGGACTCAACTGAAATTTCATCCATGAAATTCTCCATGATCGTAAACCCCATCCCGGATCTTTCGAGTTCAGGCTTTGTTGTATAAAGAGGCTGTCTTGCCTCTTCAACATCAACAATCCCCATCCCTTCGTCACGGATTGTTAATTGAACCATTCCATCCTCTAGCGTGACAGAAATATACACAATGCCATTTGGATCATTATCATATCCGTGGATGATGGCATTCGTAACTGCCTCCGACACCACCGTTTTGATCTCTGTTAATTCATCCATTGTCGGATCTAACTGAGTAATAAAAGCAGCTACTGTTACCCTTGCAAATGATTCATTTTGACTTAGCGCTGAAAATTGAAGGTTCATTTCGTTTTTCATGATGCCACCCCCAAAGTCTGGAGCGCTTTGTGCTCATTCTCTTCTAATCGAATAATCTTAAATAAACCTGACATATCAAATAATCGTTTGACTGCCGGAGAAATTGCACATACAACCATTTCTCCACCGGTTGCTTTAATTTGTTTATATCTTCCTAAGATAACACCCAATCCTGAACTATCCATAAACGATAGTTGTCCAAGATTTAATACAATATGCTGAATTTGATTTGCAGCTAATGTGTCTGTTACTTTTGTACGTAATTCCTCTGCTGCATGATGATCAAGTTCACCTGAGAGTCTTATACAAAGTACAGATTCTTTTACATCAAGTTCAATCGCTAGACTCAAGGTTTTTACCCCTCCTTAAATTCTGGATAAAGAGTCAATTCTTGATTGAACTTTGATTTTCCTGCTCGATGACAAAACTAGTGATATTTCGGCAACATTAGCCAGCCTTAGTAAAGTTGCCCATTACTCTTTTAAACATTGTCCACCAGCTTGCTTGGTCAATATCCCTTTCTGCAACAAGTTTGCTCTCTGCAATCAATTTTCCGTCTTTCTTTAATTGGAGAGTTCCAAGCTCATCTCCTTTTTTCACAGGAGCTTTAATATCATTTTTCATTAAGATTTCTTGTGTCACATCATCGACCTTTTCACCTTTTTTCGTTAAAACAGAAATAGGCTCTGACGTCATAAGATTTACTTCTTTTTCACTGCCTTTGCTAACTTTCATTTGTGATAACACATGATCTTTTTCAAATAAAGGATGTGTTTGATATTGACTAAACGCATAGTCAAGCATTTTTGTAACTTGTGCATTACGATCTTTAGGAGTATCCGCTCCAAATACTACTGCGATAACACGCATATTGTCTTTTTTAGCAGTTGCTGTTAAACAGTATTTCGCTTCATTTGTAAAGCCTGTTTTCACTCCATCTACTCCAGGATAAAACTTTACGAGTCGATTTGTGTTCACAAGCCAGAATTTTTTATCTGTTCCTTCACGTAAATAGTCTTCATATTTCCCAGTAAAGTTTGTGATTTTTTCATATTTTAATAATTCTTTCGCCATTAAAGCCATATCATGAGCTGAACTATAATGATCTGGTTCCGGTAGACCTGTTGGGTTTTTGAAATGTGTATTTTTTAAATCCAGTTCCTCTACTTTTTTATTCATCAAATTAACAAATTCTTCAGCAGATCCTGCGATTTTTTCAGCCATTGCAACGGAAGCATCATTACCTGAACCAATTGCAATTCCTTTTAGCATTTGCTCCACAGTCATTTCTTCTCCTGGCTCAAGAAAGATTTGTGATCCTCCCATTGAAGCAGCATATTCACTTGTACGGACCTTTTCATCCCATTTAATTTGTCCTTTATCTAGCGCTTCCATAATAAGAAGCATTGTCATTATTTTTGTCATACTTGCTGGAGGAAGTTTTTCATCACTGTTTTTATCATACAAAATGGTACCGGTATCCCGTTCAATTAAAACAGCAGACTTCGCTTTATCTGCAAGCTCGACAGTTGTTGATTCTTTAGCTAAAGCCATTGGTGTTACAGAAAGCAGCATTGTTATAAGCGTTAAACACGATATTACTCGTTTCATTTCATAAGCCCTCCATTCTTTATACTTTCCATTTTTTCCAGTAGGAGGGAAAATATACAAGGGTTGGAAGAAATTTTTGAAGCTGCTTACCTTTCAATACAATAAGTGGTATTACTCGTAGTTCCAGAGGAATTGAGATTTAGTGAAGAAAGTAATTTATATGAAGTCTTTCTTGATTTGAGGTTAGTAAACGTTCTGAATTTTTCATTGGTAATTGTAGGACCTATCAAATAATAGTAGTCTTTTAATGCTTGAACATGAGCGTCTTTTGAAGTCTTTTGACAGTGTGAGCACACCATTTGCCTTTTGCTCTTATCATAGATAGTTTTTTACAGTTATCACAGTAAACACCTGCTAAGATATCTTTTGGTTCCACATTAAATTCTTTTAAAATATTTGGGTTATTTGGTTTGTCCTGCTGATTAAATAACTTAGAAAGTTGAAGCAATTCTTTTTTAGAAAGCTTTTTATTAACATGGATTTGTTTATTTAGTTTCTCTATTTCAAAAACTAAATTTGAACTTTAATCACATTTAACCTTTTATTTTGCTCTCCACCTTCTTTTTTTATTATGCTATTTGGATTTGTTATTACAACAAACGATTCTATTGGGTGTTCAAGTTTGCATTGATCAACTAGCCATTGCTTTAGCTGGTATTCTTGAAGCTTTACTTGTCGAATTGGATCTTGAAAGCCCTCTTCTACTCCATTTAATTTAATACTCTAATAAGCTGGTTGTATTCCTGATCAAAATTGAGATTACCTGAAATATTCTTAGATTCGCTGATGAGTATATATCTGGAGGCTAATATAACTACATCCTTCTGAAAATAGTGCTTCTTTCCTTTTAACCTCAAATCATGAAAGATATAATAGTCTTCATTAAGAAAACTTAGGTGATACTCGAGGGATTTTTCTCCTTTGTATTCCTGCGATTCTTTTTATATACTCGTTTCAAATTCTTTCCCGATTAGGATGATTTTCTGACAACCTCCTTAATAAGGCTTCTAACTTATGAATTTTGATCGGTAGCTGTTTTTCTTTCATTATCAAGAGCTTTGCCCCCTTTTTCTTCTTTATTAATGGCTCTTTTCTAAAAGATTGTTGTTTTAAATAAGTACTTGAAAATACTAAATAGGTTGATTTGAGCGGAAGATGCGAGACTCCTGTGGGAGCTTGGGACAGGTTAGACCCCACAGACGCAAAGCGTTGAGGAGGCTCACCGCCCACCCCACGGAAAGCGAGCAGCCTAGAGCTTAAATCAACAACCTCTATACTTATTACAAAGCAACAATGTTTGCGAAAACAGCCTTATTAATTCAATAATTGTTTTTCTAAATCCTTTACTTTTAAAAAATCATAAAATATAAGTTTAAAACCAAGTTTTAATATAGTTAATTAACTTATTTTGTTGCTTGTTTTATCCTTTACTCTTTTTATTCCTTCTTTTCCTTGCGTCTATTTGGAGTTGGGTCGCGTCGTTTTCACTATTTGTTGCGTCAAATCGGCCTTTGTTTGCATCACATCTTCTTTTCAATTGCAATTATCAACTAAAAAACCACAGCCCTCCGGCTGTGGTCTCCTACGATCTATTCAACAGTTGCATAAATTAATTTCGGTGCTTCTACCTTTTGTTCACTAATTGAAATACTTGCATAAAGCTTTTCTTTTACATCTTCTACATTTTCGCGATTACTATGGATTGTCACTAAGGATTCACCCTTTTTAACCGTATCGCCAATTTTTTTGTTTAAGACGAGTCCGACGGCCAAGTCAATTTGGGATTCTTTTGTTGCACGCCCTGCTCCTAGTAGCATGGCGGCTGTTCCAATTGAGTCAGCGATCATTTCAGATAGGTATCCATCTTGTTTTGCTTCCAGCTCAATTTTATATGTTGCTTGTGGTAACGTTTCAGGTTTATCTACAACCGATCCATCTCCACCCTGAGCCTCAAGGAACGTTTTCATCGCCGCTCTCGCTTTACCATTGTTCATAACTTGAATAAGCATAGATCTGGCTTCTTCTAAAGTCTGAGCTTTTTCAGCCAAGAGGACCATATAGCTTCCAAGTGATAAGCAAAGTTCTTCTAAGTCTTTTGGACCTTTGCCGCTTAATGTATCGATTGCTTCTTTTACTTCTAACGCATTGCCGATTGCAAACCCGAGAGGTTGACTCATATCAGAGATAATGGCCATCGTTCTGCGGCCAACTAAGTTTCCGATATCAACCATTGCCTTTGCTAATTCTTTTGAGTCATCAAGATCTTTCATAAAAGCACCTGCACCTGTCTTGACGTCAAGAACAATAGCATCTGCTCCTGCGGCAATTTTTTTACTCATAATGGAGCTTGCTATAAGTGGGATACTGTTTACTGTAGCGGTTACATCACGTAACGCATATAAGCTTTTATCCGCAGGAGTCAGATTTCCGCTTTGACCAATGACAGCAATTTTATTTTTGTTCACTAATTCAATAAATTGCTTGTTTTCGATCTCAACATGAAAGCCTGGTACTGATTCAAGCTTATCAATTGTTCCACCGGTATGTCCAAGTCCTCTTCCTGACATTTTTGCTACCGGTACACCTACTGCTGCTACCAACGGACCTAGTACTAGGGTAGTTGTATCACCCACACCGCCTGTACTATGTTTATCAACTTTAATTCCTTCTACTTCACTTAAATCAATGGTATCTCCGGAATGTACCATCGCCATTGTAAGTTCAGCCCGTTCATGATCTGTCATTCCTTGAAAATAGACCGCCATTGTAAAAGCACTCATTTGGTAATCAGGTATGTCTCCTGAGGTGTAGCCTTTTATAATATGATGGATTTCTTCCTTTGTTAGTTCTTTTCCATCACGTTTTTTTTCAATTAGATCAACCATTCTCATTGCATATCACCTTTTTATTCAGATTAGGAGTTGATTTTTTCTACAATGCTCTTCACCAAGTTCAAAAAGTTAACACGGACTTTCTCTGTTGTTTCTATTACTTCATCATGTGATAGAGGCTGATCGAGAATTCCTGCAGCCATGTTAGAAATACATGAAATACCTAATACTTTTAGTCCGGCATGTCTTGCTATAATTACTTCTGGAACTGTAGACATACCGACTGCGTCACCGCCAATAATTCGGAGAGCACGTACTTCAGCCGGAGTTTCATAGGATGGGCCTGTATTTCCAACATAGACTCCTTCCTGCAACTTAATATTTAACTCACTTGCGACACTTTTGGCTAATTCTCTTAATGTACGATCATAACTCTCAGACATATCCGGGAATCGGGCACCAAATTCTGAAACATTAGGACCAATCAATGGGTTTGTGCCCATATTATTAATGTGATCACTTATTAGCATTAGATCGCCTGCTTCAAATGTTTTATTGATTCCACCTGCAGCATTTGTCACGATTAATGTATCAACACCTAGTTCCTTCATAACACGAACCGGTGCAGTTACTTTTTCTAAGCTATAGCCTTCATAGAAGTGAAATCTTCCTTGCATGGCTACTACTTTTACACCTTTTAACTGGCCAAAAACGAGCTGGCCTGCATGTCCTTCAACAGTTGACACAGGAAAATTAGGGATCTCGTTATATGGAATTTTTACAGGGCTTTCAATTTCATCCGCCAACACACCTAAACCCGAGCCCAAAATTAAACCAATGCTTGGCGTATCTTTATATTTTTCTTTTAAATAGCTAGCTGCTTCTCTAATTTTTTCGATATTCACTTTGTATCTCCTCCTATGTCAACTCAGACAGAAAGCTTTTACCATATACAGGTAGTTTCACTTTAAAATTATCGGCAATCGTTGCCCCTACATCAGCAAACGTTTCTCTTAACGGAAGCTCTTTTCCTTCGGTAAAACTTGGACTATAGACTAACAATGGTACATATTCTCTTGTATGGTCAGTACCATGGTGCACCGGGTCATTTCCATGATCAGCCGTAATAATTAGCAGATCGTCTTTTCTTAATTTATTTAATACTTCTGATAGCCTTTCATCATATTCTTCAAGAGCTTTACCATATCCTTTTGGATCCCTTCTATGGCCAAAAAGGGCATCAAAATCAACTAAGTTCAAGAAACTCAATCCAGTAAATTCCATATCTAACGTTTCATTTAACTTATCCATACCATCCATATTAGATTTTGTACGTAAGGATTGGGTAATTCCTTCTCCATCATAAATATCAGCAATCTTCCCAATTGAAATCACATCTAATTTACTGTCTTTTAGTTCATTCATGACAGTTCGATCAAAAGGTTTTAGAGCATAATCATGTCGGTTTGCTGTACGAGTAAATTCACCTGGATTTCCAAGGAATGGTCTTGCAATAATTCGTCCAACCATATATTTATCATTCATCGTCATCTCTCTGGCCATTTCGCAGATTTTATATAATTCATCAAGAGGGACTATTTCTTCATGTGCCGCGATCTGTAGAACGGAGTCTGCTGAAGTATAAACAATGAGACTACCAGTCTTCATATGTTCTTCACCTAGTTCATCTAAGATTTCAGTTCCAGAAGCAGGCTTGTTACCAATAATTTTTCTTCCGGACTTTTCCTCTAACTCTTTTATTAAATCATCTGGAAATCCTTCCGGGAATACTTGAAATGGCTGCTCTATATTTAGACCCATTATTTCCCAGTGTCCTGTCATGGTATCTTTACCATTTGATGCTTCTTGCATTTTTGTGTAAAAAGCAAGTGGATGAGTTTGCTTTGGTATTCCTTTAATTTCGCGAATATGACTTAAACCTAATTTTGCCATATTCGGCATGTGTAATCCGCCCATATGTTCAGCAATATGTCCTATTGTATCAGCACCTAAATCGTTGAACTTTTCTGCATCAGGTGCTTCACCAATTCCTACAGAGTCTAATACGATTAAAAATACTCGCTTATATGTATAATTCTCCATACCATTAATGTCCTCCTTTACTTCATACCATATTATACTTTTCCATTTATCATAACATTCCATTCTATAAGAGGGACTTGTCAGAAGTCTGACAACTACTTCATTTCCATTATATACTTTATTAGAGTATATTGACAACTTAACTCCTCTATCATTCTCTTAATGTTAGAAAACATGGCTTACCGCCAAGTCCTAATGGCGAAAGCCCTAGTTTTTCTAATCTATTTATCAATAAAATCTTATACTCTGTATAGTAAAATAAAAGCACCTCCTTCCTGGAGATGCTTTAAGCACGAGGATGAAATTGATTATAAACATCCTTAAGTCTTGATTTTGTTACATGTGTGTATATTTGAGTGGTAGATATATCAGAATGTCCAAGCATCTCTTGAACTGCTCGTAAGTCTGCACCATTTTCAAGTAAATGTGTGGCAAATGAGTGTCTTAGAGTATGAGGAGTTATTTCATTTTTTATGTTGGCCTCAAGGGCAATTTTCTTTAAATTTTTCCAAAAACCCTGCCTTGTTATTCTCTTGCCATGATGGTTGATAAATAAGGCTTCTGTTGGTTCCTTTTTATTCATTAGCTTTGAGCGGCCACCTTCAACATAATTCATCATCGCGTCTGTCGCGGTTCTACCTATAGGAACAATTCTTTCCTTGTTACCTTTTCCGTAGCAACGAATAAAGCCCATTGTCAGGTGAGCATCTGTTAAATTCAGATTAATCATCTCACTTACACGAATGCCTGTTGCATACAGGAGCTCTAACATGGCTTTATCCCTTAAACCAAAAGGAGTGATTGGTTTTGGAGTTTCAAGGAGCTGTTCTACCTCCTGAAGCGAAAGAATTTTAGGTAAATTTCTTTCTAGTTGCGGTGATTCAATTAAAACGGATGGATCTTGGTCTGCCTGCTTTTCCCTCAACAAAAATTGGTGAAAGTTACGAATAGATGCTGTGTGCCTGGCAATCGTTTTGCTCGATTTCCCGGATTCTTTTAAAAATTTTAAAAATTGAATGATATGAAGACGGGATACATCATTAAAAGAAACAATCTTTTGGACTTCATTTAAATGCTTTTGATAACTTTTTAAATCTCGCTCATAGGAAACAATTGTGTTGTTTGATAATCCTCTTTCTACGATTAGGTAATGGATAAAATCTTTTATTTGATCCTTCAAATTTGTCTACTCCCCGTTATCAATAAAGAAAATCAACCTGTTTAACCAGCTTTCTTCCTCATTCTTAATCATTTTCGTTACCTTCATTGCTGCACCTTCCGGTTGATCATAACGATGCATTTGTTGGTATTCTAAGTTCACCCAAATAATAGCATAATAGAACAAAATCGTAAATCCAGTAAAAAGGACAAAAACTTTGATCATATCCTTTACGGTTTTTAGCCACCTAATCATAGCTACCTCCAATAATCTTTTCTACTTTTTTATGTGATTATTAGAAGATATGCCAAAAAGGACAAACTTTATACATGCTTTTTCAGAAAATAAAAAGCCTAACAATTTGTTAGACTTTTCGGATTTATTCTTCTTTGTTCTCGCCTTTTTCCTGACATTTCACACAAATTCCATGAAAAGTTAAGCGATGATCTTTTATTTTGAATTTCCAATCGCGTTCGACTATTTCCTCTACATCTTCAAGAAGATCTTCTTCAATTTCTGCTACTGATCCACATTCTATACAAACTAAATGATGATGAAAGTGTGCTGCGCCTTCTTTTCGAAGGTCGTATCTGGAAACACCGTCACCAAAGTTAATTTTATCGACTACTTTTAATTCAGTTAATAATTCCAATGTACGGTAAACAGTGGCTAAACCTATTTCAGGTGCCTTTTCTTTAACGAGAAGGTAGACATCCTCTGCACTTAAATGATCTTCTTCGTTTTCAAGTAATACCCGAACAGTTGCTTCACGCTGTGGTGTTAGCTTATAGCTTGCCGTATGCAACTGCTTTTTAATCCGATCAATGCGGTTTTCCATAACACTTTTCCTCCCTCGCCGCGTTCCAAAACTATTATATATCATAGGTGAGGAAAGTGTCCAACTAAAATAATTTTAATGTAATAAAAATAGATATTTTTATTTAATAATAATTATTATTTACTGACGAATTCTACAATATTTTTCATTAAAAATGGCGATGCATATGCCTCAAAACCTGATGCAAGTACAGCTATTACTCCTATAAAGACAAAAACGGACGCATATCGCATAAAAAGTGTCAATGGAGCCTCTAATGTACTTGATTTCTTCACAAAGAGCTGCCTAATAATTTTTAATGAAAAGGATATTGCTACAGAACACATAATGATAAAGGCTGGAATTAGTAAGATATTTTGTGGTAAAACCGTAACAAACGATAGCAGAAAACCTTTTAAGCCTAACTGATTAACTAAAAATCCAACTGTAAATCCTACTACCATACCTTTTATAAAAAGCATAACAAGAATCACAGGTAATCCAATTATTGAAATTCCAAGGATCCACATTAAACCTAGATATTTTAAATTATGAAAGAAGCTTTGATGAAACATATCGGCTGCACTTGCAACTTTTCCTTCTGCTACTTGTCCAAAAAATCGATTTAAATAATAGTATAAATCCTCTTTTTGACTTAAATTCATGCTGTTGACAATAATAGCTCCAAAGATGACTCCCATTAAAAATAAAACAAATACAAACAAATATATCGAAGAATACTCCTTAATATGCTGCTTTATCATTGCACTAACTGGCAGTTGTTGTCTTCGCATAATTATTTCCTCCCGTCCTTCACTTACTAGAGTATATGAGAGGAAACGTAATCTATGACTTAAAAAATGCTTTCTTTTGGTTGATAGATTTTAGTAAGAAATTGGAGGAGAGACAGGCAGATTCAATCTATTATATTCGATTTTGTTTGCTTCTCCCCCCTCTATTGCTTGTTTACATTCCAGTTACTTTTCCGTACGTTCCGCCGCCTCCTGAGGTAACCTGCAATCGGCCTTCCCGAGCTGCCACAATATAATTTGCCACTTTTTCTGTTACAACGTTCTGAAGCTCGTGTTTTGGTACTTCATGCAAAATATTCATTTCAGTCCCAAAAAGATCCTTTAATTTATCGAGGGTTTTAGGTCCGATTCCCGGAATGAATTGTAGTGGAACCTGATGGATATATGGAGGACGATCACATTTGTTTTCACCATCACTTGCTAACTCCTGTAATCGATTGAACACTCCTTTTGTAAACCTTATGCTTCCGCAATTCGAACATCTCGTTTGATGTTTCTCCGGCTTTTCACCACATTTTTCACAGGTAGTATCATAGTATTTTCCGAGGTATGGATTCAACCCGTAATTGGCTTCAATTTTGCAACCATTTTCCTTTTTCAATACCTTTTTCAGCTCCAGGAAACACGGTTCTTTCATTGTAAGTTTCTGATATTCCCTCCCAATCTTAGGTAAAGAATGTGCATCTGAATTTGTTATATATGTATACTTATGTAATTCAGTGATTTGATCAGCCATTTTCGTATCTGAGCTTAAACCTAACTCAACCGCATCAATTAAACCTGCTTCAAAAACTTCAGTTAAGGAACTTACCACACCGCTTCCATATAAACTCTTATGTGGAGTGAAAATATGTGCCGGAATAAATAGCCCATCTCTCTGTTTCACAAAACGTTGTAGAGTTTTCCCATCCTCATAAATCCGCTGAGAGCTAAGTGTAATGTTTGTAAGCCGGGAGGAAAGCCACGATGATAATTCCTTCATTTTTTGAAGAGTCGGCATAAAAACCAACACATGAATTGGGCCTTTACACGTTTTATCGTATATTTCAAGCTCACTACCTAAAATAAGCGTGGTATTTTGATACCGAATTCCTCCATCTTTTAGTTCTATACACTCACCGGAATCGATAAGATGTTGAAGTGTGACAATGATTTCGGGCACATGACAATCAATAATACCTACCATATCGATCCCTTTGTGTTCACTCGCCTCTATCAAAATGTTCTCTAAGGTTAGGTTTCTAGAAGCAGTAATTTTCACTGGCTTCCCGGAGCTTGTTTGTCCTATATGAATATGTAAGTCAGCAAAATAACTATTCATTTATGTAACATCCCTTTTTTAGTCTACTCCTTTTTTAAAGCTTCCTTTAATAGTAAGTATTGTACTGCATATGCTGTTTTTGCATCATAAATTTTATTGTTTTTAATCATTTCTTGTGCTTCCTCTATTGTTACCTCCAATACCTCAACAAATTCATCTTCATCTAATTCTGCAGCCTCAGTCATTTTCTCTAAATTCTCAGTAATAAATAAATGAACTAATTCATCTGCAAAGCCGGGTGACGTATAAAAAGAAATAAGTGGCTTTAAATCCGCGCAAGTATAGCCTGTTTCTTCTTCCAGTTCCCGTTTAGCTGTTATGATTGGCTTCTCACCCTTTTCAAGCTTTCCGGCAGGTATTTCTACAATCGTTCTCTCTAATGGTTTTCTGTATTGCTCGACCATTAGGATTTTATTTTCAGGGGTTATCGCAATTACAGCCACTGCTCCTGGGTGCTTTACAATTTCTCTCGTACTCGTATTTCCATTCGGAAGCTTAACATCCTCTAAATATAAATCAATAATTCTCCCTTTAAAAATTTCTTTTGAAGCTAGTGTAGTTTCTTTTAAATGATCCATTTTCTCACTCCTGTTCTATAAACTTTCGTATCTTCATACATTCTATCATATCTTAATGGAAGGGAATGGATCCTTGCATGAAAATCTATCGATTGGATAAAGGGATAATTCTAGTTGGAAAAGCGTGGGAAATTCGTACAAAATTAAAAGAATATAGCCATTTGCACGGAACTGTCTATGAATGGATTAACGATGAAAACAAGCCAACTTTGAAAAGCACTTCACCTTTCCACCTTAAAAAGCATAAGTAAGCATGCCTTAAATACCTATCAAATACCAAACAGTTGACCTTTGGTACGCTTTATACTACTCTCGATGATAAGAATACTCAAATTTAAGGAGTGGTATTTTTGCAAAAAAGACAACTCGGACATTCAGATTTATTTGTTAGTGAAGTCGGACTTGGCTGCATGTCACTTGGTACGGAAGAACAGCATGCACATTCACTAATTGACCAAGCGATTGACTTGGGTATTAACTATTTCGATACAGCAGATTTATATGATGCAGGTGTGAACGAGGAGCTAGTTGGTAAAGCCATTAAAAATCGTAGGCATGACATCATTTTAGCAACAAAAGTTGGTAACCGTTGGAAAGAGGATCGATCCGGATGGACGTGGGATCCTTCAAAAGCCTATATTAAACAAGCAGTCAAAAGCAGTCTGCACCGTCTTCAAACAGACTATATCGATCTGTATCAACTACATGGCGGGATGATTGAAGATCATATTGATGAAACAATCGAAGCCTTTGAGGAATTAAAACAAGAAGGTGTCATTCGTTACTATGGTATTTCTTCTATTCGTCCGAATGTCATTAAAGAATACTTAAAAAAGTCCAATATTGTTTCTATCATGATGCAATATAGCCTGTTAGACCGCAGACCAGAGGAATGGTTTTCGCTCTTAAAAGAACATAATGTCAGTGTGATTGCACGCGGTCCTCTGGCAAAAGGTCTTCTAACCGAAAAGCCCCTTGAAGAAAAACTGAAATCAGAAAGTTACTTATCCTATTCAAAAGAAGAACTTATACAGGTTTTATCTAAACTCGAGGCTGTGGATCCAACCCATTCAATGACCGGGTTAGCCCTGCAATATTGCTTATTTGATGAGGTAGTAGGCGCAGTTATCCCCGGGGCTAGTAAGGTACAACAATTAATAGAAAATGTGAATGCCGGATCTGCAGAAAGACTATCTCCTCAAGTTTATCATCAGCTTCAAGATCTTACTAAATGTGAAAAATATGAGCAACATCGCTAGAATTTATTTATATTAAAAGCGGAGCAATATGCTCCGCTTTATTATGGTCTATTTAAAATCCTTCCAAGTTAAAGAACTTTCATTTAAGAGCTCTTCAAAGCTTTTATTTTTTTCTCGTTGTTTTCTCTCTGCTATTCTTTGCTGTTCAAGAGCCGCCTTTTTCTCTTCTTGCTCCTTTGATAAATTCTTTTTAACAGACTTTAGCTGCTCTAATAAATCACTGTTTAAGTGATCTGATAATGAGACTGCTTGATTGTCCTTGCTTTCCTTTGATCTTTTCATCTTAGTTGCCTCCTCTTACCGACTGCCTTTATCAAATTATAGTAAATATATTCATGGGGATTCAAGTATATTTTCTTGTGTTCGTCATTTGTATAATTTTTGATGCAATATGACATTTTAAGATGGAGAAAGGAGAGATTTTAATGGTAAAACAGCGTGGACAAAAAGGGAAGCCGAATGCTGACACAACCAATAATAAAATGGCAGCTGAGGAGATGGAAAAAGCGATTCACCCAACAAAAAGACAAAATTCTCCTCAATAATTAAGAAGACAGGCAACCTTGCTTGTCTTTTCTTATTCTATTCCTGTCAGTAAAATCGTGCTTTTAGTTATGATGCTACTTGGATATAGCCTCATCGTTCATGTACAATAAAGATAATGCTCATTCAAGGAGGTAGCCAAGTGAAAAAAGCTTTTATTCCACTCCTTATTCTTCTATCCTACATATTGATTGTCGGCTTTTTCTTCACAAATAAACTGATGTTTATCAAAAAGAAGGACAATAAGGACATTATTGATCGTGATAGTAAGTTTGGACTTTTTAACCAACAAGATTATGACTCTCTTGATAGAAGAGATTTCTCGATTGAATCTCAATTTGGTTATTCAATTAAAGGTTCTGTTTTTGAGCCCCATGTTACGAACAAATATATGATTATTTGTCATGGTGTTACCGTAAATCGGCTAAATTCTGTCAAATACATGAATTTATTCCTTCAAAAAGGTTGGAATGTTCTCATTTATGACCATCGCAGACATGGTGAAAGCGGCGGAAAAACAACCAGCTACGGCCATTATGAAAAATTTGATCTTCAATCAGTTGTTGATTGGTTAAAAAAAGAGGTTGGAGACAACATTTTTTTAGGTGTTCACGGTGAATCCATGGGGGCTGTTACAACACTTCTTTATGCCGGAATGGTTGAAGACGGTGCAGACTTCTACATCGCAGACTGCCCTTTTTCCGAACTCGAGGCGCAACTATTGTATCGACTTAAGGTTGAATTTAACATACCTAGTGTTTTAGTTATGCCAATTGCAAAGCCGTTTGTTCAGCTTCGCGATCGTTACTCCATTAAAGGAGTCTCACCCCTACAAGCTGTTCCAAACATCAAAAGCCCTATCCTTTTTATACACAGTAAAGATGATGATTACATACCTTCAGACATGTCAAAATTACTTTATGAGAAAAAGAAAGGTGCCAAGAAACTATTTATAGCTGAAAAAGGCTCTCACGCTATGTCATATGCAGAAAACCGTGAGGAATACTCTAAGGTCATTGATGAATTTTTTGCAGATATAGGCGTAACAGAAGAAAACAGAGGATGACTCAAAAGTATTATTACTCTTGAGCCGTCCTCTGTTTAACCTAAAACATCCGAAATATTTTCCATGTTTTTTTCCATCCAATGAATAGCTTCATCAATTGTCGGAAATTCTTGTGCTTCAAATGACATTTCATCTTGAAGCAACCATACATCCTTTGTTTCATCATGAACTCCGCCTATTGACCAATGGAGAAGACTGTACGGGTGGTTTTCATGTAAAAATGACACCCATGTTTTGTTTAATGCTACATTTTTTATCGCCTTTAATCGATCCTTCATTTATTCAATCCCTCACTTTACAAGTAAACTCATCCGTGGATTTAGAATTTGTGAAGGACTTTTTAACATGAAGCTGTTGGCTGTTTCATTATAAGAAATGGTTAGTTGTTCATCTAAAAAGACCATTTTGTTTTTTTCTACTAATAGAGGTACGAGATTTGTATCAAGTTTTACATCTCCATGGTCCTCTTTCTCCACTAGCCACATCGCTGTTACCCCGCTCATTACACATCCGCAACCATCTGTATCGTATTTTAATTTTAATAACCTGTCTTTATTGTCATGTAATTTTGGTGTTAACTGTTCTATCGCTTCTTTTGAGAATGTTACTTGCATGATAAAAACTCCTCACTGCATCTTTTGAGCTTAGTGTACCATATGGAGTTTTTTTCTGCATGTTATTAGGTTATAATCATTCAATTTTATTCTCTCTTTGTGTTTGCATCAATTTTTATACTTTTGTATTTATCAATACTGTATAACGTTTGGACATTTACAGTAACATCGGAAAGGTATATGTTTTTTTGTTCTTCTTTATATTTTCTCCAATCTTTCAAGTGATATCGATATGCATGATCCTCTAGTTGAAAAATATCTGCGCCTAACTTTTTAGCTGTTTTATACGTTTTTTCTACTTCTTCTTTAATAAGGTTTTCGATTTCTTTCTTTATATTATTTTGGGTAACATGTTGGTCGACACTTTCTTTTATTAATGCCGTTAAATCGACCTCAATATTGTAACTTCCTTTTACCTTTTCTGGTATCAGCTTCAAATTGGGTTCCAGCAATTCCACAGCTAGAATCTTCCCCTTTTCCGGCTCAAACTCAGTAATAGATCTTTCTGAGTTGTTGTTCGTCCAAATAAATCCTGTTAATTCTTGTATTGAAAGCCATCCCTTATATGTTTTGTCCTTGAAAAGATGTGCACCATCGATTACTGCTGCTGGTTCTTTTGTCTTTTCCTTCATCATTAGATCTTTATTTATTTTAATTGAAGGAACAATCGTTGTTTTCGTTTTTTCGTTTAATTGCATAACAAATTCTCTTAGTGAGATAGCTTGAACGGTTGCACTTTGTTTACTGCCTTCATCCGGCTGGTTTAGCCTTGAATATGAAAAAGGAAAATCAAAAATGATCGAGGACGTAAAAACATCCTCAAGTTTTTCCTTTGTTATATAACTCCAGGCTGTTAAACGAACGGTAAAGCTCGAAGTAAATGTATTAAAAGCCTCTTCAAGTTGCTTTGTCGAGGCAATCATGTTCTCTCCAAACAAGACCAAATTTAATTGTTCAAAATTCACTCTCATTTGAATTGTATTAAATATATCATTTAATGCTGTTTCTATTGTTCTACCTTTCCCCTTTGCCATCCAGACTGGAACCGGTTCTGCACTTTTTTGCTGATCTGTTTTAGCTACATTACTAAAATCTAAGAACTGTAAGATTATATGATATTCACCTTCTACATAGTCAACCCCCATCCCTACTGCATAGGCTTGATTATGTATTTCCTTTACATTATGACAACTTGTTAATACCGCTAACAAACTAACCAAAAATAATGCTCTTATCTTCTTCATTGCCTGTCACCTTGTCTGGTCGAATCATTTGTGTCCAATTCCGGGGCCCGCTTATCCTTTATTACCTCTGGAAGTTTCAGAAAGATTGAAAATAAGTCTTTCCATGTGAGATCTTGATAATAGGATAAATACGGGTAGCCGAAAGATCTGATTGTTGACAAATACATGATAATCGAGATAAAACCAATAATAAATCCGAATATACCTGCAAAAAAACTTAACACCACAATATATAAACGAACAACAAAAAGATTTCCAGATAACGATTGATTGACTAAAGTAAAACCTGAAATCGCCGTCACTCCTATTACAACGAGCATTGTCGGAGAAGTAATACCTCCTCGAATGGCCGCATCCCCTATAATTAACCCTCCCAAAACAGCCACTGTTTGCCCTACTCCCTTAGGAAGGCGGGCACCTGCTTCTTTAAATAACTCAAACATCACAAGCATAAGGATAACTTCAATAAATGATGTAAAGGGTAATCCTATTCTTGAAACCGATATGGTTGCCAATAGTGGTAATGGCAGTTGACCTACATTATGTGTGGTTAACGCTGTAAATAATCCGGGTAAAAAGACTGTAATAAACAAGCCTATTACGCGGAGCAATCTTTCCACAGATGCAAAGATAAAGCTTGTATGCTGATCTTCAGATGTTTTTATTAAAAAGGCCAGATTTGCAGGTGCAATTAAGGCTGTTGGGGCTCCATCTACTAATAGAGAAAACCTTCCTTGATTTAGCGAATCTACCACAAAATCAGATCTTCCTGTGTGATTTACCAAAGGGAACAGAGAGAAAACTTGTTTATCAACAATTAACTCTTCCATTTGTGAACTGCCTGTTAAAACATCAGTTTCAATTTTGTTTAACTTCTCTTTAATATTCTTTAATAGCTCTACATTTATTATGTCTTTTATATAGAGAAGCGCTACCTTTGTTTGTGACCGCGTGCCAACAATGTATTCTTCTACAATAAAAGAAGAGGTTTTTAACCGTTTCCTTACTAGTCCAAGATTTACATTAATTTCTTCAACAAATCCATCTTTTGGTCCTCTGACTGAAACCTCTGTTACTGATTCATCAGGCGACCTTGTTGGTACTTTGCTTATATCATAAAAATAAATCAGATCAATTTCGTTTGTTGTCATCATAAGCTTTCCCGAAAAAATAGAATTGCTCAGATCTTCACTTGTTATATCTTTTTTATCTTTTTTTGTACCTGAATCAAACTGCTTATGTTTTCTAAAGTTTCCTCTATAAAACACTGATTTACCTTTGGCAAAACAACTTCATCTAGAAATACAGAGTCAATTAATGGTCCACAGTATACTAATAGAAACGTTTCTTTACTGTCACCTTTTTCCATTGTTTTAATGGTGATATCAGAGGATGAAGAAAATAACTGCTTCATTCCTGCCATTGTATACTCAATGAATGAGTGTTGAAGCACTTTTTCCAACTATCCTACCTCCTCAATCTTCTTTTTTCGATTTTTAATATGCAAGTAGACAAATATGATTGTTATTTGAATAACTAATACTCCTAATGCAATCGGCATAAAATAAACGTAAAGAAGTTCATAAAATGTATTCTGATCAACTCGATATAAACAAAATATAACAAGACAAAGATACCAGATAATGACGGAATATTTCCCTTTTTCTTTCCTAACTAACAGTTGATTAGCTAACAAAATGTATAAGCTGGTTCTAAGTACTCCCCCTGAAAGCCATTGATATATAGCAAAAAAATCCACATGTGAAAAATAATTACCTATTGTTAGAATTCTCCACTGTTCAAATGCCGGATACCTAAATTCAGAGGCTTGCAATGGACCGAATTCTGCTATTGCCCCAATCGTTGGTCCGAGCATTAGTCCTATTATAATGCCCCCTACTATGAATAGTTTTCCAATCCCGATTTTGTGTTTATGTATAGAAGGTATAATCAAAAGAATAAACAATTCCACTATAGGAAGTAATGTATATATTAAACCTTGAAATACGGGGGACCACCCATGCTCAATAAGTGGTAATAATTGTTCATAATCTTTTTTCTTTACATTAACGGTCATAACAAAGAAGCCTAATGCCGAAACAAGCGGCAATAAAATCCCACTTAATATCGCCAAAGACTTAACTCCTGACCTTGTCCCAATAAAGCATAAAAACAAAAATGCAACAACGATTATGCCGTAATTGATATCCGGAATGTATGATATATGACTCCACATGACAATATCTTTTGTCGTTATATACGCTGATAGGAATAGGTACACAATAAGGGGACTAACAAGGAGATAGTATTTTACCGGTGATAGTGTTCTCTTCCATTCCGTCACACTCATTTTTTCCATTAATTTTAGCAACTTGCTTAATCCGAACAGCCAGATGACTGTTGGTACAACCGTAATGATGATTGTCAGCCAAGCATCTCGCCCGGTAACAGATAATAAAGCAGGGATGGTTTGGACATGTGCAAATAAACCTATTGTCAGCATCAGCATAAAAACTAATAACGGAAATTTTATTGGTCCCAATTTCTTCCTCACCCACTTTCATTGTTATTATTTGTACTGGTTTTTTTTCTATACTATGAAGTTGTTATTACAATGGGGAACTGTGTGTTTTAAATGAGGAAACGTCTTTGAAAAGTAATATGTTAGGTGAGAAAATGAGTCAGAGGATGATCATAAGGATTCATCCTCTTATTTTTGTTTAACATCAATGATGTCGTGAAGAGGTAATGTAAGTTGATTTCCTGATTGTTCATCAACAATTCGTAATATATGCCGAATGGAGTCTATATAGTGCACATACCCTAAGCATGTATGAAAGAAATGATCTTTATAATAAGTAAAAACAAGCTCCATATGCTCCTCCATCGCCATACAAATTGTTTCATTAAACTGCTCTAACTGTTGTTCATCAAGCTCCGGCTTTTCTTGATACGTATCTTCTTCAGACCAGTCTCTTAGCAATTTAACATGTTCGGGAAGCATCATCGATGTCCATTTGATATTCCCTCTATCTCGTATCATGATTTTCACCCTGCCTTCACTACTATTATTCATTAAATTCTTTTGGATAGCCTAATTGAACCAATGTATTTGCCATCTCTTGATATCCCAAACTATTTGGATGAATACGATCTCCAGATAGAAGCTCTTCTTGCCTATCTTTAAATACTGTATAAATATCAACAACTCTAATTGTTTTTTTGTTATCAAAGCTGCTTAACTGTTGATTAAACAATCGAACCCACTTATCTGCCAATGTGATTTGTGGTAACGGATTGTATAGATTCAGTAAATACACGATAAATGGTACACCACAATCTTTTTTCAGTTCATGAATTGTCTCCATTATTTTCATCATATTGCTGTGACACTCTTTGACTGATTGTGCAATTTCTGTTTGATCACGTGATTCAATAAAGTCTTTACTTGCCTGGATAAGATCATTTCCACCGGCAGTGATGGTGATGATATTGGCACGATTTATTTTGTCATGCAGTGGTTCACTGCTTACAATATCCAGTACACCACCACTTTCAATTCCCGATTTTGCAAAGATATTCGTTATCACACGTCTATCTAGAGTTTTTTCAGTTAATCTCGCATAGCGCCCGACAAATCCGGGTGTTAAAAATGATGCTCCAACTCCGACTGTCAAGGAATCACCTAAAGCCACATATGATAAACACGATTGATTCATTTCCACCTGATATCCTCCTTCAAAAGCGAATACATTTTTATACAATATTCGAAGGAGAGACAAACGCAGCTTTTCCTTTGGTGAAATAGGCGGAAGCCATATCTATTGGTTTCTACCTACGCTTTATGGCCTCCAACAAGCTTCGCGCGATGCTTCGCTGTTCCAGCCGGAGTATACGATACAGCACGTAAGATAGCATCTGAGCCATACTTATGCCGAATTGAATCTATAACATACCCCAGTGTTCGCTGATTTTCACGGTTTGGCCGGAACAAATCAAGCTGCATTTCACAGTCATTCTCAATGTTTGAAAGTGCAATTGAAATTTTTCTCACCGTTTTGTTTGCATAAAATTTTTCAAACAATTGCAGACATGTTTCATAAATATCCATGGTGATATTGGTCGGCTCATCAATTGTTTTAGAACGGTAAAATCCTCCGCCAAACTCATCGCGGCTATATCCAATTCCAAGACTGATTGTTCGGCCTGCCTTTCGATGCTGACGTGCTCTGCGGGCAACCTCTTCGCTGATCTCTAATATGACATGCTTTACTTCTTCCGGATCCGGGTAATCACGAAGTAAAATTTGGCTTTTTCCAAAGCTGATTTGCCCTTGCATGATCGGGGCTCCAATTTCAGATAAATCCACGCCCCACGCATGATAGTAAAGCTGGTTTCCCATCACCCCAAACTTTTTTTCAAGCAGCTCAAGAGGATAATTTGCAAGCTGGCCCACATTAGAAATTCCCATTCGGTTTAGTGTTTTTTGTACTCTTGAGCCGATTCCCCACATTTCGCTTAATGGCTCGAGCTTCCAAAGCTTCTTTTTCACATCATCGTATGTCCATTCTGCCACACCTTTCTTTTTCGCTTCAGTATCTAGACAAACTTTAGCTAACAGCATGTTAGGACCGATACCAATTGCACTTGGAAGGCCAAATTCACGCTCCATGTCATCACGAATTTTTTTCGCAATTGTCTGTGCATCCCCCCAAATATGTTCCACACCGTCTACTTCAATAAAGCTTTCATCCACACTATAAGTATGAATAGCATCCTTTGGCACATAGCGGTGAAACAACTTTGTTAATTCTGTTGAGATCCTGATATACATCCCCATTTTCGGGTCCACAATGGTGATACGGGGGTCATTTGGTACTTCAAAACGTCTTGAGCCTGTTTTAATGCCAAATTCCTTTTTTAGTCGTGGGGAAGCTGCCAAGACGATGCTTCCCTGCCGATCCGTATCACCTACAACAGCTAAATAGCAAGTTAATGGATCTAATCCCAGTAAAACGGCAGCACAGCTTGCATAAAAGCTTTTCATATCAATGCAAAGAATCTTCCGTTTCGGCAATTGATCGTAGTTTTCAATCATAGCCACTTCCCCTAAAATAGAATATATGTTCGTGTTTATTATATTCTATATACTAAGGGAATATACGTTCGATTTCAATGGTAGTTTTCCCCAAGAAAACGACAAATTTCAATGGTAAGCAAGATCGAAAAACACATACAAAAACGGTATACTACCAATAGTGGGGTGGAAAATGGAAGACAAGATATTAAAAAAGATGCTTAAAAAAGGCTTTCTCCAATACGGCCGAAATCTGGATATAGACCCTCTTTCAGAGAAGGATAACATCTACTTAATACAGAAAATTACAGTTGATAAAAACGAGGAAAGTGAATGGTATGAGGTCGTAGAGGATGTTGTATATAGCTATTTAACGAATCAAGAATAGAAAATAAGAGCCTAATGAGATTATAGGCTCTTTAATGTTAACAACAAACAAGAATTTGTCTCGAAAAGCTCCCTTTTTTAGCCACACACCGATCTGCAATAGTAAAACCAGCCCTTTCAATTAAAGGGTCAATTGTTTCAGTCGTAATAACAACAACTTTCCCAGCAAATCCCCGTGCACTTTTAAGCATTTCAAACTGTGTTTCCGGCTCTAAAACAGAACAGAGATTATAAGGCATGTCAATAATCGCAACATCATACCTCTCGGTCACATCCCGCATATCTCTTAATAAAACCTTTGCTTTATAACCAAAATGAGCAATGTTTTCACGAGCAGGTCGGGTAACAAGAGGGTTCAAGTCACTTCCTACGATATCAATCCTCATCGATAATGCTTCTATCATCACAGTTCCGGCCCCACAGCAAGGGTCAATGACTTTTTTATCCTCAATCGTTGGAACAGCAATGTTTACGACCGCTCTAGCCACCCGGGTACTCAGGGCAGTCGAATAATTATTAGGCTTTTTTTGATGAAATAACCAAATGGGTTCACTTTTTGTATAGTGTCCGAACACCCAGTGATCTTTTACCTTTATAACTGCAAAAAGCTGATCAGGATTTTGTAAATCTACTTGCCCTGATAATAGCAATCCAATTTCCCGTTCAATTTTACGTCTTTTCTCAAAACCTATTTTTTGCAAATCGGTAGCTTGACTATGTACAATTACGATTACTTTAAACGTCTTTTCAACCTGATAGCCACTCACCTTCTGACCGAGATCTTCTAAACAATTTGCCTTATAAATGACATCAATTCTTTCTTTTATAAACGGACTTCGGCTTGGATTAATTTCCACGGAACTTTCTAGTATGTTAGTTCCTGTGTGAAACCCAAATAATGACCGCATTTCTAATTGACATAAAGAAATCTCGTCTTCATGACATGAAAATGTGTAAATAAACTTCTGTTTCTGATCAACCAAGCGTTTTCCACCTTTACTGGGCTTTTCTCCTGAGTTAAGACTTGTGTGTCCTACCTTAATACTTTATAAGTCTTCTGCCATTCATGAGCTAATATACTCATCTCCCAAAGGCTCCAATATTGATTTCCTATTTTTCTACACTCACGAAGTAAACCTTCCTTTTTAAACCCTGCTTTTTCATAACAAACAATAGCTGACGTATTAAAGTCAAAAACGCCAAGGCTTACTCTATGCAAATCCAACTGTTCAAAAGCAATTTTCAATACCTCTTTCATCATCAAGTATCCAATCCCTTTACCACGGACACGCTGATCCCCAATTAATACTTTTCCCACTCGGGCAGACTTATGCTCTCTATCAATATTCGTTAAAGCAATATGTCCAATCACTTCTCTTGTTTCTTTTAACAAAACGCTGTAAACAAATGAAGTAGAACGATCTGAATTGGCATTCTCAATGTACTTTTCAATTTGCTGTTCAGTCAACGGAAAGCGAAACGTCGGTCCTGCCCATTGGAGTAGAAACTCCGGTGTCTCAATCCAGCTTATTAGCTGAGGTATTTGCCTACGGTTAAAATCCTGTAACTCAATCATAGAAGAACTCCTTTTATATGAAAGTTATTTCTTAAAAAACGCATTACCAGCCAGTTTTTCAAACAGCTTTGGCATAATTTGATAGATTGTACTGCCCGCATTCATCCATCCAGGCAAATTTATTTCCCGCTTTGGGGTAAGCATTGAAGCAACGATACTACGCGCAACCTTATCAGGATCAAGCATCCAGCGTTCTACATTTTTCACATAATTTCCTTCCTTATCGGCAATAGTGAAAAAATCTGTTTTAATCGGCCCCGGGTTAACCGAGGTGACGAACACATTGTGTGGCTTTACCTCCATACGAAGACTGTTTGTAAACCCCAATACTGCATGCTTACTCGCAGAATAAAGACTTGATTTAGGTGTAGCAATTTTAGCAGCTTGTGAGGCAATATTAATAATATGACCTCTTCTTCTTTTCACCATTGAAGGCAACACCATCTTCGTACTGGCAATTAAGCCAAACACATTTACTTCAAACATGTTCTTCATTTCATCAAGTGAAGAATGAAGAACTTCATTAAAAATACCGAATCCGGCATTATTGACAAGTACGTCAATTTGTCCAATCTCTGATTCAATGGTTGAAAATACTTGTTGTATCGAGTGAATATCCTGAACATCCAGTAAATAATAGTAACACGATACACCATAATCATTCTGAATCCGTTCAGAAAGTTCCGCTAAAAGCTCTTCTCTTCTGGCCAATAAAACTAAATGTGCCCCATGTCTCGCACATTCAATTGCAATCTTTTCTCCAATTCCGCCGGAAGCACCAGTAATTGCAACATAGCATCCTTGTAAACGTGCATTCAAATGGATCACCTCTTACCGCTTTAGATAGCATAATAATATATGTATTTTTTATTTGTATCATCGATTTTAATTTGACCGATTTCTTGTAAATAGTCAAGCTGTCCAGCAGTTTCCGACATTATCATCAGAAACTGCTTTAACGTAATTGACAGGTGCAAACATCAAAAACAGTCATCGGTTAGTCAACAATTTTTGTGTAGTAGTCCTTCTAAAACAATCAAACCTTTAAGCCATTCATCCATAACTAAAAACGTCAGATAGACATATTTTACAATGAAGACACTCTTTTAGTCATTATATTCAAATAATTCACAGATTCATACACCTTTAAAAAGCTTGACAAGGACCTGTCCATCACTGCATAATGAATAAAAATTTAATTTAATGTATAGAAAATAAGTTTAGCGTTGATTGGGACTAGTAGAAAAAATGGCGTAATAGAGATTGGAGTTCTAAGGCTGAAAAACTCCATTGCCCACCATTTTTTTGAACCTGCCCTAGGAGCTGTTAGGTAAACCTAACCGTATGTCTGCGATAAAGACTTAAAAGCTGGGAGTATGATTCACTCCAATCAAGGTGGTACCGCGGAGCCATTCCGTCCTTATGTTGTAAGGGCGGAATGGCTTTTTATTTTAAACGTAAGGAGCATAAAAATGGATAAAATAGGGTTTATCGGAGCGGGTTCCATGGCTGAGGCTATGGTTGCAGGGCTCATTAAAGGTAAAGTATTTACTGCCGGGCAAATAATAGTGGCAAATCGATCAAATTCAGCAAGATTACATGAATTTTCTCAAAAGTATGGTGTTGAAACAACCCATGATAAACAAAAATTAGTGAAAGATGCATCAATTATTGTTCTAGCCATGAAGCCTAAAGATGTGAAAGCGGGACTTGATGGTGTTCAGCATTTGATCGATAAACAGGTTATTGTGTCTGTATTAGCGGGTATCTCTATCGATACGATTGAAAATATACTTGGAAAAGAAGCAGCAATTGTTCGGGCGATGCCAAATACTTCTGCAGCCATTCTTAAGTCAGCAACCGCCATTGCTGGCAGTCAAAATGTTACACCTAATCAAATGACTAAATGTAAAACTCTCTTCGAAGCAATTGGCATATGTAAAATTGTTGAAGAAAAACAACTTGATGCTGTTACAGGTCTATCAGGAAGTGGTCCTGCTTATATTTACTACCTGGTAGAAGCAATGGAAAAAGCGGCAGTTGACGTAGGACTAGATCCTTTTGTTGCTCGTGATTTAATTGTTCAAACATTACTTGGGGCATCTGAAATGATTGCTGTGTCAGACAAACATCCTTCTCAGTTAAGAAAAGAAGTAACGAGCCCAAATGGGACAACAGAAGCCGGCATCTCCATTCTCAAAGAAAGACAGGTTGAGGATGCGTTTATTTCGTGCATAAGACGTGCTACTGAAAGATCTGAAGAGTTAAAATCCATGTTTTCAGAAGAACTTATATCATATAAAAAATAACAGGAGTGCTTACAAAGCACTCCTCATTTTATTCTATTGTCTCACTTCTTCAAATTTATCGTTTGATCCCAATCTTTCAGAATACATGCTAAGCAAATGCAACGATCCTTATTACTTCTAGAAAGAGCAAGTACCTTTTCTGGGACCGTTAAGTTCATACACCAACAAGATTCCTTCTTATTCAAAATTCCACAGTTATTTTCACCATTACATATTGGACATTTATTCATTTTTTTACCTTCCATACTATCAGTATTTTTCCAATATAAATAAAAGTAGAGCATCTTCGTTCTTCGGCAGAAAACTGACCTTAGTCTCTAAGGAAGAGAATAAATCATAGTCAATAGAACAAGCTAACGATAGTGTTATATTAACACTATTCTTAATGTGGAGGGATCAAATATGAATATTTTATTAAGCTTATTAACGACACTGTTTCTTGCAGGGCATAAGGCAGCTTCAACTTACCGGCATTTACTTACAAGAATAAAAAGTCTGGTTATTGTGCCTCAGTTTATATAAGCAAAAATATTCATTACGTATCTCAAGTTTCACATTAACTTAGAACAGGATTGTAAGTACTTTACTGCTTACTATTCCTGTTTTATTTTTTCTCGGCTTCTCATTCTGATAATAGAAATTACACAACCCCCTCCCTTAAAACCATTAGGAGAAATTAATCAAGCAAGAAACATGCTGAACAGCTGCTGCAACTGTTATAATTTTTTCAAACAAAGTATTTATAATGGGAGGATATAAGATGAAGACGAAACTATTCCAGCCTTATCAAATAAAGAATGTTACCCTTAAAAACCGTATTGTTATGTCCCCGATGTGTATGTATTCATCAACAGGTGAACAGGGGTTTATAGAGGATTTCCATTTCACACACTATATAAGCCGTGCAGTGGGGCAAGTTGGCCTAATAATGGTTGAAGCCACTGCTGTTACACCTCAAGGCCGAATATCTGCAAAAGATCTTGGAATTTGGAGCGATGACCATGTTCCAGCCCTTCAAAAATTAGTAACAAGAATGAAAGAATACGGTTCAGCAACAGCTATACAACTTGCACATGCAGGGAGAAAATCGACAGTTGATGGAGAAATTATTGCACCATCATCTATTCCATTTGACAATACATACAAAACTCCGAAAAGCATGACAAAGGAAGACATTAAAGAGACTGTTCAAGCTTTTCAGGCTGGAGCTAAAAGGGCAAAGAAAGCAGGCATCGACATTATCGAGGTTCATGCAGCCCACGGTTACCTTATCAATGAATTTTTATCACCTCTTTCTAATAAGCGAGATGATGAATATGGTGGTTCTGAAGATAATCGATACCGATTTTTAAGCGAAGTAATTGATGCAGTGAAAGAAGTGTGGGATGGACCACTATTTGTTCGTATTTCAGCATCGGATTATCATCCCGAGGGATTGGATATAAAAGATTATGAAGGTTACGCAAGTAAGATGAAAGAGCAAGGGGTTGACTTGATCGATGTTAGCTCAGGAGCTGTTGTTCCTGCAAAGATTAATGTATTTCCAGGCTACCAAGTAAGATTTGCTGAAAAAGTTAAAGAAATAGCAGGTATTGCTTCAGGAGCTGTTGGATTAATCACAAGCGGCATACAAGCAGAAGAAATTTTGCAAAATAATCGAGCAGACCTGATTTTTATCGCAAGAGAACTTCTTAGAGATCCGTATTTCCCCAGAACTGCAGCTAAAGAGCTGGGAGAAACAATTGAAGCTCCCAAGCAATATGATCGGGGATGGTAATCACAAAAGAGAGTTGATCGGATTCAACTCTCTTTTCTTATATATTTGAACGTTTTTTTGGAATGTCAATTTGCATGAAATCTGCTGCAATAACAGTTGCCGGAAAAACTGATTTTGCTTCCTCAACTAGTACATCGAGTTGTTCAGAAGATTGATATCTCGAACTAATATGGGTTAAAGCTAATTTCTTCACATTTGATGCTTTAGCGATATTGGCAGCATCTTCTGTTGTAGAATGGAAATAGTCATATGCAAGATGATGATCCTCTCTTGAAAAAGTTGCTTCATGAATTAATAAGTCGGCATTTTCTGCAAGCTCCACACTTTTATCTGTGTACCGAGTGTCACCAAGAATAGAGATGATTCTTCCTTTTATTGAGGGTCCGATGAAATTACTTCCATGAATAATCGAACCATCCTCTAATTGAACAGATTCTGCATTTTTCAGTTTTTGATAAACCGGTCCTGGTCGAATACCGATCTTTTTAAGTTCTTCGACTAGCAGTGTTCCAGGTAAATCTTTTTCGATCACGCGATAACCATAGGATTCAATGCCATGTTCAATTTTCTTTGCCTTAACTTGAAAGGATGAATCTTCAAAAATAATTCCTTCCTTTACATCTACAAATTCAATTGGATATGTGAGGTAAGTGTGACTAACAGATAAAGCAGTTCTTACAAATTGCTCTGTGCCTTTTGGTCCATATATGGTTAACGGTGTTTCCCCTCCTTGAAAGGAACGACTGCTAAGTAGGCCGGGCAAGCCATATATATGATCACCATGCAAATGAGTAATAAAAATTTTTTCAATTTTCCTCGGTTTTATAGATGTATGTAAAATTTGATGCTGAGTTGCCTCCCCGCAATCAAATAACCATATTTCATTTCTCTCTTCTAATAATTGAAGAGCAATACTTGTTACATTTCGGGCTTTGGCAGGGATTCCTGCACCCGTTCCAAGAAATGTTACATTCACTTTGCACTTTCCTCCTGCGTCATTTTCTTTAAGCATACACGAATGCTGCAAATAGCGAAATAACATCGATTTTATTTTTCACAAATTCTATAACAAAATCATCACATCATCTTGACCAAATTCAATATTATGTCTAAAATAGACTGAATTATAGAAAGATTTCTACAAAATAGGTGCATAATAGACGATAATTTTTCCATAATCGTTTATAATAAACTATGTAGAAAGACATTATAGGCTATAATGTTTGATTTAAAGGGAAATTACCTTTAAAATTAAGTATTTGTATAGGAGTAATTTCCAATCAGTATAAATAAGAAATTCGATGCCATTATTTATTTTCTTTTTCAACAATCGATTTCAATTCAAAATACTGATGAAAAAATAAATGTATTAATGACAAAGTGAGGTACGAACGTGAATACACAAGAACATCCTAAATCAGTTATTGTCATCTTTGGAGCAACTGGTGATCTGGCGAAACGAAAATTGTTTCCATCTATTTATCGCCTTGTTCAAAACGAAAAAATCGGTAAAAATTTTGCTGTTGTAGGGGTTGCAAGAAGACCTTGGACCACTGAAGAGTTTCGTAGCAATGTATCAGATTCTATTCAAACATCGATGAAGGAATCAAAAGATTTAGAAGAATTCACTTCTCATTTCTATTATCATCCTTTTGATGTAACAAATCCTTCCTCTTATTTAGAGTTAAACGGATTGTTAAATGAGCTTGATGGCTCCTATCAAACAGAAGGAAACCGTATCTTTTATTTAGCAATGGCACCGGAATTCTTTGGTACAATCGCTCAAAACTTAAAAAAAGAAGGCTTAACAGCTACTCAGGGCTGGAGCAGACTTGTCATTGAAAAGCCGTTTGGACATGATCTACCTTCTGCCCAAAAATTAAATCAAGAAATTCGCGAAGCATTTAATGAAGATCAAATCTATCGTATTGACCATTATTTAGGAAAAGAAATGGTACAAAATATCGAGGTTATTCGTTTTGCCAATGCTCTGTTTGAACCATTATGGAATAATCGTTACATATCTAATATTCAAGTTACTTCCAGTGAAATATTAGGTGTCGAAGATCGTGGAGGCTACTACGAAAAATCCGGGGCGCTTCGCGATATGGTTCAAAATCATATGCTTCAAATGGTTGCCTTACTTGCGATGGAACCGCCAATCAAATTAACAACAGATGAGATTCGAAGTGAAAAGGTAAAGGTACTAAGAGCATTAAGACCTGTGAGTGACGAGCAAGTTGGAGATTATTTTGTGAGAGGTCAATATGCAGCAGGGAAATTTAATGATAAAGAGTTCATTGGTTACCGTGAAGAAGGCAATGTTGATAAAAAATCTGAAACAGAAACATATGTAGCAGGCAAGTTAATGATTGATAATTTCAGATGGGCTGGTGTTCCTTTCTATATTCGTACAGGAAAACGTATGGCAGCTAAATCAACAAAAATTGTTGTACAATTTAAAGATATTCCAATGAATCTTTACTACAACAAAGGTGAAACCGTACCTCCTAACTTATTAGTTATTAACATTCAGCCAGAGGAAGGGATCACCCTTCAATTGAATGCAAAAAAAGATGAATCTGAAGGCGGTTATTCAAAACCTGTTAAATTTGATTTATCAAATAACCTCTACGACGGGATCAATACACCTGAAGCGTATGAAAAACTATTATTTGATTGCATGCGTGGTGATGCGACAAACTTCACACATTGGGATGAAGTTGCACTATCCTGGAGCTTTGTAGATCCAATTTCTGACGCATGGAAAAACGGTAAAGCAGCACTTGCAACATATCCTTCCGGTTCCATGGGACCTAAAGAAGCTGACGAACTTCTTGAAGAAGACGGTAACCAGTGGTGGCCAGTTAATTAATTGTATTGGAATCGATATCTTATTTTATTACTTATTTCGCCAATTGAGTCCTTGTATTCAATTGGCTTTTTATTTATTTCTAAAAATTGTGCGAATGAGCTCGTCTATTTGCCTCATACAAAATAAATTCAGAAGAATAAACTAGTTAGTGCAAGAAGCAACCCCTTGTGTCTCCTTAACTTAAGCTATCACATTTGTGATAGCTTCTTTTTATTCCCTCTTACACACGTTTATAATGGGCGTAGATAAATCTGTACTGTCTTTATCCCCCTTAACCTTAATTGATCCTTATATAGCCCTAAAAAGGCTCTATACAGTTCCACTTGATTTATATTCAACACAAAAAAACAAAGCTCGAATTTGAGCTTTGTCTTTTTGTTAACCTATTATTTTTCCATCCACTCAGTGTGGAAGACACCTTCTTTATCAACACGTTGGTATGTGTGAGCACCAAAGTAGTCACGTTGAGCTTGTAACAAGTTAGCTGGTAATGTTTCAGTACGATAGCTATCATAGTATGCAAGTGCAGATGAGAAGCATGGTACCGGAACTCCGTTTTCAATTGCAACTGTTAGAATTTGACGAAGTGCACCTTGGTAACCCTCAACGATTTCTTTAAAGTAATCATCAAGTAAAAGGTTCGCTAATTGTGAATCTTTATCATATGCATCTTTAATTTTTTGAAGGAATGCGGCACGGATAATACAACCACCACGGAAGATCATTGCAATATCTCCGTATTTTAGATCCCAATTATACTCTTCTGACGCTGCTCTCATTTGAGCAAATCCTTGAGCATAAGAACAGATCTTACTCATATATAAAGCTTTACGAACTGCTTCAATAAGCTCTTCTTTATTTCCTTCGTAAGACTTTGCAGTAGGTCCTGAAAGAATTTTACTAGCTTTTTGACGTTCTTCTTTCATTGCGGAAATAAAGCGGGCAAAAACAGACTCTGTAATAATTGGAAGTGGTACGCCTAAATCAAGAGCACTCTTACTTGTCCATTTTCCAGTTCCTTTTTGACCAGCAGTGTCAAGAATGACATCAACCATTGGTTTACCAGTTTCTTCATCTTTCTTCGTGAAAATGTCAGCAGTAATTTCAATTAAGTAGCTATCAAGTTCACCTTTGTTCCATTCTGCAAACACTTCATGAAGCTCATCAGCTGTTAAACCTAATACATTTTTAAGTAAGAAATACGCTTCAGAAATTAACTGCATGTCTCCATACTCAATACCATTGTGAACCATTTTTACATAGTGACCTGCACCATCCGGACCGATGTAAGTACAGCATGGATCACCATTGACTTTTGCAGAAATTGCTTCAAGAATCGGTTGTACTAAATCAAATGCTTCTTTTTGACCGCCAGGCATGATAGAAGGTCCTTTTAATGCTCCTTCTTCTCCACCTGATACACCTGTTCCGATGAAGTGAATTCCACTTTCCGCCAACTCTTTGTTACGACGTTGTGTATCTGTATATAATGTGTTACCACCATCGATTAAAATATCACCTTTATCAAGATGTGGTAAAAGCTGTTCGATTGTAGCGTCAGTTGGTACACCCGCTTTAACCATTAAAAGAATTTTGCGTGGAGTTTCCAATGATTGAACAAATTCTTCAATGCTGTAAGTTCCAACTACATTTTTCCCTTTTGCTTCAGTTAAAAATTCTTCTGTTTTTCCTGCTGAACGGTTAAAAACTGAGACTGAAAATCCACGACTTTCAATATTTAACGCTAAGTTCTTACCCATTACAGCCAAACCAATAACACCAATTTGTTGTTTCGACATTCCCTTACGTCCCTTCTAATCCTAATAATATGTAAAACTAAACAAATGAAAAACTCTTCTACCATTTTATGATAGCGATAAAAAGTTTAGTTTTCCGCCAATAACTGCTAAATTGACACATAATTCGAATTATTTCATTTGACTACAACTTTAAAAATACACATTTTTCTGTAACATTTCAAGTGACTTAACTTATGTAATCGTTTTCTATGTAAAAAAATCTTTGCTAAAGCTCGTTCCTGGAGTTGGAGATTCTTTTCCCTTCCCTTTAACACCTTTTTTTAATAGCTGTTCTCCATATTTTTGATTAATTTGATCAATAATTGAAAGAATCGGCTCATCCTTAGCGTCTTGTTCATATGAAAATAAGTCTAACTGTTTAACAGCATCATCCTTTTCAACAAGATCTTGTCCCGTAATACCCAATAATCGAATTGGTTCTTCATTCCAATGAGAAAAAAAGAGCTCTGTTGCTTCATGAAATAAATCTTCTTCTTCACCGATTGGATTGTTCAGCTTTTTACTTCTTGTTATCGTCTTTAAATTTCCATAACGAATGGTTACAAGTAATTTTGTTGCAAGAACTTCTTTTCGCTTCAATCGAACAGACACTGAATGAGATAATTTTTTTATTACTTCTTTTATTTCATTTTCTTTCGTTGTATTTTTAGCTAAAGTTGTGGAATTCCCTATGCTTTTAAAATCATAAATTGCATTAGGATTAACCTCTCTGTTATCAACACCATTTGCTTTTTGTACAAGTCTTTCCCCGTTAACCCCTAACAGTTTTTTCACCTGCGCCTCATTAGCATGAGCTAAATCATAAATAGTATGAACACCAATTGTGTGAAGTTTTTCAGCTGTTTTTCCTCCGACTCCATGCATTTCATGGACTGGTAGAGGCCATAAGGTCTTTGGCATATCTCTTTTTCTTAATATGGTAATCCCGAGTGGCTTTTTCATATTTGAAGCCATTTTAGCTAAAAATTTATTCGGGGCTATCCCGATACTACATGGCAACAATAATTCATCAAGTAATCGTTCCTGAATTAACTTCGCTATTTCCAAAGGTCTTGAGCCTTCAAATTTACTTAGATCCATGTATCCCTCGTCAATAGAAACAGGCTCAACTAAATGAGTGTATTCTTTGAGTAATTCAAACATCGCTTGTGAGGCTGTTCGATATCGTTCAAAATTTGGTTTACGTATGATAAGGTCTGGACAAAGTCTACGCGCCTCCCAAAGTGGCATTGTCGCCTTTACACCTTTGGCGCGTGCTTCATAGCTGCATGTCACAATAATTCCTTTTCTCTCTTCCACATTTCCAGCAATCGCCAAAGGCTTTCCCTTTAAAGATGGATCATAGGCCATTTCCACTGATGCATAAAAGCTATTCATATCAACATGCAAAATAATTCTCCGACTTACAACCTGCTCCACAAGCCACACCACACTCACATAGTTCATTCTCTTACTAGTTTACCATTTTTTCTGTAAGAAATGCTTTTAAAAAATAACATTAGATACAACAAAAGCCACCTCTATTGGTGGCTCAACATCTCTTCCTTCACAATAGCAAAATGATCAAGGCTTTCTAATAACAGATTTGGGTTGATAATGGTAATCAAACGTTCCTCTAAGCTTGCTACTGCAGAAAAATATTTAGTCGATTGAAATGCACCGACCGCAATTGTCTTTAATTGACTCTCTTCAATATCAATAATTTCTTTTGCTTCTTTTACAATTAATGCTGCTGAAATCTCTTTAGATTGAATGACTATTAATTTCACGTCGTTATCAATTGGTATATTTAGATGATAAAAAATCTGATACGTATCAAGGACAGGTATCAGCTCTCCCCTTACCTTTACGACACCTTTCATATAAAAGGGCATATTAGGAATGGTATTTATATCTTCCAATTTCTCAATCGAAATAACATGTTCAATAGGAATTCCATATTCTTCATTACCTGTTCGGAAAACGACTAATTTTGAGACATTCATGTTATCATCTCCTCCATCAATACTTGAGGTGAAATACTAAGACTATCATACTATGAATGTTTTAGTATTTAAAGATACGATTAGTATTTATTCCGGTTTGTCATGAAAAATGGTTACCACTTCCGCCATTCGATCATCTCTTTGTTTTCTAAATGGTGACGAATAACCTCCTCACATACAGAAAAGACTTCTTCAATCTCCGGGGTACTAAATGCTAAAACCCTCATTGATAGTCCTTTTGCACTAAGGGCACTAATACCAAATCGCGAGTGTTTTACAGAACGTAATTCCACTCTTATTTTTTCTATTAAATTTTCGTCAACCTGAGGATGAATCATAAACAATGTTCCGATATGAGTGTAGCCTTCAAGCTGCATCAATTGTTGCAAATTTTCTCCGGGCATCAATAATTGATGATCAAATACTTGTAATTCATCATCAATAAATAGTTTCAGTTTAGAAGAGATCTTCTTATACTGAAATAACTTCCCATCTTCAGACCAACCTGGTGTAATAATATCTGTATAATAAAAAATCGATGTTGACTCCATATAAACATTCGTAATTTGAGAAAATTGTGCGTCTTTATATGCTATTAACGGGTCTTGTTTAACAAGTAATTCGCTTCCAGCTTGTAAAAAGTAATCCATTTCCTGACGAACACCCAATTGAAGAGACTTGTAAATTTTAGTAGAAGCTTGTGTCGTTAAGGCGAGTTTCGCACCTTCTCCAACAACTACCTCTGTTTTATAGGAGTCTCCATCAACATAACCACCACCAACATGGATAAGCGTTAATAAAGGAAGACCTTCAGGCAGGTATGTTGGTCTCGTAATTTTTAAAACTCCATCAAAAAAGCTATTGCTTATGACAGAACGGTTATGCTTTTTTTCTACCGTTAACTCCAGGTAGCCGGTATATGTCATGCCTCAAGACCAACTAAAAAGGCCTCTTTGCGTATCCAATCAACCACTTCCTTTACCCCGGTTCCGTCTTTTAGATTTGTAAAAATATAAGGGCGATCACCACGAGATACTAATGTATCTTTCCGCATCACTTCAAGATCTGCTCCTACATATGGTGCTAAATCAATTTTATTTATAATAAACAAGTCAGATTTAATCATCCCCTGACCACCTTTACGGGGAATTTTCTCTCCCTGGGCCACATCAATTATATAGATGGAAAAGTCGACTAATTCCGGACTGAAGGTGGCCGCCAAATTATCCCCCCCACTTTCCACAAAAATCAGATCAAGATTTGGGTGGCGTTCATTCAATTCATCAATGGCATCAAAATTCATTGAAGCATCCTCACGAATTGCTGTATGTGGACATCCACCTGTTTCAACACCTATGATGCGATCTTCTGGAAGTGCACCATTTTTGATTAAAAATTGAGCATCCTCTTTTGTATAGATATCATTTGTAATAACCGCAACCTCAAGATCTTTCATGAGCTCTCTTGTCAACTTGTCAACTAATAACGTTTTCCCTGCTCCAACAGGGCCCCCGATTCCTATGCGTATTGGTTCACTCATTTTTTTCATCCTTTCTTTACCTTCATTTTTATGACATAAATAAACGAACAGAAAGCTGTTCGTGAAGCATTTGGGCTATTTCAAGACCTGGTGCACCTGCTCCAAAATCTTCTTCATTTAAAACCAAAATGTCATTCACTTTTTCTATTAAGAATGGTTTTAATGTAACTAATATTTTTTGCCCATCTGTCTGGCCAATCGGAATTCCTCTTATTGCGTTTTGAACAAGTGATGAAGTGGTAGCAAAAAGATAAGTAGAAAGCGTTGTTTCTAAATCAATATCCAGTTCAAGACAGACCATTGCAAACACAACTGAGCTGTGTCCACAAACTTGTTTATTTTTGATTTTTACTTGGTACATATTCAAATGCTCATTTGGGAAAAGCTGATTCATAACCTTTACTATTTGTCTGCCAACTCTCCGATTACCTTCACGAGTTTCTCTCGCCATCGCAAGTGCATTCAGCTCTTTATCTATCATCCAAACCGATTCAATTTTGTTTGCTTTAATAGATTCATAGACTAACCTGCATGCCAGACCGTCAGTGTATACAAATTGTGCTTGTAAGTATTGTTTTAATGCAGCCAGGAAGGTTTCTTTATCTCTTATTTTATTCTCCTGAATATATGTTTCTAATCCAAAGGAATGTGAAAACGTCCCAGACGGAAAATTGGAATCGCAAATTTGAAGAAGGTGAAACAGTTGATTAGTCATGGGAATGTCCGATATGTTTAAAGGCTTTGCTCATTTTACGTTCTTCTCTTGTGTACGGTACTTCCAACTCTACTAATAATCTTTCTACAAGATAATCATATTGAACAATCATTTCATTTTCTTCAAATTGTGCAGGTAAATGTCTATTACCAAGTTGATGAGCGATTTCTCCCATTTGCAAGATGCTAGTTGGCTTAATGACAATAACATCATCTGCAAGCACACTTATAATGATCGAATTTTTGTGGTCTTGGTATAGAATGTCACCATCTTCCAACTCTTTCCCCTGTTTAATTCTTATACCAAGCTCTTTTCCATGATCTGTTTTCACACGCTGGATTTTCTTCACTAAGTCATCACTTCTTAAATACACACGTTCTACATGATGTGGAGCTTTTTCCAATTCTTTTACGTTTCCTATAATTTGTTCAATAATCATCTTTTCACCTCAGAATAAAAAATATCGTTGTGCCAATGGAACCTTTTCATCAGGCTCACAAGTAATTAACTCACCGTCAACCATGACCTCATAAGTTTGCGGGTCAACTTCAATCGTTGGTGTTTCTCCATTTAACTTCATATCCTTCTTTTTAAGCTGGCGAATATTCTTGACAACACCAATCTTTTTTTCAAGCCCAAGCTCTTCATGTATGTGATTGTCAAATGCAGCTTTTGAAAGAAATGTCATTGATGTTGAATGCTTAGCCTTGCCGAAATTCGCAAACATCGGGCGATATAATACTGGCTGTGGTGTTGGAATAGATGCATTCGGGTCTCCCATCACACTCCATACAATCATCCCACCCTTTACAACTAATTCAGGTTTTGCTCCAAAAAAGGCCGGATCCCACAAAACAAAGTCAGCCAATTTTCCTACCTCTATTGATCCAACATACTCTGAAATTCCATGTGTGATAGCTGGATTAATCGTATATTTGGAAATATATCTTTTCGCTCTTGCATTATCATTTTCTTCACCTTCAACAAGTTTCCCACGTTGGCGCTTCATCTTATCTGCTGTTTGCCATGTTCTTGAGATGACTTCACCAACTCTCCCCATTGCCTGAGAATCAGAGCTAATCATACTAAAAACCCCTAAATCGTGAAGAATGTCTTCAGCTGCGATCGTTTCTTTTCGAATACGTGAATCTGCAAAAGCCAAATCCTCTGGAACCGAAGGATCTAAATGATGACAGACCATCAACATATCTAAATGTTCCGCTATCGTATTAACTGTAAATGGGCGCGTCGGGTTTGTTGAGGAAGGAAGGATATTTGGGTACGATGCCGCCTTTATGATGTCTGGGGCATGCCCCCCGCCGGCACCTTCCGTATGGTATGTATGAATGACACGTCCATCAATAGCCTTTAATGTATCCTCTACAAAACCACCTTCATTAAGGGTATCAGTATGTATCGCGATTTGAACATCATATATATCAGCAACTGATAATGCTTTATCTATGTTTGATGTCGTTGTTCCCCAATCTTCATGAAGTTTAAGTCCAATTGCCCCTGCTTGAATTTGCTCAATTAAAGCCTCTTCATTAGAAGAGTTACCTTTCCCGAGAAAACCTAAATTAACCGGAAACTCATCAGCTGCTTTCAGCATTTGGTGAATGTTCCATGCACCAGGCGTGCAAGTTGTCGCATTCGTACCGGTTGCAGGACCAGTTCCACCTCCGATCATCGTTGTAACACCTGATTCAATCGCCGTCCGGATTTGTTGAGGGCAAATAAAATGAATATGTGCATCAATCCCCCCTGCTGTAACAATCAGCCCCTCTGCAGCGATTACTTCTGTAGAAGCTCCTATGACAATATCAACATGATCCATTATAAGAGGGTTTCCTGCCTTTCCAATCGATGTAATCATTCCCTCTTTAATACCGATATCCGCCTTGTATATTCCTGTATAATCAAGAATTAGAGCATTCGTTACAACAAGGTCAACAGTATCTTTCCTTGTCGCTAAAGGATGTTGTCCCATTCCATCGCGTATTACTTTACCACCACCAAATTTCACCTCATCACCGTAAGTCGTATAATCCATCTCTACTTCAATGAAAAGTTCCGTGTCTCCTAGTCTCACCTGGTCGCCAACTGTTGGACCAAACATGTCTGCATATTGATGTCTCGACATACGAAAGCTCATATCTACACTCCTTTATCTAGTGCATCATTTGTTAAATTATTAAGTCCGTAAACTTTTCTTTCTCCCGAAAAGGAAATGAGCTCGATTATTTTTTTATCACCAGGTTCAAACCGAACAGCCGTACCTGCCGGAATATTCAATCTTTTTCCATAGGATTCCTTTCGATTAAACTCAAGTGATCTATTAACCTCATAAAAATGGAAATGGGAGCCAATTTGAACAGGACGATCACCATTGTTTATTACTTCCAGTTTCATCGGTTGTTTATGTTGATTACAAAGGATGGGTTCTTGTTTGAGCTTAAGCTCACCAGGTATCATTTTTCCACACTCCTGACTAAAAACTATTGTATTGGTTCATGAACGGTCACTAACTTTGTTCCATCCGGAAACGTTGCTTCAACCTGTATGTCATGAATCATCTCCGGAATACCCTCCATCACATCGTCTCTCGATAGGAGTTGACGTCCATACTGCATTAGTTCTGATACTGTCTTACCATCACGGGCTCCCTCTAATACCTCATAAGTTAAAATAGCGATAGCTTCCGGATAATTAAGCTTTAGGCCTCTATTTTGTCTTCGCCTGGCCAAATCTGCCGCAACAACAATCATCAGTTTTTCTTGCTCACGAGATGTAAGCTTCATCGTACCTACCTCCTTATACCGCTAAGTGCCTTTGAAGATCCTCTTCTTTTATTTCATCACAGCTTCCACTCATCACCATTCGCCCTCTATCAAGTATATAAAATTGATCCGCACAGGATAATACCGCATCTAAATTATGTTCCACCAGCATAATTCCCATCTCTTTTTCCTTACTAATTTGAACAAGAACATCTTGAATCAACTGGACAATAGAAGGTTGAATCCCCTCCATCGGCTCATCTAATAACAATAGCTTCGGATTTGAAATTAAGGCTCTAGCTATAGCCAGCTGTTGCTGTTGCCCTCCGCTTAGATCCCCGCCTTTTCGATCAATCATTTCTTTTAGAACCGGAAACCATGTAAAAATTTCCGCAGGTATGGTTGTCGAACGTTTAGATTTAGGCAATGCTTCCATTCCTAGTAAAAGATTCTCTCTAATCGTTAGATCAGAAAAGATGTCCCTACCTTGTGGTACATAAGCAATTCCTGATCTTGCACGATGTTCTGGTCTTTCCTTTTTTAGTTTTTTCCCTTCATACTGAATGTTTCCACCCTTCATAGGCAACAGGCCCATTAACACTTTCATTAAAGTTGTTTTCCCTACACCATTACGTCCAAGAAGACCTACAATTTTCCCTTTAGGCACTTCAAAATCTACATCCCTTAAAATAATGGTCTCATCATATCCCGCTTGCAGGTGTGATACGTGAAGCATTTTATCCGCTCCTTCCCAGATATACATTTTTCACTTCTTCATTTTCCTGAATATCCCTCATCTCACCCTGACAAAGTACCTTCCCTTCATGCATAACCACCACTTGAGTAGAATATTTCCGCACAAAATCCATATCATGCTCCACAATTAATACAGAACATTCTTTTGATATTTCTAAAATTAATTCGCCTGTTTTTGTCCTTTCTTCACCAGACATTCCTGCGATCGGTTCATCTAATAATAATAATGTCGGTTCCTGTATTAATTGCATTCCGATTTCCAGCCACTGCTTCTGCCCATGTGATAAAGATCCGGCTTTTTCATGTCTAACTTCAAATAATCCGATTTTCCTTAACATCGTATTAATTTTGTCTTTTTCTCCATCTGTCAATTTCGCCAAAAGAATAGCAAATAATTTTTTCTTTTGTTTCATGGCAATTTCTAAATTTTCGAAAGGAGTCAGGTGTAAAAAAATACTTGGAGCTTGGAACTTACGAGCAATGCCTGCTTCAACAATTTTTTGCTCTTGAAGTTTCACTAATGAAATCTCGTCTTTAAAGGTAATTTCCCCTCCTGTAGCTCTGGTTTTTCCACAAATTACGTCTAATAACGTTGTCTTCCCGGCGCCATTTGGACCAATTAAAAACAAAACTCCGCTGTTTTCCACATTCAAATTAACTCCTTGCAATGCCTTAAAGCCCGAAAAATCAACAACAACATTATGACACGAGAGTATCGGCTTCACTTTGTTTCGCCCCCTTTACTTTCTCTTTTTTAGAGAATTTCATTTTCAATTGTTCAACTAAACCGGCTAAGCCATTTGGTAAATATAGAACAACAATTAAAAATAATGCACCTAGGAAGATCGTCCAGAAATCCGGATATGATTCACTCAAAAAGCTTTTGGCTGTGTTTGTCAAAATAGCACCTATCGCGGCACCTAAAATGGAATAACGACCTCCAATTGCAACCCAGAGGACCATTTCAATTGAAGGGATGATCCCCATCATTTCCGGGGTTATAATGCCAACTTGTAAAACAAAAAGTGCTCCGGCCACTCCTGCAAATGCTGCTGATAATGCGTAAATAAACACTTTATAAAATGTAGGATTATACCCGAGAAATCGAAGGCGGTTTTCCCCATCCCTGATCGCTATAAGCAACCGTCCAAATCGAGACTTTGTTAATAATAGTGCAACCCCCATAATGACGGCTAGTAAAGCAACTGTTACAAAATATAGGGTTTGCTTCGTAGCCGGGTCTGCTAATGGCACTTGAAAGACTGTAAAAAAGTTCGTCAATCCACTTGTACCGCCGGTAATGTGTTGTCCACCGATAAATAAAGTAACAGTTACCACCACAACAGCTTGAGAAATTAGTGAAAAAAATACTCCCTTAATACGATTTTTAAATGTAAAATACCCGATTACAACAGCAATGATAAACGGCAACAATACCGCTGCCAATATCGCAAAAACAGGATTTTTAAACAACATCCACACAAAAGGTACTTCGGTAATCCCGTTCCATTCCATAAAATCCGGGATACCTGAAGGAGATGCTTCAAGCTTTAGATACATCGCCATACAATAAGCACCTAATCCGAAAAAAACACCATGACCCAGGCTTAAAATACCTGTGAACCCCCATATCAAACTTATTCCAACCGCGATCATTGCAAAGCATAAAAACTTTGCCAACAAACCCATTCTAAACTCGGAAAGAAGCAATGGAGCTACAAGTAACATGAGGAAAAAGACTCCATAATAAGCTCCTTGGCTATATTTTTTAATCATATTGCACCTCCGTTAGTCTAATGCCCGAACCTTTACATTGACGAGACCAGTTGGCTTCCACTGTAGGAAAATGATAATAAATGCAAAAACAATTACCTTTGCAATTGTTGCACTAGTAGATAGCTCGACAAATGTACTTAAAACACCTAACATAATGGCTGCCAGGATTGTTCCTTTTAATTTTCCAACCCCACCTAAGATAACAATCATAAAAGCATCTACTATATATGCTGTCCCAAGCGTTGGACCAATTGAACCAATTAACGTCAATGAACACCCCGCAATCCCGGCAAATCCACTTCCGAGAGCAAAAGCTGTACTATCTACCCTTCTAGTTGAAACTCCCAGACAAGACGCCATATCACGATTTAACGTTACGGCTTTCATTCTTCTTCCTGATGAGGTCTTATATAAATAGATAAACAACAAAAGAATACTAATGAGTACAAGAGCAATAATAAATAGACGTTTGTACGGAAAAGTAAGTCCAGCTACAGCAAGGCCTCCATTTAACCAATCTGGAGCGACAACCGCAACATTTGGTGCACCAAAAATCGACCGTGCTGTTTGCTGTAATATAAGGCTCACTCCCCAGGTCGCCAGCAGGCTATCAAGCGGCCGTTCATACAGAAATCTTACAATTGTTTTCTCCATAATAAGACCAATAAGTGCGGCAACTATAAAGGACAATGGTATGGCGAGAAGAAAATAATAATCAAATAAAGATTTCGGAAGATGTTGAACAAACACTTGTTGGAGTACGTATGTTGTGTATGCTCCAATCATGATAAATTCTCCATGAGCCATGTTTATAATGTTCATAAGCCCAAATGTGATCGCAAGACCTAGTGCAATCAATAATAAAATCGATCCTAGGCTTAGCCCGTTAAATAATTGTGAAATAATAATCGACAAGGATTTTTCCTCCTTTACTGTGAAGATAACAGGTAAGTATGACAATTGATGAAGTCAGATTATCCCTTGAGGACATGCACCATATCTCCGGCCCTATTTTCGCTTGTTACCTTCTTGTCATTTTTAGATACCTAGCAAATCTAGCAAGCTAGGTATCTATTACATTACTTATTCTTGACTTAAACCTTCAGCCCAGTCATACGACTTTAAGTATGGATCAGGCTTTACTTGCTCACCTGAGTTCCAAATCTCTTTAAATAGACCATCAGCCTGAACTTCTCCGATTCGGACAGTCTTATAAATATGCTGTGTTTCACCATCAATTTTCACAACACCACCAGGTGCTTTGAATTCAATTCCATCCGAAGCTTCTTTAACTTTATCTACTTCAAATGACCCAGCTTTTTCAACTGCCTCTTTCCATAAATAAACAGCAATATAAGCAGCTTCAATCGGGTCACCTGTTACTCGGTCTTCACCGTATTTAGCTTTATAATTTTCTACAAATGTCTTGTTTTCAGGTGTATCTGTTGTTTGGTAATAGTTCCAAGCAGCATAATGACCTTCTAATACATCTGTACCAATCCCGCGTATTTCTTCTTCAGCAACACTTACTGACATAACCGGAATATCTTCTGGAGTTATTCCTGCATCTTTAAGTTGCTTAAAGAATGCAACATTACTATCTCCGTTTAGCGTATTAAAAATAGCATCCGGTTTTTCGGCTTTAATTTTGCTAATAATTGTGTTGTAGTCTGTGTGTCCAAGAGGTGTATATTCTTCAGCAACTACAGTTCCGCCTTTTGCTTTTAATTGTGCATTTACAATTTTATTTGCTGTACGAGGAAATACATAATCAGATCCTACCAAGAAAATATTCTTCCCTTGATTTTCTAGCATCCAGTCAATTGCAGGAACGATTTGCTGATTTGTTGTAGCCCCTGTATAAAAAATATTTGGAGATTGTTCCATCCCTTCATACTGAACCGGATACCATAGTAAACCGTTATTTTGTTCAACAACTGGAAGCATCGCTTTACGGCTTGCAGATGTCCATCCGCCAAAAATGGTAGCTACTTTATCTTGTTGAAGAAGTTTTCTAGCCTTTTCAGCAAAAGTAGGCCAATCAGAAGCACCATCTTCAACAATTGGTACAATCTGCTTTCCTAATACTCCTCCTGCTGCATTAATTTCCTCAATTGCCATTAGCTCTGCATCACGTAAAGAAACCTCACTTATTGCCATTGTACCGCTTAACGAATGCAAAATGCCGACCTGAACTGTATCACTTTCATTACTCACTGTTGCTGATGAATCACTTGTGTCATTTCCTGAAGATGGTTCACTCGTTTGAGTTGCACATGCACCGAGCATAAATACAGACATCATCATTGCTAAAAAACCTTTTTTCATTTTCAACACAACAACACTCCTTCTTTTTGCATCATTTACACCAAACGTCATAAATACCAACTCTGTATGTAAGGAAAGTTAACATCTATATAATCAAATTATACATATTTTCCCTAACTTAACAATAATTTTTTGAAAATTTTTAAAACCTTTTATTGTAAACTCTATTAATTATGTTCGTTATATCCGCTTTCCTTCTTGTTAAATATAACTTTTTTCGTAAACTTTTTAATTGTTAGATTTTATAACATAAAATAAAGAGGCTATCTATAATCAGATAGCCTCAAGTCGAGTTATTTCCCTATAAACATTTGTGTCCAGTGATGTCCATTAGAGTCATAACCAATTCCAATATGCGTAAAATCTTTACTTAAAATATTCTTTCTATGCCCTTCACTATTCATCCAAGCTTGAACAACTTCTTGTGCTGATCGTTGACCTTGGGCAATATTTTCCCCAGCCGTTTTATATGTCACACCAAAATCCCTCATCATATCGAACGGTGAACCATAGGTAGGACTTGTATGTGAGAAATAATTATTTTGTCGCATATCTTCCGATTTTTTCTGAGCAACACCACTTAATTGTGTGTCAGCTTTAAGAGCTGGTAAACCATTCTTTTTTCTTTCAGCATTTGTTAAGTCAATGACCTGTTGTGCAACTTGGCTAACACCTTGAGTCTGAGACTCATCTTTCTTTGGTGCTTCAGCAGCTGGTTGTTGTTGTTGAGGTTGAGCTGGTTCTTGTTGTTGCTGCTGATCAGTTTGTTCTTGTTGCTCAGCAGGTGCTTGTTTTTGCTGTTGTTGATTATTTTCCGCTTGTTGTCTAGGTGCCTGCTGTTGGTTTGCCGACTGTTGTTGCTGTGATTGATATTGTTTTGCAATTTGATTACCATGTTGAAGAGCTTGCTGCTTTTGCTGATCAATAAATTGTCTTGCCTGCTTTTCTGCTTCTTCTTTTGAATTTGCTTTTATAAATTTATATTTAGCATCTTGAACAGAAATTGCTCTTGTATGTGGATAATCTTTACTTGATAAATCTGTTTTCGAACTGGATATTGTCATACCATTTGGATCTTTCGTTAGCATCCGGTCTGGTACATTACTGAAATCATCGTCGTTCATGTTATTGTCTGGATTCCTCGTATCGATATCCCGGGCAAGCGGACCATAGCTACGCCCATTGTAATTTACATTTTCTGCAACATCAACATTATCTCTATATTCACCATCTAATGCACCTTCATTGTTGTTACACCCTACTAGACCAACAATCATTACACTAGTTGCAACTAATCCGAATTTCTTTTTTATCAACACAAACCCCTCCTTTTATAAAATTACCTACCCTTTTATTTTCTTTCTTTTTCTTAAAAGTATTGATGGTAATAATCTTGTGAAATGGAGGAATTCATACATTTTGGGTAATAAACACCAAAAAGACTGTCTCATATAAGACAGCCTCTTGTTTTTATGGTTGTGCCACTTCTTGAATGATAGCCAAAACCAGTTCAGCTGTTTTCTCAAGTTCTTCAATTGGCATTTTTTCGTTTGTTGTATGAATTTCTTCGTACCCAACAGCTAAATTGACAGTTGGAACCCCATTCCCCGCAATGACGTTTGCATCACTGCCGCCACCACTTGTTTGAAGCTCACTTTCACGACCTATTTTAGCTGCAGCTCGTTTTGCCACCTCAACAACATGATCGCCGTCACCAAATTTAAATCCAGGATACATAACATCCACTTCTACTTCAGCTCTTCCACCCATTTCAGAGGCAACACTTTCAAATGCTTCTTTCATTTTTTTTACTTGTGCTTCCATTTTTTCCGGAATAAGCGATCTTGCTTCAGCTAAAATATGAACAAGATCACAAACAATATTAGTCTGTGTCCCACCCTCAAAACGACCGATGTTCGCTGTCGTTTCGTGATCAATTCTGCCTAATGGCATTTTTGAAATAGCCTTTGCAGCGATTGTGATAGCAGAAACACCTTTTTCCGGTGCTACACCGGCATGTGCAGTTTTTCCATAAATCGTCGCTTTTACTTTGGCTTGAGTTGGTGCAGCTACAATGATTGTACCTACTTTACCATCACTGTCGAGCGCATATCCATATTTGGCAGTCATAAGGCCAGGATCTAGTGCTTTAGCACCTACAAGCCCTGACTCTTCACCAGCAGTAATCACAAATTCAATTTTACCATGTGCAATATTTTGTTCCTTCAGGGTTTTGATTGCCTCAAGCATAGCCGCTAGTCCAGCCTTATCGTCTGCACCTAGAATTGTCGTTCCATCTGTCACTACATACCCATCTTTTATGCTGGGTTTGATGCCTTTACCTGGAACAACTGTGTCCATGTGTGATGTGAAATAAATAGGATCGATATTTTCAATTGTTGCTTCAAGTGTACAGATTAAGTTTCCAGCCCCATGACCTGTTGTTTTCATGGAGTCATCTTCAATCACTTCTAAGCCTAGTTCTGTGAATTTAGTTTTAAGTACTTTCGCAATGTCTGTTTCGAATTTTGTTTCAGAGTCAATTTGAACAAGCTCTAAAAATTCATCAAGTAATCGTTGTTTATTGATCATCATTCATTACCTCCAATTAAATTAAAGGGGAATATTCCCATGTTTTTTTGCTGGTCTACTTTCTTTTTTTGTTTTTAACATGTCGAGAGCTTGAATAAGCTTTATTCTAGTATCTCGCGGATCGATGACATCATCGATCATTCCTTGACTTGCTGCAATATAAGGATTTGCAAACTTTTCTCGATACTCTTCAATCTTTTGGGCTCTCGTTAATTCTGGATCAGAGCTTTCCTCAATTTCCTTTGCAAAGATAATATTAGCTGCACCTTGCGGACCCATTACTGCTATCTCTGCGTTAGGCCAAGCAAAAACAAGATCTGCTCCTATTGATTTGCTATTTAATGCAACATATGCACCACCATAAGCTTTCCTCAAAATAACTGTTAATTTCGGAACTGTTGCTTCAGAGTATGCATATAAAATTTTCGCACCATGTCTGATAATTCCACCATGTTCCTGTTTAACGCCCGGAAAGAAACCTGTAACATCTTCAAATGTGATTAGCGGAATTTGGAATGAGTCACAAAAGCGAATAAATCTGGCCGCTTTATCAGAAGAATCAATATCTAAACCGCCTGCCAAATACTTTGGCTGATTACAAACAAGGCCAACAACCTCTCCCTTAATCCTCGCTAACCCAATCACAATGTTTTTGGCAAAGTTTTTATGTATTTCAAAAAAAGACCCTTCATCAACCACCTGTTCAACAACAAGGCGAACATCATACGGACGAACAGTATCAAATGGAATGAGTTCTGTTAAATCCGGGCGATAATCGGATTCCCCACTATACTTAGATACAGGTGGCTTTTGTTCATTATTTTGTGGTAAATAACTTAATAAATTTCGTACTTTTATTAAGACGTCTTCTTCAGAAACTCCTGAAAAATGTGCATTACCACTAATTGTATTATGTACATTAGCTCCACCTAAATTCTCAGAGCTTATTTTTTCACCTGTTACCGTTTCTATCACTTTTGGTCCTGTAATAAACATCTGACTTGTCTTTTCCACCATAAATACAAAGTCAGTAATGGCAGGCGAGTAGACCGCTCCACCAGCACAAGGTCCAAGAATGACAGAAATTTGGGGTATCACTCCTGAATAGATGGTATTTCGGTAAAAAACTTGTCCGTAACCATCTAATGATACCACACCTTCCTGGATTCTCGCACCGCCCGAGTCATTTAAACCGATAAAAGGTGTTCCATTTTTTGCGGCAAGGTCCATTACAGCAGCAATTTTTTTTGCATGCATTTCTCCAAGCGCTCCACCAAAAACAGTAAAATCCTGTGAAAACAAATAAATAGGTCTTCCATTTACTTTACCATACCCGGTAACAACACCATCGCCAGGACCCTTTTTAGAAGAAAGTCCAAAATCGTTGCATCTATGCTCGATAAAAGGATTTATTTCCACGAAAGATCCCTCATCAAGTAATAGATCAATTCTCTCTCTCGCTGTTAGTTTTCCCTTTTCGTGTTGTTTTTCTACTTTTTTGTCCCCTCCGCCAAGCTCCACTTCACGTCTTTTATCATATAATTCATTAATTTTGTTATAGATATCATGATTCATCTCGATCACCACCATGGCTTTTTTCACATAACTCAACTAATACATTTTTAGCTGCTTTAGGATGGAGAAAAGCAATTCGGTTATTAGCTGCTCCTTTTCGTGGAACTTCATCAATAAGCGGAATCCCGCTTTTTTTTAGTTCTTCCAACCGAATAGAAAGATCATCCACTCCGAATGCTATATGATGAATCCCTTCACCTTTCTTTTCCAAAAATTTAACTATTGGGCTATCAGCTGACATTGGTTCGAGTAATTCAATCTTTGTATCGCCTCCAGCTGATAAAAAAGCAATCTTTACCTGCTGAGAATGTACCTCTTCCATTCCCAAAAAATGTAGTTTTAAAATATCTTTATAGAAAAATAATGCTTCTTCAATTGAATGCACAGCAATACCTATATGATCAACTTTTCTTACCATTGGTAACATCCACTCCCTTTTTGTAAACGTTATCAAGATATAATAATCTTCTCTTTCTTCAAAAGAAATCCCTCTATTTTTGACGAATTAATTTCACATTTTTACGGTTGTCCGATCGATCCATTCACGATAGAATAATACTTACAAGGAGTGAAGAAAAATGTCCCGTAAAACACAAAAAGTTGTTGTTTATTTAATGATTGGAGTTATGCTGATTACGACATTACTTGCAGGAGTTTCTGTTTGGTTTTAGGAAATATTCATCTCCATTTCTAATGCAAAATGGTTGTAGCAAAATTCACTTAATAAGAGCCTTCGTTTTACTTATACGATCTAATATAAAGTTTTAGACTATCCGAGCATTCAAAAAAGAGCCTGACCTCAATTTATTAATGAGGTGCAGACTCTTTTTTTATAGCTCCATTTTCGATAGCCAGCTGTTCAAACGATCGGTTAGAATTTGTAATGAAAACTTTTGTACCTAGAGGAATATTTTCATAAATAGCTTCCACTTTTTTATTTTGCAATCTTACACAGCCCTGTGTAACATAGGAGCCTATTGATTTATCATTGTTTGTCCCGTGTATTCCATATGTTCGTCCATCTGTTCCTTCAGCATTAAACCCAATCCACCTGGTCCCAAGTGGATTTCTTTTGTCACCGCCAGGGATGTCCTTCTTACGATAATATGGATCAACTGCTTTAACTGTTACGGTAAATTCCCCTTCAGGAGTAAGCTCTTCTGTTATACCAGTCGCCACTTGATAGATCTCTTTTATTTCATTTTCATGCACAAATGCCATCTCATTTTTTTGTTTATTAATAATGAGATAAGGATCACCAGGCATGGGATTTTCTCCAAGAGGCCAAATTGGGGATTGAACGATAAAAAGAAAAAGAAGCAAAAACCTCATTTCATCAGATCCTTTTTCTCTTAATATGATCACTACTTTAAGGTTCCATTCCTTTAAAATGACTTTTAATAATAAGATATTGCTCCATCTCTCTTACAAAATGATACAAAGCTGCTCTTGCTTCAAATTCCTCTCTGGTTTTCGGTAAATCCATTTCTTCAAAAGACTTCTTCATGTTAAGTAGTTGGACTAAAAACTTATGAGCAGTATTGCCCGGATGGATATTCACCTTAAGTTCATGTAGAAAGTCAGCAATCATTTTACTTTGCTCGACTGCAATATGTATAGATGTAATACTTGGAATGACGCGTTCGATAATTTCAAATTGTTTTTCTCTCATTTTAAAATAGTGATAATATGAATTTTCATGACGTAAAAAATGATTTTCCACATCACGAAATGCCAATGTTTTTGCCTCATTTATCAGTTGAGCTGTTATGGTAATTTCTTTTCCATCCCATTTTCTATCCTTTTGAATCAAATAAAGTTCAATTTCATGAAAAATACTTGCTAAATTATCTTCAATTTGAATTTGATAGTTTTTTAATTTCTTGTCAACACTCGGCATATACAAATTCATCACCAGTGCAATCCCAATACCTATTGTCACTAGTAAAAATTCATTCCCGATTACTTGAAAGGTTATGTGATTTGTACTAAATAGATGAAAAATAACGACCGTACTTGTTACAATGCCTTGTGTTGCTTTTACGATGACAGTAGCAGGTATAAATAATAGTAATAATAAACCTATAATTAACGGATGATAAGCAATTCCTTCAAAGAAAATATAAGAAAAGACCATGGCAAGTGAACAGGCTAGAAATCGTTCCCACGAACTCCTGAGGGATTTCTTTTTTGTCACTTGTATGCATAAAATGGTGATAATTCCTGCAGATGTATAATACTCCAAGCCGATAAACTGCGCCAGTATAATCGAAATCGTAGTACCTAAAGCAGTTTTTGCCGTACGGTAACCTATTTTGAACATAAAAAACTCCTTACCATATCATTCTGTTGAATAGTTTACACTAATAAACAAGAAAAGATTAGAAATTTGGCTTGTCGCCAAGTCCTAATGGCGAAAGCGTTAGTTTTTCCTATACTTTCATTCATAAAATTCATATACTTTCTGATAGTACGAAAAAAGATGATCAATATGACCACCTTTCTTCAAATATATACATCTTTTTAAAGCATCTTCTCTAAGAATTCCTGTGCACGTTTTGTCTTTGGTGCTGTGAAGAAATCACCAGGTGGTGCGTCTTCTACCAATAATCCTCCGTCTAAGAAAAGAACTCGATCTGCGACTTCTTTTGCAAAGCCCATTTCATGTGTAACAATTGCCATTGTCATCCCGGTTTTCGCTAAATCCTTCATTACTTCCAGAACCTCTTTTACCATCTCCGGATCCAGTGCAGATGTTGGCTCATCAAATAACATAACATCCGGATTCATTGCAAGTGCTCTAGCAATAGCGACCCTTTGCTTTTGTCCTCCGGATAAACGATTAGGATATGAATCAGCCTTTTCTAGAAGACCTACTTTTTTCAATAAATCTTTCCCTTTCTCCTCAGCTTCTTGTTTGGAAAAACCCTTAACCGTTATTGGTGCATACGTAATATTATCCAGTACGGTTTTATGAGGAAAAAGATGAAAATGCTGAAACACCATTCCTACATTTTGTCTAACTTTCGCAATATCTGTTTTACGATCCGTTATATCGATACCATTGATATAAATTTTACCATCAGTAGGTTTTTCTAATAGATTCAAGCAACGTAAAAAGGTCGATTTCCCTGAACCAGAAGGACCAATGATAGCAATTACTTCACCTGAAGCAATTGTCGTTGATATTCCTTTTAATACGTCTAATTTTCCGTATGATTTATGCAAATTGTCTACTTTAATCACTTCGTCTCATTCTCCCTTCTATTCCTTTACCAAGAAGTGTTAAGAACATGACTAATAGATAATAAATTAATCCTGCAAAAATTAATGGTGCAAAATAATTATAAGAATCTGCCCCCACTTGATATGCTCTTCTCATAATATCTTGTACACCGATCACCGTTACAATAGCGGATTCTTTTGTTAGTGTAATAAATTCATTCATTAATGCAGGCAATATGTTTTTAAATGCTTGTGGTAAGATAATGTCCTTCATCATTTTTGAATACGGAACACCTAATGCCATCGATGCCTCTTGTTGACCTTTATCTATTGCATTAATTCCGGCACGAATAATCTCTGAAATATATGCCCCCGAATTTAATGTAAAGGCAGCAACTGCAGCTGGATATGGGTCTATTGGAAACCCAAGAATTTGCGGTAAACCAAAATAAATAATCAATAATTGCAGAACTAGAGGAGTCCCCCTAAAAATGGAAGTATACGCATCTGCAATCCACATTAATGGTTTAATCCGACTTATTTTAAATAAAGCAAGGATAATTCCCCACACAAATCCAAGCAACAATGATAAGACAACAATTTTTAACGTTACCCAGATTCCCTCAAGAATAAAGGGAAGTGAAGGAACAATTGAAGAAAAATTCAAAATATCCATTTCCTTCTCTAACTCCTTTCCATTTCAATAATTAGTTCTAATAAAAGAAACTGTCATCCATAAAAAAGGGCTGACTCAAGCTTAAGGGAATCCCTTCTGAGTTAGCCTCTCTCTATCAATTCCAATTTACCCTTATTCCTGCCCACCGAACCATTTTACGATTAACTCGTCAAGCTCGCCGTTTTCTTTCATTTCATTTAATGCTTTATTGAACTCTTCTGTATATTCGCTTCCTTTTTGGAATGCAATCGCCGAACCAGCTTCTTCAGCTGGATCAAGTGTAAATCCTGTTAATTGATCATCTTTTGAAAAATAACCTTCAGCAACTTTATCTTCAATAATAGCAGCGTCAATTCGGCCTGATTTCATTTCTTGAACTAATTCAGAGATTTTATTGCGGTTTTCGATTTTAACATTCACTTCTTCTGAAATTTCCGTTGCTTTTTCTTCTTGAATAGATCCTAATTGAACTCCAATTGTTTTACCTTCTAATTCTTCAACTGTTTTTATTTCTTTGTCTTTAAGTGAAACGATCATGTGTTTTGCATTATAGTAAACATCTGAGAAATCTACATTTTCTTCACGCTCTGGTGTTGGTGTCATACCTGATAGAACGATATCAATTTGTTTTGCTTGTAATGCAGGAATCAAACTATTAAAATCCATATCTTGAATTTCAACTTCATATCCTGTTTTTTCTGCTAGAGCATTTACTAAATCAATATCAAAACCAATGATGTCACTGCCTTTTGCCGTATCAATATATTCAAAAGGAGGATAATCAGCAGATGTTGCCATCTTCAATACTTTTTTGTCCTCTCCTTCTGCACCAGATGAAGTATCATTTCCTTCCTGCTCAGCTGTTCCGCAAGCAGCTAGTAAACCTACAACTAATAAGCTTATAATGAATAACGAAAGTTTCTTCATTTTAGTTTCCTCCTATAATGTATTATCTTTTTAGTATTATCTACATATGTACGATAATCTATCTAATATTTATTCGATAATTTGTATTTTATCACAGGTTAATATTTATGCAATCAATATTTATAAAAATGTATTTATAAAAATATTTCGATGATTAAAACTTTTCCGAAAAAGTGAATAAACCCGCAAAACATTGTATATATTATCCAAAAATAAAGAGACATGTGACGAACACCATGTCTCTTTGACTTTTTTCATGTACTATACCTCTTCACAATATTCGTCAAAAGCTGATTGCAGCTTCGCTACAACTGACATCGGATCATGACCTTCAATTTCATGACGTTCAACCATTGTCAGCAGCTTTCCATCTTTCAATAAAGCAAAGGATGGAGATGAAGGCGGGTACCCTGTGAACATTTCACGCGCCCTTGCAGTTGCATCCTTATCTTGACCTGCAAATACAGTAACCAGTTGATCAGGGCGTTTGTCATAATGAACAGCATGTGCTGCTGCTGGTCTCGCGATACCGCCTGCACAACCACAAACACTGTTAACCATTACAAGTGTTGTACCTTTTTTATTCAGTACCTCATCAACTTCTTCCGGACTTGTAAGCTCTGTATAACCTGCTGCAACGATTTCTTTACGAGCTTGCTGCACAATATCATTCATAAATAAATTAAAATCCATGTTCAAAAAAATCTCTCCTTTATCATCAATAAACCTATTTTACCAAGCTTTCTATTAAATGAGCAACTAGATCGCTTATCGTTTATGTTCTATATACATTTGTACTAATTCCAGCGCCGTCCTGCTTACATGTTTCGTCCCTGTTTTAACCGTTTGTTCAGCTAAATGAAGCTCTTTTTTTATAAGCGGTTGATCGTAAAAATGCCGAAATAACTCTTGTTTGATTAGGTCATGAAGCCAATTTAATTGTTGTTCACTGCGTCTATGATAAAAAAGATTGCTTTTTTTTGTTTGTTTCTCAAAGTCTTTCACGATTTCCCATATGTCCACGACCCCTGTTCCCTCCAATGCTGAAGCAGTAACAGCCCTTGTTTCCCAGTCTTTTGTATAGGATGTTAAAAAGTGAAGAATAGAGTTATACTCACTTTTTGCTTTGTTAGCCCTGGACATATTTTCTCCATCTGCTTTGTTCACTACAACTAAATCTGGTAACTCCATAATTCCTTTTTTCAACGTTTGTAATTCATCACCGGCTCCGGTTAATACGAGTAGAAGGAAAAAATCAACCATTTCCCGTACAACAAATTCTCCTTGCCCTACCCCCATCGTTTCAACAAGAATTATATTATATCCAGCGGCTTCACATAAAATAATCGTTTCTCTTGTTTTCCTACTAACTCCACCAAGATTTCCACCGGAGGGAGAGGGTCTTATATAAGCATTTGGATGCTTCGATAATCTCTCCATCCTCGTTTTATCTCCCATTATACTTCCTTTAGAAACTTGACTTGTGGGATCGATCGCAAGAACAGCCACACGGTATCCTTGTTCACAGAGATACATTCCAAACGAGTCAATGAACGTACTTTTGCCTGCACCTGGTACACCTGTTATTCCGATACGAATTGTAGAATTGCCTTTTTGAAGCAAAGATTCAATTATTTTTTGTGCTTTTTCAAAATGTTGCTTTGCATTGCTTTCTACCAATGTGATGGCTTGTGCTAGTAAACCTCGGTCTCCTCTTTCAATTCCTGTTATAAGCTGTTCAACAGGAGTGTCCGTTTTTTTCTTTACGAACTTTTTCATTCGCCGACTTCCTCATATCCAAGTCTTTCAAAAATTTTGTTTACTACTTTTGTGGCAGCAACAGGTATGACAGTTCCTGGTCCGAAAATTTCTGCAGCTCCTTTATCCATTAATTCTTCATAATCCTGGTATGGGATTACTCCGCCAATAATAACAAGTATATCTTCCCTGCCAAGCTTTCTTAATTCATCCACTAATTGCGGCAATAACGTTTTGTGACCTGCCGCTAATGAGCTCATGCCCACTACATGAACATCATTTTCTACAGCTTGTGCAGCTGTTTCTTCAGGCGTTTGAAAAAGCGGACCGATATCAACATCAAAGCCTAGATCTGCAAATGCTGTTGAGATTACCTTTGCTCCTCTATCATGGCCATCTTGACCCATTTTTGCGATTAAAATCCTAGGTCGTCTTCCTTCAAGTTGATAGAATTGATCCGTTAATTCTCTTACTTTCTTTATTTCATCTTCATTAGTAAATTCGGAACTATACACACCACTAATTGTACGTATCATCGCTTGATGGCGTTTTGAAACCTTCTCAATCGCAAAGGAAATTTCACCTAAAGTGGCCCTATATCTTGCCGCTTCAACAGCTAATTCCAATAAATTTCCCGTTTTTGCAGCAGCGCAATTTGTTAATGTCTGCAGTGCCTTTGTCACTTTTCTATCATCTCGATTTGCTTTTATTTGCTTAATCTTTGCAATTTGCTTATTTCTTACTTCTTTATTATCAATTGAAAGTATATCGATTGGTTCCTCTTGCTCTAACTTAAATTTATTTACACCAATGATTGCTTCTTGACCTGAATCAATTTTCGCCTGCCTCCGGGCAGCAGCTTCCTCAATTCTCATCTTTGGCAATCCAATTTCAATTGCCTTCGTCATTCCGCCCAGTTCCTCAATTTCTTTCATATGCAGCTTTGCTCTCTCAATTAAAGAATGGGTGAGTGATTCAACATAATAAGAACCACCCCAAGGATCAATCACATCACAGATCCCAGTTTCATGCTGAAGGTAAAGCTGTGTATTTCGAGCAATCCTTGCTGAAAAATCAGTTGGCAATGCAATTGCTTCATCTAAAGCATTTGTATGAAGAGACTGGGTATGCCCCATTGCAGCTGCATGAGCCTCGATACACGTACGAACAACATTATTATAAGGATCTTGCTCTGTTAAGCTCCAACCCGATGTTTGAGAATGGGTTCTTAAGGCCGTTGACTTGGGATTTTTCGGTTGAAATTCTTTTACAATCGATGTCCATAAGAAGCGGGCGGCCCTCAGCTTTGCTACTTCCATGAAGTAATTCATTCCTATTGCCCAGAAAAATGACAGCCTAGGGGCAAACTGGTCAATATCCAGACCTGCTTTAAGCCCTGTACGAATATATTCAAGGCCATCCGCAAGTGTATAAGCAAGTTCAAGATCTGCTGGTGCTCCTGCTTCTTGCATATGGTAGCCGGATATACTAATGCTATTGAACTTCGGCATGTTTTTCGATGTATATTCAAAAATATCACCTATAATTTTCATAGACATGTCAGGTGGGTAAATATAGGTATTCCGAACCATATATTCTTTTAAAATATCATTTTGGATTGTGCCGGTAAGCTTTTCTATTGGTACTCCCTGTTCTTCTGCGGTTACGATATAAAAAGCCATGATAGGTAATACCGCACCGTTCATTGTCATAGAGACAGACATCTCATCTAATGGTATGCCATCAAATAATTGCTTCATATCTAAGATTGAATCGATCGCGACACCTGCCTTCCCAACATCGCCAGTTACACGTGGATGATCAGAATCATAGCCCCTATGTGTTGCCAAATCAAACGCAACAGATAGCCCCTTTTGTCCCATCTCTAAATTTCTTCGGTAAAATCTATTACTTTCTTCTGCTGTTGAAAACCCGGCATATTGTCTTATCGTCCATGGCCGATTCACATACATTGTGGAATATGGACCTCTTACAAAAGGCTCTATCCCGGGAAAAGACCCCAGGTGTTGAAGAGAAGTTAAATCACGTTCATCATAGTGACTCTTTATGATAATCTGCTCATTTGTTAAGAAGATTTTATCTTTTATATTTGTATTTTGTACTTGTTTAAATTGAACGAATGGAGAATTAGATAGATCACGTCTTTTCATTCTTTACTAACCCCCATAACATTATGGATGTTTAGCAGAAATTCATAGATATCATCATGCAAAGAGATCACACCAGATAAGTTGAGATTATCTGTCATATCTTCCTCATTTCCCATGATATAAATGTAGAGGGATGGATTATCTTTCCTTATCTGTTGAATATAAGCGGCATCTACAACTTGAATATCTTCCTTTTTACCAGATAGAATCACAACTTGTAAGTTAGATAAAGCTTTTATGTCATCCCAAGAGGTAAGTTCAATTTCAATTCCTCCTGCTGCTAAGATTCCACTAATATGATCAAGGCTTGGTTTATAATTCTTTAACTTCCCAAACGTTATGATCCCAACTTTAACATGACGACCTTTTTCTTTTGCTTTTTCAGCCTGAAAACGAAGCCTCTCAAAATGCTCAACTAATCTTTGACATTGAATGGGGTTAATTTGGAGTTTTCCTTTTTGATCGTCACCTTTCATTGTCGGAACTCTTTTCTCTTTATCAATATAGGTTAACACTTCCTGGAATGTTGGCCTAATCTCAGTTAGATTGTTGGGTATTTCATCTTTTTCTGCCTTCTTAACCGTTACTTTTTCATTTGTCTGAGCATATGCATTTGTTCCGATTACTAGTTTATCTCTATTATTTACTACAGTCATTCGTTTTTCCCTCATCTTCTCGAGCTCATGCTGAATGGTTCCCTGTTTTAATTGAGGTAAAAACCCTCCATCTTGGTCAATTTCTTTTATTTTCTCCCATGCTTCCATCCCAAGTTGTTTCGTTATTGTTTCAACATAATAAGAACCCGCAGATGGATCAACAACCTTTGATAGTAAACTTTCTTCATTCAATATAAAATATGTGTTCCTTGCTATTCTTTCTGCCAGAATACTAGATTGATTTAACACATGATCAAAAGGCAAAATTGTTATCTCATTCACTCCAGCAAGAACTGCAGAAAAACTTTCTGTTGTTGAGCGAAGCAAGTTGACATGAGCATCAAATGCGGTTTTGTTAAAGGTTGTTGTAATAGCATGCAGGTTAACTTTAGGCTCTTGTGCATTTCCACCAAATGCTTGAACAATCGAAGCCCATATATCCCTTGCCGCTCGTAACTTAGCGATTTCCATAAAAAAATTTGATCCAACACCAAGGGAGATCGTTAATGAGTTCTCAATACTTTCAAATGAAATCCCCCTATTTATTAGCTCATTAATGAGATCAATCGCTTGAGAAAAAGTAAAAACTAACTCTTGAAGTGCATTTGCTCCCGCTTCACTATAGATATTTCCTTTTATTAATAGACATCGAACATGTCCTTCATTTGCGGTAGACCATTTTATCGTATCAGCCAAATAATCCATTTTAGTTCCAAGTGAAATCTTACTTCCCCCATCAAGTAAAAGCTCCTCATAAGGATCAAAGCCAATCGTTCCAACAACATGTTTAAATTGATGCCGTTTCTTTTGGTGGTGAAAGAACAAAGGCGTAAACCCTATGTTTTCTCCCACATCAATAAAAACAACATCCTCAGTCCAATTTAATGAAGAAAAAGCATCAACTATATCTTGGTCTCTTTCTATATAATCAATATTTGTCATATAGAAGGAGTGTTGACCTCTTTTTTTTGCGTAGATTATTTTTTCTTTTAAATCTTGGGGATCTTTTGCTGATATTAATTGACTGAGTTTTAACTGATGATTTATTCCTTTTTGATGTATTCTACTTGTTACATTATGATCTAAATCTAATTCATCGTATAATGCTTTGATAGCTATTCCTTCATCAGACATTTTCATTAAATTTTCTATGGGTTCCCCTCTTAATGATTTTTCCACTTCTTTTTCCCATGCTTTATGGTTCTCCCTCGTTACAGATGTAATCTGTTCCTCCTCCATATTGCACCTCCAAATTGGAGGCCCACCCCCTTTGAACTTTTACCTTATATCATATTATGCGGCCTTCCTTGTAGATAATTACTTTACAGAAATCGCGATTACAACAAAAAGTATGCGCTTACATTCATTTATAATCTTATTCTATTATAATTTCCTCATCACAGCAATGAACATTCCTATGTTTTTCAGTTACATTACTATTAAAAAAAGTAACCGAAATATCGATTACTTTTTTGATGTGTTAATAAATTGGCGTTGTTTCTTTAGTTGTATGTTCAAGAATCTCTTTGACTCTTGAAAGGAAACGACCGCTCACTAATCCATCAAGAATCCTATGATCTAAGGACATACATAAATTCACCATGTCTCTTACTGCAATCATCCCATCAATAATAACTGGACGTTTCACAATGGATTCAACCTGAATGATCGCTGCTTGGGGATAATTAATAATTCCCATTGATTGAACAGATCCAAATGAACCGGTATTATTAACTGTAAAAGTACCTCCCTGCATATCTTCTGAGGTTAACTTTCCGTTTCTTACCTTGTATGCTAAATCAGTGATATCTCTTGCAATTCCTTTGATTGTTTTTTCATCTGCATGTTTTATAACAGGCACATATAAGGAATCCTCAGTTGCAACAGCAATTGATATATTAATATCCTTCTTTTGAATAATTTTATCACCTGCCCACATTGAGTTAATTTGCGGGAATTCTTTTAAAGCTTGTGCAACAGCTTTTACAAAGAAGGCAAAAAAGGTTAGATTAAAACCTTCATTTTTCTTAAAATCATCTTTTATTGAGTTCCTATACTTAACGAGCTCAGTCACGTCCACTTCCATCATCATCCAGGCATGTGGAATTTCTTGTTTACTTCTTACCATATTTGCAGCAATTGCTTTTCTTACACCTGTTACTGGTATTTCTCGATCACCCGTTTGAGCTGAAACTGGTGCTGAGACTTTAGAAGATTTTATTTGTGCAGGCATTTCTTCTTTTGCAGCTGGAGCGGGTATTGAGCCTGATTCCATTATTTTCAATAAATCTTTTCGTGTAATCCGTCCACCCGCACCGGTACCATTAACTTGTTCAAGATTTATTTCATGTTCTTGTGCAAGTTTTAGGACTGCAGGGGAATATCTTTTTTTGTTTTGATTATTTTGGGTTGATTCACTTAGCTGTTCATTTTGTTCTTTTATTTTCGAAGGTTGATCTTTTATTTCTATTGACTCACCCTCAACTTCGATGTGGCAAATAACCTCTCCAACATCTAAAGTGTCCCCTTCATTAGCAATAAGCTCCTTAATGACACCGCTAAATGATGAGGGTACTTCTGCATTAACCTTATCTGTCATGACCTCTGCTAACGGGGCATACTTTTCTACCTTTTCACCAACAGAAACGAGCCACTTACTAATGGTACCTTCTGTCACACTTTCCCCTAACTGGGGCATTTTAATTTCTTCTATAGCCACAATGGAACCTCCTCGGTTAAAAGGCTTTTCTACAAATTATTAAAACTCAGCTAATTTACGTATTGCTTCCTCAACTTTGTCGGGATTCATCATAAAGAATTTTTCCATCGTTGGAGCATAAGGCATCGCTGGTACATCAGGACCTGCTAGTCTCATAATTGGAGCATCCAAATCAAACAAACAGTTTTCTGCTATAATGGCTGAAACTTCACCGATAATACTTCCTTCTTTATTATCTTCTGTGACAAGTAATACTTTACCGGTTTTGGAAGCTGCTTCAATAATTGTTTCTTTATCTAATGGGTATACTGTACGTAAATCAACTACATGGACAGAAACACCATCATTTGCCAAGCGCTCAGCAGCTTGAAGAGCAAAGTGGACACATAATCCATACGTTATAACAGTTACGTCATCTCCTTCACGCTTCACATCTGCTTTTCCAATTGGCAATACATAATCATCATTTGGTACTTCACCTTTGATTAAACGATATGCACGTTTATGTTCAAAGAAAAGAACCGGGTCATCATCACGTATCGCAGCTTTTAAAAGCCCTTTAGCATCATATGGTGTTGACGGAATCACAATCTTAAGTCCTGGTTGATTCGCGAACATCGCTTCGACAGATTGAGAATGATATAATGCCCCATGCACTCCACCACCAAAAGGTGCTCGAATTGTTATAGGACAACTCCAATCATTGTTTGATCGATACCTAATTTTAGCCGCCTCTGAAACGATTTGATTGACAGCAGGCATAATAAAATCAGCAAATTGCATTTCTGCTACTGGTCTCATTCCGTACATCGCCGCACCAATACCAACACCAGCGATGGCTGATTCAGCAAGCGGTGTATCTATTACGCGAGCTTCACCGAATTGGTCATACAGACCTGCAGTTGCTTTAAAAACGCCACCTTTCTTGCCAACATCTTCGCCTAATACAAAAACATTTTCGTCGCGCTCCATCTCTTCACGCATTGCCATTGTAATGGCTTCAATATACGATATAACAGCCATATTTTCTCCCCCCTACTCAGCATACACATATTTTAAAGCGTGATTTGGATCCGCATATGGAGCCGCTTCTGCATATTCGGTTGCCTCATTTATAATTGTCATTATGTTATCGATGATTTCTTTTTCTTTTTCATCTGTTAAAATTCCAAGTGATGTTAAATACTGGGCAAATGTTAACACCGGATCATTTTTCTTTGCTTCAGCAACTTCGTTTTGCTCCCGGTAACTTCGATCATCATCATCACTTGAATGTGGTGTTAAGCGGTATGAGATTGTTTCTATTAATGTAGGACCCTCTCCGCGACGTCCCCGATCTGCTGCTTCCTTTACAGCCCGATACACTTCAAGTGGATCATTACCATCTACAGTTTCACCGTGCATTCCATATCCAATTGCTCGGTCTGAAATTTTTTCGCATGCAACTTGCTTATCATAAGGAACAGAAATAGCATACTTGTTATTTTCACACATGAAAATCACAGGCAGTTTATGAACTGCAGCAAAATTAGCTCCCTCATGGAAATCACCTTGATTTGATGATCCTTCACCAAAGGTCACAAATGTAACTAAATCTTTTTTTTGCAGCCTCCCTGCAAGGGCGATACCAACCGCATGTGGAACTTGAGTTGTAACAGGTGAGGATCCGGTGACAATTCTATTTTTCTTTTGACCGAAATGTCCCGGCATTTGTCTTCCACCCGAATTTGGATCCTCTGCTTTTGCAAAGCCTGAAAGCATGAGGTCTTTTGCTGTCATACCAAACCTTAAAACAACTCCCATATCTCTATAGTAGGGAAGCACATAATCTTCTTTACGGTCTAGTGCAAAAGCTGCTCCCACTTGAGCTGCTTCCTGTCCTTGACAGGAAATAACAAATGGAATTTTACCAGCACGGTTTAAAAGCCACATCCGTTCATCAATTTTTCTTGCTAACAACATTGTTTCATACATATCTAATACATCTTCATCAGTAAGGTTTAACATTTGATGACGATTTTCTGTCATTTGTATACCTCCTAGTTTAAAAGCGTAAGCGCCCGTTCAGTAACCATGCCTCCGACCATGCACTTACACTTTACTATTAAAAGTGGATCGCATTGCCATCAACGGCAAGTGCAGCTTCACCAATTGCCTCTGATAATGTCGGGTGTGGATGAATGGTGTGTGAAATCTCCCACGGTGTGGCATCAAGAACTTTCGCAAGACCTGCTTCAGATATCATGTCTGTAACATGTGGTCCAATCATATGAACTCCTAAAAGGTCATCTGTTTCCTCATCAACGACAAGTTTAACAAAGCCATCAACTTCACCAAATACAAGAGCCTTTCCAATCGCCTTAAAAGGAAATTTGCCAATCTTCACTTTATACCCTTTTTCTTTCGCTTCACCTTCAGTAAACCCTACACTCGCTGCTTCAGGCGAGCTATAAATACATTTGGAAATCAATGAATGATCCATTGGAATGGGATTTTTACCTGCTATATGCTCCACAGCAATAATCCCTTCCTGTGAGGCTACATGCGCTAACTGTAACCCGCCAATAACATCACCAATTGCATAAATGTGAGTTTCCTTCGTTTGATAAAACTGATTCGTGTTGATAAAACCTTTTTCTAGCCGAATATCTGTATTTTCAAGACCAATTCCCTCGACATTTGGGTTTCGACCAACGGATACGAGCATAATATCTGCTGCAAATTCTTTTTGTTTACCCTGATACTCAGCGTGAATGGTTACACCATTTTCCTTGTTAACTGTCTCCGGTAATACCTTTGTACTTGTATAAATGTTTACACCCTTTTTTGTCATTAAACGAGTCATTTCTTTTGAAATTTCTACATCTTCTGTCGGAAGGATGCGGTCAGCATATTCACATAGAGTCACACTAACTCCAAAGTCTGATAGCATTGAAGCCCATTCAATACCGATTACACCACCTCCAACAATGATGACTGATTTTGGCAGGGATGTTAATTCCAGAGCTTCATCAGAGCTAATAATTGTTTTGCCATCAATTTCTAGTCCATCAAGACTTCTAGGCCTTGAACCCGTAGCAATAATGACATTCTTAGGAATAAGCATTTCATTTTCCTCTCCATTGTTCATCTCAACCGAAATCGTACCGGGCATAGGAGAGAAAATGGATGGGCCAAGAATTCGACCGAATCCTTCATAAATATCAATTTTACCTTTTTTCATTAATTGCTGAACACCTTGATGCAATTGATCAACAATGGCTTGTTTTCGCTCTTGTACCTTCAAAAAATTCAGCTTAACATCTGATATCTCTACACCGAATTGATCACCTTTTTTTGCTGTGGTGAAAACTTCTGCACTTCTTAATAATGCTTTACTAGGAATACACCCTTTATGAAGACAGGTTCCTCCAAGCTTCCCCTTCTCCACAATCGCTGTTTTAAGTCCAAGCTGTGAAGCCCGAATTGCAGCAACATAGCCACCGGTACCTCCGCCAAGAATAACCAAATCGTAATCAGTAGCCACTTTCATACACTCCTTCATTTGTAAGAAGCAACAAATATTTTTTATAAAGAACACCTGCTGTTCTACTTCTTTTCTACCATTTCTTTATGCCAGTAAGGCTAAGGTGTCCGATGTTGTTCTAACATTTAAAAAACCTTTGACACCATTTTCTCATTCGGATAATGTTTGGCTTCCTCTTCTTTTCTTAATACTCGGAGTGCACCTTCAGCTAACGCCTGCAGCTCATTTTCACCTGGAAACACATAAACATCTGCAATCCAATCAACATATGATGAAATCTTATTAACAAAGGTTTTTCCATATGCTAATCCTCCAGTTAATACGATTGCATCAACCTTACCTTTTAAAACGGCACTTGCAGAGCCAATTTCTTTTGCAATTTGATAGGCCATTGCATTATAAATTAATGTTGCTTTTTGATCCCCTGCTTTAATCATTTTCTCTACCTTTGTTGCATCATTCGTTCCTAAATATCCGACTAATCCACCTTGTCCTACAAGCTTCTTCATCATTTCTTCCCGGTAAAAGTCCCCAGAATAACACATTGCTACAAGGTCCCCTGCCGGTACAGTCCCCGCTCTCTCGGGACTAAATGGTCCATCACCATGCAAACCGTTATTCACATCAATAACACGACCGTTCTTATGAGCACCAACAGTGATGCCTCCACCCATATGAGTAATGATTAAGTTTAAATCTTCATATTTTTTATTGAGATCTGCCGCCACTCTACGTGCAACTGCTTTTTGATTTAATGCATGAAAAATACTTCTTCTTTGAATAGAAGGGATACCTGATATTTTCGCGATTTCTTCCATTTCATCCACAACCACCGGATCTACGATATAAGCTGGGATATTTAGGGCAGCAGCAATTTCAAAAGCTATAATGCCACCTAAATTAGAGGCATGCTGCCCAGCAAAACCTTTTCTTAAATCCTCAATCATCTCGTCATTAACTGTGTATGTGCCGCCCTCAATTGGTCGAAGGAGTCCACCTCGGGCACAGACTGCATTTAATTTGGAGATGTTAATCCCTTCTTCATCTAATGTTTCAAGGATGGTTTGTTTCCGAAATTCGTATTGATCGATAATAGTCGAATACGTATTAAGTTTTTCAGCATCATGCCGAAGTGTTTTTTCAAAAATAGATCTTTTATTGTCAAACACACCAATTTTTGTTGAGGTTGAACCTGGATTTATAACAAGTATTCGATATTCATTGCTCAGCAATTGGCCAAAACCTCCGTAGTCATTCAATCATTTTATTTATTACTTCGATATGTACTGCTTCTTCCCTGAGGTTTATTGAGACGTAGATAAGTGCACTGAATTAACCTCAACAAAATGGCTTCCGGACATTTACGTGAATTAAATGTACTATTTGTTAAGGTTAATTCCCTAATTTTGTTCATTATTAAGATCTTCGGCTTAAAATATGATGACCGTTTTGTAAAAATTGGCTACGGGAGTTTCTCATTCTCTCAATTCTTTCTTCTGCTAAGCGATCAGCAGCCTTGTATGTTGGAATACCATCACGTTTTGCTATTTCAATAACCCGTGAGATATTATTGTAGATTGTTTCCACTTTTTTGAGCGCTCTATCACTATTGTAACCATACAATTCATCAGCTACATTGATTACACCACCTGCATTAATAACATAATCAGGTGCATACACAATTCCCAATTCATGAATTAATTCACCGTGCTTTGTATCTTTTAATTGATTATTTGCCGCACCCGCAATAACTTTTGCTTTTAATTGGGGAATCGTAACATCATTTATTGTTGCTCCTAATGCACATGGTGCATAAATATCGCAATCAACACTATAAATATCGTTTGGTTCAACAGCCTTAGCATTAAAATCTTCTACAGCTCTTCGAACAGCTTCCTGATTAATATCTGTTACTATTAATTTTGCTCCCTCTTCATGGAGATGCTTGCAAAGATTATACGCAACATTTCCTACACCTTGTACTGCCACAACTTTTCCTTCAAGAGAATCTGTACCAAACGCTTCTTTTGCAGCAGCTTTCATCCCCCTGTATACTCCAAAAGCTGTAACCGGGGAAGGATTACCCGATGAACCAAATGCAGGAGAAATACCTGTTACATAATCTGTTTCCTCATGAATAAGATCCATATCAGCAACAGTAGTCCCAACATCCTCAGCAGTAATGTAGCGACCATTCAGTCCCTGAATATACCGGCCGAATGCTCTGAACATTTCTTCATTTTTATCTTTTCTAGGGTCACCAATGATAACTGTTTTTCCGCCTCCCAGATTTAATCCTGCGGCAGCATTTTTATATGTCATCCCACGAGCAAGACGAAGTGCATCCTCTATTGCTTCTTCCTCTGAAGCATATGTCCACATTCGTGTTCCACCTAGAGCAGGGCCTAATGTTGTATCGTGAATAGCAATAATGGCTTTTAATCCTGATTGTTTATCTTGGCAAAATACCAATTGTTCATAGTCATATTGCTCCATATATTTGAAAATTTCCATGATGTGCTTCCTCCTAAGGTTTTACTTTTCTGAAGAACATAAAGCCAATGCTAATGAATATAGTTTACTTTCAGAACTGTCAGATCGGCTTGTTAGGACAATTGGAGCTTTGGCTCCCGCGATTACTGCTCCAACCTTTGCCTTTGCAAAATAAATCAATGATTTATAGAGAACATTTCCTGCTTCAATGCTAGGAACCAAGAGGATGTCAACTTGCCCTGCAACCTCACTTTTGATTCCTTTATGTTGTGCCGCAAGAAGAGAGACTGCATTATCAAGTGCTAAAGGACCATCAATCACACAATTTTGAATTTGACCTCTCTTATACATCATTGTAAGCGCTGATGCGTCAAGAGTTGCTTTCATAGATGGATTTACAACCTCTACAGCTGCGATTGCTGCGACCTTTGGTACAGATACTCCGATTGATCGCGCAACATTTACAGCATTTACAACGATCTGCTCTTTTTGTTGTAAATCCGGTTCAATGTTCATTGCTGCATCTGTTACAAAAACCGCTTTAGAAAACCCTGGAATGTCAAACATAGCAACATGTGATAAAACTCTTCCAGTCCTTAAACCATATTCCTTATTTAAAACAGCCTTTAAAAGAATGGATGTTGGAATATGACCTTTCATAAGAACTGATGCCTCATTTTGATGAACAGCTCTTACCGCAAGCTCTGCAGCTTGTTGTTGAGATCGAGCTTGAATGATTTGAACCATTTCCTTTTTTATCCCTTTTTTGTCCAACAAAAGTTCAATTTCATCCTTTTGGCCAAAGAGCATAAAATGAGCTAAATCACGATTAATTGCCTCTGCTACCGCCTCTATGACCTCTTCATCCTCAGCTGATGCCACAGCTACACTTTGACCTTTTATATTTGCCGCTTCTATAAGCAGGTTTTCCAACTTCATTCACATTCATTTCCTTCCAAAACATCAGTTTGACCATCAACTAATTGATTCTTAAATAAATATAAGCAAGAAGTATGCCAAAAAAGTCCTTGTCCTCATTTTAAGTTGAGTTGAGTAATTAAAAAAATCTTAAAAACCACATTTATGTATGAAAAAAAGAGTAGAAAAACCGTGGCTTGCCGCTATATTCTTATTGCGAAAGCCATAGCTTTTCTCAAGTATGATCCACTGATTTCTTACATTTTCAATTTGTGCAAAGAAAGACTTCATCATTTATCCTTCTTTATCATATAACGATCATGCACCTTTTTGCAAACTATGAATTCTATTGCATGCTATTGTTTGCAAGATTATATTTTTCCATTTTGTAATAAAGACTTCTTAATGAGATTCCTAAAGCTTTTGCTGTCTGTGTTCGATTATATTCATGAAACTCCAAAGATCGTTTTATAACATCTGCCTCAACTCGTTCAACCGCCTCAGCAAGTGTTTCTTCATTATTATGGACAAATGCTTGATTTTCTTGTACTTTTCTTTCATGTCGAGAAAGTTGAAGCACTGGAATATGCTTTTCACTTATCGTCGTTTCATGATATTCCATAAAGATAATCGCTCTTCCAAGGACATTTTCAAGTTCCCTAACATTTCCCGGCCAATGATACTGAATAAGCTGATTGGTGGCCTGTGATGTTAAGCTTTCAATATTTCTTCCATAATCTTGATTTAATTTTCGAAGCAAACGTTCACATAATGCCGGTATATCTTCCTTACGATCTCTTAATGGTGGAATGGAGATTGGATATCGATTTAGTCGATAATATAAATCCTCCCTAAAGCTCCCTTCAGCCATGGCCTTTTCAATATTTACATTTGTAGCTGCAATTACACGTACATTTACAGCAATTGGCTTAGTTCCTCCAACCCTGACAATTTCATTTTCTTGCAGTACCCGTAATAGCTTTGCCTGCATATTAGCTGAGAGCTCACCTATCTCGTCTAAAAAGATACTTCCATTATTCGCTTCTTCAAAGAATCCCTTTTTTCCGCCTCGTTTAGCTCCTGAAAAAGCCCCCTCATCATAACCAAACAGTTCACTTTCAAGAAGGCTTTCAGAAATCGCGGCACAATTAACTCGGATAAACTTATTATATTTCCTGTCACTTGCATTATGGATTGCATGGGCAAATAGCTCTTTTCCTGTTCCCGATTCCCCTCTCAGCAAGACAGTAGCAGGTGTTTTGGCTCCTAATTTCGCTTGTTCAATTGCCATTTTCATTTCGTCACTTACACCAATAATATCTTCAAATGAATATTTTGCTTCTAACGTTCGAATTATTTGTCGAGCCCGGTTTAGTTCAGTTGTTAAGGTTTGTATTTCAGACATATCATGAATAACCCCAACACTTCCTTTTAGCTTACCGCTAACAATGACTGGTGCAACATTAACAATCACATCTTTTTTAGCCGGTCCAACTTTCATTCTTGCCCCGCGGACAGCACGCCTCGTTTGTAAAACCTTCATATGCATACTCTCACCCTCTGAAATATCGGCTGTTGCAGGTTTACCTATTACTTGATCTTCAGTTAACCCTGTTAACCTTGAATATGCACGGTTAATAAGAATTCCTCTACCTTCCTCATCAACAACCGAAATAGCTTCTTCAGAAGATTGAATAATCGCTTCTAGCATCATCTGTATATCTTTTAAATTTGTGACTTCCTCTGCTAAATTTACAACCTCAGTAATATCTTTAAACAACGACAATGCACCAAGCAGATTTCCAGATTCATCAATCATTGGAATTCTCGTAGTAATAATCTTTAAACCATTTTCCAGTACTTGTTCTTGATTTATTTCAACTTCACGGGTTTTTAATGTTCTTCCAAGCTTACTTGATGAAATTACCTTTTTTATATTTAAGCCTATTGCTTTTTCTCGAGGAAAACCGGTAATTTTTTCAGCCATTTTATTAAACAAAATGATTTTTTCGTTAATATCAATAACAATCATTCCATCATTTGTCGAATTAAAGATCGTTTGCTGTTTATACGTTTCTTCTTTAAGTCTTGCAATCAATTCCTCTTTTTCTTCAACGAGCTCAGAAATGATTAGTGCTACAGATCCGGGAATGATCATCATGTCAGAATGATTTACTTTTTGTAATTTTTGCATCACTTCGTTAGAACCTGTTGCCTCAATAATAATATTGAGGTTAGAATTCACGAACGGTTCCCATTTTGTACTTGTTTGTATGCCTCGCTTTTTTGCATATTCTATCCCTGGCGCTAGCTCATTTTGGTCAATAACAGCAACTACTTTCATTATTGACGTTTCAACCATTCTCTTTAATAGTGCCAACCCAGCTTTACCTGCCCCAACTATCATAACTCGCTGCATAAAAATCTATCCCCTTTGTACACATCGGAATGACCGTACTCTTAAATTCAAACATTTGCAATTTTTTGCACACCTTTATCATAGCGCATAAGAATGCTACTTGACAAACAAGGAGAAGAAACAGACAATTATTTATAGTTTGAGAAACTTAGCTTGTTGCGAAGTTTTAATTGAGGAAGGTCTCAGTTTCCTTATCCATAAAATATATATAATTTCTGATCGTATAGAAGAAAGGACGCCTGCTTTATGTCAAGAATCATTGCTCTAATTATTATGGTTATTCCAGGATTATTTGCTGCTTTCGGTATTAAACTTATGCGTGATATGACATTTGGAATTCTTCAGCCTCCTATCCCCTTTTTATGGGTGCAGTTTTTAATAGGACTACTATTTTTTCTTGGCGGTCTTTCATTTGTAGCAGGATTTATTTTTTACAGAGATCGAAAACGAAATAAAGTCCAAAAAAAATTCAGCAGAGTCCAGAAATAGAATTTCAATCACCAAAAAGAGTGAACCCAAATTTGGATCACTCTTTTTGTTTGTATTTTTTTCTCTGCTCGACAGCCCTGTCGGGAAAGTCCGTAATGAAAGCGCTACAATCATTTTTAATTAAATCGATCATTATCTTCTCTTCATTGACTGTAAACGGTCTTACGGCAACTTGATGAAGTTTAGAATTCTCTATGATCCCCCGGTTTACAGCGTAATAATACGGGTGCATCCCTGAAGCACCAACATCCTTCGCGTATTCCCAAGGCTTATATAGCCCCTCCATATACAATATAGCCGTTTCGATCTCACCTGAAAGCTCCGCACATTTCACTAAGCTATAATGATTAAAAGAGGATATAATCGTCCGTTTTTCAAGATTGAATTTTTGAACTAGTTCAATCGTTCTTTCCTCAATCATGGGATATTCGATTATTCCATTCTTTAATTCGATATTGATTAAAAATGAAGGAAGAGTCGCTACCCATTTTAACACTTCCTCAAGAGTAGGAATTTTGACTTGTCCAGTATATTGTGAAAAGGTATAGCTTGCGTCTAACTTTAGAATGTCAGATAATAACAACTCACCAACATAACCGGACCCATCTGTCGTTCGATCAACTGTCTCATCGTGAATAACAACAAGTTCACCGTCTTTTGTCATTTGAACATCTAACTCAATACCATCAGCACCAGCTTGATACGCTGCAATAAACGAAGACATCGTATTTTCAGGGTAACTACCAGCTGCTCCCCGATGTCCAAAAATTAATGTCATCTTGAATACACCTTCTTTTCATGTAAAAATAAAGTGAGACTTCCATCAGTGGGGGTTTTCTTCCCCCCACTGATGGTTAGCGAAACTTATCACGCTCAAAGCGCCACTTCCTGTGGCTTCACCTGACTTGGACGTCCTGTCCTTAGTCAGATCTTTACGGGCAATAACTCTCTCGAATTTCGAAGGAAGAGTCTTACTGCCCGTTAAGAATGGAATAAATGTAGGAGGTTGATCTCATGAGACCATTGCAAATTTCTGCTGAGACAGCTCTGAAGCTGGCCAAATCACTTAATGTTCCTCTCGAACAAATTATGCATATGCCACAGCATATCCTGATTTCAAAGCTTGCTGAACTTAACAAAAGCGAAGAGGAAAAGAAATAATCCTGCAAACCCCTTATTTTTCTACTAAAAGTAAGGGGTTTTCTATATCTTTCTTCCTCATTTTATTTCCCTAATAACATTCTCCGCACATATCATCTTTTCCTTTATGACAACAATTATTATCAAAATTAGTACCAAGTAATAGAAATAGATGTTATGATAAGGTTATTAAACCCGATGAGGTGAATTAAATGTTTTCAAAGGCTCGAATAACAGCTATTGGATCTTATGTCCCTGAACGAGTGATAACGAACCATGATTTCGAAAAAATGATCGATACAAATGATGAGTGGATAACAAAGAGAACAGGCATTAAAGAAAGAAGATTCGCAGCAGAAAATGAATTTACAAGTGATCTTTGTATAAAGGCAATAGAAGATTTAATCATACGCTACAACAAAGAAATTAGTGATGTTGATTTTATAATTGTAAGTACCATTTCACCGGATTATCAAACACCAAGTGTGGCTTCCTATATACAAGGAAAATTAGGCATTCGAAATGCAGGAGCAATTGATTTAAACGCGGCATGTGCAGGCTTCACCTATGGACTTCATATGGCAAATGCATTAATTACTAGTGGACTTCATAAAAAGGTTCTTGTCATTGGGGCAGAAACCATCTCAAAAATGACAGACTTTTCTGATCGGACCACTTGCATCTTATTTGGAGATGGTGCAGGAGTAGTACTTGTGGAAGAAGAGCAAGAAGGGCATTTCCTTGCCTCCTCTGTTCATTCCGAAGGTGAAAAAGCGATTCACCTTTATAGTACAAACTTATCACATACTATGTTTCAACAAAATCTTGAACATAAAAGCCAACTTGTCCAAAATGGAAAAGAAGTATATAAATGGGCTGTTACAACTGTCCCTAAGTATATGAATACCCTGCTTTCAACAACAAACTTGACAATAGACGATATTGATTGGTTTATTCCACATAGTGCGAATTTAAGAATGATCGAATCCATCTGTGAAAAAAGCGGATTCAGTATAGAAAAGACTATTTACAGTATGGTCAATTACGGAAATACATCAGCAGCTTCAATCCCATTATCTCTAGATTTAGGAATTAAAGAAGGACAAATTAAAGTTGGAGATACATTATTACTCTACGGCTTTGGTGGTGGTCTTTCTCATTCCGGCCAGGTTATAAAATGGGGTTAGTTTCAGCAAATCACAAAAAATGTAAAAATACCATATGAAAGTTTCAATATTTTCCTTATTGTGCTATGCTTGACTAGAAGCGAGGTGTCAAATTTGGCAGCATATAAAGCAAAGAAAAGTAATTTAAAAGCACTTTTAACCAAAAGTAACACTGAGCTTGATGTTTTGGCGGCAAATACAAACATTCCACTGGAACAATTACATGGCTATTTAGATAAAAAAGTCATGAACTTGAACAATGCAATGACAGTCTCAAAAGCACTAAATTGTAATATAGAAGACCTTTATGTTTGGAAGGTTGCCGGAGAGTGATTAGATTCACTCTTTTTTTGTAAAACAAAAAGGTCTCCTTATTTCTCAATGTTCCTCTTTATTGACTTGTGTATGATGTATTTAGTGGTCAATTGTATCATATCTAAGTTGAATTTAGCATATAATAGTAAGTAAATTCCTACAATATAAAAGTTAATTATTATTTTTCATAAACTGCTTCAACATTATTAATCTTGGACATCCACAATATACCTTAGTGGATACTATTCACTTACCTTTTACCTCTTATCGATTTGCAATCCTCAAAAACACCAAAGATTCAAACCACTTCTGAAGAACTCTTTTTCATCATTATCTAAATTTATATACTGATCAATATATTCTTCAATCTATTTTCTGGTAAAATAGCCTTGTGTTAGGATATATATAAATCTTATTTGAGAGGTAATAAAATGTCTAAAGATGTAAAAACCGAAAACTATTCAAAACATTTTTCAGAACAGTCTTTTTGGAGCAAGCTAAAGAATTTTGGTAAAAAAGCCGGTGTTTCGGTTGTTTATGTAGCACTATTACTTTTTTATACTCTCCAAAAGCCAACAACTCCTGTATGGGCTAAGACGGTTATAATAGGAGCATTAGGTTATTTTATACTTCCTGTTGATTTAATCCCTGATTTACTTCCTGGCGGTTATGCTGATGATATGTCAGGATTGTTTGGTGCATTAGTAACTGTCGCTATGTTTATTGATGATGAAGTAAAAGCTAAGGCAAAATATAGAATCAGAATTTGGTTTGGTGACAATGCGGTGTCAGAAACTAATACAGTAGATGATACATTAAATAAAAAAGTTAACAAAGATGATGCAGAAAATATAGGCAATTGATTTTCCTGGGCTCTCTCTAAGGAGCCTTTTTTATTACGATAAAATTGATATTTTAAACAGTATTGATTTTCTCCATTTGTAAGGAAGGTCAAATTTGATACCCCTGTACCATTTAATACACCTTCCTCACACTGAAACAAGTCTTAACCCTGATCTGTGTTAATCGTTATCGATCCAATCGATCTATTTCCCCTGACCTAAATTATTACTTTCCAATTTTTTGCATGACATAAATTGGATTAAAAAAAGAACCAAATCATGTCTGTGTTGATCAGTATGATTGATTTTTTTAGATTTATCATTGGAAACAACAGTATATTTCCCTCTCTCTCGTAAATATTTAACGCACTACTGTCGAATGTGGCCAGATTTGTTGATGTCTGTAATTTTCATTTCTTTTTCTAAATGATATTCAATAATAGACATAACAAAATAGGCCTCCCTTTTTACTGGATTTATCCAATAAATAGGAAGACCTATTATTAAGTGCTTTATAATTTAAAATTAGTTGGTCACTATTCGTTGGTCATCTGTGTCACTAATTCCAACTTTAGTAAAGTGCCCTAAACCTCTATACAGTAATAGATTAGCTTGCTTTATGCTCCAAACGAAGCTTATCCGCTACCATCGCAATAAACTCTGAATTTGTCGGTTTCGCTTTTGTCATGCTTACCGTGTAGCCAAAAAGAGATGAGATTGATTCGATGTTTCCACGGCTCCATGCAACTTCAATTGCATGACGAATAGCACGCTCTACTCTGGAAGCAGTTGTATTATATTTTTTCGCAATGTCCGGATACAAAACTTTTGTAATTGAACCTAATAATTCAATATCATTGTAAACCATAGAGATAGCTTCACGTAAATATAAATAACCTTTAATGTGTGCAGGAACTCCAATTTCATGGATAATACTTGTAATACTCGCATCTAAGTTTTTCCCTTTAGATTGAGGTTCATTTGTTCTGATAGATGAACTTGATCGTTTAATAATTGGTGCTGCATTACCACTGACTTGACGTATGTGACTTGCCAGCCCTTCCATATCAAATGGTTTTAAAATAAAGTAAGCAGCCCCTAAATCAACAGCTTTCTTTGTCACATCCTCCTGACCAAATGCTGTTAGCATGATAACATTCGGTTGGGGACGATCCATTTGTCTAAGTTTTTCTAAAACACCTAAACCGTCTAAGTGAGGCATAATAATATCTAATACTAATACATCAGGATCTTTGTCTTTTAACATTGTTAAACATTCTTGTCCATTATATGCTACACCAAGAACTTCAATATCATCCTGACTTGAAAGATACTCCTCTAATAAACCTATAAGCTCTCGGTTATCATCAACTATACAAACTTTTATTTTTCCCACAAAAACTTCCTCCTCAGTGTTGATTTGCCAATATGTCTGATATCTATACATATGATTACATAATAAATAATTTCGACAATCCTATAAAAAACCCTTTATTTTTTCAAAAAAACTTTAAAAAATGGAGGAAAACTACGACTTTCTTCATTTTACTTCGTTTTTCGACTTAATACACCATTTGACAATTAACTAAACACATGTATTTGTCGAAAAATCTTTCTCCTTTATTGTACATAAATTTGTCAAAAATGAAAAGGTTAAATTAGGGAGTGATAAAAAGAAAAAAACTGTCAAGAAATTAAATTCCTTGACAGTAAGAGTTTAGCTCGCTTTTTGTTCTTGATTTCCATATATATCTATACCTGCTTCATTTAACATCCATTCTATATGAACTCCATAGCCTGAAGTTGGGTCGTTAACAAAAACATGTGTCACGGCCCCTATTACTTTACCGTTTTGGATAATAGGGCTACCGCTCATTCCTTGAACAATGCCACCTGTTTTATCAAGTAGTCGTTGATCGGTAATCTTTATAACCATCCCTTTTGTTGCTGGGAATTTTTGAGGAACAGAACTAACCACTTCGACTTCAAATTCCTCAACTTTGTCTTGATCAACTACAGTTAAAATTTTTGCCGGTCCTTCTTTCACTTCATTTGATAAGGCAATTGGCATCGCTTTATCCATAACACCATTATTAATACCCTGATTTAATTCACCAAAAATTCCAAAAGGGCTGTTTCTCGTAATATTCCCAATTACTTGCCGATCACTTGAAAATCTTGCTAATTTCTCACCAGGATTACCGTTGCTTCCTTTTTCAATTGAGGTAACTGTAGAACGAACAATTTGTCCATTGTCTACAACAATCGGTTTTTTCGTATCCATATCAGATATAACATGTCCTAATGCACCGTATTTTTTCGACTTAGGGTCATAAAATGTCATTGTTCCAATTCCAGCCGCAGAATCTCGAATATATAATCCAATACGATAGGAATGATCATGTTCGTCTTTAAGAGGATACAATTTGGTCTTTACTTCTACTTGTTCTCTGTTTAAAACTAAGTCAAGAGGTTCTCCGGTTTTTCCAGCTTTTTGAATAAACGGAGTAACATCACTCATCTGTTCAATTTTTTTTCCATTAATATGAGTAATAATGTCTCCTATTTCAACACCTGCTAGTTCACCGGGAGATTTTTTACCGTCAGTTGTAGCAATTTGGTGGTGGCCTACCACCAATACGCCAAGAGTATTTAGTTTTACACCAATTGACTGTCCACCAGGTATAACCTTAAAATCAGGCAAAACCTTTACACCGGCTTTTTTCACAGGAAAGCCTGCAAGATCAAAAACAACTTCACCTTCACCTGCTTCTTTCCCATGTATATCAAGTGTTTTACCATCATTATTTTTTTGAACTGTAAATGCTTCCTCAGAAGGTTGATTAGCATTTACGGGTAAAGAATTGTCAACACTCACTGTTTGAGACTCAAATACTGTTACCGTTTTTGGCATTTTTACATATTCTTGAACTTCTTTTACAAAACCTAAACTCATTATTAACACAAGGAGAAGTACACCAACTAATTTTCTCATTTTATCTGTCTGCAAAAACCTTCACTCTCCTCGCTCCTAACCCACACCATAAAGTCTTTATGGCTACAGTTTTAATGTAGCCTTTTGGAAGCTTATTTATAACTTGAATAACTAGAAAAATGAAGGATTTGTTGCAAGTTTTAGCAGGATTTTACGTATATCCTCTTGAAGATTTTTTAATTTGGCAAAATCCGTTCACATCGTATAGTCTTTTACCGAGTTGGCAATGTTAATCTTGGTAGTAGTTACTTAATAATAAAAAAGCTACCATATAATGTATGGTAGCCTCACTTTATCGTTTTGCCGTGTGTGCAAGAGAAAGAAGTTCTTTAGCATGCTCTTTAGATAATTCAGTCACTTCTACACCTGCGATCATACGACCAATTTCCTTAATTTTTTCTTCTTCATTTAAAGGTTTTACACTTGTTTTTGTTCTACCGGCTTTTGTTTCTTTTGCGATATATAAGTGGGTATCTGCCATTGCTGCAACTTGTGGTAAGTGTGTGATACATAATACTTGTGAACCACTTGAGACGCGATAAATTTTTTCTGCTATGGCTTGGGCAACCCGCCCGCTTACACCTGTATCTACTTCATCGAATATAATTGAAGTAATCCCTTGGTGTTGGGAGAAAATACTTTTCATCGCAAGCATAATTCTTGAAAGCTCTCCACCTGATGCAGTTTTACTAAGCGGCTTAAGCGGTTCCCCCGGATTTGTTGATATATAAAATTCGATTTCATCGACACCGTTAGAACTATATTTCAGCTCATGTGACGGTGTGCGCCTCTCATCAATATTCACGTCAAACCTTGTTTTTTCCATATACAGTTCTTGTAATTCTTGATGTATTTCTTCAATTAATACTTTCGCGTGCTTCTTCCGTATAGCTGAAATGTTTTTTGCTTCAACAGAAAGGTCTTCCAGCACTGATTCAAGTTCTTTTTGCAATTTGGTTAAATGACTATCTTTGTTTTGAATGGTATCAATTTCTTCTTCGATTTTCGCAGAGTAGGTTAAAATCTCTTCAACTGATTGTCCATATTTACGTTTTAAATGATTAATTTCATTTAAACGGCCTTCAACATAGTTTAATCTCTCCGGATCAAATTCCAATGAGTCTAATTCATTCCGAACTTCATACGAGAGATCTTCTATCATATAGAACGCATTTGAAATTGTCTCAGATAATTCTTTTAGTTTTGTATTTATATGACTTACATTTTCAAGATGGCTCATAGCTAGGCCAACCCAGTCTAACCCTCTTTGCTCACCATGCAATGAATTGTAACTGTTGTTTAATGAATCATAGATTTTTTCATAATTTGAAATTTGATGCTTTTCTTCCTGAAGCAGCTCATCTTCTTTAGGTTGTAATTCCGCATTTTCGATTTCTTCAAGTTGAAATTGAAGCAAATCAAGGCGATGAGCCATCTCTTGCTCATTTTCCGAAAGCTGAATGATTTTTCTTTTTAACCCATCGTAACGTTGATAAAGCTCTAAATAAGCAATAAGAGCACTTTTGACTTCCTTGCCACTATACTGATCTAACAATGATAAGTGATTTTCCTCATTCATTAGCTCTTGGTTATCATGTTGTCCATGAATATCAACTAATAACTGGCCTATCTCTCTTAATACTGCTATAGTCACGAGCTTTCCATTTATTCGACAAATACTTTTTCCTGAGGAACTCATATCTCTGCGGAGAATAATCATACCATCACTCACATCAATGCCAAATTCTTCACAACGTTCATAAACCGGGTGTTGATCCTCATCTAATAGAAAAAGCGCTTCTAACTCTGCCCGTTTTTCACCATATCGCACAAATTCAGAAGAGCCCCGGGCTCCAGCCAATAAATGAATCGCATCTATTATAATTGATTTACCTGCCCCTGTTTCACCTGTTAAAACAGTTAAACCTTTTTCAAAAGAAACAGTCAAAGATTCAATAATAGCAAAGTTTTTTATTGATAATTCCGCTAACAAACAGAATCCACCTCTTATATTTATTCTTTTAATTAAAGCATATCTAAAAATCGCTGTGTAATGTTCTCGGTATCAAGCGGTGTTCTACATATAATCAGAATCGTATCATCACCACAAATTGTACCTAGAACTTCATCCCAATCAAGATTATCAATTAGTGCTCCGATAGCATTAGCGTTACCTGGCAGTGTTTTCATCACAAGCATATGTCCTGCGGAATCAATTTTTACAAAAGCATCCATTAGTGCCCTTTTCAACTTTTGTAACGGATTAAAACGCTGGTCTGCTGGTAAACTATACTTATAACGGCCATCCAACATGGGAACCTTCACCAAGTGAAGCTCTTTTATATCTCGAGAAACAGTGGCTTGTGTAACATTAAAGCCCATTCCTTTTAATAAATCAACTAATTCATCTTGTGTTTCAATATCATTATTCGTGATAATTTCACGTATTTTTATATGTCTTTGTCCTTTATTCATCTTAGGCACCCCTTTTTTCATTGCTGCAAACCAATTATCTCTGTATGTTTATACCTTTTATCTTATATTAAATCCCTTTAATTGTACAGATTTATTCAAACACACACTGAAAAAGTGCATAAAATAAAACATATGAAAGATATTGGATGTAAGACCAAGCCTAAATTTTGCATGAATATACAGACTATTCTTTCATTAAAAAAACAGGAAATAGCGATCCTGCTACTCCTGTTTTTCAGTTTGTTTCTTTTCTTTTAATATTGAATGTGCCTCATCGACAATTTGTCTTTCCGTTTTTTCAAGATAATTTGTCCCTTCCGCTTGGCTTCCTTCCCATCTTAAGTGAAGAAGAAATTCGATATTGCCATCCCCGCCTGTAATAGGTGAGTATGAGAGGTTATAAACATCGTATCCCTGCTTCAATACAAAAGCCAGCATTTCTTTTAAGACAAATTCATGAACTGAAGGATCTCGGACAATCCCTTTTTTTCCAACAAACTCTCTCCCTGCCTCGAATTGCGGCTTAATTAAAGCAACTACATCACTCTCAGGACAAAGAATTGTTTTTAAAACAGGGAAAATTAATCGTAATGATATAAACGAAACATCAATTGATGCAAATTCCGGCATTCCTTCTTGAAAATCAGAAGGTGTTACGTAACGAAAGTTTGTTCTTTCCATTACAACTACACGATCATCTTGACGTAATTTCCATGCTAGTTGATTATAGCCAACATCAAGTGCATATGACAGTTTTGCTCCATTCTGAAGGGCGCAGTCTGTAAATCCTCCTGTAGAAGAACCGATATCAATCATAATTTTATCTTGAACATTAACATTAAATTCATTTATTGCTTTTTCTAATTTTAATCCTCCACGACTAACGTATGGAAGAGTTTGTCCTTTAACTGTTAGTACTAAATCCCGCGATACTTTTTCACCAGGCTTATCAAGCCGCATTTCATTACCGTATACTACACCTGCCATAATAGCACGTTTTGCTTTTTCTCTTGTTTCAAACAATCCATTTTCAACCAGAAGGATATCTAGTCTTTCCTTTTTATTACTCATGATCGTAAAACTCTTTTCTCTTGTTGAGGTAACAATGTCATCAATTTGTCTACAACCTGATCTGTTGTCATTCCTATTTCTTCAAGTAATTTTGAAACACTTCCATGTTCAATAAATTTGTCAGGAATTCCAATACGAGAAATAATCGTTTGAGTGTAATTATGCTCTTGGGCAAATTCAAGGATTGAACTTCCAAATCCTCCTTGTAAAACGGCTTCTTCAATCGTTAAAATCGGAATCTCTTCAGCGAATACTTTATGAAGCATTTTTTCATCTAAAGGTTTAATAAAACGAGCATTTACTACGCGAACTGACTTTCCTTGTTCAGCTAATTTATCTGCTGCTTCCATAGCCATTTCAATTGTAGTTCCAAATGTAAGGATAACTGCATCTCGTCCTTCTTTTAACACTTCCCACGTTCCAATTGGAATCACTTTAAGATCTTCATCCATAGGTACTCCAATTCCGTTTCCTCTTGCATATCGAAGTGCAATTGGTCCATCCTCATATTTTAATGCAGTATTAACTAAATGTTGACCTTCATTTTCATCTTTTGCCATCATTATGACCATATTTGGTAAATGTCTTAAGAAGGCAATATCAAATACACCCTGATGTGTTTCTCCATCAGCACCTACAAGTCCGGAACGATCAATACCTATAAAAACATTTAAATTTTGGCGGCAAATATCATGAAGCACTTGGTCGTAAGCCCTTTGAAGGAAGGTGGAATAGATCGCCAAGAACGGCTTCATATTTTGCGTTGCTAAACCTGCAGCCATTGTTGTAGCATGCTGCTCAGCAATACCAACATCAAACATTCGGTCCGGGAATTCTTCTGCGAAAGCTTCAAGTTTAGATCCAACAGGCATTGCCGGTGTAATGGCAACTACACGATTATCTTCCCGTGCCACCTTTTGAACGGTATCACTTACTAATTTACTCCAAGCTGGCCCGATGACCTTTGGTTTTACAAAATCACCTGTTTCAATTTTGTAAGGGCCCGTTCCATGCCAAGTTCCGATTGTATCTGACTCAGCAGGCTTATATCCTTTTCCCTTTTTTGTAATAACATGAAGTAGGACAGGTCCTGATGTTTTTTTTGCGTATTGAAGATTTTCAAACAAATTATCATAATTATGACCATCTACAGGCCCTAAATAAGTAAACCCTAATTCCTCAAAAAAGATTCCAGAGACAAGCATATATTTTAAGCTGTCTTTTACACGTTCAGCTGTTGAAGCAAGCTTTCCGCCCACGGCTGGAATCTTCTTTAATAGATATTCGAGCTCATCTTTTACCCAATGATACTTCCCTGCTGTTCTAAGTCTGCCAAGTACATTATGAAGAGCACCAACATTTGGCGCTATAGACATTTCATTATCATTCAGGACCACAATAACATCCTTTTGTTCATGTCCAATGTGATTAAGAGCTTCAAGTGCCATTCCGCCGGTTAATGCACCATCTCCGATTATCGGGATAATATGCTCTTTCGTTTGTTTAATATCTCTTGCAATGACCATCCCCATTGCAGCGGATAATGATGTAGAGCTATGACCGGTTTCCCATACATCATGAGGGCTTTCATCACGCTTCGGAAAACCCGATAACCCTTTATATTGACGTAATGTATCAAAATCACCAGCTCGTCCAGTTAGGATCTTATGTACATACGATTGATGACCAACATCCCAAATAAATTTGTCTTTTGGACTGTTAAATACTTTATGAAGTGCAATCGTTAATTCAACGACACCCAGGTTTGGGCCAATATGTCCACCTGTTCCAGATAATTTTTCTATTAGAAATTTTCGAATGTCCGCACTTAATTGTTCAAGTTCATTATTTGATAATTTTTTCAAAAAGCTTGGGTCTTTAATGGATAGAAGATCCAAATGGATCACTCACTTTCAATTCAGTTTACTTCTCTACTCTATACTTTAGTTCTATTATATTCTTATCTATCTATTTTAACGTATAAATCACCAGGGTTGAAATATTTTTATAAACAATTGCTTATAATGACTTTTAGTAAGCAAAAAAAACTTACCATAAAAAAGCACTAATTACAATGTTTTATGTATAACATAACCAAGATCGCTATAATATACCAAGATTATCTATACATCTTTTAAGTATGGTTTACCCTTCACTACAGGTAAAGAAACAACTAATAAGAAAACCGTCTCCAGATGGAAAACGGTTAGATGTTTCGTCATAAATTAATGGTCTCTTTTGGCAATTAAATCACAAAACTGTTCCAATAATTCGGTTTTTGTTGATAGGTGCCGAAGCAATTCTTTTGCTTGCATAATATGATCTTGAAGTTTTTCTTTAGCTCCCTGCATTGAAAGAATGGAAGGATATGTAGTTTTTTCATTAAGCGTATCTGACCCTACAGGCTTCCCAAGCTTATCTTGACTGCCCTCAATATCCAAAATATCATCTCTGATTTGGAACGCAATTCCAATATGATAAGAAAATTCTCTTAGTTTTTCAATATCTTCTTCTGGCGCTTCTGCTAAGATTGCTCCAGCAAGAATACTAAAGCCTAATAATTTAGCCGTTTTATTTTCATGGATGTATTGAAGTTCCTCAAGACTTAGACTTTTTGCTTCGCCTTCCATATCTGCAACTTGTCCGCCAACCATTCCTTCTGCACCAGCTGCTTTAACAAGTTCGGATACTAGTCTTAACTTATTCTCAGCCTTTACAGCAGGATCATCAACGATCAGAGAAAAACTCTGTGTTAATAAACCATCACCTGCTAAAACGGCAACCGCTTCTCCGAATACTTTATGATTAGTCGGCTTTCCTCTTCTTAAATCATCATCATCCATACAAGGTAAGTCATCATGAACTAATGAGTATGTATGAATCATTTCAATAGCACATGCAGTCGCAATTCCTATGTCCTCAGGCTTTTTATACGTATGAAGTAAAGCTAAAACCAGCACTGGTCGTAAGCGCTTCCCACCTGCTTTTAATGAATAAAGCATTGATTCTTTAATTGATTGAGGAGTAGATAAATCATTAATGAATTGCGGCAGAGCTTCTTCAATTTTCTTTTTACGAGAGATTAGAAAATCGTTCACATTTATATTCACGATTTTTCTTCCTCCTGAAGCTCAAACGGCTTTAATTCACCATCTTCGCGTAATATATAATCCATCTGTTTTTCAACATGCTGCAGCTTATCATGACAAAGCTTTGAAAGTTCCATACCATTTTGAAAATATTCGATTGCTTTTTCTAACGGAACATCACCTTCTTCAAGCTTTCCAACAATCTCCTCGAGCTGTTGCATGGCCTGTTCGAATGATAATTCTTCATCTTTACTTTGTTTTTCATTACTCATGAATCGTACGCTCCTCTATTCCCTGAACTTCACAATCAAGTTGTCCATCTTTTAATTGCACCTTTAGTACTTGACCTTTAGAAATTTGATTTACGCTTTTGATCAGCTTATCTTCTTGGTAAACCAAGCTATACCCGCGCTCCATAATTTTTAACGGACTTAATGCATTTAGTTTATCAATTGTAGCATGAAATTGCGAATGTTTATGTGTAATGATGGATGACATTTCCCTGTTGAGCTTTTTCAATAAAGTCTCATACGCTTCATTCGAGCGTTTTACTTGATCCTTTGGATGAACTTTTTCAAGTCGGTTTTTAATATATGTATACGTTTCTTTTTTACGAAGGATCACTCTTTCTCCTTCTTTATGCAATCGATCAATTATGTTGTCAAGCTGTTGTTCCTTTTGCAAGTAAAGCTGTTTAGGGTATCGAAATGCATAGGATGTTCTATAATGATTCAGCTTTTCCCTTTGTGCACTCAATTTTTCCGTCATTGCTCTTGTTAATCGGTTCTTTCGATCTAAAATTCTTTCTAATAATTCTGTAGAATGTGGAACAGCCATCTCTGCAGCACCTGTCGGAGTAGGTGCTCGTAAATCAGCTACAAAATCTGCAATTGTAAAATCTGTTTCATGTCCAACTGCTGAAATGATCGGCACTTGTGAAGAGAATATCTCACGAGCAACTATTTCTTCATTAAATGCCCATAATTCCTCAATTGATCCCCCACCCCGACCAACAATTAACACATCAAGGGTTCCTAATCGGTTTGCCATTTTTATTGCTTTAGCAACAGACGGACCTGCTTGAACACCTTGAACAAGCGCTGGAATTAATATAACCTTAGCCATTGGGTATCTTCTATTTATTGTTGTTAAAATATCACGAATTGCCGCTCCGGTTGGTGAAGTGATAACCCCGACTACATTAGGATATCTTGGTATTGGTTTTTTATATTTCTCTTCAAAAAGACCTTCTTGCTGAAGCTTTTTCTTTAATTCTTCATAAGCCAAATAAAGACTGCCGATCCCATCCGGCTGCATCTCTTTAACATATACTTGATATCCGCCACTTTGTTCATATACAGTGATTTCACCACGTAATAGAACCTTCATGCCGTTTCCAGGCTTAAATTTCAAGGACTTATTAGCGCCAGCAAACATCACAGCTTGGATTCTAGCTTTTTCATCTTTTAGCGTAAAGTACATATGTCCCCGACTATGAAGATTAAAATTTGAAATTTCTCCTTTAATCCATATATCAGTCAAATGAGGATCAACATCAAATTTACGTTTTATATATTTTGTAAGTGCTGTAACTGTCACATGCCTAGGTTCACTCATATAATTGCCTCCTTTCCAATCATAAAGATCCAAAAAAAGTTAAGGACAGAATGCTAAGCCTCATTCCGCCCTGAACTTTCTTAATTAATAGAAGGCTTATTTGCTTTCCAAGTAATTTTTTGCTGATTGTACAGTATTATGGGCAAGCATTGTGATCGTCATTGGACCTACTCCCCCTGGAACAGGTGTTAAGAAACTAGCCACATCCTTTGCCTCATCAAATACTACATCTCCAACCAATTTCCCAGTATCTAATCGATTTACACCAACATCAATGACGACTGCTCCAGGTTTGATTTGGTTCCCTTTAATAAAATTAGCTCGTCCAACAGCTGCAACCAAAATATCCGCTTCTTTTGTATAAGAAGTTAAATCTTTTGTTTTTGAATGGCAATAAGTAACTGTTGCATGTTCGTTTAATAGTAATTGACCTACCGGTTTACCAACAATATTACTTCTTCCAACTACTACCACATTTTTTCCGGCTATTTCAACACCCACTGATTTGATCATTTCAACAATACCTGCAGGTGTACATGGTAAAAATGTATCTTGTCCAGTCATCATTCTACCGATATTGATTGGGTGGAAGCCATCAACATCCTTTAAAGGTGATATTTTTTCTACAACAGCTGTTTCATTAATATGTCCCGGTAATGGAAGTTGAACTAAAATCCCGTGATATTCATTATTGTTATTATAGCTCTCTATAACATCAAGAAGTTCATTTTCACTTAGAGACTCAGGGTAATGTTCCAACTTAAATCCAACACCGATTTCTTCAGCAGCTTTTTGCTTTCCTCTGATGTAAGAAACAGATGCAGGGTTATCTCCTACTAAAATAACAACGAGCTTTGGTAGTATTCCTTCTGCCTTAATTTGTTCTACCTCTACCGCAAGCTCACTTCTTTTTGTTTTTGATAATTCTTTACCATCAATGATTGTTGCAGCCATTCCTAATTCCTCCTAAAGTTATCTCTCTAGATTTTGTTTGATTTTAGAAAGTACACCATTAACAAACCTACTTGAATGGTCATCACCAAATGCCTTTGCTAATTCAACAGCTTCATCAATCGCTACATTTGCGGGAACATCTTCTGCAAATTTCAGTTCATAAGCAGCCATACGTAATATCGTTTTATCGATATTTGCTAAACGCTCAATTGTCCAGTTAACAAGGTGTGGCGCAATAAGTTCATCCAATTCCTTCTGATGCTCTATTGTTCCGAATACAAGCTGGTTCAAAAACGCGTCTGATCGTTCCTCTTCCAATGCATGCTCAATTGCTTCATTTGGATCTGTTTGGCTAACATTCACTTGAAATAGTGCCTGCAATGCCTTTTCCCTTGCTGTTCTACGCTTCATTCTATTCTTGCTCCTTTAATGTTTAAAAATGTCGAATGTCATAAAGTGATCATACCATATCTAACTAGTAGATTCATTCGTAATTTCATATGTTTTTTGTTATATCCCGAATGAAAAGGCTTTTATCCAAAGAAACATTCGTTGTTTGTTTAAATATATCCTATTAACAATATAACCAGTGATAACTATACTATAAACCAATTTAACTAAATACTATGTAAGAACAAAAAGCGCAAGCGCCTTGATCAGCCTCGGGCAAATAAGACGCAAAGGAATAGAAGACGTTCTTTTTCTTCAATTCCTTTGTGGCTAGACCCTAAAGGCAGTCAATAACGCGACATCCTGTCGCAATGGCTGCACTTGCACGTCCTGTGCTTCGGGGCTAGGCGCCGGAGCTGGATGTCGCGCACTTATCCACCGTCAAGAATTTTACAATTTCCTAGACGATAAGAAAAACTTGGCTTATCGCCAAGTCCTTATGTCGAGTGCCTTAGTTTTCCTTATACTATCTGATCCTACACAAAAAAAGAAACCAAAGGTATAACCCTTGGTTTTCTCATTATCTACATTTCTTGATCTACTTCAACATCTTGAGTTTTTGTTTCAAACTGAACACCCACAACGTGAATATTCACTTCATTCACTTCTAATGCTGTCATATTCAATAATGCTTGACGAATATTATCTTGGATTTTTTGAGCAACATTCGGTATTGATACACCAAAGATCATCACACAATATACGTCGATAATGATTCCTGCATCAGTTAAATCAACTTTTACACCTTTACCATGGTTTTTCTTTCCCAGACGTTCTACAACACCTGCTGCAAAATTGCCTCGCATTGAAGCAACACCTTCAATTTCAGAAGCAGCAATACCTGCAATCACTTCAATTACTTCCGGAGCAATTTCAACTTTACCTAAACCATTATTCTCAGGATTCATTTCTAACACATTATTTGTCTCTTTCAAGAATCGCACCTCCGTGTATTTTTATGATTCCATCACTTTATGCAGTTCTAAAAATTTTGTATTAAACTCTCCACTAACAAACTTTTCGTGATCAAGAAGTCTCAAATGGAAAGGAATTGTAGTAGAAATACCTTCTATCACAAATTCACTTAATGCACGTTTCATTCGAGAGATTGCTTCTTCTCTGGTAGCACCATATGTTATTAGTTTTGCAATCATCGAATCATAATATGGCGGAATTGAATATCCGGGATATGCTGCTGAATCCACTCTTACACCCAAACCTCCCGGAGGTAAGTACATCTCAATTCTTCCTGGAGACGGCATAAAATTCTTTTCTGGATTTTCTGCATTAATACGACACTCAATAGACCAGCCATTAAATGTTACTTCCTCTTGTGATACAGGCAATTTCTCACCGGAAGCTACTTTAATTTGCTCTTTTATTAAGTCTATACCCGTTACCATTTCAGTTACTGGATGTTCAACTTGGATACGTGTATTCATTTCCATAAAATAATATTTCTTATTTACATGGTCAAAAATGAATTCCACTGTTCCTGCACCAGTATATTGAACAGCTTCCGCTGCCTTTACTGCCGCTTCTCCCATTTGCGAACGAATATCCTCGTCAAGAGCTGGTGATGGTGTTTCTTCAATTAATTTTTGAAGTCTACGTTGAATTGAACAATCACGTTCACCTAGATGTATTGTATTACCATGGGTATCAGCTAACACCTGAATCTCTACGTGACGGAAATCTTCAATGTATTTTTCAATATACACTCCAGGATTTCCAAACGCAGTTGCTGCCTCTTGCTGGGTAATTTCGATTCCTTTTATAAGTGCCTGCTCGTCTTGAGCAACACGGATACCTTTACCTCCTCCGCCAGCAGTTGCTTTAATTATAACAGGATATCCCATATCATTGGCTAATTTTTTCGCTTCATCAATGTTCTCAATAATTCCTTTTGAGCCCGGGACAATCGGAACACCGGCTTGGCGCATCGTTTCCCTTGCAACATCTTTTGTTCCCATTTTCGAAATTGCGTCAGCACTAGGGCCTACGAAGATAATATTGCATTCTTTACAAAGCTCAGCAAAGTCGGCATTTTCTGCTAAAAAGCCGTATCCGGGGTGTATCGCATCACTTTCGGTTAGCTTAGCTACGCTAATAATATTCGTAAAGTTTAAATAGCTGTCTTTTGAAGCTGTCGGCCCAATACAATAAGCTTCGTCAGCTAACTGTACATGCAGGGCTTCTCTGTCAGCTTCTGAAAAAACAGCAACTGTTTCAATATCAAGCTCTTTACATGCTCGGATTATTCGAACAGCAATCTCGCCTCGATTGGCTATTAATAATTTCTTAATCATCATTTTAGCTCCTTACTCAGGCTTTACAAGGAATAGAGGTTGACCGTACTCAACAAGTTGTCCATTTTCTGCGAGTATTTCAACAATCTCACCTTTTACTTCAGCTTCGATTTCATTAAAAAGTTTCATCGCTTCTACGATACAAACAACAGAATCATTTGTTACTTTAGAGCCAACTTCAACATAATTTCCTGCCTCGGGAGATGAAGCTGCATAGAATGTCCCAACCATTGGAGACGTAATTTTATGTAAATTTGCGGTATCTGCTTTTGACTCCTCTTTCGGTGCTGCCACCTCAAGTGTTGCTGGTTGTGCAGGTACTGCTTGTGTTTCTACCTGCTGCACTTGGACAGCTTCAGCTGGTGGTGCAGCCACTACATTACGTACAACTGTTTCAACCTCATTTGTTTGTTTTTTCATTTTTATTTTTGAACCATCTTGTTCAAATGTAAATTCATCAATAGAGGAATGATCAATTAATTTAATAATTTCTCTGATTTCCTGGATCTTTAGCATGCTTAAGCACCCCTTTAATTCATGTGATCATGGTAAAACTCATGATCTTTTATTTTATAATCTAGTACTAAAACTTAGTCCCATAATACCATCTTACGATACATAATAGAAGAAATTCAACATTAATTCTTCCCATTTATGAGCAATTCTACAGAAGGAGCGAGAATATTTTTCTTATTGGATGATCTTTTTACATAAAAATTTGAAGAATATGGATAGAACAGGAAAAGGATCAACCCTTTACGGATTGACCCTTCCTATTATAGCATCTTTATTGAGCAGGCTCGAAAGTTACAATAACATCTTCCATATTCTCCATTTCATCTCTTACAAGTGTCATGATTTGGTTAGCCGAAGATGCATTATGCTCTTTTGCTTTTACAGTAATTTTCACATTATTCCCATCTGCACGTACAAGTGCATCGTCAAATCCTTTTGATTTAATTAATGTTTCAAGAAGCATTTCCTTTCTTGCTGCATCATTCAATGCTTCCATTTCATCATAAGCGTCGCTTTTCTCTGTTGCGGATGCATCATTACTTGCAACGATCGTTTGTAATTGCTCTTTTAACTCATTTCGTTGATCATCTAATTGCATACGAAGTTCAGTAAATAACTCATCACTTGAAACACTGGAGCTTGAGATAACAGTTCCATCTTCTAACTCTTCAGTTTGTACTTCACCTTCTTCACCAGCTTCAGTACCTTCAGTTTTTTCAGTTGTTTCATCTGTGTCATTAGCTTGGGATTCTTCTGTTGCTTCTGAATCTTCTGTAGTTTCAGTTTCAGTAGCTTCAGCATTTTCAGCTTCTGTCCCCTCTTCTTTCGCTACCTCCTGACCATCCTCAGTTTTTGCATTTTCACTCACTTTTTGATCGTCACCAGTCATAACAACATTACTTGATCCACCCTCCGGAGAAGTAACATAATATACAGATAATACCACCACTAAACTTAGCATTGTTAATAACCATACCGTTTGCTTTTTCAACATCATCTATTCATCCTCCTTCATTTTTTTCGATGCTACAGCTACTCGGTGGCTGGGTACTCCCAGCACTCTCGTAACCGATTCTACAATGGTCTTTTTTATGTGAATGTTGTCAGCACCACCGGCAACGACTAAGACACCGCGAATCTCAGGCTTTTTTGTTTGAATGACAATGGGTGCCTCTTTTTCACCATCTTGGATAATGACAACTTGTTCATCTTTTGAAGAATCCTCTACTTCACGTTTACCACCCTCACGATCTGTCTCTGTAGTTGTTTGGCTCTGCGTGACGGTGTTTTTTTCAACAATCTTCTTTGAGGTGGAATCCACATTTACAACGACATGTACCTCACCAACCCCTGATATTGTTTCTAGCACTTCTTTTAATTGATTCTCATATTCAGCTTCATAATCAGAGATGGAGTCAGTCTTATCACCATTTGTCTGTTTGAATACCTCAGTTTCTTCATTTGATGAGGTATTAGCGGATGTTTGGATTGTGTTCTGTGATTGTTCAGGACTACTTGTAAAAAGATTGCTTACTAGCATAAAAGCAACTCCTAGAACAAAAACTAGAATAAAATAATGATATTTTGATGGTTTCTTCGAGTTTGACTGACCAAGAATGGCTTTAAGTTTATCTATAAAGCTTTCTTTATTGCTCATTTAATGACTCCTCCCCCCTTTCCAGATCCAATGTGATTTTTTCTTCTTCGACTTCCCAAATTTTTGCTAACGATGCTGTGATTACTTCTGTATGAATTTTATCCACAGATTCATTTTTTGTTATGTCTTTGGATGCATCAATATTGACCGGCTCAATAACTTCCACTGTTCCATCCACTGCTACTTCTGTTGCTTCATTTGGTTTTAGGATTACCTGAATATGTTGCAAATCCTTTTGAGAGGCAATGTCTCCTACATTTTCTGATTCGGAAAGAAGGATTGATTCAATCATCACATCATATTTTTGCACCAGCTCCTCTTCTGCCATCGTTTTCATTTGGACAGCCATTTGTTCTAAAATATATGCACGTTGTGAGGCTTGTATTTCTTTTTTCTGAAATTCTATTAAATTTTTTCCGTTTTCATCTTCTGAAACCGCTTGAAGATTGAATTCCGCTAGTACATCATTCATATCTGTTGAAAAAATTTTAAAAATTGGATTGATAATGACAATGATTAACAGTAAACTAATGACCATTTTTGCGTATTTTTGCATAGAGGAATTTGGTAATAAAAGGTCGATAACGACGGCCAGTAAAATAAAAACAATGATATTGGTTATCCATTCTGTTAGAAACGACACTTTATCTCCTCCCTTTTAACGCATCATGATTGTTAAATTACTGGCAGCGATAATAACTGTTAAACTTAAGAAAAACATTAACGACACAATAGCCAATGCAGCAAATATATAAATAACACTTTTACTAATGATGTCTAAACAGGAAATGACCGGTCCACCGCCAAGTGGTTGTAGGATTGCTGCTGCAAATTTATAGATTAATGCAAGAGATAATACTTTAATCGCAGGAAAAGCGACAATAAACAACAGGACCGCTACTCCAAGTACGCCAACCGTGTTTTTCAGTAAAACAGATGCACTGATCACTGTGTCCGTAGCATCTGTAAACATTCTTCCCAGGACAGGAATAAAATTTCCCGTAATAAATTTTGCCGTTCGGATCGTAATTCCGTCTGTTACAGCCGCCGAGGCTCCCTGGACAGATATGACACCTAGAAAAATCGTAAGAAAGGATGCTAATAAACCAATGCTTATATTCCTTAACAAGTTAGCAAGCTGGGTGACTTTATATTGATCTGTTAGTGTGCTTACAATATTCAAAAGGGCAGATAAAAATAATAACGGCAACACAACATTCTGAATCAATAGACCGCTTGTATTCATAAGAAAAATGATGACAGGATGAAAAAATGCTGCCGAGGCTAGTCCACCTGAAGAAGCCATTAATGCTAATAAAAGTGGAATCAGTGCCAAAATAAAGTTCGTCATAGCATGGATCGCTTCATTTGTATACTCAATGGCCACATGAAAACTATTTAGGGCAATTATGATTAACACCATATAAACCAAAGCATATGCCACTTTGCTTACAGCACTTTGATTGAAAGCATTTTGCAATAACTGCAAAAGCATACTGAATATTGTTAGTAAAATAAGTGTACCCAGTAATTTTCCATTCGCTATTAATTCATGAAACATAAATTTCAAAAAAGCTTTTATCCATTCTTGAAAAGAAAGTTCTTTTTCACCATTTAGGAATTGAAGAAGACTACCTTTTTGGCTTTCAGGTAAAAATCCTCCGTATTTTGTCATTACCTCATCCCAATAGGTTTTGATATCTGAGATTTCGAGATTTTCAACCTGTTCATTAACAAAGGTCTCGGCATTTATTTCCAAATCCGAATTGGCTTCTTCTGATGTTTGCTGTGGAGTCGTGGAGGCTTGTACATTTATCGGGACTACTAGAAAAATAGAAACAAAGAATACGAAAGTAAGTATTTGCCGCATTCACACACCTCCAGCTTATTCAGCTTCTTTCTCTCTTCATTAAAGCCACACTTCTTGATAAGAATGAATTATGTTCCTGGTATCATCCCAAGAACCGTCTCAATGATAACCGTTAAAATTGGGATAGCCATGGTAAGAATAAGAATTTTTCCTCCTAATTCAATCTTAGAAGCAATGGCACCTTGTCCTGCGTCTTTTGTAATTTGCGCACCAAACTCTGCTATATAAGCGATGCCGATTATTTTTAGGATTGTTTCAACATAAATCAAATTTACATTGGCATTCAGAGCAATCCGTTCAACCATTCGGACAATTTCATACACTTGATCAATTAAAAACAGAAAAATCACACATCCAACAAATACAACAAGCATAAATGCAAAAGTAGGTTTTTGCTCCTTCACGATCAGGGCAAGAAAGGTTGCAATTAATCCTAGTCCGACAATTTGGATGATCTCGATAAAAATCGCCCCCCCTTACCCTTGAAAAAGAAAGACTGATTTAATCTTTTTAAATAAATCATCTACAATTGATGCCACCATAAACAAAATATAGATGAAGCCAATTAATGTGACCCATTGTGCATACTCCTTCTTGCCCATTTGATCTAAAATTGTGTGAAGGAATGCAACGACGATTCCTATCCCCGCAATTTGAAAAATGGTGTTTATATCTACGCCCATTGCGACAACTCCCTTTCACCTACATCAATAAAATGACTAATAACAACCCCGTTAATACTCCCAAGCTTTTGACCATGCGTTCATATCGGTTTTGTCGATCAATAGCATCTGCTTCTTCTCTTTCTAAATGGGTAAGTGCGAGTCTAATATGCTTTTGCTGTGAAACCCGATCATGCTGACCAAGCGTTTCACCAAATTGCTTTAACACTTCATATTCACCCTGTTTAAAAGCCGTTAAGCGCCATATCTCCTTTAAACTCTCCTCCCATGCACCCTTTACACTTGTGTGTCCTTTTATTAGCTTTTCAGCAAACTGTTCAAAAAAGCCTGATAATGGCTTTGGAAGCTGTTTTGAAATATTCTGTGCTGCCACAATAAGCGAGGTATGACCATACATAATCTCTGCCTCCAAGGATTGAAGGGCAACTTTAAGCTGACGAAGTTGTCTAGTTCGCTGACTTAAATGCTTTGCTGCCTCAAATCCGGCCCAAGTTGTAGCAATAATGATGAGGAACGCACCCATCCATTTGATCATTTACGACACACTTCCTTCTTTTAGTAAGTGTTTACCCTGATGATTTAGGATTTGCTGGACAGTTCCCGGTCCATCTCTTCTTGATAATTCAAGATACCTATCAAACACATTTGCCTCTACCAACGATCTGATGCTCGGTCGATTCATTAATTCACTAGCCTTATATCCATGTACAGAAACAAATAATTGAACACCTGCATGTACAGCTTCTAAAACAGCTTCCGCATCCTCAGCAGTACCGATTTCATCAACCACAAGTACGTCCGGACTCATTGATCTGATCAGCATCATCATTCCCTCAGCTTTAGGGCATGCATCAAGGACATCCACTCTATCTCCTAATCTGTGCTGTGGTACCCCCTTAACACATCCTGCTATTTCAGATCGCTCATCAACAATCCCGACTTTTCGTGAAGGAATATGTTGATAGCCGCTGCTAATTAATCGGGCAAAATCCCGCAATAAAGTGGTTTTTCCAGTTTGTGGCGGACCAATAATAAGGGTATTTAACCACTTTTGATGGTAGACATATGAAACAAATGGTTCCGCAATTCCCAGCTTCTCTCTTGCAATTCGAATATTAAAAGATGTTACATCACGTATCGCTTTAACTCGTCCATTTTCTGTAATCACCCGGCCGGCTAACCCGACACGGTGACCACCACGAACTGTGATATAGCCCTTTTTCAATTCATCTTCTAACGTATAAATTGAATAATGGCTTAGCTCGTTTAATAGATTGATTGAATCTTCATATGTTGTCATCGATGAGAGAAAAATGGGTTTCCCGGCTATGATGACTTCAACCTTTTTCAGGATACGAATACGAATTTCTTCTACTCGAGACAAACTTGCAGGATGAAGCTTTGAGATTTCATTTTTTATTGATTCCGGAAGCATTTCTAGCAACTCTTTCATACCGCTTCCTCCTATTAACCTATTCGTTACTTTAATCTATGCATGCTTGACCACATTCATGACATAAAAGCCCGGAGATTTATTGTGAAACATATGGGCAATTCATCTATTTGTAGATCCCAAAGAGGATAAAAAAAACACCTAATCCAATAAATAGTAGTTTTGCATAAGACAGTTGATCGGCAATATGAAAAATTCCTATTGTCATCGTTACAATAAAAATAACTGGACCAACAATTGCCAATAATGAATTAATCGTTACTGCTTTTTTTACATCATTAAAAACCAACATTAAAATTGCGGCTGTTAATTCAATTCCTGCTGATAAAAATCTAAGACCTGCCATAGCGAATACGGTTGAATCAATATGTGGAAATAAACGTTTCATGTTGTCCTCCTAAAAGCATAAGTTTGTACACCATATGCCAAAGAGAAGTATTTTAGACAGAAAAGATGGAAGAAGATAAAAACAAAATGAATGAATTTCTATCATGAGGTTTGTTACATGGCTATTTATATTGGGGATAAGGGAAGAAGGCAATAAAAAAAGATGCTAACAAAAGTAGCATCTTTTTACACTAAAATCATTACGCACGTGAAACGTAACTACCTTCAGTAGTATTAATAATTAAACGATCACCTTGGTTAATAAAGAATGGTACTTGTACAGTTAAACCTGTTTCAAGGGTAGCTGGTTTAGAACCGCCTGAAGCTGTATCACCTTTAATACCAGGCTCAGTGTCTGTTACTTCCAACTCAACAGTGTTGGGAAGCTCTACACCGAGTGTTTCTGTACCAAACATCATAATTTGAACTTCCATATTTTCTTTAAGGAATTTCAATTCATACTCAATTTGAGATGATGGTAATTCAATTTGATCATATGTTTCTGTATCCATGAATGCATGCTGATCACCATTTGCATAAAGGTATTGCATTCTACGAGTTTCGATTTGAGCTTTCGCTACTTTTTCACCCGCACGAAATGTTTTTTCTTGAACCGCTCCGGTACGTAGATTACGTAATTTTGAACGAACAAAAGCAGCACCTTTCCCAGGTTTCACGTGTTGGAAATCCATTACACGCCAAATACCGTTGTCCACCTCAATCGTTAATCCTGTACGAAAGTCATTTACTGAAATCATGAAATAGTCCTCCTAAGTTGGTAAATAAATAAGGAAACGTGAGCATTTCACTCATAACCTCATTCTTATATGTAAAGAACATGTCTTCCCTATTATAAAATAATAAGATCTTTTGGCGAATGTGTTAAAGTCTCGTTACCATTAGCCGTGATGACTGTATCGTCTTCAATTCTCACCCCGCCAAGACCAGCTACATAAATACCTGGTTCAACGGTCACAACCATCCCTGGTTCTAGAATTGTATCCGATCTAAAAGATAAAGCCGGCCCTTCATGTACTTCCATTCCAAGACCATGTCCTGTTGAATGACCAAAATACTCACCATAGCCATTTTCTTTTATGTAATCTCGAGTCAAAGCATCCGCTTGCTTGCCTGTCATTCCAGGTTTGATACCATTCATTCCGCGCAATTGCGCTTCAAGTACTACAGAGTATATATTTTTCAGTTCATCACTCGGTTCACCAACAGCAAACGTTCTTGTAATGTCTGAGCAGTACCCTTTGTAGTATGCACCAAAATCAAGTGTAACAAAATCACCTTTTTCAATTTCTTTTTCACTTGCTACGCCATGTGGTAATGCAGAACGATACCCTGACGCTACGATGATATCAAAAGATGAAGAAACAGCTCCGTTTTTTCTCATGAAAAATTCGAGCTCATTTGCTACCTCGATCTCCTTTAAACCAGGTTTGACAAAAGTAAGAATATGTTTATACGCAGCATCAGCAATCTCTGCCGCTTCCTTTAATATCTTAATCTCTGAAGGAGACTTTATCAAGCGTAACTTTTCTACTGCACCTGATACCGGGATAAACTCTGTATTTTTCAAAGCATTTTTATACGCTGTATATGTTTGATATGTAACATGATCTTGCTCAAATCCCAATCTCTTAATTCCCATTTTATCAACTTGAGTTGCAACTTCCTCAACAATAGGACCCGTATGTTGGACAATTTCAAAGCCATCTATTTCTTTTGCCGCTTGTTCTGTATAACGGAAATCTGTGATAAACACAGCTTTCTCTTCAGAAATAACTGCTATTCCAGCTGTTCCTGTAAAACCTGTCATATATCTTCTATTGTAACTACTTGTTATAACAAGCCCTTCAATAGATAACTCTTTAAATCGTTTGCGAATGTTTTCTAATTTCATGTTCTACTGCCTCCTATCTTGTCTTTTAATGCAAGAATGGCTAATTCATACCCTTTAAATCCTAACCCAATAATTTGACCGGCTGTAACGGGAGCTGTCACTGATGTATGGCGGAATTCCTCTCTTGCATGAACATTTGAGATATGGACTTCAATAACTGGAACAGTGATGCTCGCAATTGCATCCCGAATGGCATAACTATAATGTGTAAAAGCACCAGGATTGATCACAATGCCATCATACTGTTCATCCGCTTCATGAATTGCGTCAATTAAATCACCTTCATGATTTGATTGAAAACAAGTCACTTCACAGTTGAGCCTTTCACCAAATGTTAAGAGTTCCTTTTCAAGATCTGTTAATGTATTTGACCCGTAAACTCCTGGTTCACGTACACCTAATCGATTTAAATTCGGTCCATTTATAACTAATACTCTCATATATGATTTTACACCTCTTTTCATAAGCAAGGATGTAGTGCCTAAATGTGATGTGCACTTATATTATTAGATACGTTTAAATGACATTAGAAAACTTGGCTTGTCGCCAAGTCCTAATAGCGAAAGCCTTAGTTTTTCTTATACTATCATCCTAAAATTTATATACTTTTTGATCGTATAAAAAAGAATGTTCATTACATGAACATTCTACCATATCAAGCTATTGATTTCCTTAGCTTTCTAACCTGGTATTGAATTCTTTATATTCAAAGGATATCGAGTATCCGATAAACACCCCGTACAATATATAAAGACATATTGTTGTTACGATGGTTCCACGAGATAATTCTAGAACAGTTTCTACATTTGGAAAAATTGGATTCAGAACAAAAAATACCAGTGCCCACAATGCGACTCCGTAAGCAAGACCAAGCCATACGCCATCGAAACGTCTTAAAATTGCATAATACACTAATGCTGCTCCAATCGAAATTAATCCTATAATAATAATACTTATCATATTACCAACAACGCCATCTTTCCAATTTCCTAATGCGAATGGTTGTAATATCAGGTTAGGACTTACTTCTGTGAAATTCAAAATATAAGCTAGATAGGCCAATGCACTCCAAAAAACTCCACCAATAAATCCAGTTACAATCGACTTCCCCATCACAGACATCGGTTCTTCTTTTTTATTCTGCTCTAAATCTGGTTGATCTTTTTTCTTTTTATCTTCTTTTTTATCTGCCAATTTCCAACACCTCCATTCTTACTATGTCCAATTTTTGCGTATGCATGTTTCCTTATAGATCTTATGGTTAAAATTTACACTTTTTCACCTTTATCATGTCTAGTAAAAAAAAGCGTGGGTATAATGTTAGTATAGGAATAATTTCCAACAATTCGTTTAAACTAAACGTTAGAAAAAGGAAAAATCACGATCATTTGTCCATTATTACCATCCAAATAAACAGTTTAATCGTTCCTTGTAAATTGCTGGCTCTTATAATGTTTATTTCTAAACATCACTCTAGAGGTTTCTTTCTAAATTCTGTATTATAGAGATAATAGTTAATCTCTGATTAAACATTGTTTACTTCCATAATAAGAATTAGATAGGTTGGTGTCACATGGCAAATGAAAAAAAACCTGCATATGGTGGGCAAGCTGTTATCGAAGGCGTTATGTTTGGTGGAAAACACCACTACGTAACAGCCATTCGTCGAACAGATAACTCCATTGATTATTTCCATCTACCTAGGAAAAATCAGAAAACGTTATCTTCTTTGAAAAAAATTCCTTTTTTACGGGGAATTGTCGCGATCATCGAGGCAAGTGCTAACGGGTCTAAGCACTTGAATTTCGCTACTGAGCGCTTTGAAGTTGATCCGGCGGATGACGAGCAGATGATTGAAGAACAAAAGAAAAGTGGTTCAAAATTAACAATGTGGCTCGGCATTGCAGCAGTAGGGGTTCTTTCCTTTTTCTTTGGTAAAGTTATCTTTACGCTTTTACCTGTTTTCTTAGCAGAATTTTTCCGTCCCCTCATCTCTTCGGATTTTGGGCAAATTCTCATAGAAGGTGCTTTCAAACTCGCGTTACTTTTAGCATACATATATGCTATCTCATTTACACCTTTGATAAGACGCGTGTTTCAATACCACGGGGCAGAGCATAAAGTAATTAACACATACGAAAACAATCTAGAGTTAACAGTTGGAAATGTTCAAAGCCAATCACGATTGCATTACAGATGCGGCAGTAGCTTTATTCTCTTTACTGTCATTGTTGGTGTTTTTGTTTACACACTTGTTCCGACAGATCCATTATGGTTAAGAATCGTAAACCGCTTGGCTTTAATACCTGTCGTACTTGGTATTTCTTTCGAAGTACTACAGCTCACAAATAAGGTTCGCCACATTCCGGTTTTGCGATTTTTAGGGTATCCTGGTTTGTGGTTACAACTCTTAACGACAAAAGAACCTACAAATGACCAAGTTGAAGTAGCAATCGCAAGTTTTAATGAACTTCTTCGGATGGAAAAAGAGACTCAGACATCCGCAGAGCAAATCGTGTAATTTGAGCGTATTTTGATTGGTATCTTTTCTTGGAGGTGGTCAGGATGACTCGTCGTACTAATTGGATCGTCATGGTTATTATTTTATTAGGAGTAATAGGTTTTGTCACAACCCTCGTGTCAGAGCCTCTATGGCTTTTAAAACAAATTGCAATCTATGCAGCAATCGCCGGGTTAATTTACCTTATTTATCGATTAGTTTCTAGAAGAAAAATGGGAAAAGAGCAATCTTCCTATTTAAAAGCTGCGAAACAATCCAAAAGACGTTTTGACGACCGAAGTAATAAAGGTTCAAATGTTCGAAACATATCTCAAGTAAAGAAAACAAAAAAAGCCTCTGCTATTAAAAAGAAAAAGCAACAACCTTCACATTTAACAGTAATTGAAGGAAAGAAAGGAAAAAAGAAAAACCGAGCATTTTTCTAATACGACCAATTTTTTAAAAATTCCTTTGTTCGTCTTCGACCTAGCTCTATTAGAGCTAGTTTTTTTTGTTCATTTATTTCGAATTCTGTTGTGACAATGTTTTCAACAGGAATAAACACAATATCTTTTTCATGTCTTTTGGAAATATGTCTGCTATCATGCGCATCTTTCATTGTTTCAAATAGAGCATTAAACATATCAATTGCATTATGAATTTCTTTTGCGGGCCTTTCCTGTTCACTAGAACTCAATTTTATACCTAGAATTGGCCTTTTTTTGACATGTTTACTTTTTTGCTGAAAAAGCCAAATTGGAAAGTTACTAAGTACACCACCGTCAACAAAAATATTAACCCCTTTTGATGTTGTTAGTTTTACAGGTTCAAAAAAATAAGGGAGACTGCAGCTCATTCTCACTGCTTTTGCAACTGAAAAAGATAATGGTTCGATTCCATACTTAAGAAGATCATCAGGCAACACGATTAAACGACCATTTGTTAAATCTGAGGCAACCACTCTTAAACTTCCTACCGGCAAATCCGCAAATGTAGAAATCCCTTTGTTTTTTAACTTTTGAAAGATCCACTCTTCCAGTTTGACTCCACGATATAAACCCAAATTCCAATAGAGTGAAATCCATTTTGTAAATGGGAGCGGTAGAAATGATTTTCGGGCATCTAATAACATTTTCAGGTCTAATTCGTCCATCATTTCTAAAATTTCATCACTTTTATAACCAGCCATGACAAACGCACAAATGATAGATCCTGCACTTGTACCTGCAAGACGTTTAAACTCGAACCCGCTCTTTTCAATCACCTCATATGCTCCAATTAAAGCAAATCCCTTTATTCCACCACCTGAAAATACACCATCAATTTGCATATCTCCTCACCTTCCTCCTTTATAGTGTAAGAGATAGGGTGGAAAAATAGACCAATCGAATTATCATTGGAAAGCAATTTGGTTTCGATATTTCTTGAAGGAAAAAATAAAAAACTCCCGCAACTTGGAGTTTTTTAAAAATAATAATCTGTAATTTTTCTACTGTTTCATTTTTGGATCCAGAACATCTCGTAATCCATCTCCCATTAAATTAAAACCTAAAACGGTTAGCATAATGGCTAAACCTGGAAAGAACAAGGTCCAAGGAGCCTGCATAAGGTATTGCTTTGAATCTGATAACATTTTTCCCCATTCCGGATTTGGCGCTTGAGCCCCTAAGCCAAGGAAACCCAGTGCTGCTGCTTCAATAATAGCTGTTGCAATGGCTAATGTCCCCTGCACAATAATTGGTGTCATACTGTTCGGTAAAATATGCCGAAAAAGAATTCTATTGTCCCTCATCCCTATTGCTTTTGCTGACATTATGTATTCCTCCTGTTTGACACTCAGTACTTTTGATCGTACAAGTCGACCAAAATTCGGAATATTAATGATAGCGATTGCAATTAGTGCATTTTGCAAGGATGGTCCAAGAATAGCTACAACTGCAATAGCTAGCAATATACTAGGAAATGCTAACATAATATCAAATATCCTTGAGATGATTGTATCAACCCATCTTCCGTAATAACCTGCAATAATACCAAGAAACGTACCAATTATCGCAGACCCTAATACTGAAAAGAAACCAACCCATAGAGATATTCTTGCACCGTAAAGAACGCGGGAAAAAATGTCTCTACCAAAATCATCAGTCCCAAACCAGTGTTCATTAGATGGGGCTAGTAATCGTTTAGACAGTTCTTGGTCTTTAAAACCATATGGAGCAATAATAGGTGCTAGTAATGCCAGGATAAGGAAAAAAATCACAAGTCCTAATCCAACCAAGGCTAATTTATTTTTACAAAAGGTTTGCCACGCCTCTTTCCATGGTGGTGTAACCTGTTCTTCTGCTAACTTATTCAAAGTATGAGGTTTATTTTTCGCAACCTCTGCCATTGATATCCCCCCTTTTCGTTATTGATGATATTTAATTCGCGGATCGATAACGGCATATAATAGATCAACGACTAGATTAATCAAAACAAAAATCGCTGCGATCATTAAAATTCCTGATTGAATAACCGGGTAATCACGGTAACTGATGGCATCATAGAGATAACGGCCAATACCAGGCCACCCGAAGATTGTTTCAGTCAAAATTGCTCCACCTAAAAGGAGACCTGTCTGCAGCCCAATAACTGTTAAAACGGGTATAATGGCATTTTTTAAAGCATGTTTATATACAACCCAAAACATGTTTAATCCTTTTGCTTTCGCAGTGCGGATATAGTCTGATTTCATTACTTCAAGCATGGTGGAACGTGTCATTCTTGCGATAATAGCCATTGGAATGGTAGCAAGGGCAAGGCTGGGAAGAATCAAGTGTTGAATAACCTGTACAAACTGATCTGCTCTACCTTGAAGAAGTGTATCAACCATATAAATATTCGTTATCGCCTCAACAGGATTTCTTACATCTTCCCTTCCTGTTGACGGTAACCATCCTAATTCAATCGAGAACACCCATTGCTCCATTAAACCAAGCCAGAATATAGGCATTGACACACCGATTAATGCTAAAACCATCGCAAGATAATCAAACCAAGAATTTGAAAACCACGCACTGATAATCCCTGCATTGACTCCAATAACGATCGCAATAATCATCGCTACAAGTGTAAGTTCAATGGTTGCAGCCAGATATGGCCATATTTCCTCATTTATCGGCCCTCTTGTCCGTAATGATGTACCAAGATCTCCTGTAAAAAGGGCTTGTAAATAATCGACATATTGGATAAACCATGGTTTATCTAATCCTAATTCTTTTGTTAATGTAGCAATCGCCTCTTTTGTAGCCTTTTGTCCAAGGATGACCTGTGCCGGGTCGCCGGGAATTGCCCGAATAATGGCAAACACAACCAATGTCATTCCAAACAAAACAGGTATGAGTGAAAACAGTCGACGAATGGTATAGGACAACATATGCTCACCTCTTTTTTATTAACATGCAGGTTTAGGTATTTTAACGCCCCCTTTTTATAGAGGAGAAAGAAATCAACTAGCTAGACTTAAAGTAATGTTCACATAGGGACTACGTTTACTAGGAGAGAAAAGTATGCCAATTCAATTTTTTCAGGCGATATAAGGGAGACTATGTCTCCCCCTTTAACAACCTTATTTAAATTCAACTTTTGTCAACGCTTCTGAGCCGGTAGGATGTGGGAAGTAATTAACAATATCACTTGTTCCGGCTAATAAAGGTGTAGAGTGAACAAGTGGAACCCAAGGTGCATCTTCATGAATAATTTCTTGTGCCTGCTTATATAATTCATTTCGTTTATCTTGTTCTGTCTCTTTTTGAGCATTTATTAACACATCATGAAGTTCATCATTACTATAGTAAGAATAGTTGTTGCTTCCGATACTATCTTTATCTAAGAGGGTATATAAGAAGTTATCAGGATCACCATTATCACCGGTCCAGCCTAACATGTATGCATCAAATTCCCCTTTTGCTGCTTTTTCCAGGTATGTTGCCCAATCAACTGACTGAATTTCAGCTTTAACGCCAATTTCCGCAAATGATGCTTGAATAACCTCCGCAACCTTCATTCCTTCCGGCATATAAGGTCTTGCTACCGGCATAGCCCATAGATCCATGTCAAATCCGTCTGGATACCCAGCTTCAGCCAACAACTCTTTCGCCTTTTCTAAATCATAAGAATAGTCTTCAATTTCATTGTTATATCCTTCAATTGAAGGCGGCATTGGATTCTTTGCAGCCTCCGCTTTTCCACCATAAAACGCATCAATTATTCCTTGTTTATCAATCGCATGGTTTAACGCCTGGCGGACAAGCTTATTATCAAATGGCGGTCGATTTGTCGTAAAACCTAAGTATCCAACATTCATAGATGGTCGCTCAATTAATTGTAATTGATCATTATTAGTGACGGTCGCTTCATCAGAATTATTCACTCCATCCATTAAATCAATTTCTCCGTTCGCTAAAGCATTTAGCCTTGCCGTATTTTCAGGAATAACTCTGAATATTACTTGATTTAACTTTGGGAATCCTTCCATCCAGTAGCTTTCATTTTTTTCCAAAACAATTCGGTCATTCTGCTTCCATTCTACAAATTTAAACGGACCTGTACCGACTGGATTTTTCCTGAAATCATCACCATGTTCCTCAACAGCTGTTGGACTCGCAATGCCGAATGGAGACATGGCTAAATTTTTTAGAAATGGAGCTTGGGGACGGTTAAGTGTAAATTCAACTGTATACTCGTCTAGAGCTTTAACCTCTTTAATGACATGGCCTTCTTCTCCCTTAAATCCGCCGAACATCGTGTAGTAAGGAAAATCATCTGCATTCCCACTCATCCAACGATTAAAGTTAAATACAACAGCATCTGCATTAAAATCTGTCCCATCATGGAACTTCACACCCTGACGGAGCTTTAAGGTGTAAGTCAGTGCATCATCAGACACCTCCCACGATTCGGCAAGGCCAGGATGTAAGGTCGTATCTTGCTCACCATACTCAAGTAGTGTTTCAAAAATATTTTCCGTTACTTTAAAGGTTTCTCCCTCTGTTGTTGTAATAGGATCCAGTGATGTAGAATCCCCTCCACGCCCAAACACCAGTGTGTCCTTTTTGGTTTCCGTATTGTTTGAAGGCTGTTCTTCTCCACCCGCTTCTTGATTTGAATTTCCACTACATCCAACTAGAAGCATGCTTAGTGCTAACAATGAAACTAGTAACCACTTCATATTCTTTTTCATTTCCATTTCATACCCCCATTAATTATTTATCATCAATGCTGCTAGTCAGCGATTGTATAGATGACAAGCAACAAAATGACCACCAATGTTTTGATCATTAGGTCTAATTGATTTACAAATGTCCATACCTTCTGTACACCGTGTATGAAAGGCACATCCTGAAGGCGGATTTGAAGGACTTGGCATTTCTCCCGATAAAGGAACGTTATGACGAATAACATCAGGATCAGCAATTGGAACTGCAGACAACAGTGCTTTTGTATATGGATGCATAGCCTCTTTATAAAGTTCCTCACTATCTGCTAATTCAATCAATCTACCTAAATACATCACTCCTACCCTGTCACTTATATGACGAACAACACCAAGGTCATGTGCAATAAAAATATAGGTAAGTTGGAATTCCACTTGAATGTCTCTCATCAGGTTTAGTACTTGAGCCTGAATTGATACATCCAGAGCTGAAACAGGCTCATCCGCAATAATTAATTTTGGTTTTGTCATAAGGGCCCTTGCTATCCCAATTCTTTGTCGTTGTCCACCGCTAAACTGGTGTGGATACCTTCTAGCATGGTGACTACTCAAGCCGACAATTTCCAACATCTCATTTACCCTTTTCTTTCTTTCCTCCTTTGTCCCTATTCGATGGACAATCAATGGCTCTTCCAAAATTTTTTCAATCGAGTGTCTTGGATTTAAGGAGGCATACGGATCTTGAAAAACCATTTGGATATCTCTCCGTACCTTTCTTAATTCATTTTTTGTCATTTTCGTAATCTCTTTATCTTCAAATACAATCCTTCCATCACTTGCCTCTATTAATCTCATTAGGAGACGACCTGTAGTTGATTTCCCGCAGCCACTTTCGCCAACAATGCCTAAAGTCTCTCCTTTTTTCACATAGAAGGATAGATCATCAACTGCCCTCACTTCTCCCGTTTGTTTCCCTAGTAATCCATTATTGATTGGGAAGTTTTTTTTCAATCCCTCAACTTGAAGAAGAAATTCTGTCATTTTTATCAACCTCCCCACTCTTTTTATGCAAAAAGCACCGCACATCATGTCCTTCCTTCATCATTTTATATAAGCTTGGCACTTCTTCTAGGCATTCACCATATGCATCCTCACATCGCGGGGCAAAACGACATCCTTGATGTGAACTGCCATGACTCTGAATTTGGCCAGGTATACTATATAAGCGTTTTATTTTCCCTCTTATATCAGGGATGGATTTTATTAACCCCTTGGTATATGGGTGCTTAGGATCCTTTAAAATAGTCTTAACATCACCTTGTTCAACAATTTGGCCTGAATACATGACAAGTACCCGATCACAAATCTCTGCAACTACACCCAAATCATGTGTGATGAAAATAATCGAGGTATTCATGTTTGTATTTAGTTCTTTCATAAGTGTTAAAATTTGCGCTTGAATCGTAACATCAAGAGCCGTCGTGGGCTCGTCTGCTATTAAGACACGGGGATTACAAGCCATCGCCATAGCGATCATCACTCTTTGTCGCATTCCGCCGGATAGTTGGTGCGGATACTCACTTATTATTTCTTCTACTCTAGGAATTCCTACTAATTTCAACAATTCAATTGCTTTCGTTTTGGCTCCCTTTTTTGTTACATCAGTATGTAATCGAAGTGCTTCTGTTAATTGATTTCCAATTGAAAACAAAGGATTTAACGAGGTCATTGGTTCTTGGAAAATCATTGATATTTGATTTCCTCTAATCTTTCTCATCTTTTTCTCGTTTAGCTTGATCAAATTTTTCCCCTCAAACAAAATTTCACCGTTTTCGATCAACCCTGGAGGACTTGGAATTAACCCCATTGCAGCTAATGATGTTACACTCTTTCCACTACCAGACTCTCCGACAATCCCTACTATTTCTCCCTTGTATAAATCAAAACTAATATCTTTTACAGCCGGCACTACCTTTTTTTCAGATCTAAATGATACACTTAAATTTTTTATTTGGAGTATTGGTTGTTTACTCAATTTCTCACCACCATTATTTTATTAAAATGATAAACTATTAAAATATAATGAAAGTACTGAATATTATTGCATAATACAGTTATGCTCATTGTCATAATCGGTCGTTTACACATAAGTTTCGTTCGACAATGATTTCACTCCTTGTTTAACGCATTAAAGCTGATGCATATTAAAGGGTTAAATTCTATCATTCTAGTATTGAATATGTGACTTGCATATTTTTCTGTATACTTTTTATTAAAATAATAATTAATATAATTTCCTTCTTGGTTTCGACTATATAAAAAAAGCGATGGGTCGTAGTGGTTCTACTTCCCATCGCTTTTTATGATTCTTCATTATTCTTTTGTATTTTACGCAGAGTATTGACTCTTTCTTCATTTTCCTCAAAGTACTGAACTAAGTCTCCAATTCGGTCAATAGCATTCCAACTTAAATGATGTTCAATACCTTCCACATCATCATAAATCTTATCTTGATCAACACCGATTATTTGAAGAAATTGCTCCAAAAGTTCATGTCGATAAACTAAACGCTTACCTGTTTTCTTCCCTTTATTTGTTAAAACGAGACCTCGATATTTTTCATATATGAGGTATTCATCTTTATCAAGTTTTTGAACCATCTTTGTAACAGAGGAGGGATGTACGGCCAATGCTTCGGCTATATCGGAAACTCGAGCATATCCTTTGTCTTCAATAAGTAAATAAATCTGTTCTATATAATCTTCCATACTTGGTGTTGGCATGTTGGTCCCTCCATATTCGCCGAACTTTTTAACGACATCATTACAATTTTACATGAGTTTGTTAATCATGACAAGTTATGGTTGTATTGCAGGAAAGAAAAGGACCTGACATCGTCTGTAGCTTTGAAATAAAGTTTGAACAAAAATACCCAACAAACCCACATCTTACGTTAAATTGAAAGAATCCGTTTTGAAAAAAGTTTGATCAAAACGGATTCACTCTTTGTGAAGTATTGCACAATTTTTATAAAAAAGTTTAATCATTTTTCTGCGATTCGCTCTTCAACAAAGGGCCCGATTATGGAAGAACTAAATATAACGTTCAGCAGGGATTAGATAAATACTAATTTAGCTTTGTTTCTACTTTCTCAGGTAAATCTTCAACTTGTACTTCTTCCCACTCTTCTACAAAAGCACCTTTTACTGTAACTTTTAAGAAAGCATTTTCCTTTAAAATTTTCCCAGAGTCAAAAGTGATTTCCTTTTCTTCGCCCTCTTCATTATAACCAGTCAGAGTATATTCATATCTGCCACCCTTCGGAACAGCGTCTTCATTAATTTGCACATATACATCTTCTTTAGGGACTAATGGGTTAATATGATCCCTATCTTCTTTTGGAACAACAGTAAAAAATCCAACAAGCAAAACAACTAACAAAAGTAAAACTCCAACAAACTTTTTCATGATTTCATCTTCTCCTTTTTCTATTTTTTATTGTCGATAGGCATACTCTTTTAAATTCTTAATATAACTAGAGCGAATGATAATAAAGTAAAGCAGCTGTAATAGGAAGAATCCTAAAATCGTAATGATCCCTGATTGTAATACGTTGGGAAAACCTCCTTCCCGATGTAACACTTGTAATGCAAACCCCGTGTCAATAACAGCCAACAAGAATGGCAGGAAGAACAGAATAGCCATTTGAAGAGTTGCACTTCTTACCATTTCTTTCTCGCTTAGTCCTATTTTCGCTAGTGATTTATACTTTTCTCTTTCTTCATATAGGTCTGTAAACAGTCGGAAATACAAGAAACTTCCAGCAGCCAAGAAAAAGACAATAGCAATAAATAGTCCTATAAATAAACTCAAACTTGGTACTTGGACGCTATACAAATAACGAATGGATTTTGAAAAGTATTGGGCATCCGGATTGTATGTTTCACCGACAATATAGCTCTTTATCTTTTGACTTATATCAAGGCTGTCTTTCCAATTCGAGAACCCGAAACCATACCAAGTAGATACTTCAGCCTTTTGTTTTAATTGATTAAAACTTACTTCATTGACAACTATCACATCGGATAGGGAGAAAATCGGCTGTTCAATCGATTGTAATTTTATCGACATTTGTTTGTTGTCTAATTGTAATTCTGTTTTATTACTTGGAAGAATTGTACGGCCCCCTCGTTTCGTCTCCCCATAGTAAATCCCTTCTCCTTTCTCAAGATGAGAGGATTTTAACTTGGGGAAGTTTTTAATCCAATCTTTATATGAAAGTACCAAAACAGGGTAGTGAAATGGCCCTTGTCGAGCTTCTATCGTTATCATTTTGAATTCTTTGTAATCAATATCTTTTTTGCCAAGTTGTTGTTGAATAAATGACAGCTGCTCGCTTTCATCTTTGTTATTTGAATGAGATAAAAACTCCATTTCATACGGTGTGTCCTCTACAGAAAACATAGATTTATATGTCGCCAACGTACCTGTCGCAGTGAAGGCAACAGCTGAAACGATACTGACTATAAAAAATAGACGAGCATTATCTCTGACACGATACGTTAAATCAGATACCCACAGTAGATTTGTACCTGTTCTATAAAATTTCTTATTTCGTTTCAACAGCTTTAGCACCCAGACACTTAACTGACTATAAAACAAGTACGTTCCAATTACTGTACAAACCGTAATAATTACTGCGCTGCCCATATCAATCCCTGCAACTAGCGCCATTCCAAATCCAGCTCCTAAAAAAGCAACTCCCAGAATTGAAAACAATATAGATGGCTTCGGTTCTTTTTTTGGTTTTTGAGATCCTTTTAGTAAGGAAATCGTTTGTTCTGTATGGATAAGGAATAATGTAAATTGTGAGATGACGACAAACAGAACAAAAAATACTCCTATCGTTAACCCTAACGCTTTCCAAGGGAAATATAACTGCAGGGGTTCCATCTCAACAATATACGTTCCAGCAATAAAAAACAGTTTAGCAAGTAGCGTTCCACCGATTATTCCTGTAAGAATAGAAGCTAGTCCTATGAAAACATTCTCTAATGTGATTAGCAGGCGAATTTGTTGTGGAGATGCGCCTTGAATCGTGAGAATCCCAAATTCTTTTTTTCTTGTTTTTAAAAATGCACTAACAGAATATAGGATAAATAAAATAGAAAAGATGAAAATTGTCCATTCAGCAAATACCATGCCTTTTTTAGCAATGTTCATCATATAACCCGTCTCGAGTGTAGGATGGAAGATAAACATCGCAAACATAAAGAAGATCATAACAGCAAATGAGCTACTTAAATAAAAGGCAAAGTAGGATCGCAAATTGCGTGTTACATTCTTATAGGCGAACTGTGGAAAGGTCATCTGCCATCCCCTCCTAGCATAGAAAGAACATCCATAATCTGTTGGAAAAATACCTTTTGATTCGCGCCTCTGTATATTTCGTTGTATAGTTTTCCATCTTTAATGAAAATGACACGGTGACAATAGCTTGCAGCATAGGGGTCATGAGTCACCATTAACATTGTAGTTTGATCTTTTTCATTAATTGATTGCATTGTTTGCATCACATCTTTTGAAGACTTCGAATCTAAGTTTCCTGTTGGCTCATCAGCCAACAGGAGTGAAGGTTGATGGATAATCGCTCTTGCGATCGCAGTACGTTGCTTTTGGCCGCCTGAAACTTCATATGTTCGTTTTTTTAATATCACATCAATACCTAATTTTTTTGAAATACTTTGTACCCTTTCATCCATAACAGCTGAATTCGTTTTTTCTAGCGTTAAAGGTAAAATGATATTTTCCTCCAATGTTAACGTGTCTAACAAATTAAAGTCTTGAAACACAAATCCTAATTCTTTGCGGCGAAACTTTGCTAGCTTTGCCTTTTTTAATTTGTGAGGTTCTTGACCATTTATAAGGATTTCCCCTGATGATGGTCTATCAATGGTCGAGATAAGATTTAATAGTGTCGTTTTTCCTGATCCCGATGGACCCATTATTCCAATGAATTCTCCTTTTTCTACATTAAATGAAACATTCGTTAAAGCTTGAAAAGATGCTTTTCCATCATAAATTTTATTTATATTCTTCACTTGTAATACGTCTGCCATTTTATGGCCTCCTTCGTATTTGATTGTGTATTCATTGTATAAGAGATATAAATGCATTAAAATAGAACTACCTTAAACTAGCCTTACACTTTTGTAAGAAATAGAGCAACAAAAAACCCTACCTCTATTTTTAGTTAGGTAAGGTCTTCTCATTATTTCTTTTTACATTAGGCCCTATTCGGCTGCATATTCCGAAAAATAGATTTTGAAAGTCGTACCTTGTCCTACTTCTGACTCCAATTTTATTTCGTGCTGGAGCTTGCTCATTATTTCTTTTATTAAATATAGCCCCATTCCGGTTGACTCATGAAATAGTCTGCCATTTCTCCCAGTAAAATAGGGGTCAAAAACTCTTCTAATATCTTGCGAAGGAATTCCAACCCCAAAGTCCTGAATTTCCAGTAAAATACATTGTCCATGTTTTTCTATACGAAATATTAATGTATCACTTTTATTAGCAGAATATTTTGCTGCATTAGAAATAATTTGGCCGATAGCAAATTGTAACCATTTCTTGTCTGAATACACAAACAAGGTCTCTTCTGAGAACAACTTTTTGGGGAAGATTTTATATTGAATAAATAATCTTTTGTTTTCCATGATTATTTCATCTATAAAACTCTGAAGAGGGACTTTTTCAATAGAGTAGTCCTTTTCAAACAGAGACAGCCTTGACGAATACAAAACGGTTTTCAATCCATCTTCTAAGCGATATAATTCCTTTCGAATGTGTTGAAATAATTCTTCGTCATGGTCTTGAATCATCAAATGGATAACAGATAAAGGAGTTTTCATTTGATGAACCCATTGATTTATAAAGGTTATTCTCTCATTTAAGTCTGATTGTACTTTATGTAATTTGTTTTCATATGACTGTGCAATTATTCGCTGCCTATCATAAAGGGATTCACCTAGTACGCTTTTCCCCAAAGACGGAACATATAATTCCCCGTTTTGATGTTCTTGTACCCAACGATATAGCTTAGCATCTTGTATCCACCGATATACTAGATAGAGACAGATAGATATTATCTGTATCATAAAAACATAGAACAAATGATCTAACTCTTGGAAACCTAAAAACCAGTAATAGCAAAAAACAAATATTCCCTGTAAAAAAGTAATAAAAAAAAGGGACAGATGTGAACGCAGAAACAATTTCATTCTGTACCCTCCCAAGTATTCCTCATTCTATATCCTGCACCACGAACAGTTTCAATCGCATCATGAATTCCAAGCTCAGAAAGCCGTTTTCTAACTCGTGTAATATATACATTCAACGTATTTTCATCAACAAACATATCCGTATTCCACATTTTTTCAATCAATCGGTCTCTACTCGTCACTTTTTCTCCACGCTCTAATAATACTTCTAAAAGCAACGCTTCTTTTTTTGAAACCTCGATGGATTGTGATCGAAATCTAAGTTCCATTCTTTCTGGTAAATAGGCTAATCCATGAAAAGCAACCACTCGTTCACCTTGAGCAGGAGCATATTCCCCATAGGCTCGGCGCAAATGGCTCTTAATCTTAGCAATTACCATTTCATAGGAAAAGGGTTTAGTGATATAGTCATCTGCCCCATTTTCTAATGCCATAATCTGATCCATTGTACCTTCACGTGCAGATATAAAAATGATCGGACAGGTGGAATGCTGGCGAATCTGCCTGCACCAATAAAAACCGTCAAAAGAAGGCAGGTTAATATCTAACAAGACTAAATCAGGTTCTTCCTCTAGAAACTTATCTAAAATAGCATCAAACTCATCTAGAGAAACTGTTCTATATCCAAATTTCTCTAGATGTTCTGTTAAAAGGGAACGAAGGTCGTCATTATCTTCTACAATCATGATTTTTTTCATAAAATATGACTCCTATTCGGCTTATTTCAATCTATGTAAAGAGGGAAGATAAAAGGTTATCCCTCTGATACTTTAGCACATTTGATCATTTAATTCTGCTGCTACTCGCTTTCCATCTACAAGTACCTCAACAATGGTAATCATTATTACGAAAAGCTTCTTCATTTATCATCTCTCCTTTATTTTTAACAACTTATTGATTTTATTGTAAAAAATATAGGATTTTGTAACTATCGAATTTGATTACATGGACATTACATTTTTGTAAGAAAATATAGGCTTAACAACAACTAGTTTTCATAATCTATAGCCAACGAATATTCATGCGTTACTTCACTTATTATCACTGAAAAACAAGTTAGAACAAAATTTTTAACATGATACACTGTTAACACAACGCCCAAAATTTCATCCTTCAGAATCCTTTGCAATCATTTTAAAAGTCAAGCTTCCTCAACAATCTGGCCCGATTGCGGAACAAAGATAAATGCAATTTGGGGCTGTCCATTTCATCTATTTTTTTATTTTAAACATTCTTTTGCCTCTTACTTATATATTCTTCTAAATAAGGTTTTATTTTTTTAAAATTCTTAGATTCTATCGCACAAGATTCCCTCAATTTCTCAAATCTCACGGCATTATCTTCTTCTAACATTCGATCTATCACTATGCAACAACGGCGAATTTGAAACTCTTGAACTGTTTCTGTAATTTCATTAAGTAACTTGTTAGTCTGTGGTAGTTTTTCCACATAACTTTTAATTGCGAGGTTGAATATATTTAATCGTTTGCTAAATAAAGTACCTGTTATTCTAACTGGCTTTTCTAATGCTATTAATTCTGGATAAACTTCCTTTATTTTTTGGTAATATTCTTGATCGCGGAGTTCCCAGTCAGTAGCATTTGTTATCGTTGTTGCCTGACGTGTCTGAGGTAAATTAGCATCGAACCATTCTTTATCATTTTCAGATAGATACTTATATGCTCTTTGGAATTTTAGCCTTAGCTGTGTTCTCGTAACATCAGGGCATTCCTTTATTGCATCTGATAACAAGGAACGATAGTATTCAATACGGTTTTCAGTATTATTTTTTAAAGTAACATTTGGATTATTCGGTGTATGCAGGGTATCACGTTTTGAAGGGAAATTGGCATCAAGCCATTCTCTATCATGATTATATAAATAAGTAAAAGTTTTCTTTAACTCGGTTTGAAATTGCTTTCGGTTAGCATTCGGGAATTTCTCTCGCCACTCTAATAATTCTTCACGATATTTTTCTGTGAGTTCTGGGGATTTTACTTTAATAGCAATTCGATTATAAATTGTCTTTAGACTTACATCTAGCTCTAATGCAATTTTTTCACGACTTACATTCAAAGCTACTAACTTTTCAAACTTCTTTTCCCATGATTTTCCATAAGCTAATATTCGACTTTTACGCCACTTATCTTCCTCAGTCTTGTCTGGTCCTATCCTTGTATATTCAAAACCACACGAACATGAAAATTTTCCAATTAGAACTTTATCTCTAGTTTTTATTTCTACCTCCGATATTACCAAAGTTTTATAATGCTTGGCAGCCTTATTCAAACAAGGCCACGGTCCACTCCCAAATGGGCCTTCATCACCTTTTAATTCTAGGAACGAGTCTATATCTTGATCAAAGAAATACAGTAAAAGTAAATGTCGAAATGGATGCACACTACTTCTTAAATAGTTAGTAAGCATTATTTGCAACCATTGGTTTTGTCCTTCAATTGTTACTAATGACTCATGCTTTTCTAAAAAACCTTGTGGAAACTTTGATTTAAAGGCTCTAAAAAGTTCTTCTCTTTTTAGTCTAGTATTTGTCATTAACCAATTATTTTCTCTCAGTAGCGTTCTATATTTTAAAAATACTTTTTCTACTGATAATTGGTTAATTGGCATTTGCAGTAATCGATACGCCATTTTGGCTAATTTAACTTGTACCACTTTGAATTCACTGGATTCAGTTTCCTGTAAACTTGATAAATCCATTAGTCTTTCATCAAACCTTATATACCCATGTCTGCTAAATTCTTTATAATCAACAGGATACTTCTTTAGCATCAATTCATGGTGCGGGCAATAATCAATACCTTGTAGTTGATGCTCACGGTGAATATATGGTTCGTCGTAAATTTTAATATCATTGTCAGCACACATTGAACAGTAATATAACCCTTGTTTTCTAGGAATCTTTCCTCCGGAAATTCCTAATCTACCATGTATGCCTTGTCCATTGGTATGCACATCTTCGAACACTTTCTTTTGTCGTTCAACAGTAGTGAATGGTGCGAAATAAGGATATATTGTATTATTAGCTAATAGACTTTCAACTGAATAATTACTTCCCAAATTTTGTACCAAGATAGAAAAATGACTACCAAATTCTATACTCGGTACAATACTTCGACTTTGGAATAATTCCTCCAATGTTTCTACAAAACTGATATTACTACTATAAAAATGATAGCGGCTGATAGCAGAATAGATCAATTCATCTGGGTAAGGATCGGTAAAAAACGGGAGCAAATTGATCACCTCACTTTTTATTAAAAATTTACAGTTTAGAATAGTTCGCTAATTGGATCTCGAATAAAATTACTTTGTTTTAAATAATCATACGGATGTTTTTTCTTTGCCAAAGCTTTTTCTCTAATAGTTAGTAACGGCAAATTGCTTAATTGTTTTTCTTTTGAAATAACCTTCTGAAGCTGTTTTTGATTCATTTCCATAGCTTGTTGAATAACAAGCAACTTCAATTGATTATATTCTATATCAATAGGTTGTTTTTCAACGGCCTTTGTCACTAATTTCCGTATGTCATTTACATCCAAAGTATTAAAAATCCCCAATGCAGATACTTCAACACTCAAATTTTCAATCGTATCACGACGCTTATAATTTAATGTGTTTAAGCGTTCTTTCATCGCATCTTTTACTCTACCTTCATATTCAGTACCTTTCTTATGATTAATCATTAGATCGTCAAGATTAATCATAATATCCTCATATTTGTACATCGCTTTTATATTATTTTTACGAATAGCATTAAGCATTGGCTGGATAATTTTCATATCTACCTTTGCTGTTTGTCTTATCACCTGTGGAGTTATTTTCTCATCTATATTCGTTTCATCAAATAACACTCGTTCTTGTACAAGAATAAATAAATTCACAGCCACTGCAGTAATGCCTTGACACTCATCATAAAAGGCTTTTTTAAGCTCGTCAGACAGCTCTGTGTGTTCTTTTAAACATTGCATATTCCAAAGTGTTTCTAAAAAAAATTCCCATTCCTCGCTGTTTTCTGCCATTCGGTCCCAGATAATTGATCCATCACTTGCTGCTCGACGTGCTTGGCGGAAGTTTCCTTTAAACAATAATTGTGCCTTTGAGGTTCCAATTAATACTGTTGGTATTCCTACTGTATTGGACAATGTAACAAAGAAGTTCAACATTTCCTCCTGTTCATGTTTGGAATTTAAGAGATGCTGGAGTTCATCAATGACCAACACACCAATACCATATAAACTTGCAAGTGAAGTCATATATAATAGCATTGTTGATGTCACTCGTTGGAAATACCCAAACTTCTCTAAATAGTGAGTACCTAGCAAATCATCAATTGCTTTAAAAAAACTTTTGCATAATGTTGATAAGCTTCCATCATAAGGACAATCTATTTTTAACCAAACAATTTGAGTACGATTAAAAAACTGATCTTTGTATAATTCATGCTTTATGACTTGGGGATACATTGATAACAATCGCTCAATCGCAGTTGTTTTACCAATACCAGAAATGCCAATAATTGCTAGGCTATCAGCCGTAGATCGTATATAGTTGAGCCGTTCATCAATATATCTATGAGCCTCTTTCTCATCTTCACGCAGCTCGTGCAATACCCGAATACGTCCAAAAAAGGATTTATCTAAAGGATTACGTGCTAAGTAACCTCTACGAATTAAAGTTGATAATCGGCGTTCTACTTCAAAATGAATTGGCAATGGTTGAATGAAATTTTTAACACGTTTCAGTACATGGTATCGGATATTTGTCTCACTTAGTTTATCTTGCTCGGTAATGCGTGGTGTGACCATGAATCTATCAAGTACATCATCTTCGCTAAAAATCAGTGGAAGAGCCTCTATAAATGGATTATTACTATACTCAGACAAAGCTTGTTCCTTATAATCTGCCTCTTCAAAGTCACCTTTTAGAACTAGATTATTTATCTTTTTCAAATTCCTCATCTCGCTTCTTTCGTAATTTATCCATTAAACGTGAGGTTGATTTTTTAGGTGTATCTTCTTCAATTTTTCCTTTTGTTGCAAAATCAATCACTGAGCCTTTTTGATCAACTAGTTCAGACTCTAAATCAAATTGTTCTAGTTGACGGTGAAGTTCCTTTTCTATTGCTTTATTATCTCTAATCGATGCTAGCCTTTCTCTCTTACTTGTAGGTTGATGCTGTGATTGCTTTTTCTTCTTTTTAGCTTTATTAATGATATCTTCTAGCATTGTGTCAGTATTAATCGTTAGTTGTATTTGTTCGGAGCGTTCAATTTCCTCAAGTTCATTTCTTAATTGCTGTTGGAAAATAACTTCCTCTAAAATGTCATGTTTATATTGGTAACTTGGTTCAAGTAAGCTGCAGGTTTCAAAACTTATACCATCATCATGTGGAATATAAATTTTTTCTACATTACGAGGATCATAAACGATCTCGATACTTTTATTTTTTAATTTTAAGTACCATTGTTCTTCTAATGCCTGTCTTGATCCATACAATAAGTTCTTAAACTTTATACCTGCTCTTGAAATCGTTGCTTTTCCACGTGGTAATACATTTAACCGCAAAATATTACGATCAACCGTTCTTAATCTTCCTTTACGATTTTTGATTCCCCAATTCCAAAGATTAATCGGTGTAGGCACAATACTATCAGCAATCATTTCTTTTTCCATTGGATATTTTTCAATGATTTTATGATTGTGATGTAACACTAATGTGATAATAATTGCTGTAAATTCTTTAAGATTTAACGTTGCATCTAAACGATAGTCTCGATCTCCACGCTCACGATATTCCTTTTGAATAGCTCCCGGAGCTTTTTGTTTTACTTTTTCATTCAGTGTACGGAATTTACGTTCAACAATCCCTTTTAAGTCACCACGATAAGCCGTTGTATTTTCAATTGTAATGTTTAGGTTATTAATTAAGTTTTCAACAGAATAGCCCTCAAATTCCCCACGGTCAGCAATAATAATTTCAGGCAGGTGATGTGTCGGCCATTGTTCTTCTTCAATATCAATATTGTATTTCCTACAAAAATCTACTTTATCAGTGACCATATTATCTAATGCCATCATTGCACCTAACCACGAAGGTCCTTCTAAACCAACATATAAACCTGTTATTATTCGAGAGTAGACATCCATTACAGCATAAATAACGGGGCGGCCAATGATTCTATTTATATCAAGTGAGCTTACCAAATAAATATCGGCAATTGTAGCGTCAATTTGAAAACGAGTACCGGGACCAATCGTTTCTGATTTTGAATTACTTAAAAGAGGACGATATTTCAGCTCATATTCCTTGGCACTTTTGCGGAATTGAATATCCTTTTTTGGATCCTCTAACTTTTTAAACCAGTAGTAAAACTGATGGTAAGAGGGTATCCTATTAGCTTCCCATACACGATACTTCATTTCACCATATTCTTTATAACGATCTGAATAAAAATCACGTAAAATAAAATGATAAACATCATTTAAAGAATAATTATTTGTTTTTCGGTAATACTTGTTAATTGAATGCTCAAACTGCAACTTCACTTCTTCCGTGATATTAATACCTGTTTGATATTCCCCACTAACAGTTACTCTTCTTGGCCGACCAACTTTTTCTTTAGACAATGTTTTTTCTTTTCCTCTACCACCAGAGTTAATATAATCAGGGAGCATAGAATTTTTATTCATACCACGCTGCCAATAGCGACTAAGTAGTTTTTTTACTTTTGTTGGAGTCACTTCTAATTGTCCTGCTATTGCATTAATCTTTAATTCTCGTCCACGTTTTTGTAGTAACTCTTCCATATAAGGTAAACAGTATTGTTGAATTGTCTGCCAATCTTCTTCACGCTTTTGAATCTGAATTTCTGTTAATTCGTCATCAACTAGCACTCTAGCAAATGGATCAGCTATCACTAATAATAATTTTTGTTCTATTTCCGAAACTAATGTGGAATAAAGTACTCTCTTAGGCATTGATGTATGAGCATCAATATCAACGATATAAACATATGTATCTTGTATTTCAATTACTCGCATTCGTTTCGAATCGTTAATATATTGAAAAACTTGATTAATATAAATCATCCGTATCTCACCTGTTTCAATCTATTCTCATCAATAGACTGAATTTTAATTGGCTGTTCTACATTCAAATCCTCTAACAAGTTGATTTGTATAATTTTTTGAGCAATCAAATGATAAAATAACGTCAAACCACTACCAAAGGGCAAATGAGTATCAAATTCAAACTCATTCGTAATTGCTCTAATACTATTAGTTTGATTTAACAGCCTTTGCATTAATGAAATTGCTAATTCCTCAATATGTTTCTCATTCATTTCTCGGAAGACATCATACTCCTTAATATAATAAGGACTATGTACATAACTTAAATTTCGAGCTAATGTTTTTGGGATATCTTCATCAGTTACAATGGCCCAATCAATATTTCTTCGCTGCCAATACTCTCTTTCAATCTCAAACTTTTCAAGCACTCGCTCTTTAAATAATTCATCTTTCATCTTGATTGTTCGAGCAACTTCAGACACACCTTTTCCTTTATCTAAAGTCAATAAAAAATCCGTGGTCATCACATTCAGTTCACCATTCTTAGGATTAGTTGGATGTTCGATACCTAATTCATCCGCAATAACAATTGTTTCTTCCAACGGCAATAAAGGAAATTGTTCTCTTATATCCACAACGAAATCAGAATATTCAGCTAGATAAAAATAGTATCGTTCCAAATCAGACAAGAAATCGTATTGCCTTCCTGTTTTAATTCCTTTCGGTCTTCCTGAGCGACCTGATGAAGAAACGTCTTGAATATACAACCAAGGCTTATAATCTGATCCTATTCCAGAGCCACGACCTTCTTTAATCCATTTATCAATTTTAGAAGTTCTCGTTCTTTTAGCCATAAAAAACACCCCTTTAGATAATTTTATCCAAAGGGGCATAACGGTGCAACTTTTTTATAAACAGTGCAACTTTATTTTAAACGGTACGACTTTTTTATAAACAGTACGACTTTATTTCAAAGCTACATCGTCAGATCCTTTAAACAGATTACAATCCACACTTTAATTGTGCACCACAGCTCGTACATGTATTACAGCCGCCCAAATCTTCAACTGTACCTTCACGACAAACCGGGCAAGTATTACCAACTTCATTTCCAATCGTTACATCTGTTGAACGAAGATCATTGATTGTATCAACAAGAACAACTTTCCCTTTTTCTTTTGGTTCTACTTCTTCATTTTCATCAAATGTATTTTCTTCAGCTTTTAGTGTCAATACTTGTGTATCACGGCTACCGTCTACATAGACTGTGCCGCCTTTTGCTCCACCTTTGTACAGGCGCTCATACACTTTTTCTACTTGATCAACAGTATAGCCCTTTGGAGCATTAACTGTTTTACTAATAGAACTATCAATCCAACGTTGGATGACACATTGTACATCTGCATGTGCCTCAGGAGCTAATTCCATTGCCGATACAAACCATGACGGTAGGTTGTTTGCATCTGCTTCTGGATGTTGATCTAGATATTCCTGCACAATATCTGCCTTTACTTCGATAAATTTACCAAGTCTTCCACTACGGAAGTACGAGAATGAGAAGTAAGGTTCAAGTCCTGTTGCAACACCAACCATTGTCCCTGTGGATCCCGTAGGAGCAACAGTTAATAGATGTGAGTTACGGATTCCGTACTCTTTTACACCTTCTAGAATATCTGCAGGCATTTTTTGCATGAATCCTGTTTGGGTAAATGCTTCACGAAGGCGATTTGTTTCTGCATCTTCTTCTCCAACTAGGAACGGAAAGCTTCCCTTTTCCTTCGCTAATTCAATTGATGCACGGTATGCTGTTGTAGCAATTGTTTCAAAGACCTTATCAACTAATACATTTCCTTCTTCAGAACCATATTCTGTTTCACAGTAAATAAGAAGATCATGTAACCCCATTACACCTAGTCCAACACGGCGTTCGCCAAGTGCCTGGTGTTTGTTTTCAGGTAAGAAATATGGAGTTGCGTCAATGACGTTATCCTGCATTCTCACGCCAACTTCAACTGTTTTACGAAGCTTATCAAAGTCAACTGTTTTTGTTTCTTTATTTGCCATTTCAGCAAGGTTTACTGCTGCTAAGTTACAGACAGAATATGGTGCAAGTGGTTGTTCCCCACACGGATTTGTCGCTACGACCTGTTGACCATATGCCTTGGCATTTGTCATGTCGTTTGCATTATCAATAAAGAAAATTCCCGGCTCTGCTGAATATGTTGCACAGATGTTGATTAGATTCCAAAGTTCTTTTGCTTTAATTTTACGGTACGTACGTACTTTATAGCCTTGTTTTTTCCACTCACGTACATCCCCAACTTTGTGCCAGTTTTCATTGTATTCATTCATTTCCTTTTCATTATAGCTTTCTACATCAGGGAAACGAAGTTCATATTCAGCATCATTTTCTACTGCATCCATAAAATCTTTTGTTAACGTAACAGAAATATTCGCACCTGTTAAGAACTCAGAGTTATGAACACTGTAAGTGCCGCCAGTACGCAGCTTTAATTCAGCATCTTTTATTATTTTTTCACTAAACCCACCTGTTCCTGGAATTTGCTTGTAATTAATTATTCCTTGGTACATATCAATTTCCTGTTGTGTAAGTGGTGTGAACTTTAATTTATCCTGCGCATATTTTTTAATCGCTTCATCATTGGTGTTTTCAATAAGGAAACGTAGAATTCTAGGGTTTTGCATTTTTGAAATAATGAACTCAATAATATCTGGATGCCAGTCAGCCAGCATAATCATTTGCGCTCCACGTCTTGAGCCGCCCTGCTCAACCAGATGAGTTAATTTCGCAATATCATCCAACCATGATACAGAGCCTGATGATTTTCCGTTTACACCTTTTGCTAATGTGTTACGAGGGCGTAATGTTGATCCGTTCGTTCCTACACCGCCACCGCGACTCATGATCTCCATTACCTGTTTACGATGCTCAGAGATCCCTTCGCGTGAATCCTTCACAAATGGCATAACATAGCAGTTAAAATAAGTTACTTCTGTTCCAGCACCTGCACCATATAACACACGTCCTGCCGGAATAAAGTTTAAGTTAACAAGCTCTTGATAAAACTTTTCGAACCATTCTTGACGTTTTTCTTCTGTTTTCTCAACCGATGCTAATCCTGTTGCATTACGTTTTGCGATTTGTTCGTAAAAGATTTCAAGTGGTTTTTCAATGACATCTAACGAGCGTTTTACGATCCCTGTCTCCACTTCCTCAGGTTTATCTAATGAGTGCCTATATTCTTCATCAACTAGCACATTTGCTGTTTTTGCTTCCCAATCAATACTCTTGATAAAGCCAAGCCCTCTGGCCGGGAATTTAGGGTCTTCCTTGATCGTTAAAACAACAAAGTCTCCTTCAGATAACGTAATTTTTTCCGTGTCTTTAAATGTGTAACGATCAAGCATAACAAGTCTCGAAACACCTTTATGTGTTAATTTCATATCGTTAGTAATAGGATGAACCTGCGGAAATGCAGAAATATCTTTGTTAAGCTTCTCCACATCAACGCTCATCTTTTGCTCAGTAACAACTGTCATTGTAACAACTCCTCTATCTATCTTTCTTGTAAATCTCCTGATTTAATTTATCATATACAACCCTACAATTCAATATATAGTGTTTACTTTTTGACGAATAATACTATATATAGTTTTAAGGTCAACTATTTCTCTTTTTGTCAAATGGAAAACTTATTAAAAAAAGAAGCTTTAACGAGATTTGTGATGGTTTTGACTCGTAAAAGGGGAATTTTGAAGAATTTTGTCACTTGCATCTATTTGATTGTATTAAAAACCTTTGAAATCAACGTTTTTAAATTAGATAGATAAAAAATTTCTTTCGTCAAATTTCTACAAATATACCCTACTAGATGAAAATAGACGTAATCCTAAGATCACGTCTCTATCTTTTGAAATTCCATTCATCACTTTCATATTTATTTTTTGCAAGTTGATTTACATACTCTAGTTCTTCACCTGTTAACTTATAAGGCTCAAGGTCAATATCTAGACCTTTTTCAAAACCTTCCTTAAAAGCTTTTTTTGCTTCTTCAATTGTAACCGGCTCTTTTCTAAGACTATTCGTTGCAACGGCCTTGTTTTTAAATGCCCTTTGCATTCTTTCTTTTACACGATCGTTTGGATATTTAAATAAATCAAAAAGCATATCCTCATCTAGATCCAGCAAAATTGATCCGTGTTGTAAGATAACTCCTTTTTGTCGGGTTTGTGCACTACCTGCAACTTTACGCCCTTCAACAACAAGCTCATACCAGGAAGGAGCATCAAAGCAAACAGCTGATCTAGGTGATTTAAGACCTGCTTTTTCTTCATCAGTACGAGGAATAGCGAAGTATGCTTCAAGACCGAGATTTTTAAATCCCTCCAAAACTCCTTCTGAAATCACCCGATAAGCCTCCGTTACTGTCTTGGGCATTTCAGGGTGTTCCTCTGATACAATGACACTGTATGTAAGTTCTTGATCATGAAGAACTCCTCTGCCCCCTGTAGGTCTCCTAACGAAGCCTAAACCATATCTTTTCACCGCTTCTAAATCTATTTCTTTTTCAACTTTTTGAAAGTAACCAATTGAAAGTGTTGCTGGATTCCAGCCATAAAATCGAATGGTAGGTGGAATCTTGCCTTCGCTATGCCATTCTAAAAGTGCTTCATCCAATGCCATATTAAATGCTGGAGAGCAGTTTCCAGAATCAATATATCTCCATACTTCTTTCGCCATGTTGTAACCCTCTTTGTTATTTTTTTTACATCCTAAGTCTAGCAGAAGTTTATTTGGAAGAAAATAATAATGCATACAACCTGATGACAATTTTCATAAGCTCTTATATAATAATAGAGGTCTGTATATGAGTTCTTATGAGCTTACAATGATATAACCTATAAAAAAGGGGTCGAGGATATTGACAACATCAACCATTTTACTAATCATCGTAGCAGTTGCCCTGATTGCCTACATTACGTTTAATTTTTTCTATCAACGAAAAATTATGAAGCAACTTACAGAAGAAGAATTCCGTGCAGGCTATCGTAAAGCACAATTAATCGATGTTCGTGAACCTAACGAGTTTGAAGGTGGACATATTTTAGGTGCTCGAAATATACCGCTTTCTCAGTTACGTCAACGCTACAAAGAAATCCGTCCTGACCAACCAGTTTACTTCTATTGCCAAAATACGGTACGAAGTGGCCGCGCTGCACAAATGTTAAAGCGAAAAGGCTATCATAACCTCCATTGTCTTAAAGGCGGTTTTAAAGGTTGGACAGGGAAAGTAAAGAAAAAATAACTAAATAATGAATACAGGAAGCAACTACAACCTCATCTTCTTTCATGCGGGTGAACTTTGGAGTTGCTTTTTCCTTTTCTTGAATTCATTTTTCTGTTCAAAATTTATAACATGTATCACATTTATCGACTTCAAAACCAAAAATAAGGTAAGATAAGAGATAGAAATAAAAATGTATTAGTTGTTGGAGGAATCAAGTCTTGATTATTGCCATAGTGTTTTTTCTATTGATGTCGTTTTTCTTATCCGGCAGTGAAACAGCACTTACTGCTGTAAACAAAATGAAATTAAAATCAAAAGCGGAAAACAATGATAAGAAATCACAAAAATTACTGAATTTCGTCTCAAAACCTGATGAAATTATCACAGGTATCTTAATTGGAAACAACATAGCTAACATCATGTTGCCAACCCTTGTTACAGTCATTGCAATTGAATATGGTATTAGTGTAGGTGTTGCTACAGGGATCTTAACGGTTGTGCTGATTATTTTTGCAGAAGTTTTGCCAAAGTCTATCGCTGCCACTTTCGCGGATAAGATCGCGTATATGGTTTTCCCGGTCATTCGTATCATCATTTTCATTTTAAAACCATTAATTTTTCTCCTATCAAGATTTACAAGAATGGTTATTAATATCCTCTCAAAAGAAGAAGGCAAAACCGCTTCAATTTCAAGAGAAGAACTGATTACAATGGTAAATATCGCTACATCTGAAGGAATCCTGCAAACAGATGAAACGAAACGGATTAAGGGTGCAATTGATTTTTATGATCTGGATGTTCGTGACGCACTAAAAGTACCAAGAACCGAAATTCAAGGGATTGCATCAGGTTCTACCTATGAAGAAACGAGAGATATTGTATTAGAAGGCCGTCATACACGATATCCGGTATATAAAGAAAGCATGGATGAAATCCTCGGTGTTCTGCATGCAAAATCATTGTTAAATTGGTCTTTAGAGCCTCAAAAAAAACTGGAAGACTTTATGGATGATGATCCACTCTTTGTTTTTGAATTTCACTCGATCGAAACCGTCTTCAAATTAATGCTAAAAAAGCAAAGACACTTAGCCATTGTTCTTGATGAATATGGTGGAACAAAAGGGATTATAAGCCATGAGGATATAATTGAGGCGATGATTGGTCAAGAAATTAAAGATGAAACAGATCAGGATGAAGAGATCCTAATTGAAGAAATAACAGACGTTCATATTATATGTAATGGAAAACTGGCATTAAGACGTTTAAATGAAGTTTTCAAAACGAAGATCCCTGAACAGGAGGACATTGTGTCAGGATTTCTTCTGAAAGAATTAGGACACTTTCCTGTTGAAGGAGAATCCTACGATTACGAGAATCTGCACTTTATTATCATGAATGTTGAAGACAATAAGCTAAAACGAATTAAAATCGAGAAAAAGGTAGAAATGCCTGAATATACATAAAAAAGGTCGCGATTTAAAGCGACCTTTTTCATTTATCTGGCAAAGCTTAATATTTGTTTTATAAATCCTAATCCTGATTTATCTTGCTTCATTTTCTCTTGCTTGTATTGATGATCTCTTACAAATGCCAAGAATCGCTCTTCACGCTCATCTGTTTTTCGTTGTGCTATTTCTCTTTCCTGATGAACTTCTTCTTTAAAAGACTCCCTTTCCGCCTCAGCTGTCACTTCTAAACTTGTAATCATGTCTTGAAGATCTGAAAACTCAATCCGTGCTACCTCTGTTTGTAATTTAGCTGTTTCACTGATTTTCTCTGAAACCGATGAAATCACATTTTTCTCAAGCAAATCAAGTCGTTCATCCATCTCGAATACAGACTGAACTTGTTTGGATTCAATAAATGAAGTGATTTTTGACAGAGTTGCTTTCAGCTCAGCAACATCAGCCTGATCCAAGCTTTCTTGAACTGGTGAACTTACGGATTGCTGCTGCAGAAGTTGTTTAATCGTCTCATTATCTAAATTTCTATCTTTATACGCTTTAATCTTTTGGAAAAATTCAATGTTCTCTCCAGTAAATAACCGCATATTCTTTTCATCTCTTTTTATGGTGATAAGCTCACAAAAGTCTTCCTCCCACTGCTTTAACACAAATGCTTTTTCACCGATTAATGAGGCTGCTTTTGAAATCGTTATATATTTTGCTGCCAATCTAAACACCAACCTTTGTCTATTTTTCTTAATACTACTAGTTCTACTAATCACGTACTCAATTCCTCCCTCTCGACAAAGGTTCTAAAAAGTAGTCATAATGTTTGCAGATTAACATTATTTCGGCATGAATTGTATGTTTAAGACAATGTACGACTGCCTTACAACTATCTGTGAATATTGTATAAGAAGAAAGTTACTATAAAATAGGGTATTATGTATGATGTAGAAGATTACAATGAATGGAGAAATATGAAATGATCAACAAAATAGATTCTTTAGAAAGCTTAATTAAGATAATCCCTGTTATAAAAGCAGCCGTTCCAGCTGATTTATCCATAGCAGTTTGTGATTTAGAGCAATTCCTTTCTTATCATCCAGGGGAACAAATCAACCTCAATATTAAGATCGGACAAAAAATAAATCCCGAAGAACCACTATCTATCGCAATCCGCGAGAAGAAGCGATTACAAGCCGATGTTCCTGCTGAATTCTATGGTTTTGAATTTACAGGTACAGCTCTCCCCCTTTTTGATGTTCACAATAACGTAATCGGAGGGATTGCTGTCCAAATTCGAAAGCAAACAGAATTAAAGAATATAGCTGAACAAATCGGACAAGCACTTTCTAAAGCGAACGATCAAATGAAAACTGTTGCTGAAGGTTCTCATATCCTCGCGAAGTATATACAAGAACTAATCATTCAATCCACACAAGCTGGAGATAATGTAAAAGAGACTGATGTCGTATTAGCCATGATTAAGAAGGTTGCTGATCAAACAAATCTGCTTGGGCTAAATGCAGCAATAGAGGCAGCACGTGCAGGTGAAAAAGGAAAAGGATTTGAAGTTGTAGCAAATGAAATTAGAAAGTTTTCCAGAGAAACCGTTTCTTCTACCCAAAAGGTCAATGAAATTACGGGACAAATCCAAAAGGTAACAAAGCAAATGGCAGACTCAATTAAGGAAATGGATAAGATCGGTAGTGATCAAGCAACATCCATGCAGCAAATTTCCAACTCAGTAATGGAGATTGAACAGCTCTCAAAGCGTCTGAATGAATATGCGCATAAATTATAGTGCCTTGAAAAACATTACGAAAAATGACCTACAAACAAAGTAGGTCATTTTCACGTTTATCGCTGATATTTTAAGATTGGCTTTCTTGCTGCCGTTGTTTCGTCCAATCTCTTAACAACAGTTGTGTGCGGTGCTTCCTGCACAACTTCTGGTGTTTCTTCAGCTTCTTTTGCGATCTGAATCATTGCATCAACAAATGCATCAAGAGTTTCCTTTGATTCTGTTTCGGTTGGTTCGATCATGATACACTCCTCAACGTTTAACGGGAAATAAATCGTTGGAGGATGATAACCAAAGTCAAGTAACCTCTTTGCAATATCAAGTGTGCGAACACCTAATTTCTTCTGACGTCTACCTGATAAAACAAACTCATGTTTACAATGTTGATTAAATGGAAGATCATAATATGGTGCGAGACGGCGCATCATATAGTTGGCATTTAACACAGCATATTCTGTTACAGCCTTTAAGCCGTCAGGACCCATTGTACGGATGTACGTATATGCTCGAACATTGATCCCAAAGTTTCCGTAGAATGGCTTCACACGACCGATCGAATGTGGTCGGTTGTATTCAAAATGATAGCCTTCTTCTGTTTTTATTAATACAGGCTTCGGTAAATACGGGATTAAATCAGCTTTCACACCTACCGGACCAGAACCAGGACCACCGCCACCGTGAGGACCAGTAAATGTTTTATGAAGATTAAGGTGAACAACGTCAAATCCCATATCACCTGGTCTCGCTTTACTTAAAACAGCATTTAAGTTAGCTCCATCATAATAAAGCTTACCGCCCGCATCATGAACAATTTGAGCCATTTCCAAAATATGTGCTTCAAATAATCCCAACGTATTTGGATTTGTTAACATTAAAGCAGCTGTTTGATCATCAACTACACGGCGTAAATCCTCCAAATCCACTAATCCATTTTCATCTGACTTGACTGTAATTGTCTCAAAACCAGCTACCGTAGCAGATGCTGGATTTGTACCATGTGCTGAGTCAGGAACAATGACCTTAGTTCTTTTTGTATCATTGTTTGCTTCATGATAGGCACGAATCATCATAAGACCAGTCCACTCCCCATGAGCACCTGCAGCAGGTTGAAGAGTAACTTCGTCCATTCCCGTAATTTCTTTTAAATGCTCCTGTAGATCAAATAGCAACTCCATTGCTCCCTGTACTGTTGACTCGTCCTGTAGTGGGTGGATATGTGCGAGACCTGCGATACGCGCAACATTTTCATTGATTTTCGGGTTATACTTCATCGTGCATGAACCTAACGGGTAAAAACCGGAATCAACTCCATGGTTCCGCTTAGATAAAGCTGTGTAATGTCTCATAATATCCAGCTCTGACACTTCAGGCAGCAATGCCTCATCTGTACGAATATAATCAGCAGGAATTAGTTCATCTAATGACAATTCATCGACTTCAAGCTCTGGTAAGCTATACCCAATACGTCCTTCTTTGCTTAATTCAAAGATTAATGCTTGATCTTGATTACTCATTGTCATCCCCCAATTCCTTCACAAGTGTGTCAATTTCGTCCTTTGTTCTTAGCTCTGTCACCGCAATCAGCATATGGTTTTCAAATTCAGGATCGACTTTTCCTAAATCAAATCCCCCGATAATATCTTTTTCCAGAAGGTGCTTATTAACCTCAACAACAGGTTTTGCCAGCTTAACAACAAACTCATTAAATATAGGTTGATCAAATGGAAGCTCTAAACCCGCTTTTAAACAGGCTCTTTTTGCATAGTTCGCTTTTTGGATATTTTGAATCGCCATTTCCTTAACACCCTTTTTCCCTAAAGCTGTCATAGCTACAGAGGCAGCAAGAGCATTTAATGCTTGATTTGAGCATATATTTGAAGTCGCTTTATCTCTTCGAATATGCTGTTCACGTGCTTGAAGCGTTAAAACAAACCCGCGTTTTCCGTTTTCATCTGTTGTTTGACCAACAAGTCGACCTGGAACTTTTCGTAGCAATTTCGTTGTTACAGCAAAATAACCGCAATGTGGTCCTCCAAATGCTGTAGGAATTCCAAATGGTTGCGCATCACCTGCAACAATATCAGCACCAAACGCTCCCGGAGGAGTTATTGCACCTAAAGCAAGAGGGTTTGATGAAACAATAAACATACTTTTGCCTGTATGTGCAACCGGCTCAATCTCTTTTAATGGCTCAATAGAACCAAAAAAGTTTGGATATTGAACTAAAACCGCTGCTACATCCTCATCCATTTCTTGTTTTAATGCTTCTATATCTGTCACACCGTTTTTAACAGGAATTTCGATCACTTCAATATATTGTCCTGCCGCATATGTCTTTACCACATCACGTGTTTCCGGATTAACAGCCTTCGAAATAAGAACTTTCTTCTTTTTGGTTTGTCCTGCTGCAAGCATTGCTGCCTCAGCCAATGCTGTTCCACCATCATACATGGATGAGTTCGCCACATCCATTCCGGTTAGCTCACAAATCATCGTTTGAAATTCAAAGATTGCCTGTAGTTCCCCTTGAGAAATCTCGGGTTGATAAGGAGTATACGCCGTGTAAAATTCCGAGCGGGAAATCACATGATCAACAATAATTGGCATGTAATGATCATATACTCCTGCCCCTAAGAATGAAGCATTCTTGCGTAAATCATTATTTTTTGCTGCAAGTTGTGATAATTCTTTAAGAAGCTCTGTTTCAGATTTTGCTTGTTTAATCTTATACTCTCCCTTAAAACGAACACTCTCAGGAATATCCTGAAAAAGCTCATCTACTGTTTGAACACCAATTGCTTGAAGCATTTCCTGCTTGTCTTGCTCTGTCATTGGTAGGTAACGATGATTCATAGCTAAAAATCTCCTCTCAGATTCCATTCAGATATATAAGTTAGCGTCATTATTTGGATCTTTTATAAAAAGGTGTAGCAACCACTTTAGCCTTTAAGCGTTTTTTCCTAATTTGCACTTCGATTTCTGTACCTAGTTGTGTAAATTCAGATTTTAGTAGAGCTAAACCAATATTCTTCTTTAAAGTCGGGGATTGAGTTCCTGTTGTAACAACACCTATTAATTCTCCACCTGCAAAAACCTCATAGCCATGGCGTGGAATCCCTTTTTCCAACAACTCAATTCCAACTAGCTTACGAGCTGTTCCCTTTTCCTTTTGTTTCAATAAAACTGCTTTTCCGTTAAACTCTGCTTCTTTGTTCGTTTTCACCGCAAATCCAATACCCGCTTCTATCGGAGTAATATCTTTTGATAGCTCTTGACCATACAATGGTAACGCTGCTTCAAAACGCAATGTATCTCTGGCACCAAGTCCACATGGAATAACCCCTTTACTTTTACCGGCCTCAAGGATGTTTTCCCATAACGTTATAGCATCATTTGAATCACAATATAACTCAAACCCATCCTCACCTGTATAACCTGTTCTTGAAATTAGCACATCAACACCAGCAATTTTTATGCCCTTCTTAAACTTAAAGAACTTGATCTCAGATAAATCTGTATCCGTTAATATTTGGAGAACCTCTTCAGCCACTGGTCCTTGCAGAGCAAGAAGAGCATATTCTTCCGATTTGTTTACAATTGAGACATTCCCATTCTTATTGGATACTAGCCACTTCAGATCTTTTTCAATGTTCGAAGCATTAATCACAAGTAAATAATCATTTTCCGCTCTTTTATATATAAGTAAATCGTCCACTGTTCCGCCATCTTCATAGCACATAGCTGTATATTGAGCGCCTCCAGACTTAAGTAGAGACACATCATTTGTTACAACCTTTTGTAAAAAAGCTAAACTATCTTCTCCTCGAACCTCGACCTCTCCCATATGTGATACGTCGAATAACCCTGCTTTCGTTCGAACTGCTTCATGTTCATCCTTAATAGAAGTAAATTGAACAGGTAAATCCCAGCCTCCAAAATCAATTGTCTTGGCACCATACTCTTTATAAAGATCGAATAAAGGTGTTCGATGTAGTTCTGACATGTGGACTACTCCTTCCGTTTTTAAAAAATGCATCAAAAAAAGGACATAGAACTCCCATTTACATATGGAAGTCTCTGTCCTTTTTACCTGAAAGTTTACCTTATGGATGACGATGACTAAAAAAAGACATACTACCACCTCATACGGCTTTCCCCTTTGGTAGTTTACGTGAACTCACGCAAACACTCTCCAGAGTCGCGTCAAATAAGAGTCTTTTTGCCTGAGAGATTCACAATTGTTTGCTCCTTCGGCGCTATACTAAACGATAGTCTCTCCCCTTATTCTCATCCGCACATATTTTGTTTTTGTGTTGGTTATACTACTAAAACCTGAATTATGACATTTGACATTTTAAACATTTGCATTTCATATCGAATGAAAGCGTTAAGCTGACTGAAAGATATGAAAATGATGAACTTTCTTACTAACATCCTACCATGTGAGCAGGCTTTCGACAATCATTTTTTATCTTAACAATAAATTTATTTTCTAGTTAAATGTTCGGTTTTTAACAATTAAATTCTATTTATATATATATTTTCACATATCACAAGAAAAATCGTGAACATTCCAAAAAAGTTATTATCACGAAAGGACTGTCTTTACAATGAATATAAAGACGAACTTCGATTCTTCCTGGCAGAAGGGATTTCTAGAAAAATTAGATAATGATGGCCCGTGGTCAAATTGGGAGCTGTATAAGCTTGCATACGAAGTACAAAAAAACACACAAGTACCATCATTTGAAGGCTTACAAGCCCCAAAGCACTTGCCACACTTTACACCTCTTCCTCATCAATTAGAGGTAGCGCAAAGAGTAGTCGAAAACATGAATGGAAAAGCGATCCTTGCAGATGAAGTCGGTTTAGGAAAAACAATCGAAGCAGGTCTCATTTTAAAAGAATATATGATTCGGGGACTGGTCAAAAAAGTACTCATTCTCGTCCCCGCATCACTTGTTTCACAATGGGCACGTGAATTGAATGAAAAGTTCTTTATTCCTGCAGTAGAACAAAAGAAAAGCTATGTATGGGAAGCGTGTGATGTTGTTGTGTCGTCTATTGATACAGCAAAAAGAAGCCCACACCGAGACATAGTCTATAACCAGAACTATGATTTAGTCGTTATTGATGAAGCACACAAGCTTAAAAATAATAAAACAAAAAACTATGAATTTGTTCAAAATTTAAAGAAGAAATATTGTTTACTATTAACAGCTACACCTGTTCAGAATAGAGTAGAAGAAATTTTTAATTTAGTATCTTTATTGAAGCCGGGTCATCTCGGAAACGAAGCCTATTTTTCAGATGTGTTTTCTGCGAAGGAACGTTCAATTGAAGACCATGAGCAATTACGAGAGCTTATTAATAAGGTTATGATTCGAAATCGACGCGGTGACACAGGTATTGATTGGCCAAAGCGTAATGTTGAAACAGTACCGATTGAATTTTCTGAAACGGAACAACATCTTTATGACACAATCACTGCTCTAAAGTCATCTTCACAATATGCTGCAAATACCTTCTCTATCATGACCCTACAGCGGGAAGCCTGCAGTAGTCGTGAAGCTGTCTATATGACACTAAAAAAAATGCTTGATCGGCCCGAGGAAGAGGAAGCAGTCCTTTCTAATGATGTGATCAAAGATATTATGATGGCCATTGACGGTGTTACTCAAAACTCGAAAGCATTAAAAGTAGTAGAGTTGATAAAAGAACTGGATGATAAGGTCATTATTTTCACCGAATACCGTGCAACTCAATTTTATTTACAATGGTTTCTTCAGCAACATGGTATTACGTCTGTTCCTTTTCGAGGCGGCTTTAAAAGAGGTAAAAAAGATTGGATGAAGGAACTCTTTAAAAATCGTGTTCAGGTACTAATTGCAACAGAAGCCGGTGGTGAAGGAATCAACCTTCAATTTTGTCATAATATTATCAATTATGATTTACCATGGAACCCAATGCGATTAGAACAACGAATTGGCCGTATCCACCGTTTAGGACAAGATCATGACGTTAACATATACAATATGGCAACCAAAAACACGGTCGAAGAACATATATTAACTCTTTTATATGACAAAATACACTTATTTGAAAAAGTCATTGGTGACCTTGATGAAATTCTCACTCGATTAGAAATAAAAAACTTTGAAGAACATATACAAGACATTATGTATCATTCAAAAAATGACAGAGAAATGAAAATCAAAATGGAGAATTTAACATCTATTCTTGATTATGCACAAGCTTCACAAGAACAACGTAAAGCAGCAAGCGGAGATAAGTAGAAAGGTGGCAGAAGTATGCAGCAAGCGCAAATTCATCATTTTTTAGAAAGTTTTTTCACATCCAACTCCTGTGAAGTTCTTGAAAACAAAGAAGGATATATAACCGTACAACTAACAATTGAAATGGATAAGCTGTTAATGAACAGACCTTTTTACTGGCACTACCTTGAAAAAACAAACGGGGTCCCAAATCCAATGAAGCTTACGCTCATCACAGACCAGAATCGTGCACCAAAAGACCTGAAAGGTGAGGTTATGCATTTTGGAGCCCCTCGCCTTCATCAAATTTTTCAAGCGACAAAAGAGTTAGGAAGCTATATCAGACTTTTTGAGTACGTCAAACCACATGGAGGAAATGTTCCTCTCCACCCCTGGATCGGAGTCAATATCATGGTCTCCTATCAATGTGATATGAAAAAAGATCAACTCTATTCCATCGGGTTACACTTAGTAAGTGGAGTGCTAGTCGAAAACTTCCAAGAAAAACTTGAAAATTTGGAGTTAACTCCAAAAATTCCAGATCTTTGCTTTACTATGACCCCTCTCATAAAGCCGCAAAGCGGGTTAAAACGGATTGAACAATTCATACTGCAAGATATACACAATCACGATCATACCTGGGCTGACAAAGCACGGGAAAGATGGAACAAAGATTTAGAACTTTTAAATCATTTTTACGAAGATCTTGAAGAAAAACCCGAATGCTACGAAGTTGAAAAACAAGCATTACAAGAGTTGTATGAACCACAAATCCATATATCCATTCAAAATGGCGGGATCTTTTATTTGACTCCCGGAGGAATTTTAAACTCCTAAGTAATGATACAAATTACTTAGGAGAAACACAAATGATGAAAATGAAATTTTCGTTCGACAAAATTAATTTTTATCATTTCTTAACTTTATTAATTTTTTGTAAATCCCACCTAGGAAAAACCTATAAAAACTATCCTTCACTCTTACATTTGTAAATTCATTGTAAAAATTACAGATAAATGAAAAAAATTTATATCGTCGACAAAGTTCTGCAAACATTGTTAATAGCTCTCATTTATAATAGACATTGTCAATAGTTAAATAGTTATACATAAACGAAGGACCTTAGAAATATACTATTAACAATTGATGCCAATATAATCAGTACAAAGGCAAACCTATTGAAAAGTAGGGACGCAAAGTCACGGGTCTTCAGGTTGACAACTAAGACGGCTGGGCTGCCTGAAATACAGATTAGTATTTTAGGAGGAAAAGAATAATGGGAATAATTGAAGGAATCACACACGATGGACAGCTTGATCAAGAATGGGTTGAGCTCATACTAGAAGCACTTGAGCTAGGAATCAGTGTAGAAGAGATTAAAGAGTTCTTATCCAAAAAGTCAGATGCCGTTTTAAAATCATCATTATAGTATTAAGAGAATGTAAATTTTTTTGTTTTCGTGTTCTGCATATAAAACAAACCCTTCTTTATATGTTATAATAGCTTCAATAAGGAAGGTGACTTGACGTGATTGGTCCGAGAATAAAAAAATATCGCACACAAAAAAATCTATCACTGTCTGAACTAGCAGAACGAGCAGGAGTCGCAAAATCCTACCTAAGTTCGATTGAGCGAAATCTCCAGTCAAATCCTTCTGTGCAATTTTTAGAAAAGGTCTCATCTGTTCTTGGGGTATCAGTAAACACTCTTCTAAACGAACAAAACGAAACCGATCCAGAAGAGCTCGATTTAGAATGGACAAAACTGGTACAGGATGCAATGAAATCAGGTGTATCAAAGGAACAGTTTAAAGAGTTTTTGGAATTTAATAAGTGGAGATTACAGAATGAAAATGATAAATAAAGCATGATCGGCGGCTTGATGGCTGCTGGTTGTGCTTTTTGTTTTGTGTACAATTTATCTTCGTGCTATAAACAAATTAATAACGAAATGAAAATCCAGTATGCGTGCATAAACATAACAATCGTATAAAGAGTAGCACCAACCAAAGAGAAAAAAACAAGTATTTTACTTAGAGTGATATTCGTATAACAAAGAATCAATACTAAAAAAACGGAAAGTGAAAATTTTAAGAGAAGAAAATAAGCAGAGTTATATTCATATAGTAAACTCATAATTAGGTTTCCTTCATCAATGATATTTAACTTCAAACCAATATATGTTATTGTTCCATCGACTACATTTAATATTGCAAGATAGAAACAAACAAGTTTTAACATAACCCATAACCCACCATCTCATATAGTAATGATGTAAATATTTATCATTTCTTTCTTAATGTAAGTACATTTATCTCCGGAGTATTTAGAAAACGGAATTTTAGGAATGGTATTGCATTACTACTCCCTAAGCCAGCACTAACATATTGTTTTGTACCATTGTATTCCCACAATCCTTTTACTCGATCTTGAGGTGGAAATAGCCCATTATTAGCATAGTATGGTTCGGGTATAAATAAGGCACCAACAAATGGAACTCTAATTTGCCCGCCATGATAATGTCCTGCTATGATTAAATCATTCTTGCTAAAATATGAATGTGGGTCTTGTTTTAACTGGTCAATTCTTTTATCTACGATTGGATAGTGATTCAATATGACAAATAGATCACCCTTTTCAACCTTAGCGAGCTGACTAGTAGTATCAGCAATAGATATATCAAAATTTCCAAAATAAATGGAGGTATTACTTTTATCAATTGTATATACTGAATCTAATAAGTGTACACCTCGATCCTCCATCCCCAAAAGGAATGTGTTCTTTGAAATAGATTTATCAGGATGAACAACATAAGGTATTGGGTCGGTATTACCAGGAACAAATAGAATATGTTCTTTATTTTTAATACCATCTAACAAATCATAATTTGGAGAGTAATTTTCACTATCACTATGACTTAAGAGGTCACCAGTTAGCGCGATAACATCATAATTAATAGAATTTATTTTTCTGATGAGAGTTTCTTGTTTCGAACCAAATGTCTTTTCATGCAAATCCGATATTTGAAGAATTTTAAAATTCTCTAATTCCCGTGGTAAATCATCAATTTTGATCACTTGTTCAACAATTTTTATTCTATTATTATCCCAAAAGGTATAGATAACGATCAAAAAACATAGACCCAGAACAAAAATTAGAAATAACCTCCCCTTTCCCATAAAACACCCCTCAGTTTGTACATCCACCTGTAGTTATTGTTATTTTGAAAATTCTTATAAACTAGCTTTCATTTGACTTTCCAATAGATGCCCTAGCATACCTTGCTTATCTTTAGCTAATCTCCCAAACTCACCATTTTGAATAATTGAACCTTTATCAAGAACAACTACTTGATCAGCATTTCTTATTGTTGACAATCGATGTGCGATTACGACAATGGTCATTCTTCCTTTTAACTTTTCCAGTGCTTGTTGAATTTTCGCTTCATTTTCTGTATCAAGTGCGCTTGTTGCTTCATCTAATACCAGCATCGATGGTTTGCGTAAAATGGCTCTTGCTAAAACGATCCTTTGTCGTTCTCCTCCAGAAAGTCGGATACCTCTATCCCCAATAATCGTGTCTAACCCATTAGGTAACTCACGTACAAACTCAGCAGCTGAAGAAAATTCTAATGCATCCCACATTTGTTCTTCTGAGGCATTGGGTTCAACAAGTTCCAAATTTTCTTTTATACTTATATTAAATAAAAAGGGTTCCTGTGGAACATAACTAATTGACTTACGAAAAGATGGGATATTATCTTGTGATACAGGAATACCATCTAATAAGATTTTACCTCTTTCTGGTTGATTCAATCCCATCAACATATCAATCAACGTACTTTTTCCCGCACCAGAACGACCTACAATAGCTGTCATTTTATTAGCCGGTATAACAATATTTATGTTGTTTAAGGCATATACAGTTGATGGATTACTTTCATAACGGAAAAACACATCTTCCAATTCAATTTGTCGGTTAATATGTATGTGTTTATGTTCTTTTCCTAGATGAAATTCTCTAGACTTCTTACATTCTTCTTGAAAATTTTTCACTGCTTTAAAAGCAGGTAATATAGTTGCAATTTGTTCAAGTGACCCTTGAATTCCTGCAACTCTTGGCCAAAGTCTAGAAAAAATCACGATAATTAACATTAATTGGCTTGCCTGTGCATGAAATGCGCTTAGAGCAATGAAGATAAATAAAGCAATTAAAAGAGCCGAAGCGACTTTATAGTTCATTTGTGAAATGGTTTTTAGCTTTGTATATTCAATCTGCTCATCTTGCATTCCTTTTGTAATCTTTCTAAACCATTCCATGCGGGAACTCTCTAATGAATTACTCTTAATATCTTTTATCCCATTTATTTGGTCTGTTATTCCAGCTAAATATTCTCTACCCATCGTGTAATTTTTTTGTCCCAATTCTACAGATTTCTTCAAGAATTTTCTATTAAAGAGGATTAATACAAGCCCACTTAACAAAACAAACATTGTTATACTTGAGGATAACCAAAGGGCAATCCCTATCTGGATAACTGTAAAGACTAAGGAAGTCATAAATTGTAAGAATGAATGTGTACCTGCACTTGAACGGGCAATTTCAGCAGTTAAAAAATTAATAAGATCTGATTTTCGATTCTTTATAAAGAAATTCCAATTTGCATGAAGGAGAGCTTCGTAAGTTTCAATTCGAATATGTCGGAAAAAGCCATGTTGAATTTTAGTATTCCGAATCGTAATGGATCTTTGTAGTACATTTTGTCCAACAACAATTAAAACATAAATGACTAAAATGACTGGCAAACCTATATTACTAGGAATATTATTAAAAAATGAGAATACGTTTGAAAGCATCTCATTCGCTTCAATTTCTACGATTCCGCTCATACTAATCATCGGGATGAGCAGTAAGATACCTACACCGTCTAGTAAACTTATAAACATCATGGCAAACAGATTTATATATAAAACCTTCCCTGCATAATGGTGGATTTGTTTTAAGAAGTATATTAAATCTGACATTTTCTTCCCCCTAAGGTAACGCGTGTTTCCTTACTCTCCTCCAAGCCCAAATAAATGGTCGTAGAGGGAAATATAAAAAATGAAGTTTTTTTGGTAATGGTAATGCATCGGCATCCTCAGGCAATGGGTGTAATATACTTAATGCATACCATATCTTTTGTTTTAAAGACATTAATGAAAATAGATGACGTGAATGATAGCGAAATACCTCTTCAGGTACGGGATCTGTATGTAAATTAACCATTTTTTCAAAATAAAAAATGGCCTCTTGTGCTAGTTTTTGAGAATGTTTATTAGCTAGTATAGGCATCATTTCCGCTGAGATATGTGAACCCAATAACTCTGAAGTTAAAGCAAGTGCCTGAGCTCCTGCTTTGTGAAATTGATAGATTTTTAATAATTCATTTACTTTTTTCCAATTAACCTGTTGTTCTGTCAACTGATGAATATCAAGTAACCACCTTAGACGCGACCACCCATGTCTAGCCCCATGTGAAACGAGGAATAAGAAAAGGTCCTCTTTTCCAAGGAAATAAACTGGATAATTTGTTAATTCACTTTTTAGTTTACGATTCCACAATTGTTCAAATTTAGGTTCAACTCCAGGTCCGGGATTTAGTCTCCAATGTATTTCTGCTTTCATCCGTTTTAAAGGATGAAAATATGTAACATGGTGATGTCTCCATTTCCAATCATTTAAAACTGTTTCAATGTAGTCAACTTTCTCATACCCTTGTTTTATTAAAATGGCTTCTGCCTTTTCAAGGTCTTCAATTGAAATCAGAAAATCTAAATCGCTGGATGTACGAAGTGAAACATCACCATAAAGATCATGAGCTATAACAGGTCCTTTTAAGAATAGAAGACGAATGTTATCCTCTGTATAAAACTTACTTATCCGTTCCATCTCTGAACTTAAATAAAGCATGTTAAATGTGTTTCTTTTATATTGAACGGAAAGATGATTCATTACTTTCGTTGGTATTATTCCTTTGTCTAAATGGATTAAAATGGAATGTAGTACAGGATATACACGGTGATGCATTGATTGCTCAATAAAATGATCCCAATCAATGCCCATAAAAAGGTCTCTATTAACAGTATTTTTCTTTATTATCTCAAGGATCACTTTAAGTTCTTCAGGAACATTCGCTAGATTAAGGTGAACTTGATTTTGCATGGTGCTTTCCCCCAGTTTTTTTGGCAAATTTCCCGACAACTGTAAACTTTTCCATTCCTTCAAATCCAGTAATATAATAAGGTCCACTTCGCAGCCATGCATGTGCAATCATCTCACCGGATTCATCTCTAGCTGTCCCTAAGTATAAGGTACTTTCAATATTCCGCTTCTCTAACATTTTCATCGCGGCAATCGCTTTTACAAGGCATTGACTTTCCCAAAATGTATAACGGCTCATCATATGAATAGCCTGGGAAATACTTGATAATACTCTTTTATTTGATAAAGTTTGCTCAAATGATGTTTCTTTCATATGCTCCCCTAAAGAAGGTGCTATTTTTGCGAATGAAATGCTTTTCAAATAGCGACCTATAGCTAAATAGAAATAAGCTTCAACCAAGAGTAATTTCATCTTCCAATCCATTTTTAGAAAGATCTTTAGTTTATTCAAGCTAATTATTCCCTTCTAGATATAAAACTATAATTTAAGATTCTATTATTAATAAACCTTCATCAATTAATTGCTTAACAAACTTCATTACTTGCTGTTCACATTCATTTTTTTCAACTTCATACTGAGAAACTAATTTGGTGACTACTTGATCAATTGTGATAGGTTTTTTTGCTAAATCCCATATTACTCCACCTATTTCACCTAAATTGTAATACTTCCCATTTCCAATACTTAACATTACTTTTTCTCCACCCATATCACTTACTATATTCCCTTCTCCTTGACTAACAATATGTGTTGGCAAAAGCTCTTTTGTTTTAACCATAAAACGTTTCCTCCTTTTTTACTGTTGATAAAATAATTTCTGCTAAATCGAGTGCTGAAAATCTAGATACAGGTCGACACAATTGATATAAACTAATACTTTCACATATTTTTGCTGTTATGTTAAAATGCCAATCCAATAAACCTAACGGATGAATAAAGAAATTTCGATAGGTATGTGCATATAAAGTTTGAAGGCACTGGAGATTCTGTATTGGATTAAATTCAATCACGTCATTTTCTTTTCTAACTAATTCGAACACACCCGCTAGAGGTAATTGTTTTGAAGCAAATTGATTTAATACTGGAACTGCATATTTACTTTCTCTTTCAATGATTGGACGGTACTGGCTTGATTCAACATTAAAATGATCCAGACTCTCTTGCCATAACTTCTGTTGAGGATATGCGGGTGTTATCATCGGAATGTTTTTTTCATTTAGAGTGACAGGAATAACATCATCACTTATAAGCTGATATCCTTTATTTAAAAAGACAGAAGCCAAAGTTGATTTACCAGCACCTGAATCTCCAACGATTGCATATGCCATTCCATCTATTTCTATTGCACTACCGTGAAGTGGAAGGATTTTTTTCTGCATTAATAGCGCTCCCATACAGGTGCCTAGTAGATATAATCGAATTTGGTCTTCAGTGGTGTTATTCATTGGGGTGTAATAGATTTTATTTCCGTTTTTAATCATGAAGATTGCTTTTTCAGGTATGCGGAAAAGTATTAGGTCCTTTTTCAGGACAAAATATTGACTTCCCTCTGTTAGCTCCTCCCAAGCGGATGTTAGGTTTTTATATTCTATGAAAATATCTGCTTCTCCATCATTTTCCGGATCTGGTAATTCTGGAAGAAAGATATCGCTCAAAATATTAAATCCAAATGCTTTGTATAATGTTTTTTGTTTAATAGATGTTTTCACCCAATGTCCTCCATAATGTGTTTAATACTATCCCTTATACTATTTAAGTTATAAGGGATTTTTACTTATTTTGCAGGATATTAGCTATCTAAACTACCTTTTGGTAGGCAAGAAGCATTAGATCTTCCTTCGTGAGTTTCACTTTTACCATCAGAAACATCAAAACAATCGGCATTTGCATTACCAGGACCATTCATTGTCATGCTGATATCAAGAATCTCTAATACAGGAACATTCCAAGTTTTTTTCACTTATATCACCTCCTTTTGATCTCTAACCAACCTTTTTTAAAAATCGATACACAATTAAACTACGAACTACTATTCTAAAATTCTCTTCGAATACCATTTCAGGTTTTGGTTCTTTACCTAATTTTGAAATTGCCTCATTTACCATTCTTGTGTTAATCAAAGATGACATGATGGAATCATTGAGAAGGGTATTTACTTCTTCAATAAAAACACCCCAATTTTTGGTCATTCTGTGAATTGTGTCAGCTCCTTGTATACCCCTTTGTCTTTGATTTAACCTCACAGAATTAGGTAAGTAGTTTTCAGTGGCCCTTCTTATTAGAGAACGTTCCAACCCTTCTGTCGTATATTGTTCATCAGGAATAGACAAGCAAAAACGAATAAGTCTTATATCATTAGTGGGATCCCTATCCCATAAAGAATAGCGTAAGGACATTTTGGTGTTTGCTACACCACTTTTGTTCCAAACATATAAGTGTTGATAATAGTTTTTTCGATACTGATTTACATCCTTTATTGGATTGCCATAAACATCTAATCCAAAATCTTTTAATTTATCAAAGACTTTTGTTTTACTAGCTAAATGAGGATTTATTAAAAAATTACTTAGATTTGAGTTAGAGTTGTTCGTCTTGGTTTTAAATGAAGTAAATGCCCTTTTGAAAATGAATGGAATCATTACTGCTTTTCCTGTTTTAAAGTTCTTACAATAATCATCCAATTCATTATATAATTTTACCCACTTAGCCTTTTTAAGTAAGGATACATAATAACTATATGTTAAGTTCATAGAGCCCCATGAAATAGAGTGATTACCCCTTGCACCATTTAAAAGCACTTTTATCCCTTTTTCTTGTGCTTCATGGTTGATACCATTTAACCAAAAGGCATTTTCAAAGAATTTATAAGGCATCTCCATTACGTCAAGGAAATCATCTATTACATCCATAGGACTTTCTCCAGAAAAACTTAAATATTGATCTTTTATATTTCCTACGTATTTAACTGTTTCTTTTATATAAGGCTTTTCATTTGGTAAATAATAATTATCTGTCCAATCAATAAAGCTTTCTTCTGGTATATAACTAAATGTATGTAGTGTTTTATTCGTTTTCTTCAATTCTCTGGCAGCAAAACTTACAACTGAGCCTGAATCCAGACCCCCACTTAAGTGTGATCCAACTTCACCAAACGTTCTAAGTCGATCGGTCACAGCCTTTTGCAGGACTTCTCGAAAAGCTTCTTCATATTCTTCATTAGAATTTAGTTTTAATTTCTCAGTTACCTCTATCGTATAGTACCTCTTTAATGTTACTTTTCCGTTTTTTACCGTAATACTATGAGATGGAGGTACTTGATTTATATTGTTATAAACAGTAGAATTCATATCAACACTTTCAACCATGTTTGGAATAGCTAAGAACTCTGCTAACCACTCTTCATTGAGACTCTTCTTTACATCTTGTAAAGAAAATAGAGGTTCTATTAAAGTTGAAAAGGCAAACTGTTCGCTATCGTGAAAATAATATAAAGTTCTTGCACCAGAAAAATCTCTCGCACCAAATAACTTTTTCTGTTTTTCATCCCAAATCATAAAAGCAAAATCACCGACTAAATTTATAGGGGCGTTTTCTCCCCACTTGGAATACGCTAGTAAAATGATTTGACTATCAGGTATTGTTTTCCATCGTGATTTTTCAACTTGTAGCCGATCTAATAATTCTTCTCGATTATCTATAATTGCATCAGCGGTTATTGCTAATTGTCTATGATAATCATAGTATGGAAGTGTTTCTCCAATTGATTCAGGAGTTATCCATTGAGAGTGACAGCCGAGGAAGATATTGTCTTTTTGCCAGATTTGAATGTTATCTGCAGGAAAATCTTTATAAGCATTTAATAAAGGATAGAGTTCTATTGAATTTATGGGTTTATTATTAAAGGTTTCTATGCCTACGATTGCACTCATACTTAATATTCTCCTGACAAATAATTTAGACTTATGAAGGTAAATTATGATAAAACTAATACTCGAATTAAAGTTCATTATAAAGAACGATCGATCATAAATAAAATGATAATAATACAAAACACTGCACAGATGATCTTTATAAAGAACAACACTAAGATAAAAGTACCATCTTTATAAAAATGTGTCAATCACTAATAAATACTATTTATTTTTTATTAGTAATAAAGAAGAAATAGCTCTTACACAAAAACGTATAAGAGCTTCTTATGTCCATTTTCAATTCGCTAGCATTAGCTATAATGAACTACATCATTTTCATCAGCATCCGGATCTGGCTGAACTGCATCTGGAGTTTTTATTCCAGGACCAGCCATCGTCATACTAATATTAAGCACTTCTAACTCTGGAGCTTTCCATTGTTTTTTCATCTCGTCACCTCCCTTCAAACTGTTTTAGAAACCGGAATAAAATTAAACTCCTCATTAATATCTTAAATTCGAACTCATAAATGAATTCAGGTTTTGGATTATTCTTAACTTTTTCTAACGAATCTCTAAAAACGTCGATATTAATAAAATTTGACATTATCGAATCATTTGAGAGAATATTTAGCTCCTCTATAAACGATTGCCAACTTTTTTTCATTCGGTGGATGCCATCTGCACCTTGAATTCCCCTAGTCCGCTGGTTAAGTCTTATGTTATCTGGTAATAAATTTTCCGTAGATCGACGAATTAACGACCGGTCAAGACCATTTTGAACATACTGATCCTCAGGTACTGAAATACAAAAATTAATTACCCTAAGATCATTTGTAGGATCGCGCTCCCACAGAGAATGTCGTAGAGATAACTTTGTGCCTATTGTGCCATTTAATCCCCAAAAGTGTAATTGTTCAAATTGTTTTTTTCTGATTTTATATACATCAGTAACTGTGTTTCCCTTAATATCTACTCCCTGTTCTTCAAGCTTTTGGAAGACATTTGTTCTTGCAGCAAAGTCTTGATTAATCCAAATCGGGAAAGTTTCTTGTATTTGCGTTGAATGAGGTCTATATAGCATTGGAAGTGCTTTTTTTAAGACAAATTTCATCGTACGCTTTTTATTCACTCCTAAATTCTTACTATATAACTTAACTTCTTTATATAACTTTAGAAATTTCAATCGCTTTAAAAGAGTTGCATAAAAATTTAAAGCATGCCCCCATGATATAGTCCAATTGCCTCTTTGCCCGTTTAAAAGTATGCCAACATCTTGTTGATTAGCTTGTTCATAAATCCCTTTTAACCAAAAAGAATTTTCATAAAATTTATAGGGCATTTCCATCGTATCTAACCAATCATCAATTTCTGAAAAAGGACTTTTCTCTGGAAAACTTAAATATTGATCAGAGATATTTCCTACATATTGAACTGTCGATTCTATAAATGGTCGTTCGTTCGCTATCCTGGTTCTATGTGTCCAATCTATAAAGTCATCCACAGGTACATAACTGAAAGTGTGTAACTTTTTATTCTTTTCCTTAAGAGTTTTTGACGCAAAACTTGCTACTGATCCTGAATCCAAGCCTCCGCTTAGGTGTGACCCAACTTGCTTGTAGGTACGCAACCTATCTCCAACTGCTCTGTCAAACACCTCTTTAAATGCTTCCTCATATTCATTACTTGATTTTAGCTTTATTTTTTCTCCGAAATTAATTATTGAATATCTTGATAATTCAACTTTTCCACCCTGGACTTTTATCGTATGAGAAGGTGGTATTTGCTGAATATCTTTATAAACTGTTGTATTGATTGATACTGAATCTGCAGTAACCGGAATCGCAATAAACTCGGCAAGCCACTGTTCATTTAAGTTTTTTTGAATGTATGGCAATGAAAACAAAGGCTCTATAACAGTACAACATGCAAATTTCTCTTTATTATGAAAAAAGTACAATGTTCTTGTTCCTGAAAAGTCCCTAGCTCCAAACAGTTGCTGATTTCTTTCATCCCAAATCAAAAAAGCAAAATCACCAACTAAGTATTTTGATACATCCTCTCCCCATTTTTCATAGGCAAGTAAAATTAACTGACTATCAGTGATCGCTGAAGCACTAGTGGGGATTTGTAACTTCTGAAATAATTCTTTTCGATTATCAATGATCGCATCTGCAGTAATAAGCAATTGTCTTTCATAATCATAATAAGGAATTTGTTCACCAACTGATTCTGGTGTTATCCACTGTGCATGACAACCGAAAAATACTCTTTCATTATGCCAAACCTGAATATCATCAGCAGGATATTTTTGTAAGGCTGACATTACATTATTCCTTTGTTCTACATTTATTGGCTCATCGTTCAGATGAACAATTCCAGCGATTGCACTCATATTTACCTCTCCTATGCATTAAAAAGAACATAACTCTACCAAATCATCAAACGGATGCTTATTAGAGAACTCATTGGTATATACATTTTTAAATATATGATTTATCGTTTATCTAATCTTTTTAGAAAGTTGTCGATATGTATTGATGCCCATTTGCTGATCCAGTCTTCTATTCATTAATGGTATATTAATTGAATGATCAACTTTTTTCGCTTTTTCTTCTGTTAGGTCGTTTGCACAATGTGGACATAGCCAATTTGCCAGATTTGAACTACTATAAGACATGCACATACAGCGTGAGCATAGTTTTTTATACATCATATCCCCCTAAAAACCATAAAGGTCAACTTACCAATTGCAATTCACTAAAAGTTAACGAAGCTGCGAAATTTAAGTGAAAATGTGATTTCTAGAAACAATTTGAATTCAAATAAAACGTTGTTCTTTATAAAGAATCCATAAATATGATTAATAAACTACATTTTTTAAAAGTAGGAGTTTCATTTCATTTTCAAGAACAAAAATATTCTATATAAAGAACAATACTATACAATCTTATGGCATGCAACAGTTTTTATTACGTATTTTCAATATTTGCTTTGTTTAACCTTCATGTAATTATTTTAGTGGTCACTTCAACCATGAACATAGTTTGAGCCTAATTATTTAACAACATTTAAAACCGCTTGTTCTTTACTAGATCCCTCATAACCATTGGGATTATTAGACTGCCATCGCCAGGAATCTAAGCACATTTCCTGCAGTCCCTTTTTTGCTACCCAATTTAATTCTTTTTGTGCTTTCGATGGGTCCGCAAAGCTAATTCCTATATCCCCTGGTCTACGATTACTAATACGATAAGGTATAGATCTACCAGTTACTTCTTCAAAAGTATGTATCATATCCAAGACACTATATCCCGTACCCGTCCCAAGATTATAAGCACTTACACCTGAAGATACCATTACTTTTTCAAGTGCTTTTAAATGGCCGGCTGCAAGGTCTACGACATGGATATAATCTCTAACACCTGTTCCATCATGAGTAGCATAGTCGTTCCCAAAAACACTAAGCTCAGTTAGTTTCCCAACAGCTACTTGTGTTATGAATGGTACAAGATTATTAGGAATACCATTAGGATCTTCACCAATAAGACCGCTAGAATGGGCTCCTACAGGATTAAAGTATCGTAACAAAGCTACACTCCAATTTTCATTTGAAACATATACATCACGTAATATATCCTCAATCATCAGCTTTGTTCTTCCATATGGATTTGTTGCTTGAAGAGGTAATTCTTCAGTGAGTGGGACCTGTTCTTGCATACCATACACGGTTGCTGACGAACTAAAGACCATGTTGTGGACACCGAATTGCTCCATCACTTCACACAGAATTAGTGTTCCTGTAATATTGTTGTGGTAATAATGCAGTGGAATTGAAACAGATTCTCCAACAGCTTTTAATCCAGCGAAATGTATAACAGCTTCAATGTTGTTTTCAGCAAAAATGTTTTGTAAATCAGGTTTGTTAAGTAAATCAGTTTGATAAAATTTAAAGTCCTTTGAGGTAATTTCTCTAATACGATCAAGCGAATCCACCTTACTGTTTGATAGATTATCTAGTACCACAACTTCATATCCTGCGTTTAATAATTCTACGCATGTGTGGGAGCCGATATAACCTGCTCCCCCTGTGATTAGGATGGACATATATTTTCCCCCCGCTAAAATTTATATTTAATATTTATGTTTGAGTAGTAGTAAAAAACTTTACTATTCTTAAATCTACTCTACCCAATGAGAATAAATTAAACTTAGTTTTCAAAATATATAGTTCTCTATAAAGAACACACATTAATATTACACTCCAAAAACCATTTATTCAACCTTTTCAGAAAAATTAATTGGTAAACCCCTAGAATCATTTAGAGTTTTGTTGATACATCAAATTATTTCATTACCAAACTGTCCAAGCATTTTAACAACTACTTGAATTCAATATTATAAACATAACGTTATTAAATAGGAGGTATGATGTTTCTTATGGTTAGTTCTAATGCTACCTATGTAGTAGAACTTGGTCGTTGGGGAATTAAGAATGATGGAACAGATGCATTGAACACCACGAATGGAATCAATAGTGCCCTATTGTGGGCAAAAGATAACAATCTATACACAGTTGTCTTACCAAAAGGTCAATATCTTATTGATAAAAATGCTTCTATATTACTTCAAAGTAACACACACTATAAATTTTATGATTGTTTTTTTGTTAAAGAATCAAATAATCTTACAGGCTATTCTATACTAACTTGTGATAGCGTTAAAAACGTTACAATTGAAGGTGCGACAGTAAGAGGTGATAGAGAAACACATGATTATTCAAGTGGTGGTACACATGAATGGGGATATGGGATTGAATGTAAAAATTCCTGTTCTAACATTGAAATAAAAAATTGTGAAGCCTATGAATGCACTGGAGATGGATTTGTTACTTCAATGGATTTTTCAGCAATAGGTGGAGCTCAGCATCCAGCACATTTTGCAAAGGGTGACATTAATAGTCAAGGAAGTATCGATAGCACAAAGACTAACTATACTACAGTTTCTAAATTTTTTGATGTAACTGGAAACTTAGTAAAATCTGTCGGATACTTTTATTACGCTGGTGATGGATATGGTGGGTATGGTACTGGGAGTAACCTTAATAAAACTGTAATAAAAGTGCATTTTTATAAATCCGATGATACCTATCTTGGTTTTAGAAATACTCGTTCTTATGAATTTATCTATTTAGATTCATTACCCCCAGGTACAACAAAAGTAAGATTCTCATTTTTACAAAACTTCGATTTAATGAGCGGTAACTTACATTATGTCATGTGCGCTAAAATTCCTCAGTATATAAACTTTATTAATTGCAAATCACATAAAAATAGAAGACTTGGTGCATCTATTAATGGTGGAAGATTTGTAACATTTGATAGTTGTGAAATTTATAATAATAGCAATCCTTTGAGTAGATCCACAGGTGTTAATCCTGGTTATGGAATTGATATTGAAGATGGATATATGACGAATCAAAAAATTACGATTAGAAACTGTAACATATATGATAATAGAGCAGGTGCATTTATTTGCGTTAGTACTAGGGGTGTACACGTAGAAAACAATAAATTTAGAGGGGCATTTGTTTTTTCTGGTAGCGGAGATGATTATTATTCTTTGAATAATATGTATTATGGTAGCATCAGTGGTAGATCTATAACTAGTGGAACTGAAGCTGATGGCACATTTTGTACGTTTCGAAATGATTCTGTGTTTGGCCAATCGGTCTCAATATTAGCAGGTAATACCACCTTAGAAAATTGCGTTTTTTCTAAAAGCAGCCTTACTCTAGGTGGTGAAACTGCAAAAGTTATTAATTGTAAGCTTACTTTTGATGATCCAGACAAAGATGGTGCATTTGGCTTTTCCGGTAAAAATGTGGAAGTATATAATTCATTATTCGATATTAGAAGGTCTAAAAGTATCTCGTCGGCTTTTTATAATTCAAGTGAAAATGTATTATTATCAAATGTTAAATTTATTACAGGTGAAACCAATGGTGGACATTATGTAGGAACGAAAAACTTAATTGTAGACAAATGTGAATTTATTCATAATGGAACCACAACTAATTACAGCCGCATGATGGTCTCAGAGTCTATGAGAGTAGAAAATTCAACTTTTAAAAATCAATCCTTTAGGTTTGATGGTGGTAACATATACGGTACAGAGATATTAGCAAAAGATACAGGTTATATTACACATAGTTTCAAGAATAATAAAATGGTTTGGGATGCATCGTATACAATTGCTACCCACGAAGCAAGAGGACCTGGTATTGCTTTTCTCTATATACCAAGGTTAGAAATCTTAAATAATATTTTTAATGTTATTGATAAAGGCATTTCCCTCGGATCTCTACACACATTAAGAATATTTACAGAAAACCATTTAAATCTCTCTAATAATACAATTCTAACTACAAAAATATCTAACACAAACACAAGAGGATTAATTACAATCGAAGGTGCATATAGGAAAAGTGGTTCAAGAATAGCAATACCGAAAACCACGATTATAGATCAAAATAATATTAAAATTAATTCAGATATAATTTATACAAATAATGTGAAAGATCAGTTATAACTATAAGTATATATTAGTAAGAAAAGGTGAGCGTCAAGTCAAAAAGGTTAATACGCTCTTAAGTTACTCCTCTACCAATTTAAGTGATGGCCTAGCTATACTACAATGATGGGTCCCCTTGATTTATTGTGAGAACAATTTTTTCTCTAACTCAACATATTCCACTCTAAATCGAGGTAACCCTTTGTAGTCTTTTGCTTTTTTTTCATTCTATGTAAGATAGCTACCATCAAAGTTAAAAGTTTAGTTTATAAACCTTTCAACCTAGTTTAAGTTTTTAAATTGTAATTTTCCTTGAAATTATATTATTATTGACAATCTAATGTAGGCAACTCATTGACTTTTTGTATTTATTTACAAATCTATTTTTCCGTCTATCGACAAATTTAATATGAGACATAATGCTCAAGTTTGAAAATATAACTAGTTTAAAAACTTTTTATTAAGTTAGAAATTATCTATTTTGAAATTTTCAACAGCAGATATGTTCCCTGGTTAAATTACAATTAAACTTGTAGTATGGTCTTATCAATCGTACTGTCAGTTTTTAATTTCTTTACCAGATTAATTGCTTGTTTCATATCCTCATGTTGACTCGACCAATGCCATGTTCCGTATCTACCAATACTATAAATCCCAAATGCTTCTAAATAACTCCTAATTCTTTCACTCACTCTAATATTGGGAAGGCAATAGTTATGTTCCAGGTAAATTGACCGACTTGTAACAATTTCTTCTTTATTTCCGATAAAACCAATCTCTATTAACTCGTCAATAACTTTAGGTACTAGAGCCAACGCCTCTTTTTTATTCTGAAAAAAAAGAGGTGAACACTCAACATACATAGAAACGTAACCTTTTGGAGCTAGCAAAGGTTCAATATTGCTATAAAATCCAATACGATAAAAGCTATAATCTAAGCTAGGTATGTACACCCAACTCTTATTACCATGTATTGGGTTACGCTTTACTCCTATATTTAAAATCATACCCTTAGTGGATTCTAATTTCTTTGACAATCTCAATATTTCCGGATCGATATCCGAAATTATCTTTACTAAAGATGTTAATGGCATAGTTGAAATTAAGTTTTTCCAAGTGATATTTTTTTTATTAACCTCTATAGTTTTTTTTTCAAGATTAATGGATTTAACTTTAGAATTAAAATTCACTTTTGCATTTTTTGCTAAAAATATGGGAATCCCTTTTGCTCCTATAACCCCTTTAGGATAAACAAAGTCGTCATTATAGCCTTTTATATCCTCGTCAATTCTAACATTTCTTTTCTTTTCATAATTACCAATACCTATTCGTGATAGATCCTCTATCCCTAACATTTTCATGTTATAATTTCGAAAAAAAGATTCATATAAAGTAAAACCATAAGATTCTAATAACATATCATTATAATTATCATATAATTTATGGTCTTTCTGTATTGCTTTGAAATCTCTTTCTACACGTTTTACAAAGTCTAAATTAGAATGCGCTATATAGCTTTGCTGAATTGGAAAATCAAAAAACTGACCGTCAAGATAAATATACGCATTACGCTTATGGCTCTCTAATTCAAGGCCTTCTAACAACTCTAATGCTTCAGGCGCACTTTTATGATGAAACCAGTGCCCACCGATATCAAATCCAAAATCCCCCACATCAGTCTCTACTTGATAAGATAATGCTTTTCCACCCAACTCTTTTTTAGATTCCAAAATCTCCGCATCATCACCAAAGACCTTCACAAATGATAAACCTGTTACTCCCGCCCCAATTACATAAGTAATCATCATATCCTCCTAATTGACTTATTATGAGAGAAGGATATTAGGCTAAACCCATATTGTCCTTCATAAATTCATTAACCTTGCGAACATCGTATTTTTGGACAACAATTTCACGACTTTTATAACCCATTATGCTAACTAGACTTGGATTTAACACAAATTTTTCCATAGCATCTGCAAGAGCTTTTGAGTCCTTAATTGGAACTAAAAAACCATTTTCTTGATGAGTAACTGTTTCTCTGCATCCAGGAGAATCTGTTGTAATAACAGGTAGTCCCATTGACATAGCTTCTAAAACAGACTTTGGCGTTCCTTCACGATATGATGGAAGAACAAATACACTAGACTGGGAAAGATAAGGTCGCACATCACTTGTTTCCCCAAGGTATTCTATAATTCCCTCACTAACCCATTGTTTAACTTTTTCTTTACTAATAGAAGTTGGGTTTCTATCAAAGGGACCAAGGACCTTACAGTTTAACAAAGGATACTTTCTCTTTAAGATCCTTGATGCTTCAATAAACTCTTCAATTCCTTTATCCTTTATAAGCCTAGCAATTAATATGAAACTAATCTGCTCTCCTTTGGAAGAAATAAAAGAAAACTCATCAATATTTACACCAGAGCCATTTATGATTAAAGCTTTATTATCCCTCGTTAACAATTTCCAGGACTCAAATAATAGTAAATCGTCTGGGTTTTGAAAAAAGACTTTTTTACTATTTTTAATAGCTACTTTATATAGTGCTTTTATTAAAGGTAACAATATGCGCTGCTTCAATGTATTGCCAATAAAAACATACCCTAAGCCCGTAATTGTCAAATAGACATCTTCTATCTTTGTAATACGAGCCGCAATTGAGCCATAAAGAACTGGTTTAATTGAAAAACATGCTACAGTATCAGGCTCTATTTTCTTTAATAATCTTATCAATATACATATAGAGTAGATATCGTAGAATGGATTGATTCCTGTATTAATTAATGGTACTTTCCTATAATGGACACCAATAGATTTAAATTTACTCTCGTTATCCTTGTCAGGAGCTATCGCTATCACCTCATGTCCATCATGCACTAATGTTTTTAGGAGATCCCAACTAAAATTTACATAATAGCTTGCATATGGGGCAATGAAAGCAATCCTAGCCATTAATTATATCCTCCCTTGTTTATAAAATTTAAAAATTACTCATATCGATTCTGCCTAACTTCTTAGCAACAATAATAACTGCTATCAATATTACAATAATGAAAAAAGGAGTAAGATCTTTAAAATTAAATGATGTTATAGACACTACCCCAAGTAATATTCCAGTTGAGTATGTAACTAATACCGTTTTCTTAACTGTAAGACCGGAGTTAACCATCCTTAATGCAAAGTGATCTTTACTTCCTATTAAAGGGGATCTTTTACTTTTTATGCGCAGAATAGATACAAATATTGTTTCAAATATAGGGATACCAAAAACAAAAAAAAGAATGAAGGTAGATTGAATTACCTCACCGACATCGATAAAATTTATGCTGATACAAGCCAATAAAAAACCTAAAAACAAGCTTCCAGTATCCCCCATAAATATTTGAGCAGGATTAAAATTATATTTTAAAAAACCTAAACATGACCCTGCTAAAGCTAAAAGGACTGCACAAAGAAATAATTCATCCATTTGTAAAGACAAAATCGATAAAGATAGCGATGCAATTGTCGCTATACCTGCAGCCAATCCATCCATGATATCAATTAGATTCAACGCATTGGTAAGAGCAATAATCCATAAAATGGTTAATATAACATCTATCATTTCAATATTAGTTAAGTAAATCTTTGTCCCTGATAGAACTACTATTATTGCAGCTAAAAATTGAAATGAAATCTTCCGAAAAGGAGTAATATTCTTAACATCATCTATTAAACCTAAGATAATAATAATGAAACAACTAACTAATATACCATATATCTTCTTATCTACGTTCAGATTGAAAGTTATAGTTAATATAAATAGTGTTACTAAGAGTGAAAGGGCAATGGCCCCACCCCCTAAGTATGGTGTAACCTTCTTATGAGTTTTTACTTCTGTATTAGGGATATCTACTATATTAAATTTTAGAGCAATTACCAATGCAATGGGGGTGAACACTAACCCTAAAATTAAAGCAATAAAAAAAGATAGTATAAAAATAATTTCAGCCCTCTCCTTTATTCCTCTTTAAGCCTACACCATAAGGACTAAATTCATTTATTTTTCTTATATTAGCAATAAATAGTCATATATTAAGAACCGTTGATTATATAAAAATAGATCTTTTGGTTAAAATTTACTTAGACTAGATAGAATTGAAGAGTTTCATATTACCCAATAGAAAAATAAAAAAAGGTTGTTGGAATTAAAAATTTATTTTCAATTATGACAATAGATATGTTGTTTTTCGTCTCAATCATAAAGTTTGATTTCCAAAGTGGATGTATGTTTAGTAATGCAGAAAAATGGATACTCTTGAGATAGGTCGTTGGGTGGATTATAAACGATAGATCTCATCCAAATGAAACCGCAAATAGAATCTACCTTGATCTTCAGTGGTTAACCGAAAATAAGTATAAAAGTAAACGTCATTTAGTCCACACATACTACATGAATGGTGTATTTCGTGTATATATTTTGTTTGCCTCACTTTTTATCGGTCCATCTGTATATGGGTTAAATTAGATGATTATTGCAAGACTCTATCTATTTTTTTTTTCGTTAGATCCATATTGGCAACGTTTCAAACAAATAGCGAGAATAATGATATGGTTTTAAATCGTCCTCTTTTGCCATTTCAACCACTCTATACATGATGCAATCCCTCTAGGACCTCGCAGTGTCCATAAGACTATTCTAACTCCACCAATCCAAATCACGAATTAAAATTATGTTTTTTATATTTATGGATATGTTCTAATAAGAGTTCGAGATTTCCATACCTTTTGTCACCTTATAACTACCAATAATATTTCAGTAAAAAAAATCACAAAACTAGTAATTTAAATTGCTTTATTACTTTCTAATTGTGAATTATTCCTGCCAAACACAATTTTTTTGTCAATAAACCTAATTATAGGTCTATAAATTGTATCTATGATATAAGAAGTAATCAAACAAAGCAGCAATAACCAAATAAAAATCAATACTGGGTATCCTGGTGCAAAGATTAGTTCTGAAAGAAACGTTATATAAAAGAACATATGAGTCAACCAAATATTAGTAGAATGGTTTCCAAAGAAGATTAAGACTTTTTGAATATATATAGCTTTATCCATAATATTAAACAAGCATATAAAAGTTATAGCTGTAAATGGCGCAATAAACATTGACTGAAAAATCGCATGAATAATTACAAGTAAAAAAATCCCTATTAAACAAAAGAAATTTTTATAGGATGAAAAATTAAATTTACTGTAAATTTTCGAGTAGATTTTTTCCTTAGCGAAAATAGATCCTACAACATATGGAAATTGTGACGTACCAACCAATACAACAGCAGTTAAAAACATATTAAATAAAGTATTATCGTTAAAGTCAATGACATGTTTTATACGCTGAACATAACTTAAGAAATATATAATTCCTGAAATAAATAATAAGCTAATAGAATTAAACGTTGTAATTAATCTAGTGAGAACAGGAGATAAAAGAACAAGAATTATATAGGTCTGCAAAAACCACCATGCTCCATTATATGAGTTTGATAATACAAAAAAGTTCAAAAGAAATTCTGTTAAGCCACCTAGAATAGAATCTGCCTTTCCAACAGTAAACTGATTATTACAAATATAAAAAGAATAATCCAAAAATTAATCAATAATTTAAAAACACGGAGGAAATTTTTACTTTTGGTATACCTCTGATCATTACAAAAAGCCATATATAAACCATAACCACTTGCAAAACAAAAAATAGGCACACACGCATCACCAAATAATCCTATATAATAAATTAAAGGTACTCCGTTAAAAACAGGAAATGTCTCATATAATTCATTTACCTCTTTTCTAGCAAATAAATGAAGGAGAAGCATAAATAAGATCGCTACTCCCTTTAAAATTTTCATATCTCTTTTCGAAATTTCCAAAATCGTTGGACTCCTTTCGGATTCTTAAATTCCATACCAAAGTCATCATTTTAAGAACTAATTTATCAATACTCTCTATAATCCATTTCTATTATAAATATCAGATTTTTAATGCTGTAGGTTTTCCGAAAAAAGCAAACTTATATCTCAATAGCTCACTGCATAGTAGATTTTAATAGACATCATAAAATTCAAATCATGGAAAGTTCGAAGCAATATTCAATAAAGATTTTTTGTTTTTCTTTTACAATACGAATTCCTCCTAAGTTATATAAAGAGAAAAGAAACGTCTCCATTCTTAATTCATACCCCTTCCCTGAATATAAATTAAAAATATAAAATTAACTTACTCTTATTATTTTCTATCCTCATCTTACTTTATGTAATATACCTTTTTTATAACTCATTATTATATTTTTAAAAGGTAGAACAAATATATTTTTTTCATATTTGTTCATGCCTGCGAACCATAATATACCGAAATATGCTATAATAAATAGAAAAACCTTTAGCAAGAATAGTATCCAATTTTCAGCAGGTACTATATTATTGATTGTTGCTCCGAAAATTAAACTTACTGCAAACGGAGTGCTCATCATAATAATGTTTTTCCAAAACATTGGTATGTCAAGCCTTATCTTTTTCCAATAATAAAAATTCATAATAATTATATTTCCGATAGTAAATGCTAGTGCAGTAGCAAGTGCAGTGCCAATTGCACCCCACCATTGTACAAAAATAATACTGAGTAAAACATTAGCTATAGCTACAACAGCATAAACAACGGTTTTAAATTTTTGCATATTTTTTGCTTGTAGTATTAACCCTCCCATTCCTTGTATAAGTGGTACTATCATTGGAACTAGAATTAAAATTGCTATAATAAAAGAATCGATATAATCCTCTCCAACCCATAAAAAAATAAATTCTTGTCCAAAAACAATAAACCCACTTAAAGCAAATGAAATCACAATATATTGGAGTCTTCCTATTTTAATAAATAAATCTGATATTTCTTTATCTGATACTTCTTTTGCAACCATTCCTGAAACTTTACTTAAAAACACATTGGATATAGACGCTGAAAGCCCCGAAAAATATCCTGAAAAAGTTGCACCTACTGTATATATAGAAACTGCAACTGTACCACTATAAATACCTAAGATAATTTGATCAGTTGACCAATATATTTTATCTATTATTAAATTTATAAATATAAAAAAAGAAAAACCAAGTATTTCTTTCAATAAACTTATCTCTATCTTTTTGAACGTTATATTAATTTTCAAGACATTAAAACAGTAAATAATATTTATTAAAATAGTTATAAAGTTAAGAATAGTTGTCACTATAGCCATAGAAATAGACCCATATCCCATTAATAATAAAGGTAACATTACTAGAGGGCTGAAAATAGAACTCACTATCCCCAAAACTTTTTGAAAAATAAATTTTTCATGTGCAAGTGAAATAACACTAAAAAAACCAAAACCTATCCCTAAAGAAATGTTTATTACGGTTACACCCATTATTATTTTTAGTTGATTAATTTCATTTATATTTAATGAGTTCGAAAATATTAAATGTGAATTTAGTGTTAATATCATACCTAAAATTAAGGCAATAATTCCCAATATTCCATACATTATACAAAAAAGTCCGTATAAATTTGAAATACTCGTTTTGTCCTTAAGTACTTTATATTTTGCGGTGTAATTAATTACTGCATTACCTAATCCAAAATTTAACACTCCAACGTAACTTACTGCAGCTGTAGCTAAACTAAATAAACCATACTCTGATTGACCAAGCAATTTTAACATTACTGGGGTGTAAATTATTGAAATAGCACTACTTATAAACAATGCTAAATATGATAATACTGCCCCTGCCTTAAGTTGACTCTTCATTCACTTAACTACCTCTCCTATCTATCATTTAATAGAAACAATCGTATAATTTTTTTATTTCCCATGTAGTAGAAGAAACATTTTTCCTTTTTAAATTACTGCTAAATTTCTCACATAAATCTTTATTATGTATCAAATAACTGATTGCACTAAAGAGCTCATCTTCATCAAAATTTACAATTTTTCCTGTTAGTCCATCTTCAATTTGCTCTCTTGCACCAACAAAATCAGTTGTTATTATAGGTTTATTGAATGATCTTGCTTCGGCAAGTGTTATACAATACCCTTCATGTCTGGATGGTTGAACATAGAGATCGCACTGTTTGATATAAGGATAAGGATTTTTTATAGTACCTAATAAAATTAAATGATCTTCTAAATGAAAATCTTTAATTAAGTTTTCGAGTTTTTTCCTTTCTTCTCCATCTCCTATACAATACCATCTAATATTATACCCAGCTTTTAAAAGTTCCTTTATTATACCTGGTAATATGTCTTGCCCTTTTTGTGAGGTTAATCTTCCTATAGTTAATATGCGTGTACCATCAAAATTGTCAGAAAACCCCTCATTCTGTAAAGATAGTAATTCCAACTTTTCCCTATCTAGGATATTATAAAATATCTCTGTTTTCCCTTTTAACTTAGGGTACATTTCTATAAATTTATTTTTTGCATATCTAGATACACAAAAGATTTTGTCATATCTTTCATAATATTTGCTATAGGGTAGTAGTTCCCTTTTATACTCAGAAACATCGCTATGAATCCAAACTGCTTTTGTTTTAGCCTTTATATTATTCATTACATAGACAACAGGAAATGAGGCTGGAGTATGATATGCAATTGCTAAATCAAATTCCTTATCTATAATAGGTAACATTTTAGATTGATATTCTTCTTGTTGATAGAATGTAGCAGCCTTTTTAGCTAACATTGTGTAATTTACTATCTTAAATGCAGTAATAAATTTTGCTTTTTTGATATTATTCATTATTTTTTCAATTATTGATTTTTCATTACCATATAAGCATTGAATTTTAATATGATTTGGAATTTCCTCTACAAGCTCCCCACCTTTACCCATAACTAAAACCGTAATATCAAAATTATCATTTGGTATAGTTTCTAACAAAGATATCAAAGACTTTTCTATTCCACCCATTATCATTCTTCTTGTTACAATTACAACCTTTTTCAATTTTTCCCTCTACCCTTCGCGTTGGCTTAAATTATAAGTTTACATAATTTATTATTATCAATATTAAAGTGTTCTTTTTCTAAGTTTTGAGTAAAACTATTACACAAATTTTGATTATTAATTAATTTTATAACTGCATAATATAATTCAAATTCATTAGCACCAACTATTAAACCCGTTTCTCCATTTTTTATTTGTTCTTTTGCACCACTAGTGTCTGTTGTTACAATAGGCTTTTTAAAACACCTAGCTTCAGCTAAAGTTATACAATATCCTTCGTGTCTAGATGGCTGCACATATATATCACATTGTGCTATATATGGATATGGATTTGGATCTACCCCTAAAAAAACAAACTGGTTTTGGAGATTATACTCTTCAACCAGTTTTTCGTATTTCTTTCTAGAACTTCCTTCCCCTAAACAATACCATCTAACTTTATACCCCTCTTTAATTAACATCGATAATGCCTTAATAGCCATATCCTGACCTTTTTCATTTGTTAGTCTACCAACAGTTAATATTCTCACCCCATCAAAAGAATCAGTATATCCTTTTCCCTCTTTCGACTGCTTATATAACAATTCTGGTGATGTTATATTTGAAAATACTTCAGTTTTCTTATCTATCGAAGGTATCATATTAACTAATTTATTTCTTCCATCTTCAGAAACTACAAATATTTTATCAAACTTATTATACATTTTTGATTCGTTTGTCTTATTGAATCCTATTTTTGTTACATCGAAATGTATCCATTGAAACTTTTTTTTCGCTACTATTTTATTTAATACAAAATATGTTATTAAATCCATAGGACCTGCATATGCAACTGCTATATCATAGTTATTTATATTAATAGGATAATCCTTTAAGATATATTTTAAAAATGGCTTTCTATCCTTAAAAACCTTTGAGAATAAATGAAAAAACAATATATTAAATGCTTTTAATACCTTACCTTTTTTAATGAATCTAATTGCACTCAATTTGGGTGGATTATTATACATATTTTGAATGTCTCTATATCCATCTACTTTTTCGATATTAACATGGCTAGGAATCAACTCTAAGAATCCACCATATTCTTCAAGCATTAAAATAGTGACATTAAAATTTTCCTGTGGAAGTTCTGATATCATATTTAGTAAAGCTTTTTCCGTTCCTCCAATATTCATATTTATTACCATGAATATGATTTTTTTCTTCATACAATCCCTCTAATATTATTTCGATTTAGAAAAGCACTAAGTTTTGAAAACTGTTTTTTCGCATCATTTGATATCATTTCTAAGTTAATTTTATTATTAAATGATCTATTAAGCATGTTTTCATTATATTGTAGGTAAAGTTCATCCATGTTTACTAAAACATCTGTTAGACTAATATCCTGGAGCATATTAGTAGTTTTTTTGCTGTAGACGATTGGCATAACGCCTATTCCAAGCAATAAGGCGAGAATATTAGCATGAAATCTAGCTGCTATAAATAAACTAAAAGAAGCTATAAGATTTATAGCTTCTTTTAATTCCCCTTTATATTCGTATACAAATACTTTGTTTATCACCTCAGAAGAAAGTTTAGATTTGATTTCATTGATTACCTGCAAATCACCCTCGTGTTCACAAAAAGACATTAAACAGCATTCATAACCCATACTTACAAAAGTTTCTATAGCTCTTGCTGTACTACTAATATAGTCATTATGAAATTCCGATAAACCTTGTTTATGTCTTACATCAATTATTGAAAACCCAACATATTTTTTATCAGTATCAGTCTTATAATCACTTATGTCCATTTGAAATACAATATCTGGCGCATATCTTACTTTTGATAAATCACTAAATAGATTATATGAATACAAATCTCTAAAACAAACATCGTCACAAAGTTTAAAGAACTCTTTGTAATCATTGATAAAAGCTTCCGACTTATAGGGACCAAAATTTGCTCCAAGAACAAATACTGATTTCCCTCGATTCTTAAATTCCTTAACCATTTTCATCCGACCTTGATAGAGTGTATGATGATAATCTTCTTCTCTAAAAATAGAACCACCAATAAATAATAAAGCATCATGCTCTTTAGCAACTGTATCATAGTTAGTTATTGAATCAGTGATTTTAAGTCGCTGCCCTATTTTATTTATTAATGAATATTTTCTTCTTCTAACATTATTATATTGGGAAATAAAATGATCATAATTATTTCCTAAATAATTGATTGTAAACTCACTATTGGGAAATTTCTTTGCAAGGATATCTAAAAATAAATCATCTCCTAGATTAAATTGCAAATAAATATCTACAAAAACTTTCTTCAACTCTATCACCACTCTTTAATTTTCAATTAAATTGTAAAAAATATTTATCTGATTTACAGAACTATACGGCTCTGTTGAATCTAGTTTTTTCATAACGGTATCTTTAAAGCTCTTTTCATCCAAATACTTTTTAACACCTTTATATATGTTTTCGATATCTTGTTCAACAATTAAACCATCTACTTCGTTTTGGATAATTTCCTTTGCTGTAGGAAAACTTGTGCATACAATCGGTCTTTTTAAAATCTTTGCTTCACTTACTGTAAGACCAAACCCTTCTTTTATTGAAGTTTGTACATAAATATCACAATTTCTCATATAAACATATGGGTTAACTCTTTTCCCCAGAAAAATAAAGTGGTCCTGTAATTCATATTCCTCAATCAATTTTTGAAGCTTTTTTCTTTCAGGTCCTTCTCCAATACTAAACCATTTAAATTTATATCCCGCATGCTTGAGTAATTTTGCTACCTCAATAGCCTTTTCATAGCCTTTTGCTGTTACTAACCTTCCAACGGTTAGAATATTAACTGCAGACTTATCAAATTCCTTAGCCTCTTCTTCCAATGACATTTTATTAATCATTTCAGGATCAACTATATCTAAAACCAGATCAACTTTATTCTTATATTCTTCTCTTAGTTGAGACACAGAACTTTTTGTATGTTCAGAAACCGCAATAATTTTGTCTATTTTACTGTATGACTTATAATCAAATTCTTTATTATATAAAGTATTAGCATAATCAGTATTAATCCATGCTAATTTTTTTGATGCTTTAACCTTATTTGCCACTAAATATGTCGGCATTCCCTGACTATATGCTATTGCAATATCATATACTTTTATTAGCGGCGAAATAATTCTATTTATACTTTTAAATACAACCTGCTCACTATGTAAAACGTTTTTTTTATAATTATTTACTCTTAAATTAATAGAAGTCTTTATTCTAAAATACAAGTTCTCAAAAGAGAATTTGTTTTCTACTGAACTAATAAAATAATTAGGTACTGGTAAAATATTTATATATGAGGGAACGTATTTCTCTAGGTCTCCCCCTCTTTTAATTAGCAATAAGTCTATTTCGTATTTAGAGGAATCAATCAAATTTAATAATGAAACTAAACTTTTTTCTGCTCCTCCAATAGTTAATGAATCAATTACAAATAGGAGCTTTTTCTTCATAAACTCACTTGCTTTCTATATAATAATTTACCCTTTATTTTTTTTAGAAGGTTCAAATAATAAAGATATTTAATACCTGTTTTATAAAATTTATTTCTTATAAAAAGTAAAAAAGGTTTATAGTAAACACTTGTACTTCTAAATTCACTTTTATATTTCACAATATAAGGTATAGATAGTATTTCTTTAAAATTTTCCCGAACTTTATTTATTCCTATTTTTTTTACATTATTGCTCTGTAGCTGTAAAATGATTAGTACAAAATCTTGAATTCGTTTTACAATTATTTTTTCACATATGTGTTCATCTAGTTTAACCGAACGAAATATTTCTTCCAGATATTCACAAACAATTATATGATTATTTATATAATTTATTGATATGTTTGAACTAATGCTTCCTTGATTCAGTCTGTTGTAATTATATAAATACTCTTGAACAGCAGCAAATACCTTACAATGAGATACATATTGAAGTACAAAAACCAAGTCCTCTGACATAAATAAATTTCCGTCCATTTTTAAGTTATTCTTGACAATGATTTCACTTTTAAATATTTTCCCCCACAGTACCCCACCTGTTCCCTTACACACCATTTCCATAAATGCATGTAGAGAAACATTTTCATTAATATTAAAATCCGTATGATTCTTTACCCCATATTTAGAATAATCTATATAGCCACAACAGACTAAATCAGCATCTAATTTAATTGTTTCTTTTAATAAGTATTCAATATACCGTTTATCAACTGTATCATCGGAATCTATAAAAACTAAATAATCACCTGTTGATGATAAGATACCCTTGTTCCTAGCTTCAGATGGTCCATTATTTTCCTGATATAAATAAATAATACGATTATCTTTTTCTAAATACTCAATAATAATTTGTTCACTTTTATCAATTGAACCGTCATTGACAATAATAATCTCCAATTTGGAATATGTTTGATTTAGTATGCTTTCTATACAAGCTGAGATATAATTCTCAGAATTATAAACTGGTACTATGACGCTTACTTTCGGTACCATGCTTACCTCCATTATTAATTAACAATTTGATATAGTTTATCTAATTCTTTATTATTACTGAAATTTGTATTATTACAATTGTTAATTAATATTTTTCTTTTTTCTAAATCCTTATACAACCTTTCAATCCCCATTGCTATTCCTTCAACTGATAACTCTGTAATACATCCGTCAAATCCATCTTTCACTTGGCTAGGTGCGGTCGTATAGTTCGTTATCATTACTGGCTTAGAAAGTATCTGAGCTTCTCCCACCGTTACAGCTTTTCCTTCATATCTAGATGGTTGAACATACAGATCAGCTGCTTTCATAAATGGATAAGGATTAGTTTGCTTCCCTAATAAAATAAAGCTATCCTCTAGTTTAAATTCTTTTATCATTTCTTTTATCATAGACTCATCACCACCATAGCCTACAACATACCAAGCAATATCATGATAGCCTTTTTCTTTCAGTACCTTTAAAGCCCTAACAGCATTATCGATTCCCTTAGCATGTGATAATCTGGCAACTGTTACAATTTTAAACCTACTATCTTTAATCATTAGGTTATTAACTTTTTCATCAGCCATCTTTCTAATAAATTCTGGTGACGTTATATTTTCTATTACAATAACCTTATCAGCTAATTGACTATATTTTTGTAAAAAGGAAATTTTGCAAGAATCTGATACAGCTACAATATGATCAAATTTTTTCCACATCTTTAAGTCCATTTCTATATTTGTATCCACGGTAGAATAATCTGTGTGAATCCATGCTATTTTCTTTTTTGCCTTAACTCTTTCTGCAACAAAATCATGTGGCCATAAATAACTTATCGCTACATCATATTCTTTTGCAACCTTGGGTAAATAAGGTAAAGCATACTTCCACATTAGTTGCATTTGATAATAGCCTGGCTCTTCAATTTTTTTTATTCTCCCTGTAATTTCAGCATTTATCTTAGCCATAAGTCGTGTTAACCCTATACTAAACTGTTTTTCTTTGAAGCTTTCACCTATTGATTTTCTAAAAGTAGTGTATTGCGGAATTTCGTCTAATAAATTCACTTTATTAGAAACTAATTCTAGAAAATCGCCTTGATGTCTGTATAACATTAAATCAACTGCATATTTTCCGTAATCAAAGTTGTTAAGCATGCTAATAAGACTTCTTTCGACTCCTCCAACCTCCATATCATAAGAGGCTATCAATAAATTTTTCATGTGTATCTCCTAAACTCTTGAAATTACTTTTCTAATCTTCGCTATATTTCCTCCACCTATTACTTTAGCTGCTATTGTTTTCATATTGCTCTTAAATCTTGCTTTAGGTGATAACCAGCTCTTATAAAAGTGATGCATTGTATAGGTATATTCAGAGTTAAAGTTTCTACAGTTTATATAATCATATGGAGAGAAGTATGTTTGAGGATAAAATACTCCTAAACCTTCTAGCTCTTGATATTGTCCATTCATCTTTAAACCTTTATTTTTCAGTATCTCAGTAACAATAGCTACATTCGTTAAGTCATTGTAACTACCATCTTCTTTAAGAAAATTCTTTTCATCATAAGAATCTAAAAATAACTTAATTAATTTATTTCTCTTTTCAGCACCTATCGTACTCGTAGCAATATAATTTTCCTGTTCAAAACCCCAGAACGACTCATGATGCAATAGATCATCAAATGGTTTAAAAACCTCTACATCTGTATCTAAATATATTCCACCAAAGTGGTAGAGAGCATATACCCTTGCATAATCACTTACAAAAGCAAACTTCCCAGAATCATAAGCTTCTTTTACATAGTTGTTGCTGCTTATATCAAAGTTGTTTTCATCCCATTCTTTAATTTCATAACCTGATAACTTATTTTCCCAACTCGCTATAAATTTTTTCACAATCTCAGGTTTTTCTTTTCCACCAAACCAACAGTAATGAATAATTTTAGGGATTTTATTTGTCTTTTCATTCACCTTTACAACCTCCCTTCTAATGTGATACCAAAATAAAATTGTCTAAACTAAACCTTTAATTTCAATAATTCTTCCATACATTTTATGACTCTCATTTGATCTTCTTCTGACATATTCGACCCTGAAGGAAGACACAGCCCTGAACTGAACAACCCTTCTGATACACTCATATTTTCACTGTGAGAATAGTAGCTTAAACCTTCAAATAATGGCTGCATATGCAGTGGTTTCCAAACAGGACGTGCTTCAATATTTTCTTCCGATAAAGCATTTAAAATAGAGTGCACGGAAGTTCCCGTAATTTCCTTATCAATTGTCAATGCTGTGAGCCAACGATTTGATTTTGTATCCTTTAATTCTGGCATGAACTGAATTCCTGGGATTGAACATAAATCTTTGCTGTATCGATTAAATAATAGCCTTCTAGCTGTTACTCTTTGATCCAATACCTCCAATTGAGCTCTACCAATGCCAGCAAGTATATTGCTCATTCGATAATTAAAACCAATTGTGCTATGTTGGTAGTGAAGAGCCGGTTCCTTTGCCTGAGTAGCCAAAAACCTAGCTTTCTTTAAAGCTTCAACATCATTCGAAACAAGCATACCTCCGCCAGAGGTTGTGATGATTTTATTTCCATTAAAAGAAAAAACACCAAATTTTCCGAATGTCCCACTCGCTTTACCTTTATAAGTAGATCCGAGAGATTCGGCTGCATCCTCAATGATCGGTATATCATATTGATTACATAAAAAAACGATTTCATCCATTTTGGCACTCTGTCCATATAAATTAACAACAATTACAGCTTTCGGTAGTTTTCCAACTCTGGATGCATCTTTTATAGCCTTCTCTAAAGCTCGAGGAGACATATTCCAAGTTTCAGGCTCTGAATCAATGAAAACAGGTTCTGCCCCTTGGTAAAGAATTGGATTAGCACTTGCAACAAAAGTCAAGGTAGAACAAAATACTTTATCTCCCCTTTTTACATCTAATAAAGAAAGAGCCAGATGAATTGCTGCAGTACCCGAACTAACGGCAACAGCTTCACTGACTCCAACATAATTGGCTATTTCTTTTTCAAAGGCATCAACATTTGGACCTAATGGAGCAATCCAATTCGTTTTAAATGCATCACTAATATACTTCATCTCATTTCCACTCATGTGTGGAGCAGAAAGAAAAATTGTTTTTTGTTGATTATTTTGCAGCATGATTACACCTCCTCCATTATTTTTGATTTGGCTGGTATACCAACAGCTGTAATATAGGATGGAACTGAATTTATGACAGTTGCACCTGCTCCTATCGTTGACCAATCACCGACTTTTACATTTGGAATAAGAGTCGCACCTGCTCCTATAAGTACTCCTTCCCCTAAATGAACAGATCCTGTTAGCGTTGCATTTGGAGATACATGGACAAAATCATTTACTCGACTGTCATGATCAATAATTGAACCTGTGTTAACGATAACGTGATCCCCAAGAACAGCATCAGCATTAATAGTTACATTGGCCATAATAACTGTACCTTTCCCTATCCTAACACTAGGACTAATAATTGCTGAAGGATGGGTAGGAGTTATGTACATATCCTTTTCAAGATCCAATTTATTTACAATCTGCTTCCTTGTTTGATTATTTCCAATTGCTATTATAAATTTAATTTTTTCAAATTTATCTATAAGAAACTGATACGCCGATACAGGACCGTAAAACATATCTTCTTTAGTGAAATAATCTTCAAATTTGTCATCCAAATAACCAACAATATGTAATTTCTGATTTGATAGAATAATATCCTTTACAACTTTACTATGACCGCCATTTCCTATAATGACAATATTCATCCTCGACCCTCTCTTATGTTTGAACCTTTAAATTTCTCAACTGTCACATTCCCTGGTTGATTTATACCTTGAGAACGAATAACCTTATACACAGTAAAAAAAAGTATTTTTAGATCTAACAAAAAGTTCCTATTCTTTACATACCAAACATCTAACTCAAACTTTTCTTCCCAAGAAATACTATTCCGACCATTTATTTGAGCCCATCCAGTTATACCAGGTCTAACTAGATGGCGCATCGCCTGTTTTTTTGTATATAGTGGTAAATAATCCATTAATAACGGTCTTGGACCTACTAGACTAATATCACCTTTTATTACATTAATTAGTTGTGGAAACTCATCTAAACTTGATTTTCTTAAGAACTTACCAAATGAAGTTAATCTGTATTGGTCAGGTAGCAATTCACCTTTTTCATTTTTTTCATCTGTCATTGTTCGAAATTTATAAAAGTAAAAAGGCTTACTATGTAAGCCGGGTCTTTGTTGTTTGAAAAAGATTGGAGATCCTAATTTTATTTTTACAAGTATTGCTATTGAGAGCATAATTGGGGAAATCAAGATTAGCAAAACTATAGAAACAACTAAATCAAAAATACGTTTCATTTTTTCCCCTCTTTCACTTAGTAGTGTACGACATAAATTGCTGTTTAATAACTTCAATTAGTTCTTGAACACTTATGTTTTCTGTTTCTTGACCTTTTTTATAAGCATTCTCTAGAATTTCTTGAAAATTTTGTTCAGTTATTTTTCCATAAAGATTCATTTTATTACCTCTTAAAAATTCATATAATCACTTCTATAATACATATTTAATGAAATTACTTGTTCATAATAAAAATACAATAAGTAACAAACTAATAAACTATAATATACAAATTTTCTGCTATTCTCTTTAAATAAATATATTATCCAAGAAATTAAGATCAAATTGTATAAACTAAAATAAATATTAAATCTCGCAAATATCCAGTTTTGGGTAGCCACTATCATAAAAATCAAATTAATAACAGCTAAGTTAACAATTATATCGCTTTTAGGCCATAGCTTTCTTAATTTTTCACGACCTAAAAAAGCAATGATAACTGGAATTGAGTCTACTAATACCCTAATTTTATTTGCACCACCTTCTTCAAAAGTACTATAGTTCCCATATTGTGTATTCTCTAATGAGGCAAATAGCATTTCTGAAAACTGATTAAACCCCAAAACAATAAATATCGCCAACGCTAATAATAAAAATGTTACCTTTGTCCAGGCCTCTCTACGAACAATAAAATAAATAAGGATAAGTACAAGAGCACTTTGATGAATTGCTGAAGCAAATATTACTATTAGAATATATTTTTTAAAGTCACCATTTAGTAAATATTTTGTTGCAATAAATATAATCGAGGCCGCCAAAAATTGTCTTATTCCATTCATAGAAACAGTAAACATACCTGCAGTAATATAAACATAAAAACTTAATTCAATCATTTTTGAGTGCTTATATAATGTAATGCCAATTAAAAGATTTGTTATTAGAGCAGTTACGAAAATAAGAATCTGTGGATCTTCTGATATGTTTTTCAATATCATTTGTAATATACTGAATCCTGGGTCCTTGTTGTCCTTAACATACTCCCAGGTGAAATTACTAACAGAATATGCATGCATATAAAAATAAGTATCACCAATGTTATTCCTTAGCCCTGAAACTAGAATAATACAAACGATTGCAAGGCAAATAAAAGACTTGTTGGGTCTTTCAAGGACTACTCCATCGGAACTTTGAAGCCCTTGAAATCTTGCTAAAAATGTTACCAAGAAAACAATTAAAAGTAATGTCCATAAAACACTCATTGATTTTTCCCTTCATTAAAATTAGGTTGCTTTTGTTTTTAAGATAACTAGTACATATAAAATTAGACCTAATGGATAGGCAAGTAATATTAATAATTTAGATGGAGCCTCTCTTATAAAATTTTTATTATTTGCAAGGATGCTGCTAGATACATAATGAATTGCTTGCTTAAATTTAAAAGATGTACTCGTGTAAGGAAGTTTCATTAATTCTTTACGATAAAAAGCAAATCCATTTGGATTTTTTTTATATTGTTTATACATATTCATTGACGAACCATCGGGCAAGTACTCTACAATACATAAGATTTCGTTCATCAATAGTAAAGGATATTCTTGATCCAATTTATAGTACTTATATGCTAATCCAACATAATTTTCACCTTTAAATAGAGGGTAGGGGTATTTTTTTATTAGTTCTGTTCGATAAACGATTTTTTTATCCCCTTTAACAGCATACTTATTATATAAATCAAATAGAGTAGATTCTTTAAGTTCTTTGGGGAGTTTCGTTCCGATTATTTGTCCATTCTTATCAGAATCAAGTCCAATTAACCCACTTACTTTAGCACTTCCATATCTACCCCAAAAGTTCAGAATCTTTTCAATGGCATCATCTGGCATATAGTCATCAGAATCAATACAGACATTTAATTCAGTATTTATATTTTCATATGCTGTATTATGAGCACCATGCATACCTTGGTTTTCTTGCTTAATATAAGTTATCTCTATAGATTCTTCTAATATCCACTTACCAACAAGCTCTGCAGTATTATCAGTAGATCCATCGTCAATTATTAACCAAATAAAATCCTTACTGGATTGTCTTTTCAAGCTTTCATAACATTTTGATAGGCAGTAAGCTCTGTTATATGTTGGTGTAAAAACGGTTAATGTTTTCATTTTATTTACCTCGCAACCTTCATATAGAAATCACTTACTGATTCAGCTATAGAAGTAATATCATATCCTCTTTTAATTATTGCTTGACAGTTATTTTTCCTATCATTTTTTATGTTATATAAATTCACTACCTTTTCAACCCATAATTCTTTATTTTCTAGGGATAAAGTATCTACAAGATTAATTCCCAAATCTACCTCATTTGATATAGTATCAGAGATAATACATTTTAACCCTGAACCCTGTGCTTCTAGCACTGCAATTCCAAATCCTTCGAATATGGAAGGAAACAAAAAGATATCAAATGATTGTAACAGTTCATTTATTCTGTCATAAACTCCAGTGAATATTACTTTGTCTACTAAACCAAGCTCTTCAACTTTATCCTCAATATTTTTCCGAAGAGGTCCATCTCCAGCTAAAATTAATTTAGAGTCGGTGTGATACCGAGTTACATTAGCAAATATATCTATTAGAAATGAGTGATTTTTCGTTTCATAAAATCTTCCTACATGACCAATCACAAAAGTCTTATCATCGATTTGCAATTGATTTCTAACTTTACTCCTGATGCTTGTAGAAAATTTGAATTTTTCAACATCTATTCCGTTTTTAAGAATAAGTGCGTTAATTGATTGTTTTGTAAACAACCACTTTGCTGCTTCAGTTGAGCATGCTAAAAGGTGTGATGCTGATCCCAAAATATAACTACCTGCATATGATTTATAAACTTTTTCTGCAACACTTCCCTCACTTTGAGTACTATGACTGTGAGCAATCCTAATTGGAATACTAGCCTTTAATGCAGCATTTAACACAAAACCACTCATCTTATCCATGTGAGAATGTACAATTTTATAATGACTATTTGCTTTAAAAAATTGTTTTAAATTCTTTATGTAATGAAAATGTCCACCATCCGTAATGTAAGGGATCCGATGGATTTTCCCACCCAAATCTAATATTTCTTGATCGAAAACTCCTTCTTTACATGTTAAAAAGTCAAATTGTATCTTCGAGCGATCGATGTTGCGATATAAATTCATAATGAGTGTTTCTGCTCCGCCACGATTCATATTAACAACGACATGTAACACTCTTATTGGGCTACCCATCTTATCCCCTCCATTTCTTCTATGAATCTCTCATATAGACGACTTTTTTCTATTACAATTGTGTTTACACTATATGTCCTTTCAACTCTGTCTCGGCCATTCTTACCTAAAGATGTGATAAGATGCTCTTCAGTTGCAAGGAGGATGATTTTTTCAGCCATTTCATTTGTATTTTCAGGGCCAATAGTCCAACCATTAAATTGATTCACAATGAGCTCATTATGTCCTCGATTCACTGTGGCCACCACCGGCAACCCACACGCCATCGCTTCCATAATATTGACAGGCAACCCTTCTCGTAAGCTCGAAGCCACAGCAACATCACACATCGGAAGAAGATTTACAATATCATTTCGGTAACCTAGAAATTCCACCATATGCTTTACACCTAGATCAGAAGCTAATTTCTTACAGGAATCTTGAAGTATCCCTTCACCTGCCAACAAGAGTCTAGCATTTGGAATTGTGTCCTTTATTTTAGCCAACGCCTTTATTAAAAATTGCTGATTCTTATTTTGGTTGAACTCAGCTGCGTAAAACATCAAGAAGTCATCGTCTTTATATCCAAATCTTTCCCTTCTCTCACGCCTATCTTCTTTATCAATAGGCTTAAACCGTGACGTATCTACTCCTACACCATGAACATGCTCAATCTCACCAGCCCTAAATCGATGCGACTTGGCTAGGTCGTAATCTTCGTCGTTGATCGTAATCAAGCAATCTGTGTATCTGGCAAGACCCTTTTCAATCGGATAGTAAAGCAGCCAATTCATAACCGGGCTTCCCTTACAAAAGTGAAAACCGTGTGCTGTATAAAAAACCTTTGTTCCATTTTTTCTAGCTTGCTTTGCTGCCAAACGTGTAAGAACACCACCCATTGGTGTGTGACAATGGATTATTTTATAATCATTTTTGTTAATGACTTTCTTTAGCTCTTGAAAAGCTGTAATATTCTTTGCTTTAAATGGTGATCGCTGGATCGGAATATTATATTTTTGATCTACATAAGGAAGTTCCATCTCTCCACATGCTGCAATGTGTACCTCCCAGCCCTTTTCTTTGAACCACTTTAAGATGGGGAGGTGGAAGGCTTTAAAATGATAATCAACAGTAGCACAGAATAACACTTTATTTACCATTGTTTTCACCCTTTTTGAACATAAAAAAAACACCCAATGGTAAGGGTGTTAAATTTCTGTTACTTCTTTTTCAATGACATTGCATAAAAAGTCTAATAACTCATGTTTAAGATCTTCACGTTGGAGAGCAAGTTCAATTGTTGTTTGAATGAAGCCCATTTTTTCTCCTACATCATAACGTTTGCCTTCAAAGTTGTATGCATAAATCGCTTCGAATTGATTTAGTGTTGCAATTGCGTCTGTTAATTGAATTTCTCCACCAGAACCTGGCTGCTGTTTTTCTAACATTTCAAATATTTTAGGGGTAAGGATGTACCTTCCCATAATGGCTAAGTTTGAAGGTGCATCTTCTTGATTTGGTTTTTCCACTAGATTGCTAACATTATAGAATTTTTCTCCAATCTCCATTGCATCTACGATTCCATATCGCGACACTTCTTCATCTTTTACATGTTGAACACCTATGATTGATGCATTGTACCGCTCATATTGATCAATCATTTGTTTTAAGCATGGCTTCTCTGCTTTGACAATGTCATCACCAAGAAGTACAGCAAACGGCTCATCGCCAATAAATTTTCGTGCACACCAAATGGCATGCCCTAATCCACGTGGTTCTTTTTGACGAATATAATGAATATCGACGAGCTTGGATGCCTTTTGAACCTCACTAAGTAGCTCCATTTTCCCTTTTTCCAATAAAGTGTGTTCTAATTCAAAAGAGTGATCAAAATGATCTTCAATCGCCCTCTTTCCTTTTCCTGTTACAATGATGATATCTTCAATTCCTGATTCAACCGCTTCTTCTATAATATATTGAATGGTTGGTTTATCGACAATTGGGAGCATTTCCTTTGGCATTGCTTTTGTTGCCGGTAAAAATCTTGTACCTAATCCTGCTGCTGGAATGATCGCCTTTCTAACTTTCAACTGTTACACTCTCCTCTTAAACAGATACTAATTTCTTCTGGTATTCTACTCGATCATTAGCTAAATTTAATAGTGTTTCTCTTAAATGCTCTCGATCCAACGATTTAAAGTTTTTAATAATATAATCAATTTCTTCTATATATAATTGCGAGGTTTTGCCAATATAAATCTTTGGATAAATTTGTTCTTCGTGAACCTCATTTTTATTTAAGAGCTCTTCAAAGAGTTTTTCACCAGGTCTCATACCAGTGAATTCAATTCCAATCTCATCAATATTATTACCTGTTAGTTTGATTAAGTTCTTTGCAAGATCTACAATTTTTACAGGTTCTCCCATATCAAGAACGAAAATCTCGCCACCTCTTGCTAGTGCTCCAGCTTGAATTACTAACCTTGACGCTTCGGGAATCGTCATAAAGTAGCGAACCATATCAGGGTGAGTAACAGTAACAGGACCACCATTTTGTATTTGCTTTTTAAAAAGTGGAATAACACTGCCTCTGCTTCCTAACACATTCCCAAATCGAACAGCAACAAATCTTGTTGAACTAATTTGATCAAAGTGTTGAATTAGCATTTCAGCTAGTCGTTTCGTTGAACCCATGACACTCGTTGGATTGACAGCTTTATCAGTCGAAATCATGACAAAGGTTTCAACATTATGGACACTTGCGGCTTGTGCAACATTCTTGGTTCCGATAATATTATTTTTCACTGCTTCCTCTGGACTTCGTTCCATCAGAGGCACATGTTTATGAGCTGCTGCATGATAAACCACATGTGGTTGATAAATATCCATTACATTGAGGAGTTTATCAAAATCTTGAAGATCAGCAATTTCAGTTATGAATTCGATCTCAGTTTGTTTAAATGCTTCTTTTAATTCCATTTCAATTGTATAAATGCTATTTTCACCATGTCCAAGTAAAACCAATGTTTTAGGATGAAACTTTGAAATTTGTCTGCATATTTCCGATCCAATTGAACCTCCTGCACCAGTTACAAGTACTACCTTATTTGATACATAATCACTGATACTACTAATATCAAGTTCGATCGCATCACGTCCAAGCAGATCTTCTACTTGAACGTCACGGAATTGGTTAACAGAAACCTTACCTGTCATTAAATCCTCAAGCATTGGAATCATTTGTGTTTTTGCATTTGTTTTTGCACATTCTTTAAAAATATGATTGAGTTGCTTCTTATTTAATGATGGAATACAAATAACAATGTTTGAAATATTTAACTCTTGTGTAATTCGCTCAATTTCTGTTACACCACCTGCTACAGGAATACCTAAAATGTCCAGTTTTTGTTTATGTACATTATCATCTACAAATGCTACTGGTATAAGCTCTGCATCACGGTTATGCAGAAGCTGCCTTGCGACCATTGTTCCAGCCGATCCGGCTCCAATTATAAGCGTGCGTTTTTTATTTATTGAGTGTTTCAGATAGGTATCTCGATAAATTCTCCAGAAAAATCTTGAACCACCGATTAATAGAAGGTGAATCATCCATGTTATGGCTAAGATCCTAAAATCAATTTGTTTTTGTACAATTTGTTGGACAACCGCTGTTACGATAATTGTATAAGTTATGACTTTAAATATAATGATTAGTTCGCCAATGCTGGCATATTCCCAGGCCTTCTTATAAAGCTTAAATAAAAATGAAAATAGATGATGACTTATTAATAGAGTTATAGAAATAACAAAAATAGAAAGAGTTAAAGCCTGTAAACTTGGGTTAATTAATGCATTGCTGAAATAGATGGTGGATAAAACAATTAGAGAATCTAATCCAATAAGCAACCATATGCGACTACGATAAGACAAGGTCTCACCTCCTTATTCAGTTTTCTGTTGTTTTCTTTAACATGACAGTTCTTTTCTCCATTGCGTGGTCAAGCTCCTTTTTGAATTGCTCCAGCTGTTCTATAGTTGCCTCCTGTTTTATGTATCGCACGAGCTTCTTCATCACCTTAGGAAAGCGATCAAATTCTTTCATAAGTTCAGCTCCTTTATTAAAATAATCACTTATAAACCTCGATCATGTAAGATTTATAAGTGATTATTTTAATTAATAGGGCATCTAACCCTTCCTCACACCATGCTAATGACGACTCGCGTCTAAGGTTTGTTTCAACCCACAGCATGGCCGAGTGCCTCCATTGATAAAGGCAAGGAGACATCGCCTAACAAACGAAAATTCTTTATAACGAACAACAAAAGAACAAATTATGATCTTTCATTCAATATAACTCCCAATACCTTTGCCCTGACAAGCTTTAATAAACGATTTGCTTCAACTATTTTTTCTCTATCAGTCTTTCCACTCTTTACGACCATCACAACACCGTCACATAGTCCTGCTAAAAGCTTTGTATCCGTGGTTTCTAATACTGGTGGACTATCAAAAATGACTGTATCATATTCCTCTTTTATATCTTTAAGTAAAAACTTCATTGCATCTGATCCAATAATTTCAGTAGGGTTTGAAGGAATAATACCGCTTGTTAACAAATCCAGCTTACCAATTTGAGTTTGAAAAATAGCTTCCTCTAATCCCACTCTTCCAATTAATACATCAGTAAGACCATGATAATCTTTAAGATTAAAAGAGATATGTAATTTAGGTTTCCGAAGGTTTGCATCTATTAAAAGAACCCTTTCACCCTGTTGAGATATTGAAATGGCTAAATTGATGGCAGCTGTCGTTTTTCCTTCTGAAGATGAGGGAGAAGTAATGATCATTGTTTTATATTTCTCATCAATTGAGGAAAATTGTATATTCGTTCTTATTGTTCTATACTGTTCTGCAATTTCTGAACCAGGATTTGTGTATGTAACAAAATGGCGCTTAGTCATTTCTTTAAGTGCCTTTTTCTTATTCAGTTTAAGAACCAAGTGTCTCACTCCTCTGTTCAAAACTTGTTTTCCTGCCTTTTTTCTTCTGCATGTTATTCTTTTTCATTTTATCTACGGATCCAAGAACAGGGATACCGAGTAATTCTTCTACTTCCTGTTCCTTACGAATGCTGTTATTCAAAGAATCCAGTAAAAATGCAAGCCCAATTCCAATAACTATACCACCTATAGCTGCGATAATAATGGTTCTATTTTGATTTTCATTTATCGGGAATGGAATTTCTTTTGCTTCAGACAGTAATCTAACATCCTTAAAATCCATTATTGCTGGGATCTCATCTTTATATGTTTCAGCAACAGTATTTGCTATCGTAGCAGCCTGCTTAGAATTAGAGTCAACAACACTGATGGTCACAACTTGAGAATTCTCTATACTTCCAACACTAATTTTCCCGCTAAGTGACTCTGCAGAATAAGGGAGATCTAGCTTCTGCACAACTTTTTCCAGTACAGTGGAATCCTGAATGATGACTTTTAATGTTGTTATCATATTACTATCTGCGCCAATAATAATTCTGGCAGTTGATTGATACAAAGGACTATAAGTTGACACAGAGTAAAAGGCACCAGCTGAAGTTGAAAGGATTGTTATAAGGATAATGATCCATATGTACCTTTTTATAATCAGGAAAACTTCTTTCAAATCAATTTCTTTTGACTGCTTAAATTCATTTAAACGTCTATCTTCAAGCTTTTGAAAGCTAGACATACACCCGCCACCTACTTTTCTTAATTAAGAACACACATTTAAATATCATGAGATCATGTTCTCTAAAACTAGGATAGTTCACTATAAAGAACAAGTCAATCCTTTTTAATGGATTTTGCGTTTTTTCCAGGTTTTTTTAAGTTCTAGTCTTAATCTTTTACAAGTAATGTACTATAAATTAACTCTATACATAAAATATAGAATATTACATTCTTTACAAATATATGATAAATTACCTAAATAAAAAAACTCTTAAATTTGTCATTTTTTCGTTAAAAAGAACGATTATTGCACTTTTTCTTTAAATACCTCTTATTTCCACATGTTTACGTTATTTTATTAAGAACAATATGTTTCATATAATGAACCTTGTGAGGAAAATTTTTGTAATATAGACAAGGAGACCAAAGCATGGTTGGAGAACGATTAAGGGAGTTGAGGCTTGAGAAGGGTTATTCTATTAGTGAATTAGCCGAGTTGGCAGGTGTATCAAAATCTTATTTAAGTTATATTGAACGAGATGTTCAAAAAAACCCCTCGCTTCAGTTTTTAAAGAAGATTGCTTTAACTCTGGAAATAGAGGTAGAAGATTTATTAGGATCATCGTCTACTGCAGCTAATTACTCAAAAGAGTTTATTTTTGATGAAGAGTGGAGCAAGTTGTTACATAAAGCCATTGAAGAAGGCATGAGCAAAAATGATTTTAGAGAATTTCGGGATTACCTGAAATTTCAAAAGTGGAAAAATGCAAAAAATCAAAACATCCTAATTCAGGAGGACAAGCCGAATGACTGAAATTTCAAAGAATTATATCGATAATCAAATTGATAGGGAATGGTTGGAATTGATACAAGAAGCAAAAAAGATCGGATTATCATATGATCAAATTCAAGCATTTCTTCAACAAGGTGGAACTTCTGAAAAATAAAAGGGCGTCTTTTTGACGACCTTTTATCTTGCCTATTATTAATGATCATAGATATTTAATCCCCTCCACCAGCATTTCTAATTCCGATATCTCCCTCACCACTATCACATCCAACAACTTATGTATGAATTTTTTTCCATTGGTAAAAATAATTCATAAGGATGGTGTTCATACGTGAAAAAATGGATGTTTCTGTTTACTGTTTTATTCGGGTTAACAGCCGTACAGGTTTCATTTACTCCAGAGGTTCATGCAGTTTCTCAAAAAACATGGGAAGATGTGGCGGTAAAGGAGACGAAAAAACGATATCCGCTATCACAGGTATTGTTTTCACAGAAGATTTGGGATAAAAAGAAAAAGGACATTACGGTTAAACAATACCGATTTACATTACGCGAAGGTATGCAGGATTTTGCCGTGTACACGACAATTACGTTTGATTCAGAGACAGGTGAAATTAAGAAAGTTCAAGTTATTCCCGAGGCGTAAAAAAGCTGACAAAATTTATTGTCAGCTTTTTATTAATCCGTTTTAATTAGTGATTCTTCTTTTTATTCATTAGAAGTTTAAGGGCGAACGGCAACACACCGAACCAACGGTTACTATAATACGATGTTGATAAATCCTGGTGTTTTCGTTCTTCTTTTTGCAGTTTTCTTGTTTCTTTTGGGGTATCCATGTATTTTACCAGTTGCTGTGTTACATATTTTACATAGTCGTTTGTAGACAAGGTAAAAACACCTCATTATATTTTGGTTTCTACCTCTATCTATTTCCAATTTCGCTTTCTTTTAGTCGTTCTTTAATTTCTTTCACAATCTCATCAATATTTTTATGATCTGTCTCAATTAGTAGTGAACAGTCGTTGTAGAAGCTTTCACGAGACTTATAAAGTTGATATAGCTCGTCCTTCGATTTTTTGCTTGCTAATGGACGGGTCTGATCCGATTGTACTCGATCAAAAATAGTATTAAGGTCAGCGTGTAACATGACGATGTGACCATGTTCTTTCATCCAGGCTCTATTTTCTTCTTTTATTACGATACCTCCACCTGTTGTAATAATGATATTCTCAGTTGGCAGCTCTTTTAGCATTTTCGTTTCTTCAAGTCGAAAATACTGTTCACCTTGTTGTTCAAACATATCTTTAATACTTTTGTTTAATTTCTTAATGATCTCTTGGTCTGTGTCCAGGACTGGAAGATTCATTTCAGCTGCCAGTTTTTCTCCTACAGTTGTCTTTCCCGCTCCCATAAAACCTGTTAAATAAATTGCTTTCAACACTTGGTCCTCCATGTTTTCTTTCTACAATACCATATTTCTTAATATTCAGACCAGAATATCATTTCATTTTTTGATTTATCGAATTTGTAAGATGCTGAGTATTCTTTCGTTTCTCTCGCGCTGCATGTTAATTGAACCTCATATATCACATTATCACTTGTTGTTACATCATAAGAAAAAGAACCATTACTTGTATGAAATATACCGTTGGATTGATCAACAGTATTCCCACTCTTTAATTCCTGTAAAGATTTCTTCACGGCAACATTCATCAAATTCTCCAGGATATAATATTGCTTTGTTTCTTCATAAAACGTCTTTTCACTGATTAAGATTGTTGAAATATGGGCTACGATGAGTAAACAAAATAATGCAATGACCATGATGCTTGGAAGGATGAATCCTTTTTGATTTCTCATATTTCGACTAATTCCTTATATGAGCGAAAATTATGTGTATACCTTTTTCCGGCTTCACTCACAACGGCTAATTCAAATCCTGATTCATTTTGTCTAAATGTAGCCGTTTTAACTTTTAATAACATAATTTCATGACCTAATCCCCCTACCTGTCTTCTAATTAGATTTTTGTATTTATTTATACTAATTTGTTGACCTTGTTTATTTTGGAAGGTAATGTTGGTTTCATTGACGACAACATCACTTGATTCTTTGATTTCTTTATGAAGTTGAATAACAAACAATTCCCATTCAAATGGTTTCAAGTCCTTAGGATGCTGAGACTGAGAAACTAGAAAATGAAAGACGATAGTGACCGTGGATATGATGAAGATGTAAATAAAAAATGTAAGTAACAAATTCAATATCGTATACCCCCGTTCATTATGAAACAAGCAGGCAAACTGACTTTGTTTTTTTATAGTGGTTTTCCCATTCCAAACAGGCCTTTTGATCAGACAAGTCCTCCTTCCATGTGAGGTGATATGCCACATTGTCCTTCATAATCGTCTCGTTTACTTTTTCAATATTTTGAAAAGATACACCTTGGACCTTTTCATGTAATAATTTTATGGCTGTTAAAGACTGTCTATTATTAGCTCTTTCTTGTGTAAGTAAAACAAGATGAGGGATGAAAACCGTGATGATTAGTAGCCATATGCTAAAGGCTGTCATGGTTTCAGCTAATGAAAATCCTCTACAATTTTTGAATATCAAAACGTCCCTTTCCAAGGTAATAAACCACCTTATACGTTTGGTTTTTATATGAAATATGAATTGTCCCCCCTTTTCGGATTGATCCGTTAGCATTAAAGACAACTCGATTTGAAAAGTTAGTAGCTTGTATGGTTATGTCGTTATTGTATTCTCTCTGGAGCAGTGGCAAGGTTATCCTATTTTCTCCGACAGTGTATCTATATTCGGTAGGTACAAAAAGGATGGTTGTTGCTTGTTTATTTACTATCGCGTATTGTTGAGCATACATCATATCTTTTTCAAATTGATGTAAGAATGTCTCAATTACCTTTTGGTTATATATTGGTACGATATTGATGATCAAAACAAAGCTCATTATACTGACAATAAATAATACTAAAATCGATTCTATTAAGGTAAAACCATTTTTTTCATACTCATGACCCAACCTCAGAAACCTCACCAGTTGAAGAGATGACAACGTCGTTTCCGTTTGGACAAACCGGGAGTTCGCGGAGATAGCCATTATCTTTTAAATCTTGCATTGTGGGGATTTCCTGATTATCAATATGATAGGAGGTAGCTTGTGCTTGGACCATATTAATTAGTCCCTCACATCCCTTCTTTTGAATCCCTTGATTGTGTTTCGTGACATTTGGAATCGTAATAAGCAGTAAAACAGAGATCACGAGCAAAACGATCAGCATTTCAATTAATGTAAATCCTTTTTCCTTTTTCATTAGACCCTCCTATAAACTTTCCATCATTTTATACATCGGCAGTAGCATCGATAAGTATACGAACAAGATGATTACTCCAACAAATCCGTAAATAACCGGTTGGATAATGGTCATCATTTTAATGGTTGATTTCTCCAGTTTTTCTATAATGAGTTGGCTGTAAGTATAAAGCTCTCTTGAAAGTTGGCCATTTGCTTGGCCATGTAAAATCACTAACGACAGCTCTTTCTCATAAAAACCTCGATTCTCAATAATTGTGTGTAATTGCTCGCCAGCACTTAACCGATTGATTAAGTAAGACCCCTCGACTTTAAAGAAAGGTAAAATATCTTGATTCTGAAAAACTTTCAAACTCTCAAAAGTTGACATACCTCCTTTTAACAAATTACTAAGCTGTAAAGAAAAAAAATAACTATTGAAAATAGTAAAAAACCTTTTTACAATTGGAATTTTTATAACTAGCAGCATTCGTTCCTCAACTGGCATTTTTCGAAAGAAAAAATAGAAATAGCTGAGTAAACAAACGAATAAACCTGCCGCAAAAAAGCAACACCATTTCAGAGCTGTAAAGGATACAATGAGGAAAAGGGAGTAAAAGCTTGCTTCAATATTCATAGATTGATACAGCTGTTCAAACTGAGGACTTATAATAAAGTGAACAATGGATAAGATGATGCCAACAGTGATTATTAGAAATATCGGGTATCGTAATAGCTTTGCTAGCTTTTCCATTTGGGTAATCTTCTTTTGCAAAATATCACTACATTCCCGTAAGGAAAATTCCAAATCACCATGTTGCTCTGCAAAATAAAGATAGCTGATCACATCACGATGGAAATGTAGCTGACTTAATGCTAGACGAAGTGAAACACCGGATGAAAGCTTTTTTAAACATTGAAGTAAATCCACTTTTTTAAAACCATGTTCATATAGAGAGATAAAGTTTAATGCTTCATTTAATGTATACCCTTTGTCTAATAAATCACTTAATCTTTTTAAGATCATTGTTTGATCATGTAATGTCCATTTTTTATTCTTCATGATGAAATACCCATCGATCATACGAATTCGGATATAGATACCCTAATGCTATTCCCTTCTTAATCACATCCTTAAGTGTTGGATAATGGTATTGGCTTACTTCTCCCTGCGCCTCCTTAATAACAGCAGAAAGATTTCTTCCATATAGTAATTCATAAATACTTAATCGTCTTTTCTGCCTAAGTTTTTTACAGAAGGGTGAACAATGCCCCTCGCAAAACGGGCATTTTAATTGAACTAATCTTTGTGCTGACACCGCTATTAATGTTTGTTCGATTTCCGAGAGGCTCACATCAAATTCTAATAACCGGTATATCGCTCCTTTTGCATCTCTTGTGTGCATTGTTGAGAGAACCAAATGTCCCGTTAGGCTTGCCCTTATTGCAATTTGCGCTGTCTCTCGATCTCTTATTTCTCCAACCATAATCATGTCGGGATCATGTCTTAATATTGCTTTTAATCCAGCTGCATAAGTAATTCCTGCTTTTTCGTTAACTTGAACTTGCAGTACCTCCTCACTTTTTGTTTCAACTGGATCTTCAAGGGTGATAATATTACGGTTAAAATGTCGCTTTGCATAGTGGATGAGTGAATACAAGGTTGTCGTTTTGCCTGAACCAGTCGGACCTGTGAAAATCATTAATCCATGAGAGTGATTTAAAATAGACAACAGTTTTTTTGTTGTGGAAGGAAACAGGGATAAGTGAGTAATTGGCGGAATTTTTTCTTGAGGCAGGATCCTTATCACAAGACTTTCTTCATGAATAGTAGGTAGTGTTGAAAGTCTTAGATGAACATTGATATTCGTTGTTGAAAGTGATAAGGCACCATTTTGCGGTCTTCTTCTTTCTCCAATATCCATTGATGCAAGAAATTTCAAATGCGAGATTATACGATCACAAATTTGTTTTTTCATTGAGTGTTTTTCAATTAACTCATCGTCAACTCGGAACTGAATAAGGGTTTCATGTTCCCTTGGTATGATATGTATATCTGAGGCTCGTAATGCACAGGCTTCCTCAATAATACGCTCACTAATTTGTTCAATGGATTGCAACCTAATTTTCTCCTTTCCTTAAGATAAAATCATTGTACAAAACTTTCAAGTAAACTGCACATGAGCAAAATTTCGTTTTGGTTTAAATATGGCTATTTATTTTTTAGATTTAATAGAGGAAAATCTGTTTTTTTTCTATCTTATTTTGAATAGAAAATGGAAAATTACACATAATATATTTGTACATATGAACAAGCTAAATAAAAGAAATTATTGGGCTATAGCCAAGCGGTAAGGCAACGGACTTTGACTCCGTCATGCGTTGGTTCAAATCCAGCTAGCCCAGCTTAAGAAAAGACGTCTACTTAAACAAGCAGACGTCTTTTTCTATGATACTGACCGTTGTACCTCCTTCTTTTTCACAACCTTACTTAGTTCATGAAGGTTATATCCGATAATTAATTGTTGACCGTCAGTAATAATAGGACGGCGAAGTAACTTAGGGTCCTGATTTATAAGTTTGAGTAATTCAGATAGGGTAAGTTCATTAACATCAATTTCTAGATCTTTGTATGTTTGGCTTCTTGTTGCTAAGATTTCATCTATTCCTTCTGTTGTAAGTCTTAGCAAATCTTTTAGTTCATCAATTGTCGGCGGATCACGGAAAAGATGTCGTTCTTGAAAGTCAATATTTTGAGCTTTTAACAAGTGTTTCGCTTTTCTGCATGATGTACAACTTGGATAGCTGTAAAATGTTAGATGTTTCACAATACATCCTCCTCGGGTATATATTATTGATTTACTATTCGTTCCTAGATCATCATTACATCAATTGTACAATATTTGTATAACTTACGTACAGTAATTTACTTCGTTTTAAACCAAACAATGTTACACATCTATATTTTCTTTTTAGATTGTGAATACTAGGTTGTAAACGCTATTTACAATTATATGAAGGGTACATTATAATGATTAGAGTGGTGGACTTGTATGGTCATACTAATATTTGTCAAAAGCTAACATATGAAGATGATTTTTTATGCACTTTTAGGATCAGATTTTTGTCGTTATGACTCATTTTCAAGCCTAGGCAAAGTCAACAAAGGAGGGATACATATGGATCGTATGTTCCGGGTATTAGGTTTCTGGACAGGAATCTTCGCTGTTATGTTTTATCTTGGTGACATGAAGACTACTTCCTTACTCTTTTTCGGACAAACCGGATTTTTTGTCTTCTTATCTTACTTAAAATTATCCGAGCGTATGTACATTTACATTTTTGGTGCTTACCTCACGATCTTCTTTGTCGGATTTACGTACTGGACAACATTTATGATGATTCCAGGACAAAATATGGGACATTAATTTCATCAAAAAACAGGCAGCGAATTGGCTGCCTGTTTTTTGATATTAAAATCCATTTAAGAAAGGATTGGTTTCCATTTCCTGTTCAATACTTGTATCAGGTCCGTGTCCTGATAATACAATAGTTTCTTCAGGTAAGATAAGAAGTTTATTATGAATACTCTTTATTAATTGTTCATGATTCCCGCCTGGTAAATCAGTTCGTCCGATACTGCCTGCAAAAAGTGCATCGCCTGAGAACACAACGTCAGCTTCTTTCGCATAATAGGAAACACTTCCTGGTGAATGTCCAGGTGTTTCATATACTTCGAGAACAAAGCTGCCTATTTCTAACCGGCCTTCACCTTTTATCAATTCATCAGGTTCTGACACTGACACTGCTCCGGCCATGAATAATTGTGATCCGTTTTTTGAAGGATCAGAGAGCCAATCTTTTTCATTTTTATGTACATAAACCGGAATATTCCATTGCTTTCGAACATCATCTACAGCACCTATATGATCAAAATGAGCATGTGTAAGAAGAATGGCGATTGGTTTCAATTGTTGTTGTTGAAGAATACTAATTAATTTATTTCCATCCCCGCCCGGATCAATGATTAAGCATTCCTTTTGTTCATTTGAGTAAAGATAACAATTCGTTTGTAACGGTCCTAACGGAAGTTGTCTCCATTTCATTTTATAATCCTCCAATTTCCACAGTTAATTTTATTGTACACTATTCTATCAAATCTTGATAATCAGACAAATGCTTAAGATTAGCTAAGACTGGTTATGATAATAAGACAATGGATTGTATTTGACAGATATGGAAAATAAGCTCGACAAACGCTATGAAACCGATTAAAATATTAGAAGGACTTGTTATTTTGTATATTTAAGTTTATGAAAAATCAAACATGATTTTACGAAAATGATCTACATAGTAAGGGGGCTTTTTAATGGGCTTAGTTATTATCTTCGCACTTGTAACCATTCTTGCGATCTTCGGATTTATTCGTTCACTAAAAGACAAGAACCTTCTTGGTGCATTCTTTGCATTTGGTACATTAGCTGTATTCGGCTGGTTTGCTGTCATGACATTTATCCATCACGGCTTTCCGACTGCGCATTAACAAGAAATGCAAACCCCTTAGCTGCGGCTAAGGGGTTTTTTACTTTCACTCATTATTATAAATGTTTTTCAACACTTTCCAATTTGCCTTCCATCGTTGTTTTTTTATCTCTCCGATCGTCAATTCTAATATTTGTTGCAACCCTTTGAATTCCTTTTTGAAATGGTGCCTCATGAATGGCTGATATTACTTGAAAAAGTATAGGAAGTTCTCCCTCAATTATGGTATTCATTGGTGTTAATTTATATTTAATTTTTCCTTCTTCTTCATATTTTTTTAAAATGTGTTGAATATCAGCAACATATTCACTAACACTTGGTGTAGTGGTTCCTACAGGAATGACCGTTACATCTACTATTGCCATAAAAAATTCGTCCTTTCAACTCAGTTTAGGGTAATGAGTTCTTCTACCGACTGATTATTTAGATCTAAAATCTTTTCAAATCTTGGGCCATATAGAGCAAATTCTCCATTAGGTGAAAGTTTCATTTGAAAATTCTCGATGCTTTCAAAGATGACCTTCTTCTCCGTTGTATCAGGTGAGAATGAAACAAGAGTAAAATCATTTTTTTCTTCATTTACTTCAAATATATAAAATAAGTTTTCTTCCTTGTCCAAATCATGATACGGAATAGACCAATCCGAATATAGAGCAACCAATCTTGTAGACATCTCTGCTAATTTCTCCTGATTATCACTATCATAAAAACGGACAACGGCTGTCCCATTTTCATCAATTAATTCAATTGTTGTTATGAGATTAGGAAAATTTGTATTTGCTACAACTTGTTCAGATAGTAACGTCTCTGTATGGTCTTTTAGATTATACATATACAATGGTGCAGTCAATGAAGGTTCTTCCTGATCCCATTTTATATAGGAGACATGATTATTATTAATCCATTGGATAAAAGGAATGTCTACAGGATTTTCCATGATCAGATCATTATGTACATCAATGATTTTTGTAGAATATGACCAGTCCTCATTAAAACTTGTGACAAAAAGCTGATCAGGATTAACTTGATTCCATGTAAATGAAAGTTCATATGATTCAATCTCTGTTTGATACTGGATATCACCCTCACGATTAAGAAAAAGCAATTCCGCCTCATAGCTAGATGGACTTGTTTGGACAAAGAACAAACTATTGTCCTCATTTGCCTTCATTTGAACAATTGGATCTTCAGATTTGTAAAATAATTTAGTATCCCCTGTATATAAGTTGTATGTATGAACTTCAGAGCCTTCAGCATTATTTACAATATATAGAACTGTTTCATCATCCAACCAATCAGCAACAGAATGAAATAATTCCTCTTTAATGTCCAATTGCAGGTTCATTTTCTTTTCTTCAGGTTGGTTTTCCGATTCTTTTTCTTCTTGAATGATTCTCTCTCTGCTAGGTTGTTGTTCTTGGTTATTCTCCTGTTGATGAGATGGAATACATCCTGATAAAAAAAGCTGGATTAACAACATGATGGAAAATAACTTTGTTAATCTCATCAACATTTTCTCACCTTGCTCTCCTAAAAATCAATTATCATTCTTGTCCTAATAAACTATACGTTTGAATATAGAAGATGTTTCATTTTTTCTCCATTCATTTCACAAAAAAGTGGTGAGCATACCTATTTAAAGTAACATACTTTTTATTTAAAAAGCTATGTCAATCCTCGTAATTTCATCTTAAATTTTATATTTTTTTTGAAAGAAGAGTGGCAAAGTTGATAAAAATACCACTCTAAGACTTCACATATAAAGTGCTGAATAAAAGATTCCTTTACTTTTTTTATAGATTTCATCAAACTGATCAAATGGAAGAGGGTTTACGCCATTTCCTAGTTCAATTGTAAAACCTGGCTTTCTCCATTTATTCACATACCAATCTCTAAATCCAGCATGACTGTCAATATCTCGCACAGCTTTATATCCACTTAGCTTTTCGAATTCTCTTACAATGTGTTCAGCTTCCTCTGGTTCCTTACGTAAATATCCCCAGTAAATTTCTTCCCCTTGTGTGTGAAATGCCAGGACGCGATCAAAATTCGCCTTTTCTACTAATTCTGCAAGAGCAATTGCTTCTGGCTCGGTAAGAGGAGCATCTCCTGGATAGTCCCGTGGAGCAGGAGCTTTTGGTATTTTCCGCTGTTTCTCGATCTCCCAATTAACCGGGTATTGATTATTCAAATCTATCCCTCTAATATTGGCTTTCCATTGTGAAAAATCAATACTTAAGTCATTCATCTGCAAAAGTGCTGCTTCATACTCAGTTACATCAGGAATCCCATTTAAAACAAGATCAACTCCATCAGGATTTACCATTGGAACAAATGATAGTGACGTGTTTTGATAAAGTGCGATCATATCCTGTCCTTTATCGGATGAGTTTTTACTTACTAATTCAAGATACTCATGTAACCAATGCATCATAATACTTGTCGTAATCCACTCATTGGCATGAAAGGATCCATTCATATGAATTTTCTTAGGTCCATTTCCGATCATGACCTCCATAATTGGTTTACCTAAAACACTATAACCAATAATATTTCGTTTAATAAAAGGATACATATTTTCTAGTTTAGCAAGATCATCATACAATTCATTCGAACTATAGGGCTTTTTTGTATGAAGAAGGTTCCCATCAAAGTCTTCCGTATTTTTTAGAATGGTCATCATCAAACCTCCATTACTTCATTACTTACTATAGCCTATGATTGATTTAAGCAATTGTTGTTTTAATCTTATCTAATTATCAATAAATGAAATAAAAAGGACTGACTTTGAATAAGTCAGTCCTAAAGTATCATTCCTCTTTAGACTCAGCAGCCTCTGTTTCGCCTACTTCTGTAGCGTTATCTCCGTAAAAACGGAGTAAATCTCCATAGATCACTTCATCAGAATAATTCAATTCTTGTTTTGCTTTTTCCATATATGGTTCACAAACAGATTGATCTGTCGGCTCACCGGTTTCTTTATCATAACAGAAACCTTTCGTGTAAATATTATTCTCTGTGATAAAGCTTCCATCCCTAAGGACCGTAAATGATAATTTATCTTCAGAAAAAACATCAGTACCAAATTGAATTTGATCGCTGGCGTCGATACCAAGTAAGCTCATGATTGTTGGACGGATATCAATTTGTCCTGCAACCTTTGTAAAAGTTTGAGGTTCTTTATCAGTAACACCCGGTATATGAACAATAAATGGAACACGTTGTAATTGAATGGACTCAAATGGCGTAATTTCTTTTCCAAGGAATTTCTCCATCGCCACATTGTGATTTTCTGATATTCCATAATGATCCCCATATAAAATGATAATTGAATTTTCATATACATCTGTTTTCTTTAGTTCTTCGAAAAAACGTTTGACAGATTCATCCATATAGCGAACTGTCGGGATATACTGGTTTAATGTTTTACTGTTTGAATCAAATTCGTCAATTAATCGATCTTCTTCCCCTAGTTCAAATGGAAAGTGATTCGTTAGAGTGATTAATCTCGTATAAAATGGTTGTGGTAATTCATCCATGTGCTGAACAGATTGTTCGAAGAAATCAATATCTTTTAATCCCCAGCCAATTGAATTTTCTTCTGTGACTTCATAATCATTCACATCGAAGAAACGATCATATCCGAACGCTTGATACATTAAATCACGATTCCAAAAACTTTTATTGTTTGCATGGAGTATCGATGAGTAATATCCATGTTCTTTTAAAATTTCAGGTGTAGCAGTATACTCGTTATTACTATTTGTGAAGAAGACAGCTCCTCTTCCTAATGGATATAAAGAATTATCCACTAAAAATTCCGAGTCAGATGTTTTACCTTGACCCGTTTGGTGGTAAAAATTCTCAAAGTAATAGCTTTCATTGATTAAGTCGTTTAAGAACGGAGTAATCTCTTCTCCATTTAATTGCTCATTAATAACAAAGCTTTGTAAGGATTCAAGTGATAATAATATTACATTTCGATCTTTTGCAATTCCGAAAAGATCCTCTTGTGGCTCTTTACGATTCGCATTCACATAGTTCTCAATCTCAGTTAAGCTGTCACTATCTGCTAAGGCGCGTTGGGCAGACGTTTTAGATTGAAGGACAGCATCATAGATATGGAAGTTAAATACACTTATATTTTTCACAAGCATTTCGCGGTCAAATGAACGTGTTAAAAGCTGCGGGCGTTCCGCTTCAGCTAATCCTAAATTAAAGAAAAAAACGGAGGCAACTAAAAGAAAGTAAGCTGATTTTTCTTTTTTGGTCAAAACCGATAAAGTTCTAAACGCTGGTTTTCTTAATAACCAATATAGAATGACAAGATCAACAAACATTAAAATATCTGTTGGTAAAAATAGGTTTGTAATGCTACTTCCTAAATCTCCCATGTTGCTTGTCTGAAATAATACCGGTATTGTTAAGAAATCATTAAAAAATCGATAGAAGACCATATTCGCAAGTAAAAGTACTGTTACAAAGATACTTGCTCCAAAGATATAACGGTTTCTATTCTTTTCTTTCAAGAACAACCCAAACCCGAATAGTAATAATAAAAAGCTTAATGGGTTTATAAACAAAATAAACTCTTGTGTGAAATTTTCAATTTTAATATCGAAGCTAGTTTTATAGACAATATACGTTTTTATCCAAAGAAATAATGTTGCTAAAAGTAAAAATGAGATTTTCGAAAAAGATTTCTTGCGCACAGCTACTACCTCCTCATCCCATAGGACAGACACGCTTATCTCTTTTATATTTTCCAATTATTAGGTTAAGTGTTGCACACTAAAACATATCTTAATACTTTCTTTACAAAAAATCAATGCTTTTTAATATTGTCATTACAATAGCCTGATAGAATTATAATGTTTAGCATATTCTCTATACCCTACTATTAGACGTTTCAAACCCTAAAAAGTTTCGTTTGTATATAAAGTTTAAAGATTCTGAAAAATGAATGTCATAAATTCGCCAATCTCTAAAAGGATATGAAGAAATGGAAAAGGAGCATCATCAACTGAAGCTCCTTTTTACTATTACCTATTTACATTTAATTATTTAAAAGTTTTGTTTTTACTAACCAAGCTCCACCAATCACACCTGCATCATTTCCAAGTGTTGCCACTGAAATAGAAGCTGCCTGAGCCACACGCGGGAAAGCAAATCGTTTAAAGTAGTGATCCACTTTTGAAATGAGAAGATCTCCTGCTTTAGACACTCCGCCACCAATAACAATCTTTTCTGGATTAAGCCCATTAGAAATATTAGCTAAGACTAGACCAAGTTGGAAAGTAACGTAATCTATTACTTCCTCGGCAAGTGCATCACCTTGCTCAACAGCGTCAAAAACATCTTTTGAGCTTAAATCTAAATTTTTTCGCAAAATACTTTCTTCATCTGAAGATTTTAGTTTTTCTTTTGCGATTCTGACTATACCAGTTGCCGAAGCAATTGTCTCAATACAGCCCGTTTTTCCACAACCACATAAAGCTCCACCATCAGGAACAACCGTAATATGTCCGATTTCTCCACCTGCACCGTTTATACCGTGTATAACTTCTCCATTGGAGATAAGCCCTCCACCTACACCAGTACCAAGTGTTACACATATTAAATCTTTAGCTCCATCTCCTGCTCCCTTCCACATTTCACCAAGTGCAGCAATATTGGCATCATTGTCGATAACAGCAGGCAACCCTGTTTCCAGTTCAATATGATCACGGAGTGGGAAATTTTCCCAACCGAGATTTGGTGTTTCATAAATAAGACCTTTTTCTAAATTAACCGGGCCGGGTGCTCCCATTCCTATTCCACCAAGCTTTGCCTTTGTTAGTCCCATTTCTTCAAGTTTTGTATCAATTGCTTTGGCAATATCTGTTGTAATGGTTTTACCTGTTTTATCAGTTGGAATTTCCCATTTTTCAACAATTTCACCGTAATAATTAATGAATGCCATTTTAATTGTTGTTCCGCCTAAATCAATACCTACTAACCATTGTTCATTCATTTCCATCACCTTTTCCTACTATTATATATAGATTCTCTAGCAAACGTTTTCACGTTTCATTTTGGAATGTTACTCTCATTAAAATTGATCTTTTTTTCTACCGTTTCAATCTTTGGATTTCTTGTCTAAGAAGAAGGATAGCCATTTGGTAAACGTTTGGTTCGATAAGACCAGATTGATACAATTGCTTAACTTCATCCTCCATAAGCTCTAAATCAGCTATACGGTCACCTATGTATATGATCGTGCCGAACTTTTTCAACAGTTGTTGTACATCATATATGGTATTCACATGATCACCTACTTTAATCTTAGAAAAACACGACTTACCGCCAAAAGGTGCCTGAAGTCGCTATCTTTTCTTATACTGTAATCCTTTAATACGGGTAAACTTTCTTAAAGTATAAAAAATCACTTTTACACTATTAATTTAGTACTACTATAAAGTATAAAGAAAAACAACGAAGCGTCAAGAAAACGTTTAAAAATATACTTGTTAATGGATGAATATATTTTTCTAATTTTTCGTTTATAATATTTCGATATATCAAAAAACTTCATGATCCATACAAAGGCCAACTTTCGACATCAATAAAATTAAGTATCTATTGATTTTTCTGAATAATTTATTTTTTCTAAAAAATATATTGAATTTTGATAAATACAAGTTTAAAATAATGTTACTATTACAACGTGAATCGTGAGGAGGAACATAAATGGCTACATTCCTATTATCAGTCGTACTATTAATTGCAGGTTATTTCATATATTCAAAAGTGGTTGAGAGAGTTTTTGGAATAGATGACGCCCGGATCACACCTGCCTTTACAAAAACAGATGGCCTGGATTATATGCCAATGAGCTGGTGGAAAGCTTCCTTGATTCAACTTTTAAATATCGCAGGGCTTGGACCTATCTTCGGAGCAATTATGGGGGCTTTATATGGTCCTGTTGCATTTATTTGGATCGTAATTGGCTGTTTATTTGCAGGGGCTGTACATGATTATTTTTCCGGGATGCTTTCAATTAAACATGGTGGAGAGCAATATCCTACACTGGTTGGCCGGTATTTAGGAAAAACGGTAAAAACAGTTATTAATATTGTTTCAATCATTCTGATGATATTAGTTGCAGCTGCGTTTACAGCAGGCCCAGCACAATTAGTTGAACAGCTTACTCCTTTAAGCTATTCATCTTCATTATTGCTTATCTTTGTTTATTTTGTTTTAGCTGCTGTACTTCCAATTAACAAATTGATTGGAAAGATCTATCCTATTTTTGGTTTCATTTTAATTATTATGGCTGTGTCAATTGGCTTTGCCTTATTTTTTATGGATCATTCGATACCTAATCTTACTTTCGAAAATCTGCATCCTGGCGAAATTCCTGTTTGGCCTCTTTTAATGGTTACAATATCTTGTGGTGCAATATCTGGCTTTCACAGTACACAAAGTCCGATTTTGGCCCGTACACTTAAGAAAGAAAGTGATGGCAGAAAAGTTTTCTTCGGTGCAATGGTTGCTGAAGGAATTATCGCGTTAATATGGGCTGCCGCTGGAATGACTTTCTTTGGAGGTACCGACGGGCTTCAAGGAGCATTAGCAGAGGGTGGAACAGCTGGGGTTGTCAATGAAATCAGCAAAACAACGTTAGGACAATTTGGAGGAATATTAGCAATTTTAGGGGTTATCATTTTACCTATTACAACAGGTGACACAGCTTTACGTTCATCACGAATGATGCTTGTCGAATTAGTAAGTAAGTTCGGTAATTTTGATTCAAAAATAAAAACTGCTCTTATGACGATTCCAGTAGTGGTTCCAACTTATTTATTAACTCAAATGGATTACACATTTTTATGGCGTTATGTTGGGTGGACAAACCAGGTTGTTGCAACAGTTATGTTATGGACAGCCGCCATGTTTTTATTGAAAAACGGGAAGTTTCATTGGATATCCACTGTTCCCGCATTCTTTATGACAGCTGTTACAGGATCTTATATCTTTTATGCACCGGAAGGGTTCCAACTTTCTTATCAAACTTCAATGATTTGTGGTGCATTCATCTTTATAGCTGTATTTATCTGGTTCTTAATTCAATTGAAACGTCATAAAAGTAATCCTATTCCTATTGAAAAAGCAGCTTAAACAAAAAGGCAGGCTCATTATATTTGAGCCTGCCTTTTGTGATTTAAGTTACCTGTCCGGATCCTGGGGATGCAAGAACGGTGGTCTTCTGTTTTTCAACGGCATTGGTGCGCGAAATAATACATCTCGCATTGCCCGATAGTTAAAAGGAATAAACGGATATAAATAAGGTACATTAAAGGATTTCATACGTGAGAGCATAATGACCCACCCTGTAATTCCTACAACAAAACCAATTACACCCAACCAAGCAGTAAAAATTAATAAAATGATCCGATATATTCTATTAGCCAGACCTAATTCATAACTAGGAGTTGCAAATGTACCTATCGCAGCAATGGCCAAATACAAAATAACTTCATTAGTAAGCAACCCTACCTCAACGGCTACTTGACCAACCATTAGGGCTGCCACTAATCCCAATGCAGTAGCTAAGGATGATGGTGTATGTATAGCAGCCATCCTCAGGATATCTATTCCTAATTCAATTAGCAAAAATTGTACAAGTAATGGGACCTGCCCTGCATCCTCTATCCCGATATACTTTATATTATCCGGCAGTAGTTCCTGATGTTTCGCTAATAAATACCAAAGGGGCAAAATGAAAATTGATGCCCATACGGCAATAAATCGAACAATTCGCAAATAAGCCCCTACTATTGGTTTGTTTCGATATTCCTCAGCATGCTGTAAATGATGCCAGAATGTTGTAGGAGTGATAAGGGCACTTGGCGAACCATCAACAAAAACAATGACATGACCTTCATAAAGATGGGCTGCCGCAGTATCAGGTCTTTCTGTATATCTCACAACAGGATACGGATTTAAATGCCTACCTGAAATAAATTCTTCTATTGTTTTTTCACCCATTGGAAGACCATCTGTGTCAATTGCCTGCAAAGAATTCTTTAGGTCTTCAACATGCGATAAATCCGCGATATCTTCTAAATAACAAACAACCACATCTGTTTTTGATCGTCGTCCCACCTGTAAATATTCCATTCTTAATGACCGGTCTCTTACCCGTCTCCTAGTTAAGGCTGTATTAAATACAATTGTTTCGACATATCCATCTCTTGATCCACGAACAACACGTTCCATATCTGGCTCTTGAGGACCTCGTACAGGATATGTTCGGGCATCAATAAAGATAATTTGATCAATCCCATCGACAACAAGAGCTGTTGGACCTGCTAAAACTGTTTGCACAACAGTATTTAAATCATCTGTTTTATCAATTTCAACATAAGGAATATACGTTTTTAGTAATTTTTCCAGTGTATGTTCTTCAATTTGTTCCGGTGTCAGCTCGGATAAATATCTCATTAAGTAATGAAGAATATCATCCTTAACAAACCCATCGACCATGAATAAAGCCATTTCACGCCCGCCATACTCAACATCTAATTGAATCACGTCAAAGCTTTTTTTAACTCCAAGACGTTCGCTTAAATAAGCTGTATTTTCTTGTAAACTTTTTGTCGCTATTTTTTTATCAACTTCATAAGACATTTGTTTACTCCATTTCGTTTCACTATTTGTTACTCATCATTGACGGAAATTTGGTAAAACATACCTGTATATTTTCTTTCCTGCTTGTACTCATATATTCATACATTTGCACATACAATTTAGCAACCTGTCTTTCCCGGAGTGATTGAAATGAAGAAAAAATGGATATTATTGATCCTTCTTGCCTTATGTACATCTATGTTTCTATATTTTTTCAAAGGACAAAATGCACGTGAGAGTATTATTTTTTTCCCGATAACTGATACCGTTTCATTTACAAAAGCTTCTACTCTATTACAATTTGTTGACAAGAAAGATGATGATGAGTACATGATCGAATGGGACGTAACATCTATTACTGATAAACAAGCCTTTCTAAGACAAGACTTATCTCTTCTCTTTTCAGATGGGAAACTTGTAAAAACTTTATCAGAATGGGAGGACCAAAGCCAAAAGCTGGCACAGTTCAATAAAGTAAGCGGAGAAGACAGCAGCCACTACGAAGCGATAAGTTTGCATTACGGTGAAGTCCACTTGAATGAAGATGAAATAAGAAGTGTTCAAAAAATGTCCACTGACCATTTGTATGTCATTGATTCAGAGTTTACCAAACTCTTTTCATTTAAAACACCTCAAACAGAAGAAGAAAAAGAGTGGAAGGATATCCTAGATAAAGTAGCCGAACAACATTTAGAATTTAGTTGGAATGAATTACTTCAACATTTCAACATTGATAAAAATCGATACAATTCAATTCCCTTCGTTGAGCTTGCTCATTACCAAAACCGTCCATTACCGGGATTTTCCGAAGAAAAAACTCAAGAGGTAATTGGCAGTTTGTGGGAAGGTCTATATAAAAATTACTTTTTAGGTCTAAAAACAAAAGAAGGAAAGATCATTGAACCAATTGGCAGCACAATGCCTCTCCTTCTTTTCGCAAAAGATCGTTCTCATTTAGTTGTCATCATTCAATCTGAAGATGGAACACCTTTTAAGTTCATTCAAGATATCAACAATTAGCGAGTCAATTCATCTTTCAAAGCTTGATATTTTTTATTATCCGGATCATATTTTAATGCTTTTGTGACTTCTTCAATCGCTTGATCACTATTTTGCTGATTAGCGTATAAAAGAGCTAAATTATAATGGGCTTGATGGTAGCTGTCATCAACTTTAATGATACGTTCCAGATAATCGATTGCTTCATCATACTTTTGCAATTGGATGGCCGCTACCGAAGCTAAAAATAGGACATCATTTGAGTTATGATTATCCGAAATAGATTTACTAAGGTATTGATAAGCTTCTTCAAACTTCTCATTTTGAATAAGCTCTTGACCTTGTAATGCAATATAGTCAGGATATTGCTCCTTTGCTTGGCTCATTCCATATTGAAACAACCCAAATATGAGCACAACTGTGCCAACAATCCCAATTAGTCTAATCAACAGTTTTTTCTGATGTGGTAGCTGTACAACTAGCGCAGCTAAAAAGCCGCCAATTAATCCTCCAATATGACCTGCATTATCAATATTAGGAATGACAAATCCTAAGGCTAAATTAATCCCCACAACGATTAATAAGTTAGAGCCCATTGTTCTAAAAAAAACTTTCCGATTGTATACAGCAAGGTATAACAAAGCCCCAAAACACCCAAAAATAGCTCCTGAGGCTCCTGCTGATAGAAATGGACTAAATGCAAAGCTGACAATTGAACCTGAAACACCTGCAACTAAATAAATGAACAGGAATTTCCATTTTCCATATGCACGTTCTACAGCTGGTCCTATGTAAAACAAAGCAAAGCTATTCATAAGTAAATGTAAAAAACCAATATGTAAAAGAATTGGTGAAACAAAACGCCACCATTCTCCTTCATAGATAAGAGGATTAAACTTAGCACCATACTGTATTAATGTTTCAGTATTTGTGCTTCCACCATTAAACTCTAATATAAGAAACATTACAATCTGGATCGCTAAAAATATGTTAGTGAAGAATGGTTTCCCATTTTGAAATAACTTTCTTTCAGCATCCCTCATTTCTTTCTGATGAGTAATAACCTTTTTTCGTATAGACTGAATATCTTCCGCATTTATCTCTTTCTCGGAGAGTATGTTTTCGACGTCTAATTGAATTGACATAGCTTGTTGAATCTTTTCTATACTTTCTTCAAGATTATCATTTCTTATCATCATGGAAGTAATATCAATATTCCCTTTACGTCCCCCGCTATATCCTTTTACAAAGACATCAGGATAATCGTCAACCGGCGCTAAAGGTGAAAAGTAAATATTTAAAACTGTTATTGGTCCTCTTACTCCATTTCTTACTAGTTGTTCAAATCGCCTGCCTGCTTGTTCAATATCTACTGCAAGTGTATTTCCCCAGTCAACATCAGCTCTTCTTAATCGAATAATAGAATATTGCTTTTTTCGATAAGGCTGTAGGACCATTTCATTTCCATCCTGTGATATTGCTAAAATCGAATAATTTTGGTCAACAACTAATTGTTCAACCAATGACCAATAGACAAAATCCTGTTCAAACGCCATATCATCCGCTCCGTTATTTTTTCTTCATTATATCAATTCCCTAATTTGATTAAAAAGAAAACTGCTCCATGTTAATAACACGTAAAAAGCTGACATCTATATAAACGTCAGCTTACAATGAAAACTTAATGGAATGCCCGATTAACAAAGCGATCACGGATAAAGGGTATTCTCATTGATAAATTAATAAAGTATCTTCGCAGCTGCTGGTTACCTAGCACAAAATTCACAATGCGGTATCGATAACGATAAATCGCAAATGAACCAGCTAAAAGCACAATTAGTCGTCTCATCTTCATCCCTCCTATTTATATCTTTAGTAGGAGATGCAATTTTTATCCTTTTTATCTATAGAATAAGTAAGGATAAACATGTTGAAATGACAATGGATAAGATATTGACCGCATCATTATCCAAAAAAGAAAATGTATTTGTTTTACGCCCAAGTTGTTGACAATGTATTTTCTTTTCAGTTACCTTATGGCAAACTCTGCATGTATATTTAAGCTGAACGGTTTGACCTAATATCGTATCCATAATATTTCCTAGGAAACCAAATATAAAAATGACTAAAAGATTCTTAATTGATAAGTCAAACAATAAAGCGGCTAGCGCACCGATTAAACACGAGCCCACTAAAGCTGCACATGTACCTAATAATGAAACAGCACCTGACGTACCGCGTTCCACTTTTCTATATGTTAATAACATTCTAGGTTGACCTTTGCTTAATGTTCCGATTTCTGATGCCCAAGTATCTGAATTAGCCGCAGCTAATGAAATACTGAACAACACTGTATAAATAATAGAGTTACTAGGATCAAATATCGAAATCATCGCTATAAAAGCTGGCACTCCGCCATTTGCAAAAACTTGAATAATATCCCGCTCATTATGTTTTTTTACCATATCATGTAAAGAGTCTTTTTGTTTTGATTTTATTTTCCCCCACATATTAGATGTGACAAAGAAACACCCTAGTAAAAGGATACCCTTCCATGAAAAGCCAACGTAAATGACTGAGCCAACAATCATAGCTCCAATCATCCCACTTTTTGTTAAGGTTTTTGATTTCCATGCAGCAACCGACAGAAAAATAATAAAAAGGATACCCAACACCATCATTTACTTTTCTACTCCTAGTTCTGTAATTATTCCATCGACAGGTACATCGTGTAATTCTCTTGGTAAACGTTTAAATAGTTGACAGGAAAATGCCAATGAAAGAGTATCACCGTGATATTTCTCTAAGTAACGATCATAATAACCGCCGCCAAATCCAATACGATATCCTTCTTGATCAAAGCATAGACCTGGAACAATCATGAGATCAATCTCTTTAGGCTTTACAGGTATCGTTTTGCTTACAATTGGCTCCCTTAATCCAAAAAACACTGTCTCTAATTGATAAAATGATTCAATTCTGCGAAATGTCATTGTATTTGATTTTGGATCACACTTAGGAACTACAACATTTTTTCTTTCTTTCCAGGCTTCTTCAATGATGTTTTTTGTATCAACTTCTCTTCCTCGAGAAATTGTTACAGCAATCGTTTTTGCCTTGTTCCATTTGCTATATGTAAATAAGTGTCTATGTATGTCCGCACAGCCCTTTATGAAAGTATCAGAGTGTAGTTCCTCTAATTGTTTTTTAACCATTTCTCTTAATTGGCTCTTTTCCAATTGAGGAGCCTCCTTTTACAGGAAATAAACAAAAAACAGTAGGAATAAATATCCTACTGCTTACTTTGTTTCACGGTGTACTGTCATTTTTTTCTCTCTTGAGCAATATTTTTTAAGCTCAAGACGATCTGGATTATTACGTTTATTCTTTTTAGAAATATAGTTACGTTCGCCACAATCAGTGCAAGCTAATGTAATATTTACACGCATGTTTCTTTCCCTCCAAACTTAAAAAAACTATAAAACAAATCAGACTTTAATATAATACCATTATTAATAAACAAATTCCACATGTATTTTATTATTTTTACTTATAAAAGAAATTTCTGTTGCTTACAACTTTGTTATACATGGAAATTGTTATTCTTATAATAGATAACCATTGATATTCAGCGATCATCGCCTGGTAGCCCCGCAGAGCCACAGCCTCCACATCTTTTGGGTGTTGAAGGCATTTATGTAACCTTTCAGCTAATTGAACACTGGAAATCCCTTCTAACAATATCCCGCGGTTGTCTTTTACTATTTCCTTTAACCCACCTGTTTTAAAGGCTAAAACTGGTTTTGAAGCCGCCAAACCCTCTAATGCAACAATACCAAAAGGCTCATACAAGCTTGGAATCACGACGATTTCACACTTAGATAGTAATGTATTTCGTTCTATTTCATTTAGAAAGCCAACAAATATGACTTTTGAATCTAATTTATATAATTTTGAGATTCTTTTTAGTTCATTTTCATATGGTCCGCTTCCTGCTAACACAAGTTTTAAGGTTGGATACTGTCGGTGTATCTGTGAAAACGCCTCGATTAAAATATGGAATCCCTTTTCTTTCACCAGTCTCCCTATTCCTAATAAAATTGGTTCTGTCAAAAATGGAAATCTTTTTAAAGCTTCATCTTTACTTAGCATCTTTTTCAAATTTTCCAAAATAATGCCGTTCGGTATGACGGATATAGAGTTTTGTCTATTTGGTTTGCGTATTAACAAAATGTCTTTCATATATTCACTACATACTATGATATGGTCAGAATATTGCAGTAACTGATCTTCATACTCTATTATTTGAGGAATAACTCTCCCATTATTAAATTGTTTTCGTTCTCGTTCAGTCGAATGAATTGTCGAGACGAAGGGTATTCCCAGCATCTTTTTAATCTGACAAGCAGTTGTCGCAAAAAACCAATCATGAACATGAACAAGATCAAATTGTATATGGAGGTCTTGTAGAATAAATTGAGTAAATCGAAAATTAAGATTTCGAAAATAATCAGGTAAGCTCGCCGAATCCTCTTGCCAAGGAATCAAACGAAATATATGAATTCCATCACTAAATGAATATGATTCCTTCCCTGTGTGAGAGATTGTCATAACTATAATTGTCAGATTTTCCTCTTTGCATGATTGTACAAGGTCATTTACGTGTCTTCCTAGCCCTCCTATCAACTGATCACCAAATTCAGTTGTAAGATGAAGGACAGTTGATACATGTTTGGTTCCTAATTTATTCATATACCGTGTACCCGGAGAAAGCAGTAAACCAACTATTTTTATTTTTCGTTATTACTTGCTTCCAATCTTGATTCTTAGATTCTAAATGGTTAGTAGAAACAATAACTGATGCTGATTTTTTTATTGTAATTGTTTCATTTTGTGAATTAACTACACCTAACTCACAATAATATTTTCCATTTACTAAAGAGCTAAGCTCAATTATTCCATTACTTCCTGTAACATTCATTGTTAATCGTTCTTTATTCTTTATTACTCTAACTAAATTAACCTTACATATTAAATCCCGAAAGTCTTCATTTAGAATGTCTGTAAGAAGTTTTTGAGTTGAGGAGATAATGTTCCATGAGATGATAATATGGTTTGGATATGGAATAATTTCAATATAATCGACAGAAATAGATGCCTGTTTACGTATAATATATTGTTCGACATCATCATAAGATCGAGAGCTCATATAGTACCTCTTCTTTCGTCATCATGTTCTCTTTATCTTAACATGATTAAAATATTACGGTTACATGTTTAAAAAAGAAATATCGTCAAAAAACTACAATTTCTACAAAATATCACTTCATTCAAATGAAGATTTATGATATAAAGGTAGAGGGAAATAATCTAAGAAGGTGAAAAATATGACTATAATGATTATCATTTTGTTTATTATAAGCATTGCGCTTATCGGTGTATCTTTCTTCCAACGCGACAATGTAAAAGAACTTGAACAGGAATTGGACCATCTTCAATTGTCTGCTATGCAAGAGATCTATAAGCTTAAAAAGAAAATGCGAATTGTGGAAGAAGAGTTATTACAAAATGACGCACCCTTAAAAGAACAAAACAACTCGATCCAAGAAGAGGAAAAAGGAAACCCTACCCGTATACTTGCTAAGTATCGACAAGGAATGTCTATTGAAGCTATCGCATTATCAGAAGCAACTACTGTAAAAGAAGTAAAATTAATTGTTGAACAGAATGAGAGGGTATTAACATGAGTAAGACAGGCTTTCAGGCATTTGCAGCAGGTATGATCGTAGCAACCTCTGTACTTGGTGGAACCTATCTTTTTTCAGGTGATCAACATACAGAGGCTGACGCTGAACAAAAAGAGCTCTCCGAAAAGGAAGTTGAAGAATTCTTAACCAGCAACCAGCAAACAGCCATTTCAATTGATGAATATGAGGAATTATTAGCTACAAAAAATGCTGAAGTAACCGAAAAGGCAACTGAAGAAACTCCTAAAGAAGAAACAACTGAAAATACAGAAGCTACAAAAGAAGCTGAAGAAAAGAAAGAAGAAGTCATAAAATATAAAGTAACAATAAAGGCTGGTATGACGACAAGTGAAGTTTCTGATCTTCTAGAACAAAATGCGATTATTTCTGACTCCTTTGAATTTGATCAGTACTTAATCAAAAATAATTATCATACCCAAGTGCAGTTAGGAACTTTTGAGGTTCAAAAAGGCATGACTTTCAAACAGCTTGCTGAAGCAATTACTAGATAAAAGCTAAGAAGAACATCTTCTTAGCTTTTTTATTTTGGATCAAAAACCACTTTATATTTTTCTTATTAACTATTTAGGTCATATCTTTGACCTTTAATAAGATACATGATACTTTCAGAAATATTTGTTGCATGATCGGCCGTTCTTTCGATATAACGACAAATAAAGGAAAGCTGAGTTAATTGTTGAAGATGATCTTTTTTCTCCATCAGGTGAAGGATATCCTTAATCGTTTCACCATAAAGGTCATCAACCTGGTCGTCCATATCAGCTACCTCTTTTGCTAATACAAGATCTTCTTCATTAAACGCCTTAATAGAAAGTGATAACATTTTTGTTGCTATTTCATGCATCTTTCTGATGTTATGAATTGGTTTAACTAATGGCTCGTCCCCAATTCGAATTGTAGATTTTGCAATATTTACAGCAAAGTCTGCCATTCTTTCAATATCACTGGAAATTTTAATGGCTACGATGACTCTACGTAAATCTGTTGCAACAGGTTGTTGTTTGGCGATTAAAAGAATCGCCAAATCATTAATTTCTTCGTCCAGATCATCAACTCTATAATCATCTTCAATTATTTGTAACGCTTCTTCAATATCTTGATTTTCAAGTGCATTTATTGACTTTGTTAAGGCAACTTCTGTTAAACTACCTAATTCAATTAATTTATCTCTTAAATTTTTTAAATCAAAATCAAATTTCTCTCTGACACCCATATTCATTACCTCCTATATACATACAGTTATATATTCCCCAAACTGTACGTTCATAAAACTACGAAGAACTTATTAAAACAAAATAGTCGTGCACCTTCTAAAATGCACGACATTTTGTTTAGCCAAATCGACCTGTTATATAATCCTCTGTTCTATTATCTGTCGGATTTGAAAAGATTTTATCGGTCACATCAAATTCAACTACTTCTCCATTTAGGAAAAACGCTGTTTTATCTGAAATACGTGCAGCTTGTTGCATGTTGTGTGTAACAATGATTATACTATAATCTTTTTTCAAATCTTGAATTAATTCCTCTACCTTAAGAGTTGATATTGGATCAAGAGCTGAAGTAGGTTCATCCATTAATATAACATCTGGTTCGATTGCTAAACAGCGAGCAATACATAAACGTTGTTGCTGCCCTCCCGAAAGCCCATATGCATTTTCTTTTAATCGATCTTTCACTTCATCCCAGATTGCTGCTCCACGTAAACTTCTCTCAACAATCTCATCTAAAATAGCTTTATTTTTTATCCCATGAATTCGAGGTCCATATGCTATATTATCATATATGGATTTCGGGAATGGGTTAGGTTTCTGGAACACCATACCTACCCTAGTTCTTAAATCTTCAACCGTATAGCTTTTATCTAGTATACTCTTTTCTCTATACCTAATATCTCCTGAAATACGAACAACCGGTATTAATTCAACCATTCTGTTTAACGTTTTTATAAATGTTGATTTCCCACAACCAGAAGGACCAATAATTGCTGTAACTTCATTTTCATAAATGGAAAGATTAATGTTTTTTAATGCCTGGTCCCCACCGTACCATAAATTTAAATCCTTTGTATCATAAACAATTTTCTTTTTATCTACTTGATTCCCGTCTCTATCTATATTCGTTACTTTTCTCATTTCACGATCGGATAATACTGCCATTGTTAAAAACCCCCCGAAAATTAAAATCTATTTTGAAACTTATTTCTAATGATAATTGCAATTGAATTCATTAAGAATAATACGATTAAAAGAACAACAATTGTCGCAGCTGCAAGATTTGCATACTCAGCCACAAGTGCTGAATCAACAGTCCAGTAATAGATCTGCATTGGTAACACTGTAAATTTATCAAAAATTCCATCTGGGAGTGGAATTAACAAAGCCGGAATACCAATAACAACAAGTGGAGCTGTTTCACCTATAGCTCTTGAAAGAGATAGTATTAAACCCGTTAAAATACCAGGAATTGCTGCCGGCAAGACAATGTTTTTAATTGTTTGCCACTTAGTAGCTCCCATTCCGTAAGATGCTTCCCTTAGATACTGTGGAACAGCGCGAATAGCCTCCTGGCTTGCAACGACAACGATTGGAAGTACCAATAAAGACATCGTTAGGCCACCGGCAAGCACTATGTTTCCTAATTCAAAACTACGTACAAACACAGTTAAGCCTAAGATACCGAATACAACAGAAGGAACACCTGCCAAATTAGAAATATTCGTTTGAATAATAGATTTTAATTTTCCATTCTTTGCATATTCCTCTAAATAAATGGCTGTTCCGACTCCTAAAAACATCGTAACTGGAGCAACAACAACCATTAACCATAAAGTCCCTGCAATTGCGCCCATGATACCAGCACGTTCTGCAGTTGTTGACAGTTTACTTGTAATAAACTGAAAATCAATCCATCCAATACTATCTGAGTATACTCTATAGATTAATGTTAATAATATGACTAATCCGAAAAGTGTTGCTAATAGGAAAAGCCCTTTTGCAAGATTATTTGCAAATAGACGTGACCCCATTTTCTTTTGTACTTGTTCGACATTTACATATTTCATAATCAATACTCCTCCCTATATTTACGAGAAATATACTGGGCAACGAGGTTCATAATGAGTGTAAATACAAACAAAGTCATTGCGACAGCGTACAAACTGTAATAAATAGTTGAACCAGCAGGAGCTTCCCCTCCTGTTACTTCAACGATATAAGCAGTCATCGTCTGCATTGATTGTGTAAGATCAAACGTAAAGTCTTTATTACTTCCGCTTGCTATAGCGACAATCATTGTTTCTCCGATAGCACGGGAAATTCCTAATACAAATGAAGCAATCACTCCGGATATAGCTGCTGGAATAACAACTTTCCAAGTCACCTCAAGTTTTGTTGAACCGAGAGCAAGAGCACCTTCTCGCATTGAGTTCGGGACAGAACTCATTGCATCCTCAGAAAGTGAGGCTACCATAGGAATAATCATAATACCCATTACAATACCGGGACTCAGAATATTTGTTGGATCTAAAGCTGGGATAAAGGATCTCAATAAAGGTGTTACAAAAGTATATGCAAAGAAACCATATACAATTGTAGGAATACCAGCAAGAATTTCAAGTATTGGTTTTAATATTCTACGAACTTTATCGGAAGCATACTCACTTAAGAAAATAGCTGCCATTAAACCAACAGGAATAGCCACAAACATCGCAATTACTGTAGAGTAAATCGTCCCTGTCAGTAATGGAAGTACACCAAATTGTGCGTCATCACCTAGTGGATTTAATATAGTTCCAGTATAGAAGTCTAAAAAAGGAACATCTTTGAAAAAGTTTATTGTTTCAGTTAATAAAGTAATAACTATGCCAAGAGTTGTAAGTATTGAAATCGTAGCAATAGCCAATAAAAATTTAGGCATAACCTTTTCTGTGACAGAAGTTAGATTTGTAGAGCTTCTCTTTTTTTCAATCATGTCACGGATGCTTTCTTTGTTATCCAAGATCGAAAACCCCTTTCATCCTCCATTTATTTTATTTGGGGGAGGTGAAATTTTTAGTAGTTTATATTAATAGAGGAAACACATAAGAAGATGAGAAGCTAATCTTCTCATCAACTTCTCATCTTCTGTGAATAGGAAAAGCAATAATTATGATTATTTTAATTCTTCTAGGAAGCTGATAGACTCTTGAATTACTTCATCTTTTAATGGAGCAAATCCAGTTTCAGAAGCTACAGTTTGAGCATTTTCCATAGCATAGATTGCATAATCAAGCACTTGAGGCTTCTCTTTTGCCATTCCAACATTTAAATATGTGAAGACTGGGCGAGTAAATGGTTTATATGCTGCTGCATCATCCAAACCGATAGTATCTAAACTTGGAGCAACAGGACCATTACCAAAGTCAACATTTACTGCGTTTAGCTTGTCTTTATTGCTGTCGTAGTAACCATATCCAAAGAATGCAATAGCATTTTTATCTTTAGAAACAAGATCTACAAGAGTAGAATATTCTTGTTGTAAATTTACAGAATCAACAAAGTCTTTTTCTTCCATAATCGTTTCAAACATGAATTCGTTTGTACCATGGTTTTCATTAGGACCCATTGGTTTGATTTCTTCAGCTGGCCATTCAGGGTTGATATCAGACCATTTAGTTACTCCACCTTCAGCAAGGAAGATCTTTACTACTTCTTCTTGAGTCATTTCTGTTGCCCAATCGTTTTCTTTGTTAATAACAAATGTTAAACCATCAAGAGCAACTTGGAATTCTTTGTATTCAATTCCTAATTCATCTGCTTTTGCCGCTTCTTCGTCTTTGATTTCACGTGATGCATCGTTGAAATCTGTTCCGTTTTCAGCTACTAAGAACTTTTCGAAACCAGCAGAAGTACCTGCACGGCTTACTTCAACGGAAACTTCTTCATTTTCAGTCATATAATTTTCTGCCATTTTTGCCATAAAAGGATAAACTGTACCTGATCCATCTATTACAACGCTACCTTCTAATGCAGTTTCTTCTTCATTTGAATCTCCTGATCCAGTGTTTGATTCTTCTTCTGTAGATGCTCCATTGCCACATGCTGCTGCGAATACTACTAAAATTCCCATTACTAAAAGTAATACTAAGCTCTTAAAGCTTTTCATTGCCATATTCCCCCTAAAGAGTGTTTTTTGTTTTGTCCTACGAGTAATAGAATAACGCTTGAGTATTAATGACGTTTTAAGCAAATGTAAAGGTTTTGTAAATTCGTGGTGGAGATTGTCACATTTTGTTTAGTTAGGGGCATACAGAGGTATTAAACATAAATAATAGAGGTTAATAGTAAATAAATGTAAGGAGGGTCAGAAAGAAACACTTCAACTTTTGGGAAAAGACGGACAAAATTGGAGAGAACAATTAAATCGGAGCTTTGGAAAGAAGAAATTTGAATAATGTAAAATAATAATGCCGGTTATTGTTATGAAATGTCTTCTTCACCTAAACAACCGACAGATGATGTTATAATAGCGGGCTAGATACCCTGTTCTTAAGTAAAAAGACTCTCATCTATAATCGAAAAGGTGAAGAAGAAATATAAAAACTAAAAACAAAAGTAAATATCCGGATAAGGCTAACACAGGGGAATATCGAAAGTATTCCTTATATAAATTTTATCCACTACTATCTCCATCAACAAGATTGTTTTTTAAAACTGGTTTATGACCTGTGTGCTCAATGCTTTTATCACTTTCTTTCAGATGAACATGTTTTACAAAGAAGTAGATAACGAAGTGTCCCGCACCGATAATTGCAAGTAAAACCGGAATACTTTGTTTTTCATCAAAGAAAGAAATAGCAATGATAAACCCAAGTATTGAAACAATTCTCCCTGAATTAAGAAAAATCTCTTTTACGACAATATATTCAATTCTAGCCTTGGCAGCACTCCATGCTTTTCCTATAACGTCATATGTTAACGACATGTATGGAACAAGTAACATAGGGTAGCCAATTGCAATAAGGGCTCCATAAATAAGCAATCTTTGATAGGTCAGATCAAAAAGTATTAAGTAAATCGAAACATACAGTAACGTTCCACCTATTAGTATGAAACGTTTACGCTTCGTTTTCTTTATCACTCTTGTTGCAAGATAATAGCCCAGAAAAGCAACTGCGGAATTAACTAATCCAAAAGTTCCTAATGCCAATTCACTTCCGGTGGAAATAAAAACAAATACACCAATTACAAAAGCAAAAGTTCCTTCACGTAAACCTTGAAAGAAATGCGCTCTAGTAATAAGCCCCCAATTTTTGTTGTTTTTCCTTTCATGGAAAATTCGCGCTAATATATAATCTCCTTCTGCTTTTCTTCTCTTTAAAAAAAAGCTAAGCACTACTGCACCTGAAAACAATATGAGAGATATGGTGAAGATTGTTGTATAACCAGTGAAATTTTTTAACCTGGAAATAACAAAGCCTGCAACGATTGGACCAACCATTCCTGCTGTGGAATTCATAACACCTAAAAATCCATTAAAAAAGTCCCTCGTTTCAGGTTCTGTGATTTCAAATGTTAAAACATTGAATGCAAGCCAATAAAACCCATAACCTATCCCTAAAGTACCACCTAAGAGAAAGAGAAATTTTGCAGCAGAGCCTCCTATCATGAGGACAATTAAGAAGAATGCGGCTAAGAAAATAACTCCAAGTCTTAAAACGATTACACGGTCAATTTTTTTAGCTAATCTACCTGCAAAGATAAATGTTAGAGGTTGCATGACCACTATTGATAAATTATAAATGGCCAAGTCAATAAACTTTCCTGATTGTTTCCATAAGTAAACATTCACAAACGTATTAGAAAGCGCAATACTTAATGAATACAATCCACCTATCACTAATAATAAAACTAAATCCTTACTTACCTCTACATCACCAATAATCTTCTTCATTTTTGACATAACAACTACTCCCCTTCAACTTCTAATACATAGTTTGTCTTATCGGATTGTAGTTATGTATTTAGATTGTAAATAGTAGCAGTCATTTAAGAGAAGATTTCAAATCAAAAAGGACTAACAAAATGTTAGCCCTCTCTCTTTCGGAAAAAATTTTTTATTATTTCGCTGCGTTAAAACGCTTAGAAACTTCATCCCAGTTTACTACATTCCAGAAAGACGCAATGTAGTCTGGACGACGGTTTTGATAATTTAAGTAATATGCATGCTCCCAAACATCTAAACCAAGAACTGGTGTTTTACCTTCCATTAGAGGAGAATCTTGGTTTGGAGTACTAGTAACCTCTAGCTCACCATTATTTACTACTAACCAAGCCCAACCTGAACCGAAACGAGTAGTTGCAGCTTTCGCAAACTCTTCTTTGAAGCTATCATAGCTTCCAAATTTAGCGTTAATTGCATCAGCAAGCTCACCTGTCGGCTCACCGCCGCCATTTGGTGATAAGATCGTCCAGAAAAGACTATGGTTAGCATGTCCACCACCATTATTACGTACTGCTGTACGAATAGCTTCTGGAACAGCGTCTAAGTTAGAAACTAACTCTTCTACACTTTTTCCTGCTAAATCAGCATTACCTTCTAATGCTGCGTTTACATTTGTAATGTAAGTGTTGTGATGTTTTGTGTGATGGATATTCATTGTTTCTTTGTCAATATGTGGTTCTAGTGCATCATAAGCATAAGGTAATTGTGGTAATTCATAAGCCATTGTTAATTCCTCCTTAGTATATGTACGAGTTAATAGCCAATATAGGCTTCTCAATTCCTAGGTTACCAAAATTGTCCTATACTTTCAATTGAAAAGCCTTAAACACAAATAACAGTCTTCTCACAAAAAATAAATTATATGCAAGAGGAAATCCTACCTTAGAACCTGAAAGAGGAAATAACCAATCATTATTAATTGAATAAGTCCTTTTGCAAAAACACCGGAAATAAATCCTATTAAAGAACCAAAACCCGCGTGAAGGGCATCTTTGAAAGTCTTTTTATGGAATAAAAGCTCTGCTACAACCGCCCCAATAAAAGGGCCGATTATAATTCCGAAGAATGGGATAATAAAAGGTCCAACTAAAAGACCAATTGTACTTCCCCAAATAGCCGCTTTACTACCTCCGAATTTTTTTACTCCCAATAGATTTGCAAGATAATCCGCTCCGAATAATAAAGCAATAAAGAGCCCCTGTATAATCCAAAAAATCCATGTTAATTCAGTAAAGGTAAAGAACAAACCATATAATAAAAATCCTATGACAATAAATAGCACACTTGGGATGATTGGGTAAATAAGTCCTATAAAAGCAACAACAAACATTAGGATGATCATTGACCAATAAATTATTTGCATGGCAAAAACCTCCTTGAAAGAATTTTTCTCGGCTATGTAAAACAATTTTCTGTTCTTACTTAGAATCCTTCTCGCTTTCTCACTGTCTTAATGCTATTTTATTATTAGGTGCGTACACCTTTTCTCTAGTTTATATATATTGAATACAAATTATAAATGACAGGTTGTATAAATATGAGGATTTATACAACCTGTCATTTTTAGTTTACGTTAAATTGTTTGGAAATGCCAGATAATGAATTGGATAATCCTTTTAATTGTAAGCCAATTTCATGAGTACTTTCCATCTGTTGTATTTGATCATTGCTTGTTGAAAGCATTTCTTCAGTACTGGCAAGGGTTTCTTGTGAAATGGATGCAAAGCTTAATGTTTGTTCTTCAAGGTCTGGAAGTACCAATTTTAATTTTTGAAGCTCTCCTTGCATTCCTTGGAGCTTCTTACTAACAGTATCAATTTCTATCATTAATTCATCAAATGATGATTTTGAATCGTTTGCTGTTTCAAGATAGCGCCTTATCTTTAGAAGCATTTCATCAAATTCATTTGTAGCACGAATAGTTACATCTTCCATTTCAGAAATTGATTTGGAGATGTCTACAGTAGCAGAAGAAGATTGCTCAGCCAGTTTACGTACCTCGTTTGCAACGACGGCAAATCCCTTTCCTGCTTCACCTGCTCTTGCAGCTTCGATTGTGGCATTAAGAGATAATAACTTCGTCTGATCAGCAACACCTTTTATTAAACCAACAAGATTTGTTATTGAAGATGAATGCTCTTTTACTTCTTGTATAGTTGATGTCATATGTTCAAAATCTCTCTCAAAACTGTTAATGGTATTAATTAAGTATGTATTATTCTTTTCTCCACGCTTAGCTGATCTATTCATATCCTCAGAGCTTTGAAATACCATATCCATACCAGAGATTAATATTTGTATTTTTTGTTTCATTGATTGAAATCCATTTACACTACTATCCGAACTGCTTGCTGTTTGTTCGGCCCCGTGTTTTACAACATTAATAGCTGTAATTAACTGGCGGCTATATGAAAGGGCATCTTCAGAAGAAAGACTCAATTTTTCTCCGGTTGTTTCCAGTTCTGTTGTTGTTTCATTTATTTCATTTATAACGTTACTCATCTGTTCAATCATCATATTAAAGCTTACTTTTAGTGATTGAAGCTCTGGAATGGTTGTATTAATTAAAGCTTTTTTCTTTAAATTTCCTTCGCGCACCTCTGTCATAACATTTCGAAGTTCAGTCAAAGGTTTTGTTACACTGCGAACAAATAAAATTAGCAAGATGATTGAAATAACTAAACTTACAATAATTACAGCGAACATAAATTGCGCCATTTCATTCACCGGTCCCAAATAAGATGCTGTTGGGACGATTAAAAGGTATTTCCCATTAACCTCAGGCATGTTAATAACAGAAATTGTATAGTCTTCTCCCTTAATGGTTTGGTGAAAAACCCCTTTTTCTTCTTTTGCAATCTTTTCTTTAAAAGCATCTGTGAAAGAGATTTTTGAATGATTACTTACTTTAAATGTGTTGATCTCTCCATTGGCATAATAATATAAATGCGATTGAATACCGTCTGTTTCTAACTGCCGCTGTTGATCACGAATACTAATCTCTAACTGCTGCATAAAATATGCATCATCACTTACATATAAAAACTTTAAGTTTTTAGCAACATATGTCATTACTTCAGACTCACGACTTATACGATTTTCAATTGTTTCAATAGTTGTATCCTTTGCCTTAATATAAGAACTAATACCTACAATAGTAACGGAAACAATTAATAAGAAAATAAATAAGAACAATAAACGATTTTGTAAACTAAACTTTTTAAATGCTTTATCAAATAAACGATTGGATGCAGACAGATTTTTATTCATATTTCTCTCGTTCTGATTAAGTTTTTTCTGGTCAAACTTCTTATGTATAAAAATATTATTGATGTGGTCAACCCATTTCTTTCCCAAACCGAATCCTCCATCTCTCGTGTAATTTCGACTAATTATAACATCGAAATATTAAGCTAGTGTTAAGATTGAAAATACGTCAATAAGACATATTGCTTATTTTCAATCGAGGATTTACGACCTAGTATTGTCCTTACTCTTTTATAGTGCTAAAAATATATAAAAAAGGCTGTATTAAATTTACTTTAACACAGCCTTAAAATAAGAAACCTTGTTTCCCTTTTATATTCAATTTAAGATTAGTCTCTATAGCCTAAAACAGCTTCAGCAATATTAACGGAATGATCGCCAATTCGTTCTAAATTGCTTATGATGTCAACAAAAACAATACCAGCTGAACCTGTACAGCTACCTTCGTTAATACGCATGATATGCTTTTTACGAAGGGTTCTTTCCATCTTATCTATTTGCTCCTCAGATTTTAATACTTTTGATGCTAACGCCGTATCTTTGTCATCAAGAGCCGTTACTGAATCTTTTAATGTTTGAATTGTTAATTCAAACATATCTTCTAAATCTTTTTTAGCTGAATCTGTTAGTTTAACCTTGTTCGTTAATTGGTAGCCAACTAATTCTACTACATTTTCAATATGATCACCAATACGTTCTATATCCCTAACTGTGTCCATTAGCATGCTATGTTCTTCAGACTCTGTCGGAGACATTTCACTTCTTGATATAAGTATTAAATAGTCTGTAATTTTTCGATCTAGGTTATTAATCGCATCTTCAAGTTGCATGGCGGTGTCTGCATTTTTTTGAGAGTATGTTGCTTGGTAATCTCTTGCTGCTTCCAAACCAATTGTTGCAAATTGTCCCATACGAAGGACTTCTTCCTTTGCCTGTCCCAGTGCAATAGATGAAGATTGTTCTATAAATATTGGATCTAAGTGTTTTGTTTTATACTCAATTACTGAATCTTCACCCGGAATTAACTTCGTCACAATAAACGCTAAGAAACCAATAAATGGTAATTGAATCAACGTATTTGTAAAATTAAACGTACCGTGTGCAAAAGCGATCGTCATTTCAGGATTTAAATGTAATGCTCCTTGTAAATACAGCATAAAACTTGTAAATATAGGTAAGAAAATAAGAAAAATGGTTGTTCCAATTAAATTAAAAATAACATGTGTTAATGCTGCTCTTCTGGCCGCTATAGAAGCACCGATAGATGCTAACACTGCTGTAATTGTCGTTCCAATATTATCTCCAAAAAGGACAGGTAGAGCTGCTTTTATATCCACTAATCCCTGGCCAAATAACTCCTGTAATATTCCAATCGTTGCACTGGAGCTTTGTACAATAACCGTAAAAAGGGTTCCAACTACTACTCCCAATAACGGATTGCTACTCATACTAACCGTTAAATCATGAAATGCCTCTAAGGTGCGGAGTGGTTTCATTCCATCACCCATCAATTCCAATCCAAAGAATAGTGCACCAAATCCAAAAACAATTTGACCGATATTATGTATTCTTTTGTTTTTAAAGAAAAATAGTAATATTGCTCCGACAGCGATTATAGGCAGCGCGTAATCCGAAACTTTAATACCAATAATAAATGCCGTAACAGTTGTCCCAATATTAGCCCCCATAATTACACCGATAGCTTGTCTAAGACTCATAAATCCAGCACTTACTAAACCAACCGTAATAACAGTTGTTCCACTACTGGATTGAATTAATACCGTCACAATAACACCCGCTAAAACACCCATTAACGGATTTGTCGTAAACTTATCCAAAATGTCTCTCAACTTATCGCCAGCTGATCGTTGAAGACCATCTCCCATATACTTGATCCCGAAAAGGAAAATCCCTAATCCACCAATGAATTCAAATATCATCTTCTGGATATCTAATTCCAAAATTTCCAACTCCTCATTTCGTCTTTTGTCGACAAACATCTACAACCCTTACAATTATTAACGAAATACTGTTTTATTGTAAAGAGATTTATTAAAAATATTTACAAAAAATTTATAATATCTTTACAAAGTGAATTTTATATGATTATTCCTTTTATCTAGCTTCGTTTCCTTGTCATTATCTATCAAGGCATATAAAATAGAGAGCGTAAACTTTTGAAGGATGTGTCTTCTTATCATGAATATATTTAAGCAACTTTATGTAAGTATTTATTCTCCAAAAACGATTTCGAAATTTCGGTTTCAAGGAATAGGCAAAACGATTCTGTTCGTCTTTATTTTGTCTTTGTTAAGCACCTTACCAACTGCTCTTTATTTTTCAAGCAGCTTAAGTGAAGGTTTGAAAAGTTTTGATGAAACACTCAGAAACGAATTGCCTTCTTTTACAATTGAGAATGGTTTACTCTCAACAGACTCAGAAAAACCTGTAGAGATAAAGAAAGATGGATTTTTTATCATTTTAGACGGTTCTGGGGCTTATGGAGTGGAGGAGATGGAAGCAAAAGAAAATGCAATTGGGATATTATCGGATAAATTTGTTTTTGCGGCAAATGGGCAAGCACAAACCTATGAATACTCCCTATTGAACATGACCATCTCAAAGGAAGATATCATGGAGATCACATCACAGTTCAACCAGCTGCTTCCAATCGTACTTACAATCATGATTCTTGTAATGTACTTATTTGGTGCATTCGTCAAATTTATTGAAATCACCATTTTAGCTTTGTTCGGCTTGGCATTCAAAAACAGTCTGCAGCGAAAAGTGAACTTTAAACAATTATGGGTTATTGCAGCATACTCTACAACATTAGCGACCATCTTCTTTATCATCATGGATAGTTTGCAAGTGGTTGTTCCAACTGGATTTTTATTGAATTGGTTTGTTCATTTAATCGTTCTATACCTGGTATTAAAAGAAATCCCATCAAATAAGAAGAAGATTGAAACCACTTAAAAAAGCGCGGAGAAATCCGCGTTTTTTAAGTGCCATGTTTTCAAAACTTTATATAGAAGATACAAAAAAGCAGACATATTTAAATAGGACAAGCATAGGATCATTATATAAAATCATTTCATTGGAGGATCTAAAAAATGAAGCGATTCTCAATTTTACTCCTATGTTTTTTTATTTGTTATATTATTTATTATGATTTAAAAGTTGGCACACTCCCAGTTATGAATAAAACGGCTATCGAATCCTCAGTACCCGATACTAATATTAAAGATAAACAAGCCCTTTATTATGAACATACTGTCAAACAAGGTGATACTGTTTTAACGATTACAGAGAAATACCATGGTACACTTCCAATTTCAATTGATCAGCTTGTTAAGGATTTTGAAAAACTTAATCCTGATGTAAAAGTGGAGGAAATTCAGGTTGGTACTTCTTACTTTTTTCCAGATTATAAATAGTAGAACATCCTTGTCAATTCATAACCCTCCCTGTAAAATGAGGTTGGAAAGTAGAATTACTAGAAAAAAAGAAGAAACTCAAGTATCATAAAGTTATATGTTCATGAAATGCTTAAACTACTTTAAGGAGCGATTTACACGTGAGTGAAATCATACATCGTACGAAAACAAGACCTGTAAAAGTCGGGAATTTAACGATTGGTGGAAATAATGAAGTTGTTATTCAAAGTATGACAACAACTAAAACCCATGATGTTGAGGCAACTGTTGCTGAAATTAACCGTCTTGAAGAAGCAGGATGTCAAATTGTACGTGTTGCATGTCCTGATGAACGTGCAGCTAATGCAATTGCTGAAATAAAAAAAAGAATTAATATTCCACTTGTTGTTGATATTCATTTTGACTATAAACTCGCGTTAAAAGCAATTGAGGGTGGAGCAGATAAAATCAGAATCAACCCTGGGAATATAGGGAGAAGAGAAAAAGTAGAAGCTGTCGTAAAAGCAGCAAAAGAACGTAAAATTCCAATCCGAATCGGAGTAAACGCAGGCTCGTTAGAAAAACGGATTTTAGAAAAATACGGTTATCCAACTGCCGATGGTATGGTTGAAAGTGCCCTACACCATATAAAAATCCTGGAAGATTTGGACTTCCACGATATTATCGTTTCAATGAAAGCTTCAGATGTAAACTTGGCCATTGAAGCATACGATAAAGCTGCTAGAGCTTTTGACTATCCTTTACACTTAGGTATTACAGAATCAGGAACACTTTTTGCCGGAACAGTAAAAAGTGCAGCTGGTTTAGGAGCAATTCTTAGCAAGGGGATTGGAAATACGGTACGTGTTTCTTTAAGTGCCGATCCGGTTGAGGAAGTTAAGGTTGCCCGTGAACTTTTAAAATCATTTGGCTTAGCAGCAAATGCTGCAACATTAATTTCCTGCCCAACTTGCGGAAGAATCGAAATTGATTTAATAAGTATCGCAAACGAAGTGGAAGAATATATTTCACATATTAAAGCTCCAATTAAGGTTGCCGTTTTAGGTTGTGCCGTAAATGGTCCAGGAGAGGCTCGTGAAGCTGATATTGGGATAGCTGGTGCACGCGGGGAAGGTTTACTTTTCCGTAAAGGAGAAATCGTTCGTAAAGTTCCTGAAGCGACAATGGTTGAGGAACTGAAAAAAGAAATTGATAAAATTGCTGAAGAACATTATGCTAAGCAGGCCGCTGAGAAGGCTGAAGCAAACGCATAAAATAAATTCATAAAGAAAAAAGGATATACCGCAATTTGTGGATATCCTTTTTTCTTTGTTTTTTATACATCTTCAGGTAAGATAAACGTTCCAAAATTGCTTGTGTTGGCCAATGAGAGGGCTGAATCCTCTTCCCTGCTATCATCTTCATAAAACCGTTCCTGGAGCTTCATATTAGCCTCATACGCACCATTATTTATTTGATTGGATTTCACAGGATTGTGAATAGATTGTTTCTTTTTCATTTCCATGTGCCCTATCCCCCTATCGCTAAAAAACTCCTGATTAAAATAATAAATTGGGGATTGACCATAAAGATCAACCCCCAATTTCAATGTCTTATCAGCTATTCTAAAAGAACGGCATGATAAAGATCCCTAAGATAATTGAAACGACACCTATTCCAATTGCCCAAGCTCCAGTTGTAAGAGCCCCTCTTCTTCTGGCAATAAATCCAACAATTATACCTGCTGCTCCTAAAATGACAGGTAAGATAAATAGTGAAATGATGGATAAAGCTAAGGCCAGATATCCTATCCCTTTGCCTTCACCAACTTTTTCACCTCGATCAGTCTCAGTATCAGCTGCCTTATAGGTACCTCCCATATTAACCGGGGCTGCAATTTCAGCAGCTGCTTCTGTTTCATAATCTGTATCTATTTCTCGATCTAGCGGCGTGATTCCCCTATAATCAGGATTGTCAAAACGATCTCGTTCATTGAACTTATTTTCGTCTGCCATGTAGATCCCATCCTTTCTTAAATAAAGGAGCATTCTTATTATAAACTTAGTGTTAAAAAGTATAACTGTAAAACTTTTCTGTTCGATTAAAAATTGTGTATGGTACACTATGTATTAGGACTTCATGAAGGAGAGAATACAAATGTTACGACTAGGAATCGACATAGATGGAACTGTTACTGATCCGCAAACCTTTTTACCTTATTTAAATCATTCATTTAAAAAATCCTTAACATATCAAGATTTAACTCAATATGATTTAACAAAAATTTACAACATTACAGATGCAGACTTTTGGAGCTGGATGGACGAATTTGAGCCAATTATCTATAAAGAAGCACCACTTGCTTTACATGCAAAAGAAGTATTAGATGAATGGAAAGACACGCATCAATTAATGTTTATTAGCGCCAGAAGAAAGCATTTAATAGAAATTACAAATCAATGGTTCAAAGATAAAGACCTTTTTTATCATCATATTGAATTAATTGGGAGCCATGATAAACTTGCGGCTGTTAAGGAAAATAATATTTCCATTTTCTTCGAGGACAAGCATGATAATGCCTGTATGATAAATGAAGAACACGGTATACCAGTTATCTTATTTAATACGCCTTATAATCAAGATCCTGTTCCAAAAGGGGTTATTAGAGTAAATGATTGGCGTGAGGCAAAGAATTGGGTCCAGCAATGGACTGAAATAAAGATATAAGAAAAAGGAAGGCTACTGTATGCAGCCTTCCTTTTTCTTTATATTTGACATTGAGGGCATCTTCCATATACTTCAAACTTATGACCGCTTATATCATAGTTATTAAGGCTATCCGTTAGATTTCCCATTGGACAACCAGGAAGTTCTTTCGTTTTTCCACATTTCAAGCAAATAAAATGATGATGATGATGTTTTGTGCTACATGTAAATCGAAAGTGCTTTTCACCAGACAACTCTGTCATTTCAAAAATACCAAGATCAGCAAATAGGGAAAGGTTTCGGTAAATTGTATCGAAACTTAAACCTGGATAATCATCTTTCAAAAATTCCAATACATCTTTCGCTGTAAGATACTTATCATGGTCAGCAAAGAGCTGGAGCATCTCTTCCCTTTTACTTGTGTATTTGTATCCTTTTTCTTTTAATAAGTCGAGAGCTTCTTGAACGTTCATGAAACTTTCCCCTTTGTATATTTAGTCCATATGATTGTCATAATCAAAATAAGAACTGATAGGATGACAATTGTTCCGCCAGGTGCTAAATCTAAATAATAGGCTAGGAATAATCCAATAATAACAGATATTTCACCAAATAGTACAGAAAAGAAAATCGTTTGCTTAAATCCTTTAGCAATTCTTATACTGGCAGCAACAGGTAATGTCATAAGAGATGAAACCAACAAAATCCCAACAATTCTCATTGAACCTGCTATGACAAGTGCCAGCATAAAAATAAAAATAAAGTGAATAACTTTGGCACTAATACCAGATGCTACGGCATGTTCTTCATCAAATGATAACAAAAAAAGTTCTTTGTATAGGAAAAATATAACGAGAATAACTGCAACTGTAATTGCTGAGATCACATACATATCCGTACGACTTACAGCACTTATACTACCAAATAAATAACTGAATAAATCGGTATTAAAGCCGTCAGCAAGCGAAATAAATATAACACTAATCCCCACACCTGCTGATAAGATAATCGGGATAGCCAATTCTTGATAATGCTTATAAACTGTTCTAAGTTTTTCTATGAAAAGAGAACCACCTACTGAAAATACCATGCCTAAATATAGTGGATTGATTCCTACAAAAGCTGTTACCTTTTTTTCCAATAATAAACTAGCAGCAATTCCAGCCAATGTAACATGACTAAGTGCATCTGCGATTAAAGACATTCTTCTTACGACTACAAATACACCAAGTAAAGGTGCAATTAACCCAATAAGCATTCCAGAAATAAAGGCATTTTGTAAAAATTCATATTGAAAAAGACTACTTAACATTTCATATTTCCTCCATTAATGGGAGTGATCATGTGATAACACATGTAAGGAGTGTCCGTAAAAGTCGGACATCTCATCATCCTTTAGTGATTCAAATTCTTTGGAGTTCCCATGAAAATGTAAATGCTTATTAATGCATGCAACATGTGACACTTTGTCTGTAATCGTGCCTACATCATGAGTTACCAAGATTAGTGTGATACCAAGATCCTTATTTAAGGATAACAACATATCATAAAAGCTTTGAACCGTTTGAGCATCTACCCCAACGGTTGGTTCATCTAAAATTAACAATTTGGGGTTGCTTACAATGGCTCTTGCAATAAACGCTCTTTGCTGTTGTCCACCAGACATTTCGCCAATATTACGCTTAGCAAAAGCACTTAATCCAACAGCTTCAATCGCTTCATACACTTTTGTACGATCTTGTTTAGTCATAAATTTGAACAACCCAAGTCTCGACGTTAAACCACTTGACACTACTTCAAACACAGATGCTGGAAATCCGGTATTAAAGCTATTTGCTTTTTGGGAAACAAACCCAATCTCATGCCAATTTTTAAACTTTTGAATTTGATGGCCAAACAACTTTATTTCACCTTGCTGAGGTTTTAATAATCCTAATAAACATTTTAATAATGTTGTTTTTCCGGATCCGTTTGGCCCGACAAGCCCCAGAAAACTGCCTTGTTCTATCGTTAAATCTATATTTTCAAGTACTCTTTGCCGCTCATAAGTAAAGTTTAGATCTTTTATTTCTACAACCGGTTGATTCATTTGCATCTTCCTTTATGATTTAAGAATCGTTACGATTTATAAACGATTTCTATATGTTAGACTTTTACAACATAAGAATTGTACAGGAATCTTTATAAAATGTAAAGCAAATTGCGTTCTTAAAAAGCAGCACATTTTAATCAAACCTTCCATACATTGTTTTAGAGGAGGTTTAACTATGATCTTATTTCAAAAAATTATCAACCAAAAGCTTAACAACATTTCTGTTGAGGAACTCATGCAATATGCGAAGCAATTTAATATTACAATAGAACGTTCCCAAGCAACTAAAGTTGTAAAAGCTATGCATGGAAAAAACATCAATATTTTTAATGTGAATGAAAGAAAAAAATTACTTACTCAGATTGCAAATATTACCTCTCCACAAACAGCTCAACAAGTAAATCAAATATTCCAGAAATTTACGAACTAACCATACTTATGAGGATATTCAAACTCTGAATATCCTCTTTTTTCAACTTGCTTTTATGTTTTTAAATAATTATTGATTTGGCTCATTAAAAAGAGAACTACTTTTTTGTATGTAGTTCTCTCCTCTTTCCCTATTGATTTACTATCTTTTCCAAAAGTCCCTCATCAAACATTTTTTCTCTGAACATATTAATTTCAAATTTATAAGGAGGCTTTTTATATTTCTTATCTTCACCAACAAAAGGAGTTTCCAAAATCTTAGGAACATTCATTAGTGCTTCGTGATGAACGATTCGATTCAGTGCTTCAAAGCCAATATGACCAAAACCGATATTTTCATGTCGGTCTTTACTAGAACCCATTGGATTTTTGCTATCATTAATATGCAGCACTTTTATTCTGTCCAATCCAATAATCGAATCAAACTGTTTTAGTACTCCATCAAAGTCATTTACAATATCATATCCTGCGTCATGTGTGTGGCATGTATCAAAGCAAACTGATAAGTGCTGATTATGAGTCACACCATCCATTATTTTCGCTAATTCATCAAAGGATCTTCCACATTCAGAACCTTTACCAGCCATTGTTTCTAAAGCAATCTGTACTTCCTGATCTTGTTCTAAAACCTCATTTAAACCTTCGATAATCTTTCGTATTCCTTCGTCCACACCTGCGCCTACATGCGCACCCGGGTGCAGAACAATTTGTTTAGCTCCAAGCGCTTTTGTTCGTTCAATTTCTGAACGTAAAAAGTTTACACCTAGTTCAAATGTTGCGGGATTTGTCGTGTTTCCTATATTAATGATATAAGGAGCATGGACGATAATTTCCTCTATACCATTCTCTTTCATATGAGCTTGTCCCGCTTCAATGTTAAGGTCTTCTATTTTTTTTCTTCTTGTGTTTTGTGGAGCACCTGTGTAGATCATAAATGTGTTCGCTCCATATGAAACGGCTTCTTCACTTGAAGTTAGTAACATTTTCTTCCCACTCATAGAAACATGTGATCCAATTTTCAACATTTTTACTCCCCCTATTTTTGTTTCTTTGTTAATCTTCTTTTTCTCTTTTTAATTTGTTCCATTTCACGATTCATTTTCTTCTTATAACCAGGTTTTACCTTCTTTGGTTTTTGAACAATACTCTTTGCCATTGCATCAACTTCATCAGTTACCCTTTTTCGGTTTTGACGACGTTTACGGTCATCTATATCCTTCCACTCTCCAGCAACAAAATCTTTATTCACAAACTCAATGCCTAGTTTTTCCAGTTTGTTCAGTGCATCATCGTCAGAAGTTTCAAATAAGGTTACTGCAATCCCTGAACTACCTGCTCTGGCTGTACGACCCACGCGGTGAATATAAAAATCCAACTCTGTTGTTGGAATCTCGTAATTAATAACATGACTTACTCCTTTAATATCAATACCACGCGCAGCCAAATCAGTTGCTACCACGTATTGATATTCTAAATCATTTATCTGTTTCATCATCTTTTTACGATCACGAGGGGATAAATCACCATGTATTCTACCCACTTTCAGCCCCTTCTCTATTAGGGCATCTGCAACAATATCAGCATTTTTTTTCGTGTTTGTAAAAACAATTGCTAGAAAAGGATTAAAATCAACTAACAAATCATAAACGAGCTTTATTTTATCACGATGTCTTGCAGGTATAAGAATATGTTCTATTTTTGCGGCAGTTGCTTGTTTAGGAGCAACGTGTGTAAATCGCGGATTTGCCAAATATTTCTTTAAAAAAGGTTTTAATTTCTCTGGAATGGTTGCAGAGAATACTAGTATTTGCAGGTTTTCCGGCATTTGACCGGCTACCATATCCACATCCTTGATGAAACCCATATCAAGCATGAGATCCGCTTCATCTACAACAAACGAACGAACTTTGTTTATGATCAATGCATTCTCTTTTACAAGATCATTAATTCTTCCGGGAGTTCCTACAACAATATGTGGTTGTGTCTTTAACTTTTCGATGGTTCGTTGCTTATCCGTTCCTCCGATATATAGCTTAGCCGAAATTTCATCAGGAGAATAAGTAATGATTTTTCCTACTTCCTGATAGATTTGAGTGGCCAATTCCCGGGTAGGAGCAGTGATGACAACTTGTACTTCTTTTTTCTCTGCTGCTATTTGATTTAATAAAGGCAATAAATAGGCATGAGTTTTTCCTGTACCTGTTTGAGATTGTCCGATTGCACTCTCCCCTTTTAGAATGGAAGGCATTAATCTTTCTTGAATTTCTGTTGGCTCGTAAAAGTTTAATTCCTTTGTCAATGCTTCTATAATAAAAGGTTTTAATGAAAAACGCTCAAATTTTGTTTGTTCCATCCGTATCTCTCCTTTTTGATAAAGCTTTCATATTCAATCGATCATAGAATTTATCCTCGAATCACTTTATCAGTCCATCATTAGATTATACCTTAATAAAAGAAAAACTCAAATTCAATTTGTTTTGCAGAAATACCTCAGAAACCAAACGCCACTTTTATGCATAGTCTAGGATAGAGGAACAATTATTGGAAAGGAGGAAAACTATGTTTCAACAAAGACCAATGCCTCCCATGAACACTAGAGGATACTTCCCTCCACAAGGTCAAATCCCAATGGGACGACAAGGAATGCCCGGACCCGGTATGGGAAGAGGCCCGCAGTTTGGTTCGATGACGCCAAGAGGAACAGGTGGCGGTGGATTAAAAGGATTAATATCCCGTTTTCTGCCAGGATCACAGGGTGCTGCTGCAGGTAACCCTCAAGGCTTTATTGGAGGGGCTAATGCAGTCTCTAATGCAACTAGGGCTACCGGAGGACTTCAAGGCCTGATGAATCCATCAAATATTTCAGGAATGCTAGGAAACGTTCAACGGGTTCTCGGAATGGCACAACAAGTAACACCTATGGTCCAGCAATATGGACCACTTGTCAAAAATTTGCCTGCCATGATAAAAATATACCGAGAACTAAATAGTAGTGATGATTCTGACACAACCTCAGCGGAATCGGAATCCTCTTCTACCGGAAAAGATGAAGAATTAAACCAACAAACCAATACACAAACATCTAAGAAGCGAAAGGCTACTCAGCCAATCGTTACGGAAGAAAAACAGGAAAAAGAAGCACCTACTACCATTAATAAAGAACGAAAGCCTTCACCAAGAAGTTCACAACCTAAAATGTATATCTAATATTCTTCTTTGTAATATTCCCTATTCTTCGTTATAATATTAAGAGATTGTTAGTGAAAAAGGCCGTATATACGGCTTTTTTGAGTGGAAACAGGACATGACTATTACTTTGCTCCTGCTCCTATTTGATCTCTTAGGGAGGCAGTTTAATGAACATAATTAAAATCGCACCACGTGGATATTGCTATGGTGTTGTTGATGCCATGGTTATTGCAAAGAACGCTGCTTTAGATAAATCATTACCAAGACCCATCTACATTTTAGGAATGATTGTTCATAATAAACATGTAACAGATGCATTTGAGGAAGATGGAATTATTACACTTGATGGAAAAAACAGATTAGACATACTGGAGAAAGTAGATCAAGGAACAGTTGTGTTTACAGCTCATGGTGTTTCTCCTGAGGTTAGACGAATCGCAAAAGAGAAAGGGCTTGTTACACTAGATGCAACATGTCCAGATGTAACAAAAACACATGACCTTATCCGCGAAAAGGAAGCTCAAGGATACGATGTAATTTATATCGGTAAAAAAGGGCATCCGGAACCAGAAGGTGCAGTAGGTGTTGCTCCACAGATCGTACATCTTGTGGAATCATCAGAGGATGTCGTAAAGTTAAACATTCAAAACGAGAAAGTCATTGTTACAAATCAAACTACAATGAGTCAGTGGGATGTTGCTGATATTATGGAAACAGTGAAGGAAAAATTCCCTCATGTAGAAGTTCACCGTGAAATCTGCATGGCCACTCAAGTCCGCCAAGAAGCTGTTGCTGATCAAGCTAAAGATGCTGACTTAACAATAGTAGTCGGAGATCCTAAAAGTAATAACTCAAATCGATTAGCACAGGTATCTGAAGAAATTGCCGGTACAAAGGCATATCGTATCTCAGATTTAAGTGAGCTTAAGCTTGAATGGCTTAAGGATGTTCAAACTGTTGCTGTTACAGCAGGAGCATCTACACCGACACCAATTACAAAAAAAGTCATTCAATTCCTGGAGCAATACAATCCGCAAGATGAATCTACTTGGAATGTAGATGATAAAGTACCACTGTCAAAAATATTACCAAAAGTAAAAGTAAAAAATTGACCAAAAAGCGTCTGAACTCAGTCAGACGCTTTTTTAATGCAATTTTATATAAATTTAAAAGGATTCGTATCTACCCGTGAGCCAAACACATTTACTTCAAAATGATGTTCTTCACAAAGTTCCCCTAATTTTTTAGCTACTCCTTCAATCATGACCTTTTCGACATGATGTCCAGGATCAATCACATTCAGATTTAACATCAGCGCATCTTGTGCAACATGAAAATATAGGTCACCTGTTACATATACATCTGCACCCTTTATTTTTGCCTGTTGGATATATTTGTTTCCATCGCCGCCTAATAAAGCCACTTTTTTCACCTTGCTGGAAGGGTTACCTACCATTCTTACACGTTCAACTCCAAGGCTATTTTTCACATGCAAAGCAAATTCTTCAAGGCTTAATTCATTTTCCACAGAGCCTATGCGCCCTAACCCCATTATTGGTCCTTTTTGTTCTAATGGGTATATATCATATGCCACTTCTTCATAAGGATGAGTTTTTAACATAGCTTGAATAACTTTCTTTTGTATAGAAGCAGGGAAAATCGTTTCAACTCTTGATTCATCAACATATTCCACTTTTCCTCTTTCTCCAATAAAAGGATTAGCTTTATCAAGAGGTAAAAAGCTCCCTTCTCCTTCAGTTGCGAATGAACAATGGCTATATTCTCCAATATGCCCCGCACCTGCTTTTCCCAGTGCATTTCGCAGCTCTCTTTCATGTGATGATGGAATATACACAACAAGTTTCTTTAGCTGGTCTTCATATGTAGGAATAAACACTTCCACATCCTTCAATTGCAAGGATTCGGCTAATAAATCATTGACACCTCCATTCGCAACATCCAGATTAGTGTGTGCAGCGTATACCGCAATATCATGTTTAATACAATTCTCAATCATCTTTCCGTATGCAGTATCTGTTGTCATATTTTTAATGGGTCTAAAAATAGGAGGATGGTGTGCAATGAGTAAGTCTACTTTTTTAGCTATCGCTTCATCGACAACTGACTCCACCACATCTAGTGTAACCATAACATGTTTAATTTTCTTATTAAGGGTTCCAATTTGGAGCCCAATTTTATCACCTTCAACAGCAAGAGACTTTGGTGAATATTGTTCAAATAATTGAATGACTTCATAGCCGTTTGGAATTTTCATCAATCTTACAATACCTCCTCAATCAGCTTTACTTGCTTACTCAATTCTTGGTACTTTTCATTATTTTCATATGTATAACCGGCTTGATTTAATTGTTGGATTATGGACTTTAAGTGCTTTAATTCTCCAGTCCATTTTTTCAAGAAAATGTCCGATTGTTTTTGGGCTAAAAAAGGACCCAGAAGTAAATTCGCCTCATAAGAGTATGTCTGATAAGGTCTCTTTGGATCTCCTTTTTCGGCAACAAGAACCTCGTATATTTTATGGTCCTCTTCCATAATTTCTTCCGTTATTAATTCCCATCCGTTTTCTGCTAACCATTGGCGAATCGAAATAGCATGAATATTAGGCTGTAAAATTAAACGAGTGACCTTTGATAACTTACTGGATCCTTCTTCTAAAATTTTACTAATGAGCGTTCCACCCATCCCAGCGATTGTTATACAATCAACTTCATCTTCCTTACGAAGTACAGATAATCCGTCTCCTTTTCGGACAGATATAACATCAGATAGTCCACATTTTCTCACTTGGCTGTCAGCTGACTCGTATGGACCATCAGTAATCTCGCCAGCAATTGCCCCACTAGCTTTTCCTTGTAAGACAGAATAACATGGTAAGTAAGCATGGTCTGAGCCTATATCTGCAAACACAGCTCCTTCAGGAATATAGTTAGCAACTGTTTCAAGTCTTTTGGATAATTTCAATTCATTCATCATTTCACCACAATTCATTTATTTACACTTAAGAGTGAAGTAACCTATTCATCAAGTATAAAAAAAGTCCTTCACAGATGCAAAGGACTTCTTTTAATTATTTAATTTGTGATACCCATTCCGCCATTTCATCAAGCTTTTCGTCTGGTACAAGACCAGCCGGCATGATTCCTTTACCTTGCTGAATTGTTGTCTTAATTTCATCTACGCCAATTTTATCACCAACACCTACAAGAGCAGGACCTGCACCACCCTCATAGTTTTCACCATGACAGGAAATACAGTTTTGTTGGTAAATCTCTTCCGGGGTAGCGTTTGCAACATCTTCAGTGCTCGGCTCTTCTTCTCCGCCGCTAGCTAGTTCTTCATGATCGCCGATACCTTTAAATGATAAAAGGAACATAAGGCCGATTCCTAGAACAGCTATTAATAAAAATGGAATAAGTGGATTGCGATTCATCATGTAAACCTCCCTTATGTAAATAGTAAACCTTTCCATTAATAGGCTCCATATCTAACCTACTAATGTATAGTAGAATTATCGTAAAAATTCGAGCAGCTTCACTCGATAATTCTAACTTTTATTTTCTGCTTATATGTTTTACTCTGCTGCCCGTTACTGCTGGATAATCAACATAAGTACAAATGTTTTTAAACAACCTCTATTTTACTGTAATTTTCCACTAAGGAAAAGACCTATCTTTTAACATCTCCATGTTTTTCACACTTTAGACAAAAATCAGACAAGAGTTTCGGATTATGCTAACAACCTGTTGACATTTCCTAGAGACTAAATGAAGAGTGTTATCACAAATATTAGACTTGCCATTATTCCACTAATTAGTAAATAGTAAATCCGAAATAAGCCCCCTATTATCATCCAAAGCAAACAGTTTGTTACAACCGTCGTTGCAATCCAGAAAGAATTTCCATCTGTTGCAAATTCAACAAATGAAAGAGAGGTCATTAACAGCTGAATAAATGTTATTACTAAAGGCATTTGAAACTTACCTTTTCTAACCAAAAGGAAAGCGGTAACAAGAATTGAAGCTAAAAGTAAAAAACCTGATGTAACTGTTTGCAAAACAAAAGACAATTCAGTAAAATAGGTGACAAGAGCACTGAATAGAAGTAACACAAAAACTGCACTAGTCCAAATTAAATGCGTACCTGTTTTACTATTAGCAGTATTAGCAGAGAAAGCAGTTGTTTCTTCATAATGATTTCCTTCCGTATAAAGTGCTAGTAAAAAATCACAGTATGTATCTGGAAGTAGTTTATTTTCTTTCCAGTAATGAATCTCTTTAATAATTATTTCCTTTTTTTCTTTGTCCATAAAAGCATCCTTAAATATTGTTTCTAATTGTATAAAAGCAAAAAAAGCATAAATATGCTATGTTATGATTTCCTTATATAAACTGTTTTTATGAAGAAAAGACGGACATTCGTCCGCCCTATATCTTACTCTAAGAAATCTTTAAGACGTTTACTACGGCTTGGATGACGCAATTTACGGAGTGCTTTAGCTTCGATTTGTCGAATTCGTTCACGCGTAACTCCAAACACCTTACCTACTTCTTCAAGTGTTCTTGTTCGTCCATCATCAAGGCCAAACCGTAAACGTAATACGTTTTCTTCACGATCAGTTAATGTATCAAGTACATCCTCAAGCTGTTCTTTTAATAGTTCATACGCAGCATGTTCAGAAGGAGAAGTTGCATCCTGATCTTCAATAAAATCACCCAAATGAGAGTCATCTTCCTCACCAATAGGAGTTTCCAAGGAAACAGGCTCTTGTGCAATTTTAAGAATTTCTCTCACCTTATCAGGTGTGAGCTCCATGTCTTCTCCAATTTCCTCGGGAGTAGGTTCTCTTCCTAGATCCTGTAGTAATTGGCGCTGAACTCTAATCAGTTTATTAATGGTTTCAACCATATGAACAGGAATACGGATTGTTCGAGCTTGGTCAGCAATAGCACGTGTAATTGCTTGACGAATCCACCATGTAGCATACGTACTAAATTTATAGCCCTTTTCATAATCAAATTTCTCAACAGCTTTCATTAGTCCCATATTGCCTTCCTGAATTAAATCAAGGAACAGCATTCCGCGACCAACATAGCGTTTAGCAATACTAACCACCAGTCGAAGATTGGCTTCTGCAAGTCGTCGTTTGGCTTCTTCATCGCCTTCTTCTATACGTTGAGCTAATTTAATTTCTTCATTAGCTGATAATAGATCAACACGACCAATTTCTTTTAAGTACATTCTAACAGGGTCATTAATTTTAACTCCTGGAGGTACACTCAGATCATTCAAATCAAATTCTTCTTCTTTCGCAAGATCTTGAATATTAGGATCCGCTTCCGCTGCCTCACCAGCTTCACCAATTAATTCTACACCTTGTTCACCAAGAAATTCATAATACTCATCCATTTGGTCTGATTCAATTTCAAAGTTTGACATACGTTCAGCTATTTCTTCATATGTCAAGACTCCTCGTTTTTTCCCGATTTCTGTTAACTGCTCCTTCACCTGTTCAAAGGTTACTTCAGTTTCATGGGTTTGTTTATCAGCCATAGGATCCCCTCCTTCCAAACTTACCATTGTAAGATAAGCTATCGGATTACTGTCTAGCAAGTACGTTACATATTTTGATGTGCCCTTTTTACACAATCTTATGCTACAAAATAATCGTCTACTATTAGCTTACTTATCATGATTTTAGAGCTTGTTTTAGTTGAATAATTTCCATTGCAATTTGGGCTGCTTCTTTGTATTGCTTATTTCTTTCAGCCTCAATTTTTTCTACTTCTTTTTCTTTTATCATTAACATTTTTTGATGATTCAACACCTGTTTTATATAATCTGAAAGTTCTTGTTCACTCACCTCAGAATTCAGGGTAATCATCGCAATGTTGGATACAATATGTTGTAATTCAGGACTCGGCAACTTCGATAAAAATGAACTAACATTTTCTTCATTTCCTTCTTCATAAAAAGCGTATAAATAAGTAACAATTGCTTTATGTTCTTCGATATTAAATTGAAGTCCAAGTCGTTCCAAAACCTTTTCTGCCATATCTTTGCTTCTTAACATGTGACCGATTAACATTCTCTCAGCGGTATGAAATGCAGGTAATAACCGCTTGGATTGAATCGGCTTTCTTTTTGGCTGTTCCTGGGTAGTGATCTTTTGCTGCTGCGGAGTTCTTTGCCTGTTCTTCTGTTGTTCTTTTTGTAAAATCTGCTGCTTTAAAACCTCCATCGATAAGTCAAATTCCGATGAAAGTTGTTTTAAATAGATCTCTTTTTCAACTGCATTGTCCAATTGTGCTAATTCACTAATGACATTTTCAATATACTGAAGCCTTTCACCTTCATTTTGAAGATTTTTGCCTCTCCTGTAATAAGACATTTTAAATGTCATGACCGGCACACTGGCCCCTATTACATCAAGCTTGAATTTTTCGGATCCAAACTTATTAATGTAGTCATCAGGGTCTAATCCATCGGGGATCATCGCAACCTTTAGCTTACAACCTGCATCTTTAAGGATCTTTGCAGCTCTATTTGTAGCCTCAATTCCGGCTGAGTCAGAATCATAACAGATAACCACCTCTGAAACATTTCTTCGAATGATCTTTGCCTGTTCCTCGGTAATAGAAGTTCCCATTGTTGCAATTGCCTGCTCAACGCCTGCCCTGGTTGAAGAAATAACATCAGCAAAACCTTCAAACAATACAACCTGCTGATTCTTTCGAATATGTACTCTAGCACGATGGAAATTATAGAGTAATTTACTTTTATTAAATATTTTTGTTTCAGGACTATTAAGATATTTAGGCTTCTCGTCTCCAAGTACACGTCCCGAAAATGCAATCGTATTCCCATGGTGGTCCATGATCGGAAACATAATTCGATTCCTGAACCGATCAAAAAATTCTTCGTTTGAGTTGCTTTTTTTAACTAATAATCCTGCTTCCTCCATTAAGGATAATGTAAATCCCCGCTTTTCTAAAAACTTTTTCACAAAGTCCCAGGAATCTAAGGAATATCCAATCTCAAACGTATCAATAATGTCTTTAGTAAATCCCCTGCTTAAAAGGTAGTCTAGTGCGTGCTGACCTTCCTTTGTGTTTACAAGTAAATGATGATAGAATTTTTTTAACAGCTCATGAGCTTCGATCATTTTCTCTGAGTCTTTTGAAATAGTGGATCCTGGACCCTGCTCAAGTGAAGGTAAGCTTGGTAATTCAATATTAGCTTTGTCAGCGAGATGTTGTGCCGCTTCGATAAATGAATATCCTTCGTGCTGTATAAGAAATGAAAAAACATTCCCACCAGCACCACAGCCAAAGCAATGAAAAATCTGTTTGTCTGCTGAAACTGAGAACGAAGGGGATTTCTCGCCATGAAACGGACAAAGTCCAAAGTAGTTGCGTCCTTGTTTCTTCAATTGAACATATTCACTTATTACATCAACAATGTCAGAAGTTCTTTGTATTTTTTCGATTAATTCCTCGGGAATTCGATTTCCCATGCTAACAACCCCGTATTACAGATATTCGATATTTATTTAAGATCTCCTGCATGTTTCGACAAAATCTTTTCAAATGTTGTGATAAAATTCAAGGTATCTTCATCTGTAAATTTTTTCGGACCTTTTGTAAATTTACCACTACGTCTTTCTATAGCAGATAAATAACGAAACTGAAGAGCTGTATCAATATTTCCTTCTGTATATTGCTTTCCCCTGGGTGTAATAAAACAAACGCCTTTTCGGATTAAAAGACCAGCTAACCCAATGTCTTGTGATATTACCATATCACCTCTGCTGACATGGTTAACTATGTACTGATCTGCTTCTTCTTTACCTGTGTCAACAAATATCCATTGTCCCCCATAGGTCTTATCAGAAGTGTGGTTATAGGAAGCAACAAACACAATATCTGTTTCGTATTTGTTGGCAATTAGCATGATCTCTTTTTTTTACAGGACAAGCATCAGCATCGACAAAAATCTTCATCGTTTTTTCGCCATAATTCTCTATTCTACATCACTCCGCAATTTCCTTCTACCTAATACACTTTTGTACTGAATACTATTCGTGAGAAAGACCTTAAATTCCTTTTTGTCGAAAATTATTTTATTTGTTCTCTTGACAGTTTACAAATAATAGTTTATTCCCATATGTCAAGTTCTAAACCTAAAAAAAGTATTTTTATCACAATTTTTTATTATAATACAAGTGTTTCTAAATTTCTATCATTTTTTCAACAAAATAATTGACTCACCTAATTGAGAAAAGGATGACCTACAAATCCCCTTTGTTATGCCATCCTTTTAAACTCATCCATTTTGATTATTCATAAAGTTAGCGATTATATTTGCTGTTTCCTCAACTGCTTTATTTGAGACATCGACCACTTTACAACCAATTCTTTCCACTACCTTATCAAAATAGTTAAGTTCTTCTTTAATTCGATCTATGTTTGCATAAAAAGCTTCATCATTTAAGCCAAGAGATTTGAGCCGCTCTCTCCTAATATTATTTAACTTCTCCGGCATAATACGCAGTCCGATGCATTTTTGCGGTGAAACTTTGTACAATTCCTCTGGTGGCTCAACTTCTGGTACAATCGGTACATTTGCTACCTTAAATCGTTTATGTGCTAAATATTGAGATAAAGGCGTTTTAGAAGTTCTTGATACACCTATCAATACGATATCTGCTTTTAAAATCCCTCTTGGATCTCTTCCATCATCATATTTTACAGCAAATTCAATAGCTTCAACCTTTTTAAAATAGTCATCATCCAACTTTCTAACTCGTCCAGGCTCATACTTGGCTGTTATTCCATATGAAGTTTCCATTTTATCAATTAATGGTCCGATTATATCGTAATAAACAACTCCTTTTTTATTTGCCTCTTCTATTAGATACTCTCTCAGTTCAGGGACAACAAGAGTGAAGCATACTATTGCATTATCTTTCTTAGCTAAAGCAAGAACCTCCAGAATCGTTCCTTTATCCTCAACATAAGGAATGCGCTTTATTTTTGTGTTTGCTGAGACTCCATTAAATTGACTTGCTGCTGCTTTTACTACCAGCTCAGCTGTTTCACCAACAGAATCTGATAAAACATAGATCAATTGATAATTCATTTCCATCCCCATTTCTTATGCTATATTTAGTCATTTAGGAAGCTAACCAAAATTTTCGTCATATTTGTTTTTGTAATTCTCCCGATTACCTCATAGCCCTTTTCAGTTTCCTTGACAACAGGTAATGCATCAATCTGTTTATCTATTAGCACTTGTGCAACGTCAATAATGTAGTCATCAGGTTTGCACACCGTAATGTTTGGCATTCTTGTCATGATTATATTGACAGGAATTGATGAAAGTTCCTGCTTGCCAATACTCGTCCGCAAAAGATCCTTTCGGGAAAGCACGCCAACTAAATTAGATTGCTCATCTACAACAAACAACGTTCCTACATCTTCTAAAAACATCATGCAAATCGCATCATAGACTGATACATTGATACTGACGACTATTGGAATAGACTGATAATCCTTTACTTGAAGCTTTCTTAGCTGTTCTGTAAGCATATGAGTATTTGTTTTTCCTGTAAAATAATATCCTACTCTAGGTCTCGCCTCTAGGTAGCCAGACATTGTTAATATAGCTAAATCCGGACGAAGTGTTGCTCTTGTTAAATTTAATTGATCAGCAATCTGCTCACCTGTTATTGGTCCATTTTCTTTAACAATTTCAACAATTTGCTCCTGCCTTTTATTCAGTTCTATTTTCCTCACCGCCTTGCATATTCATTTTTAAACAGAAAATTTGTGGCACAAATGATTTATACTTATTAATTAAAATAAATAAAAAGGTTGTTAATAAATTTTATCTCAGTTTAAATATTATAGATTTCAGATTAAACAGAGCCTAAACTAATTATATACTTTACACTGTTTTTGAAAAGGAATAAGTTTTAAATCTAAAGACTATAGAAAAAGGGCTGACGTCTTGTCAGTCCCCTATTCATCTTGGATTATTACTTACTTCACCAAAATAACGTTCATTTTTGCGAATGATTTAATTAGTTGAGATAATTTATGCATTTGTGCCAATCGATTACGTTTTATTTCTTCATTATCTGACATTACCATCGTATGGTCAAAATATTCGTTAATGACAGGCTTTAAAGATGCCAGTGCTTTATACACATCCTCAGCTTTGTTTAAAGAGTCTATTTTTATGTTTGTTTCTGTATAGGCATTAAATAATGCTGTTTCATAATCATTTTCAAAAAGCTCACTATTAATGTCGCTTTCCGTCGCCTTTTTCGCTATATTCATCACACGGGCAAGTGCCTCGATTGTTTCTTTGAAATCTGTATGAGATGAAACATCTTGAAGTACTTTTGCTCGAGCTACAATTGAATTAACCTCTAGCACCGATGATTCTAGCACAGCATCATTTAAATCATAGCGGATTTTCTCTTCAGCCAAACGGTATTTTAATCGCAATTTAAAGAATGAAATTAACTCCTCAACTGCCTCATTTGATTTCTTATCTTCATATTGACTAAGCGCCAGTTCAAACAATTGCGGTAAGCTTATTGTCCACTCTTTTGATAATAATATTTGCAGAATTCCACTTGCTTGTCTTCTAAGTGCATAAGGATCCTGTGATCCGGTTGGAATCTTACCGATCGCAAAAAAACCTACGATTGTGTCCAACTTATCAGCCAGTGCAACGATTGCTCCTACATTGGAGCCCGGTGCAGCATCCTCAGCATGTCGTGGCATATAGTGCTCATTTATAGCAATCGATACTTCTTCTTTTTCTCCACTTAGACGTGCATATTTTTCCCCAATTTTCCCTTGAAGTTCAGGAAATTCATAGACCATATGAGTAACTAAATCGAATTTACAAATGGATGCGGACCGTTCAACATTTTCTTTTTCTTCATTTTGCAATTGCACCATATCTGCTAATTGTTTAGAAAGATTGACTATTCGGTTAACCTTTTCACCCAAAGTTCCTAACTCTTCATGGAACACGATTTTGTCCAGCTTTTTCACAGCATCCTCTATCTTAAGTTTTTGATCTTCTTGATAGAAGAAATTTGCATCAGATAATCTTGCACGTAATACTTTTTCGTTTCCTCTTGCTACATTTTCTAAATGGTTTTGATCACCATTTCTTACTGTAACAAAGAATGGCTGTAGTTGTCCGTCATTATTTCGAACCGGGAAGTAACGCTGATGTTCCTTCATTGTTGTTACAAGCACTTCATCAGGTAAAGAAAGATACTCTTGTTCAAAGGACCCATAAAGTGCGGTTGGGTATTCAACAAGATTATTTACTTCTTCTAGAAGGTCTTCATCCACTGGGATTACCCAATTTTTTTCGTGTTCTAAATCAACCAATTGTTGACTAATCGCTTCTTTTCGTTTGACAGGATCAGCGATCACAAATTGCTCTAGCAAAGCCGCTTCATATAGTGAAGGAGAGGCAATCTCTACCTTATTTCCGAGAAAACGATGGCCATATGTAAAGGAATCTGTTTTAGCACCGGCAATTTCAAATGGAATAACATATTGACCAAAAAGTGCAACCAACCACTTAATTGGGCGAATATACCGTAACTCCTGATCTCCCCAACGCATATTTTTAGGGAAAGTAAGACCTGTGATTAATTCACGAGTTTCTGAAAGTAAATCTTTTGCTTCTTGTCCTCTAACAAATTTTTGGACATGAACATATTCAACACCATTGATTTCTTTAAAATAGATATCTTCAACAGATGCACCTTGCCCTTTTGTAAAACCAATTGCAGCTTTTGACCAATTTCCATTTTCATCTAGCGCTATTTTTTTCGCAGGACCCTTTGCTTCTTCCTCAATATCAGGTTGCTTTTCTAAAACATCCTTTACAAGAACAGCCAATCTTCTTGGAGTTGCATATGTTTTTACTTCTCCATGTGATAACTGCTTTTCTTGAAGCCATTTTGTAAGCTTTTCAGCAAATTGGTTCATCGCAGGTGTTACATAATGGGCTGGTACTTCTTCTAGGCCAATTTCTAGTAATAAATCTTTTTTACTCATGTTCTTTTCCTCCTTCCTGTAACATTGGGAAGCCTAATTTTTCGCGCTCATCATAAAATGTTTTTGCTACTTTTCTTGCTAAGTTTCGAACCCGACCAATATAGCCTGTTCTTTCTGTAACCGAAATTGCTCCCTTTGCATCAAGTAGGTTAAAGGTATGTGAGCACTTTAATACATAATCATAGGCAGGGTGCACGAGACCTTCGTCCATTTGTCTCATTGCTTCTTTTTCATAGGTCGAAAACAATTCGAATAACATATCAGTATTAGATGTTTCAAATGTATACTTTGAATGTTCATATTCCGGCATTAAGAAGATATCGCGTATTGTATATCCATCTGTCCATTCCAGATCAAAAACATTTTCTTTATCTTGAATATATGAAGCGAGTCTTTCGATACCGTATGTTATTTCTGCTGATACCGGCTTACATTCCAAGCCGCCAACTTGTTGGAAATAAGTGAATTGTGTAATTTCCATCCCATCAAGCCATACTTCCCAACCAAGGCCTGCACAACCTAGAGAAGGATTTTCCCAGTTATCTTCAACAAACCGTATATCATGCTCTAAAGGATTGATACCCAAGGCACGTAAAGAATCTAAATATAACTCTTGTATATTGTCTGGTGAAGGCTTCATAATAACTTGAAATTGATGATGCTGATAAAGTCGGTTAGGATTTTCCCCATAACGGCCATCAGCAGGTCTTCTGGATGGTTCTACATAAGCAACCTTCCATGGTTCTGGTCCTATACTTTTTAGAAAAGTATAGGGACTCATTGTTCCTGCACCTTTCTCAGTATCATACGCCTGCATAAGCACACACCCTTGATCAGACCAGTGCTTTTGAAGAGTTAATATCATGTTTTGAATATTCATATCCAAACACCTCCGTGAATAATAAAGTGAGACTTCCATCAGTGGGGGTTTCTTTATCCCTCACTGATGGTTAGAGAAACTTATATCACGCTCAAAGCGCCACATCCTGTGGTTGAGCCTGACTTGGACGTCCTGTGAATATCTTTACGGGCAGTTATCTACCACTTATCTTCTATGTTTCTCTCGAATCTTGAAGAGGGGGTCTTACTGCCCGTTAAGAATGGGATAAATAATCTCTGACAAAAGACAAAACAAAAAAGCTCTCATCCCTATGTCAGATTGTTGACATAGGGACGAGAGCTAACCCGCGGTTCCACCCTAATTGCTTATATGTATAAGCCACTTTAGAAGAAATTGCTCCGGAATGCCTTTCCTTACGATTCAATCCTTAGCTTTCACCATCCTAAGGTCGCTTTCATTTGAGTCTTTCGCAAGTACTTCTTTCCATCTACGCAAAATGTTAAATTATAATTGCATCTTAATCGAATTTTTGAAGGATGTCAATATCCCCTATTTAAGCTTTCCCTTTAATGAGTCTAATTGATCAAGAAATCTTTTAGATTTAATTGTTAGACCGGAGTACTCTTGATAATACGCATCAATAACTAACTTTAGTTCGTTTTTTGTTTCTTTCTTTACTGAAATATTACCCAATCTATTTAAGTCAAAATAAAAGAACAGACGAAGAAGCTTTCCTGTCATAGGAGTAATTTTTAAACGATATGGGTCAACTTCAAAGCACCTGTGACATAGGAAGCCACCTTCTCTGATCGAAAAATGAAAAGTACCATCTTTCTGCCCGCAATTTGTGCAACAATCCAGTTGAGGGTGAAGACCTAATACAGGAAGCATTTTCATTTCAAAGATATAAAGTAATATGTCCGGATCTACATCTTCATCCAAATAGATAAAAGTTTGCATTAATAACTCAAATAGAAATGGATTTCTTTCCAGATTTTCTGTACTCTTGTCCAACAGTTCTGCAATATATGAGGCATATGCTGTTAGAAAAATATCTTCTCTAATCCCTCTTAAAGACTGTATAGTCTCCCCTTGCTGGAGACTCCCTAAACCACTGGATTTTTGAAATAAAAAAGAGCCATAAGTAAAAAGCTGGGTGATAGACGTAAGGCGACTGCTTGGTTTCTTAGCGCCTCTTGCCATAACCCCAACTTTTCCTAGTTCTCTTGTATATAGGGTAATAATTTTGTTTGTTTCACCGTAATCAGTTGATCGGATCACAATTCCTTCACACTTTTGTAGCAAAATATCCCTCACCTTTCAAAGGTTCAGGCAAGATCAGGAAATTGGAAAATCTAATTCAGCTAGTTCATCTTCTTGAGAATCGGGTCCTTCATCATTCTCCTTTTCCAGTTCCTTAAAAAGAAGATACGTATCAATGCTACCTGTTTGCGAAAAAACTTTCCAGGTAAAATCCAACATATAAACCCCACCTTTCAGTTGTTAAGACTAGCAAGCATCAATCCAATTTCTTTATCGTTATCTTGACCTTTTCTTCTACTTTTCATGTTAAACAATTTTTGCTAAATGTTAAGATGAATATTTTCTTTTTTAGTACTCATCTTCTCTAAAACCATAGTCTCTAAGCTGTGAAGCTTTGTTCCGCCAATCCTTTTGGACTTTTACCCAAAGCTCCAAAAATACTTTTGATCCCAAAAGCGCTTCAATGTCCACTCGGGCTCTTTTTCCGACTTCTTTTAGCATACTTCCTTGCTTACCAATGACTATTCCTTTTTGAGAATTACGCTCAACAATAATGGTTGCCCCTACATAGATTGCAGCATTATTCTCCCTGCGTTCAAGGGTATCCATTACTACCGCTATAGAGTGTGGAATTTCTTCCCTAGTTAAATGTAAGACTTTTTCACGAATTAATTCTGTAATAATAAAGCGCTCTGGATGGTCTGTTACTTGGTCTTCAGGATAGTATTGTGGCCCTTCTGGTAAAAGATCTTCAATCTGCTGCAATAATGTATCAATATTATTTCCTTGCAGAGCAGAAATAGGGACAATTTCTTTAAATGGATAAAGCTTTTTATATTTTTCAATTAAAGGTAAAAGTTCATCCGGGTGTATTTGATCAATTTTATTAATAATTAAAAATACAGGTGTATTGGTTTGTTTTAGCCTCTCAATGATAAATTCATCACCGCGCCCGTAACCTTCTTCAGCATTGATCATAAATAATACTAGATCAACTTCTTTTAATGTATTTTGTGCTACTTTCATCATAAAGTCACCCAGTTTATGTTTGGGTTTATGAATGCCGGGCGTGTCGATGAAAATCGTTTGGGATTGGTTCGTCGTATAAACTCCTTGTATCTTGTTTCGGGTTGTTTGCGGCTTATCGCTCATAATGGCAATTTTTTGTCCGATTACTCGATTGATGAATGTTGATTTCCCAACATTAGGTCTTCCTATTATTGAAACAAATCCTGATTTATATGGTTGATTATGATTCATGTAAATCCTCCGCTGAAAAAGCTCCCGGTAGTAATTCCTGTACTGTAAGTTCTGTAATGTCACCATGGAGGTTTGTTAATATAACTTTCATATCTTTTGGACAAAGCTCTGAGATAACTTGACGGCATGCACCACATGGAGGTACAGGTCTAACCGTGTCTGCTACAACAGCCAATGCAGAATAAACCTTATCTCCTTCTGAAAATGCTTTAAAAATAGCTGTTCTTTCAGCACAATTACACATGCTGTATGCCGCATTTTCAATGTTGCATCCCTTATAGACTTTGCCATCCTGAGTTAATAAAGCCGCTCCTACTTTAAACTTAGAGTAGGGAGTATAAGCCATTTCCCTTGCTGCTTTTGCTTCATCGATGAGTTGTTCAATTTTCACTAAAAATTCTTCCTTTCTATCCTGGCTAATGACTTTACTCTTCTTTATTTTACCTAATTTTCACAGTAATTTCACGCCTAATTCTTCATTTGTAATTTAATTGTAAGAATTTTCGAAAATTAATCAAAATAGACTAAAAATGATGTTCGAACTCCTTACAAGTATCTTGAAAACACTTTTGTTTTATGAGGCAAAGAGGTGATTTGTAATAAGGATTATTCCAATTATAAATGAAAGAATCGCGTAAACCAAAACAGCCCCTGCCGCTGCATCCTTAGCAGCTTTAGCTAACGGATGCTTTTCACTTGTTATCATATCGACAACATGCTCTATCGCTGTATTAATTAGTTCAAGCGCCAGCATTCCACCGATTAAAAACAGGACAATCATCCATTCAATTATTGAAAAACGTAATACCATGCCGGCTATAAACATAATAATTGATATGGCAACATGTATTTGAAAGTTTCGTTCTGATTTAAATGTGGATACAATTCCATTCCAGGCATATTGGAAGCTCTTATAAAAGCGTACCCATTCAGAATTCTTCGGATCTTTTGAGTCCATAATTATTTAATATTTCCTTTTGTTTTGTAAACATCACTTTTTCCTCAGAATCTGTCATATGATCATACCCTAGTAAATGTAATAAGCCATGTACTGATAAAAAGCCCAGCTCTCTCATGAAAGAATGCCCATAATCTTCTGCCTGCTCTCTGGCTCTTGGAATTGAAATAATAATATCGCCAAGCACGCGGGGCTGATCAACCCCTACTATTTCTAGTTCTCCCTCGCTCATCTCTTCAAGAGCAAAAGAAATAACATCTGTTGGTTGATCTTTATCCCGGTATTCACGGTTCACTTCTTGAATACGTTCATTTGTTACAAATGTGACCGACAGCTCCGCACCTTCAGATACGTCTTCCACATCAGCAGCAAATTGAAGAAGCTCTTCAACAGTCTTTATTTGTTCCTCTGTTAATTCATTTGTTTCATCATGACTGTCAATTGATAGTCTCATTATTTCACCTTCTGTTTTTTAGTTAATTCAGGATACTCAATCCGTGAATGGAAAATCCCTTTTAAAGATTCGCAGAATGATTTGGCAATAATATCTAATTCTTTTAATGTGATATCACATTCATCTAATTGATGATCTTGTAATCGATCAGAAATAATCGACCTGACCAATTTTTCAATTTTCTCTGGCGAAGGGTTTGCCATAGAACGGACTGCAGCCTCTACACTGTCCGCGATTGAAATAATGGCAATTTCTTTTGTTTGCGGCTTAGGTCCTGGATAGCGAAACTCTTCTTCATAAATAGAATCATTTGATTGTTTAGCCTGATGATAAAAGTATTTTAAAAGTGTTGTGCCATGATGCTGCTCGGCAATATCGATAAACTCTTTCGGCATTTTATGCTTTCTTAACATATCAACACCATCTGTTACATGTGCAATGATAATATTCTTACTAAGTTGTGCTGACAGTTTGTTATGTGGATTCTCAATATTCATTTGATTTTCTATAAAATACTGAGGCCGCTTTGTCTTCCCTATATCATGATAGTATGCGGCAACTCTTGCAAGTAATCCATTTGCCCCAATGGCTTCACATGCTGATTCACTCAAATTGGCGACCATTACACTGTGATGGTATGTACCAGGTGTTTCCGTTAGAATTTTTCTAAGTAACGGATGATTTGGATTTGATAACTCGATTAATTTCATTGTTGATAAAATACCAAACCCTGTTTCAAAAAATGGCATGAAACCTATTGTTAATACAGAAGACACAAGCCCAGATACGCACGCCATAATAAAATAGGAGCTTATTTCAACATTTGAGTAGCCACCGTTTCTTATTAGCATAATCGCTGTTAAAGCAAGGATATTAATTCCGGCAACAAATAAACCTGCCTGCAGGATTTTTGAACGAAGATTGTGTTCTCCTAAAAATAATACTGCTGCCAAACATCCAAAAAGATAGTATATTCCAACTGAAAAGTTAAAACTCCCTGTTACACCCTCATTAAAAATAACACTACCGCAAACTGCAAAAATCATACTTGTCCATATAGCTAGTCGCTCATTTAACAATAATTTGACCAGCATGACTCCCATTGCAACCGGTACAATATAGCCAATATGCGTATAATCAATTTTCTGAAACAAGCTAATGATCTTCATAAGAAGAATTGTAATGGCAAATATCAAACAATATAATAACAAAAAATTATTCTTTTTAGAAATAGGACTATCTTTCTTCTCAAAGAAATACACAACGCCTGATATAATCAGGAGCACAAATATCCCGAGTCCTAAAAAAGGTTTAATCGATTGTTGATCATCTAGCAAACCAACAAGGCCTAACTTTCTGTATATCTCACGATTAATCAGCTCATTTTCTTCTACAAGAATTTGGCCCTGTTTAATTTGGGCTTCTTTAACGCCATCAATGGCTAACTGCCGCTGTTCTTCAGTTGCGGTTAAATCAAATACATAGTTTGGTGTAATGGCGAAACGAGCTAAAAATATGGCAGATTCCATTATTTCAGTTCGCATAGACGTGTATTGCAGTTCTTCCTCGACCTGTTTTTTTGCTTCTGTCAGCTGAACAATAGGAATTTCTTTGCTCATGACATTGTTTACAACTGTTACAACAGCGTCCTTTGCCAAAACAACTTCATCATCCGTGGTTTCTAGTAATGGAAGAAATGTTTCTCCAGGAATTTTTTTATTAATCGAAGGTGTTAGCTTTTCCTGTACTTTATCAACTTGCTCCTCCACAGTTGGTTTTGCAGAATCTGAATTTGCAGCCACTTCTTTTCGCACTTCAATAACTGTGTCAAAAATCGAAGAAATTAAATCTACTTGTTTTTCAGTTATTTCTTTTTTCAAAACATATTGATCTTCTACAGAGTCATACGCCTCTTGGCGTTTCCGCTCAGTTTCAACCTTATCCTCGACAGTAGCTGGAGCATATATCGTTTCATCAGAAACAGTAAAAAGCTCAATATCAAGCGTCTCAGGCTTTACATTACTATATAAAGCAACAAATAGTACGACAGCTAATACTGCATATAAAAAAACATATAAGAATCGATATTCTTTAAATTTCTCTACTATTCTATTCGTTTTTTTCACTTCTTTTGAGTTAGGTTTTTTCTTTTTCAACTTTGCACCACCCTCTAAACACCTTCAAATGAAAGGATTTTTTTACCGTTCTTCTTCCATTATTCAATTTTATCGAAAAATGTTCAACTATTAAGACAAAATATGACAAAAAAAGCTATCTTTGCAAGCACTTTCATTTGAACTCACTACTAAAATACACATAGTTCTCTAGTTATTTTTGACACCGATCTGTGAAAAAGAAAGTGACCCGTTTTAAACTTATCGGGTCACGATCCTTCTTTGGAATTTTCATATGCCGTAATAATTTTGGCAACAAGCGGGTGTCTAACAACATCAGATTGTTCAAGATGAACAAAAGACAAGCCACTCACATTGGTTAGAATGTCTTTCGCAACAGACAACCCAGATTTTACTCCTTTTGGCAAATCCACCTGTGTAATATCACCTGTTATGACCATTTTTGATCCAAATCCCAATCGTGTCAGGAACATTTTCATTTGTGCAGGTGTCGTATTTTGGGCCTCGTCCAAAATAACAAATGCATCATCGAGGGTTCTACCTCTCATATACGCCAACGGGGCGATTTCAATCGTACCACGTTCTATTAAGCGTTGAGTATGTTCCATACCTAACACATCATGTAAAGCATCATATAAAGGTCTCAGATAGGGATCTACTTTCTCTTTTAAATCACCGGGTAAAAACCCAAGGCTCTCCCCTGCTTCAACTGCAGGCCGTGTTAAAATAATTCGTTTTACAGACCCCAGCTTTAAAGCATTCACTGCCATCACAACAGCCAAATAAGTTTTTCCAGTTCCGGCAGGTCCGATTCCAAAAACAAGGTCTTTATTTTGAATAGCCGAAATATAGTGGCGCTGCCCCAATGTTTTGACTCGAATGGATTTACCTTTGGCTGTTTTGGCAATTTCTTGAATATAGAGATTCTCTAACTGATCTAACTTTTTTTCCTTTGCCATACTAATGGCATAAAGAACATCGCGTTCACTTATGTTTATCCCTTTTCGGATGATGAGAAGTAAGGATTTTAATAATTCATCTACAAGTTGTACATGTTCAGCATTTCCTGAAACATATACACCTTCTCCCCTTGTTACAATGGATACGTCTAGTTCTTCTTCAATTCTTTTTAAATGAATGTCATGGTTTCCAAAAAGCGCTATCGCTTCATTTGGATTTTCTACTTGCTGATTCATTGTCACTAATTCTTCTGGCATTCTTTAGTCTCCCTGAACAATTGGTGTGGTTTTCACAATATTTTCAATTGCTTGATATAATACGGTTAACCTAACTTTACCATTCTCATTCGTTTGGTGCAAAACTTTTTCTCCAGTTACCTTCTCTTTATCATCTAAATTTCCCTCTATATCCTTTCGCCCACGATCTAATGCAGCCTCCTTGGCTTGTTCAACAGTATACTTCCTCGTAACTTCTTCTTTTTCAAGGTAGGTTTCATTTGCATATGCAATCGGCAATGTAAAATTCAAAAACTTCAGGTGATAAACATCATCTTCCACTTCAAACGTTTTATACGTGTTTTTTCCAAATCCCCATATTGGAATCCTAAAATTGCCTATTTGAAGAAAATGCTTATCTTTAGTATCCCCAGTTAATACTTGAAAAGTCGTATTTAGAGGAATTGTAATTGTTGTTTTATACCATGTCTCACCATAAATTTCAGCTTTTGCTGGAACTTTCTTTTGGTCCTCTTCCTTACCGATCAGACCAGAAACTAAAACTTGTCCTTTTGTTACATGTTCATTTAATGTAGTTAATGGCTGCCCCTGCTCGACAAACATTTTTTTAATAACTGCTTCTTTTTCAGCGACAATGTTTCTTGGACTTACAAGCTCTTCTTCTTCAGGTTGATTTTTTTCTACAACTTTTAAATGATAGGTTGTTCCCATCAGTTCAACTCCAACCCATGTAATTTGCTCAATATTATCTGTTAAGGATTTTTGTATATCATCCGGATTCTCAACGAAAAATTGAAGCTTACCTGTTTTCACTCCAATTCTTGCTAATTCTTTTTTTATAATATGTTCTGTTTCCGGTGATGCACCCTCAACCTTAATTCCCCAAATCATGTTTGATAAAACAAATATAACAACTAAAAATGCCAATAAACCGAGCACAAATCCACTGTTTTTCCAAGACTTCCTTATTAGGAAAGGAAAACCTGCTCTCCTTTCAAACCGGCATTTACATTCATTTTTTCTAACAACTGAACGAAGGGCATGTACATCTTGGAGGCGAATAAAAAAACTTAAGCTATTATTTTTGCTGCGCTTTACTTTCCAAATAACGATACTTTCCCTCATACAGTCATTTAAAAACCTTTCTGTTCCTCTTCCCTCAATATTGACTTTTACAACACCAAATAGATAACTAGTCCATTGATTTTTCATCCTTCTCCCCCTTGTAAACCACATTACACTTAAAAGCTCTATTCATTTTGTCTGCTGTGTTTCTCTCAGATGATCCACAGCAGACGCCAGAGATCATGTCCCAGATCCTTTTTGGTATTTATCCTGAGTACATTTAACAAAAAAGAAATTATGTTTCATCGAGATATAAAACTTGAACGATTTTTCCTTCTAATAAAATTTCTTCCGGTAGGATCGTCTTTATGACAAAGGCCTCGCCTTTAATTAATAATTGTCCCTGCTTGAGTAATAGGCGAAGCTCAGTATCAGTAAATTTCAGGAGTCCACGATGATTTTCTATGTAAATATGAAGCTGTCCAACCATCGTAATTCTAGGAAGATCCATCATGACATCCGGCGGTAGTTCGATTGTGTTAGTGATCCATCGTGTAAGTTGCTGGCGCCATTTTTTTGCCATAAAAAAAGACCCCCTTTCATCTCATATGTATGAGAGAAAATGAAGTCTTATAACAGATTATTTGATAAGTTACGAATGTCTTCTCGTTTTTGTATAATGTGGATTTTTTGCACGGGGCGGACCTAATATTTCACTCCAAATAACACCTTGGGCTGCCTTATTTTGATCGATAACAAGATGATTTTGACGAACATTCCGATTAACTGAAAGTGTTCGTTCCTGAGGCATGACTGACTTTGGTTTAGGTTGTTCTTTTACAACCCTTACCTCTATCTCATTTTCTGAAGTACGCTGCTTCATCTTCTCATATGCCTCTTGTACCGTTTGAAGAGGCGGCTTACTTCTTTCGTTTCTTTGTTTAGATTCAATAGTTGTCATGACAGGTTTAGGTACCGGCCTTGCAGTTGGTCTAGGGTTTTGCCTAGGTTCTTGCTGGTTTTTGGGCTGACTAGGTACTTTTGGCTTGTTTTCCTCTTGATTATTTTTATTAGTAAAGAGTCTTGAAAACAACCATACAAGAAATGCCCATACGATTGGATTGGAAATGATATCTGTAATATCCATGTTTTCTCCCTCCTTTTGTGAGGAAAGGGAATGAAGCCCAATCTTTCATCCCCTTATTATTTACAAATATTAATATTGCTCAGGATCACTTTGATCATTATTTGTTTTTCCAATTGAATCTCTCATTTCAGTATCAGCTGAAATATTTTTGATGTTCATATAATCCATCACACCAATATTCCCTGAACGTAATGCCTCAGACATAGCAAGCGGAACCTGCGCTTCTGCTTCCACAACTTTTGCTTTCATCTCTTGCACACGAGCAAGCATTTCTTGTTCCTGTGCTACAGCCATCGCTCTTCTTTCCTCAGCTTTTGCCTGTGCAATTTTCTTATCTGCCTCAGCCTGCTCTGTTTGTAATTCAGCACCGATATTCTTACCGATATCAACATCCGCAATATCAATCGAGAGAATTTCAAAGGCAGTACCTGAATCTAGTCCTTTACCTAATACTGTTTGTGATATCATATCAGGGTTTTCTAGAACTTTCTTATGGTCTCTTTGAGAACCGATCGTACTAACGATCCCTTCACCAACACGAGCAATAATGGTATCTTCCCCTGCTCCACCGACCAGACGATCTATATTAGCTCTAACAGTAATTCTTGCTTTTGCTTTAACTTCAATACCATCCATTGCTACACCGGAAATAAACGGAGTTTCTATAACTTTAGGGTTAACACTCATTTGTACAGCTTCTAACACGTCACGTCCAGCTAAATCGATTGCTGCCGCACGTTCAAATGTTAAATCAATATTTGCTCTTTCTGCTGCTATTAGCGCATTTACAACACGGTCTACATTTCCTCCCGCTAAATAGTGGCTTTCTAGTTGATTTGTCGTAACGCCAAGCCCTGCCTTATGTGCCTTAATTAAAGGATTAACTACTCTGCTTGGGATAACTCGACGTAATCTCATCCCGATTAGAGTGAAAATACTGACTCTTACACCTGCAGCTAACGCAGAAATCCACAGTGCGATTGGCACAAACGTAAAGAAAACACCCAAAAAGATTAAACCTAAAATAACGAGTCCAATTAATAAGATACCAGATGGATCCATTGTGATATTCCTCCTATTTTCATAAATATTTAATCATTTAACTCTCTCACAACAATACGTGAGCCTTCAACTTTAATAACTTTAACCTTTTGACCCTTTATAATATACCCGCCTTCAGTTACGACGTCCAGCCGTTCATCATTAATAACCGCTGTCCCAGAAGGTCTTAATGTTGTTAAGGCAATACCTTCTGCTCCAACCAATTCACGTCTGGAAACATTTGACACATACCCGTTTTCGGTATTTGTTGAGTCACGCAATATTAGCTTTTTAAAGATATTCATACGCTTTCCAAACACCTTTACTAATAGAATAGATGCTGCAGATGCTACAGCAAAAGAAATCAATAATGATATCGTCATATGAACGAAATTCCCTGACGCAACATACAAACTTCCAATAACGCTAGCAAATCCTAGTATACCTAATATCCCGCCAGGAACGAATAATTCAGCTATTAAGAAAATAACCCCTAATATAAAGAGTATAATGGCTTCCATCCCTGCCAGACCTGCTACTAGGTGTCCGTAAAAGAATAAAAGCAATGCAGAAAGCCCCATAAACCCAGGAACCCCAAATCCCGGTGAATAAAGCTCCACAACTAACCCTAGGCTGCCTATAGATAAAAGAATTGGAACAACAACAGGGTTTGTAATAAACCGGGCTATTTTCTCTGCAAGGCTTTCCTCAGCTTTTAAGACTGTTGCACCCTCAAGGTCAAGTTGAGTTAACAAGTCTTCTAAGCTGGCAGCAGTTCCTTCTGAATAGCCAACTTCTAATGCCTGCTTTGTTTCAAGTGTTAACAAATCACCCTTGCCGGCACCATATTTAGGAATATCTACATCTTTATCGGCCATAGCTAAAGCAAATTTAGGATCACGGCCATTTCGTTCTGCAGATTCCCGCATTTCAGACAGCCACAAAGATTGTGCTTTATCATCAGCTGCATTCCCATCACCTGTGATAATTGCTGCAGACCCCATTTGACTTCCTGGCGCCATATAAATTTGATCAGCATTTAATGCAATATAAGCTCCTGCAGATATAGCACGTCTATTTATATAAGCTGTTATTGGAATTTCACTTGAACGAAGAGTATCTGAAATTTCCATGGCTCCGTCAACTGCTCCACCAAGAGTATCAATTTCCAGGACAATGTGATCCACTTTTTGTGTTTGTGCTTCATTAATATTTCTTTTTATATATTGAGAAAGTCCTTTTTCAACAGTTTCTTCGACAGGAATGACATACACTTTTTGAGTCGAATCAGCTTTAGCTATTGCCTGATACCCTTGATAAAAACTTAGCAAAAAAGCAAAAGCAATCAAAAATAGAAAAAACTGCTTTTTCACTTATTTCCCTCCTTTCACTTTAATCGTTCATGGTTGGACCAGACGCATATTGCTTTTTGTCTCAAGCTCTAAAAAGCCCTAATTGAACACTGAAAATCTAAAGCTTAATCAGATAATAGTAATACGAATGTAAGTGCAAAAGGTTTCATTTTATTTTATGTATACGTTATCCCACTTCTTATTAGTCTTTTTCTTATATTAGTATGTCTTAAAATAAAAGTACTTTTGTAGATAGTAAAAACACCTTGCTAAGGCAAGGTGTTTTTACTCATTTATGATAGCTGTTGTTGCACAAGCTTATTAACAAGACTTCCGTCTGCTTTACCTTTTACTTTGGGCATAAGTGCTCCCATGACTTTCCCCATATCGGCTTTAGAAGTAGCATTCACTTCTGAAATAGTCTGTTTTACAATTTCAGAAACTTCTTCCTCGGAAAGCTGCTCAGGCATATAATCGACAAGTATATCGATTTCTGCTTGTGTTTTTTCAACTAAGTCCAAACGATCAGCATTTTTGAATTCCTGGAGGGAGTCTTTTCGTTGTTTAAGCTCGCGAGAAAGAACCGTCAATTCTTCTTCCGCAGACAATTCGTTATTGCCAAGTTTAATTGCTTCATTTTGTAAAGCAGCCTTGACCATACGAATAACAACTAATTTGTCTTTTTCTTTGTTTTTCATCGCTTGTTTCATGTCTTGATTCAACCGATCAAGAAGACTCATACGTACACCCTCTTTTAGAATTTGCGCTTTCTAGCTGCTTCAGACTTTTTCTTACGCTTTACGCTAGGCTTTTCATAGAATTCGCGCTTTCTAGCTTCTTGTATTGTACCACTTTTTGATACAGTACGTTTGAAACGACGAAGAGCATCTTCAAGCGACTCGTTTTTACGAACGACCGTTTTTGACATTCTCTTTCCCTCCCTCCGAATACAACCAATCGACATCTTGTAAATAAAACATGTCTATAGATAAACATGTACTTTGACATTATAATATAATGAATAATACAGGTCAACTCATATCATAAAAAGATCTTGGTTTATGAATAAGTTTAAATGTTAAGTTTATTTTATGCAGATTAAAATTGTTTGATTGTACCAATTGACCAGATGTCATCAGATTTAAATTAGTAATCTGATGTTGAGGCTTCTCCTTTTATAATGGCTACTCCAGAGCTTGCTCCTATTCGTGTTGCACCAGCTTTTATAAGTGCCTCTGCACCTTCTGTATCTCTAACTCCCCCTGAAGCCTTTACACCTATTGTAGGACCTACTGTTTTTCTCATAAGCGAAATATCCTCTACAGTAGCGCCTCCTGTTGAAAAGCCTGTAGAAGTTTTCACAAAGTCTGCTCCTGCTTTTACAGAAAGTTCACAAGCTCTAACTTTTTCTTCTTCAGTAAGCAAACTAGTTTCGATAATAACCTTCGTTAACGCTTTCCCATTTGCAGCGTCAACAACTGCCTTTATGTCTTTTAGAATAAGATCATCGTTTTTATCTTTTAGTGCTCCGATATTAATGACCATATCCACTTCTGTTGCACCTTTTTCAATGGCATCCTTCGTTTCAAACGCTTTTGTTTCAGGTGTGTTTGCCCCCAGTGGAAATCCAATTACTGTGCAAACCTTAACTTCTGAATTCTTAAGTAACTGAGCAGCTGTATCAACCCATGTAGGGTTTACGCAAACGGATGCAAATTGGTACTCAGTTGCTTCCTGACAAAGCTTTTCAATAACATCTCTGGTTGTATCTGCTTTCAAGGCTGTATGGTCAATCATATTCGCTATTTTAGACATTATGTATCGTCTCCTTATTAATAGTTGTCCGACCTCTTACATCTTAACATTTATTCTGTATAAAAACGAGTACAAAATTAATTTGTACTCCATCACTGCTTTTTATCACATTATCATTATATAATTCAAAAGGGCCAGCACTTTTTATGCTGACCCTGTTTGAAATCATGATGTTAATCGAACTTCTTCAGTTGGTTTATGAATGTCTTCCATTACTTTTACAAACTGCCCCTCATTGTAGGGATACCCGGCTTTTGTAATTTTCACTTTAACAATTTTCCCAACCATTTCTTCATTTGCAGGTAATACAACCTTCAAGTAGTTATCTGTATAACCAACATATAAATCTTCGTTTTGCTCTTCTTTATATCTTTCTTCAGGAATAACCTCTAACACTTCATTTTCAAATTGAGAAGAATATTCCTTCGCAAGTTGATTTGAAAGTTCAATTAATCGATGAACACGGTTATTTTTAATTTCTTCATCTATTTGATCATCCATACGAGCAGCAGGTGTTCCTGTACGTTTGGAATAAGGAAATACATGGAGCTCAGAGAACTTGTATTTTTTAATGAAGTTATAAGTTTCCATAAATTCTTCTTCTGTTTCACCTGGAAACCCAACAATAACATCAGATGTTATGGCTAAGCCCGGCAATGCTTCTTTTAAGCGATCTAAACGTTCCGCAAAAAACTCCATTGTATATTTTCTGCGCATACGTTTTAATACTGTGTCAGATCCAGACTGAATTGGAATGTGCAAATGACGCACAACTTTGTCTGATTTCTTAAGGACCTCAATAACTTCATCTGAAATTTGACTCGCTTCAATAGAAGAAATACGAATACGTTTTAATCCTTCTACTTGTTCATCTAAATCTCTTAATAGCATAGCAAGATTATAATCTTTTAAATCTTCACCATAGCCACCAGTATGAATTCCTGTTAGTACGATCTCTTTATATCCAGCGTTAACTAATTGCTGAGCTTGTGCAACAACCTCTTTAGGATCACGTGAACGCATTAACCCACGAGCCCACGGAATAATACAGAAAGTACAAAAATTATTACATCCTTCCTGAATCTTTAATGAAGCTCTTGTACGATCAGTAAAAGATGGTACATCGAGTTCTTCATATACACGTGTCTTCATGATATTTCTAACACCGTTAATCGGCTGTCTTTCTTTTTTAAATTGTTCTATATACTCAAGCATTTTCACACGATCTTGAGTACCTACAACAATATCTACACCTGGTATTGCCATAATTTCAGCAGGTGAAGTCTGGGCATAGCATCCTGTTACGCAAATAACACCATCAGGATTTTTTCTAATTGCACGTCGAATAACTTGTCGACTTTTTTTATCACCTGTATTTGTTACTGTACACGTATTAATGACATATACATCCGCAACTCGTTCGTATTCTGTCCGCTCATAGCCAGCTTCTTTAAAAAGCTGCCAAATGGCTTCTGTTTCATAATGATTTACCTTGCAACCTAATGTATGAAATGCTACTGTAGGCATTATTTATCACCTCGATAGTTCGACATAATAAGAAACAGCAGATAATAAATATAATGGCGCTGTTTCCGTTCTTAAAATTCTTGGTCCAAAACTGCAGATATAAAAACCAGTTTGTTCTAATCTTTCAATTTCCTTCTCTGTTAGCCCGCCTTCAGGTCCAAATACAACCAGAAGTGAACTGCCTTCTTCTAATTTTTCGAAAGCTTTAGCCAGATTTTTCTTTTCACCTTGTTTTGCCGATTCTTCATAAGCTACGACCTTCACATCATAGCTTTTTGCTAACTCTATTATATGTTGAAAATCACAAGGCTCCAAAACCTCAGGTATTTTATTGCGGTATGACTGTTCAGAAGCTTCCTTTGCAATCTTATTCCAACGCTCAAGCTTTTTCCCGATTTTCTTTGCTTCAAGCTTCACTATGGAACGAGCAGCATTAAAAGGGATAAATGAAGAAGCACCTAATTCGGTGCCTTTCTGAATGATCCATTCAAGCTTATCCCCTTTAGGCAACCCGCTCGCAATGGATATAGATACAGGTAATTCACGATTCACTGTCATCCATTCTAATACAAAACATTGAACCTGGTCATTGGTAATTTCAACAATTTCACAGAGAGCTTCAAAACCATCCTTCGTACAGCATGTAATCTTATCGCCTGCTTGCATACGCAAGACCCGGGAAATATGATGGACATCATCACCATTAACATAGATGGTTGTCTCAATATTAGTTTTATCTTCTTTAATAAAGTACCGTTGCAAAAGTAACGCCTTCTTTCTTTACTTCTTTTTTGCTATAAACGCTACCCAGTCTTCCATAACCATTGTTTCTTCAATGACAAAACCTGCATGTATGAGGGCTTCTTTTACTTCCTGTTTTTTATTTTGAATAATTCCGGACGTGATGAACGTTCCGTTATCCTTTAGTACGTCATAAGCTTTGTCTATGAAACGAACAATAATTTCAGCTAATATATTTGACACAACTAAGTCAACTGGTCCTTCAACACCATCTAGTAAGTTTTTTTGCGAAACATTTACAACGTTTTGAACCTTATTTAGCTTCACATTCAGCTTTGCGCTCTCAACAGCTACTTGATCTAAATCAAAGGCTTCAATTTGTTTAGCACCTAATAATCCAGCTGCAATACTTAACACACCAGACCCTGTACCGACATCAATGATCGTATCTTCCTTTTGTACGGTACGTTCTAATGCTTGAATACATAAAACTGTTGTAGGATGTGTTCCTGTACCGAATGCCATTCCTGGATCAAGTTCAATGATCAGTTCATCAGAACTTACCGGCTCGTATATTTCCCATGTTGGAACAATGGTAAACTTTTCAGAAATCTTAACGGGATGATAATATTTTTTCCATGCCGTCGCCCATTCCTCTTCATTTACCTCACTTATGGTAATATGATTTCTTCCCAGATCAATATCATATAACAATAGATTGTTGATACCAGCTTTAATTGCATCAACTGTTTCCCCAAGAAAGCTATTCACGGGTAAATAGGCTTTGACAACAACGCCCTCTTCGGGATAATCGGTTGGATCGAGTTGGTAGATTTCACCTAGTACGGTACTGCGTTCTTTCATTAAATCTGCAAGGTCCTCAATGACTACACCACTCGCTCCAGCCTCATGCAGGATATTTGAAATAGGTTCAACTGCTTCTTGTGTTGTATGAACACTTAATTCTGACCACTTCATATCTACCAACTCCAATCCTAAACCATTAAAAAATTTCGTAATTTAATCACCTTTAAAGGCTCTTTTTACTTTATCAAAAAAACTTTCTTCATGTTCATCAGGCTTTGAACCGCTTATGTCAGCAAATTCTCTTAAAAGATCTTTTTGCTTTTCAGTTAAGTTTGTCGGCGTTAATACACGTAAAATAACGTATTGATCTCCCTGACCGTACCCTCTTACATTCGGAACACCTTTCCCAGACAAACGGAATTTCTTACCAGTCTGTGTTCCTGCTGGTACTTTTAATTTTACTTTTCCATGCAATGTCGGTACTTGGATTTCATCCCCAAGTGCTGCCTGCGCAAACGTTAATGGCATTTCACAATAGATATCATCGCCATCTCTTTCAAAGAATTCATGATCTCTTACGTTGAACACGACATAAAGATCACCTGGAGGTCCACCATTTACTCCTGGTTCTCCCTGAGCAGAAACACGTAATTGCTGACCATCATCAACACCTGCAGGAATTTTCACCGAAATTTTCTTGCGTTTTTTCACCTTACCGGTTCCACGGCAAGTTCCACATTTATGTTTGATCATTTTCCCTGTACCTTCACAATGGTGACAAACACGGCGATTTACAATACGGCCAAATGGTGTATTTTGTTCAACACTTTGTTGCCCGCTACCACCACAATGTGTACATGTTTCCGGTTTTGTTCCCTTTTGCGCGCCTGATCCATCACATGTTTCACAAGTTTCTTCTCTAGGAATTTCAATTGTTGTTTCTTTACCGAATACAGCCTCATCAAAATCCAACGTCATTGTATATTGCAGGTCCGCACCTTGTCTTGGTGCATTTGGGTCTCTTCTACGAGTTCCGCCACCAAAGATTGAGCTGAAAATATCTTCAAATCCAAAGCCGTCTCCACCAAATCCAGCACCGCCACCAAAACCTTGGTTCGGATCAGTATGACCGAATTGATCATAATGAGCTTTCTTTTGATCATCACTTAATGTTTCATAAGCTTCCGTAATTTCTTTGAATTTTGCATCAGCATCAGCTTCTTTGTTAATGTCCGGATGATAGGTTTTTGAAAGCTTTCGATAAGCTTTTTTTATCTCATCCTTACTCGCGTTCTTACTTAACCCGAGGACTTCATAGTAATCACGCTTGCTCATAATTTCTCACTCCCGATTTTCTCACATAAGGTAAATTGTATCACTCAAAAGAGATGAAAAGCAACATAATTATCTATCCATATCATGCTTTTCATGTTAATAAAAAAATTCGGCTTGTCACCAGGTCTTAATGGGGAAATCCTAGTATTTCATATACGATCAGCCATACTATTTTTATATTTTCTGATCGTGCAAAAAAAAGTCAAAGTCAAGACGCACCCTGACTTTGACTTTTCACCTTAGATTGACTTATTTTTTGTCGTCATCATTTACTTCTTCAAATTCAGCATCTACAACATCATCAGCTTTGCTGCCTGCATCTCCGCCTTGTTGCTGCGCACCTGCTGCTTGCTGAGCTTGTTCATAAAGCTTCACTGATAGCTCTTGTACGATAGTTTGAAGAGCTTCTTTTTTCGCTTTAATTTCTTCTAAGTTATTACTTTCAATCGCTGATTTTAAAGCATCCTTCGCTTCGTTAGCTTTTGCTACTTCAGCTTCGTCTACTTTTCCTTCAAGATCTTTTACCGTTTTCTCTGTTTGGAAGACTAATTGATCTGCCTCGTTGCGAAGTTCAACTTCTTCTTTACGTGCTTTATCAGCATCCGCGTTTTCTTCCGCTTCTTTTACCATGCGGTCGATTTCATCATCAGATAATCCTGTGTTTGATTTAATCGTGATGGCCTGTTCTTTATTTGTACCAAGGTCCTTCGCACGAACATTTACAATACCATTTTTATCAATATCAAATGATACTTCAATTTGAGGTACTCCACGTGGTGCTGGTGGAATATCTGCTAATTGGAAACGACCTAGAGTTTTGTTATCAGCTGACATCGGACGTTCACCTTGAAGTACGTGAATGTCTACTGCTGTTTGGTTATCAGCTGCTGTTGAGAACACTTGAGATTTACTTGTTGGGATTGTTGTATTACGTTCAATTAGCTTTGTAAATACACCACCCATTGTTTCAATACCAAGTGAAAGTGGAGTAACGTCAAGTAATACAACGTCTTTAACGTCCCCAGTGATCACTCCACCTTGGATTGACGCACCAAGTGCAACAACTTCATCAGGGTTTACACCTTTATGTGGTTCTTTTCCTAATGCTTTTTTAATTGCTTCTTGTACTGCAGGAATACGAGTAGATCCACCAACAAGGATAACTTTATCAATTTCATTTGCTGAAAGATCTGCATCGCTAAGTGCTTGACGAACAGGTCCCATTGTTCTTTCGACTAAATCTGATGATAACTCATCAAATTTCGCACGAGATAGGCTTACTTCTAAGTGAAGTGGACCAGCTTCTCCAGCTGTAATAAATGGTAATGAAATTTGAGTTGATGTTACACCTGAAAGATCTTTTTTCGCTTTTTCAGCTGCATCTTTTAAACGTTGCAGGGCCATTTTATCTTTAGAAAGGTCAATGCCGTTTTCTTTTTTGAATTCAGCAACTAAGTAGTCAATTATAACTTGGTCAAAGTCATCTCCACCAAGACGGTTGTCCCCAGCAGTAGAGCGTACTTCGAATACACCATCACCAAGTTCAAGTACAGATACGTCAAACGTACCGCCACCTAAGTCATAAACTAGGATTGTTTGGTCTTCATCTGTTTTATCTAAGCCATATGCTAAAGCTGCAGCAGTAGGCTCGTTGATAATACGCTCAACTTCTAAACCTGCAATTTTACCAGCATCTTTAGTAGCTTGACGCTCAGCATCATTGAAGTAAGCTGGAACAGTAATAACTGCTTTAGTAACAGGCTCTCCTAAATACTCTTCAGCGTATGATTTTAAGTGTTGAAGAATGATCGCTGAAAGTTCTTGTGGTGTATAGTTTTTACCTTCAACCTCTACTTTGTGATCAGTACCCATATGACGTTTAATTGAGATAATTGTATTTGGGTTAGTGATTGCTTGACGCTTTGCAACCTCACCAACTTGACGTTCGCCGTTTTTGAAAGCAACTACAGAAGGTGTTGTACGGTTTCCTTCTGGATTTGGAATTACTTTCGGTTCTCCGCCTTCTAAAACTGCGACACATGAGTTTGTTGTACCTAAGTCGATACCGATAATTTTACTCATTGAATAGAACCTCCTAATATGTAAGTTTTTTATTGATTTACTTTTACCATGGCAGGTCGTATGACCCGATCCTTGAGTTTGTAGCCTTTTTGTAGTTCTTCTACTACAGTGTTGGATTCAAAGTTGTCATCCTCAACCTGCATAACTGCTTGATGCAGATGTGGATCAAATGGTTCACCAACAGATTTAATTAGTTCTACACCTTCATTTTGAAGGGCTTGCACTAACTGGTTGTAAACCATATTCATACCTTGTAATAATGATTTTGTTTGTTCATTATTAGCTTCTATTTGTAACGCTCTTTCAAAGTTATCAAGAGCAGGTAAAATGTCAGAGACAATACTTTGAGCACGATACTTTTGAGCAGCTTCCTGATCTAAGCGAGTGCGGCGTCTAAAGTTATCGAAGTCAGCTTGATTTCTTAGCATTTTATTTTCTGTCTCGTCAAGCTTCGCTTGTAATTCAGCAATTTTTGCAATTGTTTCATCAGCAGTTTCTTTAGCTTCTTCAACAGTTACATCTTCTGCATCGACCACTTCAACTTCGACTTCTTCAGTGTCTTGTGTATCTACTGTTTCTTCTTGTTCTGCAACGTTTTTCTCATTTGACACGATGTTTCACCTCCCTTAAAGAAATCGTTATATCATATGATTTATATGCATAGGAATCGGATGGAATAGAGTATATCCCATCCATATATCAATATAACCAAGCTTATCTTTCGTGATACAATTCGGTAAGGGTTTTGGAAAGGTCACGGGTCATTCTTGTTAATAAGCTGATCACTCGTGAATACTCCATTCTTGTTGGACCTAATACAGCAATTGTACCGAATTGATTTTCCCCTAGAGAGTATGTAGCTGTAATTAAGCTACAATTTTCCATTGCGGAATTATCATTCTCTTTACCGATTTTAATTGTAATTCCCGTGTTGTTGCTTTTTAATAGACCATATATTTCTTTTTCATGTTCAATCATCGTTAATAATGACCTGATTCTGCCAATATCTGAAAACTCCGGTTGGCTTAGCATATTAGTCTTACCGCCAAAATAAATCTTTTCAGTTGAGTCTAACTTTAATGAACCAGCCATAATCCTTAATAGCATATCATAATTTTCAATATGATCTTTAAGAACTGTGACAACTTCCTTGAAAATTTTATTCTGCAGCTCAACTAGAGGAACCCCGACTAATCTTTCATTTAAAATATTTACCATTTTTTCGATATCACCAGGGTCTAGTGATCCTGGAAATGTAATGGTTCGATTTTCAACATGACCGGTATTTGTCACAATGATAGCTACCGCTGTATCATGATTTATCGGGACTATTTGTAACCTTTTCAAGCGATTCTCATTCACTTTGGGCCCGAGTACAATCGATGTATAATTTGTCAATTCCGACAAAATTTGTGCTGATTTTTGAACAACCTTTTCTAGTTCAAATATTTTCTCAGCATAGATTGATTTAATTTGTGATACTTCTGTTTTCGTTAATCTCTGTGGAGATAATAAATGGTCCACATAGTAGCGATATCCTTTCTCAGAAGGAACACGTCCAGAAGAACTATGGGTTTTTTCAATAAATCCAAGGTCCTCTAAGTCAGCCATCTCGTTCCTAATAGTAGCCGAGCTAAACGTTATATCGTCTTTTTTCGCTAATGATCGAGAACCTACAGGCTGAGCTGAATGAATAAAATCATCAATTATTACTTGAAGGATTAACAATTGGCGATCTGTAAGCATTATTCATCACCTCTGTTAGCACTCTTTATAAGTGAGTGCTAAATATATATATAAAAAGTTATCAAAACCAAAATAAATTGTCAATTAATAAATACATGAATTTTTATCCAGATTTAAGAGATCAAGAACTCTTGAAATACTTCATTACCCAATAATTTACCTTTTCGTGTTAAGAAAATAGACTTTTCATCATCAACTAATAATCCTTTATGAACTAGTTGCTTAATTTGTTCTCCAAACTTACTTTCTAATGTTACATCAAATTTTTCAAAAAACCTTTCCTTATAAACACCTTCAACTTTGCGGAGTCCTAAAAACATTTCCTCTTCCATTGCCTCTTCAATGCTCACTTGATGTTGAGATTGAAAAGCATATCCTAGTTCAAGCACATTTTCCATATATTTCTTAATAGGTCCGATATTTGATGTTCTAATTCCATCTTCATAGCCATGTGCGCCGGCTCCAAAACCATAATAGTACTCATTATTCCAATATGTGATATTGTGGTTACTTTCATAGCCCGAAATCGCATAATTACTAATTTCATATTGTTTGAATCCCTGTTTCTCCATTTCTTCCATTGCCAGCTCGTACATTATCGCTTCCTGCTCTTGAGGCGGCAATGATAATCTCCCCTTTTGCATGAGATTATAGAATACAGTTTTAGGTTCAATAATTAATGAATAAGCTGAATAATGTTTAACATTTAATGTAAAAGCTGTTTCAAGAGTTTTCTTAAATTGCTCTACGGTTTGGCCAGGAAGAGCATACATGAGATCTAAGCTTATATTATCAAACCCTGCCTTTTCAGCCTGATGGACCGTTCTAAACACATCTTCTTTTCGATGAACACGCCCAATTTTCTTTAATAACTCATCATCAAAGCTTTGAACTCCTATACTTAAACGATTTACACCGGCATTTTTTAATACGGACAGCTTATCTTCTGTTAGCTCTCCGGGATTCGCTTCAACTGCAAACTCTACAAGCTGATTGCCAGGAAGTAATTCATTCGTAATTCCCTCAAATAGCCGATCTAACTGTTTTGCTGATAACGCAGTTGGTGTTCCTCCACCTATAAATATAGTCTTAAGAGGGTGTTCCAGGCTAATTTCACTTCTATGATGCATCTCTTTAATGACCATTTCAATATATTCATCAACAGGCTGTTGTTTAAAGAATACTTTATTAAAGTCACAATAGTGACATATATGATGACAAAAGGGGATGTGAATGTAAGCTGATTGAATCATTATTTCACCTTCTAATTAAGAAGCCGCAGACATCTCTGCGGCATCAGTTTATTTCAATTTAATGGTATTAAGTATAGCACAGGCTACTTTTTGATGAAAAAGATCAGCTTTCATCCATTCGTAGTACTGCCATAAATGCTTCCTGCGGCACTTCTACTGAACCGACTTGCTTCATACGTTTTTTACCTTCTTTTTGCTTTTCTAGGAGCTTACGTTTACGGGAAATATCTCCACCGTAACATTTGGCAAGTACGTTTTTGCGCATAGCTTTTATTGTGGACCTAGCTACAATTTTTTGACCAATTGCTGCTTGAATTGGTACTTCGAATTGTTGACGTGGAATTAGTTCCTTTAGTTTTTCAACAATCATCTTTCCACGGTCGTATGCAGAATCACGATGAACAATAAATGAAAGAGCATCTATTTTTTCAGCATTTAACAGAATATCCATCTTCACCAATGTTGATGTCTTATACCCTATTAATTCATAATCAAATGAAGCATACCCCTTCGTGTTTGATTTTAATTGATCAAAGAAATCATACACAATTTCAGACAACGGAATCTCGTAATTTATGCTCACACGATTTTCATCCAAGTATTGCATGTCTATAAAGTTCCCGCGTTTTTTCTGGCAAAGTTCCATAACTGCTCCAACATAATCGTTCGGAACCATAATTGCCGCCTTTACATAAGGCTCTTCAATACGATCTATTTTTTGAGGGTCTGGCATGTTAGAAGGGTTATCTACTCTAATTGTCTCTCCATCTGTTAAATGAACATCATAGATAACACTCGGAGCAGTTGTAATTAAGTCAATTTTGAATTCACGTTCAATTCGCTCCTGGATAATTTCCATGTGTAATAATCCCAGGAACCCGCAACGGAACCCAAACCCTAACGCTTGTGATGTCTCTGGCTCAAATTGAAGAGAAGAATCGTTTAACTCAAGCTTTTCTAAAGCTTCACGTAAATCATTATATTTTGCCGTATCGATTGGATATAGACCACAGAAAACCATTGGATTAAGCTTACGATAACCCGGGAGTGCCTCAGTTGCACCATTTTTTGCATTTGTAATTGTATCACCGACACGAGTATCCCCGACATTTTTAATAGCTGCTGTTAAAAACCCAACGTCCCCGACATTTAATTCTTTTAACTGTACAGGCTTTGGATTAAATACCCCTACTTCAGTTACTTCAAATTCTTTACCTGTAGCCATCATTTTGATCTTTTGACCCACTTTAACCGATCCTTCTACGACACGGATATAGGCAACCACTCCGCGGTAAGCATCATATAAGGAGTCAAAAATCAATGCTTTTAACGGACCTTCAGGATCCCCCTGTGGTGCAGGAACTTTCTCAACTACTTGCTCCAGAATCTCTTCAATTCCAATGCCAGCTTTAGCAGAAGCTAATACTGCTTCTGAAGCGTCTAGGCCGATAACATCCTCAACCTCTTGACGAACACGTTCTGGATCAGCACTTGGTAGATCGATTTTATTAATAACAGGTAATATTTCTAAATCATTATCAAGAGCTAAATACACGTTTGCCAGTGTTTGTGCTTCAATTCCTTGAGCTGCATCTACAACAAGGATCGCTCCTTCACATGCTGCAAGGCTTCGTGAAACCTCGTATGTAAAGTCGACGTGTCCTGGTGTATCGATTAAATGGAAAGTGTATTCCTCTCCATCTTTGGCTTTATATTTCAATTGAACAGCATTTAATTTTATTGTAATTCCACGTTCTCTTTCCAAATCCATAGAATCTAATAATTGATTCTTCATTTCACGCTGAGTTAATGCAGATGTTTTTTCTAAAATACGATCTGCTAGAGTTGATTTACCATGATCAATATGGGCAATGATCGAAAAATTCCGTATTTTCGATTGCCTATTTAATTTTTCTTCTCTGTTCATATTATGACTTCACTCCTACATAGCTTACAAATACACTATTTCTCATTATATCAACTGGGAAATCAACATTCAATGGATAATAAACATGCATTGAACAAAGTTTATTCCATTAAGAATTGATTCTGTATATAATGGTTGCAAAAAAGCTGGGAAAGTTGCAAGAAAAATCGAGGCAAACAGACCATTTAAAGCGACTATTTACAGTAGTTAAGAAAGGATATTGAGTTCCAACAATAAAAAACTGTCAAAAGATACAATATATAATGTACTCTTTTGACAGCTTTTTCATTAATTTTTGCTTTTGTGATTCATTCATCCATCCATTAATTCTGTTACTGTTTTAAGCAAAGATGATACACCACTGCTAACAATATTGGCAAATTGTTTACCTAATTGAGAGAACATATTAAAAGCTTCTATTTGTTCTAACTGTTCTTGTTTTTTTTGAAGGTCTTGGCTTGTAACCTCATTCCCCAGGATTGAAGCTTCTACGTCACCAGTCTCATTACTATCAATTTGGAAAGCACCTTGAAAATCAGGATCATTGTAGCCCTTCATTTTAATCATCCCTTGATTAGCTTGTTGCATCCCTATAAGTACCCCAAAAAGTAGAACAGAACAAAGAACAATGCATTTTAACATAAATTTCACCATCTTGCTTCCCTCACAATAAGTTTACTTTTTTTCAGAAGAAGTTTCCCCATTCACCTTTTCTGCTTGCCAATAGTACTCACTAAAAATATCTGCAACTGCTGCAATTGTATTTTTCAATTCGTCAAGGTTATTATCTACACCGCCAAATTCAAGGAGCATGGCATTATTTGATAAATCTTGATTATAAACTCCGTTGTAGCCTTTACCACCTTGTTCAAAAATACCTCTACTTAAACCTGGATATTTTTCTTGTAGTAAATCATGTAGATCTTTTGCCAGCTGTTCATTTTTTTCCGCTGTTGGATTGTCTCCACCTATCACAAATGCAAGCTTCGCGTACGATTTGTCCCCAATTTTTATGGTTGTGACACCCTTCCTTTGTGAATCACGGTGAATGTCAATCATATACGTTAGGTCCTGATTACTTGCCATAGCACTTTGAACTACTGGACGAGAAGCTGTATAAGACTTGGCATAGTTCCAACCTTTTTGTTTCAAATTGTCTTGAATATCGGTTGTTTCCACTTGACTTCCGATTCCTTCTTCTTTAAGGGCTTTTCCTAATAGTTCACTAACCATTGTTACATTAGCCTTGGAATGAATGGCACGATTTGGATCGTCTTCACCCTCTAACAGAGGAAGGTATGACTCCGTATTATGCGTGTTGTAAATATACACTACTTTTTTGTCCCCTGTTGTTAATGCCGGAGGAGTTTTAGGTTCACCATCATCTGCATTGACAACATCATTTTTATCAATTGACGCTTCTCTTTCTTGAAGTAGTACTTCTGTTGGTGGTGGTGATTCATATGGCATATTTGTATAGTTTGTCCCATCTCCGGCAACAACAATTTCACTGTCAAAGAGAGAAAAACCCGGTAACTCCCGTCCTAAAAGGCTTCGCGGATCATCTGGGTTAATGCTTGTTGCCACTTTAAACATAATTGAGGATAGTTTTATTGGCTCGGCTTTTTCGGGCATAGCGGAAACAAAATAGCGGTTTTCCGCTCCTAACAATTGCAAGAATGCCTCACTATCAATGTGTTTTGTTAAATCATGAATGGATGAAGAGGTTAATCGGTATTCCGGCTTTAAAGATGTTAAAATACCTGAAAGTAAAAAGATTATGACCAAAACAATGAAGCTTATGACGATTCCCTTTTTTATGCTTGTCCCATTTAAGGTAACAATCATATTGCGACTAGTAGTAGTACGCTTCATTCTTAAATCCTCCTTATGCTTGTCTACTAAAATGTATGTCCAAGCATAAGGAAGTAGAACAACGTATTAATGAGTATAACCGCCTGAATTACTTTGATCCACTTGTTGATGAAGGGCTGTGTTTAAGCCACTTGCGATAACATTTGCCATGTCATCGATAAATGTATCCACCTCTTTAGGTGTTACCATTAAATTATGTCCCAGAGGTGCAAGTACTTCATGAATGAGCTTACGCTTCTCATCATCCTCCAAGCCCCCGACAATACCTAAAAATTGTTGGCGATGTTCATCACTTGGTAAATCCTCATCTGTTAACACACGCCGTTCGCCAAAATTCATTCCTGCCGGTGTTAATGATCTTGACGGCCTGTTACCTTCGTTCATTTCTCGACCGAAATGCTTTAAGATATAATCGATCGTATCACTTGTTATTGATACAGCGTCTACTACTGTCGGGATACCGATTGCAATGACAGGGATGCCAAAAGTTTCTTTGCTTAATGCCTTTCGTTTATTCCCAACCCCTGACCCGGGGTGGATACCTGTATCTGAGATTTGAATAGTCGTATTCACACGTTCTATTGATCTGGCAGCCAACGCATCAATAGCGATAACAAAATCGGGTTTTGACTGCTCGATTACACCGGAAATAATGTCACTTGTTTCAATACCTGTTAATCCCATAACACCTGGCGCTATAGCACTAACCGGCCGGAACCCTTCTTCAACATTCTCGGGTTGAAGCTTAAATAAATGTCTTGTAATTAGAAGGTTTTCTACCGCAAGAGGACCAAGAGCATCTGGTGTTACATTCCAATTACCGAGTCCAACGACTAAACAGCTTGCATCTTTAGGTATATTTAAATCAGATATAAACTGACTGAAATGTTTTGCAAAAACTTCAATGACTTTTTCTTGAAGCTCTGTGTCCTTTTGTCTTATCCCTTGAACTTCAAGCGTTAAGTATTTCCCTGCTTTTTTTCCAACAATTTCAGAACCCTGTTCATCTATCTCCAATGATGAAAGACCTACTCCCTCTTCCTCCCACTCTTTTATAATAACTCCACTAATATTGGATGTATTTTCAACCTCTGTCTGCTCAAGTGCCATCGCCCTCGCTTCAACTGCCAAGTCTGTACGAACCGAATATTTACTTAAATCAAGTGACTTATCCATTTTTCAATACCTCCCATTTCATTATTCCTACTTTTTAGCCTTGCCATTTATACACGGAAACATTCTCTAATTTTTGTTCAAAATGGAAGGATCAATTCCATTTTAATCCAAAACAAATAAATTTTAATGGCTTTCAATGTATTTTCCTTTACATTAGTATTGCAATATAGGTAGCTGTTTGATAGAATATCTTTTGTTCATGTAAAGGAAATGATCGAGTAATATAGATCTCGATTTACTTCTTAGGAGGTGAAAGATATGCCAAATATTAAATCTGCAATCAAACGCGTAAAAACTAACAATGAGCGTAATGCACATAACTCTGCTATCAAATCAGCAATGCGTTCTGCTATTAAAAAAGTAGATGCACTAGTTTTAAACAATGATGCTGATAATGCAAAAACTGCACTAGTTGAAGCAAACAGCAAAATTGATAAAGCTGCACAAAGCGGTTTAGTACACAAAAACACTGCTGCTCGTTACAAATCACGTCTAGCAAAAAGTGTTAACGGATTAACTGCATAATTTTAAGAGAAAAATACGTAGGAGCTTTAAAGTCCCTGCTATCAAATCCTTCTCAAACAAAAAAACGATCCGGTTTGGATCGTTTTTTTATTTTTCATTAAACAACTTTAATAAAAATAGCTCCAATAGTAGCTGTTTATCTTTTTTCCCTGTCTTCATTTCGTAATCTGCTTCAGCCAACTCCATTAATATCTTGGCCAATTCTTCCGTTTGAAATAGCCTGGCTTGTTGTAAGGCAAGCTTGACTCTAAAAGGGTGTACTTTTACAGTCGTTGCAATCTGCTGCTGACCATATCCTACAGTAGACAATTCCTTGACCTGTAAAATCAGGCGAAACTGATTAACTAATAGAGATAGAATTTTAATTGGTTCTTCATTGTTTTTTAAAAGGTCATAGAATATCTGCAAAGCATGTTTGCTTCTTTTATGAATCACATGATCAATTAAGTCAAATATATTTTGCTCAAGTGTCCTGGCGACAAGAAGATTAACCGTATCAACTGTAACGATTCCCCCTTCTCCAACATATGTACTGAGTTTTTGTAACTCTTGATGAATGACCATTAGGTCCCCAGCTGTTAATAAAAGCAGCTGATTAACAGCATCCTCATCTAGTTCAACATGTGTTTCCCTAACAACATTTACCATCCACTTTTTTGTATCCGCATCTGATAGTGACTTCATTTCAAGTACTGTCGCTTGCTTTTTTAACAGCTTTGTAATCTTTTTCCGCTCATCCAACTTTTCGTATGGAGCAACAAATACGACAACTGTATATGGCGCAGGTGAATGCAAGTATTGTTCAAGTTTTTCAATACGGTGTTCCACTTTTTCCTTCTTTTTTTCACTTGTTAAAAATACAGGATTTTTTATTATCACAACACGGCGCTCTCCCATAAAGGGCAGAGTTTCTGCATCCTCAATGGCTGTTTCAATTGCCGTATCCTCCATGTCATACATAGATAAATTAAAATCTTTTTCCTCCTCAAGTAAAGAAGCTTGTACTATATAGCGTAATGTTTCTTGCATTAAAAAAGCCTCTTCTCCTAAAAGCAAATATACGGGGTTTAATTTCTTATTCTGGATATCCTTCCATACATCAAAAATCATCTTTATTTTCTCCAATCGTTCATTTCACTTCACTTATCGTAAAATGAAACCATCACTTTGGCAAGTATGAAAAGGAAACTCTATTTGCATTTACCAGGCTTTTTTTTATAAAATAAGTGTAAGGGACCTGAGATTGCTGCTCAGATCCCCTTTCATCTATATGAACGTTCCGATCCAGGGCCTAGGTAACCTGAATACAAAACGATGCCCCAATGTTATCTATAGTGTAGCCATTCAATTTAAAATTATTTGTGAGTAATCAAGGCAACACTGGAAAGAAATAGCCTTTGTTAAGTAGAAGATAATGTAGATTTTTTTAGTGTAATCGCTTATACTAAATATGATATAGGAGGGGTAAACGTGAACGAATTTGAAAAGAACGTCCAAAGTAAGCGTAATGATGCTGTCGATTCAGGTGTAGGATTTGTTGCCTCATTTGGATTCTTCGCGATAATTTTCATTATTGCTACTGTTGTAAAACTAATTGCTACATAACTATGAATGACTACATAAGAGACTGCTCCGTGCAGTCTCTTTTTTCTTTTTATTTTACTTCATCATATGGAGGATGAATTGAAAAGGTTCCACTTGTTCCATTAAATTCATATAAAATTCCTCCATGTAAATCAGTCCTAAATATTTTAATACCTCGACTTCTTAATTTTTCAATTACCTCAAGATGAGGATGTTGATATCTGTTGTTATATCCTGCAGAAATAACAGCAACAGAGGGTGATAAAGCATCTAGAAACTGTTCAGATGTTGAACCCTTACTCCCGTGATGACCAACTTTTAGAACATCAGCTTGTATGTCCGGGTATTTTCTAAGAAGTTTTTCTTCACTATCATGTTCAGCATCACCTGTAAATAACCACTCCACTCCTCCTAACTCAGTCCACAAAACAAGAGAATCATCATTTTTGCTGTTAGTTAGCTCCTGGGGGGATACGATATAAAAAGGAAAATCATTAAACATCAACTGATCACCGGTACGCACAACCTCCACATTCATATTGTTTTCATTCGCTATATCTATCACCTTTTTTTCAACATCACCTCTTACAAACCCTTCCGGGACAATCAGGTCTTCAATCTTTATTTGATTTATGAGTTCAACCGCCTCACCAATATGGTCAACATCACCATGGGTTAGAAATAGACCATCTATTTTGGTTATCCCGATTGATTTTAAATACGGTATTGTTATGTTTTCTACAAGAGAATATGTGCTTTTTGTTTTTTCCCATTCTTCTTGCGGAAAAGAAATTCTCCCACCTGTGTCAATCATGAAAACCCCCTTATTAAACGGCAATTGTATGAACACTGAATCACCTTGTCCTACGTCGATAAACATAACCTTCCCATATGGATTAACATGAGATGAAGTAACTTGAAAAATAAATAACAATACTAAAAATCCTACAGAATGACAGAATTTATGTATTGTAACTCTTTGTTCTATTCTAAGAAGAAGAAAATATGTTCCAAGACAATATAAGAAGATAAAAATAATAGACGGTCTCCCAGTTACCAGTGTTGAAAAAGGCAATTGCAACACATACAATACAAATTGATGTGAATATGAAAGAATACTATCAAGTAACGAAACAAAGATAGTACCGAAAGGAGGAAAAACAACGATAAAAAAAGTAGCGGCAATTGACAGTGGTAAAATAAGGTATGAATAGAATGGAACAAACATCATATTTAAAGGTAAACTAATTAGTGAAACTTCAAAAAAATGGAATAGCAAAAGTGGTATTGAGCAAAGTTGTGCGACGGATGAGACGATGGTTAATACAGCTATAAAGCTTTTATATTGACTGATTAACTTTGCAGAGAGTAATAAACCCAGACTAACAACATAAGATAATTGGAATCCCACCTGAAATAGATAATACGGATTAAAAATAAGTAAAAATAAGCAAGTAAAGCTTATGATATCAATAGCCGGGATCTTTAAACGGAAGATCTTAATAAGAAAATAAAGTATTACCATAAAAGATGCACGAATAACAGAGGGAGATCCACCCGTTATGACCATATATATTGGCAATAATACAAGGAAGATCAATCTTGCTCTTTCATGCGTAACTCCACAATAAATAATAACATAATATACTCCACCTACTAATATAGCTACATGAAGGCCGGAAATGGCAAGTAAATGGACAATACCTAAGGCTTGGTACCCTTTTTCAACCTCCTCATCAATTAATTGCCTTTCACCAAATAATAATGCTTGAACAATTCCCTCTGATGAAGGTGGAAAATGAAGTTCAATTAGTTCCAACCCCTTCAATCGAATGTGTAATAAAAAAGTATCCACTTTTAACTGACTTGGTGAATAACATCTCTCAATTTTTTCGATTTTATATTGCCAATGAATATGTTGGTCCTGAAGGTATTGCTTATAATCAAATGCGTTTGGCATGGTTGCTGCTTTTGGTTTATGCAGCTCTCCTTTAAAAACGCATTGATCACCCGGCTTTAGTTTTTTCACCACTTTTTTTTGCTCTATTGATTCTATCGTATATCGAAATGTTAGCTTTTCTTTGTCCTCATTTTTCACCAATCCCTTTAGTTGATTTCCATCAACACTTGGAATGGAAATTATTTCACCTAGTGTAAAATACTCCCCTTCAGTCAGACTTGATTGATTATGTTTTTCTGTAACTGTATAAAGAAAAATAAAGAAAAGAATGGTTAAAATATGAAGAATTACGTGAATAGGTTTGAATTTAAGTAGAATATAAAGTAGGAATAATAGAGTGAGACATAAAGAAAACGGATGAAATTGTAAACGGCATAATGATAGTGATAAGGAAGCAGAAATTGCGAAGAAAAGTAACTGACCTTTAATATGCAACACCTCTACAATATTTTCATGTTAAGTTTACGTCAAGTAGAGAAGGAGGACTAACACTCCATCTCCACTTGACCTTTAATTACTTTATGAAAGTAATTGATCAGCCTTGTTTCGAAGAGCTTGTACTACATCATTATCTGTATTCGATTCAGATAGCTTATTAAGTAAGTTTAAGATTAGTTCATCTTTATCCTTATCAGCCTCACTTATTGTTTTTTCAAATTTGACAAATTCTATTTTGACATCCGCTTGTTCAAAAAGTTCAATAGCATAAGGATGGTTTTTATAATCAGTCGCATAATAAACGGTTTTTATACCTGCTTGAATTAGTGCTTTACAACATTGTAAGCAGGGAAAATGAGTGACATAAATTTCAGCGCCTGCAGTAGGCACTCCGAATTTCGCACATTGCAAAAGAGCATTCATTTCTGCATGAATTGTTCTTACACAATGATTCTCAATCACATAACAGCCCTCATCTGAACAGTGTACGCCTCCTGCAATTGACCCATTATATCCTCCAGCAATAATACGTTTATCTCTAACAATTGTTGCTCCAACAGCTAATCGTGTACAAGTGCTTCTCATTGCCAAAAGATGGCTTTGAGACATAAAATATTGATCCCATGAAATACGGCCCATGATGTTATCCCCCTACTCGACATTTTTCTTTCTATAGTGTATCTGCAATACTAAATATTCGTCAATTTAAACTTCCTAAATAAATCATTTTACCGTAATTTCTTCACGTAATTTCTCAAAAGATTTGTCTCCAATTCCAGTTACTTCGAGAAGATCTTCAATCTTTGTGAAAGGCCCTTGTTCCTCGCGATAAGAGATAATTGACTCTGCTTTAGAAGGACCTATTCCTGTAAGTGTTTGAAGTTCCTCACTAGTTGCAAGATTAATATTCACTTTTTTTTGAGAGGGGTCTTCAGCAACATTTTGTGAGATAAAGGGATTTTCTTTTGTTTCTCCTTTAATAGGAATATAAACCACCATTCCATCCTGTAGGGATGAAGCTAAATTAACAGATAATTCATCAGCTTTTTCACTTAATCCTCCCGCCTCTTGAATAGCCTCATACACTCTGGCATCCTGAGGAACCTCATAAACGCCCGGTTTTAGTACTGCTCCCTTTACATCAATAACAATTGAAGTACGTTCCTCTCCATTATCAACGGGTTCCTTTTCATTTGAGGAAATGGTTTCTTCAAATTCATTCATGTCCATTTCTTCTATCTTAACTACTTCAGATTTCATAGGTTCCATAGCGTAAAAATAATAAAAACAACAAACAATTAACACACTTACACAAATGATTATCATCCATTTTTTGTTTATCTGTAAATTCACGATTTTAAACTCCTTATTAAATAATCATTAGAAAATTTTTCTGTATTTTCAAGCCCTAATGGTGAAGACTTCGTTTTTCTTATACTATCATCAATAAAATTTTATACTTCTGATAGTATAAAATAACATTTCATATCATATCGTGTAGGAGAGAATTGCATTCTAAGGAGGGGATATACTTTGAATGTAGGTTTTGTTGGAACAGGGAACATGGGGAGAATACTTATTGAATCATTCGTTGAGTCGGGTGCAATTAGGCCCTCATTCATTTATATGACAAATCGAACAATCACAAAGGCAGAGGTGATAAAAGAAATATATCCAAAGGCAAATGTGATGGAAACAGCTGAGGAAGTTGTGAAAAGGTCTGATTTAGTTTTTATTTGTGTTAAACCATTGGATATACACCCCCTATTAAAAAAACTGGACCATCTTTTAACACCAAACAAGTGTATCTTATCAATTACAAGTCCATTAAGTGTTGAGCAGTTAGAGTCTCTTGTTCATTGTCAAGTAGCCCGTGCTATTCCTAGCATTACAAATCGAGCTTTCGCAGGAGTTTCCCTACTCACATTTGGTAACTCATGCCATAAAGAGTCACAAAGAACGATCGAGGAGCTTTTTGAACAAATTTCAAATCCTGTTCAAATTGAAGATGAAATTACAAGGGTTTCATCTGATATTGTTAGCTGTGGCCCAGCATTTTTCAGTTATCTTCTTCAACGTTTTGTTGATGGGGCTGTAGCAGAAACGAATATTTCAAAAGATCAAGCAGTTGTATTAGCAAGTGAAATGATTATTGGAATGGGTAAATTACTTGAAACAGAATTATACACATTACCTACCTTACAAGAGAAAGTATGTGTAAAAGGTGGAGTAACAGGAAAAGGAATAGAGGTACTTGAAGCAAATGTTGGAGATATGTTTGAGAAAATTTTTCAAGCAACACATAAGAAATTCGCTGAAGATCTTGTAGAAGTTTCAGAGCAGTTTAGTAAAATACCAAATAAGTAATTCTACTTAGGAATGATAAACTCCTTTATTTATTTAACATTTTTTAAAAAAGGTGAACTCACTTAAAATGAGTTCACCTTTTTTTACAAATGAAAAATACTCTCTCCGTCATATCATTAGGCTCTTTATTTAATTCGAAGTCTCCACAAATGTTTACTATTTCAAAAGAGGCCCCTTTTAACCAAAGTGAATATTGTTCGATAGAAAAGGTACGCTGATAGTGAAGCTCATCATAGCGTTCATAATATTCATCTCTTTTCACAAAAAAAGTCATATCATGTTCAATACTATTCGGTTCTTCACCTAAAAAAGAATTCCAAATAAAACTTACCTCTTCATCTTGATCAGTAAATGTTGCATTTGCGAATACATTGTGAATTTTATGTAGTGAATGGATATCAAAAATAAATAATCCATCATTTTGAAGCTGTGAATGTACAGCTTCAAACGTTGCTTGTACATCCAGTTCTGTCTCTAAATAATTAAGGGAATCACAACAAATTGTGATGACATCATAGGGGGTAGGGAAATCCGTTAAATGTCGCATGTCCTGCTGAAGAAATAAAATGTTTGCTTTGTTCTTTTCCGCTTTTGACTGCGCGACAGCTAACATATCCTCGCTAAGATCAACACCTGTTACTGACAGCTGTTTATTTGCTAATAAAACCGCAATTTCTCCTGTTCCACAACCTACATCTAATAAGGTTGATGCCCCCGGGTGATAGAGCGAAATCGATTCTTCAATAATATTTACCCACTGTTCATAGGGAGCATCCTTCATTAACTGATCATAAATATAGGCGAAGCCTTGATAGATCATTGCTCAAGCTCACTTACAAGATCTTCAATAGGAGCATCTCCCCATAGACGTTCTAAATTATAGTAACTTCTCTCATCTTTATGAAACACATGTGCCACCACATCACCTAAGTCGATTAATATCCAACGTGCCTCATCAAACCCTTCAAGTCTTCTTACATGAATTCCGTTTTCTTCAGCTTGTTCTTTCATTTCTCTTGCAATGGCCTGTACTTGTTTGTCTGAGTTACCATGACAAATAAGAAAATAATCTGCAATTAAAGATATCCCATCCATATTGAGTGCAACCAGATCCTCTGCACGTTTATTATCAGCTGCTTTTGCTACGATTGTTAAAATATCTCTGCCTGTCATTAACTTGTTTTTCCTCCTTTTAATACTAACGAATTATATGTCTCTATTGTGTCCGGATATATGGCTTGATTTTTTTTCAGTAAAAATATCATTGTATTTTGTAGAGACTTTAAAAGAGCTTGATTTAAGTTGGTCTCTGCAAGTTCTCTCACTTCTTCTACCCCTGGAAAATGTCTTCCCGGTTCTATATAGTCTGCCACATAAATGATTTTTTCAAGCATTTTCATATTTGGCCGACCGGAAGTATGATATTTTATGGCCTGTAAAACTTCCTTATCCTTTATCCCTACTTCTTTATTAACTAGATATGCCCCAACTGGTGCGTGCCAAAGCTCACTATTATGTTTTAATAAAATTGCGGGCATGTCCTGTTCTTTTATGATTTTTTCCATTTCTGCTTTCGGTCTAAATTTAGCGTAATCATGAAATATGGCTGCCAGTTCCGCCTTTTTGACGTCTCCGCCATATGTTTTTGCAAGCCGGATAGCCGTCTCCATCACACCTAGTGTATGAACATATCGATGCTCTGTTAATTGTTCAGCTACAATTTTTAAGGCTTCTTCACGTTCCATATAATTGATTCTCCTCAATATATCTTCTCACATCATCCTGAATAAGAAATTCTGTATTTCCACCTTTTCTGAATCGTTCTCTTAACATTGTTGAAGACACCTCAAACTGAGGAATTTCAACCTCCATTACTGGATAAGGTGTGTTTGTTTGATACCCACTTCTCTTCACACCGACAAAGGTGACCAATTTGATCACTTCATCGATTTTATGCCAGTTTGGCAAATACTCAATCATATCTGCTCCAATGATAAAATAAAACGTATGTTCAGGAAATTCTTCACGGAGCAATCTTATTGTATCATATGTATAAGATGGACCTTCCCGTTCTAATTCAATTGTATTAACTGAAAAGTCCGCGTGATCCTTTACAGCAATTTTTATCATATTAAGCCGATGATCACTGTTAGTAAAATGATCCAGTTGTTTATGAGGAGGAATTTGATTCGGAATAAACCATATTTCTGAAAGCGCAAGAGCATGCTGTACTTCACTGGCAATTAATAGGTGGCCAAGATGAGGTGGATCAAAGGTACCACCTAAAATACCTATTTTTTTTGACATCCTCATACCCCCCTATTTGTTAATTAGGTAGTCGAATTTGTTTATTTTCTTTGGATTCTTTATATATTACAATCGTGTTTCCAATAATTTGAACAAGATCTGCACCTGTTCCATTAACAATTTCTTCAGCCACCGTATTTTTATCATCTTCACAATTTTGCAACACAGACACTTTAAAAAGCTCTCTTGCTTCAAGCGCCTCTGATAATTGCTTAATCATATTTTCATTGACTCCACCTTTACCCACCTGAAAAATTGGATTTAAGTGATGAGCTTCAGAACGCAAAAAGCGTTTTTGTTTTCCTGTTAACATGATGTACCTCCTAGTTGGTTATATACAACTTTTGTCATTTTTTCGATTGATGGAGCTTGCTTTGTCCATATCTTGAAAGCTAGTGCTGCTTGATGTACGAACATACCAACACCAGTATGAACAGTTAACCCAAGCTCCTCCGCTTCTACCAATAAAGCAGTATAAATTGGGTTATAAATGATATCACTAACAATTGCAGTCTTTTTTGCATTTTTTAGTGATAAAGGTTTCTGATCGATATGAGGATGTAATCCGACAGCAGTTGTTTGAATAATAATGTCGTAGTTTTCAATAACATCCTCCGCTTCCTGTATGGTTAACGCATTGCTATTATTTGTAAAAGGACACTCTTGAATGAGCTCTTCTGCTTTTGAAATTGTACGGTTAGAAATATCAATATCCCGACACCCTTGGTGAATAAGAGCAAGAAATATCCCTCTTGCTGCACCCCCAGCGCCAATAATTAGAATTTTATGATCTGAGATCGGTTTATTTATCATTTCTTTTAGAGATTCAACATATCCATTTCCGTCTGTATTGTGTCCAATTAATCGCCCATTGTCATTCACTACAGTATTCACTGCCCCTGCTATCTTTGCTGTTTCATGCAGTTCATCTAAGAATGGAATAATAGAAATCTTATGTGGAATCGTAACATTAAATCCTTTAACCCCTAATAACTTTAGGGCTTTAACAGATTCTTTTAAATCTTCGGGTTCAACATGAAAAGCATGGTAATGATGTTCCATGTTTTTTTCTTTAAAAGCATCATTATGGATTGCCGGTGACATTGAATGCTCTACCGGACATCCAATCAGTCCATATAAATTCCCCATCCTCAACTCTCCCTAATTAAATTAGCGATTTTCTCAGTGTAACATTTACTCCTTTTGGTGCATAAGCAACGATTTTTTTACCAGGATTATTGACTGTAACCCATCCTAAACCTGAAAAGACAACATCTGTTTTTCCTTCATGAATCGTTAATTCATGAGGAACTAACTCCGGAAACGATTCTACATCATCTTTTCTTGGAGGTGTTAAAAGTTCTCCGACATGTTTTTCATAAAGGGAATCAGCATTCTCCAGCTTAGTTCTGTGAATCACCAGCTCAGTTGGAATATAACATACGAGTGCTTCTCTTCCACCTGATACATAATCCAATCTTGCCAAGCCGCCAAAATATAGGGTTTGTTGTTCATTTAATTGGAATATTTTTGGTTTAATTTCCTTTTTAGGACTTAATAGCTTTAGGTCGCGTTTATCAACAAAGTGTGCCATCTGATGGTGATTAATAATACCAGGTGTGTCATACAAGGAAGCTCCATTGTCCAGTGGTATTTCAATTAAGTCTAATGTTGTTCCCGGATAATGTGATGTTGTAATAACATCATTAACGCCTGCAACTTCTTTAATCATTCGATTTATAAATGTTGATTTCCCTACATTTGTACAACCCACAACATAAACATCTTGTCCATTTCGATATTCATCAATTAATTCGGCCACTTCTTTTATCCCATGTCCTTTTGCTGAGCTTACTAAACAAACATCAATCGGTTTTAACCCTAGCTCTTTTGCTTCTCTCTTCATCCAGTTAATCAGCTTTTGTCTTTTTACTGATTTAGGTAAAATATCGCTTTTATTCCCTATCAGTAAAATTGGATTTCCTTTTACAAATCGTTGAATTCCCTGTAACCAACTACCACTGAAATCAAAGATATCTACAATTTTTACAATTAATCCTTTTGTTTCACCAATACCATGTAAAATCTTTAAAAAGTCATCATCTGTTAGTGAAACATCCTGAATTTCATTATAATTTTTTAAACGGAAACACCTTTGACAGATAATATCCTCTTTTTCTAAAGCACTTACTGGAGCATATCCAAGCTTGTCAGGATCTTGTGTTTGAATCGAAACACCACACCCTATACATGAAAATTGCTGTTCAGACACGTTTTATTCCTCCCATTGAATCATACCTTTACGTTTCAAATTAGCCATTATCTTGCGTTCAATTCTGCGGTTTATTCTAGTGAAAAAACCATCTGTAGAAGCAACTGGAACGACCAAAATGGTCTGAAATCCATTACGATTTCCACCTAATACATCTGTTAAAAGCTGATCTCCAATTACAACAACCTCTTCTTTTTTCAAGTTCATATTTTTAACAGCTTTTAAAAATGCTCTACCCATTGGCTTTCTAGCCTTATAGATAAAAGGAATATTATGAGGTTCTGAAAATGCTTTTACACGTAATTCATTATTATTAGATACAATGGTTATTTTCATATCAAGGTCCTTCACTTCTTTAAACCAATCAATCAGTTGTGGGGTAGCATCTGGTCGATCCCATTCAACAAGAGTGTTATCTAAATCTGTAATAATACCCTTTATTCCGCTTTCCTTTAATTTCATAGGAGATATATGAAAAATACTTTTTACATAATCTCCAGGTAAAAATAACTGTAGCATGAGTTGTTAACACCTCATTATCATTTTTTTGCCAACTTACATCATATCGGATTTATTTCATTCTTTCAAAACAAAAATAAAGTATATGAAAATTCAACACAAAAAATCACAAAAACTTTTCGACAATTTCCGACCACCTTCAACACTTGTGGATAATATTATACACAATATCCACCTTGTAATACCTCATTTTTATCACCTTATAAACAATATACCCACAATTTATCCACTGTTAATTGTGGATAACAGAACGGTTGTTCTCACTTTTGATTTCTGTTAGATTTAAGTTAATAACAAAATATAACATTTTTTTAATGTCTTATATCCGGGATCAACATGTATAAGAATCATAACAAAAATGTTAGGAGGTGGAGAGCCAAGTACTTGGCCATTCATATGCGTAAACTTTCTGACGAACTACTAATTGAATCTTACTTTAAAGCGATTGAAATGAAACTAAATGATGATTTTATAGAATTAATTATGATTGAAATTAAACGCCGTTCTTTGGGACATGTGTTAAAAGCTTCTTCTTAAAGCTTAACACTGTCGCCAGACGGCTTTTTTTTTCATTCTTTATACTTTGTCCATTCTGTTTTTACACTACTCTTTTAGCTTTATATGTAAGATCTAATTTGTGAATGTTATTATACCATTTGTTGTGTAGCACCACTATCTTTAATTCCTTACAGACAGGAGAAATTAACAGCAATCAACTTTAGTGTAAAAGCCTTCAGCAACTTCTTGAAGGCTTTATCATGTTATTTTTTATTTAACGAAAGTGATTGTAATAATAATAACCTCCACCAATAACAAGCAACAAAATTAACAAAACTACAATAAACGCATACCAATATCCATACCCTGCCGTACCAGCTGCAGGGTAATACGGGTATGGCGCTGGTCCATATGGTGAATAACCATACATCTGTTTTCCTCCTTTAATAGTCCCTTTTTTATATTACTATGTATGTAACCTAATAAAAGCGTAGGCTGTTACCCTACATCGTCCAAAAAACTCATAAAGGTGAGAATATAAAATTGTAAGAAAAGAATCTGAATAACTTTCATTGGTACAGACACAAACAAGCTTCCATCAACATACACATGACTTATAGGCACGCGCCTAGATTATGTTTTTAGTGGAGGTGGGGGTATGACAGGGCTCATAACAGCACTAGGCTTCTTTGTAAAAGAATTAGTGTTCTTAGTATCTTATGTAAAGAACAATGCCTTTCCACAGCCTTTGTCTGCTACAGACGAAAAGAAATATCTACAAAAAATGTCTGAAGGTGATGAGTATGCTAGGAACTTGCTAATTGAACATAACTTGCGACTCGTTGCTCATATTGTAAAAAAGTTTGAAAATACCGGTGAAGATTCTGAGGACTTAATATCGATTGGAACAATCGGGTTAATTAAAGCGATTGAAAGCTATTCACAAGGTAAAGGAACAAAACTTGCTACTTATGCTGCCCGTTGTATCGAAAATGAAATCCTTATGCATTTACGTGCCTTAAAAAAGACTAAAAAGGATGTTTCTTTACATGACCCCATCGGTCAAGATAAAGAAGGAAATGAAATCAGTTTAATAGATGTTCTAAAATCTGAAAACGAAGATGTGATTGACACTATTCAGTTAAACATGGAATTGGAAAAGGTTAAGGAATACATTGATATACTGGATGGTAGGGAAAAAGAAGTCATTGTCGGAAGATTTGGACTAGATTTAAAGAAAGAAAAGACACAGCGTGAGATCGCAAAAGAACTCGGTATTTCAAGAAGCTATGTATCTAGAATTGAAAAACGCGCCTTAATGAAAATGTTTCATGAGTTTTATCGTGCAGAAAAGGAAAAGCGAAATCGGTTAAAAGAAAAATAATACTTAGATAGAAGAAGGACACATTCAATTGTGTCCTTCTTCCACTTTTCTTGCATTTCATTCTTCTATTGAACCTGGCTAGGCAGTGTCCTTCTCAACAATTAAATGTAGCAGTAATTCGATTTTTAACATATTCATCGCCTCCGGTATTTTTAAATTTAACATCATTTACATGTTGTGAAAGTTCTCAAATTGCTTTGTTTTTACTTCTTCCATTCTTTTTTGGATCTCTTGATCATGTTGAATATCAATTTTGGTTTTCTTTTTTTTAGAAATAGAAAGTGTCAGCGTAATAAAGAATAAGTTAATTGTCATGTGTATCACCTCCTTTAAGCTATTTAACACCTTAACAGGCTGCCAAATCCTTAGAGGATTCATGAATAATCTTTGTGATGTGATCTCTCTTAATGACTAAAAATAAAACACGCCACAGGGCAACCTGCAGCGTGTTTAAATAACCATATAATACGCCACAAGGATTCAAATCATCCCGAGGCGTGTATTTTGCTGATCATATTGCAATCAATTAAGTAAATAAATTAAGATACACCATTTCGGTCGATAAGAATGATTAAGTTGTTGTTATGTGAATTTGTTTGCATTTTCATGTTCATGTCCTTCGACCTCCTCTTATTATTCACTATCACAATGGTAATTATATCCACAATTTCCATTTATGTAAATAAGCAATAAAAAGTTTATATATTCAGATAATTGAGATTAGCTTTATATCAATAAAAAAACCAATCTCATATAAATGAAATTGGCTTTTTCGAATATTTATTTGTTTTCTGCTTCATTTAATTGTTTCTTATATTTTAACGACATTCTGAAGCTTCCAAAAGCTCCAATTAAAAATAGTATAGTCGTAATCATTAAAACAATATCATACATAGCATGCTTTCCTTGATCCGGCAAAACGACACCTATATATAAAAATACGCTTGCTGCTAAAAGAACAAATGCATAATTTTTAAAATCTGTTACCAACGCTTGTAATGCTTTTTTATTCATATAATCACCTACTAAATGTGTTATATATAAACAATAACACAGCCTAGCAGACTATTAACCAAGTAAATTAACCCAATGGTGGAATAATTTTTTACATAATGACTCAAATGTTTGAGAGCTTGCTCAACGATTTAAGTCATTTTGAAAATTTAGATCGCTTCAACAATTTTCAAAACTAAGTCAGCTGAATGTTTAGCTGCTTGGTCTAAAAATTGATCAAATGAAACATTTGATTCTTTACCAGCGATGTCTGATAACGCTCTAATGATCACAAATGGTACTTCAAATTGATGACAAACTTGTGCAATTGCTGCTGCTTCCATTTCACCTGCATAAAGGTCTTGAAACTTACTTCGTATAAAATCTACTTTAACAGGATCATTTAAAAATGAATCACCTGTCACGATTAACCCTTTAGCTACTTGAATATCGGTAATTTCTTCAGCTTTTCTCACAGCAATTTCCACAAGCTTTTGATCTGGAGTAAAGGCTGCAGGTAATCCCGGTACTTGTCCATATTCATAGCCAAATGCTGTTACATCCACATCATTGTGGCGTACTTCAGAGCTAATAACAACATCACCTACATTCAGTGACGAATGGAATCCACCAGCAGAACCGGTGTTAATTACGTAGTCAGGTTTATAGCGGTCTAATAATAATGTGGAACTAAGAGCAGCATTAACCTTTCCAATACCAGATTTAAGGAGGATGATGTCAACTCCATTATATATACCAGTAGTAAATTCACTTCCAGCAATTATTTCTTGCTCCCGATTATCCAATTTATCTCTTAAGATTGTTACTTCCTCTTCCATTGCTCCAATAATGGCAATTTTCATCTTACTCAATCCTTTCATATGTATCTTTGTACATTCAAGTTATCTCTTTCTATCTCCACATAGAAGTTTACCTATTTCATTTGTTCAACGCAAGGTTAATTGACTTACATGTATGTTTTGTTAGTATTTAATAAAGAAAAAGATATTGAGGTGTCGAACATGGATTTTCAATTGGACTTATTAAAAGACAAAGTTGAATTTTTTGAAGCAACATCTATTAAAGACCTAGAAAAAAAGATAAATGATCAAATCGTAAATAACCAGGCTATTTTGTTACATGTGCATTCTGTTTCCCATCAGATGTTTGTTACGGAAGAAGGCAAAAGAATATATAGTGCTGTCGTTCACTTTAAAGCCAAAATCTAGAACATAAGAAAAGCACAGGCATCTTGATCTGCCTAAGGCAAATAAGACGCAAATGAATAGAAGACGTTCTTTGTCTCAATTCATTTGTGGCTAGATCCTAGAGGCAGTTTAAAACCGTGACGTCAATCTCCACAACTGCACTTGCACATCCTGTGCTTCGGGGCAAGGCTGTGGAGCTGGACTAAAACTACGTATAAAATTTTATACTTTCTTACCTTAAAAAAGGAGCTTCTACGTATTAAACGTAAAAGCTCCTAGCTTATTTAACTTTGTTTTTCAATCTTCGTTGGCATCCAACCTTTATTTTCAACCCAGGTAATATAAACTTTATATTTTGCAGATTGATCTTTAGGCGAGATCGTACCTACTGCATCATTCGGGCTACCATTGTTTTCAAGGCGCCAAATAATCATTTCTGCTTCAGGAATTCCGGTTGCATAACTAAGCGCTTTTGTCATTTCCTTCCAATCCTGTGAATTCTTATCATATTTTGCTGAATGAGGCTCAGATTGTGAGGTACCTACAGGCTCCCATGCGGGATTTTCAATTGTTTCTGCAACACCTGAACCAGGCTCTCCTTCAGTAATCGTTGCTTGCTCAAAAGGATCTTCTGTACTTTCTTTCTCAGCGGTATCAGTGTTCTCTGTTTCCTCGGAACCTTCTTCCCCTTGGTCTTCAGATGCTTCAGGATCCTCTACTTCTGCTTCCTCATTTTCATCGGTTTCAGCTGCAGGTTCTTTGGAACTTTCTTCATCACTTGCAAGTTTTATATCAGGCTGTTCATTATATTTAGCTGTTTTTTCAGATTGATTTGCCCCAAGGATAAGTTGTGATCCTATCACAAATATTAGAACCAGCACAATCCCTATTAATGTGTTTAACACAATATTCGTTTTTCTTTTTTTATCTCTTTTTTCATAACGAGAGGTGCTAAATTGATTATTACTCAATGCCCTACACTCCTTTTTGTCCCTTTACCTTCAGTCTACATTCTAGCATTTCGAAGATTTTCTATCTAGTCGTATCATAAATCCTAATTGAAAAGATTACTACTCCTAAACTAGTTTTTTCGTTCGTCAATTTTAGACATTTCATTTACAATATCATAAAAAGCGGCATTAGTACCAGCCTCAGCACTGGTTGTATCCATCTCCACAACTACTAATGCATATTTTGGTTGATCTGATGGAAAATAACCAGCAAACCACTTATTATACAACGTTTGATCATTTTCATTTGATTTACCTGTTTGAGCAGTCCCAGATTTACCTGATACCTCCATAGGGGATGTTTGAAACCTTCTTCCTGTCCCCTCAGAATCTGTCACAACCAATCTGAGCAGCTTTTGAAGCTTAGCAGCTGTCATAGGAGATATAGTTTCTCCTTCTAAAGAATTAGACGTAAATGAATACATTTTGGTTCCATTTTTATATAATATATTTTTTACGATTTTCACTTGTTGTTTCTGTCCGCCTCTTGCTATGGTTGCCATCATATTTGCAATGGAAAGCGGGGTAACTTTTACATCTTTTTGCCCAATAGCGGTTTGATCAATCGCTCTAGGGACATGTTTATCTTTATCATCACTCCAAATATTACCTGTTTTTTCATCAGGAAATTGCTTAAAGTTTTCATAATGGAATACTTCACCAGTCCATCCGACCGGATTAATTAATCCCATTTTGCTTGCTGTATCTTCAATAACATGTTGATCTTTCTCCATTAATTCTCTAGCTAACGTTGTAAATGTGTAATTACAGCTTTTCGCAAAGCTTCTTTCAAAGGTAAGTTGTCCATCTTCTTGTCCGCCATCTGCTTCACCGTGTAAGTTCAAACTGCAGTTAAACTGTCTTGTGGGATCATCTAAACCATATTCGATAGCTGCAGCAGAAATGACAGTTTTAAAAATAGAACCTGGAAAAAGGGGTTGAAGCATTTGATTTGAAAGTGTTCTTGAATCAGATCGATTTAAACTTGGTTTACTAGCCATTGCTAATACTTCATTATTTTCTATATCAAGTAAAACAAGTCCCCCTTTCTCAATATTTTGTTGTTCTAACACATCTTCAGCCATTGTCTGTACTTCCTTATCAATTGTTGTTTCAACTGTTACAGGATAAAATGGATTTGAGTCAGCAATATATTTGACGTTAATACCAAATAGAGGATGGCCGTCTCCATCTACATGATAAAGCAGCTTTGTTTCTGCATCTGGTAACAAAAATTCATCAAATGCTTCTTCAAGCCCGGTCACACCAATTTTTGTTTTGTAGGATAAGTCTGTGCGGTCAGGGTATTTCACTCTCAGTGCCTCTGCATTTTCACCAACGATCCCAATGATATGTTCTCCTATTGTCTCGTCTAACTTTGTTTGCTGATAAATACCGAAAACGCCAGGAATTTCAAGTTCATTAATTTTTTCAAGTTCTGATGCTGTTAAAGAAACACCATCTTTACTTGATAACACGATCGGCTCTTTCGTGTCACTAACTAATCCTTGTAATTTATTACTGGGAATACCAACAATTCTTGAAAGGTCCTCAGAAGGCCACTTCGTCTCCTTTAAAAAAGGAAAAAGAACTAATGAGGGTTCTGCCTGTTTTTGAAGCGGATCTCCATTTTTATCAACAAAACGCCCCCGTCCATCATCAATCATCACTTCTTGTGTTCTCTGATTAACACTCTCCTGCACAAGATTAACTCCTTTTTTAGAAAAAGATTCTGTATTTATTAATTGAATATCTGCTAAGCGATATAAAAAGAATGTTAATACCACTAAATACATAATACCAAAGAAAATAAATCTCTTATTTTGTAACATCGTTCCCTCCATTGAGGCCCGATCTTTCCCTTATTATTCATCGAAAAGAGGAATAAAAAAGAAACACCTCGTCATCATTTTTGACGAGGTGTTTCTGATATAAACATTTTATTAACTAATATTCACAATTTTCACAAGCATTTCTCCACCAGGTGTTTGAACTGTTACTTCATCTCCTACTTTTTTACCAAGTAAGCTTTTAGCAATTGGAGAATCATTCGAGATTTTACCTTCAAATGGATCTGCCTCTGCACTACCTACAATTGTGTATGTTTCCTCATCGCCATCTGGAAGCTCAGTAAAAGTAACTGTACGCCCAAGTGATACTGAACTTGTATCAGCTTCACCCTCAATTATTTTTGCATTACGAATCATATTTTCTAAAGTTGTAATACGCCCTTCAACAAATGCTTGTTCTTCTTTCGCTGAATCATACTCAGAGTTCTCAGATAGATCTCCGAAGCTACGAGCGATTTTTATTCTCTCTACAACTTCTTTACGTTTAACCGTTTTCAAATATTCAAGCTCCTGTTCGAGCTTTTCTTTACCTTCTCTAGTCATTGGAAAAACTTTTTCTTGTGCCATGTTTATTCCACTCCTTCTAGTAGACTTCCCGGTCGTACTGAGTCATTCATGCTATTCTTTACCCTTTTGCTTATGTATTAACTAAACATTTACATGATTAAGTAAAAAATTTTTAAGCTTTAAACCCTTTATCGTTTATCACAGTATGTAAAAAGTAAGGGCAACAATGTGCCCCGCTATTTTATATAAACGATGCTTTTAAAGAAAGCTAGATAATTTTTATTACTTATACATAATATGATCACAGTAGACTTTATCTATGCTATGTTATTACAAAATTGCATTTAGTTCAAGAATTGTTTGAATTTTTGTTACCATTAAGTCAATTGCAACGTGATTTTGCCCACCTTCAGGGATAATGATATCAGCATATCTCTTTGTCGGCTCGATAAATTGGTTATGCATTGGCCTTACAACTGAAATGTATTGTTCAATAACCGAATCAATTGAACGGCCTCTTTCTTTGATATCACGAAGAATTCTACGAATAATTCGTAAATCAGCATCTGTATCAACAAATAGTTTGATATCCATTAATTCGCGTAAGCGCTCGTCCTCTAAGATGAGGATACCTTCAAGAATAATAACATCTTTTGGTTCCACGATAATAACATCTTCAGATCTAGTATGCAATGTATAATCATAAACTGGTTTTTCAATTGAATTATGATTCATTAATGCATTTAAATGTTCAATTAATAAATCATTATCAAATGCAAGGGGGTGGTCATAATTTGTATTTAACCTCTGCTCAAATGGCAGATGACTTTGATCTTTATAATAAAAATCCTGTTCCAGCATTAAGATTGAATGACCTTTAAAATGCTCGTAAATTGCCTTTGTCACGCTTGTTTTTCCTGAGCCTGAACCTCCAGCAACTCCTATTACAACCGGATTCTTCGCCATTATTTTTAGAACCCCTTTCGCATCATGTTGTTTACGAAGACGGGTTTATCTACTTTAAAAGTCACAATTTGTAGTGGATGGCGAGCTGCATCTAGCTCTTTTCCATCTTCATCCCAAATCTTCTCAATTGTTTGTGTAAAGTTTTCGATTTCCGGACCAAAGAATTCAACTGTTTCACCTATTTTAAAGTGGTTACGTTGCTGCAGGGTAACCAATTGTGTATCTTTGTTATAATCTAATACAAGTCCGGCAAAATCATACTCGGTTTTCTTACTATGCTCGCCAAACATTTGTTGTTTATAGCCGGGAACTCCTTCAAAGAAGGCAGAAGCTGTTTCTCGGTTAGCACATTTACTAAGTTCTTTTAACCATTCAGGGTTTATCTCAAAGTTCTCAGGATCAGCACAGTAAGCATCAATGACTTTACGATAGACACTCACAACTGTAGCAATATAGTGAATTGATTTCATTCTTCCTTCAATCTTTAAACTGTCAATTCCAAGTTCAATCATTTTAGGAATAGATTCAATTAAATTTAAATCCATTGGACTCATTGCAAACGATGCATCATCTTCATTGAATAAAGCCACTTCTTGATTGTTTTCAAGCTTAAACAAGTCATAGTCCCAACGACATGACTGACAGCAACCGCCGCGGTTTGAGTCACGTGCAGTCATATGGTTACTTAATGTACAGCGTCCGGAATAAGCAATACACATTGCACCATGGATAAAGGCTTCAATCTCAATATCAACCTTTTCTTTCATTTCCTTTATTTCCTCAGCACTTGTTTCACGAGCTAAAACGACACGCTCTAATCCTTCTTCCTTCCAAAACTGGACAGCTTTCCAGTTTGAAAGAGATTGCTGTGTACTTAAATGAACTTCAAGTTTCGGTGCCACACGACGGCATGTTTCGATGATAAGCGGGTCAGCAACAATAATTCCTGTTACACCTGCATTCTGTAATCCTATTAAATATTCATCAAGTCCGTCCATGTTTTCATTATGTGCAAAAATATTAGTTGTAACATAGATTTTCGCTCCATATTTATCAGCGAACTGTACACCTTCTGCCATTTCCTCTAAAGAAAAATTACCGGCATTTGAACGAAGACCATATTCCTGACCTCCAATAAATACAGCATCCGCACCATAATGAACGGCAATTTTTAACTTTTCTAAATTTCCTGCTGGAGCTAATAACTCTGGCTTCTTCGTTATTACACGTTTTCCATCGATGATTGTAGATATTTTATCTATAACTGTCGTCACTTTTTTCACTCCCTTTTTGCACTAAAACTATTCAAATTAATAAACGGTTTCTTTAAAGAAAAAGCCTGTATCTAATGAGCGGTTCTTCGCCTGTATGTTTTCAATTTCTTCTAAAAGTACATCTTTTGCTTCTTCGTACTTCGCATTGTCTTCAACATAAAGATCAATTGCTTTTCTGTACTTTTTTGTGACCTCTATAATATAGTCTGAAGTTTGTAATACTCCATCAATCTTGAAGGAGTCAATTCCTGCGTCAATCATGTCTCCAAGCTCATCAATGATACAGATATCATTTGGACTCATAATATGTGTTCCATTCACATCTTCAAAGATTGGATATTTATTATCCCTTTCAGGATCAAATAAAAACATCATTTCCTTGGTATCTGTACGGTTTTCCACTTTTAATGCCTTACCTTGATACTCAAAATAATTGCCCAAAAGTGTACGTTTTGATTGGAACATACACGTCATCCCGTGCACCTGTACCTCAATCTCAACCTCTGCATGTTCTTTTGTTTCAATAATGGCATCCATACTTAATTCACGTGCAAGTACCGCACGCTTTGCACCTTTTCTCCCCCAATAATTACATGTATACCAGTTTGTTGCTGTTGTTTCAGTGTTCCAATGAAGGTTTAAATCGGGTGCCACTTCATTTGCTGCCATTAAAACAGCCGGATCACCAAACACAACTGCGTCAGGACTTACCTCTGTTAAAAAGGATAAATAGTTTTCTATATCTTCGATTGCTTCGTTATGGAAAATAGCATTCATGGCAACATATACTTTTTTATTATGATGATGAGCAATTTCTATTGCTTGTTTCACTTGGTCTCTTGAGAATTCCCCTGCAAGGCGCAGCCCAAATCTTTGTTCTCCAATCATAAACGCATCTGCACCAGCTTCAATTAATGGAAGAACATCGTTTACTGATTTAGGTGTAACTAATAATTCTGGTTTTTGCATTTTTCACACCTCTTTTATTTCATTTTCTTTGTTACTGCAATTCCATCGCCAACAGGTATAATCGTTGTATGATATCCTTCTAGAGTTGAAAGCATTTGATTATACTCATCCAGCTTTCGAACAAGAGTACGCTGCCTTCTCGTTTTAAGTTCTGAACGATCTCGGGCAACAGTTCCTTTAAATAACACGTTATCTGAATAGATAATGCCATCTTCAGCTAACATCGGTTCATATAATGTAAAAAATTTCTTGTATTTTGCTTTTGTAGCATCTATAAATAATGCGTCAAATGGTCCATATTGTTTAACTTCTTCTGAAATAGACAGAGCATCTCCTAAAAAGGTTTTAATTCGGTTTTCTAAACCTAATTCATGGATATGTTTGTTCGCTTGGTGATACCGTTCCTCATCAAGCTCAACCGTAACAATTTGGGTTTGGGGCAAATGTGTCGCCATTCTAATGGCTGAATAACCAATCGCTGTTCCAATTTCAAAAATTCTCCTTGGCTGCTGCATGGATAAAAGTAAAAGCAAAACCTCAATACCAACTTTCTCCATTATTGGCACTTCATGTTGTTTCGCAAACTCTTCCATTTGCTTAACGTAGGGTGATGAATTCGGTATTAAATTTTCTACATACGTAATAACATCTTGATCTAACATGATTGCCCTCCTGTTCATGTATTGCAATCATAAACCTAAGTTTCTTTTTTGCTAACATTCGTCACAAATGGTAAACACTAAAAAGAAGAGCCTCATACATAGAGAACTCTTGTTCAAAAATTATAAAAATCGTCGTCCAACTAACAACTCGATATATTTTACCACAACAAGAAAGGGAATGCGAATAGAATAACTGCGTTCCCTTTCTTATTTCTAAAAACGACATTTAGTTGTTTGTAATATATTTACTTTTAGCTTTATTATGTTCCTCGAGTGTTTTTGTAAAGATAACTTCTCCCTCACCTGTTGCAAGGAAATATAAGAAATCTGTATCTTCAGGAGTTAGAGCTGCCACAAATGAAACTTCACCTGCATTAGCAATCGGTCCTGGTGGAAGTCCCTTATTTTGATACGTATTATACGGAGATTTCACTTCAAGATCTTCATATAATACTCGATCTTTGTGTTCTCCCAACGCATATAATACGGTTGGATCTGTTTGTAAAGGCATGTTTACGTCGATTCGGTTATAAAAGACACTTGAGATCTTTTCGCGATCTGCTTTTTCTGTTGCTTCTTCTTCAATAAGCGAAGCCATTGTAACAAATTCATGGACACTCATTTTTTGTTCCTGAAGCTTTGGAATGTACTTTGCTACAATCTCACTTGTTTTTTTCACCATTGGTTCTATCACTTCTTCAATGGTTGGTTTTTCTTTGTAATATGGATAAGTTGCCGGAAACAAATATCCCTCAAGAGCATATTTCACATTTTCTCCATAAATATCATCTGTTAAAAGATCAGGGTATTTTGCTTTCATCGAGTTAATAAATTCTTTATCTGTTAATGTTGCAAGAATCTCTGTTTCCTCAAAATCAGTATGATTTGCAATAATAGATGCTATCTCGGTTAATTGTCTACCTTCTGGGATTGTAATCTGAAAGGCTGCTTCACTTAGCAATTTTCCTTCTTTAAGACTTGTAATAATATCCTTAAAAGTCATAGATTTGTTTAATTTATAATCTCCAGCTTGGAAGCCTGACTCATTTTTAAACTTTATATAATACTTAAATATCCGGTCATCCTTAATAATGTCATGCTCTTCCAGAATTCTTGAGATAGTTGATACAGATGAACCAATTGGTATTGTGACTTCTATTGCTGTCTGATCATTAGGATCTACTGGTTCTAGAGAAGATTTTATATATAGATAACCGCCTCCGATTATTCCTGAAAAAGCAATAATAAGAATAATAAAAACGGTTAATACAATTCTTCTAACTACCTTTGCCTCACTTTGTTTTTGCATTAGGTTTTTACGGAATGTATCCTTTTTCGGATCTTCAGACATGTATATCCCCCTTTCACCCCATTATTATACTACAATGTTCTGGACGATTCGGCAATAAATTACATGATTTATGGAAATCACACTTACTTTGCACCGGAAAGGAAAAAAGGTGCAAAGGAGATGTTCTCCTTTGCACCTTTTCGTTCTTATTCTTCCTCTTCGTCAAGAAATGTATTTAACATTTCTTCAATTAAATCCCACTCTTCATCTGTTTCAACCGGCTCTAATTCTCCATCTTCACCATTCGCGTGTGGATTAAAGCTTGAAGCATGAATTTCAATTTCTTCATTATCATCTTCATCTGCTCCAACCGGGTAATACAGTACATATGATTTTTTGAATTCTTCAGATTCAAAAGTGAATAAGACTTCACATAATTGTTCATTTCCGTTTTCATCGATAACTGTAATTTGTTTTTCTCCGTGATCCATGTTTTCACCTCAAGATTTATTTTGTATTTCTAGTTTAGACTATCTAAATAGCCCTGCAAGATCATCACTGCTGCCATCTTATCAATGACTTGCTTTCTTTTTTTTCGGCTAACATCAGCAGAAATCAGCATTTTCTCGGCTGCCATTGTGGTTAAGCGTTCGTCCCATAAAATTACAGGAAGATTAAACTTTTTTGTTAATATTTCAGAAAACCTTTGACTTGCTTCAGCTCTCGGGCCTATGGTTCCATTCATATTTTTGGGCATACCGAGTACAATTTTCTCTACACTGTGCTGTTCGATAATATCAGAAAGCCTTCCTAATTGATAGTCTCGGCTTTCCTCATTAATTTTAATCGTTTCAATTCCCTGAGCAGTCCAGCCCAGTTCATCACTCACTGCGACTCCAAGTGTTTTGGAGCCTAAATCTAATCCTAGTATTCGCATATTATGCCTCTCGGTTTTTTTGTAAGTAAGACTTAACTAGCTCCTCAATTAATTCATCTCTCTCAAGCTTGCGAATTAAATTCCGGGCATCACGATGTCTTGGAATGTAGGCAGGATCACCAGAAAGTAAATATCCTACAATTTGGTTTATAGGATTATACCCTTTTTCCTGTAACGCATCGTATACAGTATAAAGAACTTCGTTTACATTCGTTTCGACCGTTTCATCAGAAAAGTTGAATTTCATTGTTTTATCAAATGAACTCACCGTTCGCACCTCTTTCTCAGATTCATAATTGGAATCTGCTTGTCCTATCTTACCTACATTTTACACTACTTTTCCTAATTATAAAACGGATTCAACCCATTCTTCGACATATTTAAGTGCTTCTGTCAACTTTTCAGGTTGTTTCGCACCTGCTTGAGCCATTTCAGGACGACCGCCACCTTTTCCACCACAGCGTTCTGCCACTTCTTTTATTAACTTTCCAGCATGGTAGCCTTTATCGACTAGATCTTTTGTCACACCCGCTACAAGATTCACTTTTCCATCTTCACTAGCTCCGAGAACAACAATAGCTGATTGCAATTTATTTTTCAAGTCATCCATCATACCTCGAAGACTATTCATGTCTTTTGCATTCACTTTTGCAGCCAATACAGTTACACCATTTATTGTGACAGCTTGATCAACGATATTACCTGCTTCTAAATTTCCAAGCTTTGTTGTCAAAGACTCATTTTCACGCTGTAGGGCACGGTAATCCTGTAAAAGGCCGGTTATTCTTGACACGATATCTCTAGGGTTGGATTTTAATAGTTCTGCAGCTTCTTGAAGTCTACCATATTGTTCATTTGTTAGCTCATATGCCGCTTTGCCTGTAACAGCCTCAATTCGTCTTGTACCTGCTCCAATTCCTGTTTCTGTAATAATTTTGAAAATACCAATTGAAGAAGTATTTTGTACGTGACAACCGCCACACAGTTCTAAGCTGTAGCCACCAACCTGAACAACACGGACGATATTACCATACTTTTCTCCGAACAGGGCCATAGCCCCCATCTCTTTTGCTTCTGTCAGCGACTTATAATCAATTTGAACGTCAATGCTTTTCCAAATTTGTTCATTTACAATTTGTTCGATTCGAACTAACTCATCTTGTGTAACTTGACCAAAATGAGAAAAATCAAACCTTAAGCGATCTGACGTTACTAATGATCCTGCTTGATTTACATGTGTTCCTAACACATCTTTTAAGGCTTGATGTAACAAGTGTGTTGCCGTGTGATTTTTTACAATACCACTTCTGTTTTCTTCTAAAACCCTTGCAGTTAGTTGATCACCTGTTTGAATTGTGCCACTTTCTACAATTACATTATGCAGATTTTGACCATTTGGAGCTTTTTGAACATCTTTTACCTTTAGAACAGCTTTTTCACTTGAAAGAGTACCAATATCCGCAATTTGTCCACCACTTTCAGCGTAGAAAGGAGTCTGATCTAGAATTAGTTGTACTTCTTCCCCTTCATGAGCTTCTTGAATGACATCTCCATTTTTCACAATAACAACCGCTGTCGCATTTTCTACAACAAATTGGTCATATCCTACAAATTTGCTTTCAAGCTTAATCTCGCCTAACATGCCACCTTGGACTTGCATTGAATCAACCTTCTGCATAGCAGCACGTGCACGATCACGTTGTGCTTCCATTTCTCTATCAAAGCCTTCATGGTCAATTTTCATGCCTTCTTCTTCTGCATACTCTTCCGTTAATTCGACTGGGAATCCGTATGTATCGTATAAACGGAAAACATCCTCTCCAGGAATGACATCATTGCCGTTTCCTTTTTGAGTTTTCATCACTTCACTTAAAATTGTTAAGCCTTCATTTAATGTCTCATGGAAGCGTTCTTCTTCATTTTTAATCACTTTTTGAATGAAGTCTGTCTTTGCTTTAACTTCGGGATAAAAATCAACCATAACTTCAGCGACAACAGGAACCAATTCAAACATGAATGGACGGTTGATATTAATTTGTTTAGCATACCGAACAGCTCTTCTTAATAAACGTCGCAGTACATATCCACGACCTTCATTTGATGGAAGAGCGCCATCACTAATAGCAAAGCTTACTGTACGAACGTGATCGGCAATTACTTTAAAAGCAACATCCTTTTCTTGATCCTTACGGTACTGTTCGTCAGAGATTTGCTCAGTTGCTCTAATAATCGGGATGAAAAGATCTGTATCAAAGTTTGTTGGGACATTTTGAATGACAGATACCATTCGTTCCAATCCCATTCCGGTATCGATATTTTTCTTCGGAAGCGGCGTATATGTTCCATCCGGATTATGATTAAATTGAGAAAATACAAGGTTCCATACTTCTAAATATCGTTCATTTTCTCCACCAGGATATAATTCAGGATCGCTTAGATCATTCCCATACTCTTCGCCACGATCATAGAAAATTTCTGTATTTGGTCCACTTGGTCCTTCCCCGATGTCCCAGAAGTTCCCTTCTAAACGGATAATGCGCTCTTCTGGAATGCCAATTTTATCTTTCCAAATATCAAATGCCTCATGATCTTCAGGGTGGATCGTAACAGAAAGTTTCTCAGGATCGAATCCAATCCATTTTGCATCTGTAAGAAACTCCCACGCCCATTCGATTGCTTCACCTTTAAAATAATCACCAATAGAAAAGTTTCCTAACATTTCAAAGAATGTGTGATGTCTTGCTGTTTTACCGACATTTTCAATATCATTTGTTCTAATGGACTTTTGTGCATTACAAATTCTAGGGTTTGCTGGAATGACACGTCCATCAAAGTATTTCTTTAATGTTGCTACCCCGCTATTAATCCAAAGTAATGTTGGATCTTCATGAGGAACGAGTGATGCACTCGGTTCAACATCATGACCTTTTTCTTTAAAGAAATCCAAAAACATTTGACGAACTTCTGCAGATTGTAAATTTCTCATATGTATCCTCCATATCTTCTTTAATAAATAGTAAACAAAAAACCCTCATCACTGTGAAAAGAATTCTCTTAACACAGGGACGAGAGTTAACTCGCGGTACCACCCTGATTACGGACATTGAAAAGCGGCAGGCGTCTATTTATCGGCTTATGACCTCGAGGCAGTCTTAGACGCGACGTCAATCGCCATGACTGCACTTGCACTTCAAGTGCTTTGCCGATGACGCCTTTAGCTAGACAGTAAGACAAAGTTAAATAGCAAATCTTTGAACCTCCACCAGTCCGTCACCTTTATTAAAACCGTAACGTGGTTCAATACGGCAGGTTTTTCTGCACTTAGGATTAGCTTTCTGCTGCCCTGACTTTAGAATTTTTCTCAGCCATGAAAATTCCTCTCTTAAAAGCGGTATCAGCATACTTTATTCCATCATCGTTTTTCCTTATTCTACCCTAGAATTATAGACCAAGCGTTTTCTAAATGTCAATGTTGTCTTCTTAAAAGGGCAAGATGAACAATCATAACTTTTAAAATCACGATAACAGGTACCGCTAACATTAACCCAATCACTCCTCCAATTTCCCCTCCTGCGAGTAATGCAAGCATAATAACAATAGGGTGCATATGAAGGCTCTTCCCTACAATTAATGGCCCCAATATATTTCCTTCTATAAATTGCAGGCTTGCAATAAGAACAATAACGATGATGACTGTTTTTGTCGACATTGTCGCAGCAATAATTAATGCAGGCACGGCACCGATGACAGGTCCGAAATAAGGAATAATATTTGTGGTTCCAATTAAAAGACCAAGAATTAAAGGGTATTTAACATGGAAAAACCACAAAGCTAAAAAAGCTAATGATCCAATTATAAGACAGACAAACAATTGACCCCGAATATAATTTCCCAGAGAATGATCAATGTCTTTCAAAAACTGAATGGAACCACTTCTCCATTTGCGGGGAGTCAAATACCATGCAGCCTTTTTGATTTGCTCATAATCTTTTAACATATAAAAGACAAGAAACGGTATTATCGCAAGTAAGAGCATATAATCAAAAATACCTTTTAAGCTATTAATAGCTTTTTCAATTGTAACAGCAAGCCATTCTTCTGTTTTACTAAACATTTGATCAATCCGGTCGTGAATTCCTACAGGCCATGTATCTGTGTGATCATGAATGGAATCCATCCATTGATTATAAATCATAGTAAACTGTGGAAAGTTTTCAGATAAATCTCTAAGCTGACTTATTAAGACAGGGATTCCCCTATAAAAGCCGTATCCTATTAACCCAAAAAACAGGAAATATATAATAAGAATGGAGATTGACCTGGGCAAGCCCTTACGATGAAGCTTTTCAACTACCGGATGAAGTAAATATGTTATAAACGCACTTATTAAAAATGGTATAATTACAGCTTTAAACATGACTAAAAAAGGAGCCCATACGGAGTAAAGTTTTAAAAATACATACACGGATAATAAGGCTAATAATAATATCGTTATTTGCAGCAGCCACTTAATATGCTTTTCTCTCATTTAACTCCTCCTTACTATATAGTTGTTTGGAGGTATTATCATTTTTATACATCAATTTCCAATATATAAGAAATAAGCTTAGAAAACGAAATCATAACTGTTATCAAATAAAATCTTATACGTTCTGATAGTAAAATCTAAAAAGGAGCTGAACAGATCAGCTCCTTCTTTACTAAAACATTTTCATTACTCTTTTTCTCATTTTCTTCATCGAACGATTATTTGTCATGTTTGTATTTCGTGCATAATGATAAGCAACTGCACCAAGACCAAGAGATACTAGTGATGTTAAAGTACGGTTCAAAATGATCTCCCCTTTACATGCTTATTGATCGTTCATCTTCTGAAAATAAATCATCGAGTGAACTTAACGTTCCATCTTCTTCCACTTGATGGGTTAATATTTTTCCTTTTGATACTGAAAGCTCAATAAAGCAACCCCAGCAGTAATATTGATTTACACCTATCTTTCCAAGATCTTTACTTCTACAATTAGGACATGAAAACAATTAGGCACACCTCATTCACATTAAATCAATGACGATCGCATCTTTGCTTATCGAAAATGGTTCTCCGGAAGCTTTAACCACTTTTTTTCCTTCAGCGATGTCTGCAAAAAATCCGTCCGTCAATTCGTATGCCTCAATTGTGCCCAATTTTTCAGAAAAATATACGTCTTCTAACAACCCTAATTTGTTTCCCTCTTTTGTTAAGACTGCTTTATTTTCAAGGTCATGATAGGTATTATACGTATATTGTTTCTTCATGTCCTGAATGGATAAAAGGGTTTCAATTTGTTCAACCATGACTCCATTTTCTCCAATCGAATAAATTGAATGAATTGGAATAAATTTATCACGATGAAAAAAACCCTTTCCTTCCATCATTAGCCCAAAAATAAAGCCTTTGGAAGATAAGCATAAATTCGTTATATGTCCTAAAATGGCTGCATTATGGCAACAGTATACAGGTAGCCCTTTGAGTTTTGAGAATGTCCGCAAAGTCTTCTCCACCTTTCCGAACATTCTTATGTTTCACTTGGCTCCATGAAGTCATACGGTGAAAGGTTTTCCATGCCAATATTTGCATCACTAACGGGAAAAGGCAATTCCTTTTGAAGTTCATCCATTTCTGAGTCAGAATGCATGCCGCTTAATTTTTGCCTTAAACTTGTCTGCCGGTCTGAACTGTCATTATTTGACACTCCCCATTGAAGAGCTTCTAACTCACCACATATCACAAGCGATCGTTTACTTCTGGTTACTGCTGTATAAATTAAATTCCGTCTTAACATCCGGTAATAACCTTTTACAATGGGTAACACAACAATTGGAAATTCGCTTCCCTGAGACTTATGTATGGAGCAGCAAAATGCATGTGTAAATTGGTTGAAATCTTGCTTGGTGTAGGTAACTTCATTTCCATCAAAAGAAATGACAATCATATCCTCTTTCTCCGTATTTTCTTTAGCATAAAAGATTGAAACAATTTCTCCAATATCGCCATTAAATACATTGCTGTCTGGTTGATTGACCAGTTGAAGGACTTTGTCTCCATTACGATAGACAACTTCACCAAATTTCATTTCTCTTTTTCCGGGAGTTTTAGGATTAAACAGTTCTTGAAGTAATTTATTCAATTGGTCTATACCTGCTGCGCCTCGGTACATAGGTGCTAATACTTGAATATCCTTTGCGGTATAGCCTTTACTTATTGCACTTTGAATAATTCTTTCAATTACTTCCTTCATTTGTGCTTGTGAACAGCGAATAAAAGAACGATCTGATGTTGGTTTGGCGATATTTTGCGGTAAATTTCCTGTTTTCATTTCATGGGCGAGCTCAATAATGGATGAGCCTTCAGCTTGACGATAGATATCTGTTAACTGAACAGTTGGAATCATTTTAGAAGACAATAAATCACGCAGGACTTGTCCAGGTCCAACCGATGGAAGCTGATCTTCGTCTCCAACCATGATGACTTGTATTTCCTTAGGCAGCGCTTTGAATAATTGGTTGGCTATCCATATGTCAACCATTGAAACCTCATCAACAATGAGCAGTTTTCCTGATATTGGATTATCTTCATCATGTTCAAAACCGTCTGCTCCATTCCATTTCAACAAGCGGTGAATCGTAACTGCAGGCATACCTGTCGCTTCACTCATTCGTTTAGCAGCTCGACCTGTTGGAGCAACAAGCAAGATTGGAAAAGGTTCTTCTTTTTTATAGTCTTTTGGTTCAAGAGAACAGCCATGCAAATCAGAATACAATTCAACAATCCCTTTAATAACGGTTGTTTTTCCTGTTCCAGGTCCTCCAGTCAATAAAAGCATTGGTGACATTAATGCTTTTTGAATAGCATCCTTTTGAGAAGGTGCATATTGAACCTTCATTCTTTCTTCCAGTTTACCAAGTGATAATAAAAACTCAGACTCAGGGAACAATTCATCATACTCGGTTTGCTCCAGAACTTTTTTAACGTTCTTGACTAATCCTTGCTCAGCAAAATAAAGAGAGGGTATATATACCCGTTCTTCTTCTACAATCAGCTTGCCTTCTTCTCCTAATGCAATAATTTCCGTCGCAATGTCTGTCTCATGAATAATGGCTTGCTTCGTATGATCAAGCAATTCCTTTGCTTTTACTATTAGTTGTTCAAGTGTTATGTAAACATGACCATCTTGTACACATAATTGCTCAATAATGTAATGACACGCTGCTTTTATTCTTTCAGAATCTTTTCCTGATATACCCAGCTGTTTACCGAGCTCATCGGCCCTTACAAAACCAATCCCCTCAATATCCTGCACAAGCTGATAAGGGTTATTTTGAACAATTGATAATGTTTCATCTTTATATGTTTGATAAATCTTCATGGCTAATTGAGGTCCAAAACCAAACTGATTTAATGCGATCATAATTTGTTCAAGCCCCTGATGAGAAACTAAAGCATCGACTAATTGTTTTGCTTTTTCTTTATTTACCTTGGGGATATCATCTAAAACCGAAGGGTTTTGCAGTATTTTGGAGATGGCAGATTCCCCTAATTTCTCAACGATCGCCTCTGCCGTTTTTTTCCCAATACCCTTAAAAAGATCACTTGAAAGGTATTGAATAATTCCTTCTTTCGTTTGAGGTATTTCTTTACGAAAATGCTCTGTTTGAAATTGCAAACCAAATTTAGGATGATTTGTTAGTGTGCCATAAAACGTATAAAGATCATCTTCATGCAGGAGTGGAAAGTAACCTGTAACCGTTATTTCTTTATCTTCAATGTTTTCACTTGTTTCATGAACTCTTACTTTTAAAACAGAATATAAATTTTGATCATTGTGAAAGATCACAACTTTAACAAGACCTTTCACATAACGTTCATTTTCACTAAATAAATCGGCACTCTCCTGCATGAACGACTCTCCCTTCACAGATAGATCTTTAATTAGATTGACCATTCATAATTTTTAGTGCGTGTCCTGCCAGCATATGGTTCGGCTGAATATCCAACGCTTTTTCCAGCATTTCGATCGCTTTATCTGCCTTTTCCTTAAAAGCAAATGCAACACCAAGATTATAATATGCATCTGCATGATCCTCATCTAATTGTATCACAGCCTCAAATTGCTTTACTGCATCATCAATAAGTTCCAGCTGTGCCAAGCATAATCCATATTGAAATTTGGCGTCACTATCCTTTTTATTTAATTCAACTGAACGCTGAAAATATGGGAGTGCTAAACGGTTTTGACCAAGATTAAAGAGTGACATCCCTAGCATAAAATGGAGGTCACCTTCATCAAGCCCATTTTGTAATGCCTTTTCATACATTTTTTTAGCTTCATCAAAGTTTTCCTGATTAAAATATACATTACCTGCCCCATAATATGCTGTAGCTGCATTCGAATCTATTGCAATTGCCTTTTCATAAAATTTAAGTGCTTTTTCTAATTCATTGACTGCTGATAAAAGATTACCAAAATTTATATAGCTTATCGGATTATTTGGATTAGCTTCAATTGCTTCTGAAAAAATAGTTGCTGCTTCTTCAAAATTTCCTTTTTGCATCGCTTCAATTCCACGTTGATTTGTGTCCATCTTTATACCTGCCTTTATTTTCATTACTCGTTTCTTTACGAAGAAAAGGGGTTGACTCTTTGTGTGCCAACCCCTCTCATCTTATCAAAAAAAATGTCCCTAATGGAAGAACAAACGATAAAATCATTTTATCCTACATACCAAATCTTTTCGTTATTTTTAAATACATGATCAATCGTCCCGCCACCTAAACAAACATCACCATCATAAAACACCACGGCTTGACCAGGAGTTACTGCTCTAATAGGTTCTTTGAAAGTCACTTTAGCAGTTGTATCATCTATCATCGTAACGGTCACCTCATTATCTTGCTGACGATAACGGAATTTTGCCGTACATGATAGTTCTGTTACAGGTTGATCTGAAACCCAACTTACATTTGTTGCTGTGATGGAATCAGAATACAATAAATCATTATGAAATCCTTGATCAACATAAAGAATATTCTTTTCTAAATCTTTTCCAACAGCAAACCAAGGATCTCCGCTACCACCAATACCCAAACCATGTCTTTGACCGATCGTATAGTACATTAATCCATCATGTTTTCCTTTTACTTCACCATCAAGAGTTTGCATGATTCCAGGCTGTGCCGGAAGATATCCACTTAGGAACTCTTTAAAGTTTCTTTCACCAATAAAACAGATTCCTGTGCTATCCTTTTTAGTTGCTGTGGCAAGATTCGCTTTTTTAGCCATTTCCCGAACTAAAGGTTTTTCAATATCTCCTAGTGGAAACATTACCTTTGAAAGTTGTTCTTGACCTAGTTGATTTAAGAAATAAGTTTGATCTTTGTTTTCATCGACACCACGCAGCATTTTATATTCCCCATCTCGGTATTCAACACGTGCGTAATGTCCTGTTGCTAAATAATCAGCACCTAAAGACATAGCATGCTCTAAAAATGCTTTAAATTTTATTTCTTTATTACACATTACATCAGGGTTTGGCGTTCTCCCCGCTTTATATTCATCTAGAAAATAAGTGAAAACCTTATCCCAATACTGCTTTTCAAAATTTACTGCATAGTATGGAATGCCAATTTGGTTACATACCTCAATGACGTCATTATAATCTTCGGTTGCTGTACATACACCATTTTCGTCCGTGTCATCCCAGTTTTTCATAAAAATACCAATTACATCATATCCTTGCTCTTTTAAACGAAGAGCAGCAACAGATGAATCAACACCACCAGACATGCCGACAACCACTCTTATATCTTTCGGGTCTTTTTTCATCCCATTTCACCTCCGTGTCTTTCTAAGCTGTTATTCGCTTAATCACTTTTACAATCTCTTGTGCAGCATATTGAATATCATCCATGTTTGTCCCAAGTCCAAAACTAAAACGTATGGAAGACAAGATACGATCTGATTCTTTTCCATACATCGCCACCAGCACATGTGAAGGGTCAACAGATCCTGCTGTACACGCAGATCCACTTGAAGCTGCAATACCTGCTAAATCTAAATTAACTAAAAGTGATTCTATATGTGTTTTAGGAAAATATAAATTGAGAACATGTGGAAGACCATTTAAAGAGCCATTTAAATGAAATGAAATGTTGTTTTCTTCAAAAATCCTCATCATTTCCTTTTTAAATCCAATATATTGCTCTTTTTTTTGCTCCCTCTCTTCGATTGATAGCTTTGCTGCATGGCTAAATCCGCTTATTCCAGCTACATTTTCGGTACCTGCTCTGCGTTTTAGTTCTTGTTCACCGCCATATAAAGCAGGCTGAAGTTTAATACCGGCTTTTGCATATAAAAAACCGACACCCTTCGGTCCATTAATTTTATGTGCAGAAACCGTTAATAAATCCACCCCGAGCTCCTGTACATCAATAGGTTCCATCCCGAATGCTTGAACAGCATCTGTATGAAAAAAAGCAGGGGAATCTTTTAAATATTCACCGATCTCACGTATTGGCTGAATGGTACCAACTTCGTTATTTCCGAACATTACAGAGACAAGTACCGTTTGATTTGTTACATGCTTTTTAACATCATTTAATGATATAAGTCCCTGTTCATCAACAGGTAAATAAGTTACCTCATAACCTTGTTTTTCCAAATACTTACACGCATGTAATACAGCATGATGCTCAACCTGTGTTGTAATAATATGTTTTCCAATTTGGTTATTCGCCAAAACTGTTCCAATAACAGCTAAGTTGTCTGCTTCTGTTCCGCCGCTAGTAAATATAATCTCACCAGGTTTGGCTCCAATTGTGTTCGCTAAACTTCTTCTAGACTCATCAAGAGTTCGACGTGCTTCTCGGCCAAAAGAATGAATACTTGATGGATTTCCAAAGTTTTCAATCATTTTATTCATCATTTTTTCAGCAACTTCAGGGTGAAGTGGCGAAGTTGCTGCATGGTCTAAATAAATTCTTCTCATTCTGAATACCCTCCTTTCTACTTTATTTGTTATATTTTTAGATGTAGAACATGTAGGGTTCCTGGTCTCCATCTCCGTTGTAATTAGCAAGATCTTCTAATGTCGTATTGTCTAAAACATCTTTTACCGCATCACGAATTCTGATCCATAGTTGTCTTTTCGCAGGCTCTTCATCATCCAATACTTCTACAGGACTTAAAGGTCCCTCTAAAACACGAATGATATCTCCTGATGTGATATTTGCAGGTTCATCACCTAAAATATAACCGCCATATGCTCCTCTAATACTTTTCACCAAGCGTGCGTTTCGCAAAGGTGCAATTAACTGTTCTAAATAGTGTTCTGACAAATCATGAGCCTGAGCAATACTCTTTAAAGAGGTAGGACCTTCACCATGTTTTCTAGCGAGCTCGATCATAATTGTTAGTCCGTAACGGCCTTTTGTAGATATTTTCATTGTTTTCCCCCTTACGCCAGGAATTAATATAGGTAGTTAACCTTTTAAAATATATAAACTGTTTCAATATTATAAATCTTTTTCCATCATCAGCATGATCTACTATCTGATAAAAGATTCAGGAGTTTTAAAAATAAGTATTTCAAAAGAGATAAACCATCTCTTTTCAGAACGAAACCCTTTTTCCAATGTATTACTAGTCTATATACTTTTGAACACTAGCCATTATAGCATAAACTTATCGTATTAAGCACTTAAACCACTATGGTACATGGTCAAATCATTCAACATAAATACAATACTACTTTTTATGTTTTCTAAACTGCTCTAACTTTTCATAGATGGCCGCAAGCCTTTTTTCATCACCGGCATCCAATGGCTGGTAATATTTTGTTCCAATTAAATTCTCAGGTAAATAATCTTGGTTAACCCAACCTCCAAATGTTCCAATCGGAAAGTCATGGGGATATTTATATCCAACATGTCCTAACACTTTTGCACCTGCGTAATGACCGTCTCGAAGGTGCATTGGAATGTTTCCTACTTTTCCAGACCGAACATCCTGAATTGCCAAGTCTAAAGCCTTATAAGCTGAATTGGACTTTGAAGAAAGACACATTTCAACAACTGCCACAGACAACGGAATACGTGCTTCCGGTAGCCCTAAACGCTCACTTGCAGTGACAGCGGCTAAAACATTATTACCTACAGCAGTGTTCGCTAAGCCGATATCTTCATATGCGATCACTACCAATCTTCGATTAACTGCAACAAGGTCACCTGTTTCTAATAAATGGGCGAGATAATATAGTGCCGCATCTACGTCACTGCCTCTAATACTTTTTTGTAAACTTGAAAGAAGATTATAAAAATGGGTTCCTTTCTTATCGCCATATACTCCAACATTTTCTACCATATCATTTACTATTTTATCATCAACAATATATGTATCATTTACCTTTGATGATGAATAAACAATTGATTCCAATAAAGTTAAGGATTTTCGAGCGTCTCCATTGGACCCAAAAGCAATCATTTTCACTTGTTCCTCTGAAATATCAATCTTAACCATACCCAACCCTTTTCTTTCATCCTGCAGGGCACGATGAAGAAGTACCTCGATATCTTCAACAGTTAGTCTCGTTAACTGTTTTATCTGTCCACATCGACTTCTAATTGCCGGATTTACATCATGAAACGGGTTCTCTGTTGTTGCTCCAATTAAGATGATGTCTCCCCGTTCAACATGTGGCAACAAGTAATCTTGCTGGGCTTTGTTAAAACGATGAATTTCATCTAAAAACAAAATGACTTTTCCTGTAATTCTCGTTTCATCAACAACTGCTTCTACATCTTTCTTTCCTGCAGTTGTTGCATTCAGTGCAATAAAGGGGATATTTGTCGTGCCTGCTATGGCAAAAGCGATCGACGTTTTTCCAATACCCGGCTCACCGTACAGAAGCATAGAAGGGACATACCCATTTTTTATCATCTTATAAAGGCTTGTTTCTTCTCCTATCACCTCTTTTTGCCCAACAATCTCATCAATTGTTGAAGGCCTCATTCGGAAAGCAAGTGGTTCTCCGTTCACATTCATACCTCCTGTTCATTTCTAACATACATTATAAACCGAGTAACGAAACATTGTAATTGATGGAGCTTGGAAAACATCAGGAATAAACATAGATTATTCGGAAAGGATAAAAAATGACTAACTTGTTTGTAAGGTAAAAAAGGAGAAGCCAGGGAGGTTGTCGTGAAAACTAGACATGATGCGTGGACATTAGAAAATGATCAACTTCTAGCAGAAGCGGTTCTATCATATGTTCAAAACGGCCGTACTCAGTCAGCTGCTTTTAAGGATATCGGAAATCGATTGAATCGTACAGCAGCAGCATGTGGATACAGGTGGAATGCGGTACTACGCAATAATTACACAAAAGAGTTTGAACAAGCCAAAATGAGAGGAAAAGAAATTTCTCTTAACAAAAAGGAAGCCCATAATAATCAACAGGTTTTACAACATGGTGAAATGATACAGCTGACAATAGACGAATGCATTCACTATTTATCTCAAGTTCGAAGCAAAGAGAAACACACTCACATTCTTGATGAAAATGCACGATTAACTGAAGAGAATAAAAAGCTGTATGAGAAAAAACAAACTCTTTTGAACAAGTATGAGCAACTTACTAACCATAAACAAAAGATAGATCATAGGTATAAGGCTTTATTTCGTCTTATTAACGAGGTCCAATTAATTGAGGAGGAAAAGCTACTCTATCATTAATGCTTTTCCTCTCCCAATAAAAGAAACCACTTTACTTTTCATCCTTCACACGAGTAATCTTAATATCCTTCAGTAGCTCTGTAATGACATATCCACCCATAATTAACCCTGCAACAGATGGAACAAATGCATTTGATGAAGGCGGCATTTTTGCTTTTCTTATTGGCGCCGCATCATTTCCAACTTCTTTCCGTACTTCTTCACGAATCACAATCGGGCTTTCATCTGAAAATACGACTTTTATGCCTTTATGAATTCCTTCTTTACGTAAGCGAGTTCGAATGACCTTTGCAATCGGATCTGTATGTGTTTTTGAAATATCAGCGACCTGAAATCTCGTCGGGTCCATTTTATTCGCTGCACCCATACTGGAGATAATCGGAATGTTTCTTTTTATACATTCTTTCATTAAATGAATCTTATAGGAAATTGTATCAGATGCATCCACAACATAATCAAGATTATGAGCAAAGAATTGTTCATACGTTTCTTCAGTGTAGAACATCTTTAAAGAAATGACTTCACAATTAGGATTAATGTCTTTAATACGATCAGCCATCAAGTCTACTTTCGGCTGACCTACAGTTGATACCAATGCATGAATTTGACGATTTACATTTGTAATATCTACATCATCTTTATCTACTAGTACTAAGCGGCCGACACCTGACCTTGCTAATGCTTCTGCCGAGAAAGAGCCTACTCCTCCAATTCCTAAAACAGCGACAGTGCTGTTTTTTAAAATAGTTAACCCTTCTTTACCTATTGCCAATTCATTACGCGAAAATTGATGTAGCAACTAACTCACTCCAATTGATAACCTAAAATTTCTAATCATGTCATAATGACAGTATTTTTACCTGAAAAAGAATATACCATACATCACTTAAAAAGTAAGCCCCTATTATTAGAAAAACTTGGCTTATCGCCCTTATGGCGAAAGCCTTACTATCATCCATAAAATTTATATACTTTCTGATAGTATAAAAAAGGACACCTCATTTCACAGTTGGTGAAAGGGGTGCCCCTGTTTTATCTTCTATGTAGCAGTCCCGATTGTGCCGTCGCCATTTCCCTCGTTTTGATCCCGCACTCAGCAGGTGGGTGCTTTGTTCCAGAGGTTTGTAAGTCCTCATGCGAGTGAGAGGCATTTACTCTGTCCGGAAACTTCAAGCTCCCGTATAAAAAATGTTAGGTCAAAACTAGGTGTACAACGAACACATCAGGACTTTCTTATATATTACTTTAAAAAGATAATAGCATAAGAAAAATTTCATTTCAAGTTCTTGACTTAGTCACGAATCTCAAGATTTAGTTCTTCTAATTGTGCTTCACTAACTGCACTTGGTGCACTCGTTAATAAGTCACTTGCACTAGCTGTTTTAGGGAAAGCAATTGTGTCCCGTAGATTTGAACGACCAGCTAAAAGCATAACAAGTCTATCCAATCCAAGAGCAATTCCTCCATGTGGTGGTGTTCCATATTCAAATGCTTCTAATAGGAAACCGAATTGCTCTCTAGCCTCTTCTTCAGAGAAACCTAACAGCTTAAACATTTTTTCCTGAATATCTTTTTCGAAAATACGGATAGATCCTCCACCTAATTCATATCCGTTAAGAACAATATCATAAGCTTGTGCTTTCATATTTGCCGGATCTGTATCAAACAATTCAATGTCTTCGCGGGCAGGCATTGTAAAAGGATGATGTGCTGCATAATAGCGTTTTGTTGCTTCATCATACTCAAGTAACGGCCAATCAACCACCCATAGGAAGTTAAATTTGCTTTCGTCAATTAAGTTCAGATCCTTACCAAGCTTGGAACGAAGTGCTCCTAGAGCATCTGCAACAACTGATTTTTTATCTGCCACAAATACGAGAAGATCACCAACAGTAGCCTCTAATGTTTGTAACAGCCCTTTTTGCTCTTCTTCAGTGAAGAACTTGATAATAGGACCTTTTAGGCCGTCCTCTTCAACCTTAAGCCATGCCAACCCTTTGGCACCGTATGGAGCAACAAATTCAGCTAGTGCATCCATATCTTTTCTAGAATATTTATCAGCTGCACCTTTAACGTTTATCGATTTAACTTGACCGCCGTTTGCGATTACAGTGTTAAATACTTTTAAACCACTATCCTTAACAATTTCACCAACATCCACGAGCTCGAGTCCGAAGCGTGTATCTGGCTTATCAGATCCATACCGTCCCATAGCTTCATCATATGTCATTCTAGGTAATGGTAGTTCAATCTCGATATTTTTTGTTTCTTTCATGATTATTGACATCATCTGTTCAGTCATAGACATAATATCATCTTGACTCATAAATGAAGTTTCAATGTCAATTTGGGTAAATTCCGGTTGACGATCAGCACGCAAGTCTTCATCACGGAAACAACGGGCAATCTGATAATATTTATCAAAACCAGAAACCATCAATAACTGTTTAAAGATCTGAGGTGATTGTGGTAGAGCATAAAATTCTCCCTCATGCACACGACTTGGTACTAGATAATCACGAGCACCTTCAGGCGTGCTTTTTGTTAATATCGGTGTTTCAATATCTAAGAAACCACTTTCATCCAAGAAATTTCTCATAGATCTTGTCACTTGATGACGTAATTGAAGCGTAGTTTGTAAAGCCGGTCTTCTTAGATCTAAATAGCGGTACTTTAAACGAACATCTTCTGATACTTCATCCGATTTATCCTCAATTAAGAAAGGCGGATTTTTTGCTGCATTGATAATTGTCACTTTCTCTACAATAACCTCTATTGTCCCTGTTGAAACATTAGGATTGATTGTTTCTTCATCACGCTTAACAACTTTACCAGTTATATCTAACACATATTCACTACGAACTCTTTCTGCGATAGCTAATGCTTCAGCCGAAATTTCAGGGTTAAAAACAACCTGTACAACACCTGTACGGTCACGAAGGTCAATAAAAATAACTCCGCCTAAATCACGTCTTTTCGCTACCCAACCTTTTAAAATGACTTCTTCACCAATTGCTGACTCTGGAACTTCGCCACAGTAATACGTACGGCCAAACATGAAACCCTCTCCTTTTATTACGTTGTTTTTTGTTTTAAATATGAGATCACTTGATCAAGTGCAATTTCTTCTTGTGTGCCTGTTTCCATATTTTTAATGGCAATCACATTGTTTGCTAATTCGTCATCCCCTAAAACCGCAACAAATTTAGCTTGATGACGATCTGCAGCTTTAAATTGAGCCTTCATCTTTTTATCTTCGTAATCCTTCTCCGCAACGAGACCAGCATTTCTCATATCATTCAATAATGATACGGCACGATCTTTTGCTTGGTCTCCCATTGTTACGATATAACAATCAACTTCAGCTGAAATTGGTAATTCAATACCTTCTGCTTCAAGTGCTGCTAATAAACGCTCAATACTTAGAGCGAATCCGATACCAGGAGTCTCCGGGCCACCGATTTCCTGTGCCAAGCCATTGTATCGTCCACCACCGCAAAGTGTCGTAATGGCTCCGAATCCTTCTGCATTGCTCATAATTTCAAATGCAGTATGATTATAATAATCCAATCCTCTAACAAGTCCCGGATCAACTTCAAACTCAATCCCATTAGCCGTTAAATACTGCTGAACCTTGTTAAAGTAATGGGTAGAATCTTCATTAAGGAATTCAAGTATAGATGGAGCAATTTCCATCAATTCATGATCTCGATCCTTTTTACAATCCAAGATTCTTAACGGATTTTGTTGTAATCTTTTTTGACAATCAGAACAAAATTCCCCAATCCTTGGTTCAAAATGAGCAATTAGAGCTTCACGATGAGCCTTACGACTTTCGCTATCACCTAAGCTATTAATCACCAGCTTTAAGCTTTTCAAACCAAGTGTTTGGTATAAATTCATTGCTAGTGAAATCACTTCTGCATCAATGGCTGGATCATTGCTCCCAAGCGCCTCAATACCAAATTGGACAAATTGGCGGAAACGACCTGTTTGAGGACGTTCATAACGGAACATCGGTCCAATATAATACAATTTTGTTGGCTGTGAAGGATTTGCATAAAGTTTTTTCTCTACAAAAGCTCGAACAGTTGAAGCTGTTCCCTCTGGACGAAGGGTAATACTTCTTCCTTTCCGATCTTGAAAAGTATACATTTCCTTTTGAACGATATCAGTACTTTCCCCGACACCACGAGCAAAAAGCTCTGTATGTTCAAAAATAGGTGTACGAATCTCCTTATATTGATATCTCTTACATAAATCACGTGCAGTATTCTCAACAAACTGCCACTTCTCAACCTCTCCAGGTAAAATATCCTGAGTACCTCTAGGAATCTGGAATGACATAATTTACCTCCCTTAAAAAATACAACAAAAAAACTCCCGCCCTACAAAATGTAGGGACGAGAGTTATACCCGTGGTTCCACCCTAGTTGAAATAATCATCTATTTCCACTCGATCAGTTAACGCCTGTCACGTTCTACTCCTACTGGACTTACTGTTTTTCAGAGAGAAACCTAAGGAGTGTTTTTCAATAAGTCATCATGCAGAAATGCTTTCAGCCTAAGACATTTCCTCTCTTTTCATGTGTTATCTTATTTACTGTTCTCCCTCATTGGTTCACAAAATTATATATGTTGTATTTAGATAATACTTTCGAATTTTATCTTATCATACGTATCTTTGTAGTATATTGTCAAGACCGATTTAAATGTTTTTTTAAATTCTTTACTTCTCTTAAGGAAATTCCAAATTCAGATGCAAGTTCAAAAGACGAGTCATTTTGCTCTTTTGTCATAAAATCATGAAAGTTCACCCCGAAAACATCACGTCTGGAGTGCATTAATTCCCCTTTGTCATTATTTCTCATTGATCATTCCACCTCATCTCGTCATAGTCTTTATTATCTTTTCCTATTTTGGAAAAATTTATTTCAAATTTCTAAAGGAATGTCGATATAAGTAGAGAAATGTTTTATTTAACAAATTTTTATAAAAAGGAGGTTTATCGTGATTCGCAAAATGATAACCATATCAATATGTATCACATTAGTGATACTATCCTTTTTCACCGAAACTTCACCTTCAACTGCAAAGGCTGCTGATCAAGTCACAATAAATGTTGATGTGCTGAATGTGCGAAACGGAGCAGGACTAACATACTCCGTCATTGCCAAAGTAAAAAAAGGACAAACATATGATGTGGTAGAAAAGAAAAATGATTGGATTAAGATTAAATTATCAGCTAGATCTTCTGGATGGGTAGCAAATTGGTTAGTCTCCCAGAAAAAAGCAGTAACAAGTTCTTCTACACCTGCTGTTACAACTACGAAGAGTTCCATCGTTGAGTCCACTGCAACAGGACTAAGGTTTCGTTCAGGGCCTGGAACTTCATTCGGGGTGATTGGTGTATTTGAAAAAGGGAAAACAGCTTCCTATTTGGAGAAAAGCGGAGAATGGATCAAGATTTCCTATTCAGGTAAAACAGGCTGGGTATCTTCTAGCTATGTAAAGGTCAAAAATACTTCATCAACACAAGGATCGACTGGCACATCGTCCGGAAAAAACGGTACTGTGACCGCATCATCCTTAAATGTTCGTAAAACGGCCTCTACTTCCGGCAGTATTGTTGGAAGCCTTAAGAAAAATGCCACTGTTTCAATTGTAAAAGAATCAGGGAAATGGGCTCAAATCCAAACAAAAAATATCTCAGGCTGGGTACATAGTGATTATTTAAAGATAAACTCGTCCAATTCGTCTTCAAAAGAAAACACATCTTCTACATCAAACCAAAGTTCTGCTGCAAAAGGTAGCGGAAAAGTGACAGCCACATCATTAAATATAAGAAATAGCGGCTCACTTAGTGGAAGTGTTGTAGGTTCCATAACGAAAGGAACAAAGGTAAATATTCTTGAAGTGAAAAATGACTGGTATAAGATTGCTTACGGCTCAAATAAGGTTGGTTGGGTTGCCGGCTGGTACATTGCAAAAGATACTACACAAACCACAAACACTAATACAAGCAATAGCAGTCAACAGGTAAAAATTATTTATAACGGTACAAATATCCGCTCAGGAACATCTACTTCTCATTCAATTATTAAACGTGCAAGTACTGGTGAGAGTTATGGCATTATTGAAAAAACAGGAGATTGGTATAAGATCAGTCTTGGAGGTAATAAAACTGGTTTTATTGCCGGTTGGGTAGTTGAAACAACAGGAGTCAGTTCACCGGTTACGAAGCCTGGGGTGTCACAATACATCAAAAACAAGACAATTGTCATTGACCCTGGACATGGCGGACGTGACAGTGGTGCTGTTGGTGCATCTGGTACATTAGAGAAGAATTTAACACTTTCCACAGCAAAATTAGTTTATGATAAGCTTAAATCTGCTGGAGCTAATGTTTTTATGACAAGATCAAATGATACATATATTAGCTTAAATTCTCGTGTGAGTACATCACATTATCGAAATGCAAAAGCATTTATTAGCATTCATTTTGACAGCTCAGCAGATCGAAGTGTTTCAGGAACAACAACGTATTATTATCATTCGTTAAAAGATGGTTCTCTAGCAAAGTCTGTAAATAATGAACTTGTTAAACAAACCAAGCTGAGAAACAGAGGTCAAAAATTCGGGAATTTCCATGTCCTTCGAGAAAATAAAGCTCCTGCCGTATTGCTTGAGCTGGGCTTCTTAAGTAATCGGACAGAAGAATTAACCGTAGCTGCTTCAAGCTATCAAGAACGGGCTTCACAGGGGATCTTTAATGGGTTAGCACAGTATTTCAAGTAAGAACAAAGCGCCTTGATCAGCCTATGACAAATAAGACACAAATAAATAGAAGATGTTCTTTGTCTTCAATTCATTGTGGAAAGACCTTCAAGGCAGTCAATAACGCGACGTCACAATAACTCAAGATAATATATAAAAAGGTTATCCTTCATTCAAATACAGAAGAAGGATAACCTTTTTATTTGCTTTCTATAATCAATGTTACTGGCCCTACATTTGTAAATTGAACATCCATCATAGCTCCGAAAATCCCGGTTTCAACCTGCAAGCCTTTTTCTCTTAACATACGATTAAAAGACTCATAAAGCTCATTTGCTACATCAGGTTTTGCAGCATTCATATAGTTAGGTCTTCTACCCTTTCGGCAATCTCCATATAGGGTAAACTGAGAAACAGATAAAACCTGACCACCCACATCAAGAATAGAATGATTCATTTTGCCTGTTTCATCTTCAAAAATCCTTAGATGAGCAATTTTTTCAGCTAAGTATTCAGCATCTGCTTCTGTGTCATCATGTGTAATCCCCACAAGCACCATAACACCTTTATCAATTTTCCCAACTACTTTTTCATCAACAGTAACCTTCGCTTGAACTGCACGTTGTACAACTACCTTCACAATAAAACCTACCTTACCTTAGTTCATTACTCTTCGAACAGAATATATATCAGAAATCTGTTTAATTCTTTCTACAACTTTTTGTAAGTGATTAATATTTGAAATAGAAATAGCCATATTAATTGTTGCAACTTTGTTACGGTCTGATTTACCTGCAACAGACGAAATATTTGTTTTTGTCTCATTTACTGCTTGTAATACTTCATTTAACAAACCTCGACGATCATAGCCCAAGATTTCAATTTCAACATTATATTCTTTTCGACTTGATGAGGGCTGATTTTCCCATTCAACATCAATTAACCGTTCTTTTGCATCGTCAGTGTGGACATTTGTACAATCAGAACGGTGAACAGATACTCCTCTTCCTTTCGTTATAAAACCGACTATTTCATCACCTGGAACTGGATTACAGCATTTTGAGAGACGAATTAATAAATTATCAATTCCCTTAACTTGTACACCTGCATCACGCTTCTTGGAAGTTGTAGAGGCAGGGATTTGTTTCGCCTCATTCATAACCTCTTGTATATTTTTTTCTTGTTCTTCCTGATCACGTTTTTTACGCCATTTTTCTGTTAAACGATTCGCAACTTGTAGTGCCGTTACACCATTATATCCAACAGCTGCATACATATCCTCTTCATTAGAAAAGTTGAACTTCTCAGCTACTCGTTGTAAATTATCAGCTGTCATAATTTCTTTGACATTAAAATCTAAATTTTTTATTTCAGTTTCAACCATTTCTTTCCCTTTTTCAACGTTTTCTTCACGACGTTGCTTTTTGAAGAATTGGCGAATTTTGTTTTTCGCTTGAGAAGTTTGAGCAAGTTTCAACCAATCTTGACTAGGTCCATATGAGTGCTTGGATGTTAAAATCTCAATAATATCGCCTGTTTTCAGCTTATAGTCAAGGGTCACCATTTTACCGTTAATTTTTGCACCGATGGTTTTATTGCCAATTTCTGAATGAATACGATAAGCAAAATCAATCGGAACAGACCCTGACGGCAACTCGATTACATCGCCTTTTGGTGTGAAGATGAATACCATATCTGAAAACAAATCAATTTTTAGGGATTCCATGAATTCTTCTGCATTTGTTACATCATTTTGAAATTCTAATATTTCTCTGAACCAGGACAGCTTTTTTTCTAATGTTGTTTTTTCATCAACATCTTTTCCCTCTTTATAAGCCCAGTGGGCTGCGATCCCATACTCAGCGATTTGATGCATTTCAAACGTACGAATTTGCACCTCAAGCGGATCTCCCTTAGGTCCGATCACGGTTGTATGAAGAGACTGATACATATTCGGTTTCGGCATGGCAATATAATCTTTAAAACGACCAGGCATCGGCTTCCAGCAAGTGTGAATAATACCTAATACGGCATAACAATCTTTAATGCTATTGACAACAATTCTAACTGCTAGTAAATCATAGATTTCATTAAATTGCTTATTTTGAAGAACCATTTTTCGGTAAATACTGTATATATGCTTTGGTCTTCCTGAAAATTCAGCTTCTATGTTGACCTCATCAACCCGTTCTCGAACTTCGTCAATGACTTGATCCAAGTATTCCAATCGTTCCTGACGCTTTTTCTTCATTAAATTCACAATTCGATAATATTGCTGCGGATTTAAATACCTTAATGATGTATCTTCTAACTCCCATTTAATTTTCGAAATCCCTAAACGATGAGCAAGGGGTGCAAAAATTTCTAATGTTTCATTTGAAATACGTCGCTGTTTCTCCTGTGGAAGATGTTTAAGAGTTCTCATATTATGCAGACGGTCTGCAAGCTTTATTAGAATAACACGAATATCCTGAGCCATCGCTACAAACATTTTCCTATGGTTTTCAGCCTGTTGCTCTTCTTTTGATTTATATTTTATTTTCCCCAGCTTTGTTACACCATCAACGAGCATTGCCACTTCATTGTTGAACTCCGCTCGTAAGTCATCTAACGTAACATCTGTATCCTCCACAACATCATGCAGAAAACCACCTGCTATTGTAGCAGGATCCATCTCTAAGTCTACCAAAATGCCTGCAACTTGAATGGGGTGTATAATATATGGTTCGCCAGACTTACGGAATTGTTCCCGGTGCGCTTCTTCAGCAAAATCATAAGCACGCTGTATAAAATCAGTATCTTCGGCTGATAAATAGCGCTGTGCTTTTTGAATTACTTGCTCGGAAGATAATACTTGTTCATTAGCCATGAAATCACCTTTTTATATTGAAAACTTTGATTACAAATCTTTTTCCTTGTTGCTGTTTTATATATTGTCATAAAAACCGAATAACGAAGTTCATTATATCGATTAGAAATTTTACTATATTGTAACTATTATCAATAAAAAAACACGAGATGTAAAGAGAAAACAGTATTTTTCACACTAGCCAGAATGTGGTATATGACCATTTACACAAAAAACGTTAAATAAATGGAGTAAAATGGATTTTATAAGTCAAGTTAACTGAAATAGTAGATGCAATGCAATTTGCAAAAAAAGCACCCGTTTGAGTGCCTCTAAAAATAATGGGGACCGAACTGTAAATAACTCGGGTCCCCATATAATTAAAATGTCATTAATGTTAAAACATCATAGCCATCCAATAAATTACGGCCATCTAAATATGATAATTCTATTAAGAAAGCAATACCTGCTACAACTCCACCTAATTCTTCCACAAGCTTGATTGTTGCTTCGATTGTTCCACCAGTTGCCAATAGGTCATCTGTGATTAATACTCTTTGACCAGGCTTAATCGCATCTTTATGGAGTGTAAGGACATCTTTCCCATACTCAAGACCATACTCAACACGTACAACCTCACGTGGTAACTTTCCTTCTTTACGTACTGGAGCAAAGCCCACTCCTAATGAATATGCCACTGGACAACCGATAATAAAGCCACGTGCCTCTGGACCAACAACGATGTCAATCTCTTTTTCACGAGCATATTCCACAATTTGGTCTGTCGCATATCGATACGCATCCCCATTATCCATTAATGTTGTAATATCTTTAAATTGAATTCCTGGTTTAGGATAATCAGGAACGACTGTTACAAATTGCTTTAAATCCATTTTTCCTTTGTCCTCCTTATACACCTACAGGCGCATCTAATGGAAACCTTTGTTCAAACCACTGCTTAAGCTGCATGTAAGATGTATATAATAACGTTTTTTCTAGTTCAATTTGGTTTTGCTTTTGGGTATACGTTTTCGATTCACTTAAATCTCTTTTTCGAGATGTGGAATTTGTCGAAATAACACCATTTTCTATTGTAACAAATTCTAGCTCAAAAAACACCTGTGACATAAATTCTATTGTTTCTTTTGTCCAGCCTTTATGTTTCGCAAGAAGCTCACCTTGTTCACGAAGCATAAAGGAACCTTGCTTTAGCAGGAAACCATAGTACCATTTAAAATGATCTCTTGTCGGTATTGTCGAAAAGAAGTGATCCGCTTCTTGTTGAAACACAGAATAAATTCTTGCAGGTTTACCTTTTGAAAAAAGCCCGTCCAATAATTCAATTGAAGAAGGAATGTCAAGTAAAAGAAGATGTTTGTCACGGGCATCAAGATTTTTTGCATCTTCATCCGTTTGTACTTGAAGTGCTTTATGATCCAGTCCTCTTTGAACCAATTCTTCATATGTTTTTGACTGAAATGTAATAATCTGCCCAGCTTCATTGGATGAAAGTAAGCTAATAAGATGATCAACATTTCTGGAACCGCGAAAGTCAAACAGCTGCCATTGATTTACTTTTAAATCCTTCAGCATAATTTGTGGTTTTCTCAAGTTATTCCATTCATTTATTGTAAGCTCTCCAATAGCGGATACCGCAACAGCAGGTGAGAGCTCATCATGAATATATCCCATACCGAAGCCAACACAATCGAGTTGCTGTTCTTCTTGTGAAAAGACAATCTTTAAATGATTTTGCTCTGCCCCTATTTTACGGACATTAGCCAATGTCATATCTTCCAAATGTATAATCGGTTTTGGATTATTCATACCAAACGGTGATAACTGCTGCATCTCTTCTATAGACTTAACCGTTATATCCTCTAATTTACAGCTAACATCAACTCGGGAAACAGGAATAAAATCATCTTCAGTCAAAATCATATGTGCTTTTTCTACCAGTCTCTCGCGAAGCTCATTTACATCTTCAAGTTGTAACGTCATACCCGCAGCCATGGGATGACCTCCGAAATGAGGTAAAATATCACGGCATGTTGATAAATTTTCAAACAAATCAAAGCCTGCAATACTTCGTGCTGATCCCTTTGCAATCCCTTTTTCTTTGTCAATACTTAAAACAATTGTCGGCCGATAAAAACGATCAACTAATCTTGAAGCTACAATCCCAACAACACCTGGATTCCAACCTTCTCTGGCAATAACAAGGACAGGATTTTGCTCAATTGGAAAGCGGGTATTAACCTCTTCAATAGCTTCCTCAGTCATTGTGTTCACTAGTTTTTGTCTTTCTTTATTTAGTAAGTCTATTTCTTCAGCGATCATCATTGCTTCTTCTTCATTATCAGAAAGAAGTAAGTCGACTGCTGGATCTGCGGATTGTAATCTTCCAACAGCATTAATTCTAGGACCAAGAGCGAAACCTATTGTATCTTCATTTATTTCTTTCAGCTTTACATTGGCAATTTTTAATAGAGCTTTTAACCCGATTCGATTTGTTGTTTTTAATTGGTTTATACCACGTTTGGCTATTAATCTATTTTCTCCATGCAGGGCAACTAAATCAGCAATTGTGCCAATTGCTGCAACCTCTAATAAATCTGTTGGGACTTCCCCCAACAGTGCATGGCTTAATTTAAATGCTACACCAACACCAGCCAATTCCTTAAATGGATACGTGCATTCCGGCTGTTTAGGATGTATGATTGCTAATACATCAGGTAAAACTGGACCTGGTTCATGGTGGTCAGTGATAATTAAATCCACACCTAAATCCTTCGCAACTTCTGCTTCATGGACTGCAGCAATACCGGTATCAACCGTAATGATTAGTGAAAAGCCCCTTTCATGAGCTAATCTAAATGCTGTCTCATTTGGTCCATATCCTTCCGAAAATCGATTTGGTATATAAAAATCTGCTTTAGCACCTAATTTTCGTAATGTCGTTAATAAAACCGTCGTACTACTTACTCCATCTGCATCATAATCACCATAAACCAAGATATGTTCATTATTATGAATTGCCTTTTGAATACGTTGCACAGCTTTGTCCATATCTTTTAAGAGAAAAGGATCATGAAAAGTTTGTGAGTCCGTATCTAAAAATTCCTGTGCAGCTTCGACAGAGTTAATTCCTCTATTTACTAGTAAAGAAGCTACCAGTGGTGTCACTGATAAATTCTCTCTTAAATTTTGAATGAAGGTTTCATCAGATGATTGAATCATCCACCTTGTATTTGCCTTTAACATAGTTTCACCCCTCAACCTTCTCATTATACAAGAGTGGTCAAGGGGTTTCAATTTAAGGATTCTTCCATTGTATGATGTTAGTGTTTATGATTGATCTGTTTCTAATGGATGATCATTTTGCACAGCCTGATCTGTTTCTGCTAAAGTTTTTATTTCTTCTTTTAACTTTGTGTTTTCCTTTTCTAATGCCTTTAATTTTCGATTGAGTGAAAGGATTCTAACCACTCCTGTAGAGGCAATCATAAAACCGCCCATAAATACTGAGCCCAAAATAATTAAAATAAGCGGCCACTCAGCTTTCCCGAATAAATAATCCACCTCTACAGCTTCCACATTTATGACTGCAAAAATCGCAATAATTAAGGCAAAGATAATGGCCAGGATTATACTCCACTGACGTTTCATCCGCTTCCCTCCCTTTTAAAATAAGTATAATTTGAAGGGCTTTTAGTACACTATTTCGCTCCAAAGCATATAGTGTTACCAACTAAAACACAATAAATAAGAATCAACCCATCTCTATTTATTATTACCCCATTCTCATGGCATAGTAACAAAAAGAGTGAGTTGATCCTTTATACAGTCAGTTATACTTGTGGTTCATCAGTTACGTGAGATGCTGTTTCTTTCTTTTTAGTTAATTGCTTACCTTTCCAAATCAGCCATAATTGAGCTGCAATAAATAGAGATGAATAGGTACCGGCAACTAAACCAACTAATAATGCAATGGAGAAATTCGTAATGGATGAGCTACCAAATACCAACAGGGCTGCAACAGCAATAACAACTGTTAACACAGTATTAATTGAACGGGTAAAGGTCTGTTGTAGACTTCTATTTACAATAAACTGTAAATCTTCAATCGTTTTAGCCTTTTTCTTTTTATTTAATTCACGGATTCTATCGAAGGTAACGATCGTATCATTTATTGAATACCCGACAATCGTCAACACGGCTGCAATAAATGTAATATCCACTTCTAATCTAGTGATGCTAAAAAGTGCAATAATGAAAAACGCGTCATGTAATAAGGCAATAATTGATGCCAGAGCCATATAGAACTCAAAGCGAATAGATACATAAATAATAATCCCAATGGAGGCAATTAACACTCCATACAACGCGTTCCTTGCAAGTTCTTTTCCTACCGTCGGGGAAACCGTACTTACATTTGGTTCAGAACCATATAATTCATTGAAATGGCTTTTTACTTCAGCAATTTTTTGTGGTTCAAGTACACCTATAAAGCGTGCAACTCCAACCTCTTTGTTTTCTCCTGCAAGGACAACATCATCCACTTCGAGGTCCAGCTTACTCATTTCACTCTCAATTTCCTCGGCTGTTAAGCTCTTATCCGCTAATACCTCGATTCTTGTACCACTTGCAAAATCAATTCCTAGATTTAATTTAAATACTAAAATAACAATAACCCCTGCAACAACAAGTAATGTTGAAAGCATAAAGAATTTTCTCCGGTGCTTTAAGAAATCAACATGATCAAACTTTGTTGGTGCAATCGTATCATCATCAGTTTCTTCGATACTAAGGATCTCATCCTTTTTCACACCAAAGTAACTTTTTTTCTTATCGAGCCATCGACTTTCAACTAATAAAGCCAATAGAATTCTGGATAGGAACACAGCTGTGATAAAGCTGACAATAATACTCAGAATCAGCATTGTGGCAAATCCTTTTACAGAGCTTGTCCCGAAGAAAAATAAAACTCCCCCAGCTAAAATGGTCGTAATATTTGCATCAAAGATTGTTGCAAAGGAACGTCTTGAACCTGCTTTAAATGCTGAACGAACCGAGCGGCCCAATTTTAATTCTTCTTTAATTCTCTCGTATGTAATAATGTTGGCATCTACAGCCATTCCAACACCAAGAATCAAGGCTGCTATTCCAGGAAGTGTTAATACACCGTTCATCCAATCAAATACTTGAAGAATTAAATAAATATATGTTGATAATGTTATAACAGCAATTAATCCAGGTAAGCGGTAGAATATAAGCATAAACAAGAAAATAATTGCGATACCGACTATACCAGCCAAAACAGTACTGTCAAGGGCTTGTTCACCAAATTGAGCTCCGACAGATGTAGAGTAAAGTTCAGTTAGTTTCACTGGAAGAGAACCTGCATTTAGAAGGTTTGCCAAATCCTGTGCTTCCTGAATTGTAAAGTTTCCTGTAATTGTAACATCTTTTTGATTAAAAACCTGATCAACGTTTGGTGCTGATATAAATTTTGGCTTCTCTTTACTAACTTCTGCTTGGAAAGAATCTCCTTCTTCATAATCAAGCCAGATGACAAGCTGATTATAAGGTGTATTTCCGACAATCTCCTGTGTGACCTCTTTAAATTTGGATGCATCTTTTAATTTTATCGCAACATTCGGTTTTCCCTGTTCATCGAATGATTGCTTCGCTCCACCTTCAACCAAGTCAGAACCATTTAACATTTCTTTGTCTTCATAATCTCTAAATGTTAATTCAGCTTGTGTCGAAAGTATTTCCCTTGCTTTACTTTGGTCATTCACTCCAGCTAGTTGAACCCGAATCCGATCATCACCTTCGATTTGAATGTTCGGTTCACTAACTCCCAGTACATTTGCTCTTTTTTGAAGTGCATTTACTGTACTGACTAATACATCTCTTGTTATTTTGTCACCTTCATTTGCAGGTGAAACTTCATAAAGAATTTCAAATCCGCCCTGCAAATCCAACCCTAGTATGATGTTACTTGTTGCCTTATTTGTGTTAAAACCTATTAAGCTTCCCACAACAAGGACAAGAAGAAAAAACGCAACGATGCGTCCACGCTTTACCATTATGTATCCTCCTTAATCTCTAACAAATGAACTATTTGGGAGGCATGCTTATTTTATGTATCTAACGTCAACATTTCCCAATAAAAATTATACGATAGTAAATAAAGCAGAAGCAAACTAAATAAGACCTTTTAAGAGATCCTGTCCTCCCTCACTTTCAAACCAGTTGCCTCCTTTGAAAGATTCAACCGTCGCAAAATTCATAAATTCACCCACTTTAAGAGCAAGTACATCCCGTACCACTTCATGTACATATAGTTCAGGTGTTTTTTTCCACTTCTTCGTTTTTAAGTACGTCCATAGCTTTTCTTCTGTTACATCCTCATATCCAAGTAAAATAAATTCTTCTAGTTTACTTTTAATTGCCGGCCTTACATGATCCCGATATTCATCAAACGGCTGCTTATTCATCATAACACTCCTTTTAGTCGAGTCGATTTCATTTTCTTATATTTCAACAATTCACAATCTGCGTAGAACTTGTCATGCTTGGCCTATAGGCTCGCATATAGTAATTGTATATGATTCCACGTTATTTGAGAAGGCAGGGAGAAAAATGTCAAAGCAGACGTTTCTAAAAGGAACGCTTATTTTAATTCTAGCAGGGTTTATTACTCGTGTCCTAGGTTTTATTAATCGAATTGTCGTTGCTCGTTTTATCGGTGAAGAAGGAGTAGGACTATATAATATGGCAGTTCCTACCCTGGTGCTGGTTATTACAATTACTCAGCTTGGATTACCTGTTGCGATTTCAAAACTTGTTGCAGAAGCGGAAGCACAGGGTGATCCTCGGAGAATAAAAAAAATACTGGTTGTCTCACTCTCTGTCACCTGCACATTAAGTCTCATCTTTACGCCAGCCATGATTTTACTTGCACCTTATTTATCTCAGCACGTCTTTACAGATCACCGTACCTATTGGCCGCTTTTGGCCATTGCACCAGTAGTACCAATTGTCGCCATTTCATCGGTTATTCGCGGATATTTTCAAGGAAAACAAAATATGCGCCCAGCAGCCATTTCCCAAGTGTTAGAACAGATTGTCCGAATTTCTCTTGTTGCAGTTTGTACTAGTGCTTTCCTGCCCTACGGTATTGAATACGCAGCTGCAGGTGCGATGATTTCAGCTGTTATTGGTGAATTGGCTTCCCTTTTATACTTAGTGACAATGTTTAAAATGAAAAAGAAAATAAAAATTCGCAGAAAGTTTTTCAATTCAGTAAAAAACGGGAAAGAAACATTGAATCAGTTAATGAACATCGCCCTTCCCACAACCGGCAGTAGATTCATCGGAAATATTTCCTGGTTTTTTGAGCCAATCGTAGTTGCAAATAGCTTATATATCGCAGGGGTCGCAACGGCCGCCGCAACTAAACAATACGGTGCACTCACCGGATATGCCATACCTTTACTTATGCTTCCATCATTTATTACCTTTTCGTTATCAACCTCATTAGTTCCTGCTATTAGTGAAGCAATGGCAAACAATCAATTAAAAACAGTTGAACACCGATTACAGCAAGCTCTACGCTTGTCTCTTATTAGCGGAGGATTGGCGTGTGTTATTTTATACGTATTTTCAGATCCGTTAATGACTGTTATGTACGGAACGAATAAATCTGCTATATTTGTTCAGGTAATGGCCCCTTTCTTTATTTTTCATTACTTTCAAGGTCCTTTGCAGGCAGTTTTACAAGCCTTGGATTTGGCAAAGGCTGCTATGATCAATAGTTTAATTGGCTCAGTTGTTAAAACAGCTCTCATCTTTGTCCTTGCCACACGTCCATCCCTAGGAATTATGGGGGCTGCACTCGCTATTGTTATCGGAATAATGCTTGTAACCTTATTGCACTTAGCGACTGTCATAAAGGTTGTACCATTCACAATACATGTTAGGGAGTATGTAAAGAGTGGTGTAACAATGGTGCTTGCAGGATTAGCTGGATTCTTTGCCTATGAGTACATATTCGAAACGACTCCTCTTATCTTTAGGTTACTTACTAGTTTGAGTATCACAACGGTCGTTTACTGTTTACTCCTTCTTGTCTTTAAATTAGTTGAAAAGGATGAAGTAAAACGGATACCCTTTGTTGGTTCTTATCTTTCAAGACTTATTCCTGTTAAATAAGATAGAAAATAAAAAGAGAAGCTGAATGTCGTGTTCAGCTTCTCTTTTTTAATTTTTATCTTCATCCTTTAAATCAATATAAAATACTCCATTCCCAAACGTACATAAAGAAATTTGTTTCATTTCTTTGTAACCTAGTTTTTTAAGCTGTTGTCTTAGCCAAAGGTTGTTTTTTTGAATGATATCCAAATTATTCTCCTGAATGATACCATCAACTATGAGCGGCAATTGTAATTCCGTTTGTTTTTTACCCTTATTTTGTTTCTCTATAACTGATAGTTTTCCTGAAGGTTCAAGAATGGCAAACTCAACATCCGCTACATTATTAATATCCTTGTCCCGAAGCTGAGTCATTAAATCATCGAAATTATATCGTTGTGTTCTCATGGCATGCTCATCAACTTTTCCCTGGTTAATGATAATCGTCGGTTTCCCATCTAATAAATGTCTAATTTTTTGATTTTTCAGGGAGATATAGGCCAAGGAGATTTGAATGATCATTAAGATAAGCATAGGAATGACAGTATGTACGAGTGGATCTTTAGGATCTTCAATGGCCGTTACTGCCATTTCCGCGATCATAATAAAAACAACAAGATCCAAGATGCTCAATTCACCTATTTCTCTTTTTCCCATTACCCTAAAAATAAAAACGATGAGAAAATATAGTAACAGGGTCCGAATTAAGATCGTTAAATAATATTCCACTATATGTTCTCCTTTCCTCCCTCTTACATTATTCCTTATTTTGAACGATATGCTATGTTTTATGTAAAGAATTCACTTTATACTGCAAAGTGAATTAAGTAACGAATATACACATAGACGGAGGATATTCCGAGTGAGATAATGACGATGGGAAACCCAACTTTTAAGAATTCAATAAATTTAATATCTTCCTTTTCCTTAGCAGCTAAACCTGCTACAACCAGATTTGAACTTGCTCCCAATAATGTGCCGTTACCTCCCAAACATGCGCCTAATGCTAAGGACCACCACAATGGGTCAAGGTTTGTCATTCCATAATCTTTGAATTCAAGAATCACAGGTATCATTGCCGCAACAAAAGGGATATTATCCACAAATCCTGATAGGACACCTGTCATCCAAAGAATTAGCATTGACGTTTTAGGTAAATCACCCTCTGTATAAAAAACTAAGCCTCTGGCAAGCTCATCAATAATTCCGACTTCTTCCAGCCCTCCTATTAACATAAAAAGGCCGATAAAGAAAAATAATGTTCCCCATTCTACCTGCTTAAATACTTCATCTGGCTTATATTCATCATGAGTTAATAATAACAATAACAAAGCCCCTGCTAATGCAATACTTGTTAAATCAATATGAAGAAGTGGGTTTAACATAAAACCTATGATCGTCATGATCAAAACAGAAACCGACTTAGGCAGTGCAGGTGTTACCTTTAAATAATCCCTGGCTCTAATGGAAGTTAACTTTTTCTGATCAATATGATCTGCCTTTAATTTGTCCCAATAAACAAAAATTAAATAACCCAGTATCACGAAAAAAATAAGCAGGACTATAGGGCTTAAGTGAATTAGAAAAGCATTAAATGTTAAATGCTCAACTGCCTGACCAATCATAATATTTGGAGGGTCTCCAATTAAAGTAGCTGTCCCCCCAATATTTGAAGCAATGATAATGGAAATTAAATAAGGGATGGCAGGTATATGGATCATTCTTACAATTGTTAGGATGATTGGCACAAGCAATAATACCATTGTAACATTGGCTAAAAATGCTGACCCAATTGCAGTTAAAGTTGAAATAACTATTAGTAATGGAATAGGTCGTCCTTTAACCATTTTTGCCATGACAATTGCTAAGAATTCAAACACGCCTGTCTGACTTGTAACGATAACAATAAGCATCATCGCAAATAATAAGGCGATTGTATTCCAATCGATATACGTAACAAATGCCTTGTTAACATCATAAATGCCTACAATAAGCATGGCAATTCCACCTAAGCCGGCTGCTAGTGCCCGATCAATCTTCTCCGTCATAATAACTATATATGTGATGAGAAAGATCATAACTGTTAGCACAGTAAACATTTCCTACTCCCCCCTTTTAAATCCTTCATTCTCATGATCTATCTGTTAAATCTTTCATTGCATTTTTCTGTGAATTAAACAGCAAGTCCCCATTACCATCATATGATGCAAGTCCACTAAAATATTTATAGTCTATTTTTTTCTTCCATGAATATTCTGTAATAAAGACGAGCATAAACAAGCTCGAATTAAATTTGTACAGATTGAAAGGGGGAAGCTTTGTGGAAACAAAAAAGTGGGGAAAAGCGATCCTATTTGGTCTTATCACCATTTTTGTTATGGCTCTTGTTACGAGTCTCATATTTTCTTTGCTTTTAAAATTCACAAGTCTCACTGAATCTTCTATTACATGGCTCATTCTCGGTTTATCTATTTTAGCTTTGTTCATTGGCGGATTTGTCGCAGGAGGAAACGGAAAGGAAAAAGGCTGGCTAATCGGGGGAATTACAGCTATTCTTTTTTCACTCATTATTCTTTTATTTAAATTTTTAGGTCATGGTGAAATCTTCTCGATGCAAGAGCTCATGTATCATGGAGGATTTTTATTAGTTGCCATGTTAGGTGGTATTTTCGGAGTAAATTTGTCTTCATCCAGGGCATAAGAAATGCGCAAGCGCCTTGATCAGCCTAGGACAAATAAGACGCAAATGAATAGGAGACATCTTGTCTTCAATTCATTTTGGCTAGACTCTAGAGGCAGTCAAAAGCAGACCGTCCTGTCGCATTGACTGCACTTGAACATCCTGTGTTTCGGGGCTAGGCGCTGGAGCTAGACACCAACACCAAGTACTATATGTTTACCTACAAATAAAAACCAGGGCCTATGTCCCTGGTTTTATTATGTACTTATTAATCTCTAATAACTTCACGTACAGATTTACGATCGAATGTAAGACGAGTTCCATCTCCAACTTTAAGAACAATTTTGTTCTCGTCAATTGAGTCAAGGATACCGTGTAATCCACCGATTGTTACAATCTTGTCACCTTTAGTTAGGCTACTTTGCATTTCACGAACCGCTTTTTGTTGTTTTTGTTGCGGACGAATAAGCAAGAAGTAAAAAATCGCAAACATCAATACTAACGGTAAGACTGTTCCTAGCATTTCCATTTATATCACCCCTTTCATGCGGGTATTAGAAGTTTTTAGCATTCGGTTTGTTAAAGCCGTAAGCTTCAAAAAATTCATCACGGAAATCGCCTAAGCGATCTTCACGGATTGCTTGTCTAACTTTCTCCATTAAGTTTACCAGAAAATATAGATTATGATAAGAAGTTAATCTCAATCCAAATGTTTCATCACTTTTTATTAAATGACGAATATAGGCACGTGAGTAATTTCTACATGTATAGCAATCACAATTTTCATCTAATGGACCAAAATCTCTAGCATACTTAGCATTTTTCACAACTAAGCGTCCTTCACTTGTCATGAGTGTACCATTACGGGCAATTCGAGTTGGAAGCACACAATCAAACATGTCAATTCCACGAATCGCTCCGTCGATAAGAGAGTCAGGTGATCCTACCCCCATTAAGTATCGTGGTTTATTGTCAGGCATGAGAGGTGTTGTAAAGTCCAGCACACGGTTCATCACATCTTTAGGTTCTCCAACCGATAAACCACCAACTGCGTATCCAGGGAAATCCATGGACACCAAATCCCTTGCACTTTGCTTCCTAAGCTCCTCGTATTCTCCACCCTGAATAATTCCGAAAAGACCTTGGTCGTTTGGTCTTGCATGAGCCTTTAAACAACGCTCTGCCCAACGGCTTGTGCGTTCTACAGATTTCTTCATATATTCATATTCAGCTGGATATGGTGGACATTCATCAAAAGCCATCATAATATCAGATCCCAGATCATTTTGGATCTGCATCGCTTTTTCAGGGGATAGGAAAAGCTTATCTCCGTTTAAATGATTACGGAAATGAACTCCCTCTTCTTCAATCTTGCGAAATTCACTTAAACTAAAGACTTGAAACCCGCCTGAATCGGTTAAGATCGCCCGATCCCAGTTCATGAAATTATGAAGGCCGCCAGCTTCCTTAACGATTTCATTACCTGGTCGTAACCACAAATGATATGTATTACTTAGAATAATACCTGCTCCCATTTCTTTAAGCTCTTCCGGAGACATTGTTTTGACTGTTGCTAATGTTCCGACTGGCATAAACACAGGAGTCTCAAAACTGCCGTGTGGAGTATGCACTCTTCCCAGCCTTGCTCCTGTTTGCTTACATGTTTTAATTAGTTCGTATCGAATTGGTGAAGTTGACACCTTATTTCCTCCTTAAACCAAGAAGTACAAAAGCACCTCTTATAAATAACACCATTTTTATTTAAATGATTAACATCGCATCTCCAAAACTAAAGAAGCGATATTTCTCTCTTACAGCTGTTTCATACGCATTTATCACATATTCCCTAGATGCTAAAGCACTTACTAACATAATCAGCGATGATTTAGGAAGGTGAAAGTTTGTAACCATTCCATCAATTCCTTTAAATTCATAGCCTGGATAAATAAAAATATTCGTCCAGCCACTTTCGGCAACAAATTGACCATTATGTTTAGATGCAATGGTTTCAAGCGTTCTCGTAGAAGTTGTTCCCACTGTGATAATTTTTCCGCCATTAGATCTTACGTTATTTAACAATGCAGCTGTTCCATCGGTTACTTGATAAAATTCTGCATGCATTTCATGCTCTTCTACCGTATCTGCACTTACCGGACGGAAAGTTCCTAAACCAACATGTAAGGTAATAAAGGCTATATGAACTCCCTTTTCTTTTAACTGGTCAAGAATTTCCTCTGTAAAATGCAATCCAGCAGTTGGAGCAGCTGCAGAACCAATTTCACGCGAAAACACAGTTTGGTAACGTTCACGATCATCTAATTGTTCTTTTATATAAGGTGGTAAAGGCATCTCTCCTAATTTCTCGAGTACTTCATAAAAAATACCTTCATATTCAAACTTTAGCAAACGGCCGCCATGATCACTAGTTCCGACACATGTTGCTTTCAGGTTACCGGAACCAAATGTAATAACAGTACCATTTTTTACCCTTTTAGCAGGTTTCACCAGTGTTTCCCATATGTCATCTTCCTGCTGCTTTAGTAATAATATTTCGATGCTTGCACCTGTATCTTCCTTGGTTCCGAATAAACGTGCCGGCATCACCCTGGTATTGTTTAATACTAAGCAATCACCAGCTTGCAAATAATTAATAATTGATTTAAACGATTCATGTTTAACCTCACCATTATCTTTTTGAAGAACCATTAGTCTTGACGCATCACGTTCTTTTAATGGAACTTGTGCAATTAATTCTTCAGGAAGATGAAAATCAAATAATTCTACTTTCAAACCATTCACCTAATTTCTAACTTACTTATTTAACTTTAATGTTCTTTTTTATTTAAATCGACCAAAAAACGAGAAAACAAAGGAAAGAATAATACTGACGACAATACAGGTTACGATAGGGAAAAAGACTGTCGTATTTCCTTTCTTAAACACAATATCACCTGGTAGTTTTCCAATAAACTGCAGAAAAAATCCAACAACTAGAAGGATTCCGCCAATAATCATTAATACCTTTGGAAAATCAATCATGATGAGGGGCCTCCATTTGAAAATGTTTATAGACGAGATCTGTAACAATTCTTCCCCTGGGTGTTCGTTGCAGGAAACCTATCTGTAATAAGTAGGGTTCATAAACATCCTCAATTGTATGTGATTCTTCTCCTATTGTTGCCGAGATTGTATCAATTCCAACCGGTCCGCCACGAAATTTCTCAATAATTCCTAAAAGTAATTTGTGGTCGATATGATCAAGACCCAGTTTATCTACCTGAAGACGTTCAAGTGCATCCACCGCTAATTCGGTTGAGATTGTTTCTTTACCCATTACTTGTGCAAAATCTCTCACCCTCTTAAGAAGTCGATTAGCTATACGTGGTGTACCTCTTGATCTTCTGGCCATTTCTATCGCTGCTTCGTGTTCCAAACCAATACCAAAGAGATCAGCCGTTCTTTCAATAATATAAGCCAGCTGGTTCTCATTATAATATTCCAGCCTGCTTAAGACACCAAATCGATCACGGAGCGGAGCTGTTAAAAGGCCTACTCTTGTTGTTGCACCGATTAATGTAAATGGAGGGAGATCCAACCTGACAGATCTTGCCGTTGATCCTTTACCAATGACGATATCCAAGCAAAAGTCCTCCATTGCAGGATATAAAACTTCCTCAATTGATCGATGCAAACGATGAACTTCATCAATAAATAAAACATCACCAGGTTCGAGAGCAGTTAATACGGCTGCCAGATCCCCCGGTCTCTCGATCGCCGGTCCGGAGGTTGTTCTTATATTAACACCCATTTCATTGGCAATAATTGTTGCCAATGTTGTTTTCCCTAAACCTGGTGGTCCATATAAAAGTACATGATCAAGTGTCTCACTCCGCATCTTAGCTGCTTCAATAAATACTCTTAAATTTTCCTTTACTTTATCTTGACCAATATACTGTGACAGTGATTGTGGTCTTAAGGTTTGTTCTATATAGGATTCTTGTATATCCGCTTCACCCGAAACAAGGCGTTCATCCATGTTATCACCTTACTTTAATAGCTTTTGCAATGCTTTTTTTACATATTGATCTGTTGTTAACGTTTCTTTTTGTAAGGATGGAACAATTTTTTTAATCTCTCGTTCAGCATATCCCAGCACTTTCAACGCTTCTATTGCTTCGTTCAATGCATGATTTGCAGACTCTTTATACTCTATTTCTTCATGGTTAAAGAGATCAGGGGAATATAAGGCAGCGACATCGGCAAGCTTTCCTTTTAAATCCAGAATAATCTGACGTGCTGTCTTTTTTCCAACCCCGGGGAATTTCACTAAAAACGTGTCATTTTCATTTTCAATTGCCTCTATTACCTGGGAGGGATTACCAGATGCTAAAATAGCCAACGCTCCCTTAGGTCCAATACCCGTTACATTCAATAATTTCATGAACAAAGCTTTTTCTTCCCTGGAAGAGAACCCGTATAACGCTATTAGATCTTCTCTCACATGTTGATATGTATAGACAATCGTTTCTTCTTTACGACTTTTTGTGTAACTAAAAGGGTTTGGGGCATGTATCTGGTATCCAATTCCATGATGATCGATCACGATATACTCAGGAGTGATATGATCCACAAATCCTTTAACAAATTCAATCATTTCCTCACCTCTTGTGACTGTACCTCATTGTGTCAAATTATTTCTTTCATCAGCGCACAATTGTTCTCATCATTATATCATACCATTAATAGCAGTTAGTTTGTATTCCAAAATCGTTAATTTTTCTTGAAGTACAAAAAAAAGCTAACCCGATATTTATCTCTCAGATTAGCGTTCATAATACTATTACTTCTTTTCAATCTTTGAATATGTTTCATATATTTTTAACACTTCCAGATATTGATCTTTTGACTCAATTCTTATTCCTTCCATTAACTCATCGTGCTTGTGGCTCTCTAATTTCTCCACATCTAATTGAAAAAATGATTGTATAATATCGTTGGAACCAGGTCTCCCATTAAAAATCGAAAATATACCGTCACCAGTAATGCCAAAATATCCATTCGTTTTTAACAATGGTGATATATCATCAACTTTACTTTGAAATACTACACTCTCCTTTTTATGATCAAGTAGTATCCAATCAGAATACTTTTCCACTATTTCCCCTATAGAAGTTGCTTTCTCCAGGATAATTTCTTCACTTATCTCTCCATCTAAATATTTTCTTTGTAACACTACTTTTACAGATAAAGGATGTTGAATACTATTTTCTTCTGCCATAACAGGCATGGTAGTATCAATGCTTACAAAACTACTAAGGAGAAAAACAACAAAACTACATACAGTTAGGATGTGACTGTGATAAGACATTCTCATCTATCTCACCTCATTCATATAAATTCACATGCAATCATTATTATTGTAGCCATTAGTAGAAGTTTTAACCAAAAGAAACCAAACTAATATAAAAAGCAAGAGGCAAAGGCCTCCTGCTTTTTATATTAGCGGTTGTTTCCATTAAAAGGACGTTGAACAGCATTTCCAAGATCGTTTAGTAATTTGTTCACATCGGTATCAATAACATCTTTATCGACTCCGTTTTGAATATCATTATCGATGTTACGAACACGGGTAAATGTCCCTTCATCCGTTACAACTTGAACATTTCTTCCATTGGCCATTTTACGAGTTTGACTTGTAATTTTCTCCTTCATATCTCGATTATTTTTATCATTAGAATCAACGGCAACTAACACATTATCATCAGTGACTAAAACTCGTGCATGATCAACATTGTCCATTTTTTCAACCGCATTTTTTATTTTTTGTGCAGCCTCGCCATCACCGCGATTATAATACCCAACTTCATTTAAATGTCTATGATAATTCGCATCACCGTTACTGTAGCGATTATCACGAACAAGACCGGCATCCCTGTCTCCTAATGGAACTGTTGGATTGCTTATATCTCGGGTGTTATTTCTATTATTTACTTGGCGAAAATAATGATTTCTATTATCACCATCGTTCATTCCATCCATCATCTCAGTAACAGGACCTTCATTATCTGCTCCATTTGTATTTTCGTTTGTATAGTATCCTATCGGTTGAGCTTGATCAGTGTTTCTGCTATTTTCTATCGCACCTTGATCTCCATTACAAGCGGTTAAACCCGTTGTTAAAAGGGCAATTGCAGTAAAAGCTGCAGCTTTTTTACCTTTTGTCAAAACAACAACCTCCCTGGAATATACTTACAAGAGTTATGAGCATAAGACATGCTCAATACTATCTTGTACTTTAACAAGGGAGATGACTCTGTTAGTTATCGGAAACACGATTAAATTTATGGGAAATGAAAAAAACAGGAGTAAGAGAACTCCTGCTTTCACGTTTATTTTTAATCTTCTTCTTCCTCACGATCATAATTCGGCATCCCAAACATTTGACCACCTGCACCCGGCATTTGCATTTGTTGTTGTTGCGACGGATTAAATCCATACTGCCCGTATGGTGCAAATGGTTGTTGTGGTGCCATCATGGGCTGCTGACCATAGTAAGGTTGTGGTGCCATCATGGGCTGCTGACCATAGTAAGGTTGTGGTGCCATCATGGGCTGCTGACCGTAATATGGTTGCTGCATCGGCATCTGATAGCCATATGGTGATGGTGCTGCCGGTCCACCGCATCCACAATCTCCTTGATCATACGCAGGAGCCACTGCTTGCGGATATGGTTGATTCGGCATATTTGAGTGATTTTCATAATCATCATTAGGTGCTTCACCATATGCTCCTAATACTTGATTTGGATAACCACCAAATCCCGGTCCCGGCATTACAGGTGAAACAGGTACTCCGGCATACGGATTAACCGGGAATCCTGCCCCATAATGAGCAGGAGCAACAGCTTGAGGATATGGCATATTTGGCATACCTGTGTGATCTTCATAATCATAATCATCATCGTCGTCTTCCTCAAATTCAGCCGGGCTAACTGCTGTTGGGTAGGGCTGCGGTTGAGGCTGCGGCATCATTGCCGGATTGTAACCATATGGCATCGGGTGCATTGGATAATAAGGTGGACAAAGTCCTGAACCCGGTAAAACTGGCGATACTGGAACCATGTACTGTGGCGCAACATATTGCGGTTGATACATGGCAGGTTGCGTTTGTGTTGGCATCTGCATATTTGGAATGTTCGGCATGTTTGGTACATTCGGCATATTTGCCATATCTTTTAAATCCTCCTCATGTTTTTCTTCTGGTAAGTAATATGGCTCTGCTTTTTCTACTTCTTCCTCTTCTTTTGTCATTTCAGGTAACACATTTGCCGGCTTTTGTGGTAAAGGTGGATTAGCCATATTTGGCATCATCGCCATATTCACCGTATAATAATTATTCACATCCATCCCAGTATATACCGGATGTTGAGCATTAGGTACAGGAGGTATAAATGGTTTTGATGGTTTTTCTGTTACAGGCTCTTTTGGAACTGTATCTTCAACATCAACAACTGCCTTTGGCTTTTCTTTTGCAAATGGATGCTCAGCCTTCGGCATTTCCTTCTTAATTGGTGCAGCCTGTTGAATCGGCGCTTCTTTTTTCACTGCAATATTTCCGGAAGGTACTTTAATTTTCATGCCTGGCATAATTAAATCCGGGTTACTTAATTGTGTATTCATACTCTTTAACTCTTCAAAATCAACCGCATATTTTTTAGCAATTTTCCATAAAGTATCGCCTTTTTGGACAATATGAATTTTCAACGCTTTCCCTCCTAAGCAAAGAAATAAATCTACCATCATTTATTCATGATGGAGGAATGAACATAATGATTTTCTTCTTCCAATTTATTGATTTCATTATGTTGAGCAAGTTATAAACAAATGATAATGCCAACAATCTTCATAACAATTTATGAATGGAAAGTGGTGAATATGATAAAAATACTCTAAAAGTGGATAAACCTATAAAAACAAACTTATTAACATGCATATGAAGATGGCGATTGAAATATTATCCAAACTCAAAAAGAACCGGCCACTTCAATGATAGTGGTCGGTTCTTTACTCTCTTATACATTCGCTAACATACGGTCTAAAGCCAGGACTGCATCCTTTGTTATATTCTCCGGCACTGTAATTTGATTAATAATTTCGCCATTTTCCAGACCTTCTACCGTCCATAAAAGGTGAGGTAGATCAATCCGATTCATTGTTAAACACGGGCACATAAAAGGGTTTAGAGAAACAATCCTTTTGTTTTCGTGTGCTTGAATTAATCGATTTACAAGATTCATCTCCGTTCCTATTGCCCATTTTGTTCCTTCTTCTGCCGCTTCTATCATGTCAATAATATACTTTGTGGATCCCGCATAATCAGATAACTCTACAACTTCACGGCTGCATTCCGGATGAACAATAATCTTCATATCCGGTTCTGTTTTACGGATATATTCAATATTTTTCACTGTGAAATTTTCATGGACCGAGCAGTGCCCTTTCCAAAGAATAACAATAATATCTTCAACATTACCAGTGTATTCAAGCTTATTACTGATTGGATTCCATATTGCCATTCGATCTAATGGGATACCTAAATCAAAGGCTGTATTTCTTCCCAGATGCTGGTCTGGTAAAAATAAAATTCTTTCTTTTTGCTTAAAAGCCCACTCCAACATTTTTTTTGCATTTGAAGAAGTGACCGTTGCCCCACCATTTTTACCAACAAATGCTTTAATAGCAGCTGTGGAATTAACATATGTTAAAGGTAAGATCGTATCTCCAAATATGTTTTGAAGTTTTTCCCAAGCACGATCTGTTTGTTCAATATCCGCCATATCTGCCATAGAACAACCTGCTCTCATGTCAGGCAGAATGACTTTTTGATTTTGGGATGTAAGCATGTCCGCTGTTTCAGCCATAAAGTGAACACCGCAAAAAACGATAAATTCTGCTTCCTTATTTAATGCTGCCGCCTGTGCCAGCTGCAGGGAATCTCCAGTTACATCAGAAAATTGGACAACCTCATCTTTTTGATAATGATGTCCCGGAATATATAGCTTTGAGCCAAATTTCCGCTTTATTTCCCGAACTCGTTTTTCCATTTCCTCAATAGTTAAGTTTTTATAGGATTCAGGCATCATTTCTCTTTTTTCATGTTCTAAAATATCCAGTAATTCCATCTTCCATTCCCCCTATTTAACGTTCAAACTAATATCCAATGACTGATATGAATGAGTCAGCATCCCTAAGGAAATATAATCAACATTTGTGTTTCTATAGTCAGAAAGATTATGAAACCCAATGCCCCCTGATGCTTCTGTTATAATTGATTTTGGCGTGATCTCTACGAATCTTGCCACTTCTTCAGGTGATCGATTATCAAACATAATAACATCTGCTCTCGCATCAATTGCTTCATGAAGTTGTTCTTCCGTCTCAATTTCAACTTCAATCTTTACCATATGGCCTGTGTGATCTCTCACTTTTTTTACAGCGTTTGAAATTGAACCAGCAAACGCAATGTGGTTATCTTTTATCATGACTCCATCGTAAAGTCCAAATCGGTGATTAAAACCTCCACCGCAACGAACCGCATATTTTTCAAACATTCTAAAGCCTGGCGATGTTTTTCTGGTATCACAAATTCTCGTGTGATTAGAATTTAGCTTCTGAACAGCTGTGTTGGTTAATGTAGCAATCCCGCTCATTCGTTGTAAAATATTTAAAATCACACGTTCCCCACTTAAAATAACAGAAACAGGGCCCCTTATCTCAGCGATTATATCTCCTTGCTTTACTTTTTCTCCATCTTGTTTTTTTACATTTACTTGAAGATCATTTTGGAACAAAGAATAACCCATTCCGATTATATCTGCTCCTGCAAAAAGACCATCTTCTTTTGCTAATATAATTGCTTCACCATTGGATTCCTTGCCAAAAATAGTTTGACTTGAAATATCAATTTCTCCAAGATCCTCTAAAAAGAATTCTTCCAACTTCTTTTTTATTTTGATCGTATGCATGTTAAACCCCCACAAACATTTCGGATTTTGTTATCATTACTTGTTTTCTTTGCCAATAATGATCATTTCGTTCAGGATAATCGATTCGATAATGTCCGCCTCTACTTTCCGTTCTTTTAAAAGCAGACGTTGCAATAATCCAGCCGATTGTTAACATATTGATGACTTCTATTTCATTAATTGTGAAAATCTTCACATTGATATTTTGAAAAGATATCTGTTCCCGGTATTTTTCAAACCACTTTATTGCAAACTGTAATCCTGTATTAGTCCTTTGAATTCCAACATATGTGGTCATGACCTCTTGTATTTGTTTTTTTGTTGGTAATTTCGGCTTTTCATTTACTTGTTCAGCTGTATTTTTTATCGTTCTTGACTGAGGGACTTCTGGAGATATGGATGAGATATAGTTTGCTATCCTTTTTCCAAACACAAGCCCTTCCAGAAGGGAATTACTTGCTAATCGATTAGCACCATGTACACCCGTACAAGCTGCCTCGCCTACTGCAAATAGACGTTGAATATTTGTCTCACCATTCTCATTTGTTTTTATCCCCCCCATTAAAAAATGCATTCCCGGGGCAACTGGGATCTTACCACTTGCTAAATTAATATCATACTGTTTACAAAGTGCTGTTATCGTTGGAAATCTGGAGTTGAAGTTATTTATTGAGGAAATATCAAGAAATACCTGATTTCCTTTTTTCATCTCATCAAAAATCGCTCTGGACACTACATCTCTTGGAGCAAGATCTCCCTGATGATGGATGGTATGCATAAATTCTTCTCCATTTTGTGTAACCAAAGAAGCACCTTCTCCTCTAACTGCTTCAGAAATAAGGCCAACACATTTTCCATTAATATGAAGCATTGTTGGATGAAATTGAACAAACTCCATGTCTGCTAACTCAGCACCAGCCCGAAAAGCCATGGCGATTCCATCACCGGTAATGACATCTGTATTAGATGTTTGACCATAAACCGCACCACAACCTCCACTTGCTATGATGACATGACTGGCAAAATATGAGTTTATTTCTCCTTGACGATTTTTCGTGTTAACTCCTTGGCAACAATTTTGTTCTATTATTAAATCTATTGCTATTTCATTTTCAACAATTTGTACGTAAGGTTTTGATTGATAAAATAGAAAACTAGTTAACTCTTTCCCTGTTGCATCACCGCCAGCATGAATAATTCGATGGTGGCTATGCGCTCCTTCTTTACCGAGTAAAAGCTGTCCCTTTGTATCACAATCAAACTTTACACCTCGTTGAATCCACTCGTTTAATTCTCTAGGACCTTCTTGAACGAGATATTCTACGTTTTTAACGTGATTATGATAACACCCGGCAGCAATTGTATCCTCGAAATGATTTTTCCATGAGTCATTATTAGCAACTGCTGCTGCAATACCGCCTTGAGCAAGCATTGAATTACTTTGTGTCCATGAAGATTTCGTGATTATTTTTACATGTTTATGCCGTAGATGGTATGCAACAGTTAGAGCCGCAAGTCCACTACCGATTATAATAACATCTGTTTGAGGCATAGCACCCTCCTGTAATTTACACCTGTCTTGACACCTATATTTACATAAATTTAAAATAATGACAAGAGTTTTTATTTATAGTCTGAAAGATTAAGAGAAACCGGGAGTGAAAAAATTGATCTATTTTGATTACGCTGCAACAACACCGATGAGCGAAAATGCACTTAATATATATACAAAGGCTGCAAAAAATGCTTACGGCAACAGCAGTAGCCTTCACGATATTGGAGACATATCAGCACGTACTCTTTCTGCCTCCAGGAAAGTTATTGCAACGATCATCAATGGACATGAAAAAGGAATTTATTTCACAAGTGGTGGCAGTGAAGCAAATATCTTAACTGTTCAATCTTTATTAAATGGTATAAAGCATAAAAGGCATATTATTACCGCTGTAAATGAACATTCATCTCTTCATACGTTCTTTAAAAATCTCGAATCAAAGGGATATAGAGTTTCATATTTAAAGCCGAATCAGCAAGGTATTATTACATTGAATCAGATTCAAAGTGAAGTAAGTAAGGATACAGCCCTTGTTTCCATTCAGCACGGAAATTCCGAAATTGGCACCATTAATCCTATTGAACATATTGGCCTATTTTTAAGAGAAGAGAAGATTCTTTTTCATAGTGATTGTGTCCAAACGTTCGGTAAAATTCCGATCGATGTTAAACATATTGATGCAATTAGCATCTCAAGCCATAAAATCTACGGTCCTAAAGGTGTGGGAGCAGCTTATATTAGCCCTTCAGTTCATTGGCAGCCTATTTTACCCGGAACTACACATGAATCAGGCTTCCGGCCCGGTACTGTTGACGTTCCCGCAATAGCAGCTTTCGCTACAGCTGCCAACGATATTTCAAAAGATCAACAAAAGTTGTATGATCATTTTGTCCAATTAAAAAATCAGCTTATTGAGTTTTTCGAGCCTTATCACGATAAAATCAGCTTAATAAACGCTCATTTTCCACACACACTGCCAAATATCCTTCCCCTTCTTTTTAATGGAATTGAGGGGCAATATGTCATGTTGGAAGCAAATCGTTTTGGTATGGCCATTTCAACAGGAAGTGCATGTCAAGTTGGCATGCAGGCACCTTCACGTTCTATACTGGCTATAGGGTATAATGAACAGCAAGCGAAACAATATGTTAGAATCTCTTTAGGTAAGGACACAACATATTCACAAATTGAGAAACTAAGTAAAGTACTGATCAACATTGTTGAAAACTTTCGAAAGTGAAAGGAAGATAAAATGAATTCCGGGAAATTACTAGGGGAAGAAAGAAGAAATCTATTACTGGATAAATTGTTAAAAGCAAGCAAACCCATAACAGGTGGTGAGCTTGCTGCATTTGCTAATGTAAGCAGACAGGTGATTGTTCAAGATATTTCATTGTTAAAAGCAAAAAACCACCCTATTATCGCAACAAGTCAAGGGTACGTGTATTTAGAAAAAAATAAACACGATCAGCCATTACTGGAAAGACTGATTGCTTGTAAGCATTCACCTACAGATACAAAAGAAGAATTAAATATTCTTGTTGACCATGGTGTCTTTGTAAAAGATGTCATCGTTGAGCATCCTGTCTATGGGGATTTAACTGCCTCTATTAGAGTTGGAAATCGTATTGAAGTAGAGGAATTTATAAAAAAGATCAGCCTAAACAAGGCCTCCTATCTTTCACAATTAACTGAAGGACTGCACTTGCATACATTACAAGCAGATTCAATTGATAAACTTAACCGTGCTTGTCATGATTTAGATAAGGCAGGAATTTTGGTAAAGGAAGAGGATAATTAGTTATAAAAAGGGGAGCGCCGCAAAATGACTATTCACCCAATTTGCGGCGTTTATTTATGTTTCTATAAAAAGGGATGGTTAGACACCTTCTTCAATTTCCTGGCGTATAAAATAAGCCTCATAAGTACCTAACAGCTTTACTCCGCAACCTAAAGCCTCTAACTCGGCAATCGCTCCCGGAATCAGCACCTCATCAACTCTCATATCGATATCTATTATAAAGAAATAATTCCCTAAGCCTGTTTTCATAGGTCTTGATTCTATTTTCGATAGATTTAGCTTTCGCCACGTAAAAGCCGATAAAACTTGATGAAGAGCACCTGACTGATCAGACGGTAACGTCACCATGAGTGTTGTTTTTTCTTTTTCAGCTGTGAGCTTCTTGCTAGGATATTTACCATCAACTGTTGGATGTACAATTGCAAACCGGGTATGATTATAATGATAATCATGAATATTGGGTTGTACGATCTCTAAGCCATATTCCTTAGCTGCAAGTTTATTTGCTATGGCTGCCACTAATTCTTCAGAATTATTTTTTACATATTGAGCAGCTGCCCCTGTGCTTGTTGCATAATCATATGTAATCCCCTTAAAGTTTTTATGCAAAAATTTATGACATTGCGCAATGGCATGGGAATGAGAATATACACGGGAAACATTTCTCCAAGCCTCTTTATTAGAAGGATGTACCATAAAATGTTGCTCAATTGGTGATACTATTTCACCGACAATATATAAGGGTTGTTCATGTATTAAATAATCGATTGTTAAATTAACAGAGCCCTCAAGTGCATTTTCAGTCGGTACAACAGCTAAATCAATTACACCCTCCGCCACAGCATCAATACATTGAGGAATGGTTGAATAGGCAATCTGCTCAATTTCGTCCCCGAAATATGATTGCACAGCTAAGTGGGTAAATGTTGCTCTTGGACCTAAAAATCCTACTCTAATTGACAACTATCTTCAACTCCTTATGCTCCCTGACCTAAAATCTCTACTTTCTCTACAAACTCTAAACGCTTTAATTTCGCCATTAAGTGATTGATATCTTCATTCATTCCATTCGTATTGAGAGATAATGTCACATTGGCTCTCCCCTGTATCGGGATTGTCTGATGAATCGTCAGGACATTACAGCCTGCATTTGCAACGACTGACAACAATTGTGAGAGTGTTCCGCTCCGATCTTCTAAATGGAAAAAAAGGGTGATTAATTTTTCCTTTACCATTGTATGAAAAGGGAAGACAGCATCACGATATTTATAAAAAGCACTGCGACTCATATCTACCCGTTGAACCGCTTCTGCAACTGAGTCAACCTTGCCTCGTTCAATTAATTTCTTTACTTCAAGCGTTTTTTTCATTGCTTCCGGAAGTATATCTTCTCTCACTAAATAAAAGGTATCATCCTTCATGTTTTCCCTCCCACAATTTTCTCAATGTAGATAATTTATCACAATATTGGCTAAATTTCTTCTGTTTTTCTAAGAAAAACAGAAGATTTGTCCAAAAATCAACATAATGTGGTTCATACATAAAAAGAGAGCCGTATTCAGCCCTCTTCTTAGTCTTCTATGTTATTCAACAAATTCAAATTCATAATCCAATAATTTTACGATATCCCCGTCTTCTGCACCACGTGCTCTCAGTGCTTCATCAACCCCTAAGCCACGAAGCTGTCTGGCAAACCGTCTAACTGACTCCTCGCGTGAGAAATCTGTCATTTTAAATAATTTCTCAATCTTCTCACCTGTTAACACATAGGCACCTTCACTATCACGAGTAATAGCGAAATTCGGTTCTTCTTTCTTGAATTCGTATACCACACGGTTTTCTGTTTCCTCTTCTTCATAAAGCGGGAACTCCGGTGTCTGTTCGATTGCATCTGCTACCGCATATAAAAGCTCTCGAACACCATCTCTTGTGATTGCCGAAATCGGGAAAATTTGAAGTTCTTCATCAAGCTTTTTCTTAAATTCAGCAAGATTTTCTTCTGAATCAGGCATGTCCATTTTATTGGCAACAATAATCTGAGGTCGCTCTGTTAATCGTAAATTATATTCTTTAAGCTCTGCATTAATTGTTAAATAGTCTTCATAGGGATCTCTTCCCTCTAAACCGGACATATCAATAACATGTACAATGACACGCGTACGTTCGATATGCCTTAAAAATTGATGACCTAATCCAACACCTTGATGCGCACCTTCAATTAATCCTGGTAAATCAGCCATAACAAAGCTTCGACCATCTTCTGTTTCTACCATTCCGAGGTTCGGAACAAGAGTTGTAAAGTGATACTCTGCAATTTTCGGTTTTGCAGAAGATACAACCGATAACAACGTAGATTTCCCTACACTCGGAAAGCCAACCAACCCAACATCTGCAAGAACTTTTAATTCTAAAATAACATTGCGTTCTATACCGGGCTCACCATTTTCTGAAAGCTCGGGAGCAGGGTTTGCGGGTGTAGCAAAACGTGAGTTTCCACGTCCACCACGTCCACCTTTTGCAATAACAGCCTGCTGCCCATGCTCTGTTAAGTCAGCGATAATCTGTCCTGTTTCTTCATCTGTCACAACTGTCCCTGGCGGAACTTTTACGATCATTGGCTGTGAATTTTTACCGTGTTGATTTTTTGACATTCCATGTTCCCCACGCGGAGCTTTAAAATGACGCTTGTAACGGAAGTCCATTAACGTACGTAATCCTTCTTCTACTTCAAAGACTACGTCCGCTCCGTTTCCACCGTCACCTCCTGCTGGTCCACCCTTTGGAACATATTTTTCACGACGGAATGCAACCATACCGTTTCCACCGTCGCCACCTTTTACATAAACCTTGACCTGATCGACAAACATTTGTCTTCCTCCGTTCTATATAACCCTCATAAAGAAGTATCCTTCTTTAGCTTAGATTTTCGTATCATTTAGTGATACTGTTACTGTTATTTGATATGTACCAATAGCAATTTCCTCTATACAAATTGGACTATGGTCATTATTTTGAAACCATGATGTAACTTGTTCTTTCTCTTTTATTATTCCTTCAAAATCAAAAAAGAAACGCACAGTTTCTCTTGATGTATGTCCAGTATGTAATGTAATACAGACGCGATTTTCACCAGAATAATCAACTACATGATCCAGTATTTCCAAAAACTTTTTACTCCATTGGGTGATTGGTTTATCATATTGAGCAATATTTCTTGTCTCTCCCAGTACCTCATATTCCAATAGAAAATGATGGTTGCTCCAATTAAAGGTCATCAGGTAACTAGCAAAAAGTGGTAGTTGCAAATTGCACAGTTTTGATTCCTGTTGCGCTTCAATGACAATCTCTTCAAGAATTTCTTGGACACGATCGTATTTTTGCAAAGAAAGATTTCCCTTAATTAATTGCAATTTGTTCATCCAATCATGACGTGAATGACTTAAAATATTAACTATATCTATTTCATTTTGTTTATTTTCCATACATTTTCTCCTACTAGGTTATTTTCATCAAGGAGTTAATTACCGTATTTAGGCTGTATTAAAAATTATAACAAACATTGTTTTGGAAAAGAGCTTTTAATAAAAACTTTCTATAAAATATCATGGAAATTTATTACGTATCTTTTGCTTAAAACCGGAGTTAATAGAAGATTAGATATAGAAGCATTATGTAGAAATTTGTTTGCCTTCATTAACTAAAATCCATTTAGGAGTTAGCCTCATGAATAAATGAAAAGAAGTCTTTAAAAAAACTCTAACCTGGTGTTAGGCTAGAGTTTTTCATAAGCTTATGCTTCTTGAGCTACTGGATATACGCTAACTTTTTTGCGGTCACGTCCGAAACGTTCGAACTTAACAACACCATCAACTTTAGCAAATAGCGTATCATCACCGCCACGGCCAACGTTTTCACCTGGGTAAATTTTTGTACCGCGTTGACGGTAAAGAATTGAACCACCAGAAACAAATTGACCATCTGCACGCTTAGCACCAAGACGTTTCGAGATAGAGTCACGACCGTTTTTTGTCGAACCTACCCCTTTCTTAGATGCGAAGAACTGAAGATCTAATCTTAACATGAAGTTTCACCTCCTGCTTTATTCATCTGATACCGAGATATATTGTCCATAATCTCTTTCAATTGTTTGGAGAGAGACAACCATACCCTCTAACAATAATTGAACTCTTTCACTTGTAGATCCGTCGAGATTTGAAGGAAGTTTAACTTGTAAAAATCCTCCTTCTCCACCTTGATCAATTTGTGGTTCAATATTTGTTAGTGAAAGTACTGCATTCACAGCACCAAAGGTAACAGCAGAAGCTCCAGCACAAACAATATCTTTGCCGTATTCATCGAATGCAGCATGTCCAGAGAGTGTGAACGATGTGATAAGTCCCTTATTTGAACGATAAATTCTAGCATTTATCATATCAAATCGCCTTACGCGTTGATTTTTTCAATCACAACTTTTGTGTATGGCTGACGGTGACCTTGTTTTTTGCGGTAGTTTTTCTTTGCTTTATATTTGAAAACAGTGATTTTCTTTTGACGACCTTGTTTTTCAACTTTCGCTGTAACAGTCGCACCGCTCACAGTTGGGCTACCAACTTGAACGTTGTCACCACCTACAAATAAAACTTTGTCAAACGTTACCGATTCACCTTGGTCAGCACCTAGCTTTTCAACGTAGATTACTTGACCTTCTTCAACCTTGATTTGTTTTCCACCAGTTTCGATAATTGCGTACATTCTCTGCACCTCCTATAAACTAAGACTCGCCAAAATCAGGTGAATGCCTGGCATTGCTTTAAAAACCATGATTTGAGCGGTTGTAGCACGGGTGCGCTACAAGTCATAACATGTTACATAATAACAAATCCTATTAAATTATGCAACTAATTTTTAATTGATTTAATAAGGGGTTGATGACAGCTTTTCCATTAGTAATCGTTCATCACCCATTTGCTTAATCCGATACGTAGGGACATGTGATAATATCTCTGAGAATAGAATTTTAAATTTCAACATATCTTGAAGCCTTTTTAAGTGTTCTTCATTTGTTCCTTTTAATAAGTCGATGACATCCCCTGTTGCTTCAATCCACATGGCTTCTTCATCCATAAATTGATATTCCCATAGTTCTCTCTCTAATTTATATGCAACAGACTCAGCGGAGGCAATACGTCCTGAGCCACGACATGTTTTACAAAAATCTGTCACATTACTTTCTAACGACTTGCGCATTTTCTTTCTTGTTAGCTGTAATATATTTAATTCTGTAAAGCCGATGACTTTGTGCTGAACACGATCCTTATTCATTTCCCGTTTCATCGTCTCAAGTATCTTGTTTTGATCTTGTTTATGCTTCATATCAATAAAATCAATCAAGATGATTCCACTAAGATTTCTTAACCTAATTTGTTTCGCTATTTCGATAGCAGCAAGTTCGTTCGTTTTCAAAACTGTGTCACGCATCGATAATTTCCCGGAAAATTTTCCGGTATTAACGTCAATAATTGTCATAGCCTCGGTTTGCTCAATAAAGATGTAAGCACCGTTTTTCAACCATACTAAAGGCTTGAGTAATTTTTCGATTTCTTGTTCTATTTTATATGTAGAGAAGATTGCCTCTTTATGTTCATGATAGTGAACAGATGTTTTAGGAAAAAGCAGCTTTAGCTGCTGGACCCGTTCAATTTGATCACAAATTAACAAATCCTCATCTTTTAAAACGATCTCAGATAAAATCCTGTCAATAAAATGTCTAGATTCGAATACACATATAGGCTTATCATGTGTTTGTTTCTTTACCTCTTTAAATTTCTGTTTTAAATGATCATACTCTTTTTCCAGCTCCACCTTTGATTGTTCCTTAGAAGCTGTACGAAAAAGAATCCCTTCTTGATCCTGTATAAACGTTTGAGCTATGTTTAAAAGCCGTTGTCTTTCCTGTTCATCTTGTAGTTTTTTCGAAACCGCCAAATAGTTACCATACGGCATGTAGACAAGTAAATGTCCACCAAATTCAAGGTTCATGGTCAACTTTGGTCCCTTTTGTTCTGTCCCGACTTTAACAACCTGAACGAAAATCTTTTCTCCTTCTTTAATATAATGAGAAATTGATGGATTTGATTCAGATTGATTTGCTTGCTGATAGCGTATAATGTCGTTTCGATGAAGGTATCCATTTTGTGATAGCCCGATATCTACAAAGGCTGCCTGCATGCCTGGTAATACCTTTTTTACTCGACCAATATATATGTTTCCAACAATATCGTCTTCTGAGGAATAAGATTGGTGAATTTCTGCTAATTGTTCATGTTCGAAAATGGCGCAGCGGGTTTCTCTGCCTTTTTCATTTATAATTATTTTACGCACGTTATGTTAAACTCTCTCTTTCTTTGGCTTTGTCACTATTTTACTACAGGTTGCTTCTTCTAGCATCTTATCTAAGTAATAGGTGGTTTTGCAAACTGTTCTTTTGATTAATTGAAGTTGCCAGGATGCTCGTTTCGTTCAACCTATACAGTTTATTCATTGAACTCTTAAGAACATCCATTTTAATAGTCATACACAAGGTCTCCTATTTTAGAGTCTGTTAGTTTATTTGCAAAGTATGCATGTAAAAGTTCATTTTCATCCATTTCTGACACCTTTGTTCCATTTCGTTCAACTATGATTAAGTGTTTGCAGCCTCGTTGGAATTGCAGGAGGACATGGTACACTAATTCAGATTCTTCCACCACAATCGGTTTAATTCGATTTATTTGGGTTTGTTTTCCGTAATATCTCTCCATTAAAAAACGTAAACAGCTGTACATTTTATTTTTATGTTCATGATAGAGACTATAAACGAGAAAGGTTGTAATAATCCACATATTTAAATGGGTAGGAGAAAATAAGAGAATAGCTGTTACGTAAAAAACTAAAAAGATAATAGATGTGATCATCATATAGGAATGAGCTTTTTGGTATGACCAATGTTTTGAAAATATAATAAATAATAGCTTACCGCCATCTAATGGCCAAACAGGCAATAAATTAAACAATAAAACGGATAAGTTATAAAATGTGAACAATTGATAGTCACTTATATGAATAACCTGAGAGATATAAAGGAGAAAAGCTGCTCCCTGAAGCCATAGATGCTGAAATGGTCCTGCAAGTACAACCATACATTCTTCCCTTAATGAACGATTTCCATGCTCATCAACCTCAGCAACTCCTCCAAAGGGGAGAAGCATTATGGACTTTATCCTCCAAGAAAAAAAATGAGCACTGATTGCATGGCCCATTTCATGTACAAAAATAATGATCATTAAGAGAAATAATGGTTTAAAGTTAGCTGTAATGACACTAATTGCAATCATGACCCATAACAAAGGATGTATATGTATTTTTTGGAGAAGTGATAAGTATCTATTCAAATTGTATCACCTGTATTGGGTCAATAAAGGAATCACCCTTTTTGATCGCGAAGTAATAAGTTCCCTTTTGATTTTCTGAAAGCTTAATTCTGCCTAATTCTTTTCCCTTTTCAACAAAATCATAAAGCGGCACATCTATTTTGTCTAGATTTCCATACCAGGATTTCGTACCATCTGCATGCTGCAGGACAATCGTAAGGCCTGTATCTTCTTTTTCACCAGCCTCAATAATAATTCCTTCATTCATTGCTTCAACAGAAGGTCGATTCGTTTCCACCATAATTCCTTGACCATTATCTTTGAACGATTCCAACACCTTCCCTGATGCAGGAACAGCAAGCTGGGCCACCTCTGTTTCATTTTCTGCTTTTTCATTGTCATTCGTGCCATTGTTAAACAAAGCTAATGGTTCACCGAACTGATCTCGATACCATTTAGATACAGTCGCAAATTGAAATTCTTCTTCAAGCGAGTAGTGTACAACTTCTTTCGCCTTATCAAACAGCGGAGATCCATTTTTAAAGACGATAGCTGTTATTAATACCAATACCGCTGAAAATAAAATTTTGAAGATAAAAACTTCGGTACGGAAAAGTGGGTGGGCTCCTCTTTGATTTCCTGGGCCACCTTCATAGGTAGGGGGTGAATATACACCGCCATATCGCTCTTCCTCACTCATAAAAAGTGATGTTCTTTGTGATGTCTCGTTGGTTTGACTACCTACTATTCCTCGATCTCGTTTTCTTTTTGCAATTCTTTTTCTTATTTCGTCCGCTCGATGACTCATCCCCATCCATCCTTTTAGCAAGTTTGTACAAGTGTATGCCTTGTCCTTATGGAATATGAATGTTTTTATAGGATCTAGATAAAAGTTGTTTGCTTTAAAGTGAGGATTAAGAAGGAAAAGAAAAAAGACTAGAATTCATTTGAGAAATCTAGTCTAGAATCTATGTATCTATGAATGTATGTTTTACACACGAACACCAAAAAATCTTTTTAACTTAACAAGCATCCCTTTGTTTGGTTCATCTAAAGATTGTAATGGAACAGATTCCCCTAAAATACGTCGTGCAATATTTCTGTAAGCAATCGCTGCACGGTTGTTTGGGTCCATAGCAATTGGTTCACCATTATTAGATGCTTTAATGACATCGTCGTCATCTGCTACGATTCCAATAAGGTCAATTGATAAATGAGTAACAATTTCGTCTACATCAAGCATGTCCCCATTTTTCACAAGATGATTTCGGATACGATTGATTACTAACTTTGGCGGTTCAATATCCTCCTGCTCTAATAAACCGATAATACGGTCTGCATCACGAACAGCCGATATTTCAGGTGTTGTTACAACAATTGCTTTATCTGCCCCGGCAACTGCATTTTTGTACCCCTGTTCAATACCGGCAGGACAATCGATCACGATATAATCGTAATCCTGTTTTAATTCATTCACCAGTTTTTTCATTTGTTCTGGCTTAACAGCTGTTTTATCACTTGTTTGTGCAGCTGGAAGTAAATATAACAGATCTTCAAAACGTTTATCTTTGACGAGAGCTTGATGCATTTTACAACGCCCTTCCACTACATCAACCAAATCATAGATAATACGATTTTCAAGTCCCATTACGACATCAAGGTTTCGAAGACCGATGTCTGTATCTACTAGACAAACCCGTTTGCCTAATATAGCTAAAGCTGTCCCAATATTTGCCGATGTCGTTGTTTTCCCAACGCCACCTTTCCCTGAGGTTATGACAATTGCTTCACCCATTGTTAGATTCCTCCTTCAAACCTTGTTAAATTTGGTCGTAGATGAGTTAGTTGTTGTAATCTCTCAATTACCATTTCTTCATCTTCATTTAAATAAGCACATTCCATCTCAGAACCCTCATGAGGGGTATGATCTGGTGCCCGATTAATGATCTCACCGATTCGCAGTTGTGACGGCTTCATAAGAGAAGCAGCAATCACCGCTTGGTTATTCCCATCATTGCCAGCATGAGCAATCCCTTTTAAAGCACCTAAAACAAAAATATTTCCAGAAGCATTTACTTCTCCGCCAGGATTAACATCCCCAATGAGCAGTAAATCTCCCTTTACTTTTAATATTTGCCCGGAACGAACGATTTTGGTTACCGGCACAATTTCTGTTTCTTTTTTTAATCTCAATGCCTCATCTTTTGTAATGACATTGCTTTCTATTGATTCAACTAAAAGATTTCGCTTTTGTTTTATAACTGTTTCTAGTTTTTCTCGCTGATTCGCATTAATTAAACGGTTTCCAACCTTAACATTTACTCCAATAACAGGGCCAGTTTGTTGAACATACTGTTTTAAAGATAGCATTTCCTCTAATTCTTGGAGCAATTGGTCAAAAGAACATGAATCATCGAGATGCAACGTTAAGCCATCTTTCGTGCCTTTAATCGTAACATATTGTTGTTTTTGGACCTTCATGACGTTCACCTCAACGATTTTACTATTCGACAGAACTGCCCGAATTCCTTTTTTTACGAGATAATTAGTAATCATTTTTCTTATAGTTGCTCTTTTATCTTGTTTCTTATAACAATCATCCACACCTATTATTAATCTTCTGATTCTGCTTTTTTTAATTTCGTTAAAAACGACTTGAGCGGAAAAATAAAGAGTAACGCAAAAATGAAGTTCAGCCCAAGGGTTGTAAGTAACCTTTTGGTTGTAAAATCGTATAACGGCATTTCGGTGGCACCAATTGCGTAATTAATGCCATATACGTAAAATTCCAGAATAGCGATGGCAAGAGTCGACAAAAAGATGACAATCAAAACATGTTTATGAAGCACCTTCATCGCCTTTGAAACTAGATAAGCAAGAAAAGCATAGGAAAAAAGATAGATCCCTATTACTTCAATATAGACCACGTCATGTAAAAAGCCAAATATTAACCCGAATAACATACCTTGTGTCCGATTTAAATACACTGTAATAAAGATAACAAAGACCAGCAAAAATCTAGGTATATATAAATAATCTTCACCAAAAAAGGAAATATTCACAAGTTGAGCGAAGGTACTTTCACATATAAAGACAAAAAGAACTAGAAAAGGAAGAATAAATCGTCTCAAAATTATTCCTCCTCTTCCTCGGCAAGCGCGTCAACAGGATCCTCAGATGAGGCAACACGATCTGCAACCCATACCCGATCAACATCGTAAAAATCTGCTGTTGGTTTAATATAAGCCATTTGCTCTAATCCGTATGAATCAGGCTCTACTTCCATTATTTCTCCAATTAAAATTCCTCGTGGAAAAACTCCACCTTTACCGGATGTTATGACTTTTTGACCTTCAACAAGCTTTACGTCAGACTCAATTTTTCGTAGTAAAAGGGCGCCTTTTTCTTTGTCATACCCCTCTATTAAGCCTGTTACGGTTTCATTGCTTTTGGTTGTCTCTTTGTTTTCATCTTTGTTTTCATCTTTATTTTCTTCTTCATTCTCTTTCACTTCTGCCGGCTGTACCTCAGCTGAAATTCTATTTTTTAAATCTGTTGCACTTAATAACTGGACTGTTGACGAAAATTGAGAAGTTGATTTCACTTTCCCAATCAAACCTTGTGCTGTTACAACAGCCATATTTGGCTCGACGCCGTCTTGTTCACCTTTATCAATTGAGATATAGTCATACCATTTATCAGGATTCCGCCCTATAACAGCTGAATAAATAGGATTGTATTTTCGTAAATCTGAGACTTCTCCCAGCTCAATTTTCAATTTTTCATTTTCAACTTTATAATCTTGAAGATCTGCCTCGAGCTGCATATACTCATCGAGCCTGCTTTTTAACAGCTCATTTTCTTCGTATGTATTTTTAAGGTCTTTTATATTACCAAAAACATTTGATACATAAGTAGCAGGTTTATGAAAAATAGACTGAAAAACACTTACCGTATCTTGTAAGAATTGCTCTGGCCATGACAGCTGTCGGTCGTCCTTTAACGAAAAACCAATTAATGACACTAACACAATAACACTAACGAGTAACAAGATTAGGCGTTTGTTCAGAAAAAACTGTGGCATGATGAACACCTTCTTATTTACAATTTAAAAACACACCGGCACGTGTACGTGTAAGCAGTATATCCTTACATCCAATTACCGGTGTTTCAAAACTTATTTCACGATTTACTTAACGGCTGTCTCTTGCTTTATTTTTAAATAGATGAATGTGTTCTAACGCTTTACCAGTTCCAATTGCAACACAATCCAACGGATCTTCGGCAATCAATACCGGCATATTGGTTTCTTCCCCGATGACTTTATCAAGATTTCGGAGCAATGCTCCACCACCAGTTAACACAATTCCTCTATCCATAATATCTGCAGCAAGTTCTGGAGGAGTTTTTTCCAATGTATTTTTTACAGTGTCTACAATTGTATATACTGTATCTTTTAAAGCTTCTGCAATTTCTGCTGCTGTAATTTCAATGGTTTTAGGTAATCCGGTTAAAAGATCGCGTCCTCTGATGTCCATGTTTTCTACACCATCTGGTGAACCTGCTGATCCTATTTCAACCTTTATAGCTTCAGATGTACGATCACCAATCATTAAGTTATATGTTTTCCGAATGTATGTAGTAATCGCCTCATCCATTTCATCTCCTGCGACACGAATAGATTGACTTGTTACGATACCGCCAAGTGATATGATGGCTACTTCTGTTGTACCTCCACCGATATCAACAACCATGCTTCCTGTTGGCTCCCAAACAGGTAAATTAGCCCCAATAGCGGCAGCAAACGGCTCCTCAATTGTATAGGCATCTCTGGCTCCGGCTTGTCTTGTTGCATCAATAACGGCTCTTTCTTCAACAGCGGTAATTCCCGATGGTACACATACCATGACATAAGGCTTTCTTGCGAAAACACCTTTTGTCGTTGCTTGCTTAATATAGTACTTCATCATCGTAGCAGTTGTTTCATAATCTGCAATAACTCCGTCTTTCATAGGTCGAAGGGCCACAACATTTCCAGGCGTACGACCGATCATATTTTTCGCATCATTACCTACAGCTACAATTTGTTTTGTGTCTGTTTGCAGGGCCACAACTGATGGCTCACGAACAACAATTCCTTTTCCTTTTACAAATACTAGCGTATTTGCAGTCCCTAAATCTATCCCAAGGTCTCTTGTCCCAATTCCGAACATAGGGTGTATCTTCCTTTCTGAAACGAATGTACTTTTTACTTATTATTTTCAGGAAAATTGACAGAATACAACTTTCTTCTTTGTTAGATTAACGTGCGTGTCAAAACAACCCAATATAGATTTCACGTTTTGACATGTTTCCTCACTCTTCCCCAAAACAAAGAGTCTTTTGGTTCTTTCCTAAAAAAACTCATAAATCTTATTATATCGTAATTACTCAAAAAAAAAAGTATTAGATATAGCCTTTTTCTTTCAAACTTACATATTTTTGTTCACCGATAATAAGATGGTCCAAAAGTTCTATCCCTAACATCTTTCCACACTCAGTTAGACGCTTCGTCACTTCGATATCCTCCCGGCTTGGTGACGGATCTCCGGAAGGGTGATTATGTATACAAATTAAAGAAGCAGCAGACCGCTTCAAAGCTTCTTTGAATACTTCCCGCGGGTGAACGATCGATGCGTTAAGACTGCCGATGAACACTGTTTGTTTATGAAGAACTTGGTTTTTGGTGTTTAAATACAAGCAGACAAAGTGTTCTTGACTTAAAAAACGCATCTCCTCCATGACATAATTGGCCCCGTCTTGTGGGGAGCGAATGACAAACCGATCATCATATGTTAATCGGTTCATACGTCTGCCCAACTCTAAAGCAGATAATATTTGCACAGCTTTTGCTGTTCCAATGCCTGAGATCGTTGTAATTTCCTCAACTGATGCATCCTTTAACATTCTCAATCCTTCAAAATGCTTTAACAATTTCTGTGACAATTCCAAGACGGATTCCTTTTTCGTACCAGTTCGGAGCAGTATAGCTAATAACTCCTGGTTTGACAGCTTATCAGCTCCTTCATTTAAAAGACGCTCTCTTGGTCGTTCATCTTGTGGGAAATCCCGGATTTTAAAGGTTGACGGTTCCATTTATCCTCCTTCGTTTCCCTTTCTGCTCATAAACTTTTTCTCTATGTGTACTATCATGTTCCTACACTATAGTTTTATGCCATAGGTGACTTAAAAAAGTGAGGTGTTACCACTTAAAACCTGCATGCAGAAGTTCTCTTTTTGTTCTAGCAATCGGCAAACCCATTACAGCATAATAATCACCTTTTATCTCTTTCACTAAAAGAGCACCAAATCCTTGTATACCGTAGGCCCCTGCCTTATCCATCGGTTCTCCTGTATGAATATAATCTTCTATTTCTCTTTGAGATAATGAATAAAATGTGACACTTGTTTGTTCACAAAAGGAATGGTGATTTCCATTGTGAATAATTGAAACACCTGTATACACCTCATGTGTTTGTCCTGAAAGCATTGTCAGCATTTCCCGTGCTTCTTGTTCATTTTTTGGCTTTCCAAGCATTTTCCCTTGATACACAACAAGGGTATCAGAACCTATGACATAGAAATTCGGTTTTGTTTTTGCAACACTTTCCGCTTTTTGTTGGGCCAATGACTGAACCATGTCTGCCGGATGAAGATTCTCGTCTACAACCTCCTCAACCTCACTACTTATCACTTCAAAAGGAAGTTGCAAAAGCTCTAGAAGTTCTTTTCTACGGGGAGAAGCTGAAGCTAAAATGAGGTTCGAATTCATGTGTAAAACATCCTTTCTTCGTTTCAGATTAGAAGATACTTCTATATCTTACCAAAGGAGGTTTTTTTGGACAATTTTTCATTTTTGAATTTTGTGGATAAAAAACAACCCCAAATCCCCTCTATATGTAAATAAAGGAGCTTTGGAGTTGTATTAACTACCCTGTAAGGTTTGAACAACGTCAAGGATGGATTGTTGTGCTTCCCAGCCTTTATTTTCCTTAATATTTGCTGAAGCTTGAGATAACTTTTCAATTAAATCTTTTTCATTATCATTTCCTGTTTCAATTGCTTTCAATTGTTGTTCTATTTTTGTCAGTTCATCAGCATTAACACTCTGATTATTCGTTACAGCTGCTGACAATGCAGCTAACGTTGTAATGGTGCTTACCCAATCTTCAGGTGTTTTTGTAGTTGAAATGGATAGAGATAGCTGCTTTCCTCCCCAAAAATCCGGAAATTGCTGTTGTTTATATTGCTCATTCATGGTACTAGTTTCTGTTTTTTCTTTCCCTAATCCTGCTAACACCGTAAAGGAACCATCTGTTTCAATAACGGATGAGGCCAACCCCTTTTCTTTAATTTCCGCGGCTACAGTTTCCGCTCCTTCTTTTGATGAGAAAATTCCACCTTGTACCGCATAAAGCTGCAAGGATGCAGTTGAAGTGGCGGTGCTTGTCGGCTGATCGTCATCTTTTTGATCAGAAGGATTAGTAGCCTCTGAATCATCTGTCACAATGACGTCTGTTGGAGTAGTTGCAGCTGGCATATCATCATTTGACAAGAAATTTAAAGCAATATATCCAAATCCGACCCCAAGTCCCACAGCTAACAATACAATCGTCGTCATCTGCTTCATCGGAAAACCAAGATTACGGGTGGTTTTCTTTTTAGGAGAATATTGAAATGGCGTCACATTTTGATTTGATAATAACTTCTTCTTAGAGGGTATAACTACTTTTGGATCCTCTTCAAAAACAGGATCATCCTCTGGTAAGAGCCATGGAAAATCATCTTCTTCTTTTTTGGCAGAAGCCATTTCTTTTTCGGCTTTACGTTTTTCTTCCCATGAGGATATTTGGTATTGTTCATTCGTTTCCTTTGTTTCTGATAAGGGACGGTCCTTTCCATTTATTTTAATTTTCACAGTATCTGAGGTCTGCTTGTCCATATGCCTACCACCCTTCTTATTGCACGAGCATTCATATTGATCTTATGCTAACAAAAGCACGCAAAAAAAGAACAAGACATTTGTCGTCTTGTCCATAATATTTTCCGCCATTTTCTGACAGTTTGCTACTCATCTTCATCTATTAAATTTATAAACGGATTTTCTTTATCTCCTGGTGGAGGTGTGTTGAAGGGTGGGAGTTGACTTTTTAGTTCTTCAAGATTCGGTAAATAAAATGTCGAGACAACCACTTGATACGTAAATTCACTTTCCTCACTATTTTCTGCTAATTGTGTAAGTTCTTGTTTTCCCTCTACTTGAACAGACTCAATTTGTGTAATTCTTTTTGTACTTTCCAACTGTCTAAGAAACTCCTCTACTTCAACATAGCTAGGAGAAGTTACAGACAATTCAGCCGTTAATTTTTCAATTCCTTCTGGCATAACATCTGATGTTGTCGTCTCTGCAGCATCTTCACTACCAGCTGTTTCACTCTCGGGGTCTAGTTTTTCATCATATGCCTCGACTAGTTCATCATCATCTTCGGCTGTCACAGTTTCCCCATCTTGGAAGTTTAAGGTTGTAATCAAACTGTTTGAGATGGTTTCAGCTTTCTCTAAATCTAATAAAAACTGCTCTTCAAATGGGCTGACAGGTAATATCTTTTGTAATTCAACCGCTGACAGCAGCGTCCCTTCACTACCTCCTTCATTGGAAGCTTGAAGTGTTTGGATAAGTGTATGTTCTGTGTCAATTTGACCTTGCAAGCTTTTAATCTCCAGTGTTTTTGGCTGAAGGAGGAGTATAGATGAGAAATACACAAATAAACCTGTTAAAATGACAGCGAGAACTGTGAGGATTGTATGCTTCTTTCTCCACTCAATCATTGCTCACTCTCCCTTCTTGAAAAGCCTTTACCGCATTTCGATCTATTGACAGTTCATAGGTTGCTAAATAACGTGGAACTGTATCTTCTTGATCCTCCAGTGGAACAGCTTCAACAGTAACGAGCTTCACTTCATTGATTAACTCAGAATCTTTTAACCGTTTTAAATAATATGCCGCTTCTCTTGAAGATTCAAATTGAACAAGTAAGTTTAAAGAGGCATTGTTTGCATATTCCAAACTATAAAAATACCCATTTTCAGGAAGATTTTTCGTTAATTCATTTAACAGAGGGACAAAGTCAATTGGATATTCCGTAGACCACTCAATCGCTTTTTCCAATTCAGCTACAGCCTTAGATGAATCATCTTGACTTGCCTGTTGTTGAAGCACTGCTGTTTGTTGCTGAACCTGCTGGTATTCTTGTTCAAGTTGTGTTATTTGCTCATTTTTTTGGTTAACCATCATTAAAACAGTAACAGCCCCTGCTAATAGAACGATGGCAATACTCAGCAATACCAGTAAATTGGTATAATTTCGTTGTTGTTTTTGTGGGAGTAAATTGATTTCCGCTAACATGATTGCTTTTACACCTCTTTTAATGCTAATCCAAGCACAGTATGAAACTTTTTAGGAACAGCCATGTTTTTATGTGTGTACACCTTTGTTAGTGGTTGGGACACATTAATCATTGTCACCGACTCTTGTAAGATCTCCATAAATTTCTCTATATATGGATTATCACCCAAAAGTATAATCTGAGTAATTTGATGGTCTCCTTGGTGAAGTGTAAAACGATAGAAATTAATAATTTTTTCAATTTCCATCACAGTATCACGGAAATGGTTAAGCATTAATTCCTTTTCTTTTATTTCGTATTGATAATAAAGTTTTGTTTCGGGATCCAGTTTATAAGACCAATTTGTAAGCATGCCATCCAAAGGTAAATGACGGGTGAAAATTGGTTTTAACTGTTCAAAGATGCTTAAATTCATTGAATCAAGCTTTACCTCTATTAGAAGGGTATTTTCCTTCTCAGACACATGTTCTTGATGAAAAAGTAAACGATAAAGAGAGAGTGCCGATAAATCGGCTGCACTCGCTTCTAGTTTTAGATCATCTAATAACTCAGTATAATCATTAATGATTGCTTCAGGTGCTGCAAATAATAGAATTTCCTTATCTTTTTCATTTTCTTGCAATGGAACAAAATCAAATACAGGCTCTTCAAATGGTAAGTGAATATTATGACCGATCTCTAAATAAAGATATCCTTTTATTTCATCATCCTTTAAATCAACAGGTACCATTACCTTTCGGACACTTACAAAAGCATCTGGTGTAATAAAACGGACTTGTTTCCTCTTAATGCCCCAATCTTGGATACATTGCCCCAATATCATGGATAGCTTATCTGCATCTTTTATTCGCCCATCTGCTACTATCCCCTCAGGAAGATAGCTTTCATAGAAACGGTGAACGACTAATGGATCCATACTTTTAAGCTCGAGTAATTGAATGGAATAATTTGATATATATAAATTTACTGTTTGTTGTTTTTGAGAAAATAAACGATATGCCATATTCAGAACCTCTCTTAATAGAAGTAAGGGAAAAAATAAGTTAGATATAATCGGATAAGATCATTGCCAAAAAAATAGGCAATTAATGCACCGATCACAAGGAATGGACCAAACGGGAAAGGTTTTCCCTTTTTAATAAAGCCCATCATCATCCCAATAATACCAACGACTGTACCAATTAATGTAGCTAGAAAAAAGCATAATAATACAAGTTTCCATCCTAAGGCAAGTCCTAATACAGCCAATAGCTTCATATCACCGCCACCCATGCCGCCGCGACTTACTAAAATAATGATAAGCGGTACTAAGGTTCCAATCACTAACCCTGCAAATGGATCCCACCAAGGATCTGTTTGGATAAAAAGGCGTTCTCCTAAAAATAGGAAAAGAAAAAATACATTTACTTTATCAGGGATAATCATATATTTTAAATCAGAAACCATCACAATCATACATAATGAGATAAGTGTCCAGGCAATAACCAATTCTTTTGACCATCCCACCAATAGCGGTGAAATCGTAAAAAGAATTGCGGTGAGTAACTCCATTGAAGGATATAACGGTGAAATAAAAGTTTTGCAATTTCGGCATTTACCTTTTTGAAATAGGTAGGATAGGATTGGGATTAATTCAACTGCTGATAATTTTTCGCTGCATACAGGGCAGGCTGAGCCAGGGTATGCGATCGATTTTTTGATTGGGATGCGCAGGCCTACGACATTGTAAAAGGAGCCGAGGACTGCGCCTAGGATGAAGATATAGGTGTGTAGGATGATAATTGTTGGCATTTTGGTAGCTCCTTTTTTAATAGAAAGATAGATAGTCCAATCAAGGACTATCCACCTATAGTTTTATTTTATTTAGATTCTACCTTAGCTTCTTTAAAATCTTCTCTTGTTAAATCATTTGCATCTGGAATATCACTTACTTTAATGTACCCTGTTTCAGACCCATCAGGGAATAATTGTACTTGATATTCAAGGTCTCCACTAACTTCTACTAAATTTACAACCGTACTTTCATCGTAATTTCCATCAGTTTGTGGATCATCAATACTCTCTAACAGGTCTTTTTCAATTAATTGCTCAAGAGTAATTTTTTTTGCATCGGGATCAACAGATGCTACATATAGCCTTGCTGAATTCGCAATTTGTTGAGCATTAGAAATATGTGCATCAATTCTAGAGTTATTAATCATCCCACCAATAGCCGGTATCGCAATCGCAGCAATAATTCCTAAAATAACAACAACTGCTAATAGCTCAATTAATGTTAAACCTCGCTCATTTTTCATTAATTTCTTCAACATCTTTTCTCCTCCTAAATAGTAGTTCATTCTATCTAATTCTTATTCATTATACCTGATACTATCTAACTACAAATATAAAAATTTTGTAAATTCACATCTGTATATGATTAAATATATCAAACATTGGAACAATTATTGCAATAACGATAGTACCAACGATCCCTGCTAAAAGAACGATCATTAGCGGTTCTATTAATGACTTTAAACGATCTGTACTATTTTCTACTTCTTCTTCATAGAAATCGGCTACTTTTCCTAGCATTTCATCAAGAGAACCCGTTTCTTCACCTATCGCGATCATTTGTGTAACAAGCGGCGGAAAGGCCCAATGCTGTTTCATTGGCTCTGTTAGAGATCTTCCGTTTTCTAATGAAGTTCGTGATTTCGCCAATACTTCTGATATCACTTCATTTTCGACGATTTTTTCTACGATCATTAAGGATTGAAGAATAGGTACTGCACTTGAAAATAACGAACTAAGTGTCCTTGTCATTCTGGCAAGTACTGCTTTTTGTATCATGCTCCCAAATATCGGCATTTTTAATGCAATCATGTCTATATAATATCTCGTCTTCTTATTTTTACGTAAAGCATAAAAGCCAACGAAAATCGCAACAAAAAACAGGATAACGACATACCAGTATTCTTGCATAAAAATACTAGAGTTTAAGACAAATAACGTAATAGCCGGCAGCTGTGCTCCAAAGCCTTCAAACATTGACACGAAGGTAGGAACAACAGATACTAATAAGAATATAACAACAACAATGGCTACGATCGCAACTGCCATTGGATAGGCTAAGGCTGACTGAATTTTTTGCTTTGTTCTATGCTGTTTTTCATATTGAATCGCTAATCTGTCAAGTGTCTCTTCCATACTTCCACTTGCTTCACCGGCTTTAATCATGTTCACAAACATCGAAGAAAAAATCCGTTTATGCTTTGCTGCACTAACAGATAAAGCCTGTCCTGATTTTAAATCCTCTTCCATTTGTTCAAGTGCATTTCGTAATGCCTTACTGCTGGTTTGTTTTGAGAGAATATTTGTAGCATCTACAATCGTTACACCCGCACGTAATAGGGTGGAAAATTGCCTTAAATAAATAACAAAGTCTTGAAGTTTAACAGGATTGCCAATTGCAATATCCTTCGTAAGAAACGTTTCAGGAATTTCTTCAATACTGATCATACGTATTCCTTGTTCACTAAGCTTTAATACTGCTTCACGTTTTGAATTTGCTGATATTTTCCCTGTTTTTTTTCCGGTACGGTCACGACCTTCATATTTAAATCTTGCCATTATTCTGTCGTCCCTTGTTTAAATGGTATGGCAGTTTCAGCTGAAATAATACCTGATTTTACATATTCCATTAACGAGCTCTCAAAGGATTGCATTCCATGTGCCCGGCTTGTTTGAATCACGCTAGGAATTTGATAGGTTTTTTCATTTCGAATTAAGCTTGATATAGCAGAATTATTTAGTAATACTTCAATCACAGCACGCCTGCCAGTTTTATCGCTAGTTGGGAATAGTCTTTGCGAGATTATCCCAACAAGAACTGATGCAAGCTGGAGACGTATCTGTGGCTGCTGAGTTGCCGGAAAAACATCGATAATCCGATCAACGGTTGATGCTGCTGAAGAAGTATGAAGTGTACCTAAGACTAAATGCCCTGTTTCTGCTGCAGTTATTGCGGTATGAATCGTTTCAAGATCTCGCATCTCTCCGACTAATATGACATCAGGGTCTTGACGTAATGCCGATTTTAACCCTGTGGCAAAGCTGATTGTGTCAAAACCAACCTCACGTTGATCGACTATACATTGCTGATGTTTATGCAAATACTCAATCGGATCTTCTAATGTTATAATATGACGCCTCATCGTCTGATTCATGTAGTGGATCATTGATGCAAGAGTTGTAGATTTCCCGCTTCCAGTTGGACCTGTTACCAATATAAGGCCATGCGGCTTTTCAACGACTTTTTTTAGAATAGCAGGCAAATGCAACTCATCAAGTGTAGGAATTGTTCTTGGTACGATCCGAATAGCCAGTGATATACAAGAACGCTGCCTGAATGCATTTACACGAAAACGTGATATACCCGGTAGGCCGTATGAAAAGTCCAGCTCTCCTTTTTCCATAAACATTGGCCACTTCAATGTTGAAATGATTGCTTTTGCCATTTCCTCAGTTTCAGCAGGGAGCAGGATATCCTGTCCTATTTTTACTAAATCACCATTCATTCTCATTACAGGTGGTACCCCAACTGATAAATGAATATCTGAAGCCTGCTTTTCATAGGCAAGCTTTAAGATCGAATCTATTTTTGCCTTCAATGTCTTCACCTACTCCGCTACGGTTACGCGTAATATTTCTTCTGTTGTTGTCAAGCCTTGTTTCACCTTTAGCAGTCCATCATCAATTAAAAAAATTGTTTTATGCTTTATCGCAAGCTCTCGAAGCCTTGAAAATGGTTCACTATTCATAATGACTTTTTTCATATCATCATTTAAAACAAGCAGCTCATGTATCGCAAACCGCCCTTTATAACCAGTCATATTACACGTACCACAGCCCCTGCCTCTAACTACACGGTCAATCGTCAGCCCTCGTTTGGCAAAAATCTCAATTTCTCTTTGTGTAGCTTGCTGTTCATCCGAACAGTCTCTACATACTTTTCGAACAAGACGTTGTGCAACAACCCCTGTTAGAGAAGAAGCAACTAAAAATGGCTCAACTCCCATATCAACTAAACGGGTAATCGTTCCAAGTGAGTCATTTGTATGCAGTGAACTTAAGACCAAGTGTCCAGTTAAAGATGCACGAACCGCAACATCTGCTGTTTCACGGTCACGGATTTCCCCAACCATAATAATATTCGGATCTTGACGAAGGATAGAACGTAATCCCTTTGCAAACGTCATCCCTATATTGGGATTTACTTGTATTTGGTTAATACCTTCAAGCTGATATTCAACAGGATCTTCAATCGTAATAATATTCACTTCTTCTGAATTCAAATGGTTCAAAGCTGCGTACAATGTCGATGATTTTCCGGAACCTGTAGGACCGGTTATAAGTAAAATCCCTGTCGGACTTTCGATAAGCTCTTTGAATCTTTGTAAGTTTAATCGATTGAACCCTAGTTTAGTCAGATCATTTAAGGTACTGCCAAGATCTAAAATACGCATAACAATTTTTTCACCATAAATGGTAGGAAGTGTTGAGACACGCAAATCAATAGGATGGAATTCTATATGCATCTTAATTCTTCCATCCTGTGGTACACGATGCTCCGTTATATCTAAATTTGCCATGATTTTCAAACGTGCTATTAACACACTTTGCATATGCTTTGGAAATGTTCGCTCATTTTTTAACATTCCATCAACACGAAAACGGATGAGTACTTTTGTTTCCTGAGGGTCAATATGGATATCACTTGCTTTTTGCTGGACTGCATTTTGGAGAATTTGATTCACGAGCCGAACAACTGGTGAATCATCACTCGTGATTTTCTCCTCCTGCACCTCATCTTGGACCGGAAGCTGATTCATGATGTCAGACATGCTATCATCAATTTCATAATATTTGTTGATTGTTCTTAGGATATCGTCCTTTGAAGCAATAGCTGTCTCAATGTGAAAACCTGTTGCAAGACGAAGATCGTCAATCGCAAAAAAATCCATCGGATCAGCCATCGCAACGAATAGCTTATCTCCTTCCACTTTTATTGGAACTAAGAGATTTCGTTTCGCCATTTCTTTAGGCACCAGCTTTATAAGCTTCTGATCAAAGGGAAAGCGATACAAACTAACATGCGGAATTCCTAATTGAAACTCCAGAACTTCAATTAATTGCTGCTCGGTAATATATCCTTTTTCCAGCAATGCATCTCCTAGTCGTTGTCCCTTTTGCTTTTCAGCCAAAGCTGATTGTAACTGTTCATCTGTAATAAGACCCGAATCCAGCAGTAAATCTCCTAATCTCTTTCTTGTATCGTTCATGTAAATCCCTTCTTTTTCTCGAAGTTATTTTTCTAATGCTTCTGTAGGAGTTTCCCATAGTCCATCACGTTGTGTAGCACTTGTTTCCGTTTCTGATGGTTCATTTCCATCTTTATCATTGACTTGTTCCTCAGAGGATTGATTACTTTCAGAGCTTTCCATTGAATTTGTCGAGTCATCATCTAAGCTTTGAGAACTTCCCTCATCAACTATTTTTATAGCATTTTCTACCATTCTATTAATTAGTCCCGTTTCAATAACCCTATGTGCAGGTGGATAAAAATCCTCTGATATCTGTTCAGATGTAACTAACACATCGTTCCCATCATATACTTCCCTGAATACTTTCACTAAAAGACCTTCTTGACCAGCCTGCTTTACTACCTCTTCTCCTTCATCTAGTAAGCTCGTATAGCGGACAATTGTCTTTGGAGAATAGGATGTTTTATCTTCAAACTTCACGCGATAGTTTTGCAGGAAAGGGGTACCATTTACTTTGACATTTAGATGATCATTCTTTAAATCAAAGATAAGTGTATAAGCCGTTTCATTAGGATTAAACCATTTAAAATCAGACGTATCCGGATCAATAAAAACTTCATATCCTAACTCAATATGTTTCGGTAATGTTACACTTGTTTGTCGTTCAACAACTATAAAGTTAGTCAATAATAACGTTTTATAAATAGCCGAAGAAACAATATGAAGCGAGTCTTGCGAAAGATTCGTTGATGTTCCAATCAATTCAAGAAAAGAGATTTGTGATTGAGCCGGGACCTTCACTTCCCCAAGGACAGTAAGTACCTTCTGAACATCTTCTTGATTAAATGATGCTGTCAGTGTATTTTCGGCTGCAATTGTATCAACATCATCTCTCATAAAGGCTTCAACCGTAAAATATTGTTTCTCACTTAGCATGTTATTAACAGACTTAATAAGAGTGGATTGTATAAGATCATGGTCGATTGCTTCATATTGGTCTTGTAATACGCTTTTTAAATCTGCTTCATACACATCTTGATTGACATGTACAACAAACTCATTTCCTTTCCCATCGTTGACTCGCTCAATAGTGGCAGGAAAATCAAAGGTAAAAAAGAACTCATTTATCACAACCTTCTCTCCTTTAATGAGAAGCTGAAGGTTTTCTTCTGCAAACCAAGCGGCCACCTTTTCCTCCAATTCCTTTTCAGCCTGTGTCTTTGTCATGTTCTCTAGCTGAATAGAGGCAATTTGAGTACCTGGTTTAAATGAGCCTTTTTTCAGAAATGTGTCATATGCCATAACACCGATATGTGTGAAGCTAACTAAATAAACAGTGGAAATAAGTAATATACTAACTATTTTCAACCAGCTGTTTGCCATTAAAATCGGTTACTCCTTCTACATTTCTGTATTCATTGATAGTTCAACAAACGTACTAGGACCCTCATCCTGCGCTTTTTTGATGTCATTAATTGTTAACATTGTGCCTTTTTCAATAATAACTTGCTGGTCTGCACCGTAAATATCTTTAATGACCGTTTTACCTTCGAGTAAATCAATTTGCTTTGCTTTCATTGAATCAACCTCCTGAATACTCAAGAGTTCTCCCTTCACTTCATGAACTGGAGAAATATCTTCAATTACTTCATCTTCGTATTCAGAGTTTTCAAGTAAGCTTTCTGCAGAATGTAACAATTCATTAGAAGCTTCTTCTTTTACTACCAGAATGTCCTTTCCAAAAGTAAGGACAAGCTCTGATTTAATAAATACATCTAGGTTATTAACATTTAAATGTAATCCAATGATATGTCCCGTATCTTCATTCACAAAGAACTCTTTCGCTTCTCCGAGAAGCTGGCCTTTACGGGTGATAACTCTAGTATCTGTAATTTTAATACGCTTGTTCACAAGTTGATTGGCAATTGGTATTTCATTTAAATCAATAATGGCATTATCTGAATCAATTGTTAACGCAAATTCACCAATACCAATCACCTTACTAAATGGAATAGCTTTAATACTTACTTGCCAGTCATCATGCTCAACAGTTAGGAAATCAACTGTACCTTTCTCAGGATTGACAACAAGTGATTTCACACTGCCAAGCTCCAGTCCGGCTGAAATACCAATAATTGGTAAACCTATAATTTCAGTACTTTTCTTCATTATGCACACACCTATTCTCTATACTTTTAATAACGATTATTGTATCCATAATAACTGTTGAATTAAGATTGGATAATTTCTCAATTTCTCATTCATATCACGTATTAACAGGTCATATTTATCCTTATTGTCTGTTTGCACGTAATAAAATAAAAGCTCTTTCGCAAATAAAAAGCAGTCTTTTTCAGATTTGGCTTCCTCAATCGCTTTTTGTAAAATTTGTTCATAGTCTGCAGGAGGTAGAACTTGTTTGTATATTTGAAATTGATTGAGAAGCATATCCAAAACATTATTAGGCAAATCCTTTTTGTTAGACTTTTGTATTTCTGTATTGATTTCTATATGAAAAATATCTTCATCTGGATTTCCTTCTTCTTTAGGTAAAATACCCTCATGAATTTCTACCATTACTTCATCTTCAACATTTTCTTCATAAAATACCTTTTCTTTATTTCCTGACTCAAATTCAACTACTAGGGAGTCAGACGTTTCTAAAATATCTCTCGAATCTTTATCGTTCATCAAATTTTCAAAGAGTTCGTTCCAGTCATTGGACACACCCATATGTGGATCATTTACTTTTTCTGTTGTGTTCTCTTCTATGATCTCTTGACTTTCGCGGCCTTCAAACAGTTCAAATAAAAAGTCGTCATAAACTCCATGTTTGTCGGTTTTCAAAACTGTTTCATCATCGATTGTAGCTGCAACCTCTGAAAGTGAATTTATCTTGGCTTTGTGCTCATTAGATAATTCCTCATTCATCCAAGGGTTCTCCTCAAATTGTTCAACTGAATCGGCAGCCTCTTCCTTTTCTCCTTTTACTGCAGACATATCACTTTTTTCTTCATTACTTATCTTTTCTTTCTCTATATCATCTGTTTCTACAAATGACTCTATAGGTATGGTTTGAGTATTTTCTACCAGTCCATTATTCCTTTGATCCTTAACTTCAATTCCTAAATCATCTACCTCATGAAGCTTTTCCTGCTCAAATAAAACTTGTTTTACACTTAATAAATATCCAACTAAAACCAGTATGACAAAAATTGCTGCTGCTGCTTGCCAAGCTGGTATGACATGAATCGATATAGTAAATAATGCTGCGCATAACAAAGCAATTGCAGCTAGAACCATTTTACCTTTTATATGTATACCAAATGGCACAATATACATAATTGGCACTAGTAATACAAATCCAGCTAAGAGTAATAAAAATGCCTCCAAACCTTCACCCCACCAATTATTGAGTATTTATTCCTATTTTTCTATTATTTTTACCAATTTTTTAATAAAAACTAACTAAAAAAAGACAAAATTCGACTATAACTTATTGTATAATAAAGTCGGCCTATTTAAAAGAAGGTATTTTTTAATCATACAACTACTTTCGACTCATACCGATAGGCTTTTACACCTATTATCTACCATGATACATAGTGAATATTTGTAAAAAACATTCGACTTTTGAAGGGAGAACAATTACCCGTTGATAAATAAGTCCATTCGATCCCAAAAGGGAATAACCTTGATTGAAATATTAGTTGCTATCGTAATACTTGGTATCATTGTCGTTTCTTTTATACCATTGTTTATTCAATCAGCACGTACTATTAGTCAATCTGAAGAGATGATTGATGCTACATATGTTGCTCAATCTCTTTTGGAAGATATTTATTTTATAAGTAAAAACTCAGATGTTACACTCCAAAATGAACTTATAGATTTAGGATATGAAGAAGATTTAGCAAATTGCCAAAGCAGCAGCTTATGCTTTCACAAAGAAGAGAACGGCTATTATGTTAGGACAGAACTATCCCATTTAAATTCTCACGATTCGCTACCACACGTTATTATTAAAATTTATGAAGATCAATCCAAACAAAAGTTAGAGGCACAAATGGAAACGGTACTACCATAGTATGGAAGGAGATTAAAAGATGAAAAACCAACGCGGCGTTAGTTTAATAGAGGTAATTGCATCTATTTCTCTTATATCTATTATTCTTCTTTTGGTAAATTCCTTTCATCTTTTTGGTCAAAAGCAAATGACCAGTCAAACGGACGAAATACAAAACCAGGCAAATATTAGAACTGCTCTCAATATGATTACGAAAGAAATAAGAACGGCAGAGAGTGTTACTATACAAGATGATGTATTAATTATTAATTTAAAAGATAAATACACGCTCGATTCAAACACAATTATGAAAAATAATACAGTCTTTATTAAAAATATTAACCGGTTCATTTTTGCTTTTGATAACGAGGAAAAAAAGAAAATGGATCTTTTCATTGAAAGTCTTCCTTTAAAAGAAGAACAACCAATAAAAGTATCTACTTCTATCTATTTAAGAAATTAGGTGAAACAATGACCGTTTTTAAGAGAATAAAAAATGAAGAAAGTGGATTTGCATTAGTAGCTGTGCTGATTGTCTTATTAGTTATTTCATTATTAGGGATTACTCTCATAGGAACGTCAGCTGCAAATATAAAAATGAGTTCAGTTGAAAGAGATTATCAAGCAACCTATTATATTGCAGAATCAGGTACTACTTATGTCCTGAACGAAGTGACAAAAATTCTTGATGACATAGATGCAACAAATGAAAATGATTTTTTTTCTGAAATCAATGAAAAATTAGTTGATATACCAGATACTTATAGTGGTTTTGAGAAATCTTTCGGCGAACAACCAAAAGCAAACTTAGACATATATAAATTATCTTCAAGCAATACCATGCAAGCATGTGGAAATGCCGAAGAAAAACAAACACAAGGTTTTAAAATCGTTTCTGAAGGTGAAATAGGAACGAGGTCCAGAACAGTGGAAAAAACATTCTGTGTGAACTGGAATACAACCGGAGATGGAAACTCATCTATTCAACTATTAGACAATATGGCGGTATTTAGTCATAATGATATTTTTCTTAATTCAACTATTAATGGTCATATTGGAACAAACTCTACAACCCAAGCAGCTATTGAAGTAGATTGGTCTGCTAGTTTGAATGGTAGTATTTATAAGGTGGCTGAAGCGAAACATAATATTGTTAAAAAGCCTCAACATATGAATTTTGTAAAATCATTTATCAATCTGCCATCACCAATGAACTATAAAGATATTGTAAAGTTTCCATTTTTTCCGGAAGAACTTCCCACCGCCCGCAATTTAAAGATTGAAGGTGGTCCAGCTAATGATATGACCATCAATAAAAATGCCTATTACCAAAACATCACAGTTACAAGTGACCGAACCTTAACAATTGATGTTGGAAATGAAGATCAAGTTATTAGAGTAAAAGACCTTATCCTTAATCAAGGGAACATTCGAATTATTGGTTCTGGTAAGCTAACTCTCTATATCGAAAATACATTTATCATTACTAATGGAAGCAAGGTCAATTTCAACTCCTCGAACGGACCTGAAAAGCTAACAATCTTTTACAAAGGGTCTTCTCCTATTGATACAGGAGGGGCTGTAAGACTGGTCGGTTCCTTTTTCGCTGAATCTGCCGACATTACTATTGGAGGAAGTGCTCAAATAACCGGAAACATATTAACACTTGGAAAGAACATTTCAATTAACGGAGCGGGCAGTGCTGCCAATGGACTCGTTTTTGCACCTCTTGCACAGGTGCAATTAACAGGGAGTGGCTCAGTTATAGGGACAGTCATTTCTGACTATTTTTCCATTAACGGCGGTAGCTGGGTAACGTACAAAGAGATTAATGAAAATACCTTATTACCATTCTTTAAGCAGGAAGTTGAAGAACCAGACCTTACAATAGGGCCTATAAAGGAAATGAATTAAAAGATAGAAGAGCTGGGGAATCCTAGCTCTTCATTCCTTCTATCGACAAATTATTTCATAGGAAATAATAATCAGATTTTCAATTACCTTACATGTTTGTTTTTTTCATTATTAAGTAACTTCTTATTTCAGATATAAAATATAAAGACCCTGTAACGATTAGTACATCTTCCTTTTGTCCTTTATAGGTTAACAAAAGTTCTTCGAACTTTTTCCGCCATGATTCAGAGTAGGACTTATTTGATAAGCTGCATGACGAAAATAAGTTAATTGCGGTTTCAGCTCTCGGAAAATCAAACGTCGTAAAATGCATGGTAGTCGCAACAGTGCTCAATCGGTCAATCATTTTCTTATAATTTTTATCACTTAGTGCGCTGAATAAAATATGAATTCGTGTATGGGGATAATGCCTTTTGATCGTATCAATTAAACTTTCAATTCCTTCATCATTATGTGCTCCGTCAACGATCACGACCGGATTTTGATGAATAAGTTCAAAGCGGCCTTTCCATATTGATTTCTTTATTCCTTCTACAACTTCATCATAGGTTATTTTTACTGCCCCTTGCTCTTTTAAGTAGTCAATAACAGAAATAGCAAGTGCTGCATTTTTAATTTGATGATTACCTCTCATCTTAATCTTTGCATCTTCATATGTATTGGTTTTTGTTTTTACAGAGAACTTTTCACCATGCTCCCAGGGTGAGAGGTTCTTTACACTTATGTCTTTACCAAATGAGTAATAAGGAGCATTTTTCTCTTTTGCTGTTTGCACTAGCACCTCAAGTGCTTCTTTTTTTTCAGCTGCTGTGAAAATTGGTCTCCCCTTTTTAATGATACCTGCTTTCTCACGAGCAATATCAGTGATCGTGTCACCGAGTATATTCATGTGGTCATACCCTATGTTTGTAATAACAGATAAAATAGGATCTATGACGTTAGTAGAATCCAACCGGCCACCAAGTCCTGTTTCCAGTAATAGAAAGTCAGGTTTATTGACTTTCCCAAAATATAAAAACATCATCGTTGTAATAATTTCAAATTCGGTTGGTGAGCCTAAGTCAGTATTTTCTATTTTCTCTGCAAAAGGCTTTACTTCATTTACTAAAGATATCATCTCATCATCTGTTATAGGCTGGCCATTTACACTTATTCGCTCATTAAATGTTTCGATATAAGGTGAAGTAAAAGTTCCTACCTTGTAACCTGCTTCCATAAGGATATGCAGCATATAAGAAATTGTGGACCCTTTTCCGTTCGTTCCCGCTACATGAATGGTCGGGATATTTCTTTCTGGATGGTCTAGCTTATTTAACAGCCATTCCATTCTTTTGAGGCCTGGTTTCACACCAAATTTTAAACGGTCATGAATCCAGTTTATTGCATCATCATACTGTGAACACACACACATAGCCTCCTTTTTCCATGTAAAAACTCGGGAGAACTAATAGTTAGTACCACCCGAGTCACACTTCTATTTAAATCTTAACTGACAGTAATGTTTTATCTATTAACTTGTTATTGAGGTATCAATTATCCTCTTAGCTCTTGAATTCTAGCTAAAACGATGTCACGTTTTTCCAGATAATCTTTTTCTTTTGCTTTTTCTTCCTCAATTACCTTTTCAGGTGCCTTCTTAAGGAAACCTTCATTACCTAATTTCTTCTGAACGCGTTCCACTTCTTTATCGAGTTTTTCACGCTCTTTTTCAAGTCGTTTAATTTCTTCTTCAATATTGATTAATCCTTCAATCGGCAGGATAATTTCAGCACCCGTTACAACAGCTGTCATTGATTTTTCGTTCGCTGTAACTTCTGTGACGATATTTAATGAACTTGTGTTACAGAATTTCTCAATATACGCAAGATTATTTTCCAGTTGTGCTAACACAGCTTGATCTTTCGCCTTGATTGTCATTGGAATTTGCTTGCTCATTGGCGTATTTACTTCAGAACGAATATTACGAACCGCACGAATGACTTCTACTAGTAGTTTCATTTCTGTTGCCGCTTTATGATCTGTTAAATCTTCATTAACAGTTGGCCATGCTGCGATTGTAATCGACTCCCCTTGATGTGGAAGAGACTGCCAGATTTCTTCTGTTATAAATGGCATGAATGGGTGTAATAATCTCATTGTGTTATCTAGCACATAAGCAAGGATTGAACGCGTTGTTTTCTTCGCTGCTTCATCCTCCCCATACAATGGCAGCTTCGCCATTTCAATGTACCAATCACAGAAATCATCCCAAATGAAGTTGTAAAGTAATCGGCCTACTTCACCAAACTCATACTTATCAGCCAGTTTTGTCACATTTTCAATAGTTTCATTTAAGCGAGTTAAAATCCATTTATCAGCAACTGACTTTTCACCTGATAAGTCAATTTCTTCAAATGTTAAACCATCCATATTCATGAGAGCAAATCGGGATGCATTCCAGATTTTGTTCGCAAAGTTCCATGTTGATTCCACTTTTTCATAGCTGAATCGTAAATCTTGACCAGGCGAGCTTCCTGTTGATAGGAAGTAGCGTAGTGAATCGGCCCCATATTGATCAATGACTTCCATCGGATCTACACCATTTCCTAAAGATTTACTCATTTTACGACCTTGCTCATCACGTACAAGTCCATGTATTAAGACATCCTTGAATGGACGTTTACCTGTGAATTCAAGCCCTTGGAAAATCATGCGAGATACCCAGAAAAAGATAATATCATAGCCTGTTACAAGAGCATCTGTTGGATAATAACGTTTAAAGTCAACTGATTCTGTATCAGGCCAGCCCATTGTTGAAAATGGCCATAAGGCAGAACTGAACCAAGTATCAAGAACGTCATTATCTTGTGTCCAATTTTCAATATCTGCCGGCGGCTCTTGGTTTACATATACCTCTCCTGTTTCTTTATGGTACCAGGCAGGAATTCGATGTCCCCACCAAAGCTGACGGGAAATACACCAGTCACGAATGTTTTCCATCCATCGTAAATACGTTTTCTCAAATCGATCAGGAACAAAGTTTACTTTTTCATCTTTTTCCTGAAGTTTAATTGCTTCATCTGACAGTGGCTGCATTTTGACAAACCATTGTGTGGAAAGATATGGTTCTACAACTGCATTGCTTCTTTCACTATGACCAACAGAATGCATATGTTCTTCAATTTTGAATAATACACCTTGCTCTTGTAGGTCTTTTACAATTTTCTTTCTACATTCAAAGCGATCTAAGCCATTATAAGTTCCAGCATTTGAATTCATTGTTCCATCTTCGTTCATGACTAGAATTCGTTCAAGATTATGACGGTTTCCTAGTTCGAAGTCATTCGGGTCATGTGCAGGCGTTATCTTAACAGCACCTGAACCAAACTCCATATCTACATAATCATCGCCAACAATTGGAATCTCACGTCCAACAATTGGTAAGATAACTTTTTTGCCAATTAGGTGTTTATAACGTTCATCCTCAGGGTGAACAGCGACCGCCGTATCTCCAAGCATTGTTTCCGGACGAGTCGTTGCTACTTCGATTGAACCGGAACCATCAGCAAGTGGATAGCTCATATGATAAAAAGCACCTTGAACATCTTTATAAATAACTTCAATATCCGAGAGAGCTGTTTTTGTTTGCGGATCCCAGTTAATGATATACTCTCCACGATAAATAAGTCCTTTATTGTAAAGTGTGACAAACACTTCACGAACCGCTTTTGATAAGCCTTCATCAAGGGTAAAACGTTCGCGTGAATAATCTAAACCTAAACCAATTTTCGCCCATTGCTCACGAATATGGCCTGCGTATTCTTCCTTCCACTTCCATGTTTCTTCAACGAATTTTTCACGACCTAAATCATAGCGTGATGTACCTTCTTCACGTAGCTTTGCCTCTACCTTTGCTTGTGTAGCAATACCGGCATGGTCCATTCCCGGCAGCCATAATACATCATAGCCTTGCATTCTTTTCATACGTGTCAAGATATCTTGTAATGTTGTATCCCAGGCATGACCTAAGTGAAGTTTACCTGTAACATTTGGCGGGGGAATGACAATTGTGTATGGCTGTTTTTTCTCATCCCCTGTAGCCTCAAAGTATTTTCCATCTAACCAAAAGGAATAGCGGTTTTTTTCGATTGCATTTGGATCATATTTCGTTGGTAATGATAGCTGCTGTTCATTATTTTCCATTCCGTTTTTCTCCTTCACACTATATTTCTCCTTGGATTTTTGATAGTAAAAATAAAAAACTCCCTTCATCCATAAAAGGACGAAAGGAGAAAATTTCGCGGTACCACCTTTTTTTATAGACTGATTCAGCAAAAAAGCATAAATCAACTCTATACACTCAATATGATAACGGTTTTCACCGACCTCTTCTACTATTCTTTCAAGGAAGTAACTCCTGGGCGACCTTCCAAAGCCTCAACATAAGAAATCTTCCAGCAAATGATCTCTCTCTCTGTAAAGTGAAGACAATGTACTCTTCCCAATCAACGTTTACTAAATATGTAGTTGTTTCTTTTCATCTATCTTATATTACTAAATAATTCATTTTACCGTCAATATTTTCTCCATTATTCCTTCCATTCATACAGGCACTTATCACATTTTTTGGAATATCTTACATTAGTGGACGATTTGTACGAAAATTTGATGTTGAACGTATTTTATGAACATGTATCAAAAAGGTGAGAGTTTTTCCAAAAATGAGTGTAAGGAGAGTTATGATATGAAGAAGCGTTATAATCCGTATTCGTTACCACCCTGGGTTAGACAAATACGTGAAGTTGGTATTCAAATCATTATTCCGTTAACCATTTTTCAAGGAATACGTACTGTGTTTTTTCCTACAACATTTGATGTTCTTCTTTTAGGGATCTTAATCGGGTTAGCTATTGCTTTACGTTATGATTGGATTTAAAACAAAAAGAGGGGAGGCTTTCCTCTCCCTCTTTAAAACTTTATGATTGTTCCTCTGCCTCTATTTTCTTTTTCTCTTCAATCTCAGATACTTTCATCACAAAATATTCTACATTTTTAAACTGCCAATATGCCCTTACTAAATGTTTATTTCTGTCCAGCTCAGAGCGCTTTTTCTTCTCCTTCTTATAGGTTTTGATTAAATGACATATACGATCAGGATATGCCAAATAGCTTAAAAACAGGTTCATTTCCTCAGCAGTATAAGGGTATCCCTTTTGATACGTATAAAACCAGTTAACACAATCGTCACTTTGAATCGGATAGGTGGTTGCCGTTCGATTCATAAACAGCAAAAAATCATCTATTGGTGAGGCATATTTTGATCGCTCAAAATTGGTTAAATACCCGTTTCCATCATCATCATATAAAAAATGGCGTGCCGATATTTTTCCATGAATTAAGACAACTCTAGTTGACTTTTCTTCTTCCATTAAATTGGACCATTCTTCAAGTTTTTTCTTAGAAAAATCTATCGCACGGGATACTTCTGTATAGTAGGTGACTGCTTGTAATTCAAAAGGTGAAAGATAGATTTTTTGTTCACATTGCTCGACGAATGCTTCGTACATTTCTTTTGCCTGATTCCATCGTTTTACCGTTTCTTCATAATGGTTTGATACATCCTTGGTACTAATGTCTAGTTTCTTTTCTGTTTTTTTATGAAGAGTGGCTACCTCTTTAAATAAATATTGATGTCTGGCATCTCGTTCCTCTTCTTGTTCATTTGATAACCATGGCATTAGATAGTAGTATTCACCATTATAGTACGATAAAAGTTGCTGTTGGTTATTGCTGACTAGTGGTACATGATGAGAATATTTATTATCTTTTAGAATTCTTAAGGAATCTACAAAGTAAGGATTAAAATCTTTAGAGAGCTTTTTTAATACAAATGGACCTGTATCTGTATATATCTTTATTGCCTTTTTACTTATATCCTCAGTGTATTCAGGGGATAGGTTATAATCATGTAACAGCGGCCGAATTTCACTCAATGACAATTGCACAGTTTTTTTCACCTCAAATCATCGGCTTGAACTGAAAAAAACAGCTGAGGATCAGGTAGCCCCCATGCTGTTTTTTATACTATCAGTAAGTATAAGATTTTATGAATGATAGTATAAGAAAAACTAAGGCTTTCGCCATTTGACTTGGCGACAAGCCAAGTTTTTCTAATTACTTCATACTCAAGTCAAATCATTTTATTTGCTGGTTGAATAGGCTGGAATATAAAGAATTTGTCCTTCATAAACATCTTGATCAGCTTGAAAATCATTAACACGTACAATTTGCTGTATTGATATTTCGTATCTATCACAAATTGAATTGAGTGTATCACCTTGTTGAACAATGCACATTTTTAAACGAGAAAAGTCTTCTTCGTCATCTCTGGCAAATAAACTGGTTAAATAATGTGCATCCTTCTGATCTTTCTGATCTTTCTTATCTCTCTCATCCTGATCTTGGAGCTCTTCCACTTCCTCAACCTCAGCTTCGGATTTTGAAAAGAAGGAATATTGGACTTCTTGCGGCTCTTCATTTTGTTCTTCTTTTCTTACTTCTACTGCGAACGGATCATAAAGATCTTCCTGCTCTTTCTCTTCGTCTTGAGCTGGCTCACTATTAAGTACCTCTTGCTGTTCAGTCTCTTCCGGTTCGATCTCTACGGGTTCTTCTACTTGCGCTGAAAGATCCTGTGAAGAGATTTCAGTTAAGGTTTCTTCTTCACTTTCTTCACGACTTTCCTTAACCTCTTTTTGAATGGTAATCGATGGTGGTGACAATTTGTCCATGTCCGAATCATCCGATTCACTTACATCATAAAATGATGAAAAAGGAGATACTGCTGTCCTTTCAGCTTGAGCAAATGATTCCTCACCAATAACTTCTGTTTCATCTTGACTTTCCCTGTACAATGGTTCAAGCTCTTCTTCTCTAGTTGTTTCAACCTCTTCATTTTGCACAGCTTCACTATCTGAAATCCCGCTTATCGACAAATCTGCTATTAATTTCAAACATTTTAGTTCAGGAAGTTCATAATCAAATGACTCAATCGAAACATAAACATCATCTAATTGTGAAATGCGATTCCTTGGAATGGTAATATCGACTGGAAAGCGATGACTTAATTCACTAATCCCATCTTCCCTCGTTTCCACCTCATTTACATATCTTACGTTTGCATATTCAAAGGAATCCCCTTCACTACCATCTTGATCTATTTTGTATTCACCTGTCAGCAGTAGTGCTCCACGAATTGAGATGTACTGATCATGTTCATGAATTGAAATATCAGGATCTAAAGAAATAGATAAAAGTTCAGATACTTCCTGTCCTTTTTGAAACCATACAGATTCTTCAACAGAAAAACGCAGTTGCTGTTCCTGTGACAAAATAATTCCTCCTTTCAAATAGCCTAGTAAAATAACTATGACATTACAGATGTATGTCTGAAAGGAGGAAAATATGAATTAATTTTACCTCTTTCCTGTACAAAAAAAGATCCACCACATTTTGTGATGGATCTCAGACTGTTGACAAACGCTCGCTTTCTTCGTTACTCACCTTGCTGCGGGTGCTCATTACCAAAACCGGTAACTCCGCTCCTCACAAGGCTTCGTGCTTTGATACGCAAGCGTTAGCAATCAGTCTGAAAGGCTAGCAAATTTTACTTTGTCTACAAACTGAGATCTACCACATTTTGTGATGGATCTTTTTTTATTTTAATAAAGAAAATGCTTTATTAGCCGCTTCAATTGTACGATCCAAATCTTCATCTGTGTGAGCAGTAGACAAGAATAAGCCTTCAAATTGTGAAGGAGGAAGGAATACTCCTTCATTTGCCATTGTTTGATAATACTTGGCAAAATACTCCAGATTTGATGTTTTGGCTTTTTCATAA
>NZ_JAEK01000097.1 GCF_000518865.1 Bacillus sp. J37 | reverse complement strand
TAGCTTCATGGAAGAAAGCTTTTTTGGAAGGTGGCACTGAAGCCCTGGGTAGAGCGAAAGGGAGACCGCGCATGTCTGATAAAGCCAAGAACAAAAAAAGCAAAAGTCCTGCAGAAGAAAAAGAATTGACGTACGAACAAAAATTAGAGAAAGAAAATGAACTTCTTCGCTTAGAGGTAGAATACTTAAAAAAGTTACAAGCTTTTCAGATGGATCCGGGAAGCTATCTAGAAAAGCACAAGCAGCGTTATCATTCGAACTCAAAGAAAAATTCCGATTAAAAGATGTTCTACAGATAGTTGATATTCCTGAATCTTCGTATCACTATCATATAAAGCAAATGAAGGAAGAGAATCCAGATCAAAATCTTGAAGAATGTATTCAATCCATATTTGAGGACCATGACGGCAATTACGGTTACCGACGTATTCATTTAGAATTGAAAAACCGTAACTTAAAAGTAAATCATAAAAAGGTTCAACGAATTATGAAAAAGCTCGGACTCAAAGGAAATAAGTTTACACGAAAAACACGCAAGTATAGTTCTTACAAAGGGACTATTGGAACTGTCGCGAAGAACCTTATTAATCGCCGTTTTCACACAAATGTGTGCCATCAAAAAATAACAACAGATATCACAGAATTTAAGTGTTCTGATGGAAAACTGTACTTTAATCCATTCATGGATATGTTCAATAGCGAAATTCTATCTTATGGGATAAGCAGTCACCCAACACTAGATTTAGTCATTGAACCTCTAGAAGATACACTAGAAATTGTGAAGAATTCAAAGTACAGAACTACTATACATTCTGATCAAGGCTGGCATTATCAACATAATAAATGGGTGAAAAAACTCAAGGAAAATAAAGTTTTCCAGAGTATGTCACGAAAAGGAAATTGTTTAGATAATTCACCGATGGAGAACTTTTTTGGATTAATGAAACAAGAAATGTATTATGGGGAAGCACTATGTTCATATGAGGAATTAAAACAGAAAATTGAAAGATATATCAATTATTATAATAATAAACGTATAAAACAAAAATTGGCAGGCATGAGTCCGGTTCAATTCCGTATCCATACCAGCCAATTAGTTGCTTAATATAAAACTCTAACTTTCGGGGGTCTCCTCA
>NZ_JAEK01000096.1 GCF_000518865.1 Bacillus sp. J37 | reverse complement strand
GGAGAAATTAGATGGTATGAGTCCGGTTAATTACCGAACTCATACTCAAAAAGTCGCTTGATAACTTATGTCTAACTTTTTGGGTTCAGTTCAGTCCCTTGTCCCGCTTGCCCCGCCAATTTACAAATGGCTAACCTAATCTCGTACATCCTTACCATTGATCTACTGGACCAAGGTTCCTGTCCCTATGTCCCAGTGTATACTTTGTAATGGCTGCATCATATTCCGGATATGTAAAGCTGAGAGTTTCAGCCACTTCTTTAGAATATTTTCTAAATAAATCATAGCAAGTGAATAAAGCTTCCCACATGTGTTGGTTGCTGTTCTGGTTATAAGTTGAAAGCAGTGCCTCCCAATCATCCTCTGGAAGATAATGATTAATGAATTTATAATTTTTCCCGAGGCTAAAGGTGAAGCCTCGTTCTAAGCCAATTTTCCAAGACATCATTCTCAATAAATTAGGTCTTGCAATTTCATGTAAATGATCAATAGCAAATAAGATTTCTCCTCTGGCTAACCCTTTTACTACATATGTTGAAACCATCCAAAATTCATTACAACAATCATCAAATTCCCTTGCTGTTGGCTCTTTAATCCAATATTTGCGGTCACTTGGAATCATCGGATTCTTAATAAGAGAATCTTTATCAAGAAGCACTTCTACCAGACAATCACTTTTAGAAAGGTAATCTTCAACTTCGTTGATCGGAATAAGCGTTAAGTCCACTTTATTGCCATCATCAAAAAGAATGAGATAAGAAAACCAATTCCCCAGCTCGGGAGGAAAAAGCTCCATATCTTCCGGTTTTTGCATCATAATCCGATTACCAAATAAATCCAGCTAACGATCATTCTCTTTAAAAGAATCCATATCTGTTACAAAATAAGATATATCATAATCCTGGTATACATCTCGGGGAATGTTTTTATTTGTCCTTGACCCTTCCAATGTTACCAATCGGATTCTCTCATCATTTTTTGCAAACTCTATTAGCATTTTCATCATTTCGGCTTCCCTCCATATTTGGGACAAAGGGACAGGTTTGTTGTCCCGTCCTTTTTCAACAAATTGTATAGCCTTATCTAATTAGCGGGCCAAGGGACCTGTCCGAGACCACTGAAAAAGTGCCCTTTTTAAATGCAATTTTAAGAAATCGACGATTTCTATCTATTGAATTCAAGAAAATGCAATAAAAAATGGCTAT
>NZ_JAEK01000095.1 GCF_000518865.1 Bacillus sp. J37 | reverse complement strand
TTTGTACTATATAGTACGTTTTTGTTAATCGAAATTAACGTTGGCACGCTTGGTTTTGTTTAGTTTTCAAAGATCATTTTTTGTTAACTTCTTTTTTAGAAGCAACTATATTAGTATACTGTTTGAAACGAAATAAGTCAACAACTTTTTAAAAGTATTTTAAAATCAAAATTGCTATTCAGCCAATTAGCGGCAGATATTTATAATAACTAACTATTTGTTTATTGTCAACTACTTAATTTATTTTTATCAAACAATAGCTTAATGGATTACCAAGGTAATAATAAAAACATCATGTTAACTGTTTTGGTTGAAAAAAACCACCTGAGAATTCTCATTAAAATTAAATCAAATTGCAAATAGTTATTCTTCATTAAACATTTCTGTTCCTGAATTGCAATCTCTTTACCATAAACAACAATTACAACTTGAAATTATTTCTGGAATTATAGATATAAATGGAAAGAAACAATAATCTTTAAATAGGAAATGCGTGAATCACATGTGATTCGCGCTAAAATGTCTTACATCATAGTTTGTTTTCCGGAAGGATAGAACGGTAAAGGGAGACTAAAATAAAAGCCTGAATATACTTATATTGTCGTGCAATTACTTTACCAATCTTCTTGTTCAATCTACCCTACAACAACATCTATATTTAAAACCACATTCGTTATCAAATGAATCCTTTGATCCATTAACATTAAGTTAAGTCTAATTTATCTTCGATAATCCTAAATTATCAACTATTCTACAATGTTCACCAAAAATCTACCTTGACAAAGCTTCTCCCTCGATTCAATTTGCCTTTGTTCTTTTGGAAAAACTTTGGTTTTTATTTTTTCACACAAAAAAAAGACCAGTATCTCTACTGATCTTTTCTTCCTCTTTTTACTTGGCAACGTCCTACTCTCACAGGGGGAAACCCCCAACTAACATCGGCGCTGAGAGCTTAACTTCCGTGTTCGGATGTCGGCTTGCGATAAGCGGCGAATCTCTGCGTTTCCTTGATCTTCTTGCTTCTCCCAAGCCTCATGCTAGTAGGTATACTTTGTCTCTACATCTTTACGGAAAACCTTCGGTTTTGCTTTAATTATTTCATTCAAACAAAAAAAGACCAGTATCTCTACCGATCTTTTTCCCTCTTTTTACTTGGCAACGTCCTACTCTCACAGGGGGAAACCCCCAACTACCATCGGCGCTGAAGAGCTTAACTTCCGTGTTCGGCATGGGAAC
>NZ_JAEK01000094.1 GCF_000518865.1 Bacillus sp. J37 | reverse complement strand
CTTTTACGATCATTAACTTAAATTGTTCACTATATTTAGTCATAAAAATACACCCCAAATGTTAGATTTTACTCTAACTTTTGGGGCGCATTACAGATATGCTGTTCTCTTTTCATCGTTCATTTTATTGTCTACATACAAACCTTCATCGGTAGATTCGTAAGGGATTGTCCTGTAGCGGAAACCGTAAGATTTTTTTCCAGTTCAAACCCGTTCACTGGTTCAATGTGGGGAAATTTTTGTGTGAAGACCTCAAGTGCAATGTTCATTTCTAATCGTGCGAGAGGTGCCCCTAAACAAAAATGTGGACCATTTCCGAACGTTTGATGTTTTTTATTGTTTGAACGATGTATGTCTAAAGAAAACGGGTTTTCAAACATTTCTTCATCCATATTACAGGCACTCATCCAAGCAATGACGACATCCCCTTTTTTTAATTCAATACCTAATAAATTATTATCCTGCTTTACAGTTCGGTCTCTCCTTGAAAGATGAAAGCGATAACGAAGCATCTCTTCGACAGCATTTGGTATGAGATCTGGATGATTTCTTAGTTCTCCATATACCGATGGATCGTCATAGAGCAATGAATAGAAAGAATTGGCGATCGCATGGCTTGTTGTTTCAACACCTGCCCCTAATAACAACATGGTGACCTGTACAATTTCTTCATCTGTAAATCTTTCTCCATCTACTTCAGCACGAATTAAGTCACATATTATATCATCAGTTAAATTCATTCTCTTTTGAACAACAATAGGATATAGATATTGGAAGTATTCTTGTGCAGCCTTTTGTTTTTGCTGTTCGATTTCTTCAAGTCTTTCTTCGTCATAAGGCTGAAAAAGGATATCGATCCATTCTTTAAACTGATAACGATCTTGAATCGGTACGCCAAAAAGATCAGCGATAACAAAGCTTGGTAAAGGAGCAGCCAGAGCATCGACTATATTAACAACTGAATTTTCTTTTATTTCTTCAACGAGTTCGGATGCAATCTGGTAAATACGGGGTTCCCAATTTTTTAAACTTCGGGGAGTGAAAGCTGCTGCTAACAAAGAGCGGCTTTTTCTATGCTGAGGCGGGTCCACATTTGTAATGTTTGTGATAGATGAAGGATTTGCCTGTTTATGATTGGATCCAACAAAAATAGTTGTTCTCGATCCTTCACTTGAGAAGTATTTATAGTTGCTTAATACTTGTTTAACATCCTCATATTTAAATACATTCCATGTATTCGTTTTTTCATGATAGTATACAGGATGTTTTTGCAGCATTTCTTTGTACCAATTAATAGGGAAAAATTCTTCTGTACGTGAACGGAAATTGGTAATTTCTTTAATTGGAATAACTTCTTTAATCATCGTCTTATTCCTCCCTCAATAAAGTTAATTTTTCTTCCAAATACTCATGTATTCTCAATATTTCATAACTACCATTTAGTTGACTCACCTAAATTACTGGA
>NZ_JAEK01000093.1 GCF_000518865.1 Bacillus sp. J37 | reverse complement strand
TTATTATAAACGGGTTTTAAATCTAAAGACATAGAAAAACCCGAATAACGTCCCTTTTTTAAAGGTGTCCATTATTCGGGTTATAGTTCACAGGTTCGTCGTCCCACCACTCAAAATAATAATGCAAGAGAAGTGTTACCGCACTTCTCTTTTTTAAAATACGCAAACAGCAGAGCTGGTTCTAGGCCGCATGGAAAAGTTTTTTTGCCTTTGAAAAGTATGGAGTAGTAGTCGCTCATATCAAACCCTCATTAATTCAAATCAGTGCTAAATGTCTAGGTATTTAGAACTTACATATGTTAAATTTTCACAACAAATGATATAATTTACTGGTTTCGTTTATAAGTAGAAAGATTGAATTAAAGGGAGAGAAAGATGAGATTTAAGTTATGCTTTTTATTATTTATGATTGTATTACTAGTTGCTTGTTCTAATAATGAGCTAGCAAAAACAGAAGTGGAAACTAATACTGAACAAGAGATAGTAGAAGAATCAAAAGGTGAATTAGTACACAATGAAGTGCAAGATCTTCTAAGAACAAATTTGGATGCTATTTTTGAAGTATTTGTAAGCTCCGGTGAAGAAAATGGATGGAATACGAGTAATGTGCCTGATTTTAATCTACTTAGGCCTGAGTTTGTGCCATTTGCAACGGAAAGCTTTATTGATACAACATTAAAAGAAATGTCACAAGAGTATTATTGTGAATGCGATGCTTCGTTTAAACCGAATATTGAATATGATGTTCATTTTACCTTCGAAGAAATCGATAATAGTCAGTTACATATAGAAGCCTTAGAGCCAGCAACGGAGCTAAGCAATACAGGTCTTTTATGGAGCTTCAATTTAGTGAAAGAAGAAGAGTCATGGAAAATGAAAGCCTGGAATCATCAATTAATTGAGGACCAAGATCTTAAACTTACTAAAGAGGAAGCAGAAATCCTGCTGGCAAGTAAGTATGAAACACCAGAATTTGTTGAAGAATATGAATCAAAAACAACAGGTGGAAAAGCATTCTTATTTAAGATGAAGGGTGCTGATAGTGAGAGGCTAGTTGGAATTAGCTCTAAAAATTCCATCCTGTTGGATGATTATGAATTAGAAATAGAAACAAATCTTTCATCTGAAAATGCAGGAGAGACCATAGAAGTTAATGATCTTTACAGCGAATTTTATGAAAAACTTCATTTTGGTATGACCAAAGATGAATTAGTAGCACAATTTGGAGAAGCACAAAGCGAAAAGGAATTATCCAGCGATATAACATTACAATATACTGATGCTATTTATACCATCTCTAAATCTAGCTATCAGGTGTATAAAGTCGAATTAATCGGAGAAAAAGTATCAACTTTTTATAAGAACTTTGACGAGGTAGTCAAAGCATACAATCCAGACCCAGTTTATGCCGAATACCTCGATGAAAAAAGCAATGACGAAAATGGATACCACCTATTACTAGACGACGGCTACAGCAAATCACACTTATTTACATCAGACAACGAAAAAGGCGACCCAATTAAAACCATCACAATACAAGTAATGGATTTTCAATGATGTGGGACAGAGGGACAGGTTTGAGGTGCACCCCAATTGTTAGACACAATTAACAATTGGAGGTGCTTTTTTCATGAAGAAATATCACTTAGAATTTA
>NZ_JAEK01000092.1 GCF_000518865.1 Bacillus sp. J37 | reverse complement strand
CTCCCTCAATAAAGTTAATTTTTCTTCCAAATACTCATGTATTCTCAATATTTCATAACTACCATTTAGTTGACTCACCTAAATTACTGGATATCATTTGAATTTCTATAAATAATTTACAGGGTGGGGGCCATCCTATCAACCAAACTGGATTAGTTTGGAAAATAAGTGTATAACCGTGCTAAGAAATCTCCACATAAATCACGGTCGCTAACCCTCCCATATCTCTCAGGATTGTAATCCATACTTTCCTTCGTCCTGCGTATCCATGAGGTGGAGGTTGGAAATGCTCCTTAGCTGGGTCAATTGCCCGAATGGAAAAAATATTCTCCAACTCTGCACTATTGGTGTTTGTAGAGAAATAATGTGTATTTAGAGTGTTTTTCTAAGAGCTTTAAGCAACCTGTAATACTTGTTTTTGATGTAATCCTCTGACTAGTTTAGATCCATCAAACTCACATTGTTTTTGTCCAATGACAAACAACACACGTAGTAACTTACAACACAAGGCAATGAGTGACTGTTGCTTTTTCAATGGCTTTTCAGATCGTGTTGTATAGTATCGATGCAAGGCCTTAAACGTTGGGTTATGGGCGACTAGTGGACGAATAGCCAAATATAAGGCTCGTCGTAGACGGCTTCGCCCTCTCTTGGTTATTCGTGTTTGGCCTTTAAATTTACCGGAGCTGTGTTCTCGTAATGAGAGGCCTGCTAAATTCACTAATTGTTGGGGGTGACTGTACTTTGTAATGTCACCTACTTCCGAGAAGAATAAAGCGATTGTGGTAGATCCTAATCCTGATATCTCCATCATTTGGTTAGCTCCCGGAAGTGTTTCCACTAGAGCTTCAAGCTCCGTATCTAATTGTTCTACCTGTTGTTTATATAGCTCATACTGGTCAAGTAGATAATCTAATTCTCTCTTGGCAAACTGAATACCGATTTGAATCCCAATACTCTTTCGAGCAGCTTCTACTAGCTTTGTCGCTCGCTTAATTCCCACTCCTCGTTGAACATATGGCTTCCACTTCATCAACACCTCTTCCGGTGATAGTTCTTTAATTTGAGATGGAAACGGAAATAATCGCAACGTACAGAAGGCTGCTTTTCCTTCCCAGTCTCCAAACACATCAAAAAACTCAGGAAAATAGCGCTGAATATGATTTTGAATGCGTCCCTCTGTTATCATCAGTTGTTTAGTAAGCTGATCTCGTAATTTGACGCCTTCTCTTAATTCGGCATAAACGCCATCTAAGAGGTTTGGTACAGAGTATCGGCCATCCTTAATCAACTGTGCAATGACACGGGCATCCTTTGTATCATTTTTAGTAGGGGAATTGTCATCAAGCTCTTTACTTTTCTTTACGTGCATTGGGTTTACGACCACGAAATCGTATCCTTTGGCCACTAAAAAGTAAGCTAGACTAAACCAGTAATGACCAGTTGGTTCTACTCCAAGAATGACGTGATCCTTGGCATTTTCCTTCCGAAGATCTTCTGCCCAATTCACTAGTTTTTGAAAGCCATGCATTCGATTTTCAAAGATCAAGCGTTTCCCGAACTCGATGCCTCGATCATCTTGGGCACGTGCTACGTGTTTGTCTTTGGCTATATCAATGCCGACAATGAGAGTTGAAGGTGTAATTTGAGAGATTTTGTGATTTTGTGTATAATTCATTTTGAGTCCTCCTTGGTTACTTAATTAAGGGTCCTTAGTGCTGATCAGCTGCGGACACCTCGTACTATACCAAGAGGGCTCTTTTTGTTTCAATCCTCAAATTTCTTCATTACAGGAATGGCTCCTTA
>NZ_JAEK01000091.1 GCF_000518865.1 Bacillus sp. J37 | reverse complement strand
ACCTAGTATAGTAAATAATAGCTGAAAGACATAAAAAAACCACCGTTTTCATTGTAAAATAGAAGAACCTATCACAGAACTTCCAACATTACATTCCCGACCAAAGGAGATGAATACGGTGGTATATTCAACATTTAATCATATTCAAGGCAAAATTGGAAGTCGATGGGCGCAACTTGTGAGAGAGACTGGATCAGAGAATATCTTACTCGTGGCTATAGACGCGGCGAAATACACGCCTAAAGCTATAATCGCTACATTCTTTGGTGATATCTTAGTAAAACCTTTTGATATAGATTCCTCTACTTCTGGATTTAATAAGCTCAAAAAACTCGTCGAGAGTATTAAGGAAAAGAACGGTTTATCTCAAGTAGTTGTTGGTATTGAGACTACTGGGCACTATTACGAACATCTAGTCTTCAAATGTCACTTGGAGGGATACCATGTTAGAACTGTCAATGCAGCTACTACTGCTAAAGAGAGGGAAGCTTTATTAAACTGGTCTAAGACAGACAATTTAGACTTAATGGCCATTATTCAATCTGTCATTCACGGAAGAGGTACCTCTAACGAGTTACCTTCTGGGAATATCGTTCAACTCCGAAAGCTGACTAGAGCTAGACGCGAAATAGTCGCAGAGCGTACCAAAACGAAGAATTTAGTCCTGATGCACATGGACCATATTTTCCGAGAGTATCAGGGGAAAACTGTATGGGTTAATGGTAAAAGAGGTTTTTCTAAGCCATTTTCTGATGTGTTTGGTAAAGCATCTAGATACTTAATGAGGAACCACCCGCATCCAGAGGATATCTTAGTATTAGGTAAAAAAGGTTTGAGAGAGCTGTCTATACGTGAGAACTTAAAGTTTCGCGAAGAAACTATCAATATCCTAATTGATTTTGCAGAAGGCTCTATATCACTTTCGAAGGAACAAGTAGATGCCGATATTTATTTACTAATCCAGAAATTAGACCGTCTAGAGTTCTTAGACAACCAAATAAAAGCTTTGGAAGCCAAGATCGAAGATCTATTTGTAGTTATGGAAGGTGCGGTTATCCTATCTGTACAGGGAATCGGATTAGTTACAGGAGCAGAACTAATTGCTGAAATGGGAGATATTTCTGATTTTGATCAAGCTGGACAACTTATTAAGCTGGCTGGTACCAATCCAATTGTTAAGCAATCTGGCGGGCATAGACCTGCGTATTACGGTGTTTCTAAACAAGGTAGGCGACCCTTTAGAAATATTGTTTATCAAGTCGGAAAGTCATTAGCGGTTAATAATCCGGAGATGCACCAACGGTACTTAAAATTAAAAGAAAGAGGAAAGCATGCCCGTCAAGCTTATATCGCCTTAGGAAACAGAATGATTAGACTCGCATTCTCTATGATACGCAATCAAACTTTTTATCAAACCAAAGATGAGCATTATGTACTTCTCGAAGAGATAAATAAGAAAATTCGTAAATCAAATGTACAAAAGTTCTTTGAAACACATGTCTCACCTACTGTTTGCGCTAGTTAACTAATTTAAATTTTCACTAATTATACAAGCATTTTTAGATTATTAGTTAATGAAAAATGGAGCTTCTCTAGGACGTTAGATCACATTGTATTTTGAACCTGAGGCTATTAGACCTCGCGGGACAGCGTTATGGATCTTGTCCTGTAAATACGAATAATACGTGAAATTCTAAGTTTATATTCACTAGGCGGTATCAATGTAGGATGAAAAAACAAGGTCCTTTCACGTCCTAGAGAAGCCCTATATATATTTCTGTGATAGTTGAACCTACAAAAAAATGGAAACATGGGGTTTTACTTAAAGTCGGCATTTTTTATGCAAATTTAGTGTTTGACTTATTTGCCATTATACGCTGTCCC
>NZ_JAEK01000090.1 GCF_000518865.1 Bacillus sp. J37 | reverse complement strand
ATTGAAATATGTATGTATGGAGCGGGTGAAGGGAATCGAACCCTCATCATCAGCTTGGAAGGCTGAGGTTTTACCACTAAACTACACCCGCATATTAAATGTTTTGGAGGCACCACCCGGATTTGAACCGGGGATAGAGGTTTTGCAGACCTCGGCCTTACCACTTGGCTATGATGCCTCAAAATGGCTGGGCTAGCTGGATTCGAACCAACGCATGTCGCAGTCAAAGTGCGATGCCTTACCGCTTGGCTATAGCCCATTGAATAACAGCCCATTGAATAACCCTCAAGAATATACTTTCTCGATTAAGCTACGTGAATCCTCACCGGAAGAGGATATTTTGTGATATTTCTGTAAGGAAATATCGCGAAATATCGCCGACATCTAGATACACTCTATGTCTTGATATAAACTATTCTCTATATATAAAACGTTTAACTCAAAAGCTATCTCGTGTCACAAACCAGCAAGAGAATATCTGGAATTATTTCTAACAGGAGTTAAGAATTTATTATATACAAATATTGGGGCGGCTGATGGGAATCGAACCCACGAATGTCGGAACCACAATCCGATGCGTTAACCACTTCGCCACAACCGCCATGGTTTTCTTGGCAGGGGCAGTAGGAATCGAACCCACACCAAAGGTTTTGGAGACCTCTATTCTACCGTTAAACTATGCCCCTATTTTAACATAAATGGTGGAGGGGGGCAGATTCGAACTGCCGAACCCTAAGGAGCGGATTTACAGTCCGCCGCGTTTAGCCACTTCGCTACCCCTCCACATAAAAGGTGGCTCGGGACGGAATCGAACCGCCGACACATGGATTTTCAGTCCATTGCTCTACCAACTGAGCTACCGAGCCATAATTAATGTGTATTTGAAAAAAGATGCAATTTTACTTTTCAAGTACCTATTTTAAGATCTAATACTTGTTCAAGAAGCAGCTCGATGAGTACGCTGAAGTAAATTCAGGGTAGCTTATTCGTGCGTGCTCTACCAACTGAGCAACCAAGCCAATATAGTTTTCGGCTTCCACTAAGCTTCGAATCTCTTCATCAGCTCCATCGCTCACATCCTCACGTATGGTCATACGCTACGGTGTTCGCTCAGTCGCTTCTTCGACCTTCTCGCTTATTGAAACTCTCACTTTGAATTAGGGCTATAAGAAATATTTATTAAAGATGTAGTAATAAAAATGGCGGTCCGGACGGGACTCGAACCCGCGACCTCCTGCGTGACAGGCAGGCATTCTAACCAACTGAACTACCGGACCATTATTTAAACTTATAGATGCTAATTGACGTTTATTTCCATCAATTAGATTGGTTGCGGGGACAGGATTTGAACCTGCGACCTTCGGGTTATGAGCCCGACGAGCTACCAGACTGCTCCACCCCGCGATAATAATAATTACTTAGAAATCCTATGCTTTTTTATACTGCTATAACGGACCGCCCCGATTTACCAATCGGTACGCTGATGTCAATCAATGAAGAGTATTCGATCGTGCTCCACACCGCGATAACAAATAATGAGATAAAAAACATATGGAGGAGGAAAGGGGATTCGAACCCCTGCGGGCTTTGACACCCCTGTCGGTTTTCAAGACCGATCCCTTCAGCCGGACTTGGGTATTCCTCCAATATTCATATGTGAAAATGGTAGCGGCGGAGGGAATCGAACCCACGACCTCACGGGTATGAACCGTACGCTCTAGCCAGCTGAGCTACACCGCCATAGTTTTTAAAAACGCTCCTTGTTTAAAATCGTGCTCGTCATGTCTCTTACAGACACATTCCTCGCAAGCCTACAAAGAGGATTATTCAAGATGTTTACGGCTCGCTCTAGCCAACTGAGCTACACCGCCATATTCAGTCAAAAGTTTTTAAATTGGTGGAGCCTAGCGGGATCGAACCGCTGACCTCCTGCGTGCAAAGCAGGCGCTCTCCCAGCTGAGCTAAGGCCCCAATTTAAATGGTCGGGAAGACAGGATTCGAACCTGCGACCCCTTGGTCCCAAACCAAGTGCTCTACCAAGCTGAGCTACTTCCCGTACTATGGCGCGCCCGAGAGGAGTCGAACCCCTAACCTTTTGATCCGTAGTCAAACGCTCTATCCAATTGAGCTACGGGCGC
>NZ_JAEK01000089.1 GCF_000518865.1 Bacillus sp. J37 | reverse complement strand
CCAAGCAAAAATTTTATTACAAGCGAGTTTTATGGCAATACCTGAAAGATAATCATGGATTAAACTGTAGTCAATCCAATTTTAGAAAGTACATATTAAATAAAGTGGAATTTCAGAGTTATTTTGAATCTGAGAAACAAAGGAGTTCAAATAGAGAAGTGATTCGTTTTGAAACATCTCCAGCAGAACAAGCACAGTTGGATTGGAAGGAAAATATTCGTTATACCACAAAAGATGGCGAGATATTGTATGTAAATGTTTGTGTACTGTTACTTAGTCATTCAAGATTTCGCACATTTAACCTATCAATCTCAAAGTCCCAAAGTATATTACTAACATTCCTTACGGAAAGTTTTGAAGCATTTGGAGGAGTTCCTAAGACGATTTTGACAGACAATATGAAAACTGTCATGGACGAACCTCGAACAGAATATCAAAAAGGAACGGTAAATGAACGGTTTTATCAATTTGCCAATGATATGGGATTTGAAGTAAAACCTTGCGTGGCCGGGAGGCCACGAACAAAAGCCAAGGTTGAAGCTCCGATGAAACTAATCGATGAGATCCATGCCTATCAAGGAAAGTTTAATTATGAGGAACTCCACCAATTCGTACAAAAACTATGCGATCGAATCAACAATAGTTACCACCAAGGGACTGGAAAAATACCAATTCTCGCATTAAAAAAAGAAAGAAACCTCTTATCGCCACTACCACATGATCGAATAAGAGATTTCTATAAAATTGATCACATACTTGTGAAAGTAAACACATCTAATATGATCACTTTCAAGTCCAACCAGTATTCAGTACCATCTGGATACATTGGACAAACCCTCAGTTTACAAGTATATGACAACCATATCTTTATCTATTATAACACGGAATTGGTTGCCCAACACCCTATTAGCCATTTAAAAGTCAATTACAAACATGAGCATTATGTTGAGACCTTGGCTAGAGGGCTACCGTCTTCAACAAATATTGAAGAACTGGCTAGAAAAAATTTAGAGGCAATTAATGAGGTGTATAAAAATGAATAGCAGCTATAACAAACTTGTACAGAACTTAGAGTATTTAAAGTTAAAACATATGATGATACATCTAGATGAAACAATTGATTTTATGACTAATAATCAATTGTCTTTTACAGATACGTTAATTAAACTTACGGATTATGAAATCGATATGAAAGAAGTAAACATGGTGAAATCAATGGTTAAGGTGGGAGCATTTCCACATCTAAAGGAAATAAAAGACTTTGATTTTGATTTCCAGCCATCGATTAATAAACAGCAGATATTAGACTTCACCACCTTACGGTTTATTGAGCAAAAAGAAAACATTGTATTCTTAGGAACAAGTGGAGTTGGAAAAACACATTTAGCAACATCCATTGGGATAGCAGCTGCCAAGAAAAGAACCAGTACCTATTTCATCAAGTGTAATGATCTGATCATGAATTTGAAAAAGGCTAAACTTGAAAACAGACTAGAAACTAGGTTAAAACATTATGCCAAATATAAACTACTTATTATTGATGAGATCGGTTATTTACCTATCGATGCAGAAGATGCGAAGTTATTTTTCCAATTGATTGACTTGAGGTATGAGCAAAAAAGTACCATTTTAACAACAAACGCTAGCTTTAGAACTTGGGGAGACATATTCCAGGATACCAAAATTGCCAATGCCATATTAGACCGTGTCCTCCACCATGCCACAGTAGTTAATATAATCGGAGATTCGTACCGTTTAAAGGACCATTTTGATAAAGATAATAATAAACAAGGAGAAAGATAATATGAGTGAGTTGGCGTTAACTAAAACAATAAAGTTCTTTCGTTCATATGGTTTAAAGTGTGAAGAAAAGTTGGTTGAAGAATGGCTGAAGGCAACTTCCACCACAAAAGATTCCAGTCATCAAGTTGGTGAAGATGATCTTTATGAGTTTAATGAATGGTGTAGGATGAAGGGTACAGCATATGAAGAAGGAATAGATGATCAAACAAAAATCGCAAGATTATTAGAAGAAATGAATGGATTAAAAAGTGAAATAGCAGTGTTGAAAAAGAAAAAGAACAATTAGAAGATAGACTAGGGGTTACTCCTTTTTAAACCCTATAATCCCTCCCCCAGCCAAGTGTAGTAGATAGGTTGGGGGAAAATAAAAATGCATAATAATCAAAATTGTACATTCTAAAATGATCAAAACTGTACATATTATCATTGACATTTATA
>NZ_JAEK01000088.1 GCF_000518865.1 Bacillus sp. J37 | reverse complement strand
ATGTTTTTCTTGGACAGGTGGATTCTTACGGGGAATTAACCGTTGACCTTTTTGATGATAAACTTCAAGTTCCATCTCCTCAGGAAAAACCTTTAATCCTTTCGACTATGAAAAAGTGCCAGGCGGACCTAGAGTTGTTCGCTCTTGGAACAGAAGCAAAGGAAGCTAAGCAAATGTATAGCAAAAATAGTGAAAAATTACAAGAAGCCATTAATAAAGTGACCCCTATTTTAAGAGGGTAATGGTTGTTTATTTCATTGCGATGCACGATCAAAAAAATGGTATTACTTTTTTAGTAAGTCAAAATCTACAAAAAATAAACAATAGAAGAACATATTCTTTAAAATAAATACAAAGAGGTGCTCACAAAATGAACAACTTACGTTGGTTATCTTCTTTATTTAATGGTCGAAATAATAGATGGATGTTTGGAAATAGACGTAATAACAGAGGTATGATCATTTATTCGTCTTTATTATCAGTGTCTCCTATCGTAAGTGAATTTAGAAGTATTAATAGTATAAAACCCAAGTGGTGAATTGTAATTATTGGAAAATAATAATAATAATAATAAACAAAATGAATTAGGTCAATATATAGGGGTAACTAATTTCAAAGATTAAAAAGGAGAGATACTAATGACTCAACAAATTAATGTAGACCAATTAAATCAAGCAAAAGCAAATGTAACTCTTACGCAAAATTTATTAAATCAAGCGATTGAAAAGTCCTCGTCAGACCCAACTTTAGCCAAAGAAGCGATTAAACAAGCTGCTAATGAGATTGCACAAGCTCAAACTGCAGTTAGTCAAGCTCAAAGTCCTATTATGTTCCAAGAATCCGAGTAAAGATATTTAATTTCCCTGTGACTCATAATGTTGCAGGGAGATAATAATTTAGGGATAAAAGTAGATTTAACTTTTTGTTATTTTAAAATAAAGAACTATTTAGAAACAATTAGGGTTTAAATGATTTACAATAACGTTTGTACATCTGAGATCTGTCGTATCACATCTATTAAAGTTTATATTACACTACATAAAAACCAAAATGGTTAGTAGTTATATTATAAATGTTATTCTAAAATAAAAGATTAAAAAGGAGAAATATTATGAAATCTTATGGAGAAAACTTGGAAAATTTATTAGGAGGGAAACAGAGAGCAAGGTTAAAAAAAGAAATGAAAAATTTGGATCATTACTTTGAAACTCCTATCATACATAGGGAAATACATGGGGATAAAATACATGTCCCTTTAAATCTGGATAGGGTTTGGAATCAGATAAGTTAGTATGGTGATATTGGTCATATTCAAGTACTTTGCACGAACGCAAGACTACAGAGGTTTAGAGTTTGGAACAAAAGGAAAACAGGCACTGTTATCTGTATAGGAAGAAGCCTTTTTTATGGAGCTATTTGGGTAACGTTAATTCAATAAGATAATGAAAAAAGAGACTAATTTTAGTAGATGCCACTGAAAAAGTGGTCTTTTGCAAAAAAAAAAATTTGCGTACTTAAATGTATCCTCAACAAGAAACGGACCTTAGAAGCGATTCTAGAGGCCCGTTTTTTTTGATTATATTGTTTGTTCTGAAAAAAGTGGAAGTTTTTCAGTGCCCTCTTTTAGTATTAGCCTCTTTTTTATGTTCGATGGATTGCCGAGGTGCGTTCATATTCCCCCCCTATTCTAGGGATATTATTTTCTGATAAATTGATTAATAGGAGGTTGTTCTATGGAAAATAGTCACGATCATATTAAGTTAACGTCTGGCGAACTAGCGACTTTATGGGTTCTTATTTAAATGATTCGTTAGGAATTTGTACGATTTCTTATGGATGTTGAAGATCCAGATATTCGTTCTGTTTTAGAGTATGCTTTGGATCTGGAGAAAAAACACATTGAAGTAGTAACGGATATTTTTAAAGAGGAAAAAATCCCTATTCCAACGGGTTTTACAGAGAAAGATGTAAACTTGAACACACCAAGGCTTTATCCAGATACGTTTATGCTTTATTACATTCAAAATATGGGAGCATCGGGGATAAATAGTTATAGTGTAGCACTGCCAAATGTAGCTAGAAAAGATATTCGTGAGTTTTATACTTCTTGTATAAGTTCATCTGCTGAGCTTTATAATCGGGCATCGAATATTCTTCAAGAAAAAGGTCTCTTTATTCGTTCTCCTTATATTCCTTATCCAAGCCAAGGTAAGTTTGTTCATAAGCAGCATTTTTTAGCAGGATGGATGGGGGATCAATGGTTTCAGTTTTATCGC
>NZ_JAEK01000087.1 GCF_000518865.1 Bacillus sp. J37 | reverse complement strand
TGTTTATTGCAAAATAGAAGTGCAGACCTTTGCAACAGAAAAATGCAGAGTCCTGCACTTATTTTAATAAGGGCATAAAAAAAGACTTGCCAGTCACCCCAAGTCCCTCTAATGTAATGGTGTCGAATCAATACATGGAGGTTACGGAAGGATGCTAGCAATGTCTGATATTAATTGTATCAAAAATTTAAGAAACAACAAAGGACTATCAATCTCCCAAATACAGAAAATAGTGGGAGTTAACTGGCGTACTGCAAAGAAATACGCTGATGATGACCAGATTCCTAAAGAAACCCTCAAAGCTAGAAAAGGAATGATGTATGAGGAAAAATGGGGAGAAATGGTTGCCGATTGGTTGTTCGAAGATCAAAGATTAAAAAGAAAATCTAGAAGGACAAATAAAGAGTTACATAACGAATTGATTAAATATGGATTTACTGGCTCATATAGAACTGTATGCAATTTTGTAAAAGAGTGGAAAAGCAGTCATCAAGAAGAACGTGATAAAGGACATGAAAGATTAGCGCACCCTCCGGGTGAAGCACAAGTGGATTTTGGAGTAATGGAAGCTGTTCAAGATGGGGATCTAGTAGATGTTCGAGCATTGATCATGTCTATGCCTTATAGCAACGCAGGCTTTGCAATACCTCTTCCATCTGAGAATCAAGAATGTTTTTTGCATGGATTGCAGGAACTGTTCATTCAAGCTGGTGGAGTGCCAAAGTCATTAAGAATTGACAACCTTACACCTGCAGTAAAACAAACCCGATCAAAAATGGAAGAGGCAAAACTAACAGATGAATTTATGCAATTTCAGAACCATTATGGCTTTGAAGTTCAAGTTTGTAATCCTAGAAGTGGCCATGAGAAAGGAAATGTAGAAAATAAGGTGGGCTATATTCGATATAACTTTTTCACTAAGGCACCTGTGATGAAAAGCTTTGAAGATCTAACCTTACAGTTAAAGGAAAAACTGGAGGAAGATCGTAAGAGGCTGCATTATGAGAAAGAAGTTCTAATCCAAGAGTTATGGGAGCAAGAGACCAAGTACTTACTAGCTTTGCCTGAGAAGGAATATCCAGTATTCAAAAAAGACCTGGCAAAGGTAAATAAGTACAATGAAGTGAAAATTGACAATTCCCTTATACATGTGCCACGTGCATTTAACTATAGCCAATTGCACCTACTCCTTAGCTGGGATCAATTTAAAGTTGTTTCACCAGACGGTGAAATTCTGTTGGAGGACTTCCGTCCTTATATGAACAAGCGAAAAGCACTCCCGTGGTTATCTATTATAAAAACATGGATCTATAAACCAAGGGTTCTAAACTATTCTCGATATTGTGACTACCTTCCGGGAAGAGTAAAGGAGTTTCTACTAACGGACAATTTGCTCATTCGGCGAAAACGTTTAGAGGCCCTCTCTACACTCTTAGTTACATATGATATGAAACGAATTAATGAAGAGTTTTATGACTTAATTGAGAAAGATCGTTTAAATGGCGATATCAATCCTTATGAAGTGGATTGGAACCAATATGATGCCCTCACTCCAATTGAGGAGGCCAGCAAATGAGTGATCAATTACGAAGTAAGTGTAAGACTCTGCGTTTGGCCCATATAGCAGAAATTTATGATCAAATTCCCTTCGAGAATAAGGAGCAATATCTTAATGACTTATTTGACGAGGAACATAAGTTAAGAGAACAAACAAAATCTATAAGATTAATAAAAAAGGCAAAGTTTTTGGACAAGAAGACTCTTCACACTTATGAATGGACAGAACAGATTCGGTTTCCACCTCATACATCTAAAGAGGAAATATGCAGTTTGAGTTTTATTGAAAAAGGAGAAAACGTTGTACTAGTAGGTTCTCCTGGCACTGGGAAAACACATCTAGCAACAGGGTTGGGAAGGAAGGCTTGTGAAAATGGATATGAGGTTCGATTCTACCGTGTAGCTCATTTAGTAGAAGAATTGGAGCAATCCTTAAGATTGAATAAGCTCTCAGCATTTCGTAAGAAATTGGAAAAGGTAGATTTAATCATCCTAGATGAAATGGGCTACCTGCCGTTTAGTAAAGAGGGATCTGAGCTTCTCTTCCAACTTATCTCTGAATTCTACGAGCAAAAAAGTTTAATAATCACGTCAAATTTAGAGTTCAGTCAATGGAACAGGATATTCACAGACTCTAGGTTGACCGCAGCATTGGTAGACCGGTTGATTCATCATGCACATATCATCTCGTATCAAGGAGAGAGTTATCGCTTAACGAATGCATTATCTAAAAGAAAATAAAGAAAAGTAATTCGGGTGACAAACCTCTGTACTTTTCTTTGCATTTTTCTGCACTTTTCTATTGCAAAATACA
>NZ_JAEK01000086.1 GCF_000518865.1 Bacillus sp. J37 | reverse complement strand
TTTTGTCACAAATGTCTGGTGATGAAGGCGAAGAGGTCACACCCGTTCCCATGCCGAACACGGAAGTTAAGCTCTTCAGCGCCGATGGTAGTTGGAGGTTTCCTCCTGTGAGAGTAGGACGTTGCCAGGCTGTGATTATTCCGCAGTAGCTCAGTGGTAGAGCTATCGGCTGTTAACCGATCGGTCGCAGGTTCGAGTCCTGCCTGCGGAGCCATTTTGGAGAGCTGTCCGAGTGGCCGAAGGAGCACGATTGGAAATCGTGTATACGCTAACCGCGTATCAAGGGTTCAAATCCCTTGCTCTCCGCCACAATTTCTATTATACATAAGGCCCATTGGTCAAGCGGTTAAGACACCGCCCTTTCACGGCGGTAACACGGGTTCGAATCCCGTATGGGTCACCATTTAAATCGGAGGATTAGCTCAGCTGGGAGAGCACCTGCCTTACAAGCAGGGGGTCGGCGGTTCGATCCCGTCATCCTCCACCATATATATTATCGCGGGGTGGAGCAGTCTGGTAGCTCGTCGGGCTCATAACCCGAAGGTCGCAGGTTCAAATCCTGTCCCCGCAACCAATTTAAGTTGACGACGCTACGTCGATTATTCTTCATAGCGAGGCAACATAGTAGTGCTGTAAAGTGCAACCAAATAATGGTCCGGTAGTTCAGTTGGTTAGAATGCCTGCCTGTCACGCAGGAGGTCGCGGGTTCGAGTCCCGTCCGGACCGCCATTTTCTTAAATGGGATTAATGATATTACTACTGTTTTTGTACAGAGTAAGAGGGTTTCGATAAGCGAAAAGGTCGAGGAAACAACTAAGTGAACACCGGAGCATATGTGAATACGTGAGGATGTGAACGCAGGGGTTGACGAAGAGATTTGAAGCTTAGCGGAAGCCGTAAACTAAGTTTGGCTCGGTAGCTCAGTTGGTAGAGCAATGGACTGAAAATCCATGTGTCGGCGGTTCGATTCCGTCCCGAGCCACCTTTTATTTTTAATTTAATGCCGGTGTAGCTCAATTGGTAGAGCAACTGACTTGTAATCAGTAGGTTGGGGGTTCAAGTCCTCTCGCCGGCACTCTCTAAAGTGGAGGGGTAGCGAAGTGGCTAAACGCGGCGGACTGTAAATCCGCTCCTTAGGGTTCGGCAGTTCGAATCTGCCCCCCTCCACCATTTTTATTTGTAAATAAACCTTCATTTAGGGGCATAGTTTAACGGTAGAATAGAGGTCTCCAAAACCTTTGGTGTGGGTTCGATTCCTACTGCCCCTGCCAATTTTAATTATAGTGGCGATTGTGGCGAAGTGGTTAACGCATCGGATTGTGGTTCCGACATTCGTGGGTTCGATTCCCATCAGTCGCCCCATTTATATAGCTAAGTAAGTAGGATACATTAGATCAGTTGATCTTCAAATTTAGATCCAAAAAAGCACTTGGTTGTCGATGAGATTTCATGAAGAAGCTTATTCAATGGGCTATAGCCAAGCGGTAAGGCATCGCACTTTGACTGCGACATGCGTTGGTTCGAATCCAGCTAGCCCAGCCATTTTTTTAACACATTTTTATTCTAATTGCATAGGCTAAACCATATAGATAAGTAAGATCGCGGAAGTAGTTCAGTGGTAGAACACCACCTTGCCAAGGTGGGGGTCGCGGGTTCGAATCCCGTCTTCCGCTCCATTTAAAATGGCGGCATAGCCAAGTGGTAAGGCAGAGGTCTGCAAAACCTTTATCACCGGTTCAAATCCGGTTGCCGCCTCCATTTTAACACCCTTGCCGGGGTGGCGGAACTGGCAGACGCACAGGACTTAAAATCCTGCGGTAGGTGACTACCGTACCGGTTCGATTCCGGTCCTCGGCACCATTTGTACTTAATCCTTTGCCAGTGTGGCGGAATTGGCAGACGCGCACGACTCAAAATCGTGTTCCTTCGGGAGTGTCGGTTCGACCCCGACCACTGGTATACCAAAGGTATCAAGGCTTTAGGAGCTTTGATACCTTTTTTGTTTTGCCTTTTAAAAAAATGTTGACTGCATTTTAAATTTTTAGAATAAGTCATCTAATTTTTCTGCTAATTTTTTAATAATTCTTGATGATACAAATTCATCGGATAAGCCTCAAGAATTACAGCATATGATTTATTTCTTCTTAAGTGGTAAAGGAAAATATGAGGGATTTGGAAGGAAGTAGGTTAGCAAGTAGTTGGCAATTGGACTTTATTACGACAGGTGAAAATAATATTTTGGAAAAATGAACGCTAAAGGGATAGCTACACGAGTAACTCCGTTAACTAACTTCTGCACAGATAACATTGATAGTAAGTACTTTGACGATTTTGACGAGACTGTAGAAGTGCTTCCCACTGAGCGCGTAAAGAAAGTAAAAAATAACATGGGGTGACTAGAGCTCAGGCTATTTTTTTAAAAAAAGGTTTGCATACATTTTGCAAACCTTTATTATGATAAACAGGCTTTAATAGGCTTGTTCATAAGAATCAAGGTTTATTCCACTATTTCATGTACATTACATTCACCAAACCACTCTTTTGCTTTATTGATAATAGGTATACTAGGATTATGATAGAAGACAATTAAGTTTTCCTTTGCTCTTGTGCAACAAACATAAAATATCTTTTGTGTTCTTGTTAATATACTTTGTTTGTCAGTTCTATTACAAAATAAGTATTCAAAGTTATATTTGTTCCATTTACCATTATCAAGAATGACAAGAACATTATTAAATTCCTCACCTTTAATCCTATGTTGTGTTGAAAATGGTGTAAATCCCTCTAAATATTTAAATAAATTTTGAAATTCGTGATATTTTACATGCTTAACTCTGTTAAAAAGATAAAGATTATCTTCAATAAAATTATTGATATTATCATCTTTTTTACAAAATCCACTATTATCAGCGAAATCAATTACTGTTTCTATGGTTTTATCAGATATTTCCTCAATTTTATCAACAATGGACTTTATCTCTTTCTTTTTAGAAATGGAGGTCACCTTAAACTCAGTTCTTCTAATAAATTCATTGTATTTTTTATCTTTATATAACTGAATATACAAATGCTAAATTAAAAATGTACAAAAATGATCGTTTAAGTATGTACAGTTTGGATCACTAAACTGCATAATTGTATTTTGCAATAGAAAAGTGCAGAAAAATGCAAAGAAAAGTACAGAGGTTTGTCACCCGAATTACTTTTCTTTATTTTCTTTTAGATAATGC
>NZ_JAEK01000085.1 GCF_000518865.1 Bacillus sp. J37 | reverse complement strand
GCTCTCAGCGCCGATGGTAGTTGGGGGTTTCCCCCTGTGAGAGTAGGACGTTGCCAAGTAAAAAGAGGAAGAAAAGATCAGTAGAGTTACTGGTCTCTTTTGTGTGAAAAAATAAAAACCGAAGGTTTTTCCTTTCCCAAAGAACAAAGACAAATTGAATCTAGGGAGAAGCGTAGCAATGTAGAGTTTTGGTGAACATTGTAGAATAGTTGGTAATTTAGGATAATCGAAGATGAATTTTTAGAAATCGTTGATAAATTTCTAGAATCGAAGATAAATTTCCCTAATTCTCAATGATGAGGAGATCAGGCTATACTTATATTAGAAAATAGAGAACTAGAGTGGAGTTACTGATTTGAAATTTTTAAATGTGTTAAATAAAACTTGTTATTGATTAACTATTTTTTTGGAAAAAAATACAGATTATTATTTTATTAGTAAAATGTTACAATAAGACAATCGATATAGTTAAATGTACCTATTTTCTATTAGATGAGCATTATACCTTTATGAAAAGAGGGTTAAGGTAATGAAGCTTAAGACAAAAAGTCTTTTGGTGGTTGGATTTTTTATGCTTCTATTTTTAGGGTTGCTATTGACTACGATTCGTCCGATTCTGTTAGAAGATGCAATAAAATTAGATGAAACTAACATTCAGCGGGAGTTAGATATAATAAATAACCAGATGATATCCACCATGGGCATGATTAAAAGAACAAATTTAGACTGGTCTGTATGGGATGATACATACTTGTATATCAAAGGTGACTATCCTGAATTCCCGGAAGTCAACCTACAAAAGGCTACTTTCGAAAATACGATGCTTAACTTTATGATTTATTTAGATGATAAAAATCAGTTAGTACATCAGGTTGGATATAATCATGAAAAGAAAGAGTTCCTTACCTTAGGGAAGGAATTTTACAAAGAATACTTGCCGGTTGTCCAATCAAAAAATAATGAAAAAACGCATCTTATTACTACTGAATATGGATTAATAGTTACATCTTTTGAACCAGTATACTTGAGGTAGTGGAGAAGGTCGATCTGCTGGAACTTTAATAGTAGGGATGATAATAAATGAGCAGTTTATAGAGGAATTGGGAAAAAGAATTAATATTCGACTTACTTTAAAAGAAGTTAATATGCCTTTTTCGAGAAGAACAAAAGTAGAGGTAATAAATGATCAGAAAATTAAAGGTTCACTATTTTTGAAAGACTATAATGAAAATAAAGTTTATGAAATAAGTTATGTGAATAACAGAAATTATTATATACAGAAAAGATCGGGTGTCAATCAATTATCATTGTATATTTTTTTAACTAGTATTACGACAGTTTTCTTAATTCTATATTTGCTGAATCGCTTTATTGTTTCTCGTATCGGTAACTTATCTTTACAATTAAAACATATTCAAGATAATAAAGAGATTAGATTAAGAGTTATATCAAATAAAGAAAGTAAAGATGAGTTATCTGATCTGGAAAATTCAATTAATGCAATGTTAGAATCTCTTGAGAAAAAACATAATGAAATCGTTAACTTAGCTTATTATGATCCTTTGACTATGCTACCAAATCGTTATTATTTAAATGACAAATTTCACAAGTTAGTTGAAAAGAATCAACAGAAAGTAGCTATTTTGTTTTTGGATCTTGATGGTTTTAAACGTATTAATGACTCTCTTGGCCATGAAATAGGGGATCGCCTACTTTTTAGTGTTTCTGATAGAATTGCTCCACTAATTTCTAAAAGAGAAGGGATATTTTCGAGATTTGGCGGCGATGAATTTGTGATAGTCGTTAACTATAGTCAGATAGAAGATTTAAAAATGTTAGTCCAGGATATTCTGATTGAGGCTGGGAAAGAAAATCAATTAAGGACATATAAGACCTTTGTAACAGCTAGTATAGGGGTTAGTATATATGGACAGGATGGCACTAGCCTAAATGAATTGCTTCAGAAGGCTGATATTGCTATGTATGAAGCGAAACGAAAAGGTAAAAATCAATCATATTTCTATCAAGATTTAGAGATAGCTAGTGGATATAAAAATATACTTGAATTAGAGAACGATTTAAAATTCGCTCTGGGTATGAAACAGTTAGAGATACATTACCAACCGATCGTTTGTAGTATTGATCACAGTATTTTGGGTGTAGAAGCTTTGGTTCGTTGGAATCATCCATCAAAGGGTACGATTTCTCCAGCGCTTTTCATTCCTATAGCAGAAGAAACGGGACTTATGCCCGCGATAGGTGAATGGGTGTTAAAAGAATCTATTAAGCAAATAAGCTCATTACACAGTAAAGGATTTAAAAACTTAGTGCTATCAATTAATGTATCAAAAACACAGATGAAGGATAAAAGCTTCATTTATAAGTTAGATGAAATCTTAACCAAATTTAATTATCCTCCTTCAAAGCTGCAAGTTGAAATTACGGAAAGTGTGATTGATTCTTACCTAAATGAAATTCGAGATTTTTCCAATGCACTAAAAAAACGGAACATTTTGATTGCACTTGATGATTTTGGAGTGGGAACGTCCTCGCTTTTATTTATTAAAGAGTTACCAATAGATGTAATAAAAATTGATCGAAACTTTATTGAAAATGTTCCAAGGGATTCATTTGATACTATACTACTATCTGGTATTTTCGAAGTGATTACAGCTTTAAATATAGATGTTGTTGTAGAGGGGATTGAACAAGAAGAACAAGTAGATTACATTTCGTCACAATATATTACTAGACTGCAAGGGTTTTATTTTAGTCGTCCATTACCGTATTCTATCCTTCTTGAAAAATACTTTACTATAACTTAAGGGGTTTAGCGTGAATCACATGAGATTTCACGCTTTTCTTATTCCTTCAATTTATATCTTACATGCATTGCCTTCAACTGGAATATTTATTTATAGGGAAAGCTCAGTTTTATTAACAATAATGAAGTATTTAGTAAAATAAATAAAAAAAGCTATTTAAGTAGTTGACAATAAACTAATAGTTAGTTATTATAAGTATCTGCCGTTAATTGGCTGAATTGAAAATTTGATTTCAAAATACTTTTAAAAAGTTGTTGACTTATTTTGTTTTAAACGGTATACTAATAAAGTTGCTTCCGAATAAGAAGTTAACAATGAATGATCTTTGAAAACTAAACAAAACCAAGCGTGCCAACGTTAATTTCGATTAACAAAAACGTACTATATAGTACAAATTTTTATGAGCTATATC
>NZ_JAEK01000084.1 GCF_000518865.1 Bacillus sp. J37 | reverse complement strand
TTTTTGTTAATCGAAATTAACGTTGGCACGCTTGGTTTTGTTTAGTTTTCAAAGATCATTTTCAGATTGTCCAGTACCTTAATTACGACCGGAATTAAATCTTAACATATTCATAAAACATCGTCAACAATAAAGTTGAAATTTTATATATCTTACTTTGTCAGGGAATTTTAACTTCCTGCGACTAGAGTTATATCTTACCAACCAAACTAATATTAATCAACTGGTATTTTTAGGAATATAGTTCATCTACGAAATGTTAGATACCTCTGTCCCAGATAATTTAAGATTGTATATACACATGCAGAAAGTAAGATGGATAACTCACTTCCTAATATAGTTGATTTAAATATATCCCTAAACAAAAGATGATACCCTATAGGATACGATATAAAGTAACTTCCTAATATAACTATAGTAAAAAGTATTATTCCCTTTTTATTTTCAACATTACTTTTAAATGTAAAGTTACGGTTCATAAAATAGCTCACTACTGCCCCCAAGCTATTTCCGATAAATGTTGAACACCAATATGATAATTTAAGCACCTCAAACAGTAGAAATATGATTGATATTCCTATAATAGTATTTAACAACCCAACAAGAATGTACCTAATAAAAGTACTTGATTTATTAAAGTAATTCTCTATGATCTCCACCATTTGATTCTAAATTCCTCTCCATCAATTGTTGGGTCAAGTTAAGAGTATTAACATCAATACTATATCTTGGCCGTCTTTTGGATTCTTTATAAACCTTACCAATATACTCTCCAATCAATCCAATCGCAATTAGCTGCAATCCTCCTATTAACCAGATAGATGTAATAAGTGATGTCCAGCCAGTTTGTGTTTCTCCAAGAAATTTTAATGTAATAAAATAAGTCCCAAATAACAGGCTAGTGATAAAAGATAGTATTCCTACCAGCATTACAAACCTTATAGGTGTAACAGAGAATGACGTAATACCTTCAAATGCAAATGACAGCATTCTTTTTAATGGATATTTTGTATCACCTGCGAGTCTTTCTTTACGGTCATAGTAAACAGATGTTGATGGAAAACCTAATAAAGGAACAATCCCTCTCAAAAACAAATTAACTTCCTCAAATTTTTCTAACTCTTCAACTGCTCTCTTACTCATTAACCGAAAATCTGCATGGTTATAAACAAGGTTTACCCCTAGCCTTTGCATCAGTTTATAGAAACCTAATGCTGTAGCTTTTTTGAAGAATTTATCTGTGTCTCTTCTTTTCCTTACTCCATAAACAATATCAAATCCATCTCTAAACTTTTGCATAAAGTCCTTAATTACACCTACATCATCTTGTAAATCTGCATCAATTGAAATAACACAATCCGATGCTTTACTTGCAGTGATTAATCCAGCTAATAGTGCATTTTGATGGCCAACATTTCTTGCCAACTTTAATCCGTGAACAAATTCACTTTCCAAACTATTTTTATATATGATCGACCATGTCCTGTCTCTACTTCCATCATCAACAAACAGAACTTTACTGTCTTCGGAGATGGTATTAGTCCCAATTAGGTAATTTATTTCCTCTAATAACACCGATATAGTTTCTGGTAACACTTCTTCTTCGTTATAACATGGAACAACGATTGTTAAAATAGGGTCATTCATGGTAAAACCTCCAGCTTTATAAGACTTTATACAAGTAAATTTTCCAAGCGGATGACTTTGACTCGAATGTTCTCTCAAGTACCAATTGATTAATATCGCTGTTCTCAATTGGTACTGCTGAAAATATATACATTCCTCCCAAGTCTTTTAATGCTCCTGTATTTAATTCAAGGTTTTTTAACGTTTTCTTTGAATTCTTTTTAAACATATAATGTTTGCCAAGTTCATCTGTGAATAGATAACAACGCCCCCCCCACTCATCAAAATAGGTACGTATCGTTTTATTTTTCTCAAGCTCTTTTTCAATAATGGCTCTAAATTTGTACTTATAAGATAAAGGGTAGAAATTATTATATGTATCAAGAGTGTAAAAACCGTTATATTGTGGTATGGAAGGATGAATACCAATACTCACAACTCTGTATTCTTCTTGTGGCAATCCAATATATTGCTTAATCTCTTTGAACTGCTCTTCAGCATAGAACTCTTTTACTGACGGTTTTTTATGATAAATAACCTCATCATTAAAGCCTAGTAGTATAACAACTTGAGCTATGATAAAAAATGTTGCTAGCGACTTCCAGCTATTTCTCTGATTCCAAATTATTTTGAGCCCTAACCCAAACCCAACATATATGATCAATGGTCTTAAAAAATGAAACCTTGCAAAGTTAAAAGTGTCCAGGACATGAAATTTTTTGGTTAAAGGTAACCATCCCTTGTAAAACCAAAACGCATACCAGGCGGATAATAAGAAATTTAATATTAGGAAATATATAAACACCTTCTCTTCTTTCCATAACCTTTTTGAAATAATGATGATAAGAGAGAGAAATAAAACAGCTAGAACAAAAATTCCATGAACTGTCATTACATGTGTATGACCTAACACAAAATTTTTAAATGTTAATCTTATTACTCTCCACAAGGTTAGTCTTGCGTGAAAATATTCATCTCTACTATTTGGCTCTTCATCAAATATAAAAGAGTAAACTAATCGATACTCAACTATTAAATACAGTGCTGTCATGTAGCAAAGTGAAAATAAAAAATAATAATTTCGTTTTCCTCTAATAAAATCAACAACCCAGAAAACACCCATCCCAAATAAAAAAAAGAAAAATCCTAAAACAACACTGGAGTAAAAGGGTAAAAGGGTTAGAACAAGATATTGCTTCCATGTTCTTGTTCCGTTTCTTATATGTAAAAAGGACCATAGAGCAAGTGGCATTCCTAATGTGCTGAGCATTCCAGAAGGCCAAAAAGGTGTCAATGCAAATGCTAATGCAACCCCAACAGAAATAAGATGGTATTCTTGATTTTTTAAGAAGTGATCTTTTAGAAGTAAATACATCCCGATAAAAGCAAATATTCTAGTAATTGTTTGACTGAGTGCATAAGCAACCATAGTGGGAAACATAACATACAGCCACACAATCAAGCTGAGTTCAGTACCATACGCATTTCTGGGAAGCCCATTAATCACTTGAGAGATTGTTGCATTAGTTGAACCTAATAGTTGCCCACTTTCCCTCAAAACCTTATACCAGGCCATATTAGAATCTAAATTGTCATGAACACGAATATGGGCATTCTCTCCTAAAAAATATAATGGAGATAGATATATACAGATAATAAATAAAGCCAATAAGATTAAAACTTTCTCTTTCCTCATTTCTTTAACACGCAACATCCCACACCTCTAATTAGTGAATAAATATCTAATAGTACTTATTAAGATTTACAAAATCAGGATAAAAATACTAAAAAGTTAGATGAACTTTTCTAAAGAGAGTTAAAATGAAAAAATTCTTACCTGGTTCCTGTTTTCGGGAAAAAACCTCGGTTATCATTTCCTTATGCACACAAAAAAGACCAGTATCTCTACTGATCTTTTTTCTACCCCTTCTTACTTGGCAACGTCCTACTCTCACAGGGGGAAACCCCCAACTACCATCGGCGCTGAGAGCTTAACTTCCATGTTCGGATTTCGGCTTGCGATAA
>NZ_JAEK01000083.1 GCF_000518865.1 Bacillus sp. J37 | reverse complement strand
AAGATCTCCCAGGGTAAGACAACCATCTTTCCTCTTTTACTCGCCTGATCTACTTTACAAAGTTACGCACATCTTTTGGACTTTAACTTGTTTGGGAGTCTTATCCCTTTGTAAAGCCTTAGTATCAGATTTCTGTTCGTCGAGCCAAGATTTTATTCCACGCTTCCTCCAGCCCTTATCTCACGATAAGTACCTTGCGCTTCCTTAGTGGTTGGTCGATGTGTACCCCCACAGTGGACTTTCACTACCTAGATAGTTGCCATGCCTGGCACACCAAAAAAAAGAGGATTTTCATCCTCTTTGTGTCCGTGTCATATTAGTATGTGAATACAGTTCTTACTGTTAAGATTAAAAATGTGATAAAGCCAACTCTAGATTTTTTCATGTCAGCAGCCCCTTTACCTTTTTGTTATCTTTACTATATAAAAGATAAAAGAGGTATTCCACATTCATGTTATATTTTGTGACATTGTTTTTTGAAGATTTATAATCTTCAAGATCCAAATATAGCTACATATTGATTTTGTAAATAAAACTTCTTATTATCCCAGCTTAATGTGTTTAACACATATCCTAAGGCATCAGCATTATATCTTCCGGCAATTTTTTGATAAGCTACTAACTCAAACACATGATTATAATCAAAATCTACTGGATATAACCCACTTAGAGGGTTCACAAAACCTGTAATGGAATTCTTTAACTTTCCATTCTCATCATATATTTCGTTTAAATATTCAGGGTCTCTCATTGATAGATCTATCAAATATGTTTGATTATTTTTTTGACTGACTACCTTTACTTTGTAGTTATCCTGATAGATAACTTCGTATGTGTATTCTTCGTTATATTTATTAAAATCAAAAAGAAGTGTTGGCTTATTGTTTAAGAAGGAATACAGATAATGATACATGATCCCGCCACTTCCACCTGTAGCAATGCTAATCAAAATATCAGCCACTCCATCCCCGGTGAAATCCCCAAGAAACAAGTAGGGATTATACCCTGCATTTGCATTTTTGGGCAGTGGAACATTTGTTATATTGCCTGTTCTCCCATCCTGAACATGAAGTGTGATTTGTTGAATAAATGGACTATCAGGTGTTTTTATACCTGTTAAATAAACGTGATCAGGAACTTTGTCACCAGTCACATCACCTACTCCATATGCCACAACCCTTTGATTAGCTCTATAATTATACATTGTGTGCCACCCCTTTTCTTCATAACCTTTATCATATATCCTATGGGCATTTAGTTATCTTGCTACTTGCTTCACTAAAGGTTATGTTGGGACGGCTTATGTATTTTTAACAAGAACATGTGGATGATGAATATTTACTTCTTCATCATCAAATTCAATCTCAAACCTCATATTTTTCCCTGTGTACGGAAGTTTTAAAGAGTGAAACTTATCTTCCTCATTTTCATCAACTAACAACACATAGGCATCATAGCCTTCACCATCTGTGGGGAATACATTTGCAACACCTTCCTTTGATTTTAGCGCCTCATCTATTGCATTTCGAAGCTCCAATAACCCTTCTTTATTCCCAACAATATACGCTTCCTGATGCCATGCATCTTGAGCATATATATGCAAAACATTTGTACCTTTTAATTCCCAGCTCATTTATATCTCATCTCCCTCTATAATGTTTTGCACCGCCTACAACTATAAATTATCTAACATAATCACTTCTCCGGTTGATGCATTCACGCTGTACTCACAGTCTATTTTTCCACAAAGAACATATCGTTTTTTATTCAAATCATAGACATAATAGGGTTTTAGTTCGAACAAGTCTTTTAATTTTTCAAAGGCTTCTTCTTTTTCGATTATCATTTTATCAGGTGTTTGAAATTCATCGAATCGTTCCAACATGAATTTATTGTCCATATAGTTAACTACTTGAAAACTTTCTGGATCAATCATTAGCATGACCTTTTTTTGAAAGACACGCTTGTCTTGTTTATTTGCTCTTAAAATGGCATGGATATATCCTTTTTCCCGATGGAGTGTTTTTAGAACCCATAGACCAGATTCATTCGAATATTCCTTTCGTAATAAATCTTTAACTGCTAATATGCATTTCTCTTTTTCATCCATTGTTATTGGAAAAGAATCTGGTGATGGCTCAGCTGCAAATGCTTGTTCTACAGATATCTCCTCATTCCACTTCAATTCTTTTCGATCAAACGTTTGTTTAAGTGGCTCATCCCAGTACATCGTTTGATTTATTGCCCGATATGAGTTTATATCTGCAAACATCTCAAAGGGAATCGTGTAGCTTTGATCATTTCTAATATAAATTTCTTCAACCGCAAAAAGAGGAAATAAACACTTCTGCTCATATGAAGGATATTCAAGAAGCTTCAATTGCTCTTTTGCCAACTGTTCGATCTTTTCAAGAGTTAGAGAATAATTTTCTTCAAGAACCATTTCTTTCGTAGGATAGTGACCATGATTTGAAAAGAAGGTCAGCTTCCTGTCTTCATCATAATGAACCTCAATATATCCTGAAGGTGAAACAGCTATACCGTCAATACATTCCTTAAAATGAAGCTCTCCCTCTTCTTCCCTATGCAATTTGAATTGTTTTTCATAAATCAATCCTGTTTCCTGTTCAATCCATTTTATGATGTCATTTTTAGTTGAATTTGCAAACGATACCCCATTATGTGCATATGTTTTACCACTAACAAAAATTGCACTCGTGAATGTATGAGTATGTATATCTATTTCAATAACTGCTGTCCCGTCCGGATTTGAGCCATCTTCTTCATCTGTTTCATCACTTGGAAACCACTCCATACATAATGTGTAAATCGTGTCGCTAAAAAAGTTGACTCTTCTATATATCTCATATGTTTGTAAGTAGTAGTTTTGCAATCCAAATTTCTCTTTCGTAAGATCTATTAATTCTTTTATTCTTGAATCCAATTCTTCTCCTCCTTTATCTAGATCAGACTGGCACACATATAAATACGGTTAAGATTTACAAAAGTTTCGATATCACTCATAACGGTGACACATAGATCATGTCATTCATACTTTTGCAAATATTATCTATTTTATTACTTCATAAACTTAGTCCTCCAGGAGTCATTTGGCGCCTTTTTACTATACTTAATAGAACTTTTACAGAAACAGATAACCATCTTTATTATAAAAATCCAGCATTGATCAATACTATAAATACAATTAGAGGAAATACATATGATTAGATAACATGATCAATGGAGGTTTTTCTGTGGACAATATGAGCCATAATGTTGAACTGACTTCATCAGAGATTGCAAATCTTTGGACTCAGTATATAAATGATTCTTTATCAATCTGTTTTTTTACTCATTCAATTGAAAAAGCAAAAGATAAAGAGGTAAAGGAAATTCTTGAATTTGCCCGCAGTCTCGCTGAATCCCATATTGCAAAAATCACAGAGTTCTTTGAAAAAGAGAATTTCCCCATCCCAAAGGGATTTTCAGTAAAAGAGGATGTTAATATGAATGCCCCTCCCTTATTTACTGACACCTTTATGTTAAGTTATATGCATGTCATGACCTTACTTGGACTAACAGGTTACGCCGGGGCAGTAGCTACTTCTTCCCGTCCAGACCAAATCCACTACTTTGTTCAATGTAATAAGGAAACAATGGAATTATATGAACGAATTGCAAATGTCATGTTGAATAAAGGGTTATACAGCAAGGCTCCAAGAATTAACACTCCTAAAAAAGTCGATTTTGTCAATAACCAACGATATTTAACTGGTTGGTTTGGTAAAAAACGTCCTTTAAGTGCTGTTGAAATTAGCGGTCTTAGCTTCAATATGGTAAAAATCATCGTGAAGGTCGTGTTAGAGGTCGGGTTTGCACAAGTTTGTCAAAAAGAAGATGTAAGGAAATATTTCCAGAGAGGAAAAAAACTATGTGAAAAACAGTTTAGTATACTTAGTAATACATTAACCAAGGATGGTCTAGCATCACCTGCTTCATGGGTGTCAGAAGTAACAAATTCCACAACTCCACCCTACTCCGATAAATTAATGCTAAATCATATTGTTATTCTAATATCGGCTGCTATAGGCTATTACGGTGCAGCTATATCCATCTCACAAAGAAGGGACTTATCAATAGAATACACACGTCTTATGGCAGAAGTTGGACTATACGCCGAAGATGGAGCAGAACTATTAATAAAACACGAATGGCTGGAACAACCCCCATTAGCTGAAGACCGGGAAACACTATCTAAAAAGTAGGGACAGGGGGGACAGGTCTGAGGTGCACCCCAATTGTTAGACACAATTAACAATTGGAGGTGCTTTTTTCATGAAGAAATATCACTTAGAATTTAAACTACAAGCTGTAAATACCTACCTGGAAGGTGCCGATTCTATAAGAAAAATAGCTAAAAAGTATAAGATTAGTAAATCTATGTTACATAGGTGGATAGTGAGATATCAAATTCATGGCGTAGCTGGCTTACAAGAATCCTATACAAATTACTCT
>NZ_JAEK01000082.1 GCF_000518865.1 Bacillus sp. J37 | reverse complement strand
TTATCAGACTCATTATGAGAAGAGGTCAATCTTTTACGATGAATAAGCTTGGGATTTGATATGCTAAGATATAGTAAGAAACCAATGACAGGCAAAACAAGGACNATTACTATCCAATTCAAAGCTTTGGCTGGCCGACGAACTTCCCAAATTGCTATGAATAAGATAAAGAACGTATTTAACAGGTATAGAAAAAAAATCCACTCCAACTAAAATCCCTCCTTCTTTTTCTCTTAACATGTACAAACTATGTAACCAGTATACGTATGGAATATGAAGGGATTGTCTGTTATATATTATGGACTACCTTTATAAGAACTTTTATAAGATATTAAGAACGAAAAAAAGAGAATTAAGGTTGGGTAAGTTCTGACATCACGAAAGGCGTAATGATCTGGGCACTGTCCTAACTAGAGACTTAGTGATTTTGAAAATTACCATCTGGTAAATTCCTAAATATAGGTATAGTTTTTTATAAATTTGGAAAGTTAAAGTGGTAAATGAAGCAATAAGGAGGAACTGTTCATGCAACAGCAACAACCAAATCAATCTCAAAGTCAGCCGCCGGTCTTTCAAGAGCCACCACAGGTGCTCACAGGAAAAGATTTTAATTACTTAAAGGACATGCTATCGTGGAACCTTTTAGGATTCAAAAAGGCACATTTTGCAGCAGGCCAGTGCCAAGATCAACAGGTCGTAGCAGCCCTTGAAAAGGCATGCATGATGCACGAAAGACATTATCAGCGCATTTTGCAGCATTTGGAGCAAAATGTGAACCAAATGAATCAATAAGGGGACATACAAAATGAATTACAATCAAAACAAGATTCAAAATCCAGAAACACCTATACCAAAAACACCTGAGATGAATGAACGTGACTTCCTAAACGATATGCTTTCGTATGAAAAGTACATTACGGCATCTTATTCTACGGCAATGAATGAGGCAAGCCACGCTTCGCTATATCAGGACATTCACGCGGTTTTCGACGAAACGAAGAATTTGCAGCGTGAACTGTATAATCTGATGTTTCAAAAGGGATGGTATTCGCTTGAAGCGGAACAGCCACAAAAACTTCAACAGGCGGCACAGCAGTTTACAGGGTACATGTCCCAGTTTCCGCATAATCCTCCAATACAATAAGATCGCAAAAAGCTATGGTAACCAGTCCATAGCTTTTAAATTATTCAATTTTTTCATATCGACTAACCTTAGTTAAACCGTTGTAACTTTTCCAGAAAATCCATTTGGCGAATAGGGGATTGCTTGTGAAGGATTTCCTAGCAATATGATGTCAGAACCCAGAATTAGGAACTACTTGGGGATGAATTCAAAAATTTCAAGGTGTTTTTTAACTACAAAAGGCACCTTTTATAAAGGTTCATTGCCTTTTGCCTGACATGGGGTCAATAGGGGGAGTATTTCAGATTATTCATTTTGGGCTGCTTCCAGTGCATTCTTTACATCAATTAAGCCATTGCCGAAATCGCTATCATTTCCAGGGATTCCTAAATCATATGCAGAATTCTTAATAATGTCTATTACTTCTCTGTTAGTTAAATTAGGGTTTGCAGAAAGCAAAAGGCCAGCAAGTCCTGCCACATGAGGAGAAGCCATAGAAGTACCTGATAAAGCTGCATACTGCTGGTTAAAATAGGTGCTCGTAATTTGGACTCCTGGAGCTGAGACATCAATATAATCCCCGTAATTTGAGAAAGATGCTCGTCGTCCTGTGTTGTCGACAGCTGACACACTTAAAACTTCAGGATATGCTGCTGGATAGCTCGGTTGCATAGTATTTTCATTTCCTGCTGCAGAAATCAAGACTACATTTTTATTGTATGCATAATCGATTGCCTCTTTCAAAAGAGAAGAAGGCTGATAATTGCCTAAACTCATATTAATGACATTTGCTCCATGATCCACTGCCCAAATAATCCCTTTTGCTATATCAAAGGTCGTTCCATATCCTTCAGCACCCATTGCTTTTATAGGCATTATTTTGTTATACCAGGTGATGCCAGCAATGCCTTCTTGGTTGTTTGTTTCCGATGCAATGATTCCGGATACATGGGTGCCATGGCCACTGTCATCATCAGGAAAGTCGTTATTTTCCAGAACATTGTATCCATTTGTTAATCTTCTGCTCAAATCAGGATGGTCCAGATCAACCCCAGTGTCTATAACAGCAATAATAATATGTTCATCCCCTGTTGTAATATCCCAGCCTGCTTCGGCTTGAATGACCGGTAAGTTCCATTGATATTGTTCGCGGTATAGTAAATCATTAGGAAGTCCAATTTGATTTTGCAGATAAAGATAATTGGGTTCAGCAAATTCAACAATAGCCTGTCCGTTAAAGTATTCAATTAGTTCCGAAGTTGAAAGCTCATTGGAATGAAAAGCAATCGTAGAATTCAGATCTTCAATGATTTTACCATTTATCTCACTTGCCATCCGTTCTAAATCTTGCGTTGTTGGGTGAACCTTGAATTTGACGGTTACTTCTTTCTTAATATAATGACTCTCAGTTTTTTCATTGTGTTTAATAAGAAAAACGGAAGGATCATTTCTTAAGTGATTCTTTATGGTTTCATCCATGGCAATGCTGTTTATTTGAAGAACATTTTTTTCGCTTTCAACATTTTGGACTCTGGTTATAGGGGTATTAAATCTGTTTTTGACAGCTACAGTTTCATTTTCGTGATTCTCTGTGTTTCTTGTATTTTCTACTTGAAATAGTAACCCTATGGATAAAAGAATAAGTATGGAAACGGTAACCAATAAGGCCCTTGGTATTTTTCTCATGAGACACCTCTAAATAGTTTTGTTATTAGCTTGTTTCGTCCCAGGAATTTTTACAATGGGAATAGGTGGAAAATAAAAAAAGAGGTTTCGTATTACATTGCCTTAAAAAAAAATTAAAAGTAAAAAGTTGATGATAAATAAGTAAGCAATCATGTCATTAAGTTTACTATTTCTTATTTTCTTTATTCTTTTTCTTCAAACTAGGAATGTAGGCAAATGTCTATTCCTAGGAAAAGTGAGGAACATAAGATAAAACTGAATATACTCAAAAGAAAGGGAGTTAAAAAATGCATCAATATCATAATCACATGTCTAATTATCACCCTCAATATTCCACCCAGTCTCAGCAATATCCTGAGTCTGAAATTTGGGCAGAGCAACAAATCAAACAACCTTTATATCCTCATTTGAAATCACAAGTATTAAATATTATTGCCCCTTTTGTAAAATATGGATTAGAAGAAGCAAAAGATACTTCATATATCCATGCATTGCAGGAAGTTGCTGCAATAACCTATTTAATTGGTAAGGGTATGGATCCACAGACCGCTTATTTAACGGTTGAATCTTGGGAAATTAATGAAATGTTTTAAAAATGGTTGATATGATCCATGCTTATAAAGGAAAAACTAGTAGAGTTGAAATGTTTAAATGTATTTTTGTTCTATTGGTTCAAAAAAACAGTTGAGTTATCATAACAGTTAAATTTGGAGCAATAAGGCACACCGTTTGAAAACAAACGGTGTGCCTTATTGCTGTCTATTAATATTTATTCATCTATATTATCTGGATCGTTTACATCTTTAGGATCTTCAATGGGTTCTTCTGCATCAGGGACTAAATCAGCTTCATCATCCTTATTTTCATCTGTATTATCTGGGTCATTTGCATCTTTAGGATCTTCAATTGGCTCTTCTGTATCTGGGTCCACATCATTTTCATCTATATTATCTGGGTCATTTGCATCTTCAGGATCTTCAATTGGTTCTTCTGTATCAGGATTTACATCCACTTCAGGTGGTGGAGGATCATTATCCTCTTCTACATTATTACACCCCGTTAACATGAATGCAGATAGAAAAACTGCTGTTAATAGTCTTAACCACTTTAGATTCATTTTTATCGTCCTCTCTATTGGTTTTTTACTTTCAATATTATCTTCTCCTTCCACTTTTTTATACGAACATATTAACTTAACAACAATAATATTAAGGTCCTTAATCACCAAACAGTAGGGGCCTATTTGTATCATTTTCAAAATTTCCCTTTTAAAAAAGAATTAGAGGATTTATTGATAAACGGGAAGGTGTCAGGAATTGGAGATAAAAAATGTAGTACAGAAAAGTTTTATGATGCAATCTTACAGTCAAAGTTCAAATAGAGGAATTGATGGGGATAGGGAAAAGAGGCTACTATCAAAAAAATGGTGCCATTTGTCAAAAATAATTACATAACTGTGGGTTTTTGTTCATTTAAAAACAAGAAAAAATTGGAAGTGATAAAAAATATTCTTATACATCATTCTAATAAAGTAAAAATTAAAGGAGGCGTTATTTATGACAGTAATAAATGAGGTAAAGACAGCTCTAGCAGGATTGAAAAGTGCGCAGGCTAGCTTCGAAACATTTGCTCTTGGTACGGAAAATCAACAAGCTAAGCAGCTTTACCAAGAGGCTGCTAAACAAACTCAATCCGTTCTAGACAGCGTTGAACCACGCGTTCAACAAATCGAACAAGAAGAACCGCAATATGCTCAAGA
>NZ_JAEK01000081.1 GCF_000518865.1 Bacillus sp. J37 | reverse complement strand
AAGTTGGTGAAGATGATCTTTATGAGTTTAATGAATGGTGTAGGATGAAGGGTACAGCATATGAAGAAGGAATAGATGATCAAACAAAAATCGCAAGATTATTAGAAGAAATGAATGGATTAAAAAGTGAAATAGCAGTGTTGAAAAAGAAAAAGAACAATTAGAAGATAGACTAGGGGTTACTCCTTTTTAAACCCTATAATCCCTCCCCCAGCCAAGTGTAGTAGATAGGTTGGGGGAAAATAAAAATGCATAATAATCAAAATTGTACATTCTAAAATGATCAAAACTGTACATATTATCATTGACATTTATAATAGTCCTCAAATTTCCTCAAACGGTTTTTGAAGCTATATTCCAAGACTTCGAATCCAAATAACCTAGTCGCTATCTGAAATAACTGATTATAAGTCAGCATTCGTTGTTGTTCTAAAAAGGATAAGAATTTTACATCAACTTCAGATAATTCTAAACGTTGTCTAGTTCCCTTTCTTATAATGATACTCTCTTGCATGGTTGTTTCCACCTTTCTTTATTTTGAAAAATTGTTAGTGCTAATATAAATCCATTTTCTATAATGACTTTCCATATTATAGTGTGGGTATAAAAAACGCTTATAAAGTGTTGATATTGCTAGAAGTAATAAGCTTTGCGTAAGTAATAAGGTTTTAATTACCCAATTGTAATGGTCATACCTTATTACTTAGGTACTTGCTTGTAAGCCATTGTACCTTCATAAACAGAGATTTCTAGATTAAATGAGGTTTTTTAAATTCGGTTTTATAAATAGGTTGTATATTATGTAGACTATTTAGAATCTGTTGAAGACTAATAAATAATAATTTTGCTTCATAAAATAAGAAGTAAGGAGGGAAATTAGAGAGTAGAAAAAATAGTGATATCACTGGAGCAAAAGAGGAGATATTGCTATAAAAGAACAGTAACATTACCATCTCAATTTACAGGGTGCTTGTGTGGGAATGCCTGAAAAATCTAGTTATGTAGTCTTTGAATCTAACTATAGTTTAGAAGAGCGGTCACGTTTATTAATTTTTAAGTAAAGTTGATTTTCTCTATAATAGAGTCACACTATAATCAAAATATTATATAGTAACCAATAATAGTAACTATAATTGGACTCTATCTATAGTAACTATAGGAGACAATTCTATAAATCTCCTGTTTTAATGTCTCGAATTGCATTTATAATAGGCTTTTTTGTGGGATCTATGATAGTAACCATTAATAGTAACCACTATAAAAATAATTGTTAAAATTGTTATATTACTGGACTTAAATTCAACCTTTACTTATTATCGTAACCATTAATAGTTACGATTAATAGATACGTAAAGTACTGTATTATTCCTACAAATGTTATTGATACTACAGAAAGATTCAGATGAACTAAACGTTACTTGTGAGTTCGGAAATTAATATAGAAGATAAGCCAAACTTTTTAATAATGGGTTGATTGTTCTAGAGATCCATCGCCTCTTCCATGTTTTATAGTATTAGCTACTCCAGACAGTTTACTGCTTTTTATCACAGCATTTACAATTAGAAGTTTTAGAGAAATAAAAAAAGCCTAATTCTCTTAACGTGGAATTAAGCTTACAAATTCATCAGCGATAATAATCTATTTCTTAATATATTTGTACTATGCAGCTTCTCTTAGAATAAAGATTATAAGCTCATTGGCCTTCTAATTCTTTTTTCAATTCAGGTGGAATTAATTCTTGCAAAAACGGAAATGCAGTTCTCCCATGGATTTGGTTAATTAAGTCGTTAAAGTAAACTTTTTCTTCATCTTCAATTTCAATATTTTTAAAATGATCCTTGAACCGTTCCCAAACCTCTGGCTTACGTTCTCTAAACGCTCGCAAATTAAAACTAAGTCCATACTTCTCCACAAAAACCCCTCCAATCATGTTGGTTCGTTAATGAAAAATTCACAACACTCAAATCTTCACAGGGGAATTATACTATAAGAAAGGTTTGTTGTTCTTATTTTCCACAACTATGGGGGTTTGTTGCACAACAGTATTAGTCAAATGCGAAAAGGGACATAATCAAGCAATGTTTAGTACTCCCACTATGGTATAACAAATAATCTAGCATATTAAGGAAGAGTGTCTTGTGAGTACGGAGATTTAAGCACAGGTAAAAAAAGATTGATATTTTTTCAAAAAGGGGTAGAAAAGAGAAAAATTCAAAGTAATATGTTTAAGATTTTATGAAATTAAAATCTAAAAATAAGATTTTCACTTAATCGAATAACATTAGACTGAGTCTAGTGTAAGAAGAATGACTTGTGAGTACGGAGATTTAGGCACAGGTAAAAAAAGATTGATATTTTTCAAAAAGGGGTAGAAAAGAGAAAAATTCAAAGTAAAATGTTTAAGATTTTACGAAATCAACATCTAAAACTAGGGTTTTCACTTAACTGAATATCTTTACACTGAGTCTAGTAAATGAATAAGAGTGACTCGTGAGTACGGGAATTTTAGCACAGTTAAGTAATTTTTTATACTTTTGCGAAAAGGGGAAATTTCAAAGTAGAAGGTTTAAGAATTTATGAAACACTTAAAAAGGGAAATGATAAAAGACTTAGGAAGAATCATAGTTGAACTATGAAAAATACGAAAAAATAATATTAAAAAAGGGAAATCCCCAAGTAATCATAAATGTGGAGGTAATGCTGCATTTATATTATTTGGGGATTTTTTTAGGAGGATTTTTATAATGAAAAAGAATGAAAGTACAAATAAAACAATAGCAGGGCAAAATAGTGATCGGAAATTAAGTAGTGTAGAAAAAGAACCGAAACTCTTTTTAGAGTTAATGCTACAACTTCATTCTGATGGTACTTTTTTTATGAATTACGAAGAAAAGTATTATTATATTAAGGAAAAAATTGGTAAAGACGAAGAAGTTGAAGTAAAACTTACAAATTTTATTATAGTGCCACTTTTCACTTCAAAAAGTAGTAATGGAAATCAAGTATATATCCTTAAACTATTATCAAAAAATGAAACCAAAGTTGTGGAGTTTGAGGGAGAAGTTTTAGCAATGAGTGCAAATTTCAAGAAACATTGTATGAACACTGGAAGATTTAATTGGACTGGAAGTCAATACCATTTAAATAGCTTAATAGATTTCATTTTAGGATCTATTACTAAGGATATAGAAACCTTAAATTATAAAGGTTGGAATCAGGATGAAAAGATTTGGCTGTTTCCTAGTCATGCATATTATAAGAATAAAGTCTTTTTCCCAGATGAATTCGGGATATTTAATATAAATGAAAAGTATTTAAAGTTAAATTGTGATAAGAACAATGAATATAATATTCATCCACATATTAATACTCAACCTTCAAAAAATTTAGTTAAAGATTACTTTATAGGATTAAAACGGTTATATGGAAACTATGCACATTTATGTTTTGGTTATATAGTAGCATCCTTAAATGTAGATGCAATCTTCTCCAAAACTGACTTTTTTCCTTTCTTATATTTATTTGGGAAACACGGCCAAGGTAAAAGTACTGTATTAAGTACCTTTTCGAGATTTGCTGGAATGAAAGTTTCGTTAAGTTCTCCACCTACACTTGATAGTTTGAGAAAAGGATTAAGTAAAAGTTCAGGTATCCCTTTTATAGTAGATGAAGCAGAAGAAAAATCAGGAAGTTTGAAAGGAAACGATTTCTTTAAAAATCTAGCAGAAGCTATTAAGAACACATATATGAGACAGCCGTTTATACGCGGAGATAAAGATGAGGACAAAAAAATCATTTATCCAGTAAGGGGAACATTAATGTTAGGAGGAGAAGTACTAACAAGTGTATCAGCGATTATTCAACGCTCAATATTAGTCGATTCTACGAAGATAGTTCAAGAAGAGCAAACTTACTCATTTCTAAGAGAAAATGATACGGTTGCATATTGGGTAGGACAATATTTAATGAGAACCTCCCATGAATGGGAGGAAAACTTTCTAGAACTATACGATGAGATTATGAATTACTTTAGAAAGCAGAATTTAGAGAATATGCATGTTCGTGTTAGGGCAAATTATTCAATCTTTTTGGCTGCGGCTTTTGCTGCTTATAAGCAATTAAACAGCTTATGGGAAGGCGATTTATTTCTTTCTGAAAAAGAAGAAGTGAAAGATATCTATCAATTTGCAATTAGTGAAATGAAGGAAACACAGAGGCTAACATCTGAAGATCATCCGTCACTAGATTTTCTCAGAAAGGTAGGATTATTGGCAAATAAAGGCCAACTAGTACCTAACGTTGATTATAAGTGTGTAGGAGATAAAGATGGAAATGTTTATTTGCATCTAGCACCAAGCAACGTTGTAGATGCATATAAAAATTCGGAGAAAAATCCATTTTATGGATCGAGTAACAAAGTTGTTAAAGACTTGCAAACACAGTCTTTTTTTAAAGGGTTTAAGAAAATACGAATTGGTTCTAGTCAACCTAATTCTTGGATCATTCAGCTCTCTGATCCAAAGAATCCAGAAAGTATTAAAGAAGGATTAGTTCATCCGGAATTACCTGATACGATGATTTATTTTTATAGATAAATCCGAAAGGTGTTCCAATATTAAATAGAAAGTAGAACAGCCTAAACCTAGTAATATCAATGGTTTAGGCTGTTTGTTCTATTGTTCTAAAAAAAATTAGAGTGTAAGAGTATTTTTTAAATATCAAAAAGAATTGGTAATAGCAAAAATCGTATAAAAAATAGAATTACGGAACAGTAAATATAATATTGCTTTTATATAAGGTTTTATAGCGTTTTTGTTTGTTCCGCCCAGCTTTTATTTATGGAACAGATTTAGAACATAGATGGTGTATTTTGCAATAGAAAAGTGCAGAAAAATGCAAAGAAAAGTACAGAGGTTTGTCACCCGAATTACTTTTCTTTATTTTCTTTTAGATAATGCATTCGTTAAGCGATAACTCTCTCCTTGATACGAGATGATATGTGCATGATGAATCAACCGGTCTACCAATGCTGCGGTCAACCTAGAGTCTGTGAATATCCTGTTCCATTGACTGAACTCTAAATTTGACGTGATTATTAAACTTTTTTGCTCGTAGAATTCAGAGATAAGTTGGAAGAGAAGCTCAGATCCCT
>NZ_JAEK01000080.1 GCF_000518865.1 Bacillus sp. J37 | reverse complement strand
ATATTTTATCCTTATTCTGGACCTCTTATCTCCATTATTTTTCTTTGTTTTGTTCGCAAAACTCTATTATGACTCCGAAAAAACCATGAAAAAACAGCCGAAAAAGGCCCGAAAAACGACCGATTTTAATCCAAAATTGGATAAAATTAAGGGGTCTGTAGCAAAACTTTATTATGACTCGAACGGTGGAATGCGGGTTGGAGGGGTGGGGTTTAACAGGAGTTTATTATGGTTGTATATAGTAGAAAAATAAATGAAGTTGCGTTTGTAATATTTCATCTATAATATGGGAATTAGGAGTTAAGAGGAAAGAAAACACAATGTAGAAGTCACTTATTGGATAAAAAGTCTCTCAATTATTCGAGAGACTTTTTACTTTAGTTATTCACAGTATTTTTTACTGAAGTGAGCGTTAGAAAGTAATAACCAAGATAAATGATAAAATACACTAGAATGGTTATAACAATTGGAATAGTTAAGTTCATTCCTATTAATACAGAAAAAATGTTTGAAGCTATTTGTAATATTACAATCCCATGAATAATACCAATTATGAGTGGCAATCCAAACACAAAAATAATTTGCTTTCTTATAGTAGCATTTAATTCTTTCTTACTTACTCCAATTTTGCGTAAAACTTCATAACGGCTTCTATCATCGTGAGCTTCCGTTAATTGTTTGAAATATATAATGCTGCCAGTTGCCGCAAGAAAAACAAGTCCTAAAAATCCTAAAATAAATAAGTTTAATCCACCAGATTCTAACCCTTTTCTATATATATTGTAAAAGGTGGTTAATTGCATATCTTCACTTGCTATTTTTTGTATTTGAACAGTAGTATCCTTTGTTGATTTTTCATTTGCAACTTCATATGCTTTAATGGTTACGGGAGTTATTTGGGTTGCAATTTCAGAGAAAAGTTGGTTACTAACTACAATGTTGAAGTCTGGATAATTCCAAGGAATAATTCTATCTTCTAACATTGAGCTAAATGCTAACTCAATTTCTTTGTTAGGTAATTGTAATGTAATTGTGTGTTCTTCATAATCAGCGGAAGTATATTCAGTTAAGAGTGGCTGTATGCCAATCGTTTGATTGCCAGATAGTTGAATATTACTTTCCCTATCTAACATCCTTAATGCTTCATTATACGTGTTTTCAGATATTATTTTAATCGGGCCTTCTTCTAAATAATCTTGAAGTAATGGGTTCGAAACTTCACCGTTTAAGTTAATAACAGGGATATCTATTTGCCCATTAATCGGGTGTTCTGTATCTGATTGGATGGTTTTTTCTATATGTTTATCGACAGATTCATCCAAAGAAATATGCATATAGCTGAATGGAGCCTCTTTTTCTGCCTGTTTTTCATTCGTATAATAAAAGCTGTAACCGACAGATATAGCACTTATTGTAACGGCACTAAGTAATGCTATAATAGTAAGCGTACGAGCATTGCCATTAATACGATAAAGTAGCTGAGAGATTCCAACTAAATTTGTCCCATTATAATAAATTGTTTTTTTCTTTTGTAGTTGTCTTAGTATATAAATGGTTAAGAATCTAAATAGTAAATACGTACCTACCACGATACTAATTAAATATAATCCAAGGTTTACAAGCAATTGTACATCTGAAGTTGGTGATTGAAATCCAATCCAATAACTAAAACCAATTAAAATGATTGAAGTTATTGCAGCTATAAAAGATGTTCTAGGTGCATGTTCTCCTTCCTTTTCTGCCCGAAATAACTCGATTAATTTAAAACGATAGATCAAACGATAAGCATTAAAGGATGTAAATAAGGAGATAATCATAAAGACAATAATTGTATTGAGAATTGCTTCAATGGATACTTCAAAGCTAACTTCAACTGGTGTATCCAACAATCTAAGCACAATCATGGTGAACAGTTTCGATAGTATGGTTCCGAGTATAACTCCGATTATAATCGCTATACCACCCATGATTATATTTTCATAAAAAAGCATTTTACCGATTGTTTTTTTCCTTAAACCTAAAAGGGAATATAATCCTACTTCTCTCTTTCGTTTTTTTGTAAAGAATGAATTTGAATAAAGAATAAATATTGCCACAAATAATATTAGTACAACGGAACCAGCAATAAAGATATTAAGTAAACTATTTTCTGATTCAATGGCCATTTGTACTTCCGGGCTGTATTGCAAGGATACAAATGTATAGTAAATAACAACACTGAATACCATTGATATAAAATAGAGTAAGTAACTTTTAAAGTTCCCAATAACGTTTTTTTTCGCTAAATTAAATAGAGTCACTTTGTCCACCCCCAAGTGCAGAGAGTACATCTAAAACTTTTTGGAAAAATTCTTTACGAGAACCCTTTCCTTTGACAAGTTCTGTAAACATTTTGCCATCTTTAATGAAAATCACTCTATCACAGTAGCTCGCAGCGAATGCGTCATGGGTGACTAGAAGGATAGTTGCTTTATCTACCTCACTTAATCCTTTTAAACTCTCCAACAAATCTGTTGCTGATTTAGAATCCAATGCACCAGTAGGTTCATCTGCTAAAAGTAAGCTCGGTTTTGATATGATTGCACGTGAAGCAGCTGTACGCTGCTTTTGGCCACCAGAAATTTGATATGGATATTTGTCTAATATCGGACTTATCCCAAACTTATTTGCTACTTCAAGTACTCTATGCTCTAATTCATTCGGATCTACTTTGGCTAATGCTAAGGGCAATATGATATTTTCTTTAACCGTTAATGTATCTAGCAAATTATAATCTTGGAAAATAAAACCAAGTTTATCACGACGAAAGGCTGCTAATTGTTCCTCATTCATATTTACAATACTTGTCCCATCAATATTAATGTCACCAGAAGTCGGTTGATCAATAGTTGCTAAAACATTAAGAAGTGTTGATTTGCCAGCACCAGAAGGACCCATAATACCTACAAATTCACCCTCCTGTACCTCTAAATCTATATTATCTAATGCAGTAAACACATTTCCTTTTGTTCCGTATACTTTTTTTATATTCTTCGCATTTACGATTGTTCTCATTTATTTTCGATCCTCCATAAAAATCAATTACTTTCATGTTTTTTATTCTACCGTAAGTAACTATTATTTAACCTTACAGTTTTACCTTGCAACCTTACAATTTTGAAAGAATGGTACAAAAATACGAAGTATAATACTAATATTAGTATTATGAAATGATATCTTATATAAATGCCATACTTATACTAACTAATTAATGGAGTGTTAAAAATGAAAGTTATGATTATTGAAGATGATCAAGTAATAAGAGAACTTTTGGGAGAGTCCCTTAAAAAATGGAATTATGATGTTGTAATGTTAAATTCATTTGAAAATGTATTGGAAGATTTCCTTAGTGAACAGCCAACTATTTTATTGCTGGATATTAACTTGCCTTTATTTGATGGATTTTACTGGTGTAATAAAATTAGGGGAGTTTCGAAAGTTCCTATTATATTTATTTCTTCTAGGGACTCACCTATGGATATGATAATGGCGATGAACATGGGCGGTGATGATTTTATTCAAAAACCTTTTGATATGGAAGTGCTTATGGCTAAAATTAATGCCCTTTTACGTCGCTCGTATTCCTATAGTGAAACACAATCAAACGTACTAGAGCATAATGAGGTTAAATTAAATTTGAATGACTGGGATATCTATTGTGGGGACGAAAAAGCAGAGCTAACAAAAACAGAGTTTGTCATTCTACATCTTCTTATGAAGAATGCAGGAAGTATTGTTAGCCGAAATAAAATCATGCGTACTCTTTGGAAAAATGAACATTTCATTGATGACAATACTTTATCCGTCAATATTACCCGTTTACGAAAAAAGTTATCTCAATTGGGTAAAGAGAACTTTATTACCACAAAAAAAGGAGAAGGATACTTAATAAAATGAATTTCTTAAAATACATAAATGATAAACGTTACTTTCTGTGTTTTTACTTGAGTTTAATGTTATTTATTTCTTTAATCTTACTGGTAAGTGTCGAACCGAAAGATGTATGGAGCAATATTGTTTACATTAATATTAGTTGTTTGTTTTTGGCAATTCTATATATTATAATCGGTTATTTTTACCACATGAATTTTTATAAAAAAATAGAGGGAATTATTAATAGTTCTCAAGAAGATGTTCTTACGTTATTACCTAACGCACAGAACCATGAGCAAAAGCTGTATCTTGATCTTTTCGAAAAAATAATGAATGTTCAAGACAAACAATTGCAATCGTTATATGACCAGAAAAGAGATCATGAAGAGTATATTATGTCATGGGTTCATGAAATAAAATTACCCATAACCTCTAGTCGCTTGCTTATCGATAACTTCGAGGGGAAAACAGTGGATTATATTGTTAATAAATTTGAAGACGAACTAGATAAAATAGATGACTATGTGGAACAAGCACTTTATTACTCCCGTGTAGATTCATTTGCTAATGATTACTTCGTTACAGAAATTGATTTAAACCAGATAATAAAAAATAGTGTCAAAAAATACTCGAAAATTTTTATTAACAGTCAGATCAGCTTAAATATGGATCATAATCGTGAAAAATTTGTGCATAGTGATAAAAAATGGCTCGGATTTATAATGGACCAACTAATAACGAACTCGTTAAAGTACACAGATAATGGTGGAAATATTTCCATCCATTTTGAAGAAGACGATAAAGAAAAACGATTGTTTATTCAAGATAATGGAATTGGAATAAAAGTTGAAGATATAAATCGAGTATTTGAAAGAGGTTTTACAGGCTCCATTGGAAGGAACCATAGTAAATCAACTGGGATGGGACTGTATCTTGCTAAAAAACTAGCTAATAAGTTAGGACATGATCTTTCAGTTGATTCTATAGAAGGTGAATTGACCAAGGTTATTATACATTTTCCGAAAATAAGAAATTACTATAACATGTGATTTTACGATTTTTGCTCCTAGTACACTTTCATAAAATGATTCTGATTGTTGAGTTCTTACTATTGTAGGAATTTCCTGTAATTTATGCTTCTTAAACTCTTCTCTCTACTATGTCTAACTAAAATAAACTCTTGGCAGTCATAATAAACTCTTGCTAACTTCACCACCAATTCTGTAATAATAAACATTTGCTTTTTCAATACAAAATCCAATGAATTCTCGGATAACAGATGAAAGAGAGGGGAGAAAAGAGTTCGATTTCTTTCCTCTCTTTTTTGTTCTAACCCTTGCCATCATTGGGTTTATCCA
>NZ_JAEK01000079.1 GCF_000518865.1 Bacillus sp. J37 | reverse complement strand
GGAAAATGGCTGTGGGTGAAAAAATTGAGTAAGTGATTGAATAATCTTGAACAGTGGTTGAATTAATAGGAAAAGTGGTCGTATTCTTTGGAAATGTGCACTAAATTGAGATGTGAAAAATGGCTGTGGGTGAAAAAATTGAGTAAGTGGTTGAATTAATAGGAAAAGTGCTTTAATAGATCCTTAAAAAATCAAAAAAAGAAGACTATGTCGATATAGTCCCCTTTACAACAGCAATCAGCTCTAATTCTCTTGGAAAATAGTATTCGTATTCACAATTCTTATCTCGTATACCCCCCCTGCGATTTTGTTTTCTTCAGAAGCGAATTTTACCTCTACTTTTTCCTTTCCATTCGTTAATGACATCGGAATCTCATAGCAAACGGAAAACAATTCTCCTGGTTTATTCTTTTTAAGAACTTGGTGAGCAATCACTGTATCATCTATGAAAATATCAAATTCGCGTACGTACATTTTTCCATCGATATGCCGATCAGTATCATCCCCATTATAAGTCACGAATACGTACATTTGCGTATCATTTAAAACCTTCATTTCATAACTAAAAAAACCTTTATTGAGACTTTCTCTCCATCCACAATTATATAGGTTTACATACCCTGATCTTGAATTCTGTTTTTTAATCGAATGCTCTACTTCAGGTTGTTGCTCATTAGGTTTGACAGCATCTATCGTTATACGATTAAGAATATCTATTTTTTCCTTTTTTTCCGTCAAAAATGATTGATACTTAGAATGACTCATTATATTCCAATACAATGTATAACGCTGATGATGCAGCTTATAAAACGGTATGAGTGTAACCTGTTTATTTCCTGGTTGGCCAATTGAATTTGTCTTAAATGTGAGGGGCTCACCTTCAACAGGTTTTACCCAATTCCTTACATTCATGTCATCTGTGATAAGATCCGGCACCTCTATTAATGGGTGATTATTTAATTTCAAATGATCATCCAATATGTCTGTTTCCGGAAATTTCTCTGTACCAAGTGCTCCTGCGAGTACAATTGGTCCATAGAGAATTGCCGCTTTTATAGGATCTTGTTTCATCGGTGATGAGTAAACTTCCATTGGGACTTTGATATCAATTATATCTCCCTTATTCCACTTTCCTTCAAGTGTGATGTATCCATTTTTTGTACTTGTATGTTTGTCTTTTTGATTAACTGTTACTGTTACAGGACCGGAAATCCAATTAGGTACCCGTATTTGGAACGTTAAATGTACGTTTTCTGCCTGCTCAACAATTAATTGAGTTCGGTCGGATTCAGGGAATACAGTTAGTTGTTTTACCGACATTTTTTTCTCTTCAAGAGAAATTTGCGATGCGATAAATAAATTGACAAATAACTCATCACCATTTTGATAGTAGATATTCTTTGTGTATCTTGCTGGGTTTTCCATCCCTGTTCCTGTGCAGCACCAAAATGATTGATCTGGTGTACAATACACTTTAAAATGTCCTGGTTGTGTTGAGACAAAATAAGTTTTCATACCTGTGTCTGGATCTTGTGAAGCTAGAATATGATTGTACAAAGCTCTTTCATAGTAATCGATGTATTCTACCTTTTGGTTAATGCGAAATAAGCATTCTGTAAGTTTTAACATATTATACGTATTACATGTTTCTGTCGTTGTCACACCTAATTCTTCTTTATCCTCTGGACCAAAATGTTCCCCTATGCTATTTCCACCAATTACATATGAGCGGTGCTTTGTGACTTGATTCCAGAAAAACTCAGCTATATGTTTATATTGTTTCTCACCTGTAACTTCATAAAGTTTCGCTGCCCCTATCACCTTTGGAATTTGCGTATTTGCATGTTTTCCTGCAAGGTTATCGATTCCTCTTGCCAATGGGTCTAAAACTGCTTTGTGACAGAACCTTTTGGCTAGCTCTAGATAAGCATCATTCTCCGTGATTTTATATAAATCAACAAAGACTTCATTCATTCCTCCATGCTCACAAATAAGCATTTTCTGAAACTGCTCTTCATTTAATTGACTTAGTCCTTCACTTGCCCAGTCTGCAAGCTTCCTTACAACAGTTAGAGCTTTTTGATTCCCTGTTAATTGGTACGCATCAATTAACCCTGCATATATTTTATGAATGCTGTACCATGGAACCCAGCTTCCTCCTAATGAAAAATGATCCACTTCGAAACTCCCGGAGAAAACGTTATCAAAACAAACTCTTGGAAAACCGCTTACATATCCATCTTTATCAAAAGATTGAATATGAGCAAGTTCATCGATTGAATAAGCTAATTTCTCTATTAACCGTTCATCCTTTGTTACAGAATACATTGTGGAAGCAGCTGATAACCAATGACCGATCGAATGACCTCTAATTCCTCTGGTTTCCCATCCACCATATGTCGTTTTTTTTGGTATTTCACCTGCAGCCTCATAACATGGAGCAACAAGTCGATCAACATCAAGATATATCAAATACTCCATCCCTTTTTCCTGGGATTCCTTGAAAATCCCATCTAGAAGTGTCACATTCACCATTATAAAGTCCTCCCCTTTTAATCGTTATATCTTCTATTGTGAAGAAAAGAAAGCAAAAACTGAATTCACAATTCCATATAATCCATATCTTTTTTTTGTTTTTTCGTGATAAAGTATAAAAAACAAAGTTAGGGAGGTTGGACAATGAATGAAGTCAGTTTATATACATACACTTTACCGTTAATAAGAGAAATCGGTCATATGTGGGATGATGAGGGAATCTTAGATCATCCTATTCGTCTTATGGAAACACTTAATGTGTTTATTTACGTTAAAAAAGGGGATATACAAGTGATTGAAGATGATGTGGAGTTTCATTTACAAAGTGGAACATATCTTTTTCTTAAAAAAAATGTTCCGCACTGGGGAACAAAACTTTATACACCTGGTACAGAATGGTACTATATTCATTTCTATGATTCATTCGATTACATAAATGTAGAAACTTCAGGGGAATATTCCAAATATCAGCACTCAACACTCATAATGGAAGAAACCTACCTTTCAAAAATGACTCTTCCAAAAACCGGGACTGTGAAAAATCCTGAATATACAGAGCTTCAGCTGAAGAAACTGTGTGAAGAATACTTGTCACCTCATACGCTGCGACCTTTAACAACATCCTCGATGACCTATCAATTTTTTATAGACCTATATAGTAAAAAACTAGAGGAATCCAACAAAACAAAACAACATCGGATTGTAGGAAAAATGATCGATCTTTTCAGTCACTCTTCATCTAAAAAATTATCTAGTAAAGAAATTTCCGACTCTATTGGAATGAACTATGCCTATTTATCAACTCTATTCCGAAAAGAAACAGGAAAAAGCATCACTCAATTTCAGGATGAATTACTAATTGAAAAGGCGATTAAAATGTTGAAAGAAAAATCCATTAACATATCTGAAGTAAGTGATTCTTTAGGTTTTTCAAATCCGTTTTATTTCAGTCGTGTATTTAAAAAAGTTACGGGTGTATCACCCACTACCTATTTAAATGAAATATATCGAAATTAAAAATCCCTCTCACAAGAAAGGGATTTTCACATGACTAAATATTAAACTAACACTGCCAGTCTTTCTTTTACTTCTTCTTCTGTTAACCCGTGCTCTGCCACGTAACGGTTTCGTTCATGAACTCGACATTCATGGCTGCATGCACGTAAATGTTTATGTTCATTTTCTTCTGAGCACAGAATTTTTTTGTTGCACTCAGGGTTTCCACAGTTAACAAATCGTTCACATGGTTCACCAGTATAATAGTCTTTTCCGACAACAGTCGGCTCCACTCTATTTACAGGGACGATAAGTCTTTCGTCAAACACATAACATTGTCCATCCCAGTCTTTCCCCTGTACTTCCGGGTCTTTTCCATAGGTGACGATTCCGCCGTGAAGCTGTGCAACATCTTCAAAGCCTTCTTTACGTAACCAGCCGGAAAACTTTTCACAACGAATTCCGCCAGTACAATAAGTTAGGATTTTTTTGCCTTCAAATTTTTCACGGTTGTCTCGAATCCATTCCGGCAGTTCTTTAAATGTATTTATATCAGGTAAAATCGCATTTTTAAAATGACCTACAGCATATTCATAGTCATTTCTAGCGTCAATAACAACTGTATCTTCTTGTTGCATTGCCTCTTGAAATTCTTTTGGACTATAATACTTCCCTGTTAACTCCAGTGGATTGACATCATCTTCCAATCGAAGTGTCACAAGCTCCGGACGATGACGGACTTTGATTTTTTTGAACGCATGTCCATTCTCTTCATCTATTTTATAAACCATATCGGCAAAACGAGGGTCTTCTTTCATGTGTGCCATATATTGCTCGGTTTGTTCAACAGTGCCGGATAGAGTTCCATTGATGCCTTCATGAGCAACTAAGATTCTCCCTAATACCCCAAGATTTTTACAATACTCTAGATGCTCTTGAGCAAACTCCTCAGGGTTTTCGATTGTAACATAGTGATAATATAATAAAACTCGATATTCTTTATTTTCCATTTAACTCTCACCTTCTATATTATATTTGCAAGATATACATACAGAGATGGTAACTTGCTGTTACGTTAACCAAAAAACGTAACATCTAATTAAAACAAATAATTTAACTAAAATCAACCGGTCAGATTTGGATAACCTGTTAAAAGTACAGGATCACCGATCATTTCTCTCCTCCTCTAAAATAGAAAAACTTGGCTTATCACCAAGTCCTAATGGCGAAAGCCTTAGGTTTTCTTATACTATCAACCATAAATCTTATTCTGGAAAGTACAAAAAAAGCTTCACCCAATGCCTTCTTACCCCCATAAATTACAAAGATTCAAGAAATATTGTATAAAGATATGTCATTATACTTTTTCTTATTTCAGGCAGAGGAGGACTATTATGGAGACGAACGTAAAAGATGCGTTAACTGAATGGAAGGAAGAGATGCTCAAGCAAAAGATCGAGCTTGATGAAGAATACGAAAGAGTAAAGAACGAGCTGCAAATCTACTCCTATAAATCCGGAATAACAAAACAAGTCATTCAGTCTACTATTAATGATGAAATTATCGAAACAATTAAAACGACCTATCAAGTACCTTTTGTAGAAAAATATGATGAACTAAAGCAGTACATAAGAATATTAGATGAGAAAAGAAAAGTATTTCAAATGTTTGTCGATAAAATTGAAAAAGTCAGTGAATCTGGAGAAAATGATTCCGTGTAATAGACAGGAGAAGGCTACATGCCTTCTCCTTTTTGATTCCACATTCCAACATTGGTATAATTGGATTAAATTACCAACATAAAATGGAGTGATAATGTGTTTAATAAGGCTGTCTATTTGATGATCTTGCTTTTATTTCTTTCAGGGTGTGCCTACGATGAAACCCCAAAGAACCAAATACAAGATATTGAAACAACAGGAAAGACTGTTGAAACTCTAGCTAAAAATCTGGATATACCATGGAACATAGCAAAGCATCATCAAACCTTCTATCTCACTCAACGCGCAGGAAAAATCATAGAAATATCTGGAGATACAAGAAAACAACAAAAGTTAACTCTTTCAAAACATGTTCATCATGAGGGAGAAGGAGGATTATTGGGATTTGTGTTAGCAACTGATTTTAAATACACCCATAAAGCATATGCCTATCACACATATAAAGAAGGAAATGAAATAAAAAATCGTATCATCGTTCTTAAAAAAGAAGATGACTCTTGGATTGAACAAGATACTTTAGTAGAAAATATCCCCGGTGGAAGAATTCATAATGGCGGGAGAATAAAGATTGGTCCTGACAACATGCTCTATGCTACAACCGGAGATTCAGGTAACCCCGACTTGGCACAAGATAAGCAGAGTTTAGCAGGTAAGATTTTACGTATGAAACTTGATGGGGCGGTTCCAGAAGATAACCCTATTCAGTCTTCTTACCTTTATTCTTATGGACATAGAAACCCTCAAGGTCTTGCATGGGATGAAGATGGTAACCTCTATAGCACTGAGCATGGGCAAAGTGCACATGATGAGATTAACTTGATTAAACCTGGACAAAATTATGGATGGCCAGTTATTCAAGGTAGTGAAGAAAAATCCGGTATGGTTACACCTATTTTTCATACAGGAGAAAAAACCTGGGCACCATCCGGTATAGAGTATTGGAATGGAAGTCTTTATATTGCCACACTCAGAGGTGAAAAAGTCCGACGTTTTGACTTATCTTCTAATCAGGTTTCGTCTTTTCACGAGGGTAGCGGCAGAATGCGAGATGTGTTAATTGAAGAAAATCACCTTTACACTATCACTAATAACCGAGATGGCAGAGGAACACCTCGTAAAGATGATGATAAACTTCTCAATATTCCTTTAACAGCACGAGAATATTAATGAAACATGGAAAGAATCCCTCTTCTAAAGTGGGATTCAGACTGTTGACAAACGCTCGCTTTCTTCGTTACTCACCTTGCTGCGGTGCTCATTACCAACACCGGTAACTCCGCTCCTCACAAGGCTTCGTGCTTTGATAAACAAGCGTTAGCAATCAGTCTGAAAGGCTAGCAAATTTTACTTTGTCTACAAACTGAAGTGGGATTTTTTACTGTGGAATCATTTCATCTGGGAATAAACAATATTGCACAATTAATATTTTTCCAATAATGTAAAATTTTATAATAAAACTCATAAAAACCATCTAAATTGGATATTGTTGGAACGGTTTGTAACTTTGCTAACATCTAGCTGTAACAACGTAAACAAAC
>NZ_JAEK01000078.1 GCF_000518865.1 Bacillus sp. J37 | reverse complement strand
TTATCCGGTATTAGCTCCGGTTTCCCGGAGTTATCCCAATCTTACAGGCAGGTTACCCACGTGTTACTCACCCGTCCGCCGCTAATCTTTGGGAGCAAGCTCCCTCAGATTCGCTCGACTTGCATGTATTAGGCACGCCGCCAGCGTTCGTCCTGAGCCAGGATCAAACTCTCCAATAAAGTGTTTGATATAGCTCATAAAAGTTTGTACTATATAGTACGTTTTTGTTAATCGAAATTAACGTTGGCACGCTTGGTTTTGTTTAGTTTTCAAAGAACTTTTGTCACTCAAAAGCGACCTCTTAAATATAACATTTAACTCATCATAAAGTCAACTGTTTTTTTATCTTTCATTTCTCAGTCAGCTCTGATTAGCTGACTTAAAAGATTATAGCAGTTACAAATACTACAGTCAACAAAAACCAGAGCTTTTTATATAACTTCCTCGATAAATAGTTCTCTTCGCTCTTTTAATACAATAATTTCTTTCGTGTTTAAGCATTTAATTATTGGTCTAGTAGGATTATGATCATCCATAAAGATAATTTCAGCATCCATACCATTAGATAACCTGACCCTGGTTCCTGAAGAGAACTTTGCGATTCCCTTTTTTAATTCATTAATAATGGTAATGTCAAACTTACCAAAATCATCTTCCATAATTTGTTCTAAGACCTTAAAAGGTGACTGCTTACTACGGTATGGTCTAATAGATACCATTGCTTGGTACGTATCAGCCAAAGCTACTATTTTACTATACGGGTGTAACTGTGACCCTTTAACATTTAATGGATAGCCACTACCATCTATTCTTTCATGGTGCTGTAAAACTCCCATTCTCACTCCATCTTTAATAGACATAATATTTTTAAGCATATTGTAACTATGAACAGGATGCTGTCTAATATCTTTGTATTCACTTTCAGTCAATGTTACATTCTTTTTTAAAATATGTGGATTCACTTTACTCATACCACAGTCACATAATAATCCAGTTATTGCAATTTGGTTTATTTCTCCCTTTTGGTAACCTAACTTTTTTGCTAGAAACGCACTTATCAAAGCAACTGAAATACTATGGTGAAAAACATAATCTTCTTGTTGGCAGTAGTGATACAGCTTAAAAACTTCTTCATCATTAAGATCAATTTCTGCAATTAAGGGAATAATAATGTTTCTTATCTTCTGGATATCAAGTAAACCACCAGATTGCCAGTTTATAAAAAGTTGCTTATAAGCCTGTACACTCTCTAAGTATAGTTGGTAAAACGTCTTATGAGGTGTTACTTCCTCTTTTGAATCATCTATTATTTGTTCTTCTTCAAAAAAAGATGGTTTGAATTCTTTTCCATTTGCTAATAAATTCGCAACTTGTACTTCCTTCACTAAAAAAGCCTGCAGAACATCGATTAAATGTTTATTAATAATCGCATTTTTTAAAATTATTGGTCTATTTGTTGCTGATAGGACATTATCCGATAAAATACAGCCTTCTTGCAATTGATCAATATGGATTTTCAATAGGTACCCCTCCTTAGTTCATTATACCTAAAAAAGATGATATTGCTCATTTTTTCTAATCCATAATCAAAAGAATTGAATCTCTACGGATAAAAAAAGGGCTAATACAACACAAATTGTGTGTACTAGCCCCAGATTTCTATTCTTCCGTTTGTTCTTCTGAATCATCTGCTTCTTCATGATCTTGTTCATCTTCTTTTTGCACCAAAGCAACAGTTGATACAGAAACATTTTCATCTAGTTTAATTAATTTTACTCCTTGTGTGTTACGTCCCATTTTGGAAATTGTATCAACATCCATACGAATAATAATACCGCTTGCCGTGATTAACATAATATCCTCTTCCCCGGTAGCAGCTTTCACTGAGACAACAGGTCCATTTTTATCGGTGATATTACATGTTTTTAATCCCTTACCACCACGGCTTTGAGTACGATATTCCTCAGATGGAGTCCTTTTTCCATAGCCATTGCCTGTCACAATAAGGACATCCACACTTTCTTCAAGAATCTCCATACCTACAACTTCGTCATCCTCATCAAGGGTGATTCCTTTAACTCCTGATGCAGTTCGCCCCATTGAACGAACGTCTGATTCAGGGAAACGAATCAACATACCATTTTTGGTTCCGATAATGATGTCTTTTGAGCCATCCGTTAATTTAACGGAAATAAGTTCATCTTGTTCACGGAGACCTACAGCGATTAAACCATTATTACGGATATTCGCGAACTGAGATAATGGAGAACGCTTTGAGATGCCATCCTTGGTTGTAAAGAACAAGAACCAATCATCAACAAATTCAGAGACAGGTATAATTGCATTTACCCATTCACCTTTTTCTACACTTAGTAAATTAATAATTGGAAGACCTTTGGCTGTTCTGCTATATTCAGGAATTTCATATCCTTTTGCTCTATAAACCTTCCCTTTATTCGTGAAGAATAGGATTGTATCGTGAGTTGATGTTGTTAATAGATGTTCGACAAAATCATCATCGTTTGTTCCCATTCCCTGGATGCCTCTTCCGCCACGTTTTTGGCTTCTGTAGGTGGAAACCGGAAGACGTTTAATGTATCCATTATGAGTTAACGTGATAACGATGTTCTCAACAGGAATAAGATCTTCATCTTCAATTGATTCAAGACCGCCCGATACAATTTCTGTACGACGAACATCATTAAAACGGTCTTTAATCTCTGTAAGTTCTTCACGGATAATTGCAAGTACTTTTTCTTCATCTGCCAGGATTGCTTTTAGTTCCGCAATTAACTTGATCAGTGATTGGTATTCTTCCTCAATCTTTTCACGTTCTAAGCCTGTTAATCTTTGAAGCCTCATATCTAAAATTGCTTGAGCCTGCTTTTCACTTAATGAAAATTGCTCCATTAATCCGTTTCGTGCAATTTCAGTTGTTTGTGAATTACGGATTAACGTAATAACTGCATCTAAATGGTCAAGTGCAATCCGCAGACCTTCAAGTATATGAGCCCTTGCTTCTGCCTTTCTTAATTCAAAAGCAGTTCGTCGTTTAATAACTACTTTTTGATGCTCAAGATAATAGAAGAGCATTTGCTTAATATTAAGAACCTTTGGATGGCCATCCACTAGAGAAAGCATATTAATTCCAAAGCTTGTTTGAAGGGCTGTTTGTTTATAAAGATTATTAAGCAATACATTGGCATTTGCATCTTTACGTACTTCGATAACAACACGCATACCAGTACGGTCAGATTCATCACGCAAATCTGTAATTCCGTCAATTTTCTTATCACGAACTAATTCAGCTATCTTTTCAACAAGTTTTGCTTTATTAACTTGATAAGGTATTTCCTTGACGATAATTACTTGTTTTCCTGAAGGTTTTTCTTCAATTTCAACCTTTGCTCGAAGGGTAATGGAACCGCGGCCTGTTTCATATGCTTTTCGTATTCCACTGCGACCAATGATTTGACCTGCAGTAGGGAAGTCAGGTCCAGGTATAATTTCCATTATTTCAGGAATCGTCAAGTCAGGATCCTTACTTAATGCAAGGACTCCATCGATAACCTCTCCTAATTGATGTGGAGGGATATTTGTTGCCATCCCTACAGCGATTCCCGTTGCACCATTTACCAGTAAGTTCGGGAATCTGGCTGGAAGAACAACTGGTTCTCTTTCAGAACCATCATAGTTATCCTGGTAATCAATTGTATCTTTATTGATATCCCGGATTAATTCCATTGAGATTTTTGACATACGGGCCTCTGTATAACGCATTGCAGCTGCTGAATCTCCATCAACAGAACCAAAATTACCGTGTCCATCAACTAACATATATCTAAAGTTAAAATCCTGAGCCATACGAACCATTGTTTCATAAACAGCTGAATCACCGTGTGGATGGTATTTACCGATTACTTCACCAACGATACGAGCTGATTTCTTAAATGGTTTTTCTGAGGTCATTCCTAAATCATTCATTGCATACAAAATACGACGATGAACAGGTTTTAATCCATCTCGTACATCTGGTAAAGCACGAGAGACAATAACACTCATCGCATATCCTAAAAAGGATTCCCGCATTTCGTTACTAATATTTCTTTCTATAACATGAGAGTTTTGATTTTCCGCCATATTAAGATAACCTCCCTTTCTTTTCTGCAATCTTAATTGGGAGTGCCAAATAACTCATCAGAAAACGACAAAATACTATCATTTTAAACAATTATTGATAGTAGTTGTCTGTTATAAATTCTGCCCAATTGGATAATTTAATGAATAGTCTACTCTTCATTATAGCAATATTACCGAGAGAATACACATGAATTTACTAGATAATTCATAGTTAAACTATAATTTAAAAGTCTTTGACTAAACGTCACTCTTATAAAAATTCTAACCTTTTAAAAAACACCTCATCGGCATGAGGTGTTTCATTCACTTTATCAAATATCTAGATTTTTGACATATTGTGCATTTTCTTCGATAAAGTTTCGACGAGGCTCGACTTTATCTCCCATAAGCGTGTCAAAGGTTTCATCTGCATCAATTGCATCCTCTAGAGTTACTTGAAGTAAAGTACGTGTCTCCGGATTCATGGTTGTTTCCCATAATTGATCCGGATTCATCTCTCCAAGACCTTTATAGCGCTGAATGCCGGGTTTAGGTAGTTCAGGCATTTCTGCTAAGTAAGTATCAAGTTGTTTATCATTATAAGCATATTCTATTCTTTTACCTTGCTGAATCTTATATAGTGGTGGTTGAGCAATATAGATATATCCTTGTTCAATAATTGGACGCATGTATCGATAGAAGAACGTTAGTAGTAAAGTACGAATATGGGCTCCATCAACATCTGCATCTGTCATAATGACAACTTTATGATAACGGGCCTTCGTGATTTCAAAGTCTTCACCAATACCTGTACCTAATGCTGTAATAATCGCTCTTATTTCATTATTTGACAAAATTTTATCTAATCTAGCCTTCTCAACATTAATAATTTTTCCTCTTAACGGCAGGATTGCTTGGAAGTGTCGATCCCGTCCCTGTTTAGCCGAGCCTCCTGCAGAATCACCCTCAACGATATACAATTCACTTATTGATGGATCCTTTGAAGAACAATCGGCTAGTTTACCTGGTAGATTTGAAATTTCCAGAGCACTTTTACGTCTGGTTAATTCACGGGCTTTTTTAGCTGCCAAACGTGCTCTGGCTGCCATGAGACCTTTTTCAACAATCTTTCTCGCTACTGATGGATTTTCTAACATGAATTTATCAAATGCTTCAGAGAAAACAGAATCTGTTACAGTACGAACCTCAGAATTCCCCAATTTCGTTTTCGTTTGTCCCTCAAACTGAGGATCAGGATGTTTAATCGAGATGATAGCTGTAATCCCTTCCCGAACATCTTCTCCTGATAAATTATCATCGTTTTCTTTGAAGATTTTATTCTTTCTAGCATAATCATTAATAACACGAGTTAATGCTGATTTAAATCCCGCTTCATGTGTTCCGCCCTCATAGGTATGAATATTATTTGCGAAAGAATAAATATTACTAGTGTAGCTATCATTGTACTGAATAGCGACTTCTGTTGTGATACCGTCCTTTTCCCCTTCAATGTAAACAGGTTCATCATGAACAACCTCACGAGTACGGTTTAAATGTTCAACATATGATTTAATACCACCTTCATAGTAGTATTCATTTGAACGCTTATTCTCACGTTTATCCTCAATTGTAATTTTTAAGCCGCGGTTAAGAAATGCAAGCTCTCGAATACGATTGGCTAAAATATCATAATCATATTCTGTTGTTTCTTTAAATATTTCCGGATCTGGCTTAAAGTGAGTAATAGTCCCGGTTGCCTCAGTTTCACCAATAACCTCTAAATCAGCTGCAGGTACTCCTTTATGAAACTCTTGAAAGTGAATTTTCCCTTCGCGATGCACTGTTACATCAAGTACTGTTGAAAGGGCATTTACTACAGAGGCACCAACACCGTGAAGACCACCGGAAACTTTATATCCTCCGCCACCAAACTTACCACCAGCATGAAGAACTGTCATAATAACTTCAACAGCTGGACGTCCCATTTTTTCATGGATCCCTACCGGAATTCCTCGACCATTATCTTTAACAGTAATACTGTTGTCTTCTTCTATGAGCACATTGATTTCAGTACAGAAACCTGCCAATGCCTCATCTATACTATTATCAACAATTTCCCAAACTAAATGATGCAGACCCTTACCACTGGTAGATCCAATATACATCCCAGGGCGTTTTCGAACAGCTTCCAGACCTTCTAATACTTGAATCTGATTTTCATCATATGATTGTTGTTGGACTTGATTGTTATCTGTCGTCACACTGATCACCTACACTTTTCCTAAAGCTTACATAACTGATTTTGAAGCTCGATAATTAATAGCCTCTTAAAAAGAGTATTCTGTTACCAATAAACAAAATAATTGATGACAGGTAGCTTTATATTTAAGTCTATAAAAGCCTTAATTAATCTATATCAAAAGCAACTTGTGCTCGTTTTTTTAATGTGCTTGATGATAAAGGTGAAAAATAAATTTTATCAAGCGTTATAATAATAGATTTTGCATCATTACTTGCCAGTTGGACGATCTTATCTCTCTGTTTTTTAAAAAACTCATCCACAATTGATGAATCTTGTGAAGATTGTCTATCCAGAATCATAACGACTTCTTTTGAAGGAACAACATGGTTGTCTCCCAGATGAATATACATTTGAATCACCTCATTTTTTGTCAGAAAGCTCTCCTGCTTTCACATGGAAAGTAGCAGCTTCTCTTAATGTTTGATGGTCGATTCCTTCTACACTTGTTGTTGTAACAAATGTTTGCACTTTACCCTGAATGGTATTTAACAAATGTGATTGTCTATAATCATCCAATTCAGATAGAACATCATCCAGCAAAAGAATCGGATATTCTCCTATTTCGTTATGAATCAAATCAATCTCAGCCAATTTCAAGGATAGAGCAGTTGTTCTCTGCTGACCTTGCGACCCATATGTTTGCACATCATGATCATTCACGTAAAAGAGCATATCATCACGATGAGGTCCCGCAAGAGTAGCCCCACGTTCTATTTCTTTCTCTCTTATTTTAGCAAATTTTTGTTCATATGCTTCTATCATTTTTGTCAAATCATAATCTTCTGATACATCTACAGAAGGCTTATATTTAATTTTAAGTGTTTCCAATCCTCTACTAATGCCAGAATGAACCGGCT
>NZ_JAEK01000077.1 GCF_000518865.1 Bacillus sp. J37 | reverse complement strand
TCAGGCTGTCGAGAAACCTCGGCAGCCTATTATTTTATCTGATTGCTTTAACTTTTCACTGCGTTAATTTGGTATAATATAGATAACTAATTGGGAGGGTGATATTTATGTTCAATACAAGAGAAAACACACAAAATGAAGTTGAATTTATAGTAATAGATGACCTTGTTCCTGAAAATCATCTACTTCGAAAAATAGATAAATATATAGATTTTTCATTCATTCTTGAAAAAGTAAAACCTTATTATTGTGAGGATAATGGACGCCCTTCAATTGATCCTCTAGTTCTTTTTAAAATGATGTTTGTTGGTTATTTATACGGAATTCGCTCTGAGAGGCAATTAGAAGAAGAAATTAAAATGAATATTGCTTATAGATGGTTTTTAGGGTTGAAATTATCTGATCGAGTTCCTCATCATTCTACAATAAGCTGGAATCGTAGAACTCGTTATGCAGAAACAAATATATTCCAAGAAATCTTTGATGAGATCGTGTTTCAAGCAATGGAACATCGCATGGTAGGAGGAAGAGTTCTCTTTACGGATTCTACTCATTTAAAAGCCAATGCGAATAAGCACAAATTCACCAGAGAAACTGTTGAGGTTGAGACTAGAGATTATATTGAAGACTTAAATAAAGCTATTGAACAAGATCGTAAAGATCACGGAAAAAAGCTCTAAAAGAAAGAGAGGAGGTGGAGGAAACTAAGGAAATACGAGTAAGTTCAACAGATCCTGAAAGTGGATTTATGTCTAGAGATAACAAACAGGAAATGTTCTGTTATCTAGATCATCGAACGACAGACTTTAAATTCAACATTATAACTGATGCCTATGTTACACCTGGAAATGTCCATGATTCTGTTCCTTATTTATCAAGACTTGACCGCCAAATCCAGCGATTTGGTTTTAAAGTAGAAGCATCAGCTTTGGATTCAGGATATTTGACTAGTGCTGTTTGTAAGGGGTTATCGGATAGAGGCATATTTGGAGTAATTGCCCATAGAAGATTTAAACCAACCAAAGGTTTGTTTCCTAAAGCGAAATTTACATATGATAAAGAGAAGGATCTATATATTTGTCCAAATAAGGATGAGTTAACTTATCGAACAACTACAAGAGAAGGATATCGAGAATATAAATCTGATCCCAAGAAATGTGCCACATGTCCTCTACTCTCACAGTGTACAAGGTCAAAAACCAAACAAAAAGTAATAACTCGACATGTTTGGGAAGACCATAAGGAGCAAGTTAGATTAAATCGCCTTTCCCCATCTGGGAAAGAACTATATAAATTTAGAAAAGAAAAGGTAGAGCGAAGCTTTGCAGATTCAAAAGAATTGCATGGGCTTCGCTACTGCCGGTTACGGGGATTAAGGAATACAAGTGAGCAGGTGCTTCTCACCGCAGCCTGCCAGAATATGAAAAAGATTGCCACACACCTAGCTAGGTTAAGCTAGGTGTGTGAGAAGCTTTTTCTTTGGTTATCTTAGGAAATTTATTAATCTTTATAAGAACATTTTAAGAAAATAAAAAAGCTTGTAGAGAAAAACACCCACTTTCTCTACAAGCTGAAAGACCATTAAACAATGGTCTTTAGAAGTAATTCAACTTTCTTTTGTTAATTCACTACTACTATTCGTAATAAACATATAAAAGAAACCAGTTAAAGTTTGAATAAGTAAAAAGATCGGAAATGAATATGCTAGTTCATAATTATTTTGATAAGTAAGGATATGAAGTTTTGTAAAAAGCCATTGAACGAGAATACCAACGATTGACCAAGCTGTAATATAGTAAATAAACGTTACCTTATTCACAAGAAATTTATCATAAAAATACATAAAGAAATAACCAAAAACTCCAAATAAAGCGTAATAAAAAACGTCAAATAGTTCATACCGATTTGTATCATTTTGCTTGTAAAAATCCAAGATACCTCCACCAATTGTAAAATCAAACAGCATACCTGTTGCTAAACCTGCAAGCACACTTAAACATTTCACTTCCCTGCTTAGTCTTTTTGGTAGAAAAAACAAGAAAGAGTAACCGATTATATTAAAAATTATTAGTGATATCTCATTTAAGCTAAAGTTTTCAATCCCAACCATCTAACTCTTCACTCCTTTTGAAACAAAAGACTTGTACCCATACAAAATGAAGTACCCTAATACATGTATAAAGACGTAGTATAGATAATCATAAAACAAATTCCATTGATGAAAAGTGAGAACATCAAATGATAATAAAACCATTTTAATTAAAATTAAAACAAAGGAGGAAATAAGAATGGCTATACCTTTAGTTAAGAAATGTGAATTTCTTTGTACACTATTTAAGCCTATCAATATAAGAAGTGGAGTAATAAAAGTACGGTAAATAATATATACTGTATATTCAAGTGGAGAAGTAGAATATTCAATAATCTTTAATTCATCACTTATGATCCAACTTCGATTAATATCAAATATAAATACACAAAAGAGCAGTGCGGAATTTTCAAATTTAGAATATGTTTTTTTCATAGCGTAGAATACTGATATTCCTAACCATGCAATATAAACAATTATTGCTAACACCATCATCGATCACCTCTTTCTTTTATTATTTAATTTATTAAGGTTTCTATGCATTTTGCGTTGAAAGGGCGTAAAAAAAAAAGACCAATACTGGTCTCTAGTGATCATCTATATAAATGTGACATATATTCAAAAGCTGTTGTTCCATATACACTTTTGAAATGCTTATTTAAATGGGCTAAGTCCACAAAACCGCACTCAGCTACAGCTGAATAGATATCCCGCTCTTTTTCAATTAATTGCTTTGCCCGTTCGACCTTGCAGTTAAGAAAATATTGATAGGGAGAAATTCCTGTTTGAGCCTTGAATAATCGAATAAACTTATATTTTGACATACTCAGTTCTTTACTGATCTCATCCAATTTGGGTACATGATCTACGTTCGCAAGCAGCATATCCTTTGCTTTTTTAATGAAATGATTATCCTTTTTAAAACATGTAGGAAGATTTGTTTGAAAAAGACTATCTGTGAAGGACAAAAACAATTCACTGCACAAATCCTCATCTTTTTCATTGAATATAGCATGAAATAGATTTAATATCCTTTGTTCCAGTTCACTGTCATAAACAATCGGGGTCGAAAACGTTACGATATCCTTTTTCTCGGCAACCTCTAAAAGCATTTGAGGCTCGATATATAGCATCACATAATCAAGTCCTGTTTTATCATGTGCCATTCCGTCATGTGTCTGCTCCGGATTGAAAAGCATCACACCATTTGGATATGACAACTGCAAACTGCCATCAAGGTTATATTGCTGAATACCACGCAATGTCACACCTACTCCATACTCCTGATGTGCATGCTTTTTATACGTAAAATCCGTCATACTAGCTGACAGCGCAGTAATACCGGCTGATTTTTTATAGATAAATTTGTCCACTACATTCACCTCTTAAACAACTAACCTACATCCAGATCATAACCCCGGAATACGCTAAGAACAATGCCATGAATACATTCACAATCTTACTATGCCTCTGCAAAAACTCCTTGAAGATTGCTCCGAAAAGCACCCATGTCATTAATGCTAAAAATCCAATAACAGTTATAGCAAAAACACCTATTGTCATCGCAGGCATAGCCGTATAATAAGGCATAATAAAGCTAGGTATGACCGTCATTGTAAATAGAATCAACTTAGGATTTAAAAACTGCATAAGAAATCCTGACACAAAGGAACCTGCTTGATGTATAGTCGGCTTTAGTTTATCCGCTTTGTAAATTTGATAGGCAAGATAGAACATATACAACGTTCCGATGGCCTGCATGACAATTAAAATTTTCGGTATGAACTCAATTAGCAACGAATTCAACATAGCTGAAACTACAAGCAGCAAACCAAATGCCACCGTTGCTCCATACGTATACTCCAATGCCTTCTTTGTCCCCCTATTATGGACAGTAGACAATATTACGATATTTGTGGGCCCTGGAGTGAAGGTAACAATAAAACAATATAATAAAAAAGATGTAATATCCATGAGAACAACTCCTTTTCGGTTCGTCTCAATGAATTTTACATCTTTGGATTGTGTGCTTATAGTATATTATTGCAGAAACAGGTTCATTTTTTATTCAGGCATATCAATGATGTCCGGATTTTTATCCTTACTTGCCGCATCTAAAAGAATAAATATCGCCGATAAAATATGCATAATCATACCGAGAATCGGAATCCACCCAATAGCTGATGTGATGATTCCAAGGATATTACCGTTCGCTTTCACTCCAACATTTTTGGCCAGTATTAATACGGCAATATGAAAAACTAGCATGATTAATAATGGCGTCCAAGCAAACCCTAATACAATACTTCCTCCTATAATTGGTATACCCAGAAGAGCTTCAAGCCCACCTGATATCCACTTTAACGTTTTCACTGTTTGTCTATTCATGAAGACCACCTTTTCATGGTTGTATCATTAGTTCTTCCTATTATACGTATAAATATGTGAGATGTTTCAAAATAAGAAACTGATTCTTATACACAAATAAAAAGGACTACCTTAAGTAGGTCCTAACAAAATTAGCTTTCATCAAAAGCATTAAATGTATAATAAATGGTGACATCCTGTGTTCGCCTGTCATTTACATAGTTTGTATAATTGTTGGCCATAGCTGTTAATGTATCTTCACAGTGGTCCAGAATAAGGTTATGATTGCGATGTTGGTTGATTATTTCTTGAATAATAGCGTCGACTAACTCTCCGTTCTCTTGTTCCATTTCTTTTTTCATAAATGTAGCAAAGTCAGTCCCTAAATGACGTATTTCTTCAATTGAACTCTTAAAAGGGGTGACTTTATAGCTCAGTTCTTTTGACTCTGCAAAGTTATGGCTTATTGTAAATGAACCCATAAAATTGTTAACCTCCATAATGATAATCAAACATGTTTGATATTCGTTCTTCTTCTGAAAATAAATCTTCAATGGAATCTCTAATTTTTTTCACAAGCAATTTTTCTTTCTCAATTTCAGCCTCAATTGTTTCGATCATTTGCGAAAATGATTGATTAAATGTTGCCGGCAATGGTGGAAGCTGTTCATTGACATTCATTTTCGTTAATTCGTAATACCCGCCTACCGGATATGAAAAGGTCTGTGTTAATAGGTACGAATACTGCTTTGGATTCGATTCCATCATATGTATTTTGGTCATGATGTGCTGCATTCTTTCATCATAATCATCCATATATTCACTGTTAAATAGAGTTTTTAATCTATTAACATTGCTTTCTTTTTCCTGCGAGATTGCTAGACCTTTTTGGTATATACGAACCGATGAGGAAATATTGACTTTAATCTCACCTCTTCCAGCAGGTGACATGTACATATCATTGTTAACATAGCTGATATTTTTATCCTGTGAAAGTCCATTGACAACAGCATCAAGCCCATGTGCATGGGCACTTCCACTAAAGTGCTCCATAAAGCTAGTATCTACATTTTTTAATCCCTCAAGTGCTTCTTTAATATCATTTACCTCAGCTTTTATCGTTTGCAAGGCATCAACAATTTTCGCAATCTCCTTCATTTGATTCATAGGATCTTTTGAGTTTAACGCTAAAAGAAGTGAAGGATCTAACGATTCATCTATCGTTGTTTGAATTACTTCTAAACTCGTTTCAATTTCTTTTACATAAGAAATGATCTGGTCTTTTTCAACCTGACTAATAAAACCAACATCAACAAAGGCTTGGAGGATCGGATCAAGATTCTGATATAAAACTTTCACATTACTTATAAGCTTAGGAATTTTCTCAGCCATATCGATGATCATCGGAACTGCCTCAACAATTAGTCCAGTTAAGTTTCCGACTGTTTGAAAAAAGCCAGTTACTACTTCTTTTTGAAGGTTTAGGTTTGCACCAAATAAATCAAATGGAAGTGTCAATGACTCTTTTGCAAACGACAAAAAAGAATCCGTATTCGTTACATCAGTAAATGGCTTCTCTAACCCATCTACCGACTTCTGAATCTTTTCAACTGTTTCGGAAAATTCATCTGAAGAAGTAAGAATTGAATCAACAACAGCTGGATTAAAGCCGGTAAGGCCTCTCAAAAAACCATCGATTCCTTCCGTGTCATATGTTGTTGAGTAATTAGAGAGAAACATTTGAATCGTTCTCAAATCTTTATCTGGGATTTTATCTATTAACTCACGAATTCCCGCATAACGTGGATCAGTATCGAGAAAGCCATTGCGATCGCCGATTTCTAGAAAGCCACGGACACCGCTTACTCCGTATAGCATATCCTCTTCAGCTGTTAGGTGGTTGATGGTTGTTTCATCGACTTTGTTTTTGTAGTATTCTTCGGTGAATGCTTTTAGTTCGTTGGATGGGATTTTGTAGATGTCTTCGTCTTTCTTTAATTGGAATTTCTTTTTTATATTCCATTCGAAGTCAGCATCTATTACTGCAAGTTGATATGCTGTAGGTGCAGCATCATTTATAGCATATACTTCTTTAAATCTTAAATTATCTTTATTCCTCGACATCAATTGTAAAACTGTAATATTATTACCACCTAAAGAGTGACCGTATCCATATTTATCCAAATCAGGTAATGTACCATGTTTATTTTGAATAATACTATGAACCTCTTCATGAAATATTTTCGCATCTTGATATTGATTATCTGTGCCCCCTACAAATATACCCATTAAATTATAAGTCCAATCAATAGGCTTCCAAGTGTCTTTTTCCCCCAATTCGCTTCCCCTAGTAATTGTTATCGTCTGATTAACTTTCTGTTCTTCGCTTTGGAAGTGAATTATTGTCCCATCAAAGCCACTATCTATAGTAGTTTCCCTACTGTCTTTCAAAACATCATCAGAACGATATATAGTCACATCAGAAGATAACTTCTTTCCAGTTTCTTCATAATAAATACGTTTTATTTCACTTTCAATTTCCCTTTCATTAAGATTTTCATATTCAAGATCCATAATCCTTGCTCTAAGAATATCAGTATTAAGTAGTTCTTCATTACTCATTTTGCTACCTCTATTCATCTTTATTGAATTTTACTGATTTCATATAATGTAAAGCCTTCTCTTCTTCTTTTTTAATATCAATATTACAATTAGACTTAGAGCTATCCATACATTCAGCTGAATATATATATTCTAATCCTTTCTGACCTTCTTTTGATGCAATGTAACCAAAGTAGAAGTAAGCTTTCTCTTCTTCAAAAGTCTTTTCAGATTTCGCAAAATAAATTAGAGTTTTGTCTGTTTCAATTTTTTCATATTCTCCATCGTAACGAACTGAATCACTCAAAATGCTTAAACTGGAATCAATTACACTTTCACCATATGTTGAATAGGTTGTGCTAAATGAGAAATCATAATTTTCTTTTTCGTTTCTATCATAAAATTGAATTTTTTCAAAACTATCTTTTGTTCTTTGATAAAATGGCGGACCATCTGTTACAGCATTTTTCGGCCAAAGCATCGAATATCCACCTGTATCTGATTCTAATAAATAGTGCCCCTCTTCGACTTCTTCAGTGGAATCTAACAAGCTACTAGTAAACTCATCCTGAAACGCAGCTGTATTTGGCAATTCTTTTTCCATACTACATCCTCCTATAAAAACCAATGTACATATTAGGGCGTAGATTAGCCTTGATCGCATTCGTGTGACCCCTTTCGATTTCCTTTAACACTACATTATTATCATATATTTCCAGTAGATTGAATAATGAAATTAGATTTTTCAAAATTGAGGAGTTATTTACTATTCGGAATATAGGTACCATGTATTAGATTTGGATATTTTTTACTAGTAGGGTAATAAGGGGATTCTAATATATATGGGGGCAGTTTATAGTTTTCTAGTCCTTAATTATTCTATCGGCAAGCTCACTTACCTAGCTAAAGCCAGTCTCAATAGTAATCTTTTCATGTTCTTTTAGAACATCATCGGAACGATATACAGTCACCTCAGCAGATAACTTCTTTCCAGTCTCTTCATAATAAATACGTCTTATTTCACTTTCGACTTCTTTGTTTGTTAGATTTTCATATTCCAAATCCATTACCCTTGCTCTAAGAATATCAGTATTAAGTAGTTCTTCATTACTCATTTTTGCTACCTCTATTCATCTTTATTGAATTTTACTGATTTCATATAATGTAATGCTTTTTCTTCTTC
>NZ_JAEK01000076.1 GCF_000518865.1 Bacillus sp. J37 | reverse complement strand
TGAAGAAGTATCGACATGTATTAAAAAAACATGGGATTATACAAAGTATGTCTCGAAAAGGGAATTGTCTAGATAACGCAGTTATGGAAAACTTTTTTGGTTTATTAAAGAGTGAACTACTTTATTTAAANGATTTTGAGAGTATGGAGCATTTCAAACTAGAATTAGAGAAATATATTTATTATTACAATCACAAGAGGATTAAGGAGAAATTAGATGGTATGAGTCCGGTTAATTACCGAACTCATACTCAAAAAGTCGCTTGATAACTTATGTCTAACTTTTTGGGTTCAGTTCAGTTCCTTGTCCCATCTAATTGGGACAAGGAACCTAGACACGAATATTATATCCTTTATTTTTCAAGACTTTATGTATTTGTTCGATATGGTCATTGTTTTTTGTTTCAAGGGAAATCTCTAGTTGTGCAAATCCTGGATAAATATGTCTTCCAATATGTTGCAGATTGACATTTTGAATGTTTGCATTCAGATCAGTAATATAGCGTAGAACCTTTTCAAGCTCACCTGGTTTATCTTTTAATGTGAGTGAAAAATTTGCATACCTTCCTGCTTCTACAAGACCGCGTTCAATAATTTTCGAAATAAAATGTACATCCACATTTCCTCCACTTATTACAGCCGTTATTTTCTTTCCTTTTATATTTAACTTTTCATATAAAAGGGCAGCTACCGGACTAGCTCCCGATCCTTCAACCAATAGCTTATTTCTCTCCAAAAGCATTAACATCGAGCGAGCGATTTCCATTTCATCTACACATACAATATCATCAACATATTCTCTAATGATGTCAAAATTCCGTTGTCCTGGTTTTTTTACCGCAATTCCGTCTGCCATCGTAGGAGTTGATTCTACCATGACAGGTTTATTTTGTAATAAAGACTGTTTCATACTTGGACAAGCAAGGGTTTGAACACCGTAAACAGATACTTTCGGATTCATCTGTTTCACCGTCATGGCAACACCTGCTATTAGCCCACCTCCACCAACAGGACAAATAATCGCATCTACATCAGGAAGTTGTTCAAGTATTTCTAACCCAACTGTCCCTTGTCCAACAATCACTTCATTATCATCAAACGCATGAATAAATGTACCATTTATTCGATCACAATACTCTAATGCATATGCTAGAGCTTCATCAAACACCGATCCTTCTAAAATAACTTCTGCTCCATATTGCTTAGTCGCAAGGACCTTACTAAGCGGTGCGCCCTTTGGCATCACAATCGTACAAGGAATACCTAACATTTGACTTGAGTAAGCAACACCTTGAGCATGATTGCCTGCTGAAGCTGCAACAACTCCCTTATTTAAATCTTCCTTTGATAAAGAAATTAGCTTATTATACGAACCCCTTACTTTAAATGACCCTGTTTTTTGGAGATTTTCAAGCTTTAAATACACTTCATTTTGAGAAAGATGACTAAATGTATGTGAATAGTCAAGCGGTGTCGTATGAACAATCCCTTTCAATTTTTCCCTGGCAACTACTACATCATCCACATTCAACAAATACTCCTCCTAACCTTACATGCTTTTCTTAGGATGTTCAGTTGAGTGAAGCATTATGATTATTTAGCTCGTAATAAATAGAAAAACTTGGCTTACCGCCAAGTCTTAATTTTGATTCTCCACTTCATCCATGACCTCCGGTTCAACAGTAACTTCCTCCAAGTTCTGCAAAATCCGCTTTGCCATCAGCTTATATCCGCTAGTATTTGGGTGGAAATGGTCATCAGATAATAACTCTTCATCAGAATCTATAAATAAATCTGAGATAGGAATATAATTCACATTTTCAAACTGTTCAGTTACCAATCGTCCAGAATCATTCCACTCGTTGATAATCATTTCTAATTCTTCTATTTCAGCTAAATAACGATCAAAGGGGTTATAAAAACCGATTAAATAAATTTTGGTATCTGGATTTATTTCGTTAACCCTTTGAAGAATAGCTGTTAATCTCTCAAGATATGTTATTTTTTCTTGATCAAACAGATCTAATTGAAGATTCATAATATTATTTCTTACTATTTTCATAATATCATTGGCACCTATTGTTATTAATACAATATCTGCTTTTTTAATTGACGTTTCAATTTCTTTTTTTTCAAGACGTTTTAATAATTGATCTGTTCGATTTCCTCGTTTGCCATAGTTTTCAATCGTAACATTAATATTATTTTCTATAAAAGTATTATTTAAGATACCCACATAGCCGCCATTTCCTGTTTCATCTCCAACACCTTGAGTGAGAGAATCACCAATTGCGACAACTTTTAGATCTTTCTTAAATAATTTAATAACACCTTCTACTACTCCCTTAACCTTCTCCCTAAAACCTTCCGTTTTTGTTTCATCAGTCTCTCCGTCTACAACTTCTTCCTGTTCACTCTCAGCCATTTCGACCGTAACTTCCTCAACCACTTCCGCATTCTCAGGATCAGATTCTTTTTTAGTTAATGACTCATCTATTTTTTCATTAGAATGTTCATTCACATTTAATGTTTCGACAATACTCTGTTTCGTTTCTTTGGAGTCAGAAAGAAAGAAGTAAACACTAAAACACACGACTAGCATACTAGCAATCAGCAGCCACACTTTCACTTTCCGTTTTTTCAAGTTTAACAACACCTATCAATTTATAGTACGAATTCAACAGTTTATTCATTTTAACATGTTGTTAAAAATTCACAAACTATAAGTAGTTTTTAAATCATTGTACTATAAATGTGTATATACTCTTATGGGATTTTATACCATTAAACCTGTTGTTCTTCTATTTGGGACAGTGTTCCTGTCCCTATGTCCCACTTCACAATTTTTAGAGTTGCTACGATAAGAAAGCTAACGATGACGAGTAGTAGCCATGAGCTTACTTTTCCTAGGTGGACTAGGCTCCATGCTTCCGTTTGGTTTGGATATTCCCATGCGCCGAAAAATGTGGCGATGTTTTCGGCTATCCATATAAAAAACCCGATGAGGACAAAAGAAAGGGCAAGTGGCATACGATAACGAATTCCATTCACTTCGTAAAAGACCATTGTTCGAAAAAAGACGATAATGACAAGTCCCGATAACCACCATCGGATATCGATCCAGAAATGATGGGTGAAAAAATTCAAATAAATCGCAGCAGCAAGAGGAACAACGACAAAAAACGGCGGCCACTTTATCAGTTCAACCTTCAATCTTCTCCACGCCTGGCAAAGGTAACTTGCTACACTTGCGTACATGAAGCCACTGTACAATGGCACCCCAAAAACTTTCGAAAACCCATCCTCCGGATAAGACCATGAGCCCATATGTACTTTAAAAAGCTCAAGAGCAAGACCAATAATATGGAACAATGTAATCACTTTAAGTTCATCACGTGTTTCAAGTCCGGAACGCACCATCACCCACTGCATAAAAAGGCAAATAATAAGGAGCCAGTCATATCTTGGCAGAAAAGGCAGGGGGATGAATTTTGTCAAAGCCAAAGATGCAAAAATGACAACGGGAAATAAACATGATAAGGCTTGCTCCCATCCAAAATGAACAAGTTGTTTTAGTGCTTTCATGATTTCATTACCTCCAAAGGTATTATATATATATAAGAAGGGATCCATCGTTTGCTGAATTTCCACGTTAAAGAAGTTGTTAACTTTCATAAAAGTCCCTGCCTATATTTCCTATTTAGAATTTAGCATAACATTTATTGTTTTACAATAAAAAATTATTGCTTTTATTTTAATCATTATTGTTATTGGATAAAAAAAGCATCCCTTTACAAAAAGGAATGCTTGATTAAGTATATAAGTCTAATTTATAAAATATAAGGCGTGTTCAATTAAGCTTCGTGACTAAATTGCCATTGAATCTGATACTTATCAGTTAAACTACCATAACATTTACTCCACGGTGTCTCTTGCAGCTCCATTTGTACAGAGCCATCAGCTTTCAACTTCTCAAAGGCATCTCTGATGGCAGACTCGTCACCGCTTACATAAGCGAGTGTAATATTATTACCCACATGATAAGGAGTCCCAGGAAAATTGTCAGAGAACATCAGCTTAGTACCAGCAATCTCTAGATATGTATGCATAATTAAGTCTTCTGTACCTGGTGGTAAATGCTCGGAATGCATAGATCCGAAGGTCATAAATTGAGGTTCCTCAAGTCCAAACACCTTTGCATAATATTGGACCACCTCTCGAGTATTTCCATCAAAAATTAAGTATGGATTCAATGCCATAAGATCACTCCTTAAATTGGATAGTTTTTACATACATATCATACCATATAGGAACCCTATTATCAAACATACGTTCTTGATTTTCGAAAAAATAATACCCCTCTATAGTTGGGGTATTACAAATACCTGCAATAGTTTTTCTGATGGTCTTTCAAAGTTGACATACTACCTTTCAATTAATTGCCCTGCCATTAAAAACTCATCAACTTCTATCTTTGAATTCCATCCCATCTGTTGACACATTTTATGGATTCTTCGCATGTCATGTCTTGCGACAATACTTGAACATCCTACTTTTTTTGCTAGATATGCGGCCCGCCGCAGTAAATCTACTAAAGTATCAGCTTGTGCTTCCCTAAATCCAAAATCTAATAATACTAATTCCTCTTTATTCACACCAAAACGTGCAAATCCCCAAAACTCGTCTTCCTTTAACTGTCCCGAAAACAACTCTCTATCCTCAACTATTTTTTGTACTTTTATGGGCTCTGTTAAATACTGAATCCACTGCCTTTCTGCACCATTTCCAGAGGGAATTTTGCCTAGACCCCATTCTAATGATTCAGCTGCCAGTTTTTGTCTATCTTGTGAGCTTTGTATGATAGTCCACTCATGTAAAGGTATAGAGTTTACATCAGGAACTTCAATCGAAATTTTCCATGATCGATATTCCGGTGTAATACCGACTCCTTCTAATAAATCAGATATTTTCACTGGTTTTAAGCCCCTATTCAGAGCGCGGCGTATCAGCTGTTTTAGAGCAGCTGGAGTTTCTTTCGTAATATCATTGCTATGCAGAACGAGAATCGAACCATTATAAAGAAACACTGAGCCATTATCGACTATTTTTTGTGCAGGAAGACCTGCCCAATCACCTGTATCATTTCCAGTAATGCTGTGATAACCCCATTTTGAAAGCCAACTAAGATTTTCTTCATTAAAATTTAGATAAGGAAAACGGAAAAAGTTCGGGCTTGGCTTTCCTGTAGCTTCTTGATAGGCCAGTTCTGTTTCCTTTAATTCTTCCAAAAATACATCTTCTGATAGTTCTGACATTCTGCGATGATAATAGGAATGGGATGCAAGTTCATGCCCCCGTGATATCAACATATTTGCTTTATCAGGATGTTTGTCAATCCACTCTCCTGTAAAAAAAAATGTTCCTGACACTGAAAATTGTTCAAGTGCGTCCAACCATGCTTCTAATGGTTGTTTACTAGGACCATCATCAAATGTGAATGCACAAGCATTTATCGTTGGATTTCCTTTTTCAATCGATTTATATCCCATCGTCATTCCTCCGTTTCCTAATCTTTGTATCTATTAAATTGAGGAAGAAATTCCTTATTTTCATTTAAAATATCGCTAAAAACCCTTTTCGCTAATTCTGCAGACCCAACAAGAGGATGAATCGTTAATGCTTGTAATCCTGCATGATAATCACCATGAACTGCTGCTTCAACGGTAAGTTCCTCATATGCTTTTACTACTTGTAATAAACCACGAATATGTGGGGGTAACGCTGTTTTTAGCTGTAAAGGTGTTGCACCTTCAGAATCTATGACACAATTCACTTCTACAGAAACATCATCCGGAAGACATGAAAGAATTCCATTGTTTTTAACATTGACAATTTGGATGTCTTTTTTATTGTTATAAATGGATGTCATTAGGTTTACTGCAGCTTCCGAATAGTATGCACCCCCGCGTTTTTCAAGCTGTGTAGGCTTACGATTTAAAAGAGGGTCTTGATAAAGGGCAAAGAGCTCTTCTTCCACCTTTTTCACTTCGTCTGCTCTTGTTCCTTTCGTCTCTAAATCTTGTAATTGCTTTTCTAGCATTTTATCTTTCATATAGTAATATCTTAAGTAACTGCATGGAATCATCCCGACTGATTGAATAAATTCACGTTCCCATTCTATATCAGGGATATTCTTCACTGAAACACCTTTTACACCTGATATGATATCAAGGACTTCACCTGTTTTTTCTATCCCTCCCACCCATACTTTTGTCGTCCAATTCAAATGGTTGATTCCTGCCATTTCAATATCGACTTTTGAGACATCAACATCCATCATTTTTGCCACTAACATTTTGGTACCGATTGGTAGATTACATAGTCCAATCGTTTTCACCTTTGTGTACTTCGTAACAGCTTCTGTCACAATTCCTGCCGGGTTGGTAAAATTTAATAAGAAGGCATGTGGAGACAGCTCCTCAATATCCTTACAAATATCCAAAATAACCGGGATTGTTCTAACCGCCTTAGCAAATCCGCCTGCACCTGTTGTTTCCTGACCTAAAAGGCCATATCTTAACGGTATTTTTTCATCCCGGGATCTGGCATCAAGCATTCCAACACGTATTTGTGTAGTCACAAAGGCAGCATCTTGAATGGCCTCCCTTCGATCAAACGTCATGTGGAGTTCAATAGGCAAACCAGCCTTCTCAATCATCCGTTCAGCCAGTGCACCAACCGTTTTTAATTTTTCACGGCCAGCTTCAATATCGACTAAATACAACTCATCAATAGGAAATTCCTGATAGCGTTTAATAAAACCTTCAATCAGCTCAGGGGTATAAGAGGAGCCCCCACCGATTACAGCAACTTTCAATTTATTTCGCACTTTCTTACGTCCTCCTTTCATCTCTGAATTTTTGAAACATTTCCTCCGTTGTTTCAATACCAATGTGATCAAAAGCAAGCAAAATGGACCCATATACAGGCTCAATATCTGGTATTATGACTGAAATACTAGCATTTTCACTTTCGATCTTTGCTGTCAATGATTGTATTAAATGCTGATTTCTCCCCTTTTGAAGAATAGAACCGATTAGCACAACAGGTATGTTATCGCTTTCAAAACCACCCAGGCTTTTAATAACAGCATTGCCGGCAATCCCTAACTCTTCACCTATATTCTTCAAAAGTTGAATCGCGAGTTGGTCACCCTCTGCTGCAGCTTCATGTAAGACGATCGTTAATTCACCAGGTACTTCATAAATGTCCTGATCTAAAAAATCATTAACAAGTTGATCCATCGTTTGAAAGCCAAAAAATCTTGAAACTTTTTCTGTTAGTATTGAAGGGATTTCTCGCTGCTCCCATGACCTTACGGCTGAACGAAACGTCTCACGTGCCATATATATTCCACCGGCAGCATCTCCGTAAAGATATCCCATACCACCTATTTGCACGACTCTCCCTTCCTTATTTCTTCCTGCAGCATTTGTGCCGCTTCCACATACAAGGACAACCCCAACATTATTTTTACTGCCAATTCTCAACCCTTCAAATGTGTCACATACAACATCCCACGATCTAAGGGGTAACGTACGAAGAGCCCGCCGTAAAATAGCAAAATCCTTTTCTCGATCTGCTCCGGCGAGCCCAAATTGTGTAAAAGTTATATCTTCATACTGAAGACCCGCAGTCGACATAGCGATATCAATCGATTCTTTTATATTCTTCATTGCAAACTGAATTCCTTCAACCTGATGATTTCCTCTACCAGATAAACCTTCCCCTACTTTATTTCCATATTCATCCGTAATAACAGTGTATGTTTTACTGCCTCCCCCATCAACACCCATTAAATAGCGCATAAACCCTCCCCCTGATAATCGCGTATCTTATCATATATCATTATTCAAATACTCACCTACACATGACTAATTCTGGAACATGGGGACAGGTCCCTTGTCCCATCCGCCAACCTTAACTCGGTTTTCTCTCTAACACACTTATAAAGTTTTTTCTATAATAGAAAAGCAAATAACTATGAGCAAGAACAAGAATAGTGGCTAATAAAAGTAATGAATGATCCTGGAACAAATGAAGCAAAAAAATATTGGCTACAATCGGCGATAAGACAGCAATAACTAGAGGAATATACTGGTTGATTAAAAGGGAAATTCCACAAAACACTTCCAATGTTTTTTCTACAATCAACAGATAATTAGATTCAAACAATGCCATAGCTTCCGGGCTAGTTTCGATAAATGGCTCAAGTCCAAAAATTACAAAATAACCATTTATACCTGCAACTAAAAAAATCACACCCAATAATAATCTGCTCGTTTGCATCATTGCTTTACTCAACACGCACTCCTCCTATGGACCGCAGGGACAGCGTATAATGGCAAATAAGTCAAACACTAAATTTGCATAAAAAATGCCGACTTTAAGTAAAACCCCATGTTTCCATTTTTTTGTAGGTTCAACTATCACAGAAATATATATAGGGCTTCTCTAGGACGTGAAAGGACCTTGTTTTTTCATCCTACATTGATACCGCCTAGTGAATATAAACTTAGAATTTCACGTATTATTCGTATTTACAGGACAAGATCCATAACGCTGTCCCGCGAGGTCTAATAGCCTCAGGTTCAAAATACAATGTGATCTAACGTCCTAGAGAAGCTCCA
>NZ_JAEK01000075.1 GCF_000518865.1 Bacillus sp. J37 | reverse complement strand
TTTATACAATTCTTAAATAAGGGTCTTTTTGTTTCTAGTTTATTTTCAAGGGTTTGATACTCCTGTTGTACAGGTGTTAATTGTTTCTTTTGCTTATTTGACATATCTGCCCCTCTTTCATCATGCTTTTTCCTTCATTAAGCTTTTGATTTTGTCGAATTCTTTTTTTAATGTTTTCTTCTCTGTCTTATCTTTTTGTAATTTTTGTTCCAATTGTTCAAGTTCCAAATACATTTTTGAATCGGTCGAGACGATAATTTTATGATTGGGATATGCTTTTTCTAAGTCTGATTTCACTTTCTTTTCAATGTTCTTTAATCGAAACCGATCAAATTGATCAACTTTTACAGCCAATAACAACTCCTTATCGGTATTCACAGCCTTTACACCTGAAACCTCTTTTTCTTTGATTACCTTTTCCTTTGCTTCGTTAGAAACAGATTGATCGATGGGCTTGCTTGTATGTACCTTTACGATTTCTGCATCATCATTGTTAGTGGCAAACTGATTCTGATTTCCGGTACATCCTGAGCCAAGTCCAATAATCACTATTAAAAAAAGACCGATGTTTACTATCTTCACCTTATTTTTCATGGAATCACCCACCCGTTTCTATCTATAAATCGAGTATAAAAAAAGGTTGATTGAATCAACCTTCTTTATATCGTTCTATTCTTTGTATTGAGGTTCTTCTTGTTCGATTTGTTGAACACGTGGTTCAATGCTGTCTACAACGGATTGGGTTTGTTGAGCAGCTTGTTTGTAAAGCTGTTTCGCTTGTTCATTATCAGTACCTAGTGCAAATGTTTCGAAACTAGCCTGCGCACTTTTCAATCCTGCTAGAGCTGTCTTGACATCATTTATTACAGTCATTTTAGGTTCCTTCTTTCTTTTATTAAATGCTTACAAATGTATTGTTTCTTTCTGGATGGTGTTTATGTAAATTTGAATATAGTAATTTATTGGAAAAACAACATAACGAAGGCAATGCAATATGAACATTAAAATATAAGATAACAGAAAATAACAGGTAATAGTAAAAACAGCAGTTACCCCAGCAAATTAATCAGTGATCTCTATCATTTGTTTTGGATGTATTGCAGCTCAAAGGGTGGGAATGGATTTAGTCCCTATTGTTTATGGAAAATAAGCTTTTACATAATAAAAATAGCAAAAAACGAAGAACAGCCCTGAAATTAAACGTAGGTCTGAATTCTTATTATGTCAGCCTACACATGTTTAATAATTGGATGGAATAACATTAAAGTGATGAACTCATAACTCAGGGGGTGTAATTATGACAAAACCATTTGTAAGTAGATCCTTAGATTAAATTCGTTTCTGGTCAAGGATTATGAAAGAGCATGCCTTATTTTTAAGCCTTGGATTTGACTATAATGATGATAGACAACTTATCGAAGAAGCACGACAATTTATTACTTTATTTGAATGAATTGAAGAACAACTTAGTCGATATTCTCCCAACTCTGATCCACAGGAAATTAGAAATTTTAACAATCAAGTTTATCAGGCTGCTGCTTCAATATGGGCTTATAAGCGAAAAGTTCTGGGATTAGTTTTGCGTTGTGAGATCCGATCAAATAACTATGCATTGCTAGTTGACCATATAAGCAGAGAAGCTGCTTACTTTGCTAATTGCTTAAAAGAAACTAAATGAAGGTAGAATGCTACCTTTAGCTGATGCAATTATAAAGGAAAATGTCTTTTTTCTAAAAATTATGGCAGACCATTCAAAATTTATTGGTCATCTTCTTGATCCTTCCGAAAGGAAATTAGTTGAACAAGCAAGAGAATTTAGTCATGACTTTGATCAACTTGTTTTTCAAGCAATTGATTTAGATTCCATGCGTCCTCAATCTGAAACTGAACCAATTTTAGATCAATTTCTTGATCAAAACCGTGTATCAGTAGTTGCTTTACGCGATTTTAAGAAGACAGCAAGAGAGTTAATCGAAGCATGTAGGATAAAAAGTAACATTCATCCACTGCTTGCTGATCACACCTTTCGTGAAGCCGAACGTTTTTTATCTATCATTGATATGTTTGAGGCTAGTCTTAAATCACAAAATAAATGATCTCAAACTAAAATACTTAATTTGCGTAATTTGCAACTCGCAATCTTACTGTAGTTAACGAAGTTAGTGCACCGTCAATATAGAGAAAACCCTTGTCACGTTTCTCGATGAACTTATCGTACAATAAGGAGTTACGCTTCACGATGTATTGTGCCAAGTAGTTCACGCTTTTCTCCAATGCCTTAAAACCTATAGACAATTCGCCTTTGACCTTTTCTAACGATGTCTTTATATCATCTGACAGTGTGGTAGGTACCTTTAATTGGGATAAAGTCAGGGAATTTTTAGCAAGCTTTTTTTCTGCCGATAAGGCAATATTATATAAGCTTTCCTCGTCTAGTTCCTCGTCCAGTTTATCCAATGGTTTTATACCAGATTCGATTAAATCAAAGATCTTTTTTTCAAATTCCGAAAATGCTTGCTGTTTTGAATCATTCCCTATTTCAGCTAATAAAATGAGGGGCTGGACGGAAACAGAAAAACAGATCAATACCAAGATGATTACATACTTATGTATCCAACGAAGTATCATAATTTGATTCCTTCCCTTTTTTTATTATGCTTACATTATGTTCTGAATCATTGATTATATGTACCTCAAGACCATTTAGAGATAATTTATCCTGTATACCCTATTCATTCTTAGTTAACATAATCGAGTTTTATCGGTACGAAAAAAGGATCTTCGATTGGAAGATCCTTTTAGCTCTTATTAAATTAAAGCACCCAATAGTTTAAGTATAATATTTTACAATCTTTCTTGGGTAAATACGATTACTAAAAGTTTTATTTTAGTTTTTATAAATATTCGAATCTTGCTTCAAAGAGCAAACTTGTCATCTACTATAAACACTTTCACATGTTCCAGGCGCTGGTTCATAAAAACAATGTTGTTTAAATTGACCAGTAAAAGGTTGGTTGTACCATGTTGGAGGACACGGACCATATGGATTAAAGTACCAAAGAGCATATTTCGCTGGGTGCTGTCTCCAATATTCCAAATTCTTTCTTGCTAATCTTCTTTCAGAATCTCTTGCTCTTTGATAAAATACATTGCCTTTTTGAACAGCTTCAAAAGAGTAATTTCCTCCTTGTACGTGAAAAATGACATCTCTAATTGTTCTTAATTGATTAAAGTCACTACAATCTGCTACAGCACGGTTAACAATTACATTTCCAACATATAGCATTCCTTGTTTTCCTTCGCCTACAGCTTCTGCTCTCATCATCCTTGCCATTAAGTTAATATCTGCATTTCGGTAAGCTACTCTTGCCATTTTTCCACCTCCAAAATACAGTATGAAAAAAAGCATACATTCATGTCATTGTTTACAAGTATCAAATGAATATTCTACATAAATGCTGGGATCTAAAAAATGGGGTAATTTTAGTTGAGAAAGCAGCATAAAAGGATCTTCCAAATTGGGAGATCCTTTTTCAATGCCGATAATGCTTCATTATGTTAATTAGATTTGTAGCTGAATAAATAAAGCTAACAATCCATTAACAAATATGATACTTATAAAAGGCTTAATGACAGGGTTCTTGCTCTAGACCGCAAAGTAAATGTGGAGAAATAATAAAATACGCCTTATTAGTTTATTTCTCCTAGTTTTCTTCGATTTATTGCCCTATATAGAGAACCTTGAGATATTCCGGTTGCTGAGACTATCTCTTTAACAGAATATTCTTTACTGTCATACATCCGAAGTGCAACAGTGAGCTTTTCTTTATCTAGCTTGGGTCTACCTAATGTTTTTCCACGCTTTTTACTTGCTTTGAGTCCTTCCTTTACTCTCTCAGCAATAAGATTTCTTTCTAATTCAGCAATTACGCACATCATTTGGAACATCGCTTTGCCTGTAGAGGTTCTTGTATCCATATTTTCCTTTAAAGAAATGAATTGCACTCCGGTCTCTTCCAACTGTTGAATAATGTTGAGGATATCCAATGTTTTACGTCCTAAACGGGAGATACTCTCCACTACAACTGTATCGCCATTCCTGAGCGTATCAAAAAGTTGATGAAGACCTTTTCGATCTTTAATAGTACCAGTAAACTTCTCTTTTACTATTTTTTCACAACCATATTCAGTAAGAATACTAATTTGGACGATCTAAGTTTTGGTCAATAGTAGAAACACGCGCATAACCAATAATCATATGTAACCTCCAGTAAACTTGTATATTTTCATTGTATTGTGAAATCTAGGCTCTCCACGACCTGAATCAGCAATCGCAACAGCAATAGTATCTTTACAGGCGTCTAAACCAACAAATTTTTGTGCATCCTTCATAATAATTGGCTCCTTTTCGTGTGTAGCTCTACACTTGGTTTTTTATTTAGGTAGTACCATTATGACCAAGTGCAATCTACGTTAAGCGATGGGAGCCGTTTCGTTCATTATGACTATAGAGATAAGTTTAATATCAACCTCGGAGAGCCTTATCATAAGTAAATGAGGTTCTTCACAGGTAAATTCGTGAACGTAATAAACTTGGTAGAATAAGACTTTCTCTACTATCTTTACTAATCAACTGCCCCAGTTCGTTTTATTTCTACCTTAATATTTGGTTTTAACTTTAATGTGGAATACTTTTCTCTTAAATCTTCCTCATTTAAACTGGAATATTTTCTTATACTTTTTATTTTTCTTCCAATGCCAATTGGATCAGTATTTAATTTTTTAAACTTCTCAAGAATATCCCCGAATTCTTTGTTTAGTTCTTCTTCAATTATTTGCTCCAATTTTTTTATTGATTCCTTATTTTTAATAGTAACAGGAGGCTGTAATTCTAATATTGAAACTGAAATAGTTGCGTTTAGATTAACCGACTCTTCTTTAGATAATTCAACTTTTCCGCGGTACTTTATTGGGTGAATTGTAATATTAAATTTATCTCCTTTTGGCTTTTCGACTAGTGTTATTCCCTTTTTTTCTAAAACTTCTGCAGGAATCTTTAATGTTATATCCCCCAAAAAAGCATTATGATTGGTGAATAATTTTATGTACAGGGTTTCTATCAAAGAAATGGAACCAACCATTTTATCATCCTTAAATAATGCAACCCCATTTATATAGGGTGCTACACCATTCTCATTCGAAATAATAGGTAAGGTAGGATCGATACCGATTTCATATAGTGTGGAAATAAATTCATGCAAGTTGGAGTTTATTAACATTTCCTTCTTTTCGTGCTTATCCAATAATTGATAGATATATGACCCCATTTCAGGGTATTCTTCATAGTTTTTATTATTAATTGTACTCTCAGCATTGTTTGTAATTGCCAAAAAAATTAAAGATCCGATGCTACTATCTCGTTGCATTGTATCTAGAAAAGATGAAATCCCTATCATTTCTGTCATATATTTATCAAATAAAATTGTCCTTAATTGACCAGAAGTAAGGTCGTGGCTTGTCTGTTGTTCTAAATTTTGTCTTATTTGTTTGCTTGTAGTTCCGACGGCAGAAATGGTTACACTCGTCTTTTCTTCTTTACGGTCGAATTGTAACAAGCTAATAGTGCCTTTGTATGTATCCTCATCAAGGAAGTCAAAACCAATAATAGTTGATATTCCTTGCTTTTCTAATATTTTTTCAGATGGCATACATGCAGTACAGAGAAAGAAACAAAGTAGGATAACCCATATTTTCATTTTTTCAACTCCGTTTTGAACGTGAAAAGATTTTAGATTTAATGATTGAAATGAAATATAAGAATATTGGATAGATAAACCATAGGTAAAAGCCAACTTGCCCAACTTTATCAAACAAAAGGTTATTGTCGACTCTTTTTGTGATAAAAAAACTCGTGATAAAAATGATTATTGATATTACCCATATTCCATGTTTTAGTTTTAAATGAAATATTTGTTTAACTCCTTTGGAAGAAATGAATAGAGTTATACATAAATTTGGAAAAATAACTAATATCCATAATGAAACTGCTATAAATTCAAAGCGCTCAATAAATGGAAAACGGACAGCGCTTATCATACTGACAATAGGCCAGATCTGTTTTTCTAATTCTTTAGGGCTAAAAAATAATATGGAAATAACAGTTGCAATTAAAACAAGAAGGGTGGTAAACCAGATTGCTAATTGACTGAATAGAAGTAGTTTTTTTTTCTCCTTTATAAAAGGAAAAATAAAAAATAAAGTCTCAAAACCCAACATTGTAAAACTGCTTTTAAAAACTCCTTTCATCATTTCTGACGGAGTTGTCGACATGATGGGTAAAATTCTAGTTAAGTTTATGGAATCAAGTGGTTGATACATCACAAATAGCAGCCATATAGTCATTAAAAAGGATAAGAAGCATATCCCTGCAACTACTCTGAATCCACCTGATACTGCATAAATTGTTATTAATAATAGTACTAAGGTGCCTACCCATTCATAAACTCCTTCATATCCCCATGTTAGGGACAATTCAACATAACTGATGATGATAGAGTAATGTGCTGCAATAAAGTAAATGACAATTAAGGTATTGATGATACTTCCTATAAAGCGACCAAATAAATTTTCGTGTATTTCATAAAGATTACAGTTTCCATGTTTTTTAAGTATGCTAATAATAATCCAAGTGATAAGACTAATGAATAGACCAGATAGTAAAACTGAGATCCAAGCATCTTTCTTAGATTCAAGATAAATAATCCTAGGGACTCCAAGTATACCCATACCAATTTGGGAAGTGTGTATGATAAAGAAAGCAATATAGGCATTTACAAAACTAATATTTGATTTCATTATCCACCTCAAAATTCATCTAAATCTTTTTCTGTTTTTTTAAATCTCCACCTTGTGCGAAATGTATCTTTTGGACGAGTGACAACAGGACGTCTCTTATAAAAGTGGTGTGGAAGACGTATTAAGAAGTATTTTAAATCCTTTATCCTAAACGGGTATAAAGGTGCAAGATAAGGTTTGTTTAATGATGTCAATTTTAACAAGTGGACCATCAGTACACAGACACCGATAATAATCCCATTTAATCCCCAAATTCCTGCTAGAATAATGAAAGGAAATCTAGCAATTCTTATAGCAGTCCCCATTTCATAAATAGGAGCCGTAAAAGCCCCTAATGCACTAAATGCCACGATAATAATTAAAATGTTGCTAGTTAAACCTGCCTCAACAGTTGCTTGGCCAATAACAATACCTCCAACAATCCCCATTGTTTGCCCTACTTTTGACGGAAGGCGTGCCCCAGCCTCTCTAAGTAATTCAATTAAAAATTCGAGTAAAAGTGCTTCTAGCAAAGGTGGAAAAGGAACGTGTGAACGTGATTGCCCAATTATAAGTAACAATTTAGATGGAATTAGTTCAAAGTGAAATGTCATGATTGCAACATAAAATGCTGTAACGAATAGTGATCCTGTCATAGCAAATAATCGTATAAATCTTATAAAAGTACTTAAGGACCATCTCAAATATATGTCTTCTGTTGATTCAAAAAACGAAAAAAAATTAGCAGGTCCAATAATAGCAATTGGACTTTCATCTATAAGAACACCAATCCGTCCGTTTAAAATAGAGTAGAGGAATCTATCGGGCAACTCTGTTAATATAAACTGTGGAAAAAATGAGTAATGATTATCTTCAAGACATTGTGCCAATACTGAACTGTCACTTATATTATCAGTTTTTATATTTTCAAACTTCTCCTTAAGTGTTTTAAGTGTGTCATCATCCGCTATATCTTTAAGATATATAATTCTTACTTGCTTCTTAACACGTTCTCCTATTTTTAATTCATCTGTACACAAATTAGAATCATTTAGATTTTGTCTTATAATCTTAATATTAGAAGATAATGATTCTGTAAACGATATTTTAGGACCGTATACCAATGATTCTGTTTCTGCTTTCTCAATAGATCTTTCAATAGGGTTGGCGCAATTTACCATAAATGCTTTACTTTCGTCTGATAAGTAAATATAAGCGAATCCATTTAAGAGGGAAGAGATAATCTCTTGTTCCTTAAGGTTTTTCTTTACTTCGTTCATTGGTATGTTTTTCAATAAATAAGAGTAAGTTATGTATTCTATCGGAAGTTGTTGAATGTATTTAATTACATACTCATTTAGAAACTCTTGTTTAATTAAATTTTTCATGAAAATAACTTCGAGACAATCTCCACCAACTTCAAGTGTTCTACACATTAAGTCTGGTGATTCGTTGAGGATGTATTTAATTTTTTCATAATTAGGGCAGTTATTTTTATTTAGATGGATTGTCATTTGAAACATATCCTTCAATAGATTTTTTTTAGTATTTGAAGTAGGAATCATTTTATACTTGTTTTAACAAAGAAGTAAGGATTGAGAGTAATTTTAGGACCTTTGAATGTTTATTTATACTTAACAGAAAGAGATATCTGGGGGCTATAAACAGTGTGGAAACAGCATTAGTAGCTGTGTTTTCTAGAGGGTGAATAAAAACCTCACTTAGATACAATACGGAGAACCGTATCATAAATAACGGTAAACTAAAAATCATTTTTGATGATAAGGATTGTTTTTGATTTTGTATAAAACTATAAGGTGAGCGATAATTTAAAAATAGGTGAACAGTTTTGACAGCTATTTTTCATATTTTTGTTATTCAACAAACGGGCGCGATTGTTTAGGAACTTTATAATTGGATAAGATCAACCTTTTTTAACACAATAGACATCATTCATTTAAGTGTTACAAAGTTCCTCCTGAATCTGTTACAAATCAGGAGGTTTTTTTATAATAAACCTTTTCGGGGGGATATGCAAAAATACCCAAAATTATTTTGGGTGTCTCATAAGAAAAGGTATCTAAACAATTCCTCGTATTCCAAACGTATATTTGCTACATAGTTTGTACATGTTAAGGGAAAAACTAAGGAGGAATTTTAGTTGGAGTAGATTTTTTTTCTATACCTGTTAAATACGTTCTTTATCTTATTCATAGCAATTTGGGAAGTTCGTCGGCCAGCCAAAGCTTTGAATTGGATAGTAATNGTCCTTGTTTTGCCTGTCATTGGTTTCTTACTATATCTTAGCATATCAAATCCCAAGCTTATTCATCGTAAAAGATTGACCTCTTCTCATAATGAGTCTGATAA
>NZ_JAEK01000074.1 GCF_000518865.1 Bacillus sp. J37 | reverse complement strand
AGGGATCTGAGCTTCTCTTCCAACTTATCTCTGAATTCTACGAGCAAAAAAGTTTAATAATCACGTCAAATTTAGAGTTCAGTCAATGGAACAGGATATTCACAGACTCTAGGTTGACCGCAGCATTGGTAGACCGGTTGATTCATCATGCACATATCATCTCGTATCAAGGAGAGAGTTATCGCTTAACGAATGCATTATCTAAAAGAAAATAAAGAAAAGTAATTCGGGTGACAAACCTCTGTACTTTTCTTTGCATTTTTCTGCACTTTTCTATTGCAAAATACACCAAAATTCTTTCTAAGGATTTTACTTGTAAAGCTACTAATTGAATTTAATATTTCTTGATTCATTCACTTCACTCATTTCCTTATTTTATTATTTCTTTTATGATCGTATGTAAATAAGCTATTTGATACTTCAATGTTAGTTGATGAGATGTTGGTATGACATCGAGCTTGCTTTGTAACGAATCTAACTCTTCGATAATATTACAAAGGAACTCAACAATAGAAACAACCATATTAATTAATAGCTGCTTTTCTATTCTGACATCCTTTAATAATATCATGCTCTGTTCCATTAAATTACGTAGATCAGATAGATTATTTTTTATTTCAATGATATGTTTGTTTTCCACCTTACTATTATAATGGTGAAAGGTTTCAGCTATTTCTTTTAGCAGACTACAAATTTCACTCAACTTTACAGGTGTCATTTTGGTCATTACCTTTAATGATTGTGAATACTCATAACAATTTTCCATTTACTTCACCATCCTACTACCCAATCATTAATATCCCCAAAAAATAAAAAGCCAAAATAGCAAAAAGTTTTATGTCTTTTTGCTATTTTGGCTTTTGTTTAGCTAACTATTCTAATATCTACCAAGATTATTTAAATGACTTCAAGTATGATCATTATTTTTTATAAATAATTCGTTTAATATATCATATTAAAAATTGAAATTATTGTATATAGATGTTTTAAAGTAAATAGAAAAACATATAACTTCTATCATTTTTATAGTCCCAAAATAAAAATATATCCTCTACCCTTGTCTCAAAGATAGAATCAAATTTCCCCTTATGAAAAAAATAGGAATTTTTAATATCGTTTGAACGTTCTTGTAATAGCCCGAAATATCCCTTATTATATAAAATTTTCTCCATTTGTATTAATGTATCACGGCATTCTACAGCATACATGTTTTGATTGATCTTAATAATTTCCATACTTGTTGGTGCTTTATAAATTTCATTCTTTACCACACTTATACCTTCAAATAGCTTTTCTTTTAAAGCGGGGTGAATATCCGTATTCATCCAATTCCTGGAATGACTATTTTCTACTATCAGCATCCCAGTATTTCTGTTAAAGTTCCAATCCTCAAAATAAGAATCGAAACTCATTCCAAGAGAATCTTTCACTTCCCTAATGAATTCATCAACAACATCCTCCATTACTGCCGATCGGAACTTATAGACCAAATTTACGTTATCATTTTTTAGTAATACTTCCTCAGCCGGAGTGATATATTTACGTACAAAAGCGATGATTCTATTTGAATGTAACGTGACAGAACACATTTCAGGCCCTTTTCCAAACCTTCGTTTTAAAATCTTACTTAAAGTACTACTTAGCAGAAGAAGATCTTCCTGGTAGTAACTATTTGTATTTTTCATTCATATGTTCCCCCTAGGTCTAAGTCAATAAAAAACAAAAAGGCCTAACTCCATATAGAAGTTAGGCCATGGAAAGACGGGCTATTATCAGAATAGTTTCTTCCATTTACCATTTAAGGTTTATTTATATTTATGTATCATTTGAAATTGGATTGTATTTAAGAAATTAACTAATAACAGCAAGAAATTAGTCTTATAAATAGTAACATTATTCTAACGACTCCGCAACAGATTTAACCCAGCTATCTGTTAGTATAGTTCCTGACATTAGAGAAATCATAAGATTGTACTTATTAACATACCCGAGGTGATAATATGGATCGAAGAAACCAACATTCGGAAGTAACTCCTCATCAAGATGGGAAACAAGAATCCATTATTAATGATTCCTTATCAACAGCTGGTTCACAAATAGGAATTCGCCTGGAAGCCGACCCTGAGTTCACTCAAGAAAAAAACCCTTTTGATCACGAAATCAAACAGGATCCATCAATGGCTGCATTTGAAAACATCATGAGAGGCAAGAAAATTGAAGAGTAAAGGATGATTCTATATGGGTGATTGGAACGAACAAGCGGCCCCAAATAATAATATTCCGGCAAACCGGTTACGATCTCAAAATTTAAAATTAAGTAAACAAAGCAAATTCAAAGGGAGATCAAGTAAAAATACAGCTATTACTAGTGAATAATGTATGTAAGGACAGCCCTATTCTCTTGGACTGTCCGATATGTCATTACTTTTGTTTCTCAATGAAATCATAAATTTCCTGTTTTGAAGGTAAAGCTGAAATTGCTCCTTTACCAGTAGTAGTAAGGGCTCCACTTGCATTGGCATAAGATAAAATATCTACATGCTCTTGTTTTAATAGTGATTCAAGATTAAAAGTCGTGGCATTTTTTTCTATTAATTTATATAAAAAACCGCCTATAAAAGCATCACCTGCACCTGTTGTATCCTGAACAGTAACCTTATAACCCGCTGATGAGAAGCTTTCTTCATTCACAAAAAGAATAGCCCCTTCTGCACCCTTTGTATAAATTACCGCTTTCACTTCACCTGTAAATAGAGAGTGTATTGCTTCTTTTTCATCTTTGATTCCTGTAATAAATTCCAGCTCTTCATCTGATATTTTTACTAAATGCGCTTGTGGGAGAAATTCTCTTATCGTTGCTTGACATTCTTCAGCACTTTCCCATAATGGCAATCGCACATTAGGGTCAAAGCTTATCAAAGCTCCCTTTTCTTTCGCCACTTTTATTGCCTTTACATGAGCCTGTTTCATCGGGCTTTCGACTAAGTCAACAGAACAAAAATGAAGAATATCTCCTTCATTAAACCAGTTATCGCTTATCTCATCCTCTGATAGCAAAAGATCTGCTGATGGATTACGATAAAATGAAAAATCCCTCTCTCCATCTTCTTTTAGAGAGACAAACGCAAGTGCTGTGTTTGCTTTTTTGGTTCTCAAAATATACTCTGTATTGACACCAACATTGTTCAACGTATCTATTAAGAAATCACCGAACGCATCCTCACCCAGCTTTGTAATCATTGATGCTTGTCCTCCAGCTTTTGCAACGGCTGCTGCAACATTTGCCGGGGCACCACCTGGAGCCCTCTCAAACGAAACTACCTCTTTTAGAGCAACTCCCTTTTGAGCTGGAATGAAATCAATTAAAACCTCTCCAATCGAAAATAACCTGGCCATCCTCTTCACCTCATATTTATGTAAACTACTTATAAGTATACACAATCTACCTTTATAAATAATAGATTTTTTATTGTAAGCAAGAACAAAGGGACAGTCCTGCAACCACATTTTTATGTGCGGGCAGACTATCCCCTTATGAATATTCTTTAGACTGGTACTGCAACAAAAAATTCATTATATAACGCTTGAACAGCACTCTTCTCCTGAGGCTCTTTTACCCCAAACATCATGCTAACCTCTGAAGAACCTTGATTGATCATTTCAATGTTGACATCAGCGTTCGCGAGAGCCTTTGCTGCACGAGCTGTTGTTCCAACATTATGGCGCATTCCTTCACCAACAACCATAATTAAAACAAGATCGTGTTCAATGATGACTTCATCAGCATGCAGCTCTGTCATAATGCGGTCTTTTATTTGTGCTTCAAGTACTTCATCCATCTGATCTTGTCGCAAAATTACTGTTACATCATCAATACCTGATGGTACATGCTCATATGTTAAACCATAGTCCTCTAAAATTTGTAATAGTTTACGCCCAAAGCCAATTTCACGGTTCATTAAGTATTTACTTACATATATACTACAAAAACCTTTATCACTTGCGATACCAATAACAGGCCCGTTAGAATTTGATCTCTCATTTACAATTCTTGTTCCAGGTGCTGAAGGATTATTTGTGTTTTTCACATTTACAGGAATGCCTGCTCTAAATGCAGGAATTAATGCTTCATCATGGAATACAGAAAAGCCTGCATAAGAAAGCTCACGCATTTCACGATATGTCAGCTCACTAATCTCCTTAGGATTTTGAACAAACGTTGGATTAACTGAATACACCGCATCAACATCTGTGAAATTTTCATACAGATCGGCTTTAATACCATTTGCTAAAATTGACCCTGTAATGTCTGATCCGCTTCTTGAAAATGTTATAACCTCACCTTTTTTGTTATAACCGAAAAACCCCGGGAATACAACGATCCCTTCTTTTTCGCGAAGTTTATATAAGTTCTCATACGATTCAGGTAATACTTGAGCGTTACCAGGCTCATCTGAAACAAGTAAACCGGCATCTTTTGGATTAACATACTCGGCATTAAGTCCGCAATGTTGGAAGAATGCCGCAATCAACTTTGCATTATTATCCTCTCCACTTGCCTTTACTGCATCAAGGTAGCTTTCAGGCTTACTTTTGTCTCCTGATAATAATGCCTTTAAGTCAGTTGAGATGGTTTCTAAAATATCCAGAGGGATCGATAATTCTTTTACAATACTTGCATACCTTTCAATGATTGTTTGAAAGACACTATCAGCATTTTCATTTGCTAAATGTTTCTCCGCACATTCGATCAATAAATCAGTTACCTTTATATCATCTGAATATCGTTTTCCCGGTGCAGAAACAACAACAACCTTTCGAGTTGGATCTGACTCAACAATATTCAAAACTTTTTTTAATTGTTCACCTGAAGCTAAAGAGGAACCACCGAACTTTACAACTTTCATTTCTACATCTCCTACTATTTAAAATTTTCAGTCAAATTTTAATCACTATTATCCTCTGTTTTCTTCAATTAATCAAGGGTTTTCTTTATATGATGTACAATTGTCCTTTTAAAGGAGACAGTTGTGTTGGTTTCCAGAAAAAAAGCCGGCAGAAACGATTCGCCGGCTTTAATTATTAAACATTTAATTTTTCTATAATGCTTTCCGCCACCACATCCCAATAACCAGGTGTTTCCTGATAAGCGGACGTTATGTTTTTGTACATTGCCGATTGCTTTTCAGAGAACGCAAGATCTTCCTTAGATGGTAATTTGCTTCGTTCCTCCATTACAAACTCCTGCATTTTTGCTGCGCGGGGACCCCATACTGCTACTTCCTCCCCTTCACTATTTAGAAAAATAAAAATTGGAATCGCACGAGATGTACCATTTGTTAAATATTGATCCATGAGCTCTAAATTTGAATCACGAAGTACAAAGCGAACTTCGATACCGATTTCTTCAGCAATTTTCAGGAGGATAGGATTGTTCAGCATTGCATCGCCACACCAGTCTTCCGTCAGTACGATCGCTTTTAAACTCTTATCGTTTAATGAAGCTAAGCGGCTTTTATGTGTTTCATTTAATGAAAACTTATCATAAATCCCCATCATTTCTGATTTGTTCACGTTCATTCCATTTATATACTCTTCTTTTGTTAAACCATTATTGTACCAATCAAGTAAATTCATTATAACGATCCCTCCTTATCATTAGTTTCATTTTAGAGGGTTGTCATGTTTTTTTCAATTAAAGTGAGACTTCCATCAATGGGGGTTTTCTTCATCCCCCAATGATGGTTAGCGAAACTTATCCGATCTTTACGGCCAGTTATCTACCACTCATCATCTTTATTTCTCTCTAATATTGAAGTCGGAGTCTTACTGGCCGTTAAGAATGGGTTAAATTAGTCCATCATACGTTTTTTAAATATCCGGTATGCCAGAGCAAAAATTACGATGATCCAAATAATTATGAAAACAAGGTTACTCCATACATCTACAATGCCTGCACCTGATTGTACCTCTCGAGCCAGTTCGACAAGCTGAGTATTTGGCATATATTCCACAGCCTTTAAGAAAGGGAATTTTTCAGCAAGCAGTAAGGCATATGAACTAAAAGTAAATAGAAAGAAAAAAGGCATAATCACAACTGAGGCTTCCATGACTGATTTTGTCATCAAGCCGAGAAAGGTTCCTAAACCAATGTAGAATAATGTAGACAACGCAATTGCAACAGCGATGACCATGACATTTTCCGGCTTATACTCAATTAAAAAACAAGAAACAGTAATAATAAAAATAGTGGTGATAAATGTCAGCATCCCTTTACCAGCCAAGATTTCCACCGAACTGGCAGGTGACAGCATTAATCCGCGCAATGTATTCTTTTCCTTTTCCTCAGCAATAAGCGAGCATTGAATAAACGCAGCAACAAGAGACAATGTCATGTTAATAACAATATATTGCATATCAATCGTCAATTCTCCCTGTGAACCGTAAAGCAGTGCCATAAATAACGGGATAATAGCCGTAAAGGATACATACATATTTTTTGAAATATCTTTATAATCTTTCTGAAAAATGGCTAAGGTCCTTTTTAATGAAAATGTCATGATAATTTCCTCCCTGTTATCTCAACAAATATATCACCTAAAGTTGGTTCGTTTGTATGAACTGACATTACTTTATTTTCTGACATAAAGCGATACAGCTTTTCCGCACCATCTTCCCCTTTTGAAATGACTTCTGTTGTGCCGTCCGTTAATTCGACCGTCAGTGTATTATCTGCATAGCTCTTGCGCAATTCCTTCGGTGGTCCGATCAGCTGTATGGAGCCGTTATGAAGAAATGCAACACGATCGCACAATAATTCTGCTTCATTCATATCATGAGTTGTTAGAAAAATTGTAGTACCATTCTCCTTTAGTTCCTGTAAACCGCGATAAATATCGCGGGAATTAACAGGATCGAGAGCTGATGTAGGCTCATCTAAAAACAGCAGCTCCGGTTTATGAAGAAATGCCCGCGCAAGCGTCACTCTTTGCAGCATCCCCTTTGAAAGCTTTGAAACAATCTTTTTACTTTCTTCCTTTAAATTAACCATATCCAGTACTTCATCTATTCGTGAAATACTCACATCATAAAGCCCGCAATATAATTTTAAATTGTCATAGATTGATAAGCGTTCATACAAGCCGCTATTGTCAGTAATAATCCCGATTTTTTTTCTGTTAATCGGATTTTTTAATTGGAAAGCAGGTTCCCCAAATACTAGTGCAGCTCCATCTGTTTGTGACAGTTGGGCTGTTAAAATTTTTATAGTCGTTGTCTTCCCTGAACCACTCGGCCCAAGAAAACCAAATACTTCTCCTTTATTTACTTCAAATGAAACATCCTCAAGTGCACGCTGATTACCGAACAGTTTTGCCAATGACTTTACTTCTATTATCTTTTCCATTGTCATCCTCCTGTATTGCTTTGTGATATGACTTCATCATATAGGAGGAGTCACAATGGTGCAGTAAATAGCCCGCAAAAGGAGCAAAATGCTATGTAGGTGGCGCATATTCCCCGTGAATGGAACACTATTTTAAGCCAAGCATCCCTTTTAATTCCGCCATTTTTGCCTTCGAGAGCGGAACAGAGGATTTGCTAGCGTCATTTAGAATAAGTGTAAAGCTGTTTCTCGTCCATGTTACAACTTCCCTCACCTTTTGCAAATTAACGATATACGAACGATGACAGCGGAAAAAACCAAATGGTTGCAGTCGCTCCTCCAACTCATTCAGAGTGAACATACTGTGATAAATTTCCCCTTTAATATAAAGCAATGACTGACCTTCACTGCTTTCAATATAATCTATTTCGGGGGGATCAAATAAAACGATTTTCTCATTCACCTTTGTTGGAATTTTTTCAAATCTGACAGGCTGAATAACGGGTTCCATATCGGTCTCCTGTTCAGATTCTTCCGCGGTTACATCAAGCTTAAAAAGACCAGAACTATCCAAACGATATACATTGTCGGTTAGGGTCAATGCGCTTTCCATATTGCCGGTTAGAATGACGACTGCTTTATCTTTGCTAATTAACTCCTGTACGACCATATTAAGAACTCTTTTCGTTTCCAGATCCGTGTTTTGGTCCGGTTCCTCTAATACATAAAGAGATACTGGTTTGAGCAGCAAATTTCCCAGATGTACTCTTTTTTTCTCCGAAAAACTTAACTTTCCAATTCTTGTATTCTTCTGTTCTTCCAGTTGAACAGTTAGCAGAATTTGTTCTAGTGCTGATTTAGAATCATACAGTTTTTGATAAAATGATAGATACTCCTTTACAGTCAGCCTCTCATATAGGCCGTCATTTAAGGATAAAACTCCGATATGCTGTAAATATTTTTTCTTTGAAGCAGCAATGCTTATATCATTCACCTTTATTGTTCCTGCCAAGATCGGAAGCTCTCCTAACAGCATACTCATTACTATTTTCTGCACATCCATATTCGTATGAATGGCAACAACAATTCCCGCATCGACTGTCAAACTGAAAGACGGAAAGATAACTGCATTGCCTTCATGCTTTTCTAAATCGCTAATTGATAATATATTCATAGCCTCCACCCTAACTATTTCAATTATTTCCAATTATAACGCAAGGCTTGTCTAAAATTCAGAGAAAAGTTCCTTTCCTGGGAAATATATGAATAATTTGTCTGAGAAATTCGACATTTTTCAGAACAAAAGCGCAAGCGCCTTGATCAGCCCTCGGGCAAATAAGACGCAAATCAATAGAAGACGTCCTTTGTCTTCAATTCATTTGTGGCTAGACCCTTGAGGCAGTCAATAACGCGACGTCAATCTCCACGACTGCACTTGCACGTCCTGTGCGATCTAAGGCTGGGCGCTGGAGCTGGATGTCGCACACTTATCCACAGTTAGAAGAATTTTATAGTTTCCTAAGCAACAAAAAAACTGCTGATTCAATCAGCAGCTAGTTTGTAGACAAAGTAAAACTCGCTAGCCTTTCAGACTGATTGCTAACGCTTGCGTATCAAAGCACGAAGCCTTGTGAGGAGCGGAGTTACCGGTGTTGGTAATGAGCACCGCAGCAAGGTGAGTAACGAAGAAAGCGAGCGTTTGTCAACAGTCTGACTGCTGATTCAATCAGCAGCTATTTTTGCTTGTAGTAAGTAAGGGCAAGGGCAAACGCCAGAACCGTTCCTTTCACAATATCCATTGCAAAATAAGGTACGGACATCATAACAAGTCCATTCTGTAATATACCAATTAAGACGGCACC
>NZ_JAEK01000073.1 GCF_000518865.1 Bacillus sp. J37 | reverse complement strand
CTGAGGCTATTAGACCTCGCGGGACAGCGTTATGGATCTTGTCCTGTAAATACGAATAATACGTGAAATTCTAAGTTTATATTCACTAGGCGGTATCAATGTAGGATGAAAAAACAAGGTCCTTTCACGTCCTAGAGAAGCCCTATATATATTTCTGTGATAGTTGAACCTACAAAAAAATGGAAACATGGGGTTTTACTTAAAGTCGGCATTTTTTATGCAAATTTAGTGTTTGACTTATTTGCCATTATACGCTGTCCCTCCGTCCCACTTGCCTTCTTTACGCTTTTTTGCGTATTCTGCAGTAGCTGTATAAAGGACGTCTGAGGAGGAGTTAAGGGCTGTTTCACAAGAGTCTTGTAATACACCGATAATAAATCCTACTGCTACGACTTGCATGGCCACATCGTTTGAGATTCCGAATAAGCTGGATGCTAATGGAATGAGTAAAAGTGAACCACCGGCTACACCTGAAGCACCACAGGCAGAGATAGCTGATAAAATGCTAAGGATGAGTGCTGTACCCATATCGACTTCAATACCAAGTGTATGAACAGCTGCAAGTGTTAAGACTGAAATTGTGACAGCTGCTCCAGCCATATTAATTGTTGCACCTAATGGAATGGAGACAGAATACGTATCTTTATCTAAATCAAGTTTTTCACATAGACTCATATTAACAGGGATGTTTGCTGCTGAACTACGTGTGAAGAATGCTGTGATACCACTTTCTTTTAAACATCTAAATACAAGCGGATATGGATTTTTGCGAATGTTGATAAACACGATAATTGGATTTACAACAAGAGCGATAAAGAGCATACAGCCTAGTAAAACTAGCAATAATTTTCCGTAATCAAGCAAAGCTGACAATCCATTAGTCACAAGAGCTTCAAACACAAGTCCCATAATACCAAGTGGAGCTAAATTAATGATCCACCTTACAATTTGCGAAATGGCATCTGAAAAGCTAGCAAGCATATTTTTAGTAGAATCAGGTGCATGCTTTAATGCGATACCAAGTAGGATAGCCCATGCAAGAATACCGATATAGTTAGAATTTATAAGAGCATTAACAGGATTGTCGACAATGTTAAAAAGCAATGTCTGAAGTACCTCGGTTATGCCGCTAGGAGGTTCAAATCCTTCGGCCCCTGTTTTAAGTGTTAAGGTTACAGGGAAGATAAAGCTTGCCACAACAGCGACAAGACCTGCAAGAAATGTACTAATTATATATAGGATAATAATAGATTTCATGTTTGTTTGCTGGCCACTCTTATGCTTAGAGATGGCATGCATGACCAAAAATAAAACCAATACTGGTGCTACAGATTTTAATGCACCTACAAATAAAGAACCAAAAATAGTAACCCATTTTGCTCCATCAGGGACTGTTAAAGCAAGGATAACACCGATGATAATCCCCACAATAATACGAGTTACCAAGCTGAGTTGGTTCCATTTGTGAAATAAACTCTTCATTTTTGTGTGCCTCCGATTCTATGTTGAAGTCTTAGAAGTCCTTCATTGCGTTGATACATTAATACGTATAATCATACATAGAAGTTAGTTTAACACGAATAATGTCGAATGTGAATGCAAGGAAAAAATTGTTTTTTAGAATTTTATGAAAAATAGCTCGTTGAATTCAAATTGATAGGTTAATAGCGAAATTTAAAAGATTTTCCTTTAAAGTTGAAACAATTATGGAAGCAAATACTATAGTAAGATTATTTCCAAAATTTCCTTGACTCTATTAAGGAAAGAGGTTATATTTTAATTAACAAAATGTTAATTAATTGGCGGTGCTAAAAATGAGTAGAAAATCGACTGGGTTTATAACACCGGATGGATATACGAGTGATATTGCTGTATTTACCATTACTTCTGAGCATAATGGAGATCACAAGCCTCCATTGAAAAAGCTTAAAATCATGCTTATTAAACGCAGTGAATCAGACCATGAGGGTAATCCAAATATGGAGGCGGGGAAGTGGGCACTACCGGGAGGGTTCGTCCGTTCTACCGAAACTGCATTACAGGCAGCAGAACATAAGCTTGAAGAAGAAACAGGTGTCAGCGGATTGCGGATAAAACATTTTGGGACGTATGATTCTCCAAACAGAGATAATCGGGGATGGATCATTTCAAGTGCTCATTATGTCATTGCGAAAGAAGAAGCATTGAGAAGTCGTAAGACAACAAATGATGCATCAGATATTCAACTCTTTACGATCAAAGAGGCTATAAGCCTTCCTCTTGCCTTTGATCATCGTAAGATTATTGATGATGCACTTTGGTTTATAAAAAAAGATATGGCTCTTACAACACTTGCCCAACACTTTTTACCAGAAGAGTTTGTGCTATCTGAATTACAAGGTGTTTTGTTAACCATTTTAGATGATTCATCCATATCTACCGATGCTGCTTTTTTTAGAAAGGCACCAAAGCTGCCGTTTATTGAAGCAGTAACGGAAAATGGTCAATTGAAGAAATCAAATCGATACTCGAAAACACCTGCTCAGCTTTACCGGTTTACTGATTTCCAGCCAATGGTTTCAATCTATAACCAAAAACTTAAAGGATAAAGGATAAAGGAGAGGTGTTTGAATGTTAAGAGATTGGACAATATTTGAAAAGTTATGGCTGCTTATTTTCACTGCTGTTAATGTTTATCTTTTCTTCGCTTGGTCTGATTCACTTATTGGGTTAATTTCTTCTATAACAGGAATGCTTTGTGTTGTGTTAGTAGCAAAAGGGAAAATTTCAAACTACTATTTTGGGATTATTCAAACATCAACCTATGCGTATATTTCTTATGGGTACGGTCTATATGGAGAGGCGATGTTAAATGGCTTTTTTTATCTACCTGTCCAATTTATCGGGATCTATCTCTGGAATAAGCATAGAACAAATCAAGGAGTAAGTGGTGAGGATGTAAAGGTAAAGCGGCTCTCAAAGGCGGGATGGTTGTATACAATATCGACTGCTGTGATTCTTATAATCAGCTATGGATTTTTTCTGAAGTATTTAGGCGGAAATAGTATCTGGGCTGATTCAGCGACAAATGTATTGTCTGTAATGGCACAAATTTTAATGTTAAAACGCTTTGCCGAACAATGGTTACTGTGGATATCAGTCAATATTCTATCTATTTATCTATGGATTAGTGTACTCCTTTCACAAGGTGGGAACGACTTCTCAATGCTGGTTATGTGGACAGCATTTTTAGTAAACAGTATTTATGGATATATCAATTGGAGAAAGTTATATTCAAAGCAAAATACGGAGGTGGAGTAAATGACAGTCGGGTTTATAGGCGGAAAATTTCTGCCGCTTCATCTTGGGCATGTTTATGCCATCGTTCATGCATCTACAATGGTCGATGAACTTTATGTTATGTTATCCCATAGTAAAAAGCGTGATACAGAACTATTCTCTGAGTCAAAAATGGAATATATACCGCCTCAAGTTCGAATGCGTTGGCTATCCCAATTAACAAGAGATATGTCGAAGGTTAAGGTTATTTCAATAGAGGATGAACATGGAAATGATGATTATAATTGGGCAGAAGGTGCCGAGTTAATAAAAGGAAAAGTTGGTAAACAGATTGACTATGTATTTAGTTCTGAGTATGAGTATGGAGAGATATTTCAGGAGCTGTATCCGAACTCCAAGCATGTGTTGATTGATCCGGAACGTCATTTAGTCAGCATATCTGCGACAAAAATCCGTCAAGAAGGTGTATTTAATCATTGGGAGTATATACCTGATGTAGTGAGACCCTATTTTGTAAAGAAGATTGTTATCGTTGGAACAGAGAGTTGTGGAAAATCAACCCTTACCAGAAACCTTGCAAAATTATATAACACAACCTATGTATCTGAATATGGTCGTACTGTTTGTGAGGAATTAGGAGGGTGTGAAGGGGTTATCGCCAAGGAAGATTATCACAAGATTGCGTATGGTCATAAAATGGAGGAATATAAGGCGACAGAAAAGGCGAATAAACTTGTCTTTATTGATACAGAGGCAATAGTTACACAGTTTTACTCTAACCTTTATAATCAGGAGCATCAACCTGTTCTGGATGAAATGGCCAAATTGCAAGACTATGATCTTTGGCTATTTTTAGAACCTGATGTTAAGTGGGTTGATGATGGTTTAAGGGTTCATGGGGAAGAAGTCATGCGAGTTCATAATAATGAATCCTTAAAAGAATTACTAGATAATCAAAAAATTACTTATAACATTTTGAGTGGTGATTATCATAAACGTTTTACCTCTGCTGTTGAATTAATTGAAGAGTTGCTATAAAAAGGGTTCAAGTTTTCTTATTGTACTGGAATCGTCTGTTTTAAAAGGAATTTAAAAACTTTATTCATGGTGAGATGAATTAATTAGAATAACTAGGTCAATTTTCGCTTATATTTCACTATACTTTGGTATAATTTTTTAAAGTGTAGAAGTTACTTGAAGTATCAGAATTTATTTATATGTTTTGTACTTAGTTAAGGTGTCTAGCTCCAGGTGCCATCGTCTCGAGGTCATAAGTCGATAGACGGGCACCTTGCGCTTTTACTTAGCAAACAAGAAGTAGAGGAATGTTCACTATGAATAAAGTGTTTACTGAAAATGCAGATGAAGGCTATCTTTTAGCTGAAAAGCAAGCATCTCATTATTTTTCATCATTATATAAGCAGCTGTCACAGAAAACATATGTAACAACGTTAACGAACGATTTTGCGCTATGGAAACAGCATCATCTTGGGACTAACAGGTTATTATCTTTTTTTTCTCGTTGGGAGCAAAAAGATGATACAGAGAATTACAACAAATATATTCAATGGATGGAGAAGAAAGGGAAACTCAATCATTACCTGGAGAGAAGCGTTTCATACATTTATATGAGGGATCTGGGCAAGGCGTTGTATGAGCCTGAAACAAAGTCCAGGATTCAACATGTTGTTCAATCATTAAAAACCCAACTTACGCAAACTTCTAATTCGTTAGAGGAGAAGTTTGACATGTCCTCTTTATACCGATGGGCTAAGAAGGAAGGAATTGAAACAACCTTCATCTGGCTGATTCATAAACTTAAAACGGTATCTCATCATATTCCGAAGGGGATGGATGCGACTCATGCTCAAAGGAAGTTAATCAAAATCATTGCCGGTGTGGTCATGCATGCAATTGAGGAGATGGAGGAGGATCTTTTACCGACAGAGCGGTCTCGACAGCTTAATGAGGCCATTCGACTTGGATATGCTTATGGTCTAACCTACCCTTTTATTGATGATCTTCTGGATTCCAACGTTTTATCCGAATTTGAGAAAAGGGCGTATTCTGAGTTAATACGGACAACACTTGTTACAGGATCAGTACCTGATTTGGGAGAGTGGAAAGGTGAAAACAAAGAATTAATGACATTTATCCATTCTGAACTTCAACAAGCGTTTGATTATATTAAGGTCTATCAGAGTCCCGAAAAAATGTCCTCCTTCTTAGAGCAGTCATATGTGTTTTTTCATTCTCAGGAAGAGGATCGTAAGAAGGATCTTGAGAATGAAAAGTATACAAATGAGGAGTTGTTCATCCCCGTTATATTAAAATCAGCTTCATCCCGTTTAATCGTTCGGTCCGTATTGAACACACCTGAAGATGAAGGATTTGAAAGCAGAACATTCTATTATGGAATTTATAATCAATTGGCTGATGATTTTGCTGATATGTTTGATGATATGAATGCTGGAGCGGTCACTCCCTACACCTATTATTTAACCTACCATGATAAACGGGACGATCTTATTAACCCGTTTGAATTGTATTGGACCGTCATTTCTCATTTGATCCATAATATCTACCATTCTGATCCGATGACATGTGAAGTCATGCTTGATCGTGCGATAAATGGATTAAAGAGGTTTAAACAGAGAAGTGGAACAAAGAAATACAATGAAGTAATGAAGGTTTTTACTTCTGACATCACTGAGTTCAATCGTATGATTCAACAATTCGTCAAAAAAGCAACAGATGTGGACTTTTTTGATAAGTTGCTCAGAGATCATATTATCACAACGATAAACAGTAACCGTGAAGAACAGGATAATTTCATCAAGACCGTCCGTGAAGTCAGAAATAGGATCAATCCAATTTTACAGCTACCTTATGAAACGTCTACTTCTATCCAAGAGAATTCTATTGTTGAGGCAGCGAATTACAGCCTTGAAGGTGATGGAAAGCGATTAAGACCAATCATGACATGGGTAATTGGAGTGGATGTCTACGGATTGGATATGACAGCCATTCAGCCGCTATTAAAATCGTTAGAATATATGCATACCGCATCACTCATATTTGATGACTTGCCTGCTCAGGATAATGCACCTATTCGCCGAGGGCGTCCTACTCTTCATCAGATGTATACAACAGCTACAGCAGAGTTAACAGGACTTTTTCTTACCCAAAAAGCAGTGAAGGAACAAGCATCTTTAGACATGTTTGAGCCAAAGACAGTCTTGAATTTGATTCAATATTCTGCACAAATGACAGCGGATATGTGTAAAGGACAGGCAATGGATTTAGAATCAAAGGGAAAGAAGCTGACGTTGGAGCAATTAAATGAAATGTGTTTTTATAAAACAGGTCTAGCCTTTGAAGCTTGCCTCATTATGCCGGCCATCCTTGCTCATGCAGATGAACGGGAGAAGGCGGATTTAAAAACCTTTGCCTATCATGCAGGCATAGCTTTTCAAATTAAAGATGATTTGCTTGACTTCGAGGGAGAATCCAATCAAATTGGAAAGTTAGCAGGTATTGATGCAGAAAATGATAGTTCAACTTTTGTATCTATTCTAGGTGTTGAAGAGGCAAAAAAAGAGATGTGGGAACACTACTGTTTAGCTTTGGATGCATTACAGGAGATGCCCCGTCATATTCCTTTTTTGAAACATTTATTATCTTATTTTGTAAACAGAGACCGTTAACTTTAGAAATGGACCTTTAATTGGGTATAATAGAATGAACACAAGAGAAACTAATTTTGAACCGAATCTGACAAAAAATTGTAAAAAAGGAGATCCATCCAAATGACAAATAATAATGTAGAAAAAGCCGGATGGAATTTAGATAATAGCTATGCCCGTCTTCCCAAAAATCTGTTTAGTCATCAACATCCAACTCCTGTAAAGTCCCCAACACTCATAAAGCTTAATGAGACATTAGCTAAAGCACTTGGCTTAAACGTGCAGGAGTTGAAAAGTGAGGAGAGTTTAGCTGTTTTTGCGGGTAATCGAATTCCAGAAGGAGCATCCCCCCTTGCACAAGCGTATGCAGGCCATCAATTTGGACACTTTAATATGCTGGGGGACGGTCGAGCTGTTTTACTTGGCGAACAGCAGGATCCACATCATGAAGTATTTGATATTCAACTGAAAGGGTCAGGCCGTACACCGTACTCTCGTGGAGGCGATGGCCGTGCAGCCCTTGGGCCGATGCTTCGTGAGTATATTATTAGTGAGGCAATGTATGGACTTGGTATTCCGACAACCAGAAGTTTAGCTGTTGTCACGACAGGAGAATCCATCCTACGTGAAACAGAGCTGCCCGGGGCTATTTTGACCCGTGTAGCAGCAAGTCATATTCGTGTGGGAACATTTCAATATGTAGCTCAATGGGGCACAGAAGAGGAATTAAAAGAGTTAGCTGATTATACGATTGCCCGACATTATTCAGAACTAACATCAGATGAGAACCGGTATCTTTCATTTCTGAAGGCTGTAGTAAAACGTCAGGCAAAGCTTATTTCGAAATGGCAATTAGTTGGATTTATTCACGGTGTAATGAACACGGATAACATGACAATCAGCGGGGAAACAATTGATTATGGTCCATGTGCTTTTATGGACACGTATAACCCTGCGACAGTGTTCAGTTCTATTGATGTTCAAGGTCGTTATGCATATGGTAATCAACCGAACCTCGCCGGTTGGAATCTTGCCCGTTTTGCAGAAACGTTATTACCTCTTCTTCATGATGATATAGAAGAAGCGGTTAAGATTGCCCAAGGAGTGATTTCGGAATTCCCTGATCTGTATGACACCTATTGGCTTCATGGAATGAAAGCAAAATTAGGAATTTTTACTAATGAGGAAGAGGATCTTGCCCTTGTTGAAAAACTTTTGAACATTATGCAAAAATACAAAGCTGACTATACAAATACGTTTAGAGCCTTAACATTTGATACCATTGAGGAAACTCATTTAGCTAGTAAAGAAGATTTCAAAAAATGGCATGATCAGTGGAAGGAAAGACAAGGCAGACAGAAGGAATCAGAGCAGGATGCATTAGAACTGATGAAACGAAGTAATCCAGCGGTTATTCCGAGAAATCATCGCGTGGAAGAAGCGTTGGATGCGGCCGTTGAAAAAGGAGATTATCTCGTGATGGAGCAGTTGCTCGAAGCATTATCAAATCCTTATGAACACACATCTCATCAGGCTAAATATTGTACAGTCCCTCCTGATTCAGATGGTACGTACAGAACCTACTGTGGAACATAAAATAAGATATAGTTGATACCATATAAAAATGCTGCCCTCTAGTGTTGGGGTGGCATTTTTGTGTTGAAAGCTGTTAATTCATTCCAGTAATGAATAGATTCCATAATTGTTTATAGTCCTTTATACTAGTTTAGTATGTGCTATATGAAGGTAAAAGACTCGTTCGCAGTCGTTTTTATAGATTCATAGTGAAAAGGAGGAACACAATTGACCATATCTAAAGGTGAAATGATGGTGGCTGAAATTGGCCATTTAGATGAAAAGGGTTCAGGTCGAGCAGAGGTTTGGCGAAAAAATGAATTGGGAAATCCGAAGAAACTAAAACTGACTATACCAATGACACTTCCAGGAGAGAAAGTGCGCGTGACGGTTGACCAGCCTGAAAGAAAAAGAAGAAAGGCGATGCCCGATGAGATCGTAGTGGCGCATGAGGATCGAACAGCACCACTTTGTCCGCATTTTGATAAATGCGGAGGATGTGTATGGCAGCATTGGAGCTATCCGGCTCAACTAAACGAGAAAACGAAACATGTTCAGCATGCGGTCCAGGCTCAAGGGTTTGATCCTAAACTAGTGAAAGAGACAATGGGAATGGACGAACCTTGGCGCTATCGTAACAAAATGGAGTTTACATTCTCTCCTGAAGGTGATCTGGGTTTACATGAGCAAGGCAACTTCCGTAAAATCATTTCACTTGAAACTTGTTTAATTGCAGGAAAAGAAATGGTAGAAGCAGCAATGGAAGTGGCAGAATGGGTGAAAGTTCGTCAATTGAAGGGGTATAATAAGGACCTTCATGAAGGTTTGCTTCGTCACTTGATGGTGAGACAATCCTTTGCAACAGGTGAAATGATGCTGGCTGTTTTTGCTACAGAATCACCGCTGGAACATCAAGAGGCGGTTCGTGACTTGGCAGAACGTATTGAACAGAAGCTCCCACAAGTTAAAAGCTTATTATGGCTTGAAAATACAAATTGGGCTGATCGAACGCAAGCTGAGAAAAGTCATATCTTAGCTGGCCGCGATTTTATTCATGATGAAATGGATGGATACAAATTCCGTCTTTGGTTTGATACGTTTTTCCAAACCAACCCTACTCAAGCACAAAAATTAGTTGATCTAGCTATCAAAATGGGGAAACCGCAGAAAGCAGAAAAAATGATTGATTTATTCTGTGGGGTTGGAACGTTCTCCCTTCCGTTTGCTAGTAAAGTAGGAAAGCTTGCGGGAATTGAAATTGTAGAAACATCGATTGAGTCAGCAAAAAGAAATGCAGAGGACAATGGGATTTCAAATACGGAGTTTTTAGCGAAGGATGCACGAAAAGGAATTGACCAGGTATTAGAGAGCTTTGGTCGCCCGGAACTTCTTCTGCTCGATCCACCTCGCTCAGGTGCCGGTGGTAAAGTGATGAGAAGAATCGGACGCTCCAAACCGGAACGAATTGTTTATGTATCATGTAATCCTGATACATTTGCTACAGATATTAAAGAGCTTGAACCATTCGGTTATCAACTAAAAATGGTGCAGCCTGTTGATTTATTCCCACATACTGTTCACGTGGAATGTGTGGCATTATTGGAACTTCAATAATTTTTAAAGATAAGAGGAGGGAGGATTTCTCCCTCTTTATTTGGTGTGCCAGGCATGGCAACTATCTAGGTNGTGAAAGTCCACTGTGGGGGTACACATCGACCAACCACTAAGGAAGCGCAAGGTACTTATCGTGAGATAAGGGCTGGAGGAAGCGTGGAATAAAATCTTGGCTCGACGAACAGAAATCTGATACTAAGGCTTTACAAAGGGATAAGACTCCCAAACAAGTTAAAGTCCAAAAGATGTGCGTAACTTTGTAAAGTAGATCAGGCGAGTAAAAGAGGAAAGATGGTTGTCTTACCCTGGGAGATCTTGCGGATGTACAAAGGGTACAGTCGAAAAAGGTTAG
>NZ_JAEK01000072.1 GCF_000518865.1 Bacillus sp. J37 | reverse complement strand
AGATGATCTTTATGAGTTTAATGAATGGTGTAGGATGAAGGGTACAGCATATGAAGAAGGAATAGATGATCAAACAAAAATCGCAAGATTATTAGAAGAAATGAATGGATTAAAAAGTGAAATAGCAGTGTTGAAAAAGAAAAAGAACAATTAGAAGATAGACTAGGGGTTACTCCTTTTTAAACCCTATAATCCCTCCCCCAGCCAAGTGTAGTAGATAGGTTGGGGGAAAATAAAAATGCATAATAATCAAAATTGTACATTCTAAAATGATCAAAACTGTACATATTATCATTGACATTTATACTGAATAAGAGACTGGATTTTAAATAAATGCTTAATTAAGGCATCTCTTTTTGTTCCATTCTTATTATCGTCATTATTGTCTTGCTTTTTGTCATCTATAAGAGAATCTTTGTTTATATATATTTTTCTGACATGAGAAAATGGGAGATTTTTCAATTGATTATAAAGTTGATTAGTATGGGAGTCTTGCATTATTAGATCCTTTTTTAACTGTCTTTGCCTATTTTTTATAGGATATAAATCAACTACTTCCTCAAATGTTATATTATTATTATTTAGTATCTTCTCTCTTATTTCTTCTGAATCTTGTTTAACTTTATTTAATACATCATTTTTAAATGATATTATGGGCTCCTTATCATAAATCTCCATTAATTCAGAAAATCCAGCCTTAGCAGCAATCAAATTATGTGTGAGGTTTAATTCCTTTGTTTGAGTTGTGTCTTTAAAATCCCATGTTTCAAAAAAACTAGTAGTCTTGATCATATCCAAGTTATCATTTGAAGAATATAAAAATTTAATACTTCCTTCTTTTACTGAACCATCATACATATTAGGAGCTTTTTGGTCAGATGATGGTACTTGGACTAAACTATCTATTCTTAATCTATTTGCTAATTCAATAACTAACCTTGGATTTCTTCTGTTTTCTTGTTTTTGGAATTCTACGATATCCCCTGAAGCAATATATTTCTCTAAACTGCCAATACCATCATCATAAATTGATTGCATTGAGTCACCAAAAAATCCAATGATTGTTTTCTTTTTGCCTTGTTTCAGATGTTCCAAAAAAATCTCGACTATTAGTGGGTTTGTATCCTGATATTCATCAATTAAAATAAATTGATACTTATCCTTCAACAAATTACAAAGTAAAGGATGTGATTTAAACATATAATTAGCCAATTCAAGAACCTCATCATGAGAAATGATGCCACTGTTAACTAGAGTGAATTCTTTATATTGGATGCCATCTTCTAATTTATTAAAATATGTTTGATCAATAATTTCGTTTGATCCTTGAATTTTAATTTTAGAATTTTCATTATTGATTAGAGATACCAGCCCCATTTTTAATTCTTTTTGAAATTTTTTAATATTTTCCCATAGAAATTCATGAATTGTAGATACTCTTAAATTGCTATGATTAACTCGTCCTCCAATTTCTTTTACTGCTGTATTTGTATATGTAATGCAAGCAATCATAGAATTAGGATTATCATGAATTACTTTCTTTATTACTTGAACTAATGAATATGTTTTACCACTACCAGCCCCACCAGTTAATAGAAAGTTTTTATTTTTTTCAATGTGTTTAAAGAGCTGAATAACTTCTTTTTCTAGTTGTATTTCAACCATAATAGACCCTCCTTTATATAATTAGGTATTTCCCAGTTACTATATTCTTTTCCAGATTCATCTATCTTACTATTCAATAGTATTTCCATTGCAAAAGAAGGTTTCTTATCTATACAATTTTCCGATAAATCATAAACATCCATATCATCATTTTCAAAATGTTTTATATTCTTGAGGCTATGAAAATTATCTTTATTTTTGATAATAAATTCTCTATTTAAATGAAAAAAGGAATCCTCAAAACTTCTAGCATGATATTTTTGATTTTTAGAATTGGGTTCTATTGTTTGATAAATAATAGCTACGTTACCGCTCTTGTCTAGTTCCCAAATTCTATTTTCTCTATTTTTTTTAATTAATTTTTGGTTGAATGAAAGACTACGTAGGTAATCCAATTCATTTTTGTGTATGCCGGTTTGAATATTATTTTCTATTGTCTGTTCAAAAAAGTACTTAAGAGAGGAATTAGTTGTTAGAGAAGCTTCATTATCAGATACTCTACATTTCTTAGTCTTTGTTTTACGATCTTCTATCACTTGCTTCCCTGAATCAATATCTGTGATAATCAAAGACTTAATTCCAATAAAGTCTATAAACTTTTCAAAAACTTGAGAATAGGCACCTACTTCTACAACTGAGATATTTTGAGAAATTAGAGATGGACTAGAGCTATATTCTGGATTATTATCAATTTTTTTCATCATTGCAGGTAATAATATGCGTTCAGTTTCGCCTTCAATAAATATAGCTTTATCGGCAAAAAATAATTCAGATCTATGGATTGTCAAATATTGTTTTAAAAATTTAAAGTTTTGTATTTCTCCATCTTTTTTATATTCTTTTTCTAAGTCTTTGAGATTTTTAGAAATCACTTCATTTTTCGCTTTTTTATAAAAGTATTTAATATCATTATAATTACTTGCAGTTGTTATATGTGAGGAATGAGTTGTTATCAAAGTCTGTAAGTTGAATTTAGGTTTCCCATCAATACCCATACTAGCTTCACTTAATATTTTTTTGATGTTATTAATAAATATATACTGCATTTGTGGGTGAGTATGAGCTTCTGGTTCTTCTATAAAAAGTAAATTAATATCGGCAGGCATCTCATTTTCTTTATGTTCTTTACGAAAATTACTAATAATCAGTTCAAGTTCAAAAATCATACTCAATAAATTTAAGTATCCCAGACCATTATAATTTTCAGGTAATGATTGTTTTTCAATATGTTCATACATTACGGTTGTATTACCCTTTAATAACTCTTTATGTTGTAAAGTCGATACTATTTTTATATTAGAGTCTCCTTCCTTTATGCCACCGAATTGTTTTACTTTGTCAATGACTATTTTGAATAACTCTTCATATACTCCATCTAATTCTCCATCAGTCTTACTAAGAGTTGATTTGAATTTCTGGATTTCCACAAGTCCTTTTTCATTGTCGGCTTTACTCTCATAGTATTTTGAGGATAAAGTTGATAAGGAGTTGTCAGAAGTATTATTTGAAATATTCCTTTTAGCACTTATTGTCTTAAAATTAATAATTTTGTTTAGAGGAATATTCTCTCTTGTCAGGTCAATATATTCTGAGTCATTTTCTTTTCTCGTAAATGAATTAAATTCGATAGATTTTTTTTGAAGTTTAAAATAATTTTTATGATTTTTTTTCATGAAGTCATTGAAATAATTAAAGGATATTGGATTATCGCTAGTATCTAGGTTAGAGGGTAAAATATCGCCACTAGCTTTTATAATTTCTTCCTTATATATTTTGAAATCAGATCTTAGTCTACTTAAATCAGCTTCGAATAATATATATTCAAAAGATAATACAATTGTTCTATTATCTGGGTCTAAGTCCATCATTAGCTGACAAATATTTGATAGATTATCTAATTCATCATAGTTAATAAATAATTTTAATTTAATTCCTATAGGGAATTGCATTTTTGATAATAATGAATCAGAATCCACTATATCATTAAGGTTTTTTTGGAAATCAATATTAAAATCATCGTAGGAAAAATCATTTGAACCATTCTTTGTTCCAATAAATTTCTCAAGTATAGAAAGTAGAGATGTTTTACCGCAGTTATTCTTTCCAATAATCAATGACAAGTCATTTTCTACGTCGAGATTCAAAGACTTTAGTAACCTGTAATTTTCAATTTTAATTTTTGTAATCTTCATTACTATGCTCCTAATGTTTTTTATTTAATAGTTATGAACCAACACTATTGTACCATTAATTGGATAATTTTTTTTAGAATAACTAGAATTTATATAGGAGACTAGAACTATATATAGTTAAAGGGAGGGAGTAATCAGAGTATGACCTTTTTTGTGCTTTATATAAGAGAAGTAAAGTGCTAATCGTGTAAACAATAATTAATGAATTAATACCTTCAAACCCCTGTTTCTTCTTTTTATCATCTTCTCATTTCAATCCTACTCTTATTTTCTAAGTAAAGTAATGTCAGACTAAATTAAAATGATTTTCAAAACCTTAATAAAAGTTTACCCTCCTTTAAGATTGGATTAACGGACGAATGCTACGATGGAAGTATTCGAAAGGGGGAACTGATTCATGTATTTATTGCACGTGAAGAAAGTGTTACTTCTTTTATTATTTGCCTTATTTATTGTAGGTGGTTCTGTTTATGCTGCTACTTCGATCAATTATGATTCTAATGATTTGCTTCAAGTACAATTATTAGGTGTGAATGATCTACATGGTCACCTTGATACGTATGATCATTTCAATGGAAAAAAAGTCGGTGGAGCAGAATATTTGGCTGCTTATCTTACTAAATATCGCCAAGAAAATGAACATACTTTTCTCATTCATGCTGGTGATATGGTTGGGGGCAGTCCACCTATCTCATCTCTTCTTCAGGATGAACCAACAATGGAGTATTTAGATCTCTTACAGTTTGATGTAGGAACAATAGGGAACCATGAGCTAGATGAGGGGATCGATGAAATGAAACGACTTCTAATTGGAGGCTTTCATCCAATTACTGGCTACTTCCCAGGATCAAAAACCCCCTATATATCTGCTAATATCATCGATAAAAAAACAAATAGGCATGTGTTTCCACCATATTTGATTAAAGAAATTGACGGGATTAACATTGGTTTTATTGGTGTTGTCACAACCGATACAAATTTATATATTCCCCCTGAACATCGTGATTCGATAAAAATCACTGACGAAGTAACAGCAATTAATAAAGCAACTGATGAGTTGAAAAAACAAGGAGTTAAGTCGATTGTTGTTCTTGGTCATATATCCTCCAAGTCAAATCTTGATGGTACCCAACCGGATGAGGACTTTGCTAAAATGGCTCCTGATATCGATGATGAAGTAGATATTCTTTTTGGTGCACATAACCATCAGTACACAAACACAGTTGTAGACAATAAGCTTATTGTTCAAGCCTACTCATATGGAAAAGCATTCTCCCAGGTCAATATAGGTATCGATAAAAAATCAAAAGACATCATTCATAAAAAAGCAGAAATCATTCTTACTGACCACGAACGAGTCAAACCAGACTCCGATGCAATTGAACTTATTCATAAATACAAACAAAAAACAGATACCTATGTAAATCAAGTTGTTGGCACATTACCTGATGAGGTCTCAAAAAAGAAAAACAAAGATGGATTTTCTCCTTTAGGAAGCATGATCGCAGATTCATACAAAGCAAATATGAACACAGACTTTGCGTTTGTTCATCAAGGAGGTGTGAGGGCGAGCCTTAACAAAGGGGCTTTAAAAATGAAAGATCTCCTAACCATATTACCTTTTGGACACAAACTCGTATCCGCTTCCTTAACTGGAGATCAAATAAAAAAAGTTCTTGAACAGCAATGGAGAGTAAATGAAAAAGAAAATATATTACAAGTCTCGGGTTTTTCTTATACGTATGACAATCAGGCTCCTATTGGCAACAGAATAAAGTCTTTGAAAGAAACAAACGGAAAAATCATTGAACCTGATAAAACATACACCGTCGCTATAACGGATTACTTGTCCTTTGGTGGAGATGGATTTACGTCGTTTGAAGAGGGAACAGTAATAGGTGAAGGGCCATTAGATGTGGAGGCATTTGCTGAATTTATAAAGGGCACAGAACTTTAAAATAGAGCTTGCAATGGAAAGGTAGGGCAATCGAATTCTGTCTTTCTCTCCATTTTAGGTCAATACTTTGAGCAATCAGAGTACTGACCTAATTCTAAAGTGAAACTCTAATAATCCTTATTGATTATGTACTTGATTTTTAATGATCCTCTCATTTTCTTCTAATTTTTGGATAGTACATTTGAAAGTAATCAACGTATTATTGGAGGAATGTGAGATGAAAGTTGTTATTGTGCCATCGGGATTTAAAGAATGTTTGGATGCTGAGGAAGTTGCTTTAGCAATGGAGCGTGGCGTGAGACGTGTTGATCCTTCAATTGAAATGGAAACGATACCGATGATTGACGGTGGGGAAGGATTTGCAAAAACGATCGTTCGTATAAAAGGTGGAGAATTAATTTATAAAAAAGTAACAGGACCGGTCGGCAAGAAGATCAATAGTCATTTTGGTATTTTTGAAGAAGATGGTAAACGGACTGCTGTCATTGAAATGGCAGCGGTATCTGGATTAAAATTGGTCCCTCGTAATAAAAGAAATCCTTTAAAAACAACCACCTATGGGGTAGGAGAGTTGATACTTGCTGCGCTTGATGAAGGGGTTGACAATATTCTAATTGGCTGTGGTGATTCTGGTACATCAGATGGCGGGGCTGGAATGGCTCAAGCATTAGGAGTGCACTTCAATGATAAGGAACACCGATGTGTCACTATCAATGGTGCAGAAGATTTGATGAAGCTGAACTCGATAGTGACGACCAATATAGATAGACGAATACATGATGTCTCAATTAATGTTGCGTGTAACTGGAAGAATATATTATGTGGTGAAAAAGGTGTTGCACGCGTATTTGGACCTCAAAAAGGGGCCACTCCTAAACAAGTTGAACGATTATCTTCATCGTTAGAACACTATGCAGCTTTAATTCATGAAGCAACCGGGATCGATGTCTGTTCATTGCCAGGCAGTGGTGCGTCAGGTGGATTAGGTGCAGGATTGATTGCGTTTACAGGCGCCATATTACATCCACGTTTCGATATTATTATGGACTACATTCAGATAGAAGAAAAAATTTCTACTGCAGATATTATTTTCACGGCAGAAGGTAGTTTAGATTTTCAAACGCCAAATGGAAAAATCCCTGCGGAGGTAGCGCGAATTGCGAAGAAAAATAATATCCCGGTCATTGCCATTACAGGGACAATTGGAAAAGGAGCAGATTTAAATTATCATGCAGGAATTGATGCGTATAGCAGCATTATTCAAAAACCAACATCTTTAGAGAAAGCAATAAAAAAAGCACCAAAGTGGATAGAAGAAAGTATGGAGTCTGTATTACGACAGGTATCGATTGGCTTAAGACTTGCACAAAAAAAGGATCTTAAAGAAAGTGTTTATTTAAAATGATAACGAGAATGGAGAGGCAACTTGAAAAGCAAAATCGAATCAATCCATGGACACATAAATTATCAATAAAGTCATTAGTTATTATTAGTATACACGTCTTAAGCATGCTCCTCATCATATTGATTGATGGTCTAGACTACCGTGCAAAGATATCCTTATTTGCATTTTTGTCAGCTATGACATTATGGATCACAACTAAAATTCCAGCTGGACTTGTAGCCATTACCCTCATTATGTTCATTATTTTAATGAATGCGGGAGAACCGGATTTGTTATACCATTCCCTTTCTGAGGAAGTAGTTTGGCTCATGATCGGTTCTTTTATTATTGGTGAAGCAGTTAAAGTATCCGGGTTAGCAGAACGTTTAACTCTTTTGATATTGAGTAAGTTCAATAAAAAAAGCAATATGCTACTTGGACTGAGTTCAGTTTTATTTGCTTCAGCATTTTTTATTCCCTCTACCTCAGGTCGAGCAGCGTTATCAATGCCGATTATGAATCAGCTGAGTCAAAAATTTTCAACAAAAGAACAAAGTGTGTTGGCTATTTTGGCACCCGTAATCATCTTAATGAGTACGTCAGCTACGTTAATAGGTGCAGGTTCTCATTTAATTGGAATAGGTTTACTTGAAAGTACGGTTGATCAATCTATTTCCTATATCCAATGGTTGATATGGGGATTACCGTTCGCTCTTGTCATTACATTTGTTTCTTTCTTATTAATAAAATGGATGTTGTGGCCGAGAAATGAACTGAAGGTAATAGAAAGCGGTCAAACAGAAGAAAAAATCACGTGTAAAAAACAGCTCAATGGAGAAGAAAAGAAGACTGTCATTTTGATTCTGTTTTTAATTATAGGTTGGACGACAGAAAGTCTACATGGTTTTGATATCGCGTTTACTACGATGATCGGGGCCATCATAATCATGACCCCGAATTACGGGATCATTAGTTGGAAACAAGGAATGAATTCAGTATCTTGGAATTTGATCCTATTTGTTGCTGCGGCAACTGCACTTGGAAAAGTGTTAGTCGATACGGGGATCGTCAAATGGATTGAAAATGAAATGCTAAGTGTTCTTCACTTGTTTATAGGTGCTCCAGACTGGCTCATTGTTTTGATTATCTTGCTTGTAACCGTGACAAGTCATTTATATATTACATCACATACAACAAGAGCAATCGTCTTTATTCCTGGTTTATTATTATTTGCTGAAACAATTGGAGTTAATCCTGCAACAGTTGCCTTTATAAGTTTAATAGGTATGAACTATTGTGTTACAGTTCCTGTTAGCTCCAAAGCTTTGCTTCTCTTTTATGAAGAAGGCGAAATTTCATATGAGGCTAGTAATCTAGTAAAGATTAGTGCTGTATTAATGCCTCTCTATATAGTAGTGATGATGATATTCTATTTTTCTTATTGGCAGTGGACGGGGATGCATTTGTAAATGTTGAGCTGATGAAGGTTCGTGTTGGAGGAGAGAATGCAGTAATTTATACAGGGGTTGCTCTTATGGATGTTGCAACCCTACTAGTACTTTCATTGAAAGCTTGAGTAAGAGAAAAATACCCCAGTTACTTATCAATACTCAATCCAAAACCCTCCAATATTAACCCCTTTCATCTCCTCAACATTCCCACTATCACTTACAAGTTTCATAGAACCTTTTGCAAACAAGAAATAAGTATCATACGAGTACTCTTCAACTGTTAAAATTTCCACCTTAGTTGTCAATAAGTCATCTGGTGTTGTCGCGGACGTCATTTTTACACACTCAAAGCTTTGAACACATTGATACATATCCTTGCTGCTTATGTAATCTTGGAATGAATCTGGGTGGGTGGGAATTCTAAAAATATTAAAAATGAAGATTATAATTAAAATGAGTATGAATTTCTGCCAATATTTATTTTTTTCTTCTTTGAGTTTTAAACATAGAACGAGAGCGACTAAGGAATAAAGAGCAATCCAACTAACCCAAGATATATCAAAGATAATGACGATAAAGAGGGATACCATTGCTCCGAAGTGCAAGTAGCGGGCTAAAGTCGAGAGTGATTCGGGACGAAACCTGCTCCAGTCGTCTTTTTCGGCTTTAATAAATATTTGATAATAGTACAAAATTATGATGATGATCAAAAAGATAATATCGAACAAAATAATGATCTCCTATATTTATAACTTCCTTATTTTTCCTCCAGCCTGTATGATAATGTTCACATGTGATGCTGTGCCACTATCAACATGGTTTTTTATATTCGAAACATCAATGATCGTCTCAATTTTCACTTGTTTGCCTTCTTTGGCAGTCATCTCTACTTTGTATGGGGCGTTTATCCCCAAAAGTGATAACATCTTTACATCTTCCTCGAAAAGATAATCTTCGTAAAAATTAATGTCAAAAGAGACGTTATCCCTGCTGTTATTTATAAATGAGAATTCACAAATAGCTTGCATTGTATTGTCAGAAATCATATCAAAACTGCATTCACTTGTTTCTACTTCATAGGAAATGGCATAAATACCCGTTGCGAATGTTTTTTGGTAAGAATCTGCAAGGAAGTGAGGTAAAAACAGAGCGCAAACAATGCCAAACAGTACAAAACGTCCTTTATGTTTTTTTAGAGATTTTGATAATAAGATAAGACTGGTGATTAGGAAAAGTAATGAAGTGATTCCAACAAAATGTAGTCCATTTGTCGTTTTAATTGGCATATTTAATATGGAAGCAACTGATTCACCGTAAGGATATTTATGTGGAAAAGGAAAGTTTAAAACAATTGAAATTGCAAAGAGAATTAGAGAAAGAAATAGCAGTTTTTTATTTTTTAACATAATAGCCTCTCAGATACTTAGATTAATAATAAGAAATTTAAAACGTGGAATATTTGTATTTTTATGGAATTATATCTTATTTTACCACAAATATCCAAAAATAGAATTAACCTTAGTGTGAAGTGTTGAAATATAGTTTTAATATATTTGAACAGAATGGGTTTAAATAGACCTTGAGTTTCAAATAAAGTTAGCTTTTTAAGGAATCCCCAATGCTGTAACTTATAACATTTATTATTATCAATACATAGATAAGTAAAGTGAACGATTCTATAGAATGATTATGGACTAGTAATTGTAATCTTCACCCATATCTGTTGAAATCCCCATATCCATCACTAGTAAAGAATATCCACATTCGATACATAGTGCCTATATTAAGAATAGTAAATAACTCCTCTATTTTATAAAAACTAATTTCATTATGTAACCTACTGGAAATATATAATAATAATGTAGTGTTAAAGGAAATCGAAAGGGGTCACACGAATGCGATCAAGGTTAATCTATACCCTATTATGTACATTGGTTTTAATAGGAGGATGTAGTATGGAAAAAGAATTGCCAAATACAGCTGCGTTTCAGGATGAGTTTACTAGTAGCTTGTTAGATTCTACCGAAGAAGTCGAAGAAGGGCACTATTTATTAGAATCAGCAACAGGTGGATATTCCATGCTTTGGCCTAAAAATGCAGTAACAGATGGTCCGCCATTTTATCAAAGAACAAAAGATAGTTTTGAGAAAATTATTTTCTATGACAGAAACGAAAAGGAAAATTATAGATACTCATTTAGTACCACATATTCAACATATGGTGAAAGTGCAATTGAATCTAGTCTAAACATATTAGGTAGTTCTGTAAGTTACTTTGGAGAATACGAAAAAATAGAAACAGACAAAACTGGTATTTACTATGCGAAAAATAAAGATACTTATAAAGGCTCAACAGCTTATTTCTTCTTTGGTTACATTACATCGAAAGAAAGTTCGAAAGGATTAGAATTTGTATTTACAGCCGAATGTATAGATAGCTCTAAATCTACTTGCAATATTGACACTAAAAAAGAAGAAGAAAAAGCATTACATTATATGAAATCAGTAAAATTCAATAAAGATGAATAGAGGTAGCAAAAATGAGTAATGAAGAACTACTTAATACTGATATTCTCAGAGCAAGGGTTATGGATCTGGAATATGAATATCTAACTAACAAAGAAGTTGAAAGTGAGATAAGACGTATTTATTATGAAGAGACTGGAAAGCAGTTATCAACTGAAGTGACTGTATATCGTTCCGATGATGTTCTAAAAGAACATAAAAAGACTACTATTGAGACTGGCTTTTTATTAGCAAGGTAAAGTGAGCTTGCCGATAGAATAATTAAGGACTAGAAAACTATAAACTTCCCCCATATATTAGAATCCCCTTATTACCCTACTAGTAATAAATATCCGCATCTAATACATGGTACCTATATTCCGAATAGTAAATAACTCCTCAATTTTTTAAAAATCTAATTTCATCATTTAATCTACTGGAAATATATGATAATAATGTAGTGTTAAAGGAAATCGAAAGGGGTCACACGAATGCGATCAAGGCTAATCTATGCCCTAATATGTACATTGGTTTTTATAGGAGGATGTAGTATGGAAAAAGAATTGCCAAATACAGCTGCGTTTCAAGATGAGATTACAAGTAGCTTGTTAGATTCCACTGAAGAAGTCGAAGAAGGGCACTATTTATTAGAATCAGAAACAGGTGGATATTCCATGCTTTGGCCTAAAAATGCCGTAACAGATGGTCCGCCATTTTATCAAAGAACAAAAGATAGTTTTGAAAAAATTCAATTTTACGATAGAAACGAAAAAGAAAATTATGATCACTCATTTAGCACAACTTATTCAACATACGGAGAGAGTGGGCTCGAATCCAGTCTAAACATATTAAGTAGTGGAGTAAGTTACTTTGGTGAATATGAAGAAATTGAAACAGAAAAGACGCGTATTTATTATGCAAAAAAAGAATTACCTTTAAAACGTTCAACTGCTTACTTCTATTTTGGTTACATTCTTTCGAAAGGAAATGAAAAAGGATTAGAATATATCTATATTGCCCAATGCATAGATGAATCTAAGTCTAGCTGTGCTATAGATGTTGAAAAGGAAGAAGAAAAAGCATTACATTATATGAAATCAGTAAAATTCAATAAAGATGAATAGAGGTAGCAAAAATGAGTAATGAAGAACTACTTAATACT
>NZ_JAEK01000071.1 GCF_000518865.1 Bacillus sp. J37 | reverse complement strand
TCAGCTTGTAGAGAAAGTGGGTGTTTTTCTCTACAAGCTTTTTTATTTTCTTAAAATGTTCTTATAAAGATTAATAAATTTCCTAAGATAACCAAAGAAAAAGCTTCTCACACACCTAGCTTAACCTAGCTAGGTGTGTGGCAATCTTTTTCATATTCTGGCAGGCTGCGGTGAGAAGCACCTGCTCACTTGTATTCCTTAATCCCCGTAACCGGCAGTAGCGAAGCCCATGCAATTCTTTTGAATCTGCAAAGCTTCGCTCTACCTTTTCTTTTCTAAATTTATATAGTTCTTTCCCAGATGGGGAAAGGCGATTTAATCTAACTTGCTCCTTATGGTCTTCCCAAACATGTCGAGTTATTACTTTTTGTTTGGTTTTTGACCTTGTACACTGTGAGAGTAGAGGACATGTGGCACATTTCTTGGGATCAGATTTATATTCTCGATATCCTTCTCTTGTAGTTGTTCGATAAGTTAACTCATCCTTATTTGGACAAATATATAGATCCTTCTCTTTATCATATGTAAATTTCGCTTTAGGAAACAAACCTTTGGTTGGTTTAAATCTTCTATGGGCAATTACTCCAAATATGCCTCTATCCGATAACCCCTTACAAACAGCACTAGTCAAATATCCTGAATCCAAAGCTGATGCTTCTACTTTAAAACCAAATCGCTGGATTTGGCGGTCAAGTCTTGATAAATAAGGAACAGAATCATGGACATTTCCAGGTGTAACATAGGCATCAGTTATAATGTTGAATTTAAAGTCTGTCGTTCGATGATCTAGATAACAGAACATTTCCTGTTTGTTATCTCTAGACATAAATCCACTTTCAGGATCTGTTGAACTTACTCGTATTTCCTTAGTTTCCTCCACCTCCTCTCTTTCTTTTAGAGCTTTTTTCCGTGATCTTTACGATCTTGTTCAATAGCTTTATTTAAGTCTTCAATATAATCTCTAGTCTCAACCTCAACAGTTTCTCTGGTGAATTTGTGCTTATTCGCATTGGCTTTTAAATGAGTAGAATCCGTAAAGAGAACTCTTCCTCCTACCATGCGATGTTCCATTGCTTGAAACACGATCTCATCAAAGATTTCTTGGAATATATTTGTTTCTGCATAACGAGTTCTACGATTCCAGCTTATTGTAGAATGATGAGGAACTCGATCAGATAATTTCAACCCTAAAAACCATCTATAAGCAATATTCATTTTAATTTCTTCTTCTAATTGCCTCTCAGAGCGAATTCCGTATAAATAACCAACAAACATCATTTTAAAAAGAACTAGAGGATCAATTGAAGGGCGTCCATTATCCTCACAATAATAAGGTTTTACTTTTTCAAGAATGAATGAAAAATCTATATATTTATCTATTTTTCGAAGTAGATGATTTTCAGGAACAAGGTCATCTATTACTATAAATTCAACTTCATTTTGTGTGTTTTCTCTTGTATTGAACATAAATATCACCCTCCCAATTAGTTATCTATATTATACCAAATTAACGCAGTGAAAAGTTAAAGCAATCAGATAAAATAATAGGCTGCCGAGGTTTCTCGACAGCCTGAAAGACCATTGTTTAATGGTCTTTTTTCTTTTTAGAAAGGCAGTTTTGCCATGGAACAATCTAATTTCAGCATTAACGCATTGAAAACAACAAAGTATGCCAAAATGCCTTTAGATAAGAAAAACAACACTTTGTCACAATATGTTCACAATTTTACAGGGAATATACAGTCCTCTTCCTGCATGTAACTCTATATAGTCTGTGAGAAGACCATTACCTTAAAAAGAAAGGGTTGTAATGAAAAAATGACAAAATACAGAATGGTGTGTACTTATTTTTGGGAAGATCTGTTTGTAGTAGGAGAGATGGGTTTTGAGGATATTTTATTTTACCTCTATATACTCATGAATCCATTGACAACTCAAACTAGATTTTATCGAATGACGAGGAAAAAGTTTGTGCATTTGAAATTATTGATTGATTATATGAAGTCGAAATTGGAACGATTTATCGGGGAGGATAAATTGTTTTATTATGATGCTGAAAATAGAGAACTCGCTCATAAAATATGGAGAAGGAAGACCGTAAAGGTGATGAAACCCTTCCCAAAGGACACCTTTTATTTCGTATGCTTCGGAATTCATTTCAAAAAAGAAGTTAGTGATCTTTATGTGAATATGAAGATTGGAAGATACGTCCGCGTTTCGTGAAACGATACGTAGGCAATAAAAAGAAGAAGAAAAAGAAAAAGAAAAACAACAACAAAAAAAAGATCTTAACCCAAATATAGAGAATAATCCACACATAAAGGCTCAATCACAAAATCAGAGTCAAAATGATGTGAAAGAAATCGTTGAGTTATTGGAACAAGGGATCTGGTTTTTCAAACCAAAATAGCAACTGTTATCTTGGTTAGATGATTCTAGCTTTTTAAAGGCAAAACATGTGATCTTAAAAGTCTTGAAGATTGCTTGTGCTACTAATTAGCGGAAGCTCAACTATGTCGTTGTCGTTGAATCCTTAAAAACAGGGAAAATGATTTATTGCTGACCGTTTATTGAGAGTGTAACTTGGAGGCGAGAAACTCAACAGTTACCTGGAGAGCGGGATATCCCTAGAGAATTTGAACTTGATTTAACGGCTGGTGAAGAGTAGGGAATTGAACATCAACTTTTGAGGAAATGTTAATTTTAGGAAACCTCTGGCGGAATGGATCGTATATCAAGTAACATATCCAGCTGGAGGTATATTATGGACCATTCTTATAAGATCGCTATTATTGGAGGAACAGGAACTGTAGGACGTCATATTGCGAAAAGGGCGATACAGCAAGGCTATCAAGTACGTATGCTCGTAAGGAATCCGGAGAGAGTATCGTATAAACATGACAAAATAGAATTCGTTCAAGGACAAATACAAGAGATAGAAACTATTCGAGAACTGCTTAGTGATTGTAAAGTCGTTATTAATACATTTGGTCAACCAACTAAGGAAAAACCTATATATAGTCAGGTAACGAAAAATATCCTTGATGTAATGACAGAATTAACTATTACTCGTTATATAGGTGTTTCTGGTGGTTCTCTTACGATCAGCGGTGACAATAAAAGGATGTTAAATCGTTTTGGTGCAAAGCTGTTTGAACTTATATTTCCGGTAATGATGGAAGATAAAAAGGCAGAATGGGAACTTTTATCCAAAGATAAACATATCCAGTGGACCCTGATTCGATTGCCATTTGTGAAGGATACTTTAAAGACAAAGAAAATAAAGGAAAGCCTTACAGACATGCCTGGTACGAAAATTACCAATCGAGACATAGCGACTTTTATTATGGAGCATGTAGAAAACACCAAGTATATTCATAAAGCTCCTTTTATTTCACATTAAGCAAAGGCCATTCATTCATAATTTTAACCATATAAAGAAATACTATTCCTTGATAAAGTGAACTGGGGGTAGTTGTTGCATGGAGAAAAACGATATAAAATTAACCACCGCCGAAATTGCAACTCTTTGGAAAACATATATTCAAAACACAGCAGTAAGATGCTTTTATAAACATTTTCTTACCTATCTTCAGGATGCTGAGATAAAGTTAATTATTGAGGAAGTTGTAGTTTTGGTTGAAGATATTATCGGAAAAATTGAATCAATTTTTGAGCAGGAACAGTTTCCGATTCCAAAGGGGTTTTCAGATAAAGATGTTGATTTATCAGTCCCGGCACTATACATTGACTTATTTGCATTAAGCTTTGTTTATCGTGGAGGGCAGGTGATCATTCCTCATTATGCGAGTACACTTACTAGAGTGACTAGAATGGATATTTATCAATTTTTCTCAGATTGTCTTTATCGTGAGACAGAAATACATAGAAAATCATTAAACCTTATGCTCACGAAGGGAATACTCGATAGGCCGCCAACTATTGAATATCCTAAAAATATCGAGTTCATTGAACATGAACCGTCATTACTAAATGCCTGGTTTGGTGAAAAAAGACCACTAAATACATTAGAAATAACAGAGCTTTTTATTGAAATTGAAAGAAATACTATCGGGTTAATTCTTTTGATGGGATTCATTCAGGTGACTAAAGATAAGGAAATAAGAGACTATTTAATAAAGGGAAAAAAATTGGCCGAAAAGCAAATGGACACATTTAACAAGTTTTTAAAAACAAATGACCATTTTATTGGAAGCCTAATACCTCTGGAGGTCACGAATTCAACTGTTTCCCCCTTTTCAGAAAAATTAATACTGTTTATCATTAGTACTTCAAATCAAGTTGCTATCTCTGCACTTGGAGATGCATTGTCTTTCTCGATGAGAAAAGATGTAGCGGCACATTATTCTCTTTTTATCGCAGAGGTAATAAAGTATGGTGACGAAGGACAAAAGCTTATGATTGAGCGGGGATGGATGGAGCAACCGCCACAACCTGTAGATCGCAGGAAATTTTATAAATGATATATGAGTCGAACCCTTCTATTGCGAGGGGTTTTTTTACTTGAAAAGCCCTTTGTGAAATTAACGAAGTTATAAAAACTATGTAATGTTAGGTTACAACTAGCGTGAAAATTTAGACTCTTAGAACTAACATGAATAGGTAAAATCTATCAAAAATATTTCTGGTAGTAGAAATGATCTAGATAGTTTTTTTTATAAGACTGCAACTCTATTAATGCTTAATACCTTTAGAATACACAATTCTATCGTTAAAAAAGCTAAAAATTCGTCAAAATTTTACAATGAATTAATACTAGGTTAATAGTCGGACGATAAAATTTTGACAGGGAAGAGTTTGTTGAGTCGTTATATAATGATTTTGAAACGGTTTAATTGAATACCCTTTGTTAAGGAATCATAAACTCAATCATTTTTAAAAAATGAGGTGGATGCAGGTATTACAAGACTTAGAGCAATTAAATGATTGCATGCGTTTTCTTGTGAGAGTTAGCGTTTTGAATTCTTTGTACTCATAGTTAACATCATAAACCGTTTCGACAGCATATTTCCCTAAAAAGTTGCAAAAAGGAGGAGAAACATGAAAAGAAGGTATAAAAAGAGTGCCAGTATTGTCATGGTGTTTGTTTTACTTGTAGGCTTATTTTCACCTGCGGCTAATACGATTGTACAGGCTGAAAGTGGAACAGCTACTGATTTAATTATCTCGGAATATATTGAGGGCTCTAGTTTTAACAAGGCTATTGAGCTTTACAATGGTACAGGTACAGAAATTGATTTAAGTAAATATTCTCTTGAACACTATAATAATAGTGGAAGTGCAACAACAGGAACAACGACGACGGATAAGGTTTTACCGTTAGAGGGTAAACTTGCCCCAGGTGATACATACGTCATTTCCCGTGCAGATGCAAATGCTGCGATTGTTGCTGTAACCGACTATATGGATGAAAGCAAAAATGTCATTAATTTCAATGGCAACGATCAAATCGTGCTAAAGAAAGATGGGGCTGTTGTTGATTCAATTGGACAAGTCGGTTCAGTGGATAATATCCTTGCAGATGCATCACTAGTTAGAAATGGCAATATTTTAGCAGGGGATACAATTATTAACGATTCATTTGATCCTGCGAAGGAATGGACTAACTTAGGGAAAGATACGTTTTCTAATCTAGGGAAATATCAATCTGATGAGGAACCAGCTGAACCAGAAGAGCCGACCGAACCGGAAGAGCCAACTGAACCTGAGGCACCAGTAGAAGCAATAACTGTTGCTGCAGCTCGTGAAGCTGGTGCTGGTAATACTGTAACGATTGAAGGAATTGCTACAACAAAGAATGGACTTTGGGGTTATGACACGTTCTATATGCAAGACGATACAGCTGGAATGCTTGTATACAGTAGCCCGAAAGATGTTCAACCTGGGGATAAAGTGAAAATTACAGGTAAGCTATTAACATATAAAAACGAATTAGAGATTCAACCGGCTATTATGGAGATTATTTCCTCGGGTAATAGTCTGCCGGAAGCTCAAGTTATCGCTCCAACAGCTGTAAATGAAGATACTCAAGGTGAATTAATTAAATTAGAAAATATAACCATTACTAATCTTGAAAGTGATAGCTATGGAACGGCTATTTTCCAAGCTAAAACGGAATCAGGAGATCAAGTAAGAGTTATACATGATAACCGTACAGGTTCTGATTACAATGAACTGATTAAACATTATAAAGAAGGCGACAAAATTCATTTAACAGGAATTGGCACGATTGATAGTGATGGATATCATGTAAAGACTTTCGGTCTTGAAAGCTATGATTTAGTAAACAAACCCGCAGTTTATGTGGATCAAACTCAAGGTACAGTACCTGCAGGCACAAAAATTGAACTGAAGTCAGGTATTGAAGGTGCAGAGATTTATTACACAACAGATGGCACCGAACCTACTGTAGAAAGTACAAAATATGTTGACCCTATTTCATTAAATACTGGAAAAACCACAATTAAAGTCATTGCTGTTAATGGTGAAGAAGTAAGCGAAGTATTCAGCTTTTCTTACACAATTTTAAATACTGAAGGCGTAAAAATTCGTGATATCCAAGGAAAAGGACATGTATCTGAATATACTGGCTCTTCAGTTGAGGGAATTACTGGTGTTGTAACACATGTTGTGAGCGGATCAACTTTTATCATCCAAGATGAAAATGCCGATGATGATATTACAACATCTGAAGCCATCCAAGTATACAAATCATCTCATGGTCTAACTGTCGGGGATAAAGTATCAGTTAATGGAACAGTTCAAGAATATGGCGGCGGTGCGAACCTGTCCAAAACTGAAATTGATGCAAGTTCAATAACAAAAACAGGAACAGCTGAGTTACCAGCACCATTGGTAGTTGGAGAAGACATCATTCCTCCAAACAAAGTAATTGATAATGATGAAATGAAATCATTTGATCCAGAAGAAGATGGGATTGATTTCTGGGAATCTGTAGAATTTATGCGGGTTTCATTCCCAAATGCAAAAGTAGTGGGCCCTCCTTACTCAAGTGATGTTCCAATCATTGTTGAGAGCACAACAAACAATGAGTTGAATAATCAAGGCGGTTTAAATATTGCTGCGGATGATTATAATCCGGAAAAAGTATTTTTAGATAATGTAGGTAATAACTTCAAATCAGGTGATATGTTTGATGGTGATGTTGTAGGGGTTCTTTCTTACTCTAGTTCAGGTTTTCAACTTTTAACAAACAAAGATTCATTACCTCAGGTAATCGAGTCTGACATCGAGCCTGAAGTAACTCATATTGAACCTGCTGAAGATAAAGTAACTGTTGCATCATACAATATCGAAAACTTCTCAAATAATAAATCAAATACACCAGATGAGAAAGTTGAAAGAATTGCAAAAACATTTGTAGAAAATATGAAATCTCCAGACATTATTACATTAGTAGAAGTTCAAGATAATGATGGGGAAACTGATTCAGGTAATACCGATGCATCAGAAAGTTATCAACGCTTAATTGAAGCAATCAAAGCGGCTGGCGGCCCGGCATACGAATGGACAGATGTGGCGCCTGTTAATAATGAAAATGGCGGCGCACCTGGTGGGAATATTCGTGTAGGTTACCTTTATAATCCTGAGCGCGTTACATTAGTTGAGGAAACAAAAGGTAATGGAACCCAAGCAAATGGATGGAGTGAAGATGGTCATTTAACCCTTAATCCAGGTGTCATTGATCCAGCTAAATTCCCTAATACACGTAAACCAATTGCTGCAGAATTTGAGTTCAAAGGTGAGCGAGTGGTTGTCATTGGTACACACCTGAATTCTAAAGGTGGAGATCAATCATTATGGGGATCTAACCAGCCACCACAATTAAGTTCTGAAGCAGAACGACATGGATTGGCACAGGCAATTAATGATTTCATTGAAGAAGGACTTGCGGTAAATCCAAATTTAAACGTTGTACTTGCTGGTGATATGAATGATTTTGAGTTTACAAAAACATTCGATATTCTTAAGGGTAACGTATTAACAAATATGGTAGATAAAGTTCCGGCAAACGACCGTTTCTCTTATTTCTTCCAAGGTAACAACCAAGTACTTGATCATATTCTTGTTTCTAATAATCTAGTAGATAGCACAATAGCAGATATGATCCATATTAATGCGAACTATACAGAGGCTCAGGGACAAGCATCTGATCATGACCCTGTTATGATTCAAGTTGATTTAAAGAACAAAGAAAAGGGCAATTTTGATTTAACTGTTCTTCACACAAATGATACACACGCATCTTTAGAAAATATGCCTAAGACTGTTACTGCAGTTAAAGAGGAAAGAGCTAAAGATCCAAATGCACTACTTTTACATGCAGGTGATGCATTCACTGGTACATTGTACTTTAATGAATTCCAAGGTGAAGCAGACTTAGCCTTAATGAACTTAATGGGCTTTGATGCGATGACATTTGGTAACCATGAATTTGACCTGGGCTCATCAGCTGAAGGGCATCAGAAATTAGTGGAATTCATCCAAGGTGCACAATTCCCGTTTGTCAGTGCAAACGTTGATTTCTCACAAGATGATCAATTCAATGGTGTATTTAATAACTCAGTTACGGCTGATGTAGAAAACGGACAAATTTATAATGGCATTATCAAAGAAGTAAACGGTGAAAAAGTTGGGATCTTTGGTTTAACAACTGAAGAGACAGAAGCTATTTCTAGTCCAGGCTCAATCGCTTTTGAAAACTACCTAGAAGAAGCTGAAAAAGCTGTTAAAGACTTTGAAGCACAAGGTGTAAATAAGATTATTGCGTTAACTCATATCGGTTATGATGATAATGCACAAATCGATAATGATTTAACTCTGGCAAAAGAAGTAGAGGGCATTGATGTAATTGTTGGTGGACATAGTCACACTGCATTAACTGAGCCTACAGTAGTAGAAGAAAGCAATACACCAACTGTTATTGTTCAAACAGGAAATGCCAATAGCAACCTCGGTTCACTTAATGTGGAATTTGATCAAGATGGTGTAGTTGTAGCACAAACAGGTCAATTAATTCCAATTAAAAACCAAGAAGCTGACCAGGAAGCTGCGGACATTCTAGCTCCTTTTAAAGAAAAAGTAGATCAAGTAGCACAGGAAGAGATTGGTGTCACAACTGATGTTGAATTGGAAAACCCTCGTACAAATGGAGATAATACAAAACCAAGTGTACGTAAAAATGAAACCATCTTAGGAAACTTAATTACAGATGGAATGCTTGAAAAAGCAAAATCATTCACTGGGGAAAATGTTATCATGGCCTTACAAAACGGTGGTGGTATCCGTGCGGCGATTAACGCTGGACCTATCACTGTTGGCGAGGTAATTACAGTTCTTCCATTCGCTAATACATTAGCGACAATGGATCTAACTGGTGCTGAGTTGAAAGAAGCATTTGAAATTAGCTTCAGTCAGTATCCGGAGGAAAATGGCGGTTTCTTACACGTAGCCGGTGGTAAAGTGGAGTTTGATTCTACAAAACCAGCAGGGGAACGTGTCGTATCGGTAAAATATTTAAATAAAAATGGTGAGTACGTAGACGTTCAAGACGAAGAAACTTACACAATCGCCACAAATGCTTTCACTGCTAAAGGCGGAGATGGTTATGATGTCTTTGCGAAAGCTTATGAAGAAGGACGAGTAACAGACTTAGGTTTATCAGATTGGGAAAACTTTAGAGAACATTTAGTAAGCTTAGATTCAATCCCAACAGAAGTTGAAGGTCGAATTGTAGAGGACAACTTTGACTTAACAGTTCTACACACAAATGATACACATGCATCTTTAGATAACATGCCTAAAACAGTTACGGCTGTAAAGGAAGAAAGAGCTAAAGATCCAAACTCGCTGCTTTTACATGCGGGGGATGCTTTCACTGGAACGTTATACTTTAATGAATTCAAAGGTGAAGCAGACTTAGCTTTAATGAATTTAATGGGCTTTGATGCAATGACATTTGGTAACCATGAATTTGATTTAGGTTCATCAGCTGCCGGTCATGAGAAATTGGCAGATTTTATCCAAGGTGCACAATTCCCGTTCGTTAGTGCCAACGTGGATTTCTCACAGGATGAAAAATTCAATGGTCTATTCAATAACTCAGTAACTGCTGATGTTGAAAACGGCCAAATTTACAATGGGATTATCAAAGAAGTAAACGGTGAAAAAGTCGGTATCTTCGGATTAACGACAGAGGAAACACAAGAAATTTCTAGTCCTGGTTCAATTGCATTCCAAAACTATCTTGAAGAAGCTGAAAAAGCTGTTAAAGACTTTGAGGCACAAGGTGTGAATAAGATTATTGCATTAACTCATATCGGGTATGATGATAATGCGGCCATCGATAACGATTTAACCCTTGCAGAAGAAGTAGAAGGTATTGATATTATTGTTGGAGGACACAGCCATACAGCGTTGACGGAACCAACAGTAGTAGAGGAAGATGAAACACCAACAGTTATTGTACAAACAGGAAATGCCAATAGCAATCTGGGTTCACTTAATGTGGAATTTGATCAAGATGGTGTAGTTGTAGCACAAAAGGGTCAACTGATTCCAATTAAAAACCAAGAAGCTGACAAGGAAGCTGCAGACATTCTAGCTCCATATAAAGAAAAAGTAGATCAAGTAGCACAAGAAGAAATTGGCGTCACAACTGAAGTAGAATTAGAAAATCCACGTACAAATGGAGATAATACTCAACCAAGTGTACGTAAAAATGAAACCATTTTAGGTAACTTAATTACAAATGGAATGCTTGAAAAGGCAAAATCATTCACTGGAAAGAATGTCATTATGGCATTACAAAACGGTGGAGGTATCCGTGCGGCAATTGATGCCGGCCCAATCACTGTCGGTGAAGTTATTACGGTTCTCCCATTTGCGAATACATTAGCAACAATTGAACTTTCCGGTGCTGAGTTGAAGGAAGCCTTTGAAATCAGCTTCAGCCAATATCCGGAGGAAAATGGCGGTTTCTTACACGTAGCCGGTGGTAAAGTGGAATTTGATTCTACAAAACCAGCAGGGGAACGTGTCGTATCGGTAACATATTTAAATGAAAATGGTGAGTATGTAGACGTTCAAGACGAGGAAACTTACACAATCGCCACAAATGCTTTCACTGCTAAAGGCGGCGATGGTTATGATGTCTTTGCGAAAGCTTATGAAGAGGGTCGTGTAACAGACTTAGGTCTATCAGATTGGGAAAACTTCAGAGATCATCTGGTAAGCTTAGAATCCATTCCTACAAAAGTTGAAGGTAGAATTGTAGATATAAATGACGCACCAGGTGAAAACCCAGGCGAGAACCCAGGCGAGAACCCAGGCGAGAACCCAGGCGAGAACCCAGGTGAAAATCCAGGCGAGAACCCAGGCGAGAACCCAGGTGAAAATCCAGGTGAAAACCCAGGCGAGAACCCAGGCGAGAACCCAGGTGAAAATCCAGGCGAGAACCCAGGCGAAAACCCAGGTGAGAATCCGGGCAACTCAAATGATGGAAAAGTTATAAAACTGCCAGTAACTAAAGTAGGAAACAAGTACACAGTAAATCAAGATGCACTTGAAGATCTTAAAGAAGGCATAGTCGTTGTTATTGAGGTTGATAAAATAAATGCGACTTTAACACTAACGAAAGAACAAATTCAAGCTTTACAAGATGCTGGAGCAACAATTGTAGTAAGTAATGGAAACGTTGATGTACAAATACCTGCTTCTATCCTGCCATTAGCAGAAAATGTAGATATTAAAGTGAAGAAAATGAAAGCAAGTGGTTCACTAGTTGCTTATGACTTTACAATTGAAGCAGATGGCAAAGTGTATCATACGTTCAGTGAAAAAGTTAAACTTACATTCAAGGTTGATTCAAAACAAATTGAAAATCCTAAAAATGTAAAAGTTTATTTTTGGAACGAAGTAGAGGAGAAATGGGAACTAATCGGTGGAGAATACAAAGATGGCAAAGTTTCAGTGTTTACTGATCACTTCAGTACGTATGGTGTATTTGAAGGTGAACCAAAATCTGATACGATTCCATTTCAAGCTGATAACGAACTTCCAAATACAGCAACAAACAGCTTTAATCTTATTCTACTAGGATTAATGATCGTTTTAGCTGGCGGAATATTATATTCCGTTAAGAGAAGACATACGAATTCACATTAATAGGAATGTAAAAAAAGGCGTGCTATTTGAAGCACGCCTTTCTTCAGTTTATAAGTAAACGGTTAATGGTGGGGATGCAACACAATAATTTACGGTTTTTGTGAATTAGCCACCATATACTTATTTAGATGTAGCAGTAATTTAATTAATACTTTAGGAAATTCCCAATATTAAAGGGTTGAAGGATAAGAAAAGACATCGACTTCCGCCATTCTTGGCGGTAAGTTGTTTTTCTAATAAATAAGAAACTTCTATTTTGAACATAATTCTTAAAGGGTAATATGTTACTTTCCGTATTATATTGTAAGCTACTAAGGAGGAAAAACAAATGAACAACCGTTTCGAGGGAAAAGTCGTCTTAGTTACAGGGGCAGGGTCTGGCTTAGGTCAAGCGACTGCCTTACAAATCGCAAAAGAAGGAGCAAAACTATCACTAGTTGATTTGAACTCAGCTTCATTAGAAGAAACAAAATCAAAAGTATTAGAAGTTGTACCAAATGCAGAAGTGATACTTATCACTGCTGACGTTTCAGACGAAAAAGCTGTTGAAAACTATGTAAATGAAACAGTAACAAAGCTTGGGAAAATCGATAGCTTCTTTAATAATGCCGGGATTGAAGGAAAACAGAACTTAACAGAGGATTACGGCATCGATGAATTTCAAAAAGTTGTCGCAATCAATTTAAATGGTGTATTTTACGGTATGAAATACGTACTGAAAGTGATGAAGGAACAAGGTTTTGGTTCAATAGTGAATACTGCTTCTGTCGGCGGAATCCGTGGAGTAGGAAATCAATCCGGATATGCAGCAAGTAAGCATGGTGTTGTCGGATTAACGAAAAACTCCGGAATTGAATACGGACAATATGGAATTAGTATAAAAGCAATCGCACCAGGTGCTATTATGACTCCGATGGTTGAAGGCTCTTTAAAACAAATTGATCCTGACAATTGGGAAGAGGTTGGAAAACAATTCGTTGAACCGAATCCAATGAAACGCTTTGGTAAACCGGAAGAAGTGGGTTACTTGGCAGCGTTCCTTCTATCTGATCAAGCAAACTTCATCAATGCAACTGTTATTCCTATTGATGGTGGACAATCATATAAATATTAATAGCTATAAATATAGGCACGGGCATTCCGTGCTTTTTTGTTGTTTTGGAATTCTATAAAAATTATTAAGAAATATCTTGACTATAAAATGAATATCAGTTATTCTAGGTATCTGCCACAAAAACGAACGATTAAATGATATTTCGAAATAATAAATTGCAAAAATGTTATTGACTTCGTTAACTCTTGATGGTATGATAAATACCTAGTCGCTAATGACTAATAAATGATCTTTGAAAACTAAACAAAACCAAGCGTGCCAACGTTAATTTCGATTAACAAAAACGTACTATATAGTACAAAACTTTTATGAGCTATATCAAACACTTTATTGGAGAGTTTGATCCTGGCTCAGGACGAACGCTGGCGGCGTGCCTAATACATGCAAGTCGAGCGAATCTGAGGGAGCTTGCTCCCAAAGATTAGCGGCGGACGGGTGAGTAACACGTGGGTAACCTGCCTGTAAGATTGGGATAACTCCGGGAAACCGGAGCTAATACCGGATAA
>NZ_JAEK01000070.1 GCF_000518865.1 Bacillus sp. J37 | reverse complement strand
TGTGACTGCTAGAATAAAGTGTACAGTTTTTGCTTGATAAGATGAAACGCTTATTTACCCAAATATACCAGCAAAAAATATCAACCTATCACTGTAAAATGATCATAGTTCATACTTGCAGTGGAGGTTAGCGAAGGTGGATAAGTGGGAAATGTACATGGAGATAAAGCAATTATTAAAGCAAGGATTTAGTCAGACAAAGATAGCTGAAAAGTTAGGGGTTTCTCGAACAACTGTTTACAGGCACTTAAAGAGATCTCCTTCGGAGATGGCGGAATGGGTTGATTCTCTTCAGTATAAAAAGAAAAAATTAGATCCATATAAAGAACTGATTTTATCTTGGTTGAGAATGCATCCGGATATGTCAGCAGCACAAATTTATGATTGGCTTTTAGAGAAATATAAAGATCTAACTGTTGGAGAAAGTACAGTAAGAACATATGTAAAAGCATTAAGAGAAGAATACAAAATAAATAAGGAAACATCTCCTCGAATGTATGAGGCAATTCCTGATCCCCCAATGGGAGAACAAATGCAAGTAGATTTTGGTCATACGAGACAAAAAACTGTTGATAATAAGGAAGCCAAACTCAACTTTATAGCTTTTGTCTTATCACATTCTAGACAAAAGTATAAAGAGTGGTTGGATAGACCATTTACAACACGGGATGTTATACAAGCCCATGAGAACGCGTTTAAATGGTATGGAGGAATGACCAATGAGATCGTTTATGACCAAGATAGTTTAATTGTTGTTAGCGAAAATGGTGGAGATCTAATTTTAACTAAAGAATTTCAGCAGTATAGAGAATCCAGAGGAATAAACCTTCGGGTTTGTAGAAAAGCTGACCCTGAGAGTAAGGGAAGAATAGAAAATGTAGTTGGATTTATCAAACAAAACTATGCCAAACATAGAGTGTTTCATAACATCGACTCTTGGAATGAGCAAGGATGGGAATGGCTGAACAGAACGGGTAACTATAAAATACACAATACAACAAAAAAGAGACCATTCGAAGTGTTCCTCCTGGAAAAGCAACACTTAAAACCAGTCTCCCAAAATATAGATATTCAAAATAACTATGAGATAAGTATAGCAAGATGTGTTCATAAGGACAATACTATTCGTTACCAATCTAATCGGTACTCTCTTCCACTTGGAACTTATAACAAATATGAAAAAGTATGTATCAAGGAAACGGAGACTAAAGAATTAGTTATTTATATACCTGATACTGGCGAAATTATTGCAAAACATTCAATTCCCGAAGGGAAAGGGATGTTAATAAAAGATAAAAAACATAGTAGGGATCGTACAAAAGGTGTTGGAGCATTCATTAATACAGTGGCTGAGAGATTTGAAGATAAAGAACTAGCCTTTAAATATTTAGAGAAGGTTAGGGAAAAAAATCCTCGTTACATTAAAGACCAGTTGCAAATCATCTTGCGCGAAACAAAAGGTATCGATAACGAAGTACTGACTAAAGCGTTAGCAGAGTGTTTAAAAAGGAAATTATACAGTGCAACTGATTTTGGCGATATCATTGCATATGTGAAACGTCAGCGCCAGGTACATGAAACAGTTATTGATAAAAAGAAAGAAGTTAAGACTTTGAACAGGCTATCAGAATGGGTTTTAGAAACAGAAGCATACAAAAGAAAAGTAGATACTTACACGGTTTTAATGGAGGTTGAATAGCGATGAGCCAAATCCAACAATTACAAGACATAATGAAAGGGTTAAGACTCGTTGAAACTGCCAAGCATCTCCCCCATTTGATCAGAGAAGCTGAGCAAAAAGACCTTTCATTTACTCAATTCCTGTTAGATGTCACTTCTTATGAGCAAACTCGAAGAGAAGAAAAGCAACTAAACAACCGATTAAAGTGGGCAACTTTCCCTTTCAGCAAAACACTTGAGGAGTTTAATTTAAAAGAACAAAAGTCTTTAAGCAACAAACAACTAAATAGATTAAAAGATTTAACTTGGATAGAACAGCTGTACAATTTGATTTTATTAGGGCCACCAGGTGTAGGTAAAACTCACCTGGCCGTAGGCCTAGGAATAGAGGCTATTAACCAAGGGTATAAAGCGATATTCACATCAATGGGAGATTTAATTCATAACCTGAAAACAGAAGAAATCACACGAAAGTCAAAAGCAAGAATGAAAAGAATTAGAGAGGCTGATTTAGTCATAATAGATGACTTAATGTTTATGGCAATGGATCAACAAGAAGCTAATATGTTCTTTCATTTAATTAATGACTTGTATAATCAGTCTTCCATTATCTTGACCTCTAATAAGGCACCAAAAGAATGGGGAGAATTATTGGGTGATCAAGCTATAACAACAGCAATTCTAGATAGGATTCTTCACCGAGTAGAAATCATTCATTTAAATGAAGATAGTTATCGTATGAAGCATCGTTCTACCATATTTGGGGAACAAAGTGTTTCAAAATAACGAGCAAAAATTGTTTCATTCTACTTGACGGTCACACTTCCATTTCCTTATAGAAACATTAAGTTATTGAAGGAGGCAAAACATGAGCAAATTTAATTCCAGTGCAACTAATACAACTCAACTTTCACAAAGAATTATTTATTTAAAATCTGAACTGGCTAAATATAAAGAAATGGTAGAAGACTACGAGAATAACTACCATTATTCTCAATTAAGAAAATTGAAATTGCAAAATAAGGAATTAAGGGACGAAAATGAATCAATGTCCTTACAATTACTTGAAAAAACTGAGGAGTTAAATCAATCTCTCCTAACTCAGAATAATAAAATAGAAAATCACATTAATGATAATAAAAACTATCAAAAAGAGATCTCTAGATTAAAAGAAAAACTTGAAGAGTATAAAAAAATTAACGAAAAAATGAAACTTGACATGACTTCCCTTGATGAACATCTAAACAAGAAAAAGGTAGAACTACAACAATTAAAAGAGGATCATCAAAAACTACAGATTGAAAGCTCTAAGCATAAAGAGATAATAGCAAATTTCCAAACCACAAACGATACTTTACAAATCGATATTGAACATCTATCTAAAGAAAATAATCATTATACAAATGAAATTACTGAACTAAAAAAACGAATAGCAACTGTTAAAGATGACAAATGTAAGCTGGAGGAAATGTTAAAGACTAAGGAAGAGCAAAGGAAAGTCGAATTAAGTAAACTCCAAGAAGAAGTGTTTTTTTATAAAGATCTCAATGAAAAGCTTAAGGATAATCATAATGATTTAGTGAAGGATATCAAAATTCACAAAGAAAAACTTGAAGAAGCTAAAGATGAATATGCAAATTCAAATAGGAAACAACAATTCGAATTAAGCCAGTCAAAAAAACAACTTAAAGGTTTACAAACAGAATTAGAGGATATCAAGAAAAAATATTCTGTTTTAAAACAAGAAAACAATACTCTAAAATCTTCAAATATTAATCTTGAACAAAACATAGAAAACTACTTGAAACAGCACGAGTATTTAAAGGGAAAAACAGAAATTTTAAATGAGAATAATGACAAAAATTTCTCTTCATTAATAAAAATGAATAAAGAATTGTTATCAAAAATTGATAACATTCAACATTTCCAACAGCAAATGGTTTCTACTGTTAGTTCATTCAATGAGGATTTTGGTTCACTCCTTTCCATGATTAATTATACTGATACAGACAATTACGAAGTTTCCGAGCTATTGGTTTTTCTTCTAGAACACCAATTTAAAAAGCATTTAGAAAGCTCATTAGATGTTGAAAAGGAAGGCAATTTAGAATCGGTTTTTCATGAATTTGAGTTTAAATTAGCGAAACTCACAAAAGAGATTGAGTCAACTTCCCAAAATAATAGTAAAGAATTTGAGTAAGTATATTAATTATATTTTAAAAAACTTGGACTATTTATCCTATATCAAGCCAATTTAACTAACTCTTAATTTCTAACCTTTCGATTCTTTTCTCTTCCACTTCCCCTTCCCCACTCCCCCTTTTTAACTTTTATTATAACAACAGCTTTTTTATAGTTATTAAGTTGAGAGTATACAAGAACCATCCGAAGTATATTGCATATTCTAATAATAATGAATATGAAAAAGACGCGGAGGTTATCGAATGGAAATAATATTTGTAGTAAGTGTTTTAGCAGTAATGCTGTTTATACTAATCAAGGAATATTTCCCTCCTGATGTGACCCTCTTTACCACAATGTCAATATTTCTACTTTCTGGAATTATTTCCGTGGAAGAAGCTTTTGAAGGCTTTTCAAATGATGGCGTAATTACGATCGGATTATTGTTTATTATTAGTTACAGCGTGTTTAATAGTGGGACACTTCAAAGTTTTATTAAAAAATATCTTAGAACAAATAATAAGCTCTCAATGATTCTTTTAAAATTAATGATTCCCGTTTCGAGCTTATCTGCATTTTTAAATAATACTCCAATTGTTGCAATGTTTACACCCGTTGTTCGTAATTGGGCAGTAAGAAATAATATCCCCCCTTCGAAATTACTAATTCCATTATCCTATGCAACAATTTTAGGAGGAACTATAACTCTTATCGGTACTTCTACAAATTTAATGATAAATGGCTTACTTAAACAAAATGGGTATCAGGGGTTTACACTTTTTGAATTTTCATTTATAGGAATTCCTCTTACTATCATCGGTATACTCTATATGATTACTATAGGTAAGCATATACTCCCTAAGGTAATTAGTACTGATATGCTTCAAACAATTGAAGATTCCAGTAAACGTTATATCTTTGAAGTATATGTGTCACCCGATTCTCATATGGTCGGAAAGACTGTAAACGAAGCGAATTTAAGAAAACTAAATAATATCTTTTTAATACAAATTTACCGTTCAAAGCAAATCATTTCCCCGGTTCCACATGACGAATTGATTCAATCAAGTGATTTGCTCATTTTTTCAGGCCACATTGATGGAATTAACACTCTTTTAAAAAATGGTGGAATTTCATTAAAAACTGAAAGCAATGAATTCATTACCCAATATAAAAGCGGAAAATCTACACTTATTGAAGCTGTTATATCACATAATTCACCTTTGCTGAATATTAAGGTAAAAGAATCAAATTTTCGTTCTATTTACAATGCATCAATCATTGCGATTCAAAGAAACACAAAAAAATATACATCAGGGATTGGAAATCATACACTCAAACCTGGAGATACAATTCTATTATTAACGAAAGAAAACTTCATCCAAACATGGGCAAATTCTAGAGATTTTTATTTGTTAGTAGATATAACACCTAAAAAACCTACTAAACCAACAAATAAATTTATCATTTCATTTGTGTTATTAGGAATGATTGGGCTTGTCGTATTTAACATTTTTTCAATCCTTAAAGCTGCTCTTATAAGTGTTGTTATCTTGCTATTAACAAAATCGATTAGCCCTTCGGATGCACGGAAATCTGTTGATTGGAGCATTATTATCTTAATGGCCTCCGCAATCGGGATCGGTTCATCAGTTGAACAGTCAGGATTAACTGATATCATTTCTTTATTTATTATTCATCTTTATGGAGTAATCGGGATTTACGGAATAGCTATTCTCATCTATTTATTCACAACTATTTTAACTGAATTAATCCATAATTTAGCTGCTGCAGCGATGATGTTTCCTATTGGACTATCAGTTGCTGTAGAAATGGGGATAGACCCCAAAATTTTCGCAATGCTTATCGCTATCTCTGCTTCATGCAGTTTTATCACTCCTATCGGTTATAGTACGAACTTAATTGTATATGGTCCTGGTGGATACCGATTTTCTGATTATGCTAAGGTAGGTTCCCTATTAAGTATTATTTGTATGCTTTGCACAGTATTGATAACACTTTCGATTTGGAGGTAGAAATTTAAATGAATGAAAATATACAGTGGCATAAAACCACTGTTTCAAAACAAGATCGGGAAAGTTTAAATGGTCATAAAGGCAAAATTATTTGGCTAACAGGTTTATCTGGTTCCGGAAAATCTACCATAGCAAATTGGGTTGAAAAAGAGCTTATAAATCAAGGGATTCATACCTATTTACTTGATGGAGATAATCTCCGACTTGGTATTAATAGTAATTTAGGATTTACCCAAGAAGATAGAGAAGAAAACATTCGGCGTATTTCTGAAATTGCTAAATTATTTGTTGATGCTGGTATTGTCATCCTCATAGCTACCATTTCCCCGTTTAAAAAAGACCGGGATAAAGCAAGACAAAAAGTTAAAGATGGTGAGTTTATTGAAGTTTATATAAAATGCACTCTTGAAGAATGTGAGAAGCGTGACCCAAAAGGATTTTATCAAAAAGCCAGACTAGGTAAAATCAAACATTTCACTGGAGTATCACAACCTTACGAAGAACCAACAAATCCCGAATTAATTATTGAAACTACTACTCAAGCTATTCCAACTTCTGTTCATCAGCTTACAACCTACATTTTGAAAAATATATGATTTATTGGAGGTTTAATCATGGTTGGCAGTGTACCTCATGGAGGAAAACTGATAGATAATATAAATTATCATTATGATTACAATTCTGTACCGAAAGAAATTGAAATCGACTCTATGGCGCTTGCGGATTTGGAGTTAATTGGTACAGGTGCCTATAGTCCGTTAGAAGGATTTTTAGGAAAAGAAGATTACGAATCTGTTGTTTATAAGATGCGACTAGCGAAAGGGATTATATGGAGTTTACCTATTACGCTCCCCGTTTCTGAGGAAGTAGCTAGTAATCTTACTATAGGTGAGAATATTAAACTTAGTCATAATGATGATGTATACGGTATTCTTACTTTAAAAGAAAAATACAAGCCAAATAAACAGATAGAAGCAGAAAATGTTTATAAAACAACAGATCCACAACATCCAGGGGTAAATATGTTATACAACCGAGCAAACATATACCTTGCTGGCCCCATTACTCTTGTTAAGCATCTAACTATAAATCCATCGTTTAACAGCTATTATTCTCCCCCATCAGAAACAAGAAAAGAATTTACAAGACGAAAATGGAAAACGATTGTAGGATTTCAAACAAGAAATCCCATTCACCGTGCACATGAATATATTCAAAAATGTGCATTAGAAATTGTTGATGGGTTATTCTTACACCCTCTTATAGGAGAAACAAAAGCTGATGACATTCAAGCAGATATTAGAATGGAAAGCTATAAAGTATTGTTAAATAAATACTATCCAAAAAGTAGAGTACATTTAGGAGTCTTCCCCGCGGCAATGAGATATGCAGGACCAAGAGAAGCAATTTTTCATGCCCTTGTCCGAAAAAATTATGGCTGTACACATTTTATTGTTGGCCGTGACCATGCTGGGGTAGGAAACTACTATGGTACTTATGATTCACAACAAATTTTTTCCTCTTTTACAAATGAAGAACTTGGTATAAAACCTTTATTCTTTGATCATTCATTTTACTGTAAAAAATGCAAACAAATGACTACTCAAAAAACTTGTCCTCATGATAGTAATAATCACCTTCATTTATCAGGTACAAAAGTAAGAGAGATGTTGCGTAGTGGAGAAATACCTCCGTCTGAATTTAGTAGACCAGAAGTCATTAAAACTTTAATGAAAGCATTAAAAAAATGAATGGATTCTTCTAAGGTTTAATACCTCTTATATTTGCTATCAAATATAAGAGGTGTATTTTTGTATTAACTAATTTATTACACTCTTTTCAGTCCCTCCCCTTTTATTCAACTGTCTTCTTCCTCACTTTTAATCTTTTGTCAAAACCCCTGGCGTAAGATCAAAAATCCCTTAATCTTTAGGATTATAGTCTAGTAAATTTATATTCTTCTTAGTAAAAAAACCTAGTAAAAATGCAAAGTTAATAGAATTGCCTATAGCATATAACCAATAATGGCATAAGGTATAAATGAAGCCATATATGTACAATTTCCAAAATTTTATTGTAAGGAGTAATGAAGATGAAGGTAATGACGATTTTAGGAACCAGGCCAGAAATTATCCGCTTAAGCCTTATTATTAAAAAACTTGATCGATATGCTGAAAAACATATAGTAGTCAACACTGGACAAAATTTTACTTCTTCGTTAAGTGACATCTTCTTTGAAGAATTAAATATTCGTAAGCCTGACTATGTACTCTCTAATCAACAACACTCTCTAGGAGAACAGTTATCTATAATGTATAAAAATTTAGAATCTATTCTTTTAAAAGAGAAACCAGATAAAGTTTTAGTATTAGGAGATACAAATAGTGGTTTAAGTGCAATTTTAGCAGAACGTATGGGTGTACCAGTCATTCATATGGAAGCGGGAAACCGATGCTTTGATCTAGAAGTACCTGAGGAAAAAAACCGGAGAATTATAGATACAATTTCAAGTATTAATCTACCTTATACTCCTCAAAGTAAAGAAAATTTAGTTAAAGAAGGAATTCCACGAAATCGGATTTTCATTTCCGGTAACCCAATTTATGAAGTGTTAGAACACTATAAAAAGGAGATTGACAATAGAACGATCCTTAAGACCTTAAATCTAAACATAGAGGATTATTTTTTAGTAACCATCCACCGCGCTGAGAATGTAGACCATGAAGATCGTCTTATGGAAATTTTCAAGGGAATTAATAATGTCGCAAACACCTACCAAAAAAGGGTGATTTGTAGTATTCACCCACGTACTAAATCACGTTTGGATAAAATTGAAAATTTTGAGCTTCATTCATTTGTAGAATTTTATGAGCCGTTTGGTTTCTTGGATTTTGTAAAACTTGAGAAAAATGCTTATTGCGTTTTAACTGATAGCGGTACAGTACAGGAAGAATGTTGTTTGTTCCACGTGCCTACTATTACAGTTCGCAAAACAACTGAAAGACCCGAAACAATAGCATGTGGAAGCAATATGTTATCCGGTATTGACGCAAGACAAATTGTCAGTTCTGTTAATGTAATGGTAAATCAACCAAAAACATGGATCTTTCCGGAAGGTTATGATCACATAAATGTTTCAGAGAAAATAGTAAAAATTGTATTAGGAGGTATAAAAATTGTTTAAAAATCAAACTGTTTTGGTTACAGGTGGTACAGGATCATGGGGGCATGAGTTAGTCAGACAGCTTCTAACATATAACCCAAAAGAAATTCGTATTTTTTCAAGAAACGAATCAGTTCAATTTACGATGAAACAAGAATTTGATAATAATCCAAGATTGCACTTTTTGATAGGAGATATTAAGGAAAAGGATGCGGTAATTGAGGCAGCTCATGATGTTGATTATATTTTCCATTTGGCCGCTTTAAAGCATGTTCCTGTTTGTGAAGATCAGCCACTCGAAGCATTAAAAACAAATGTTATTGGTACACAAAATGTGATCGATGCAGCAATACTCTGTAATGTTAAACGAGTTGTGTATATCTCCACGGATAAAGCCTCAAACCCTGCTAATTTCTATGGTTTAACAAAGGCAATGGGTGAGCGGTTAATCATTCATGCCAATACACTTAAGACAGAAACTAAATTCGTTTGCATTCGAGGTGGAAATGTTTTAGGAACGAATGGAAGTGTCATTCATGTATTTAAAAAGCAAATAAAAGAAAAACAAAAAGTTCGTATTACAGACCTTAATATGACACGATTTTTCCTAACTGTCCAAGACGCAATTAAATTAGTATTCAAAGCAACTTTTGAAAGTGTTGGAGGAGAAATCTTTGTTATGAAAATGCCGGCATTTAAGATTTTAGACCTTGCTCATGTTTTAATAGAAGCTTCTGGTATAGAGGATGTAGACATTGAAACATTCGGTATTCGCCCAGGTGAAAAAATCCATGAATTACTTCTCTCAAGTTATGAAAGCAAAACAACAATCGCATATGATGAAGAATATTTTGTAATCCTCCCCTCCAACCACATCCCGGGATTAATGGAGCATTATTCTAAATATCAAGCTGTAAATTTAGATAAATATCATTCTGGTACAGGATTGATAAGTAAAGAGGAAATTAAAGACATGTTAAAGAAAGGCGGGTTTATTTAATGAAAGTATTAATCCTAGGTGGAAAAGGAATGGCAGGACATATAATGGTAGAATATTTCATGCAAGAAAACAATTATGAAGTGTTCTATACTTCACGAGACTCTAAAGATAATAACAGCCTCTACCTAGATGTAACAGATAATAAAGGTATTGAAGAAATAATTGAATCTCTTAAACCCGATATTATTATTAATTGCATTGGCATCTTAAATGAACAAGCAAGTAACAATCCTATATTGGCTTTACAAACAAACAGTATACTTCCCCATCAATTAGCAAAATTAGCTGAGCGTTACGGTGGGAAATTAATCCACATTAGTACAGACTGCGTTTTTTCGGGAATAAAAGGCAGTTATACAGAAGATGATATTCCAGATGGAACATCATTATATGCAATGTCAAAACGCTGGGGAGAAGTTTTCAGCGACAAGCACTTAACGATTCGTACTTCAATAATCGGTCCTGAATTAAAAGAAGATGGAATTGGCTTATTTTTATGGTTCATGAAACAAACTGGAAGAATTAAAGGATATGAACGGGTTTTTTGGAATGGGGTAACAACACTCGAACTTGCAAAGGCAACTGAAGAAATGATCAGGAATAACGTGACGGGCCTTTTCCACCTTGGATCAGAGAATAAGATTTCTAAGTTTTCATTGTTGAAATTAATACAAGAAGTTTTTAATAAAGACGATGTAGTAATAAGTCCAGATAGTAAGATTGTACTTGATCGTACCATTAAAAGTACAAGAACCGACTTCCAATATACAATTCCATCATATAAAGAAATGGTCGAGGAATTAAAGGAATGGATGCGTACACATTGAATCAACAGCCTAAATTGTTAATTACTGGTGCAAATGGGTTTACTGGACAACACGCTGTAAAGCATTTTTTAAATGTCGGCTTTAATGTTACTGCTGTATCAAGAAAGAGCAAATTTACTCTTAATGATGTTCCTAATGAATATTGTAATCTTACAAACAAAGCTGATGTAGAAAACCTAATTAAAAAAACTAAACCTCAGTATCTTCTTCACTTAGCAGGACAAAATCATGTTGGTCTGTCATGGGTTGATCCGGTAACTTCATTGGAAGTAAACACTATGGGTACTGTGAATCTACTAGAATCACTTCGGAAAGAAAGTCCATTAAGCAAGGTTGTTGTTGTAGGCTCAGCTCTTCAATTTGATCCTGGGAATATTACTACCCTTCCCCACCCTTATAGTTTAAGTAAAACCTTACAAGTGATAATCGCACAGTCATGGGCCAAATTATTTAATATGCACATTGTCATCGCAAAACCTTCCAATCTTATAGGGCCAGGCTTTTCAAATGGTGTTTGTTCTATACTCGCAAAGAAAATTGTAGATATGGAAGAAAATAAACTAGATAAAGTTCTAGAAGTAAATAATCTACATGCACAACGGGATTATTTAGATGTAAGAGATGCTGTTACTGCATATGAAACTCTTTTAATGAAGGGAAAAAGTGGAGAGATATATGATATTTCCTCAGGAAAAAGCAGATCAATTGAAAAAATTGTCAATTGCTTTAAGACGTTAACAACTATTAATTTTGAATTGAAATCACAGGAGTTCCATCAAATTGAACAAACAATAAAAATTATGCCTTCAAATCTTATTGACTTAGGGTGGAAGCCAGCCATCCCTTTAAAACAATCGTTAAAAGATATCCTCAACTTTTATCGTGATAACCACAAAAATAATCCTTTTAAAACTACAGAATAAATATTAGAAATGAAACCTTGTTAACTTTATTTCTTTAGGAGATATAACATATTTGGGTGTCCATACATGTTATAAGTCTCAACATTCATTATATAGAGGTGATACTATTGAGTGACTTAGGGATTGTTATGCCCCTATATTACCAAAAAGAAGAGCATATAAGAAGTGCAATCAGTACAATTCTCAATCAAAGCCATACAAATTTTATTTTATTTATTGTCATTGACGGTGCCCTTGATTTACTCCCGCTTGTTCATGAAATTATTGATGGAGATAAGAGGGTTAAAATTATATCCTATAAAGAAAATCAAGGTGTAGCCTATGCATTGAACAAAGGGTTTGAGGCATTATATCAAATACCCTCAATAAAATATATGACTTGGGTTTCAAATGACAATATATATTATCCATTTTTTCTCCAAACCCTATATGAAGGTATAGTAAAAACAACAAGTGATATTGGAATTGTATATACTAGTTACAACTCCATTTTTGAAAATGGTACTTCTGCAGATTCCCCTCAATTTTTAGAATCTTATCTTCGCAAATGGATGAATACAATCGAAAACATGTTTCAAGGGTGTATAATCGGACCTTCATTCATATACAAAGTCGAATACTGTAAAAGAATTGGACCCTATAGGTTCACATTAATTCAAGATTATGATTATTTCTTAAGAATGATGGATTATTGTAAAATTAAATTTATTCCAATAGAGACAATGGCTTATAGATTAAACTCCCCTTTTAGCCTGTCAACAAGTATAAGTACTAAACCTGAATATCACAGAATTTGTTGGAATGAGGTTCATCTCGCACACTATGAGACCAGACAGCGAAGAGGTATTAAACCAGAACTAACGATTGTATACTTCCTTTATGAAGCCACAGAGGAAATCCTAAATAGATATGGAAAGTTAATCGATCAATACTGGACAAATTACAAACTATTACTAGTTAATTGTTCTCCAAAAAATAATATAAAGCAAATTAATGCGAAATACTTTGACATGAGGGTTTCTTATATAGATGGAGTAAATAGCAGTCCAATAAATGAGCTCAATAAAGCCAAAGTTAATTTGGATACTCCTTATTTTATGATTTGTGATGGCAGCTTGTTATTTTCTGAGCCAACGATGCTAAAACCGTTAATTTCTACATTAAATGAAAATCCTAATTATTCATTTGTGCATTACAATAACATAGATAAAATAGTATCCTCTACTGATAAAAATCCATTATTAAAACCATACGTAATATATAGAAGTGAGGTAATTAAAAAAGAGCAATCTTAAGTTTAGTCCCTATGTCTTTGAGACAGCTTAAATGCTGTCTCCTAAACTTTATAATAATCCCTTGTGAAAATCTGGGAATTTCCGGTTAATAAATTTATTCTCTACAGGACTCAATACTTGCGACTACACGTGATTTTATAAATTGAACTAGTTAATCATACAAACTTTACTTTCATTTCTTCATATAATGTTATGAACAGTTTAATAATAGATGATTTAATATTAGTAATTTATAAGACATATAATGATTTAATCTTAATCATGAATAGAAAGGAAGAAAAAATAAATATGAAAAATAAAGAAGCGGATGCACTTCCAAGTTTTTTTATAAATTCAGTTCCAAAAAGTGGAACTCATTTACTAAAAAACATTGTACTTGGAATCCCTAATGTTACTCATAACCCTATAAATGAATTATATGAAGGCTATTTCTATCAATTAAATGATCACTTCCGTAAATTAAGTTTAATGAATCCTAACGAATTTGGAGCTGGACATATAATCTATTCTCCTGAATGGCTCCAAATGCTTAAACAGTTGAATATGAAACATATTTTTATTAGTAGAGATCTGCGAGATGTTGTTGTTTCATATGTTTATTTTATTGTAGAAAAATACCCTTACCATCCTCTCTATGATTATTTCACTAAAGAAGCGATCAGTCAGAAACAAAGATATCTAGCCCTTATATATGGGGTTCAAAACGATAAGCTTAAATATCCTTCGATCGCAGATTGGTTTCGTCCATTCCAAGGCTGGATAAAGGATCCATATACTCTTTATATTACTTTTGAAGATTTAGTTCGAAGTAAGGAGTCTACACAATTACAATTGAGAAGAATTGCAGATTACCTTTGGAATGACCGTACTCCCCCAATTCCTATTAATATAATGATTGAAAAAATGGAAGAAAGAATGGATCAAAAATATTCACTGACATTCCGCTCTGGAAAAATTGGAAGCTGGAAAACTGAATTTGATAAAGAAGTAAAAGATGCCTTTAAAAAAGTAGCAGGGAACATTCTTATTGAATTAGGATATGAAAAAAATTATAAATGGTAGAAAAGAGCTGTAAAAAAACTATCTTTCTTTTTTAAAATGTAAGAATACAAAGCTGAGAAGCCACAACACTTCTCTCATTACTTCCTCCCCTTTGTAAAAGGACAAGTACAACAACATAAAAATTATTCGAATTGAATAGAGGTTTAAATTAAAATTAAAAAAGAAGATGACTTTAGAGCTTAGAAATCAACTTTTGAGTCATCTCCTCTTGAATTAAACTGTTGTAATTGCTAATCCTGACAAAGTCATTGGTCCTACAATTGTGGCATTAGTAGTAAGTGAACTGGTTGTTAATTCTGCTGTCAGCCTATAGGTATGAAATCCTGGCGGTACGTTTCGATCGACAAAATTAATTGGAATGTTAAGGAATTCTCCTATCACTAAAGGTGAAGTAATAGTACTGCCAATAACAGCTGTATCTCGTACCACCCTAAACAAGACTTCCGGAAACCCTAAAAATGATCTGAGACCTGCTGAACCTACTAAAACCACGTTTGTATTATTCGAAGGAATATTCAATCCAAAAAGTGCTACTGTGACTGGAATAGGTGTCACGTTTACGTTAATAGAATCATTAAAATTTGAAGGTACACTAGTATTATAGTTTACTAATTCAATCGCCATTATTTTCCCCCTTTCTTTTAGAATTAATATATTATATGAGAAGATAATAATTTCCGATTGTATTTCAGTACAAAAAATGAATTTTTTTTTTCATACAAATTACTAGATAATAGAAAAGATTTTGATACTAGGTGTTTATTGCAAAATAGAAGTGCAGACCTTTGCAACAGAAAAATGCAGAGTCCTGCACTTATTTTAATAAGGGCATAAAAAAAGACTTGCCAGTCACCCCAAGTCCCTCTAATGTAATGGTGTCGAATCAATACATGGAGGTTACGGAAGGATGCTAGCAATGTCTGATATTAATTGTATCAAAAATTTAAGAAACAACAAAGGACTATCAATCTCCCAAATACAGAAAATAGTGGGAGTTAACTGG
>NZ_JAEK01000069.1 GCF_000518865.1 Bacillus sp. J37 | reverse complement strand
CATATGGAAGCAATGGAAGGTATCGAAGAAACGAATCAAATCGCTTATCCAATTAGGAATCCCTGAGGGAGAGGCGAAGGGATTAACCTTCTGTCGAAGAGGTTATCGATACATCGGTTTATCGAAAGTTGTTCAAAGAGCAATCTCAAACAAAAGACTAAAGCAGAGGGGTCTTCCCTCTGCTTTAGATCATTATCTAAAAGTACACACTGTAATATAAATTGAACCGCCGTATACGGAACCGTACGTACGGTGGTGTGAGAGGGGCGAAAATAATTAGATTATTTTCCCTCTACTCGATTGAATTTATAAAGATTGATTAGACCTTTGTCAAAATGGGTAGAGAATAATGAAGGTTGTTGTCATAATTTGATTGGATTTTACGAACGTTCATACAGCTATATTGACAAATTTGTTGGTAAAATAGGGAAGAGATAAAGATTGTCCAAATCATTAATGAGAGAGGATGGAATAAGAATGAGACAAAATAAAGGATGTTGCAGTTTACTTATCATAGCTATTCTCCTAGTATTTTCTCATCCAGTATTTGCTTCAAATCTTGAAAGTTTGAATCGAGAAAACATCTTATCTCATCTACAAGATGCCTATAAAGCACAACAATCATTATCAGAAAAGCCAAGAGAAAAAGAGGAAATGGTCCAAATCCTTTCAGAATATTTTGATAAAGATATAACATCCCAATATTTAAACAAAAATCTGTTTGAAGAAGACGGGAAATATATTGTTTATGGTACAGATTTTCCAATTCACGTGATTCCGTTTTTTAGCTTTGACGAAAAGACAAAGATTGTTGAAGAAAATGAACAAATTGTTGTTTATGAATTTTTCCCTGCGTCAAATGATGGTCCTGTTAGCTATGATGACCATTATGAGTGGGTAAAATTAACGAAAACACAAAAAGGATTAATGGTTACTGATATTAAGAACTATGCAAAAAATTTAGAAGAAATTGGACATAATAAAACAAAAGGACAAGAAGTTAAAGGGACAAAAAATTCAGAAGTAGGCACACTAAAAGTGGATGATCATAATGAAGGAGGATACCTTTTAAATCAATACTTAAGCCAGATCTTGTTACCTTATGTTTACTCAAAGACAATTTCACATCATTTTCTCTATGAGAAAATGATGTGAGTTTATGAAAAAACATTTGACATTGAAAGTGATAATCATTATCATTATAAATGAGAAAGATAATCAACTACTGCCTATTGCTACGTAGGAACTTGATTAGTCATAAACTCTCGTTTTCCCCAAACCCCTTTAATAGAGTGAAAAAAGCTTGGCTGGTCACCAAGCTTTTTTCTTTTCCTTTTACAATCCTAATAGTTCTTCAAGTTTTTTTAAATCAAACCCAATAACAACCTGGTCGTCAACAGTAACAGTGGGTGTTGACGATGATTGTAAATCTTCTACAAGAGTGTTCCGTGCATCTTTATCGACACTAATATCTTTATCAATATAAGTCAAATTATGATGGTCTAAAAATTGTTTAACAACTTGGCAAGGTGGACAACTTGGCTGAGAATATACAATTATTTTTTTCACGATTATCTCCCCAAACAATAAATATTTCCTATGTAATCATTGATAACAGATTTTATTAGCAGAATTATGAATGTATTTGTGTTAGTTAATTGAACAACATCTGTTTTATGAACTTCATAGGAATATGTGTTACAATTATACAGGCTACTGCTTCGAGCGTAAATAAATAAACGACATTTTCATATAATATGTTGAAAAAGTGGACAAAATAAAGGAAGTTTAACATACATTGATAATTTCCTTGGAATTCCCTACATACATAGTGTAAAATTGACATGGCACAAAAGTAAGATGCTGATTATTGAATCGTCGTTTAGTGGATAGAATGAGTGGTAGAGTAAACAATAAAACGAAGGAATTAGTTATACGTTAACTCTTCCGGAAGGGGGATATCTGGTGTCACAACTTTTAGGTATTATTACAAGACTTCAAAATCTTCAAGAAAATTCTGGTTCAGGAGAACCTGTCCAGCGCTTTTTTGAGGTTGAAGGTGAAAAACGTTGCAGTGTAAAATATTTTGACAAGAATAGTACGTTTGAGCTTGAGGTTTATCAAAAAGGTGAAAAACCTCAATCATATCAATTCGATAATATTGATATGATTGCTATGGAAATTTTTGATCTCCTTCAATAATAGTTTTAAAACTAAGGAGGCAAAATGAAAAAAGATCCTTTTGTTATTTGTCCATTTTGTCAAGGAAAAGGACCACTTTCAGAATCATTAACAGCACAATCTAATCAAAATGTGATCTTTACATGTACTCAATGTCACGAGTCCATTAGAAACATTGAAACAAGTAAAGGGGAGTAGTCATACCATCTGGTATGGCTATTTTTTAATCATATTATGTCTTGTCATCGTCATACAGTATAGTAACGGAAAATTTGTTTTTCGAAAATACTAACAATGAAATATGACAAGGAGTTGTAAGATGAACGATTCTTTCACCTTTTATAATGTCTCTGAGAAGAGGATGTCCTTTCAAACGGTACTTGAGCGTATAAAAGGCTTTATGTTAAAGGACCCACGTTCAGAATATGTATTGTCTATTGGGTCAGATTCACATGTTCATCAGACAGAAACAAAGTTTATTACGGCTGTTCACCTTCATAGGGTTGGTAAAGGTGCGTGGGGTTGCTTGAAAAACCATACTGTAAACCGGCCGATTACAAGCATTAGAGAAAAGATCTCAATGGAAACAGCACTAAGCCAGGAAATTGCTTACTATTTTATTTCTAAATATTTAATGGAATTATCAGATATTCTAATTCCGTTTGCAGATGAGGGAGCAGATTTAATTTTTGAGATACACTTGGATATTGGCAGAAGAGGAGTGACAAAGGAATTAATCCAAGAAATGACTGGAAGAATTGAGGCAATGGGAATCGAGGCAAAAATAAAACCGGAATCCTACACAGCTTTTAGTTATGCAAATAGATATACCAAATGAGAATTAAATAATCTTGAATAAGTAGATACTCCTGGAAGAGTATCATTTTTTTGTCACAGAAATGCACATTGTAAAGCTGTTTGATCCGTATATAACGGATCACAACAGTTAAAAATATTACGTTTTCTTATCTTTTTCAGAATATAGGAGAGTAAACGAAGAAATGGATTTTCATTTTATGATATGATAGATTTGGAAACTTTAACACACCTCTTTGTGGTTAAAAATAGCTTTTTAGAGAGGAAGAACAACATGTTTAGCTTAAGTGCCAATGAATTAATGGGTTTAACTATACAAGATTTAATGATTTCAGGGGATAAAGTAGCACATGTCCAAATAGGTAATAATTTAGAGCATGCATTATTAGTATTAACAAAAACAGGTTATACAGCCATTCCTGTTTTGGACCCGACATTTACATTACATGGACTTATTGGAATGAATTTAATCATGGACAATATTTTCGGATTGGAACGAATCGAATTTGAAAAGTTAGAGAATATGAAGGTCGAAGAAGTGATGAATACGGATATCCCAAGGTTGTATTTACATGATACCGTTGAAAAAGGCTTAGACCTTGTTGTGAATCATCCGTTTGTTTGTGTGATAAATGAAAACAACATATTTGAAGGTATTTTCACAAGAAGAGCGATATTAAAAAAAGTGAAAAAACAAATTCAACTTGCTAATAATGGAAATGATAGTGAATAAATATGTAGAAAGATTGAATGATGAAAAAAGAAGGACTGTCCACATTTTGCAACATAAGATGACAGTCCTTTTTATCTGGATTGTTATTTAATCATTTTCTTTTTATATTTTAAGAAAGTTTAACTATATAGATTATAGTATAAGAAAAGACATCGCCTTCCGCCATCCTTGGCGGTGTGTCGTGTTTATCTAAAAGGAAGGTATTATTTTAAATGGGACAAGAACTGAATGTTTTAAAAGCAAAGGAACGTAAAACAAAGCGACCCTATGTACTGGCTACGGTAATGTTAGCTATGTTTATGGCAGCAATTGAGGCGACAATTGTGGCAACAGCCATGCCTGCCATCGTGGCAGAATTAGAGAATTTTTCCCTCTATAGCTGGGTATTTTCATCGTATTTATTAATGAATGCTGTGACTGTATTGATTTATGGGAAATTATCTGATTTATTTGGCAGGAAGCCAGTTCTAACCATTGGTATTGTCATCTTTTTAATTGGTTCAATTTTATGTGGAATGGCTTCATCAATGGAAATGCTTATTTTTGCACGTTTTGTGCAAGGTTTTGGTGCAGGTGCAGTAATGCCGATTGCTACAACCATTGTTGGTGATATTTATACGAAAGAAGAAAGAGCGAAGATTCAGGGATATTTGTCCAGTGTGTGGGGAATCTCAGCGATTATGGGTCCTGCTATTGGTGGATTGTTAGTAGAATTTGTTAGTTGGAGATTTGTTTTTTGGATTAATATTCCCCTTGGAATTCTTGCTATTATAGGATTGTATTTATTTCTACAGGAAAATATAGAAAAACGTAAACCTCAGGTTGATTATGGTGGTGCTATTTTTTTAACAATTGCTGTCACCTCCTTTATGTTTATCCTGGTAGAAGGCGGAGTTCGCTTTGATTGGCTTTCCTTACCAGTTTTATTGCTGTTTTTGCTATCATTATTTAGCTTTATTGTTTTTGTTTTCTATGAAAGAAAAGTTGATGACCCGATGATGCCTTTTGAGCTTTGGAAAGAGAGGTCTATATTAGTAGCAAATCTTACATCCTTAACTACTGGAGTTATCGTAATAGGATTATCGACATTCCTCCCAACATACGTACAAGGAGTTATGGAAGGAAAGCCAATCGTTGCTGGATTCACTTTAACAACAATGTCGATTGGTTGGCCAATTGCCGCAATGATATCAGGCAGGGCTATATTGAAGATTGGTTTTAGGACAACCTCTATATTTGGTGGAATATCACTAATTCTGGGAAGCATTGTATTTATTTTCTTATCAAGCGGCGATAGCCCGGTTTTTGCTGCTTTCGGTTCTTTTTTAATTGGTACAGGTATGGGACTTACTACTACAGCCTTTATTGTTTCAATTCAAAGTACGGTTGAGTGGAATAAAAGAGGAGTTGCGACAGCGACGAATATGTTTATGAGAAATGTTGGCAGCACTATTGGCGCAGCTTTATTAGGCGGGATATTAAACAGTCAGTTGATTTCATTCTTTAAAAGCGAAGGTGTAGATAATGAATTAAACCTCGATTCAACAACACTTATTTTAGCTGATCAACAAAGAACATCACTAACTTCACAAGCGCTAAAGATCCTCCAAGAAGGCCTTGAAATGGCTCTTCATCATATTTTTTTAGTTATATTAGGTTTTGCTGTTTTAAGCTTTATCTTGATCACATTTTTGCCTAAAAAAGAAAAAATATAATGTGGACTGCCCTAATCTGTTTGGCAGTCCTTCTTTTGTCATCTTTTTAAACGATATATAAAATCCTTTACAAAAGTCACCTATATCCTTATGATACAATTGATATCTCAATAACTAAATAAGTATTATTTCAGTTCTTTCTATAAGGAAAACTTATTATAAAAAGGGTGAGTGGATGCAAACTTCTGAACTTAGAATGCTGGTTGTTTTAGCAGAAGAAATGAATATGAGAAAAGCGTCTGAACGACTGTTTGTTTCTCAACCAGCATTATCACAGCGGTTACAAACAATTGAAAAGTCTTGGGGATTACAATTATTTATCAGATCACAGAAGGGCCTTACTCTAACTCCAGCGGGTGAAAAAATTGTTGCTTATGCACAAGAAGTCGTTCTAAAAGAAGACAAAGTAAAAGAAGAAATACTGGCGCTGGAAGGTGAGGTACACGGAACATTAAAGCTTGCTGTAGCTTCTATAATTGGCCAACATTGGCTACCAAGTGTATTAAAAACATATGTTAGAAAATATCCTCATGCAAAAATATCACTCATCACCGGGTGGAGTAGTGAAATTTTGAAAAGTATGTATGAAGATCATGTTCATTTAGGAATTATACGTGGAAATCCTGAATGGAAAGGGATGAAAAAACACCTGTTAACAGACACGCTTTACCTGGTAGATACCGAAATACAGAATATTGAAGAAGTACTGCATACTGAAAGACCTTTTATTCAATTTAAAAGCGATTCCTCTTATTATCAAGAAATACAAGACTGGTGGCATCGCCAATTCAATACATCTCCAAAGAGAACGATTGTTGTTGATCAAATTGAAACCTGTAAACAAATGGCGTTGAATGGAATTGGTTATGCCATTCTTCCTTCCGTCACATTAAAGGATGAGGAACAGGAGGTGTTTAAAGTACCACTTCTAGAAGAAGATGGGAAGCCAATTGAAAGACATACTTGGTTATTGGGTTTTGAGTCCTCCTTTGAATTAAAACAAGTAAAAGCTTTTGTCGAAATTGTGGAAGAACATCAAAGGGATGAATGTTATTAGAAAAAATTAGAATTCGACAATATGACAAATTTAACAGATCTCTTGTCAACAGTTTGATCCTTTGATACAGTAAAGAATGACTGACATAGTACAAGGAGGAAATACATATGAACATGATGGATGCAAATGAGATTATCTCATTTATACAAAACAGTAAAAAATCAACACCTGTAAAGGTTTACGTTAAGGGAAACCTTGAAGGAATTAATTTTGGGGATTCTGCTCAAACATTTATTACTGGAAACACAGGGGTTGTTTTTGGTGAGTGGGCTGAAATTGAAGCAGCATTAGAAAGCAACAAAGCAAATATTGAAGACTACGTGATTGAAAATGACCGTCGTAATTCAGCTATTCCTTTACTGGATCTTAAAGGAATTAAAGCACGTATCGAGCCAGGTGCGATTATTCGTGACCAAGTTGAAATTGGGGATAATGCTGTTATTATGATGGGTGCTTCTATCAATATCGGTTCTGTCATTGGTGAAGGAACAATGATTGATATGAACGCAACATTAGGTGGACGTGCTACAGTAGGTAAAAATTGTCACATTGGTGCAGGTTCCGTATTGGCAGGTGTTATTGAACCGCCTTCTGCAAAACCTGTTGTTATTGAAGATGATGTTTTGATTGGTGCTAACTGTGTTGTTCTCGAAGGTGTAACAGTTGGTAAAGGTGCTGTTGTAGGTGCTGGATCAATCGTAACAAAAGACGTTGAACCATATACAGTTGTATACGGTGCACCAGCCCGTAAAATTAAAGATATCGATGCTCAAACACAATCTAAAACTGAAATTATGCAAGAACTAAGACAATTATAAGAATGGTGAGGATGACTCTGGATGGTCTATATAGCAGACTATTTCGTATAGTCATCCTCTTCTGTATAGAGAGGATTGGTCATTGTGGGGACAGAACACCTTGTTCAAATACGCAGGGATCTACATCGGATTCCTGAAATTGGTTTTCAGGAATTTCAAACACAACAATATCTATTAAATCTCTTAAAACAATTTCCGGAACACCGTTTGGAAGTAAAAACGTGGAAAACGGGTATATTTGCTTTGGTGAAAGGTACCAATCCACAAAAAACGATTGGCTATCGAGCTGATATCGACGGACTGCCAATTACAGAAGAAACAGACTATGATTTTAGCTCTGAACATCCAGGGTTCATGCATGCATGTGGACATGATTTTCACATGACAATTGCGATTGGTATATTAACACATTTTGTGAAAAATCCAATTTCAGATAATGTCCTATTTTTATTCCAGCCGGCTGAGGAAGGGCCAGGTGGAGCAGAGCCAATGTTAAATAGTGATATAGCTAAAGAGTGGAAACCAGATATAATCACAGCACTCCATATTGCTCCAGAGCTCCCGGTTGGAACAATTGCAACAAAACCAGGCCTGCTTTTTGCCAACACATCAGAGTTGTTTATCGATCTGAAAGGAAAAGGAGGACATGCTGCATATCCTCATACAACAAATGATATGGTTGTAGCTGCATGTTCATTAGTTACTCAGCTTCAAACTATTATTGCCCGTAATATAGACCCATTAGACAGTGCTGTTATTACTATTGGAAAAATAACGGGTGGAACTGTACAAAATATTATTGCCGAGAATGCAAGATTAGAAGGTACAATACGAACATTATCCGTAGAATCTATGGAGAAGGTCAAGGAAAGAATCGAAGCTATTGTAAAAGGGATCGAAATTGGGTATTCATGTAAAACAATGATTGATTATGGTTCAATGTATCATCAAGTAGACAATGATGAGATGTTAACAAGAGAATTTATGGAATATATTTCAGATCAGACGAGCTATGATGTAAGAGAGTGTACAGAAGCGATGACAGGTGAAGATTTTGGATATATGGTAGATCAAATATCAGGCTTCATGTTTTGGCTAGGTGTAGGCTCGCCATATGGGTTACATCATGCGAAATTACAACCAGATGAATCTGCCATTGGAGTTGCAGTTGATATTATGTGTAAATATATTTCTTATAAAGCAAACCAATAATGTGAAAAAGCAATCGGTGAGAACCAATTGCTTTTTTTGAGCAACCGACGATGTAGGATTTTGACGAATGATGTCTAGCTGGGAATAAATCATAAAAATCAAAGAAAAAATCTTAAAGACTAATAATTTCTGTTCATAGTCATATTTATCACCAATTTACAAAGTATATTTTATCCAACTGTGTACACAATACTTGTAGGAGGTGGATAAATGATGGCAAAAATCGGTGTAGAACAATCATTATCTGATGTTACTTCAGCATTACAAGAAAAAGGGTATGATGTTGTCCAATTAAACAATGAAAATGATGCAAAAGGCTGTGATTGCTGTGTTATCACTGGTCAAGATTCCAACGTAATGGGGATTAGCAATGCAGTAACTGCTGGTTCAGTTATTCAAGCTAGTGGTTTATCAGCAATGGAAATCTGCCAACAAGTTGAAAGTAAAGTAAATCGTTAATAGTAAGGAAAGTTACAAACTACAAAAAGAGCCTGAAGGTTTCAGGCTTTTTTTGAACAAAATTTACTTTTTCTCCACGTTCACTTGATGGGGATATGGAATTTCAATCTCATTAGCATCAAATGCCTCTTTAATCGCTTTACGAAGATTACGTTCGACTGCCCATTGCTCCATATTTTTTGTTTTTGCAAGAACTCTAATGACAACATCTGAAGATCCAAGTGCTTGCACACCCAAAACATTTGGGCCATCCACAATATTTTCATCCTCTGCAGAAAGTTTATCACATACATCTTGTAATACTGAAATTGCCTTGTCGATGTCATCGTCATAGGATATACCAATATCAACTAATGCCCTCATGTTTCCACGTGAATGATTGCTTACATTAGTTATTTCCCTATTTGGAACATAGTGAAGTGTACCGTCAAACCCTCTAATCTGTGTAGTACGAAGTCCTACTTGCTCTACAATCCCATCAAAGCCCGCGACAGTTACATAGTCTTCAACATCGATTTGCTTTTCCAACAGCAGGAAAAAACCAGTCACTACATCACTAACCAATCCTTGTGCTCCAAAGCCGATCGCTAATCCTACAACACCTGCACCAGCTATTAAAGCAGAAACATTATAATTAAAAACTTCAAAAATCATGACAATAAAAATAAAAATTAACACATAGGAAAAAATGTTTAAGGTCAAACTGTGTAACGTTAAAGCTCGTCCATTCGATATATTTTCACGTTCTTGTAACCTATCGAACATCTTTCTAATTACTTTGTTTCCAATTGCTTTAACTATTAAAAAAGCAATAATGATACCAAGTAATTTCAAAATAATAATTCCTGCAGTGGTCATTAGCACTGACCACTCAATGTTTTCAAAAAAATCCATTATTCAACATCCTTTCTCGAAATAGAGGTTCTTTCAAAGTGCATGCAATAGCTGGAATTATACTCTAATTTTTAAAGAAAGAACACATTATTAATACCCTCCATCTACCATGTTAAACATATTTTGTTCAAAAATGAAGGGTTTAAGATCAGTTGTCGTAAATTACGGGCAATTTGAATAGTAGATTTGAATATCGCTTAAACTACAAGATAGGATTTGTTCCAGAATTGTCTCCTTTATCTTGTATAAGTCCGGAAAAATGTAAGTAAGTATAAAAATTTTGTACTTAGGGTTGGTGTCTAGAGCAAGCGCCTAGTCCTTCGGAGCTGATCAAGGCGATTGCGCTTTCTTAGGTAACACATAAATAGAACATGATTAGGAGGAATGGTATAATGACAGAACGAATGGTTGGAAAACAAGCGCCAAGATTTGAAATGGATGCTGTATTAGCAAATAAAGAATTTGGTAAGGTAAACTTGGAAGACAATATGAAAAATGATAAGTGGACTGTTTTGTTTTTTTATCCTATGGATTTTACATATGTTTGTCCGACTGAAATTACTGCACTTTCTGACCGTTATGAAGAATTTGAAGAATTGGATGCAGAAGTGATTGGTGTATCAACGGATACAATTCACACTCACTTGGCATGGATTAAAACGGATCGAAAAGATAATGGCTTAGGCAATATTAAATATCCTTTAGCAGCTGATACAAATCATTCTGTCTCACGTGACTATGGTGTGTTAATTGAGGAAGAGGGAATTGCCCTTCGTGGATTGTTTATCATAAATCCAGGTGGAGAACTTCAATATGCTGTTATAAACCACAACAATATAGGGCGTGATGTTGATGAAACATTACGGGTACTTCAAGCACTTCAAACAGGAGAGCTCTGTCCTGTAAACTGGAAGCCGGGACAATCTACGCTTTAATTATAGTGAATGGACAGCGGTAAAAAATGAAATTAGTCGGTTACCATATGTCGGTAACTGACTTTTTTAATTTCAAGTTAAAAAATCAGAGGGGATGGGGGAAAATGCAACAAATAATAGGGGTTTTACTCGCGGGAGGAGAATCAAGGAGATTCGGTCAACCTAAAGCATTTGCAGAATACAATGGTAAAAAATTCTGGCACTATTCAATGCAGGCTTTAAAAGAAACAACTGAAAAACAAGTTATTGTAAGTCATCAAAATCTTTTAAAGAAATTTACTGAAGAAACAAAAGTTAATGTTATAACTGATGATCATCAATTTGTAGGAGCTGGTCCTAAAGCTGGGGTATATACTGCGATGAAAATCGAAGTGTCAGAGTGGTTTGTTATATTGTCATGTGATATTCCTCTCATTTCTGGAGAAGTAATTAAAAAATTACTAGCTTATATTTATTCAGGTAAGAAAGTCATTATTCCAAACATTGAAGGAAAGTTGCATCCCTTAGTTGGAGTATATCATCACTCCGTTTTTCCACTAATTGAAAAGCAATTAGAAAATAAAGATCGAAAAATGATGACACTCCTAAATCAAGTTAACGTATTGTTTGTGACGGAAAAGGAATTAAATATAGATCCTAAGATATTTAGTAACATAAACTCACCAAAAGATTATGGTATGCTATTAAATAATGATAAAATATCAGAATCTAAATAGTAAACTATATTTGTCGCGGAGAGGATTATATGATTGAAAAAAGAAGGCCATTACCAGTAAAAGAAGCAATAAAGAAAGTGATGAGTTTTGCGACTGTCGGAGACATAGAGCAAGTATCCCTTCAGGAAAGTTATGGACGGTATTTAGCGGAGGATTTAATTGCAACTCACCCAGTTCCACCTTTTGATCGGTCACCTTACGATGGGTTTGCTATACGTGCGCATGATACAGTTAATGCCAAAGCTGATCAACCCGTTGAATTTGAGGTGATTGATGAAATCGGTGCCGGTAGTGTTAGCAAGGAAAGTGTTGGTCAAAATCAAGCGATCCGTATCATGACAGGTGCGCAAATGCCTTGTGGCAGTGATGCTGTTGTTATGTTGGAATTAACGAAGGTTTATACGAAGGACAATAAAGTATTTATGTCGATAAAAAGACCCTTTCATAAAGGTGACAATGTATCTTTTAAAGGTGAAGATACACCAGAAGGAAGTGTACTTGTTAAAAAAGGTACATACATCACGCCGGGAACTATTGCGTTACTTGCAACATTTGGTTATGAAATGGTTAAAGTGGTAAGGCAACCGCGTATTGGCATTATTGCAACAGGTAGTGAATTATTGGAAGTTGGTGAGCCCCTTGAACCCGGCAAAATAAGGAATAGTAATTCATTTATGATTGAAGCACAGGCAAAAAGAGCTGGGGCACGACCGATATACCTCGGAAAATTAGCCGATGACTTTGAAACTTGCTATAAAGCTGTAGTTGACGCCTTGGAAGAGGTAGATATTTTACTCACAACGGGAGGCGTTTCTGTTGGAGATTATGATTATTTGCCGGATATTTATCAACGTTTAGGGGCAAATGTTCTATTTAATAAAGTTGCCATGAGACCTGGGAGTGTGACAACGGTAGCTGAATACAATGGTAAGTTATTATTCGGGCTTTCTGGGAATCCATCTGCATGTTATGTTGGTTTTGAGTTGTTTGTTCGACCAATTGTTCGACAATTCTTATACTCAACCCGCCCACATCTACAAAAGGTTTCAGCTGTTTTAGGAAAGGATTTCTTAAAACCAAATCCCTTCACAAGATTTGTTAGAGGATCTTTTCAACTAATCGATGGACAAGTTATCGCAAGCCCTGTTGGTTTGGATAAATCGAATGTCGTATCATCATTAGCTGATGCTAATGTCTTTATTGTCTTGCCGGGAGGATCTAGAGGATATAAAACTGGAGATATGATTGATCTCTTGTTATTTGAAGATCAATTAGGAAGTGACACGCATTGGGCAGAATCCTTCAAGTAGTCGGATACCAAAACAGTGGAAAAACCACATTTGTCACGGAGTATATTAGAGAAGCTGCTAGATATAAATTAAAGGTGGGAACCATCAAACATCATGGACATGATGGAGCATTAACCCAAAATGATAATGGGAAAGATACTCAAAAACATCGGGAAGCAGGCGCGCAAGTAACGTTTATCGAAGGAAATGAATCTTTTATTTTATCTTCAAATCAATTTAAATTAACACTTTCCCAGATGATCTCTTTGTATAATACATTTTGCTTAGATGTTATCTTAATTGAAGGCTATAAATTTGAGGAATATCCTAAAGTTGTTTTGCTTCGATCTCAAGAAGATCTCCCGATGTTAAAAAAATTAGTTAATATTACTTGTGTATTGGCCAGTTTCTCATTACCTCTTGAAGTTAGAGAAAAATATCTAATCTTTTCTTCTCGAGATAGGTGTATTGAATGGCTTATGATAAATGAAGTAGGTGAAGATATTGACAACGCAAATGTTTGAAATTGTAAAGAATCCAATTTCAATAGAAGAAATTACTAATAAAGTTATACGTAACGAGGCCGGAGCTGTCACAACTTTTACTGGAACGGTAAGAGAATTTACATATGGAAAACGTACCTTATCACTTGAATATCAAGCTTATGAAAAGATGGCAGTGAAAAAGCTCGAACAAATAGGGGAAGAAATAAAAGAGAAATGGAGTGACGCGAAAGTAGCGATTACTCATCGGATCGGGAAATTAGAGATTTCAGAAATTGCTGTTGTAATTGCTGTGTCAACCCCGCATCGTAAAGATGCTTATGCAGCAAATGAGTACGCGATTGAAAGAATAAAACAAATCGTTCCAATATGGAAAAAAGAAATTTGGGAAAGTGGAGAGGCTTGGATAGGAGATCAATTAGAAAAAACACCATATCCAGAAGGAAAGCCGATGGAGGAAGATAAATGATAAAAGTACTTTTGTTTGCTCATTTACAAGAAAAGGTCGGACAAGAAAGCATAAGTATTGAAAGAAACCAGACAACAGTGAAGGACATTAGAGACTATATGTTATCCGCCTATGACTTAGAAAATTTAGAAAATGTCATGATTGCTGTGAATGAAGAGTATGCACTGGAGGATGATATGGTTAAAGCAGGAGATGTAGTAGCTTTTATTCCTCCTGTTAGTGGCGGGTAATCCTTTCTCCATTGTTTTATTATCGTAATTTTTTCAAGAGTAGTAGATAAAAGGGGATTTGATTTGACAACATCATTGTATTGATCTATAATAAATCTTTATGCTTGTTTAAAATCCTCACTATATAGTGATTTGTGAATGAAACGTATAATGTGCTTCAATTCACACTGGCGCGGACTAGGAGCCGTAAGGACGGAAGAGAGGTAGGGCTTTCGTTGTTTTGAGTAACGGCAATTTCAATATAAAACAATTGATCATAATATATTCTAGTTAAAATATAGAGCAACGTTTGAAAAAATCTTTGGAGGTTCTACTTATGAAAACAACTGGTACTGTAAAATGGTTTAATTCAGAAAAAGGTTTTGGATTTATAGAAATTGCTGAAGGAAATGATGTATTCGTTCACTTCAGTGCTATAACTGGTGAAGGTTTTAAAACGTTAGAAGAAGGACAAAAAGTTGAGTTCAACATAGTTGAAAGTAACAGAGGTCCTCAAGCAGAAGACGTAGTGAAATTATAAGCATAATTTAAAATGTGGACTGACAAATGTCAGTCCATTTATTCTTCAATTAATACATCCACAGGAACGTTTTTTTCAGCTTGGGGATTACTCAGTGAGAAAATACGAGCAGTTCCTTGATCCTCATTTACAGATTGGATATAAATTGATTCACCTTCGTATTGTACATTCACCATTTCTCCCATATTTGCAATTTCTTTCGCTCGATTTACATTCATTTTCTCCACTCCTTTTTTCCAACGATAAAAGTATTAAATGTAAAAGCATATCTATACATTTTCCTAAACTGGTTAAATTATGCCGAAATACTGATGTTAAAATGTATTTTCTAAAATAAGTGAATGTGTTATCTTTTATAGAGGAAAAAGGGGGATCAAGTGTATTGTTTATTGCAATTGTCATAATTTTTACTATCATGGTCGTAATAACCTTTCTATTAACCAACTCTCTCAAGAAGGATCACCATAAAAATGGTTCTTTTACTTCATCTTTTATAAAAAGATTTGGTGGAAATACATTGTCACATTTGCTTTTTTTAGAAGATAAACAGTTATTTTTAGCGCAAGGTGATTCGGTGTTAATTTCATATAAACAAATGGGGAAAAAGCTATTCGTTTTAGGTGATCCGATTGGTGATGAAGATAAGCTTGATGATGGATTAGAGGAGTTTTTTGATTTTGCTTTAAAGCACCGTATGACACCGATTTTCTATCAAGCATCTGAGCAGTATTCTTTGAATTATCTAAAGCGAGGTTATCGTTTATTTAAAATTGGAGAAGAGGCAAAAGTTGATTTAAATACCTTTGCTATTGAAGGAAAAAAATTCAGTAATATGCGAAACATAAGAAATAAATTTTCGAAGGAAGGCTACCGTTTTTCAGTTGTTCATCCTCCTTTTAGAAAGGAATTACTAGAGGAATTGCGATTTGTTTCAGATGAGTGGTTAAGTGATCGTAAAGAAAAAGGTTTTTCAGTAAGTTCTTTCTCTGAGGAATATATCGCCCATTTTTCAGTGGCCTTATTTCGTGATTCTGATGGCTCTTTATTAGCGTTTGCTAGTCTTCCTTCTGATTATCAACAGAAGCAAACGATAAGTATTGATTTGATGAGATATAGAAAACACAGCCCGAGAGCAACGATGGATATGGTGTTCATTTCAACTATTCTTTGGGCGAAAGAAAAAGGATACTCAGTTTGCGGTTTGGGAATGTCTCCTTTATCTAATGTTGGAATAGATCCAGGCTCACCTTACCAGGAGAAATTGGCAAGATATGCTTTTTTGAATGGGTGTAAATACTATAACTTTAAAGGTTTAAGAAAGTATAAAGGGAAGTTTGCGACAAATTGGACTCCACGATACCTGGTCTACAAAAAGTCAGTATTGGTTATTATTATCATCCAGCTCATTATAATTGTGAGGAAAGTGCCTAAACAAAATGAACTAATTTTCTTAAGGAAACTTACGCGGGATAAACAGGTGATTTGAGAGGACAACATTAAGTTGTCCTCTTTTTTTGGTGTGCCAGGCATGGCAACTATCTAGGTNGTGAAAGTCCACTGTGGGGGTACACATCGACCAACCACTAAGGAAGCGCAAGGTACTTATCGTGAGATAAGGGCTGGAGGAAGCGTGGAATAAAATCTTGGCTCGACGAACAGAAATCTGATACTAAGGCTTTACAAAGGGATAAGACTCCCAAACAAGTTAAAGTCCAAAAGATGTGCGTAACTTTGTAAAGTAGATCAGGCGAGTAAAAGAGGAAAGATGGTTGTCTTACCCTGGGAGATCTTGCGGATGTACAAAGGGTACAGTCGAAAAAGGTTAGCCGCAAGAAGTCAGCAGA
>NZ_JAEK01000068.1 GCF_000518865.1 Bacillus sp. J37 | reverse complement strand
TGATAGCCGAGACCATCTTTCAATACCGAACCATGCGGTTCGAAATGTTATCCGGTATTAGCTCCGGTTTCCCGGAGTTATCCCAATCTTACAGGCAGGTTACCCACGTGTTACTCACCCGTCCGCCGCTAATCTTTGGGAGCAAGCTCCCTCAGATTCGCTCGACTTGCATGTATTAGGCACGCCGCCAGCGTTCGTCCTGAGCCAGGATCAAACTCTCCAATNAAGTGTTTGATATAGCTCATAAAAATTTGTACTATATAGTACGTTTTTGTTAATCGAAATTAACGTTGGCACGCTTGGTTTTGTTTAGTTTTCAAAGAACTTTTTCACTTCATCAAGAAGCGACTTTAATATAATAACATGATTGCCATTTTTAAGTCAACAACTTTTTTTGAAGGTTTTTATTTCATTTGTCCTTTTTGGAAGACGACTAATAATATATCACCTCTCAAAAAACATGTCAATAAAAATTGACAATAAAAAAATCAGAAGAAAAGTATTTGTCTCCTTCTCTTCTGATTTCCTAGCCTACATATATTTTTAACTTACAATAAACATTTTTATAATAACTAATGCTGCCAATCCCGGTATCCCTAATATTCCTGACACACTTGAAGTAATTAAGTTAATTGGGATATGTAAATCTATGCTTGTACCAAAAGCATTAACAAAAAATAATAGCAGTGCTCCGATTATTATCTTTATCGAAAGTCGCCCAAGCCATTGTAATGGTCGAATAGGAGCTCCTACAAATAACAAAATTAAAATGATTCCACCTATTACAGAAAAAACTAAAATAGGATCCACTAAAACACTCCCCTTTTATCTCTTTTAATAATAAGATATGAGAAGAGTATTAAATTAGAACAAGCTATCTACTTTTATATTTTCCCTATTTTAATATTCCGATGTTTTGCTTCTTTTAATAAAAAGAAATATTTTGCTTCTGCAATTTTCAAATCATAGAGTACCTCAGGAGAAGGTTCAACACTTTTATCAACTAACTGTTTTTGCCGATTCCACTCTTTTTTCATCGTGAGCAAGTTTTGTATTAGTTGTTGATCATATTGATTCCTTAACCAGCCCTTCCGGCGAAAAAGCATGAAACATCCTCCTCTATATTTCTCTTCTTCCTTCTAACGCTTTTGATAAAGTGACCTCATCAGCATATTCCAGATCTCCCCCCACTGGTAAACCATGGGCAATCCTCGTTAGTTTAATACCAGATGGTTTTAAAAGCCTTGAAATATACATGGCTGTTGCTTCCCCTTCAATATTAGGGTTTGTAGCGAGAATGACCTCTTGTATAACATCATCCTGCAATCTTTTCAAAAGTTCAGGAATTTTTATATCCTCTGGTCCTATTCCCTCCATGGGCGATATAGATCCATGCAGTACATGATATAAGCCGTTATATTCCTTCATTTTTTCCATGGCTATAACATCTTTGGGGTCTTGCACCACACATACAATACTTTTATCCCGTCGATCATCTTCACAGATGTAGCAAGGATCTTGATCAGTTATATGTCCGCAAACAGAACAATAGGTAAGATTTCTTTTTGCATTAACTAGTGCTTTTGCAAAGTCAAGCACAACATCTTCTTTCATGTTTAGGACAAAAAAAGCCAGTCGAACGGCCGTTTTCGGACCAATTCCTGGCAACTTCATAAAGCTATCAATTAGCTTTGATATTGGTTCAGGATAATGCATGATAATCCTCCTAGAACATTCCTGGTAAGTTCATTCCTTTGGTGAACTGACCCATTGTATCATTTGTAAGGTCATCCATCTTTTTCAATGCATCATTCGTTGCAGCTAGTACTAAGTCTTGAAGCATTTCAATATCTTCCGGATCTACTACTTCCTCTTTGATATTTACTTCAAGCACTTCCTTTTGTCCATTTACGACAACTGTTACCATGCCGCCTCCAGCTGTACCTTCTACAGTTTTTTCAGCAAGTTCCTCTTGTGCTTTCGCCATATCCTTTTGCATTTTTTGCATTTGTTTCATCATTTTTTGCATATTTCCCATACCGCCACGCATCATATCTCATTCCTCCAAATCAATCTTTTATTTCAATTAGTTCATTTCCCACTAATTTTCTTGCTTCAGCAATAAGCGGATCTTCTTCACCATTTTGCTGAGTTTGATCTTCATCTTTTTGATCTTTTAGAAATTCTTTTCTTATTTTAACCCAATCATGCTCAGGAACGCCAACCATTTCCATGCTTTTACCGACAATCTCTTGCAGTATTACTTCTAAATTGGTGCGTACATTGTTGTTATTTTCCGCTACCATTTTACAATGAATTTCAAACTTGAATTTTAATACAAAAGCATTCTCTGAAGCTGCTACCGGTTCGCTATCATTTAAAAGTGCTGCATGAGAAACTTTATTCTGGCGTCGAAGCATTTCTAATAGCTCTGCCCATCTCCCTTTAATGACTTCCAAATCTTTTCTGGTTGCAGTCTTTAAAATTTCCTGTATTCTTCCTTCAGGTGTTTTATAGCCGCTTTTCATTGACCTTTGCTTCGGCTCTTTTGAACTTGAATTCCCTTGTTGAGGAGCAGCAATTCCTTGCTGCTTAAGTCGATTTACCTCTGATTGCAGACTAGTTATTTTTTCTAGTAAAGACTGGTATTCCTCTTGATCATATTGAGATTTATTTGTTGTTTGTTGACAAAGCTTTACCAAGGCAACCTCAAGGAAAATCCGGGGATGATTTGTCCATTTCATTTCCTGTTGACTCTTGCTTAACAACTCAATAATCTCATATATTTCAGCAGAAGGTATTTCTTTTGATAATTGGATAAACTGATTATCTACCGACACACGCTCTAAGACATCCTCTAGAGTTGGAGCTGTCTGGTATAAGAGCATATCACGATAATAAAAAATAAAGTCTTCAATAAATCTGCTCGGGTCTTTTCCTTGATACATTAATTGGTCCAATGCCTGCAGGGCAACCGTCACATCTTTTTGATGTATGGCTTCAGCCATTTTCCCAATAATCTCTTGTGATACAGACCCTGTTATAAGCAATGCTTCATTTAATGTTACTTGATCATCACTATATGAAATTGCTTGATCCAGTAAACTCAATGCATCACGCATACCACCATCAGCAGCTCTTGCAATGACGTCCAGTGCATCCTCTTCTACATTTACCTGTTGGTTATGTATGATCTCTTTCATTCTCCCTACAATCGAAGCAGCCGTTATTCTTCGGAAATCGAATCGTTGACAGCGAGAGATTATTGTTAAAGGAATTTTATGAGGTTCAGTAGTAGCTAGTATAAAAATGACATGCTTTGGTGGCTCTTCAAGAGTTTTTAACAAAGCATTAAAAGCCCCAATGGATAACATATGAACTTCATCAACAATATATACTTTATATTGAACAGCAGATGGAGCATATTTTACTTTATCTCTAATATCTCTTATTTCATCGACACCATTGTTAGATGCTGCATCAATTTCAATCACATCTGAAATGGAACCGTTTGTAATACCTTTACAAGCAGCACACTCATTACAAGGTTCAGCTACTGGTGCTCTTTCACAATTGACTGCTTTTGCAAAGATCTTAGCTGCACTTGTTTTCCCTGTCCCACGTGGTCCGGAAAAAAGATAAGCATGTGAAAACTTATTTTGTAACAGGGCATTTTGTAAGGTTTTTGTTATATGTTCTTGGCCAACCACATCATGAAATATCTGTGGTCGAAAAACACGATATAATGCTTGATAACCCACAAAAACGTCTCCCTTCTATTTCATCATCTTTATTATAACAACCATCGGCATATTTACAAAGTTGTTTCTAAGAAAAGTGCAAGGCGCTAAGCATTCGGCGACAAGCATAAGGCGAATAGGAATAGAAGGCGTTCTTTGCCTTCAATTCCTATTTGACTAGACCCTAGAGCCGATGGCGCCTGGAGCTAGACACTAAAACTAAGTACAAACATTTTATATTTTCTTACCTTTTAAATAATCGTAGCATCTCACTAACTCCTAACAAAACTTATAAAAGCACTTTACTTTTCGATGGCAAACAAAAAACTCACCCGAAAAGAGTGAGTTTCATTTAAAATATTAACTGCCGTGCACCTTCCGTCGATTAGCCACCATAGGCGTTACTTAAGCAGTTAGCTCGGCTCAGGCAACCCTGCGGCACATGAGAGCTTCCACTTAATGCTGCTTCCTTCCGGACCTGACATGGTTCATGGATTCCCATTGCGCAGGACCCAAGCGTCAACACCACTTACTTAAGGCAGCCCTACAGTGAGCTAACCTCTAGAAGGGATTCGGCCTCGCTAGAGCGGATTGCGAGTACAGGGCACCGCTACCTCCCCGCTTAGCACGGCAAAATTGATACCATATTAAGTTGCATCGTTTTATCGACGCATGTATAAGTATATATCCTAATCATATAAATTGCAACTTCTAGTAGATGTAAGTTTTTGTCAGGTTTGTTATTTGTGTTTTTTACGTTTTCTTAAGTCTCTAAAAAACGAGCTTAACAACTCACTACATGCCTGCTCCTCAATTCCCTTTGTTAGATCAACTTGATGGTTAAACCTTTCTTCTTGTAAAAGATTCATCAATGTACCCGCACAACCACCTTTAGGATCTGAGGCTCCATATACAACTCTTCCGATTCTCGACAATACAATAGCTCCTGCACACATTGGACATGGTTCCAAAGTGACATACAATGTTGCACTTTCTAATCTCCAGGAACCTATCTCCTTACAAGCTTTATCTATTGCCAAAATTTCTGCATGGGCAATTGACCGTTGTTCCATTTCTCTTAAATTATGAGCTGATGAAATAACGGTATTATTTAATACAATAACTGCTCCAATTGGAACTTCACCCATCTCCTTAGCCTTTTTTGCTTCATCTAAGGCTAATTTCATATAATACTGGTCATTCAATTCTATATATCCTCCTCGTAGAAATGGTACAATTGTACATATTAAAAGTAGGAAAAGTCAGCCTAAATTGTTATAAAAAGGAGAAATGATTGTTATGCAGCAAAAACCTAAACAAGCACTACTTATTATAGACATGATTAATGACTTTAATTTCAATCATGGCCCTATCTTAGCGGAACAAACTGAAACAATCTCCCACAATATTCTCTCACTAAAAAATAAAATGAAAGAGAATAATTGTCCTATTATCTATGTTAATGACCATTATAACTTATGGCAGGCTAACTTTGAAAAAATTGCTCGAAAATGTAGTAATCCATTAAGTGAAAAGATTATTCACCGTTTGTTTCCAAACGATGATGATTATTTTTTAATTAAACCAAAACACTCCGCCTTTTACGGGACTGCACTGAACACATTATTATATAGTCTTAATGTTAAAGAACTCGTGATTACTGGAATAGCTGGAAACATATGTGTACTTTTTACAGCAAATGATGCTTATATGAGAGAATACGATATAACAATCCCAGCTGACTGTATTGCATCTAATACTAAAAAGGATAATGAATTTGCCTTAAGTATGATGGAAAACACACTCAAAGCTACGATTATCCATAGAGGAAATTAATTTAACATGCATCAAGCCTTCTCATCATATGATGTACAAAATTGTATTTTGAGGAGGACAAACATGCAAATACATATTGTCCAACAAGGACAAAGCTTGTTTGGTATTGCACAGGCTTACAGTACAACCGCAGAAGAAATTATTCGCACTAATGAAATTCAAAACCCAAATAATTTAGTTATCGGCCAGGGGATTGTGATTCCTATTAAGGGAAGGTTTTATTGGGTACAATCTGGTGACAGTTTATATTCAATAGCCCAAAGATTTGGACTTCCCGCATCAGAATTAGCTAGAATTAATAATATTCCCATGAACCAACCTCTCTCAATAGGAGTAAGACTCTACATTCCTGAAGGTGAAAAGAGATCGGTAGAATCTAACGCTTATATTGAACCAAGAGGCACAAGTGTTACAGCTAATCTTGAGCAAGCAGCAAGAGATGCAGCACCTTACTTAACTTATTTAGGACCATTTAGTTTCCAAATTCAGCGGGATGGAACTCTTAAAGAACCACTTCTTAATAATTTCCCTCAAATCGCCAGACAAAATAATGTTACGTTGATGATGGCGATTACGAATTTAGAAAACGACCAATTTAGTGATGAACTAGGGAGAATTATTTTAACAAATACAGAAATACAAAATAAACTTTTAAATAACATTGTCACAACTGCCAAAAAATATGGCTTCCGTGATATCCATTTTGATATGGAGTTTTTAAGACCTCAAGATCGTGAAGCTTATAACCAATTTTTACGAAAGGCAAAGGCCCGTTTCAGTCAGGAAGGTTGGCTTCTCTCTACAGCACTGGCACCTAAAACGAGTGCTACACAAAAAGGGCGTTGGTATGAAGCACATGATTATAAAGCACACGGACAGATTGTAGATTTTGTTGTGATTATGACATATGAATGGGGATATAGTGGCGGTCCACCAATGGCTGTTTCACCTATAGGCCCTGTGAGGGAAGTTTTGGAGTATGCCATTACAGAAATGCCAAGTCGTAAAATTATGATGGGGCAAAATTTATATGGGTATGATTGGACCTTACCATTTGTTCCTGGAGGACAATTTGCGAAGGCAGTCAGTCCTCAGCAGGCTATTCAGCTTGCAAGTGCGAATAATGTGCCAATTCTTTATGATCAAGAAGCACAGGCACCTCATTTTAATTACACAGATACAAATGGAAAAGAGCATGAGGTCTGGTTTGAAGATGCAAGATCAATTCAGGCAAAATTTGACCTTATTAAAGAACTGGATCTACGAGGAATTAGCTATTGGAAACTTGGCCTTTCATTTCCTCAAAATTGGTTATTACTAGCTGATAATTTTCAAATAGAAAAGAAAGAATAACACAGTGACAGGTACTCATTAATAATATGGGTGCCTTTTTTTAATTCAGATTAAATTAGAAAATGTAAACAATCTTATAAATCATTACTCAAATAGAGAGTTGCATGGTAAAATGAAATTTGTCGATTTTTAAGTTTAGGTGTTTCGTTTCAAAGGAGGACCCATAATGAATATACCCTTTATTACTGTAGAGGGGCCAATTGGTGTTGGTAAAACATCATTAGCGAAGGCAATTGCTGAGTATTATCAATTCTACTTATTAAAAGAAATTGTTGAAGAAAATCCTTTTCTAGGAAAGTTCTATACAGATATTGAAGAATGGAGCTTTCAAACGGAAATGTTTTTTCTTTGCAATCGATATAAACAGTTAGAAGACATCAATAAAGAGTATCTACAAACAGATAAACCAGTTGTAGCTGACTATCATATCTATAAGAATCTTATCTTTGCCAAACGTACATTAAGGCATGAACAATATGATAAGTATTTGAAAATCTATGATATCTTAACAGAAGGCATGCCAAAACCCAACATTATCATTTATCTAACTGCTAGTCTTGATACACTATTAGGCCGAATAGAAAAAAGAGGCCGTGAAATAGAGCAAAAAATTGATCCCCATTACCTACAACAGCTTTCAGAGGATTATGAAATTGCTATGTTACAGTGGGAAAAAGAAAATCCTTCAATTCCAGTTATTCGTTTTAACGGTGATACATTGGACTTCGTTCAAAATAAACAAGACTTAACATATATATTCAAAACATTAGATCAGTACTTGCAAAAAGGAGCAACAACAAATGAATTTACGCGAAAAATATAAAATTCCTAACAATGCTGTCATTACGATAGCTGGTACTGTAGGTGTTGGAAAATCCACAATGACAAACGCTCTTGCACAGGAATTGAATTTCAAAACATCTTTCGAAAAGGTAGATTCAAATCCTTATCTTGATAAATTTTATGCTGATTTTGAAAGATGGAGCTTTCATTTACAAATTTATTTTTTAGCAGAACGTTTTAAAGAGCAAAAAAAGATTTTTGAATATGGTGGAGGATTCATTCAGGATCGTTCAATTTACGAAGATACGGGGATATTTGCAAAAATGCATTATGAAAAAGGTACAATGTCTGAGGTTGACTATGAAACCTATAAAAACCTTTTTGATGCTATGGTCATGACTCCTTATTTTCCACATCCAGACCTTCTCATTTATTTAGAAGGAAGCTTGGATGATATTTTATCGAGAATTAAACTTCGCGGACGTCCAATGGAACAGCAAACACCAGTTGAATATTGGACTGAAATGCACCAAAGATATGAAAATTGGATTAATAATTTTAATGCCTGTCCTGTACTACGTATCAATATTAATGATTATGATATTATGGAAAATGAAAAGTCTATCGAACCTATTATAGAGAGAATTGGCTATTTTATTGAACAGACGAAATTTCTAAAGAAATAAGAGGATGACATAAAGGTTTACGTTCCTTTATGTCATCCTCTTTTCTTTTTTATTAGAAAACTGTAGTTTATTGTTAATCCTAAAATTCGAATGCTTTGGTCTTCTTATACTTTCTAAAAGTATAAAAAAAATCGCTACAGTCCAGTAACGATTTTACATCAATCTCCCATATTTTATGCGCTGAATATGAGATTAAGTTTTAAATTATGGAGGAGGAAAGGGGATTCGAACCCCTGCGGGCTTTGACACCCCTGTCGGTTTTCAAGACCGATCCCTTCAGCCGGACTTGGGTATTCCTCCGTATTGACAAGATATAATTTATCATATTTTTTATATACTTGTCAACATTTTATTGAATTTTTTTTAGTTGTTATGAAAATAAACACTTCACATAGTATTATATCCATGTAAGGGGGCAATTAAATCCCCCTTTATATATTTTTAGTTAACCATACTAATACTTTCTTTATTTCCCATATAAGGTCTAAGCACCTCTGGGATAATGACAGATCCATCTTCCTGTTGGTAATTTTCCAAGATGGCAGCAACTGTTCTTCCAATAGCTAATCCTGACCCATTTAATGTGTGGACATGCTCCACCTTTGCTTTTGGATCTCTTCTAAATCGAATATTTGCTCGACGTGCCTGGAACGCCTCGAAATTACTGCAAGAAGAAATTTCACGATATGTTCCATAGCTTGGGATCCAAACTTCAAGGTCATATTTTTTAGCTGCTGTAAAACCTAAATCTGCTGTACACATGCTCATTACCCGATATGGAAGTCCTAATAGTTGAAGTACTTTTTCAGCATGTCCTGTCAGCTTCTCAAGCTCCTCATAAGAATCCTCTGGCTTAACAAAGCGAACTAACTCTACTTTATTAAATTGATGTTGACGTATTAATCCTCTTGTATCTCTTCCTGCTGATCCAGCTTCAGAACGGAAATTTGCGCTAAATGCAGCATAACTAATAGGTAGTTGTTCAACATTAAGTATTTCCTCACGGTGCATATTTGTAACAGGTACTTCAGCAGTTGGAATTAAGAAGTAATCTTCTCCTGCGATTTTAAATGCATCTTCTTCAAATTTAGGCAACTGACCTGTACCTGTCATGCTATCACGATTCACGATAAAAGGAGGTATGATTTCTGTATAACCATGCTCGTCAACATGAAGATCTAGCATAAAGTTAAATAGTGCTCTTTCTAAACGTGCCCCCAACCCACGGTAAAAAACAAAACGACTTCCTGTAACCTTTGATGCCCGTTCAAAGTCCAGAATTTGCAAACCATCTGCAATGTCCCAGTGTGGCTTTGGCTCAAATTCAAAATGTGGTTGTTCTCCCCACTTTCTAATCTCTACATTATCATCCTCTGTATCCCCAACCGGAACACTTTCATGAGGAATATTTGGAATAGATAATAAAAGGTTATCAAGTTCAGCTTCTACTTTACGTAATTGCTCATCATATCCTTTAATGTTCTCTCCTACTTCTTTCATTTCTTTAATTAAATGATCAGCATCCTGCTTTTCCCTTTTTAATTGAGCGACTTGTGCAGAAACATCATTTCTTTTGCTTTTTAATTCTTCTGTAGCAGCAATAAGCTCTCTTCTTGTTTTATCAAGTTCTTCAAATTTCCCAAAATCAGTTAGGTCTTCACCACGTTTAGATAACTTTTCTTTTACTTCTTCAAGATTGGTACGAAGAAATTTACTATCCAACATAAATATTTCCACTCCTTTTTGAATATACACTCGCAATCAAGAAATTTAAGCAACAAAAAAACCCCCGTCCCAAAAAGGGACGAGAGTTACCCGCGTTGCCACCCTAGTTAAGAATACCTCGTATTCTTCACTTAATGAATAACGGTCATAGCCGGAATTGCCTACTTTAACGTTTGTTAGTTCAGCTATTCATTCAAGGATGGATTCACAAGCATCTATCACCGGTTTTCACCAGCCACCGGCTCTCTATAGATAGAACATCATGCTACTAATTCCTATCATCACGTTTGCTTATTTGATTAAGTATAAATTAATTTACTATAAGTTTACAGTAGTCGCAAGTTTTTTATACACCTTATTTAGACTCTTTTACCATATTGATAAATAATTGAGTCATACGATGATCATCAGTTAGCTCAGGATGGAATGAACAGCCAAGAAATTGCCCTTGGCGAGCTGCAACAATTCGGCCGTTGTGTTTCGATAGGATCTCTACATCCTCTCCAACCTCAACTATATGAGGAGCACGGATAAAGACTCCTACAAAGTCCTCTCCAACACCGGTAATCATTAATTCAGCCTCAAAGCTATCCTTTTGTCGCCCAAATGAATTACGTTCTACTGTTACATCTAACAATCCTAAGTGAGATTGATCATATCCCACGAGATTCTTAGCCAAAAGAATTAATCCTGCACATGTACCAAACATAGGTCTACCAGATGCAGCAAATTCTTTTAAAGGCTCCAAAAAATTGTATTTATCTATGAGGCGGCGCATCGTTGTACTCTCGCCGCCAGGAATGATTAAGCCATCAAGGTCTGCAAGCTGATCGACTGTTTTCACAACGATCCCCTCAGCTTCACATGCTTCTATTGAGTGAATATGCTCCCGTACAGCACCTTGTAATCCTAACACACCAATTTTCAACATGTTAAAAACTCCTTTGTCCTACCAACCACGCTCTTGCATTCTTTGCTCTGGTAAAAGGCTTGAAATTTCGACTCCTTGCATTGCAGATCCAAGTCCTTTAGAAAGTTTCGCAATTAGTTCGTAATCTTGATAATGAGTTGTTGCTTCAACTATAGAACGTGCAAACTTAGCCGGGTTTTCTGATTTGAAGATACCAGATCCAACAAATACTCCATCAGCACCAAGCTGCATCATTAACGCAGCATCAGCAGGAGTTGCTACACCACCAGCAGCGAAGTTAACAACCGGTAATTTTCCTTCTTTTTTAATTTGAAGAAGAAGTTCAAAAGGAGCGCCTAAATTTTTCGCTTCTGTCATTAACTCGTCTTCGCTCATAGCAGCAACCTTACGAATTTGTGCATTTACCTTACGCATATGACGAACAGCTTCAACAATGTTTCCTGTTCCTGGCTCACCTTTTGTACGAAGCATTGACGCACCCTCTGCAATACGACGAGTTGCTTCACCTAGATCACGGCAGCCACAAACGAATGGTACTGTGAAGTCGCTTTTTAATAAGTGATACTCTTCATCTGCAGGAGTTAAAACTTCACTTTCATCAATATAGTCAACACCCATTGCCTCTAACACACGTGCCTCTACAATGTGTCCGATACGTGCTTTTGCCATAACTGGAATTGATACAGCATTCATTACTTCTTCTACAATTGTTGGATCAGCCATTCTTGCTACACCACCGGCAGCACGAATGTCAGCAGGAACTCGTTCAAGTGCCATTACAGCAACTGCGCCTGCTTCCTCAGCGATTTTAGCCTGTTCTGCATTTACAACGTCCATGATGACGCCGCCTTTTTGCATTTCTGCCATTCCACGTTTTACGCGGTCAGTACCTGTTGTATTACTCATTGTGGTTGTCCCCCTTATGTAATGTCCTAGTATATAGGATTTGTTTTAGATTGAGAAAAATTCATCTACGCTATATTTTATCCTAAGTTCTAAAAAAATCCTATCAAAATTCATGTAATTAGTAAAACAATTCCTATATGTTTTACTATTCTATCATTTCTTATATAATAATTTTCTATTATAACTCAGATTTTATCAATCGAGTATCTTTTTTCATCTTTTTTAATGAGCTTACAATAAATAGAAGTGTATAAAAAAGACTCCCTATATAGAGAGTCTTTTCATAAATGATTAAAACCAGCCTTTTACTGTGTCTGATACTGTACCCCATAATCCGCCAAAGAAGCCTCCAATTCCTCTCATAGAGAGAACAAACCAGTTGGCCTTTTCAACTGTTTCTTTTGTAACAAGATCTACTTGAGAGAGTGAGTCACTTTTGATATTTGTTAGTGCTTGACCTTCACCCTCATATTTTATCGTCATTTTTCCGACTACATGGTCTTTTTTAACAGGTGCCGTTAATTCCCCTGCTTTTGACAATTGATCTTGATCAATTTCAAATGCTGGTTTATAGGCATCCTCTTCACCCTTTTTCACAACTAGTGTTACTGCATCCTTAGTATGAATGGATACTGAATCTTCTTTTCCTTTTACAACAGGAATTGTTGATTGTTTATCAATTTGATAATTTGCTGGAAATACTTCTTTTACTGAGAAGTTTTCGAATGCATAGTCCAACATTTTTTCTGTCTCAGGAAAGCGTGCATCCTTCACATCTCCTTGTGCATCCATCACAACTGAAATAACACGCATACCATTTTTAGTTGCAGTAGCAGTAAAACAAGATCCCGCAGAGGAAGTTGATCCTGTTTTAAGACCGTCTACACCTTCATAACCAAATACTAACTCTGGAAGCATCCAGTTCCAGTTTGGCATGAGAGTTGCGTCATCAGTACCTTCTCTAAAGGTTTTTTTAGGAATACTAGCTGTCTCTAAAACCTCTGGGTAGTCCTGAATTAATCTTTGTGAAAGTAAGGCCATATCTCTTGCTGATAATTTATTTTCTGCATTCACATCTGTTCCTTCAGGATGCATACCAGCTAAATCCTTATTTTCCAATCCTGTCGCATTAACAAATTCATAATTTGTTAAACCTAGTTCTTTCGCTTTATCATTCATCATTTTAACAAAAGCATCTTCTGATCCTGCAATTATTTCTGACAAAGCAATTGCTGCACCGTTAGCAGAGTAAATGGCCATTGCCTCATATAATTCTTTTACATTATAGCTGCCATCCAGTCTTAAAGGAACATTTGAAAGGCTTCTATTTTGTGAAATCTTATAAACATATTCACTTGGTTTATATGTTTGATCCCAGCTGATTTTTCCTTCTTTGACAGCCTCTAGTACTAAGTATTCTGTCATCACCTTTGCCATACTGGCAATAGGTAGCTTTTCATCGATATTTTTCCCATATAAAACAGTTCCAGTTGATTCCTCAATTATTATTGCTGCCCCTGCATTAATTGTAATTGGCTCTGCAGCTTTAGCAGATGTAAAAGGAAAAATGGATGAAACAATAAAAGTTATAGCAAAAAGGACTGCCATCATTTTCTTTATTCTCACGTTGTATACTACCTCCACATTTTATTATCTATATAAAAACTCCACTTGAATTTTACTTTCTTAAAGAAACAACAAAATTGATTTTATCATAGAAAGGACAAAAAAAATAGACAGAGTCATAGACTCTGTCAAATGTTATAGATCTGTCATATTTGAATAGGATTTAATCCAAAAGACTTATTATAACGAGTAATTTGGGGCTTCTTTCGTAATTTGTACATCATGTGGATGACTTTCTTTTAAGCCTGCTCCAGTCATGCGGATAAATTGTGAATTCTCTCGAAGTTCTTCGAGATTCTTTGTTCCACAATATCCCATTCCAGAACGAATTCCACCAACTAATTGATAAATTGTATCTGCTATCGGCCCTTTATATGGGGTTCTTCCTTCAATTCCTTCTGGAACGAACTTTTTATTGTCTTCCTGGAAATAACGGTCTTTGCTTCCTTTTTCCATTGCAGCTACAGATCCCATTCCACGATACACCTTAAATCGTCTACCTTGGAAGATTTCAGTTGCTCCAGGACTCTCAGAAGTACCAGCAAGTAAACTTCCTAACATGACAGCATGGCCACCCGCAGCCAATGCTTTTACCATATCACCAGAATACTTAATACCTCCATCTGCAATAATGGATACTCCATGTTTTCTTGCTTCTGTAGCACAGTCATATACTGCAGTAATTTGTGGTACACCGACTCCCGCAACAACACGAGTTGTACAAATAGATCCAGGCCCAATTCCTACTTTAACAACATTTGCACCTGCTTCAATTAAATCTTTCGTTGCATCAGCAGTTGCCACATTCCCTGCAATAATATTTAAGTTTGGATATTCCTTACGAATCGTCTTTACAGTTTCAAGAACACCTTTTGAATGACCATGTGCTGTATCTACTACAATTGCATCTACATTAGCTTCAACAAGCTTCTGAACACGTACCATTGTATCAGCTGTCACTCCAACTGCTGCAGCAACAACAAGACGTCCGTGTGAATCTTTAGCTGAGTTTGGAAATTCAATTACTTTCTCAATATCTTTAATTGTAATAAGTCCTTTTAAGATACCCTCATTATCAACTAACGGAAGTTTTTCAATTTTATGCTTTTGTAAAATGCTTTCAGCTTCTTTAAGTGTCGTTCCAACAGCTGCTGTTACAAGGTTATCCTTCGTCATAACATCACTGATTTTTATTGAATAATCTTGAATAAATCTCATATCACGATTGGTGATAATACCAACTAACTTTTCTTCTTCGGGGTTATTTACAATTGGAACACCAGAAATTCTATATTTACCCATTAAATGCTCTGCATCAAAAACTTGATGATCTGGAGTTAAGTAAAATGGATCTGTAATAACTCCTCTTTCAGATCTTTTTACTTTATCCACTTGCTCTGCTTGCTGTTCAATGGACATATTCTTATGAATAACACCAATTCCACCTTGTCTTGCAATTGCAATAGCTAATTCAGCTTCTGTTACAGTATCCATACCAGCACTGATAATTGGAATATTAAGTTTTAAACTTGGTGTAAGCTGTACACTTAAATCCACATCTCTTGGTAATACCTCAGATTTTGCTGGTACTAATAGAACATCATCAAAAGTTAAGCCTTCTTTAGAAAATTTTTGTTCCCACATTAGTAAAATCCCCCTCTTTTCGGCAAAATATTATTAGTAGATTATCAACATGTTTTCATACTGTCAAGGAAGGAGTAAAGAGTTTAAATATTTTGAATTAACTAATTGGAGTGTACAATTCATGTCATCCTTATATTGGGAACGCTTACTATCATATTATTCAACACAAACGATTCAAAAGAAATTAGAAAAATGTTATAAAAATCATTCAATAGAAAACTCAAGTGGATTATCCTATGATAATTGTTACCGATTCATTTACTTTCTTAAACATGGTGAAAATTTCTTTTTGCAAGCAACTCAATCACCACATGCCATTCAGCCAATTCTGCTTTTTTACGGGATATCACAGCTTCTAAAAGCATGCTTATTAATAAAAGATCCCCTTTATCCTTCAACCTCATCTGTCTTAGCACATGGGGTTACAAGTAGGAAACGGAAAAAACAACAATATCAATTTTTAAAAGATGAAATTAAAGTTCAAAGAAACGGTTTGTTCAGCCATGTTGCAAAGGAACTTTTCCATATACAGGATCACCTTGAGGCAGAAAAATACTCTATGGAATTACTTTTAAATCAAATTCCTGAGATGAACACCGCTTTCTCTTTTCACCAAGCAAAAAATAATTATATGAAAGTTGATACAACAGATCAACTCCAAATCATTTTAACAGATGCAACTGCACAGCAATATCACATGTCAGCTGAAAGACTTTCTGAACATATCATTGAGAAATATCACTTTGAACCTGTTAATAATGCAAGTAGTGAACAAATCTTATTACAAACCAAATATGCTAACCATACCTTTCATTGTTCGCCATTTGCATTTCATATTGAGGATAATTCCTTTTATTTACCAAGCAATCGTGACTCTTTTATAAACCTTCCGGAACTCTTAGTTCACTATTTATTGTTATATAATTTAAGCATGATCTCACGTTATGAAACAGAGTGGTGGTATGAGCTTCTGTTAGGTCTATCAAATGATGACTATCCAATTATTCTTCGATACATGGAAATTGCCAAAAGGAAGATTCCTTACTTTATTCTAGCGTTCTTAGAAGAATGGTTATGAGCTTATATTTAAATGGAGGAGCTAACCTAAGGATAGCTTCTCTTTCTTGATTGTTATACTCATTCGGTTGAGTCTGTTACTCATTGCCTGGCTTTATACTTTGTCTCTACATCTTTACGGTAAAACCTTCGGTTTTTGAGCAATAGTTTTTTATCACACAAAAAAAGATCAGTATCTCTACTGATCATTTTTCCTCTTTTTACTTGGCAACGTCCTACTCTCACAGGAGGAAACCCCCAACTACCATCGGCGCTGAGAGCTTAACTTCCGTGTTCGGATTTCGGCTTGTGATAAGCGGCGATTCTCCGCGTCAACTTGTTCGTTCAGATCCTCATGTGCCAACTACGCACATTCCGGTCTTCTCTCTCTGCGTTTCCTTACTTGCACAGGATGTGCTGACTTCTACGTTGCCACAGGACGTGGCGCTCTTAGTAGAAGTTCCTTGATATGCTTCTCCCAAGCCTCAGGCTAGTA
>NZ_JAEK01000067.1 GCF_000518865.1 Bacillus sp. J37 | reverse complement strand
CATTAAATACTGCCGTAGCTTCTTCGATGGACGCTCCCATCTCTCTCATATAGTTAAGTACGTCCATTTTAAACTCAACAGAGTAATTTGTATAGGATTCTTGTAAGCCAGCTACGCCATGAATTTGATATCTCACTATCCACCTATGTAACATAGATTTACTAATCTTATACTTTTTAGCTATTTTTCTTATAGAATCGGCACCTTCCAGGTAGGTATTTACAGCTTGTAGTTTAAATTCTAAGTGATATTTCTTCATGAAAAAAGCACCTCCAATTGTTAATTGTGTCTAACAATTGGGGTGCACCTCATTTACCTGTCCCTCCGATCCAGTGTTTAGTTAGATATCGTCCAATTAATTTTTTCTGCTAATAATCTTGAGACGTTTTCATTTAACATTCCATCTTTCGTATGAGCTGGAGTAAAACAGCAAACCCTTCCTTTTCCATAGGAATGCTTCCAGCCAGCGATAGAATCGCCATCTACACCTGTACTCCAAAGGTCTACTTCTGTATTTTCTACATCACATTGGACAAAATACTGCTCATCGGAAAGGGAAAAAGTATTCTCTCCACTTTTTTCATTTTCATTCAACATGTAGGTAACATCCTGAAGTCCTGGTGGGTGATACTCAAAATATCCTCTCAACATCTGAATGTAGTTGCTATCAGGCTCATATCCTGCTGAACCTGCATGCCATACTAAGATATTTCCCCCATCTTCCACATAATTGACAATCTTTTTATCCAATTCATCCGTTAGCCAAGTGAACACGCGTTCATCTTTGGGATTTAATTGATCCATTTTAGCATTGATGAATAAGTCAGGCTTTTCATCAAGGGCGTTTGAAACCTCTTCATGCGTGATGAATTGAAGATTTACTTCCTTGTTTGCAAGTCGTTCTATTGCTGCTTCTAATCCAGCCTTTGCATCATCAGCATTATGCCAATAATCTCCTAATAACGCTACTATGTTTACCATCGTTTATATCACCCTTACCAGTTCAATTTATTCCCTTGATAATCAATGTACATATGTTCTTCAATTGAAGGAGCCTTTAATATTTGCTCTTTAATTCCAGTTGCCGATTCAATTGCATCGATCGTAGCATCTGGATTAAACTCACCGAATATATACGTTCTTACATATCCTGGATGGAATGCTAAAACCTTGACTCCAAATTCCGCTAATTGATTTTGTAATATCGTTAATTGCATGTTTAAAGCTGACTTTGACATACAATAGCCATATTCTTTTTTTCGCCAAGAATCTGTTAAGCTAGCAGCTTCTGAGGAAATATTCGCTAATATTTTACGATTTCCTTTCATTAATAACGGCACAACAGATTTTGAAACACGAAGTGGTCCAAATACATTCGTATCAAAAAGCTTCATCATATCCTCGTAATTGAACTCCCCAAATATATCTTCGGAACGGTCTTTGTACATAGCTGCATTATTAATAAGAATATCTAGTTGACCAGCTTCATTTTCAATATAATTAGCGATCTCATCCACAGATTTCTGATCGGTAACATCTAATGAAACAATGTCTAAATCCTCGCCAAATTCCTTTTTCAAGTCATCAAGCTCTGTCCAATCTTTCATATAACGACCAGCAAATACTTTAAAATTTGATTTTAGAAAAACCTCTGTTAAAGCTAGACCTAATCCTCTGTCAGCACCTGTTATGTAAACAGTCTGTTTCATTTTATTCCATCTCCCTATGTCTATAATAATGAAAACACTTACATCAATACATTATTCTCTCTTTGAGTAAATTTTCCTTGTTATTTCTAATAAAAAATTGGATGTAAAACTGCCACTGATGAAAGATAGTGGGGATGTTAGGAGATTCCTGATAAAGAGATAAAATTCGACATTGGGTATGGAGAAAGTTTTTTGTGACTTTCATATTGCGGCAGGGTTGATTGATGAGATTATAAGTGAGGCGCTAGGAAATAATCGAAGTGGAAGAAGATTTGACGTAATTAGCATGATCGTTCACGAAAATGATAAAACAGAGGAACGGTTCTCTTGTTAAAAGATAAATCATTTGAACCGTACCTCAGTTTTTTACTTTTTATTAAGAATTGAATGAGGATGAATAAAGATAGAAGTAGAACGAAAGAAATCTAGTTTCACTTGATCACTTTAGTTGGTGTTGCTTTCTTTACTATGATGATACCGTCATAAGCCTGATCAGGCACCATTTCAATCGTATAAAACATCTTTAAAAACGAATACCAAGTGCGAAATTCGTCCCCTATATTCGCCATTTTTTGTTTCTTTGAAAGGATCGTCGACAAATCATCTGACTCACGACTCTTTTCAAAATCAACATAAAAGATATTTTGCTCAACGTCACTGAATGCATCGACTACATCATTATGACTTTCTAACTTGAAAATTTTTCGTTCGTTAGAACCTCCGTTCTTTGCTTGAAATTTGCTGTTGATAAAGTCAGTACCAATTGCAAAATACTTTTCTCCAAATACCTCATCTACATAATGTCCCATCGATGTATAGCCGGCAGGGGAGGAAGACGTTTTTTCAACATGGCCATTATGTCCAGAGAAGAATACCTTCTTATTTCCACGTTCTTTTTCAAATTCAATAATCCATTGTAAGTTTTCAGCTAAATATTGATCACGAAGATGTGTGTAATCTTTATTATTTAAAAACAGCTGTGTACGCTGCTTCATATTTTGTGCATTAGCTGTGGCAAACGCAAAGTCTTCTGGAGACGAATGTTCTAAGTAAATTGCTTTATTTGATTGTAAGTCTTTTATGATCCCATTGATCGTCTGATCTACTTTTTCTAATTGTTCCGTTGTTAATTCACGCATGGTTTCGTTGGAGACATGTTTCAATTTCTCTTCATACTTAGTTGCGGTGTCCTTGTTTACAACAGCAAAATAATCAAGCAGCTCCATTTTACTGAAGTCATAGCGCTGCATATCATTCCCATAAAAACGAATTTTTTCATCCTCTTTAACCGATTCATTATAATCATGCATCCATTGAACTAGATCAATCATTTGTTCCGTTTTATAAATACTATAATCAAGTGTATTTACAGCTTTCTCAGCTGTACCTTCACCATTTACTATAAAATTGTTAATCTGCTGACCGCCTCCGAAATCACCCTCTAAGATAAAGACGCGAACATTTTCCTTTTTCATTAACGTTTCAAAGACTGTTTGTTTTAACTCTTGAAATTCAACATTCCCATGTGTCGCTTCTCCCAGCCCTATAACTTCAACATCATCCGGAATGTCCATTAGTTTCACAGGTGAAATATATTGATCCGCGTTATCTATGGCTTCGCCTTTTCCACAACCTGATAAAAAAGCAGTAAAAGAAAGTACTGCTATAAATAAAGTACAGCTTTTTAAAAATGTCATTATTATCCTCAACTTTCTCCTTTTTTTCTGAAATATTCCTTGATTTCCCTAAGATAAATGTTACATGACTATCTTTAAATTTTGTTTAAATCTGGATTATTTATATTTAAATAAGTTCCGGTGTTTTAAAGATTGAGGTTAATAAAATAGATACATAAATAAAATAAATTTTCTTAGGAAAACAGGATATATGACTTATCGTTAGATAGTATAATAGATCTATAGGAGTGAGGAGATATATGATGGTCGGAGTAGGTCCTCATCACTCTTAGAGGTGGCAAGGAAAATTTAATAAAAGGAGTTAATAAACATGAGCAAAGAACAGGCAAAACCAATGTATTATGATGGTTCGGGTAATGCAAGTTTATCTCCAAAGCTAACGACGAATACTACATATCTGATTAAACCTGATTTTGATCCAGACACTCTTGTGAAATATCCTTATTTTCCTTATATGAATCTACCTAAATATTAAACGATCATGGTTGCAGGAAAAGGTTTAGCTATTATATGACTGTTTGGTGTACCAGTACTGAACAGTCTTTTTTCTTTATGCAAATAACATGGTTTTAATGAGAAGAAGAGATGATATACATGTTAAACTTATCTCAATATATAACCAATTTTCAAATATAAAGAAAACTTTAGAAAAGGGAGACTAAATCCATGCCATTGGAAATTGTCCGCAATGACCTTACAAAGATGGACGTAGATGCAATTGTTAACGCTGCAAATACAGAATTAAAAATGGGCGGGGGAGTTTGTGGTGCTATTTTTCAAGCTGCCGGTGTAAATGAGCTGACAAAAGCCTGTGATGAGATTGGGAGATGTGCTGTGGGACAAGCTGTCATCACAGATGGATTTAACGTACCTGCAAAATATATCATTCATACACCAGGACCTATTTGGAAGGGTGGTTCACATCAAGAAGCACATCTGTTGAAGAAGTCATATGAGCATTCCCTGGAGCTAGCTGAAAAATATAACTGTGAGTCTGTTGCCTTTCCATTGATTTCGACAGGTATTTATGGCTACCCAAAAGAACAGGCATTACAAATTGCCATTTCTACAATCAGTACGTATTTATTGCACCATGACATGCTTGTTTATCTAGTCGTGTTCGATAAAACTTCATTTAAATTAAGTCAAAAACTATTTACATCAATCAATGAATATATTGATGAGCATTTTGTTGAGGAAGCAGAAGCCACGTTTAGTCGTCGCCATGACCGTTTTGGAATGGAATCTGAGGCGATCTTAGATGATCTTTATGAAAAACAGAGTGAACCGGATTTTAGTCTGGCACATCTGGTAGTGGAACTGGAAGAGTCATTTTCACAGCGTCTGCTTCGACTGATTGATGAAAGAGGGATGACAGATGTTGACACCTATAAAAGAGCAAATGTTGACCGTCGGTTGTTTTCCAAAATACGAAAAGCAACAGATTACAACCCAAAAAAGAAAACAGCCATTGCTTTTGCGGTAGCGTTAAAACTAAATGAAACCGAAACAAACCATTTGCTGTCTGCAGCAGGTTATACATTGTCACGTAGTAGTAAATTTGATGTGATTATTGAATTTTTTATCCAACAAGGAAAGTATGATATTCACGAAATAAATGAAGCACTATTTGCTTTTGATCAACCTTTACTAGGCGTTTAAAAAGTCGCTTCTAAGCGACCCAGTTTGTAGACAAAGTAAAATTTGCTAGCCTTTCAGACTGATTGCTAACGCTTGCGTTTCAAAGCTCGAAGCCTTGTGAGGAGCGGAGTTACCGGTGTTGGTAATGAGCACCGCAGCAAGGTGAGTAACGAAGAAAGCGAGCGTTTGTCAACAGTCCGAGTCGCTTTCAAAGCGACCAATTCATGTTGGAATCTTAGTATCCTACATATATAAATAATTGATAAGTGGAGGATGACAAAGATGAAAAAGAATGTAACAGAAATCGTATTTGTTTTAGACAAAAGCGGGTCAATGGCAGGACTTGAAACAGACACGATTGGTGGCTTTAATTCGCTGCTAACCAAGCAGAAAAAAGCTGAAGGAGAAGCTTTTGTCACAACTGTTTTATTCAACCATCATTATGCTGTTTTACATGATCGCATCAATGTTAGAGGTATTTCTTCAATGGGTGAAAAGGATTATGAAGTAGGTGGGACCACAGCTTTGCTTGATGCAATCGGCTTTTCTATTCAAAAAATCGTCAATGTACAAAAACACACAAGTAAGGAACAACAAGCAGATAAGGTACTTTTCATCATTACAACAGATGGAATGGAAAATGCAAGTCGTGAATATTCCCAAACCAAAATAAAGAAGATGATCCACCATCAAAAGGAGAAATATGGATGGGACTTTATCTTCCTAGGGGCGAATATTGATGCCATTACAACGGCTGCACAGGTTGGAATTGATGAGGACTTTGCCGTTGACTATTATGCAGACAGCTCAGGAACAAAATTAAATTATGAGTCTGTAAGCGAAGCTGTCATAACGCTTCGAAGTGGGAAGGAAATTGATCGGAGTTGGAAAAAAGGGATTGAACGTGATTATGAACGTCGTTCTCAAAAAAAGAATTAAAATAAAGAGAAGGTCCATATTTGTTATAAAATCAGAGATAAATTTATATTAGCCGAAAGTAATTCCCCGCATCGTTAGTAAGCGGGGAGTTTTTTAATCGGAGTGAATTTAGTGGAAAATACATATTATGTATTCCTAAATTCACTATTTCCTATAAATGGTGGTCCAATTGACCTGTCCCTCTGTCCCACCTGGATATTTATGTTAAAATTTAAAATGAAGATTGAAAGGGGGGATGTTTATGTTAGTTGTGATTGCGGCTTTGTTTTTTATAGGAATTATATCTATTTCTTATCATCAAGTAGGTTTTTCGTCTTTTGTATTTATTGGATTCCTCTTTTTGTTTATGACAAATAAGGAAAAACGATTTATCACATCTCTATTGTTTTCCTTTTTAATTAGTTTTGTCATATTTATCGTTTCGAATCATTTCATTGACACGTTGACCATTTCAAAGGAATTCAAGATTATTGTTAATCGACTTTTGCTTATTGTGATCCTAATAGGAATCTCATTTCATTTACTTCTCTATAAGAAAAAAGTGTCTTGGTATCATGCAAGACCTGATTGGAAAAATCCGATTATTTTGCCGTTTCATAAGATTAATATATTTTGGTTTTGGATAATTGGAATAGTAGTTAATGGAATGGTATATTTATATTTTATTGTTCAAAAAGATGTCGATTATATCGCATCGCTTTTCTGGTTTTGCCTATTTTTTTCGCTGATAAATGCAGTTTTTGAGGAAGTTATTTGGAGAGGGATTATGCTTTCGGCTATTAAGGAAAACACATCGAGAAGGTATGCTATCTTGGTTACAAGTGTTGGTTTTGGACTTCTCCATCTTGCCATCGGTTTTTCAATTCCCCTCAGTTTGTTAATTTCAGTTGCTGGTGTCATATACGCAATCATCACACTTAAAACAAATAGCATCTATCCGAGTATTATTTTTCATTTCATCATTAATATTGGAATGGTATACAGCGGATTTATTATTTAACGTACATATATTAGCTAAAAAAGCTCTGGCAGGAAGTTGTTAGCATTTTCAGTTAAAGTGAACCAATATAGGAAAGGACTCGGCAAGTACTCTGTGAACTTGTCGTTTTTATTTTTAAAAAAGAACTAAATCTGATCTTGTTCAATGACAGCTAATTATATGTAGCTGTATTTTTTGTGAATTTTTCATCCTCAATCATTTTAACTCCTCTTAAGACACATGCTTTTCCTTATGAATGAGAGTAGGCTTTCTTAGAACATCCCTATGGTTTTCAAAAAAGTTATCAGAAAATTATTAACAAACCGTTGACCTATGACATCATATGATGTACTATAACCTTATAGATGATGTTATATGACATCATAGTACCTTAGAGTGATAGGTGAAGACGAAAATATCTCTATTAATCTAAGTTAAAACTTGAGGGGAGAGGTAAAGGATGAAAAAAGATCATGTAGAACAAATTGAAAACGTTATCGGGGCTGTGAAAGGGAAGGAAATTAAAAACATTTTTTTTGTTGCATGTGGCGGATCAATGGCAGCGCTTTCACTTGGAGATTATTTTATTACGAAGGATACTGATATACCAAGCTTTGTTTATACGTCAAATGAATTTATTCATCGTGCTCCAAAAGCATTGGGTGAAAACAGCCTTGTTATACTAAGATCTCATTCAGGTACAACACCGGAAACAGTTGGAGCTGCTACATATGCTAGAGAACAAGGTGCCTTAACTGTTGCGATTTCAATGGAAGTTGAATCTCCTCTGTGTCAAGAATCAGACTATACTATTCATTACAATTACAAAGATGGCTCAGATGCAATTGATGGCGAAATAGGGATGTACTACACGTTACTCTTTAAATTGCTTCATCAATTTACCGGGGAAGAAAAATACCTACGTGGTGTAGAACAATTATCTACGTTAGGTCAGTTAATAGAAAGCAACCAGGCAAAGCATAAGGATGTAGCTGACGCTTTTGGAAAGAAATATAAGCGTGATAAAGTGATTTACACTATGGCAAGTGGAGCATATATTCATCATGCTTATTCATTCACAAGTTGTTTGTTAATGGAGATGCTTTGGATTCACTCAAATGCGATTCATGCAGGAGAATATTTCCATGGACCATTTGAAGTTACGGATTACGATGTGCCATTTTTAGTTGTAGTTGGGGAGGGACCAAGTACACCACTTGATCAACGGGCTCTTGATTTTGTCACGAAATACAGTGAAAAAGTTGAGGTTGTTAACGTGAAAGAGTTTGACTATAACGGTGTGGACGAAGATCTTAAAGAGTACTTTGGTACAGCATTAGCAGGTCCTGTATTACGCTTATATGCTGATGGTTTAGCTGAACATACTGGACACCCATTATCAGTTAGAAGGTATATGTGGAAAATGGATTATTAATAGAATAAAAATTGGTTACGGGGAGGAAATAATGAATGAAAAAGTTAGTAAGCTTTTTAGTTATTATTTTAGCTAGCTCTATGTTTTTAGCAGCATGTTCTTCCTCCAATGAAAGCAATGGCGATGCATCAGATGGTGATCAAGTGGTGATTGATTTCTTTCATAGATGGCCGAATGAACCTAGAAAATCATTTTATGATGAAAAAATAGCAGAATTTGAAAAGCTGCATCCGAATGTGAAAATTAATGTTGATTCTGTTTTAAATGATTCTTATAAAGAAAAAATTAGAGTACTTGTTTCAAATGATGATCTTCCTGATGTTTTCACCTCATGGTCAGATACATTTGCCGCAAATCTAGTAAGTTCCGGACGTATTATGAAGCTAAATGACATAATGGCGGAGGATACAGAATGGTCAGGAAATATTATCGAGTCCCAATATGCCGGATTTACGTTTGATGATGTAACATATGGAATACCGTTCACTGTTGATGGTAAAGCATTCTTTTATAACAAACAGATATTTGAAGAACATAATATAGCGGTACCAGAGTCATATGAAGAACTCATCAATGCGTTAGATCAGCTGAAGGAAGCCGGATATGAAACACCAGTTGTAGAAGGTTTAACAAATGGTTGGGCAATTTCTCATTACTTAGGTACGATTTTTGATAGAGTTATAGAAAATGATGTCCTTCTTAAAGACTACAACATCGAGACGGGTGAATATACAGATCAAGGATATATTCGCGGGCTGGAAATTTTTAAAGAGTTAACCACTTACATGGGTGAAGTTTCAACAGCTATTGATCATGAAGCAGCTCGAAATATGTTTGCGGCTGGTGAAGTTCCAGTTCTTTATATGCAATTTGCAGAAGTTGGGTATGTAGAAGAAGCTGGCGATGTGGAGTTTGGGTTCTTTAATTTCCCGGCTGTTGAAGATGGAGAAGGAAGACCGAAATCCCTTACTGGTGCACCAGAAGGGTGGATGTTAAGTAAAAACGCTCCACCTGAAGCCGTAGAGTTTTTAAAATTCCTGACTTCAGAGGAAACAGCTAAAGCATTTACGAAAGCTGATGGACAGTTGAACGCGATTGAAGGAGGAGTAACGGAAGAAACCTCCAATCCAACAAGTCTGGAAGCCTATCAAATTATTTTGGATGCAACAGATTCGACTCCTTGGTTTGATAATGCAGTGGATATAACAATTGCTGATATTTTCATGCGAGGTGGTCAAGAATTAGCAACAGGTCAAACGACACCAGAAGAAATTATGAAAAAAGTACAGGAAGCTGCTGCTAAACTACGTAACTAATAAGAAAAGCGCAAGCGCCTTGATCAGCCTCGGGCAAATAAGGAGATTTAGAATAGAAGGCGATTTTTGCCTTCAATTCCAAATTGACTTATGACCTCGAGGCAGTCAATAACGCGACGTCCTGTCGCATTGACTGCACTTGCACGTCCTGTGCTTCGGGGCTAAGCGCTGTAGCTAGACACCTACACTAAGTACAAAATTTTATACGTATTTACTTGTTAAAGAAAAGAATTGCCCTAACTAAGATATGAAAAGTTAGGGCAATTCTTCAAAATAAGGGCGGGGGGTTTGAAATGAAGCTAAAAAAGGCGAAAATAACACCAATCTTATTCATGTTACCAACCATTTTATTTTTAGGACTATTTATTTACATACCACTTATTCAAAACTTCTGTAATAGTTTTTTTGAATTTAGTGTATTTTCTCAGTCGAAAGAGTTTGTTGGTTTGAGTAAAATAAAAGAATTACTTGTTGATGAGGTCGTCTTTATTGCCTTAAACAATAATGTCAAATACGCCATCATTTCCGTGTTACTGCAAGTGTTCTTTGCGTTAGTACTAGCTGCTATTTTAGAGGATAAATTTTTTAGACGCTTCGCTCCTGCTTTACGGGTTATTTATTTTATGCCGGTTATGATTTCAATCTCTGTTATTGCCTTATTATTTGGATTTGTCTATAATCCCCAAATTGGGTTATTAAATAGTTTTCTAGAACTCGTTGGATTAGATCAGTTTGCAAAGCCGTGGTTAGGTAATTCAACTACTGCCATCTATAGTGTGATCGCTATGTCCCAATGGCAAAGTATCGGGCTTATTACGATGTTGTTCATCGTTGCGATTCAGAAAATTCCAAAGGATTTATATGAAGCTGCAGAGATAGATGGTGCTGGAAAAATACGAAGATTCTTTAGTGTAACGGTGCCACAAGTAAAAGAAGCGATGTTTGTTAACTTATTGGTTACTGTGACAGGATCGATTCTAGTATTTAATGAACCTTACATTATCACAAATGGCGGTCCGGGAAATAGTTCCATCACATTAGCGGTTCACATGTATCAAACAGGCTTCATTAAAGATGACATGGGTTATGCATCAACGCTTGCAACTCTTATCTTCTTACTATCTGCTGTATTTGCGCTAATACAGATCAAAGTATCGAGAACAGGGAAGGAGGATTGAAAGACATGTTAAAAACAAATATAAAGAAGTCAACATTTCCGAGTACCCTTCCTACAAATAAAATGAAAATCCCAGTTCAAACAAGAATCACTAAAAATATCGTCCTGCTTGGTTTGCTGATCTTTGCGGTTATCATTCTCTATCCACTATTTTGGATGTTGATCTCATCATTCAAAAGTTATCAGGAAATCTACAGTAATGTGTGGGCTTTACCAACAGAATGGAAATTTGAAAACTACTCCCTGGCATGGTCGAAAGGAATTTCGAGTTATTTTATCAATAGTGTTTATGTAACCGCTTTAACGATTATTTTAACTGTTATAATAGGTTCGATGGCTGCGTTCGTACTATCCAGATATAAAAATCGATGGATTGACGCGTCACTCTTATTTATTATTGGCGGGTTAATGATGAACCCACAAGTTGCCTTAATCCCCTTATTTGAAATCTTAACCATCACAAACTTATTAGATACACATTGGGCACTTATTTTGACCTATGTAGCCTATCGACTACCTTTAACGATTATATTGATTCGGGCTTTCTTTTTAACAGTACCTAAAGAGTTATCTGAATCAGCTTTGATGGATGGGTGTACGGAATTTGGTATATATTGGCGTATTTATTTGCCAATATCATTACCTATTGTCGTAACATCTATTATCTTAACCGCATATTTCGCTTGGAATGAATTCTTATTCGCTACCGTTTTCATTAATTCCAGTGAATTAAAAACGATCCCATCAGGTTTAATGGTCTTTCGAGATGCTCTCCGCACAGACTGGGGAGTCTTACTATCAGGTATGGTGATTGCAACAGTCCCAATGATTGTTCTACTTATCTTCTTACAAAAATATTTGGTTAGAGGTCTTGCAGAAGGATCTGTGAAAGGATGATGACTTATGAAACTAATCACAATCGGTGATAACGTAGTTGACTGCTACTTGGATCAAAATAAATACTATCCCGGCGGTAATTGTGTCAATGTAGCCGTAAACGCCAAACGTAATGGGGCTAGTGAAGTTTCATATATTGGAATATTTGGAAACGATGAGCCTGCTGATCATATTAAGGATGTGTTAAGCCAAGAAGGCATCGATTATCGATTTTCACGCGACGTATCAGGTATTACAGGACAGCCGCAAGTGACATTAACAGAAGATCATGACCGTGTATTTGTAGGCGGACCCAAAAATACCGTACAGCATCGATTTAAAATTCAGCTCGTTCAAGAAGAGCTGGATTATATAAAAACCTTTGATTTAAGTCATGTGAGCTGCTACTCCTCAATGGAAAGTGAACTACCTAAATTGTCACAAGTGTCAAAAATATCGTATGACTTTTCAAATAGGAAGGACCTACCTTATATTGAATCGATTGCTCAATATATTACTTATGCTTTTTTCTCAGCTGCAGAGCTTTCAGAGGAAGAGATCGAACATTTCATTAAAGATTTAAGTACTTTTCAATTTGAAATCATTGGATTGACGAGAGGAGGAAGGCCGGCGATTTTCATAAAAAATGGGGAGATTTATGAGCAGAAGGTAAAGAAAATTAATGTGGTTGACACAATGGGTGCAGGTGACAGCTTAATCGCTGGCTTCTTAACTTCTTATATGAGTGGAGATGACATAGAAGTGGCAATTGCGAAAGGAACAAGCTCTGCTGAAAAAACCTGCCAAGAATACGGTGGATTCGGTTACCCAAAAGAAAGACAAAAAGTTTAACGACTATCCAAAGTTAATGTATAATGAATGGTAACGTTAAACATATAGGAGCGAACGTAATGAGTAACCGCGATCAAATTCAAAATTATCTATATGAAGAAATTATGACCGGTATTAAACAATATATTGAATCAAATCAGCTAAACCAAGGTGATCAAATTCCGACTGAAGCGGAATTATGTGACATTTTTCAAGCCAGCAGAATATCCATTCGTCGTGCAATCAAAGAATTAGTAGACGAAGGTGTGCTTCAAATTATTAGGGGAAAAGGTACATTTGTGAATACAGTTCGTAAAGAAATTCACCTTTTACATTTTCAGGGATACACCGAAGGCTTGACGACAAAGAGTGATTTTATTAAGAAAGATATCATTTCAATGGAGAAAATAAAGGGTACTCCCCATATTAATCATAAATTTGACAATAAATTCGATGAGTATATTGAATTGGTGAGAAAAGTCTATCGAAATGACCAGATTTTAAGCTTGGATTATGCCTATTTTCCAACAGCACTTTACCCCTCAATAGAGAATAAAATAACATCAGCATGTTCAACCTTTAAAATTATTAACGACGAATATGGAATAAAGTTCAAAAAAGTGTGTAAAGATCTTGAATTTGTCCATCCAACAGAAGAGGTACAAAAGCACCTAGAAGTCAATCGAATGACACCGATCATTTTAGTAGACAAAATTATCTATAACGAACAATCAATCCCTGTCCATTACTCAAACTACCACTTAATCGCAGATCGAGTAAAGTTACGACTGGAGACGGATTACTAAATGTGGGACACGGGGACAGGTACATTGTCCCTCTATTTTTGGTAGGTAATACGTAGAAGGAGGGACGGTTCTTTTGTTTTCAATCATGGAGCAAAAGAACCGTCCCTCTGTTTTCCTATTCAAGTACGATCGACCATAGAGGGGCTTCTATCTTTAGAAAAGTGATTTTAGGAAACTACTAGCTTATAACGAAAAGGGATTGCTTTTATGAATGAAGAAAAGGCGCTGAATGTTTAGAAGCAAAGGATGTATTAAAATGTTATGTACAGCTAAATAAAAAATAGGGAAGTGATTTAAATATTTCATCACTTCCCTTATTTTATTTAGTTGGGTATTTTCTTCAGCAACATTGATTAATTATTTAATTGCTTTGCTCACTTTCAGTTTCTTACCTTTGATTGTTGCATTTTCCATTGCTTGTAAAACAAGTGAGCCTTTTCCATTAAGAATATCAACGTATGACATATTATCATGGATAGTAATAATACCAATATCATCTGCTGTTACTCCAGGAATTTTCGCTATAGTTCCGACAAAATCTACAGCTCGGATCTTCTTCTTTTTTCCACCACTGAAATGAAGTTTAATAATATCTTGGTTAATTCGAGCAGTTTTATTGTTCTTCACAATCCTACGTCCACTCATTTTTTCTTCGAAAGCGGATATTCCTTTAGCAACTTCCTGATTTGTAGGAGCTTCCCTTACAAGTATTTCAAAGCCAATGTACTTTTCTATTGCTTTTATAAATTTCTCTTCATAAGGTGTCGCAAATGTAATGGCTTTTCCTTTATTACCGGCACGACCCGTTCTTCCTGTTCGGTGGACATAGCTCTCTTTTTCCATTGGAGTGTCATAATTGATAACAAGTGTTACATTATCAATATCAATTCCCCTTGCGGCAACATCGGTTGCGACAAGATAACGGAAATTTCCCATTTTGAAACCATCCATCACAGCAAACCGTTCCTCTTGCTCTAAACCTCCATGGATTTTTTCACAAGAATATTGGGATCTTTCCAATTCGGTATACACTGTATCTACGTTTTCTTTAGTTCTGCAGAAAATGATACAGCTCTCAGGGTTTTCAACGATTGTAACGCTTTTAAGAAGTGAAATCTTATCTCCCTCATTAACTTCAATTAATTGGTGTTCAATATCTGTGGTTATCGCAGTTGCTGCAATTTCGATATTAATAGGATTTTTCATATATTCGTGGCAGAGATTTTCTACATCTTCAGGCAATGTTGCAGAAAAAACCATCGTTACTCTGTCTAAAGGTAGCTCCTTTATTATTGTTTCCACATCGTCAATAAATCCCATATTAAGCATTTCATCAGCTTCATCAATGATAAGATACTTAACTTGGTCTAAAACAAGGGTCCCTCGTTCGATATGATCAAGGACACGTCCGGGTGTACCGACGACGACATGATTTTTTTGTTTCAGTTCTTCTTTTTGTTTCGTAAAAGGCTCTTTTCCATAAATGGCCATAGCTTTAATCCGCTTTAACCTGCCAATATTCGTTATATCCTCTCGAACTTGAACAGCAAGCTCCCTTGTAGGTGTGAGAATTAATGCCTGTGGCTTTTTTTCTTCCCATTTAACCATTTCGCAGATAGGTATACCAAAGGATGCGGTCTTCCCACTACCTGTTTGAGATTTAACAACAAGATCTTGATTTTCCAATGCTAATGGTATTACTTCATTTTGAACCTCAGTGGGGGTTTCATATTTTAACACTGCAAGTGCTCTTTTTATATCATTGCTTAACTGATAATCCTCAAAACTTTTTTTACTCATAAATTAACCTCTTTTTTAGTATTATCCGATTTACGTATAGGATTCTCTTAAAAAAATCATCATATGCAAAATCTGAATATCGTTCATTATACTTGAAACATCAAACAAATCATCATTTATTTTGAATTTTATACGGATAATGAATATATTTTCCCTTTTAGCTTAATGGTATATGACAAGTATCATACCATGTACATGATACATGCTACTTACAAGTCCATTATTTTTCGTGTATCATTCACTTTAGCACACATAACAAGGAAGGAAATTTCAAATAAAATGAACTTACAAAATACGAAAACTTTAAGAAAACAAGTTGCTCCATTTGAAAAAACAACAACAATGAAAAGTATATGGCAGATCATTAATACAATCGTTCCATTTATTACATTATGGTATCTTGCCTATATATGTCTGTCCGTTTCTTATTGGTTAGCATTAGTGCCAATAGTGTTAGCAGCTGGTTTTTTGGTAAGAGTCTTTATTATTTTTCATGATTGCACCCATCATTCCTTTTTTAAAAGTCGTCGCGTCAATCGAATAGTTGGAACAGCTATGGGTGTATTAACTTTATTCCCGTTTGATCAATGGGGGCATGAGCATTCTATTCATCACGCTACAAGTGGTAATCTGGATAAGCGTGGTACAGGAGATATTTGGACACTTACAGTGGATGAGTATTTGGCAGCACCGCTTAGACTTCGTTTAACATATCGTTTTTATCGTAATCCTCTCGTTATGTTTGGGTTGGGGCCAATCTATGTTTTCCTTCTAAAAAATAGATTTAATCGCAAAGGGGCCAGAAGGAAGGAACGCTTGAATACTTATTTGACGAACATTTTATTCATTGCATTAATTGGAATACTCTGCTTGACAGTTGGATGGAAGTCGGTGATTTTAGTTCAAGGATCTATTTTCTTGCTATCAGGGTCACTAGGCATTTGGCTGTTTTACGTTCAGCACACTTTTGAAGATTCTTATTTTGAGGAAAATAGTGAATGGGAATATGTAAAGGCAGCTGTGGAGGGAAGTTCCTTCTATAAGCTTCCAAAATTTATTCAATTCTTGACTGGAAATATTGGTTATCACCATGTTCATCATTTAAGCCCTAGAGTCCCAAACTATAAATTAGAAGAAGCACATAATAATACAACTCCCTTACAAAACGTACCAACCATTACACTTGCTACAAGTTTAAAGTCGCTCCGTTTCCGTTTATGGGATGAAAAAACTAAGAATTTCGTAAGCTTTAAAGACGTTAAAGCGTTAGTTAAAAAAAGAGTTCCTGTTCAAATAAAACCTGAATTGTAACTATACTAAATAGAGCTCCCCATTATTAATGGGGAGTTTCTGCTTAATAGTAGCTTTCAGAAGGAGAGAACTAAAATGATTCGAATTGTCATTGCTGAGGATCAGGAGATGCTGTTAGGGGTAATAGGTTCCCTTCTTAATTTGGAAGAGGATATGGAAGTGGTTGGTAGGGCTAGGAATGGGGAAGAGGCTGTTACTCTTGTTTACCGATTGCAGCCTGATGTTTGTATCATGGATATAGAGATGCCTAAAATGAGCGGACTTGAGGCAGCTGAAGCATTAATGCCAGCGGGATGCAAGGTAATCATTTTAACTACATTTGCTAGGAATGGTTATATAGACCGTGCACTAAAAGCTGGTGTAAATGGTTATTTATTAAAGGATAATCCAAGCAAGAAGTTAATCTGCTCGATCCGCAGTATTATGGATGGAAAACAAATTTACTCCCCCGAACTAATGGATGTCTCAAGAGATAGCAGACTTGGAACTGAAGTTTTAGAACTGTTTGACGATGGTCAAACTATAGATAAAACCTCTAATGGACCTAGAAACAAAAAGGGATCTGTGAGGAATTATTTTTCAGCAATTATTGATAAAATAAAGTTACAGACTGGTTAGGAATAGTTTTCCAGTTACCATAAAATAACAAACAGAACACGTCTGCAAAATAAATTGATCCCATCACAATCTGTGGTGTTCATGGCTTTAGTAGATTAGATAGTAAAAGGGACCTTCTTTAATAGTAAGAGAGGGTCCTTTTACTATCTAAATATTAGTTTTTAACACTCTGCAATGGGACACGGGGACAGTGAACTATAACCCGAATAATGGACACCTTTAAAAAAGGGACGTTATTCGGGTTTTTCTATGTCTTTAGATTTAAAACCCGTTTATAATAAAAGAACCTATTGTGGACGGAGGATTTTAATGAAGAAAAAGTTATTTTCAAAAAGCGAAATGAAAGAGTTAGAAAAGAACCCTAACGTACTTAGTGTGACTGAAAAGGTTATTACCTACCACCCAGACTTTAAAGTGAAAGCTGTATTAGAGAATATTAAAGGGGAAAGTCCAGCCCGAATCTTTATGGATCACGGTTTTGATCTTAATATTATTGGGAAAGA
>NZ_JAEK01000066.1 GCF_000518865.1 Bacillus sp. J37 | reverse complement strand
ATCATTCCTTTTCTAGCTTTGAGGGTTTCTTTAGGAATCTGGTCATCATCAGCGTATTTCTTTGCAGTACGCCAGTTAACTCCCACTATTTTCTGTATTTGGGAGATTGATAGTCCTTTGTTGTTTCTTAAATTTTTGATACAATTAATATCAGACATTGCTAGCATCCTTCCGTAACCTCCATGTATTGATTCGACACCATTACATTAGAGGGACTTGGGGTGACTGGCAAGTCTTTTTTTATGCCCTTATTAAAATAAGTGCAGGACTCTGCATTTTTCTGTTGCAAAGGTCTGCACTTCTATTTTGCAATAAACAAAAAACAATCTCCTTTATCCTATTTAACTAATATCCGCTATCAAAAAGCGCATTGAAAGCGGATATTAGGATATACACACATAATTTTTTTGTAAGACTATTGGTCAACATGAAAGATTGCGTTCGTAAAGATCATTTAGTTCATTCTATTTATACAATGTCATATACACTACGCAGTTGTAGCTGATCTTTAAATGATTCCAGACTCAAACTTTCACTTAAACTCTCTTTTTTAACCTTTACGGTCCTAACCTCTCCTCTAGATAAATCAAAATAATTATCACTAAACTTACAATCCGCAGCCTTTAAGTCTATCTCGATATATTTAGCAAAAGCTTGAGAAGAAATGGTAATTTCAAACGTATCTATCTTGTCAATAACATTGAATGTTAGCTCAGGATCTATGAAGTTGAAGTGCTTTGGTTTTGTGAACATTAAAGTTGAAACCGATGTTTGTTCCCCATTCACATATAATGTGCACTCAAGATATAAATTTCTCTTATTTTCTTCTGTTATATATTTATCTAATGATAACCTCTCACATTGCTTTGCAGTTAGTTTGTTAACTTCAGTTTGTACGTTACCTTGAGCAAGAATTTCAGAATTGTTTTTTCGTAATTTCCATTCAATACGTGCCTCTATCGTAGATAACGAATCATTTGTTACATGGATCTCAACGTCTGAACCTTCTTCTCTTAATGACATTAATACTGGAGCATAAAATTTCTTTGCAAAATAATGAAGTGCCTTCCATCTTCCGAAATAATCTAAACTAGACCAAGATGCAACCGGCCAACAATCATTTAATTGCCAATAAAGAGACCCCATACAGCGTCCGCGATTTCTTCTCCAATGCTCTACACCATATTTTATTGCTTCTGCTTGAAGCAGTTGTGATGCATATACTAAAGAATCAAAATCCTTTGGGTAAAGGAAATTCTCAGAAAGATAGAATAATATTTTCCCGTTTGCTGCTCCATTTTTTTGGTGTTTCTCCATTACATATGAAAAAATATTACGATCTTCTGGCTCTGTAAAGGTGTTAATTGTCTTCATAGAAGGAAATGATTGAAAACCGAATTCAGAACAAAAACGGAAATGATATTTTTCATACTCAGAAAACGGCTTTAAACCATGCCACACTTCCCAATAATGCATGTCTCCTTCATTAGGGTTTCTCGGTTCATTAAATCCCCCACCTGATGATGGAGATGAAGACCAATAAAACGTATGTGGATCCAGTTCTTTGATAAGTTCTGGAATAATAAATTCAAATAATTTAATATAATCAGCTTTATACTTATATCCCTCACCAGGAATTCCCCAATATACCCATGCTTCTTCAACTTCATTATTTCCACACCAAATCCCTAGACTAGCATGATGTCTAATCCGTTTCACATTATCAATCACTTCTTGTTCAACATTCTTCCTAAAGTCGTCATTTAAACCGTACATACTACAAGCGAACATAAAGTCCTGCCAAACAATGATTCCTTTTTGATCACATAAATCGAAGAAGTAGTCCTCCGGATATATTCCGCCTCCCCAAACACGGACCATATTAAAGTTTGCTTCGACACAATCATTTAAAAGTTGTTCTGTACGTTCTTTTGAATAGCGAGCAATTATACTGTCCTCTGGGATATAATTTGCTCCCATTGCAAAAATGGATAAGCCATTCACTTCAAACTCAAATGATTTTCCCCACCGATCTGGTTCGTGTTTTACTTTTATTGTCCGTAGTCCAATATTTAATACTTTTTCATCCAATACATTGGATTGATCTGACGAAATAACCTCTACCTTATATAAAGGTTGTTCACCATAATTGTTCGGCCACCATAACTGCGGATTAACAACATTAAAGCTTACCGTTTCTTCACTTAAAGCATCATCGATATGAAAAGAGTCTTCTATTCCAGAGGGACTCGTTATTTTCACTTTAAGGTTTACCGCATGATTAGGACGTGTTTCTATTTTCACTCGTACATTAACCCCTACCTCGTTGTCTCGATGGTCTTGGGTTATATACACATCCTCAATCCGACCCGTGTTCCAAGCAAGAAGGGAAACATCCCTCCAAATTCCTAAGTCCGGTATTTGTGGACCCCAGTCCCACCCAAACATACTATGTCCTTTTCTAAGATGAGGATATCCTTCTATCGCATCTCCAACTCCCCATAATTTCTCTTCAGTTTGTTTCTTTGAGATATATTGTATAGGTGAGAAAAGAGTAACCTGTAATTTATTTAGTCCAGGTACCAAAAATGGTTTAACATCAAATTCATATATCCGGTGCATATTATGTGTCTTTGCTACACTATTTTCATTGATTTTTATTTCTGCAAGCGTATCCAATCCTTCAAAACGTAAAATAATATTTTCACATTGTATTAGTTCTTCTTCAACTATAAAATCCCGAATATATACATAGTCCTTTGAAGCAATATCATATGCAAAACGCTCATTATCTCGATAAAAAGGATCGTCAATTCTTCCATGACATAAAAGGTCATTCATGACAGTACCAGGAACTAGCACCTTAAGATTTTCTGAGCTACCCACACTCTTCATTTGCCAAGTACCATTTAAGTTGATTTTTCTCATTTTCCCTTTCCCCTCACTCTTTATAATATGTTCTAGTAAACACTTAAAATAAGCTTAATTATTCAATAGGAGTACTCTTATTGTTAAAACACTACCTCCTCCTAATTATCTCTCCGTAGCATTTAACTTTATTGTTAAGTTATCGTAAACTATATAATTAATGCTATATCAAAACCCCCTTCTCGTCAAATACATTTATGGAATTATTCATTTCTTAATACAAAGAATGTCAAGCATAATATGACTGTGATGAACTTCTTATTCTCCAATACTCCCTCAAATATATATTGCAGAAAAATTGCAAAAACTTATTACATTTTATAGACAACATGTTATAATGATAACATAAAATTAACTATTCGATAACTTAATATATAAGTTAATCGTTTGTAAAAAGTAGTCATATACTAACAAAACAGATGAGGTGTTATACTGTGCCAATTAAAGTAAATAACGAATTAAAAGAATTTCACTTATTTAACGAAAATGTAAGCTATATTTTTAGAGTTTTAGAAAAAAGCCATCAACTGGAACATATATACTTCGGAAATCGAGTGAAACATCGGGAAAGCTTTCACCATCTAATTGAACGTGAAGTAAGACCGTCAAGCAACTTGTTCGAAGGTGACCACACATCGTCTTTGGAACATATCAAACAAGAATATCCAAGCTATGGAACTACTGATTTTCGTTATCCGGCACATTCTATTACAGATCAGGAAAATGCCCATATTACAGACTTTCAGTATGAAAGCTTTCAAGTCATAAAAGGCAAACCTGCTTTAGAAGGCTTACCAGCCACTTATGTAGAAGATCATAATGAAGCAGAAACACTTGAAATTACGTTATATGATGCTGTGCTCAAAACAAAACTTATTTTGAGCTACACAATATATGCTGACCGAAATGTTGTCACGAGAAATGCAACGTTTTTAAATGAAGGCGATGCCCCCATTTTCCTTGATCAAGCAATGAGTGCCAGCGTAGATTTTCCAGACGATGAATTTGAAATGATTCACTTATATGGAGCATGGGCAAGAGAAACACATATGGAGACAAGAAAATTGTCAAAAGGGATTCAATCTATTTCCAGCGCCAGAGGAGCCAGCAGTCATGTCCACAACCCGTTTCTTGCTTTAAAAAGATTCGATACAACTGAACACTCAGGCGAAGCTTTTGGTTTCAGCTTGGTTTACAGCGGAAACTTTCTTGGGCAGGTTGAGGTAGATAGCTACAATGTCACACGTGTTATGATGGGCATTAACCCTTTCCAGTTTAAGTGGAAATTAAGTCCTAATGAATCATTTCAAACACCTGAATGTGTGATGGTTTATTCAAATAACGGATTAAATGAGATGAGCCAAACATTCCACCACCTTTATCGCAGCAGGTTGGCACGCGGTTATTGGAGAGATAGAACTCGTCCAATTTTAATAAACAACTGGGAAGCTACCTATTTTGATTTTAATGAAGACAAGATTTTATCTATCGTAGAATCATCAAAAGAACTAGGAATTGAGTTATTTGTACTGGATGATGGTTGGTTCGGCAAACGTGATGATGACTCTAGCTCATTAGGTGATTGGTTTGAGTACGAAGAAAAACTGCCAAACGGCATTAACGGCTTATCTCAAAAGGTAGAAGAATTAGGGATGAAATTCGGCCTTTGGTTTGAACCGGAAATGGTCAGTAAGGGAACAAAATTATTTGAAGAACATCCTGACTGGATTCTTGCAACGCCTAACCGTCGTGCATCACATGGCAGAAATCAATTTGTCCTTGATTTTTCCCGAAAGGAAGTTGTCGATCACATCTTTTCACTTATGGATAACATCATTAGTAAATCAAAGATCTCCTATATAAAATGGGATATGAATCGATATATTACCGAGGCTTATTCACATGTTTTAGAAAAAGATCAACAAGGTGAAGTTTTTCATCGCTACATCTTAGGAGTCTACGACTTATATGATAGATTAATAAACAAATATCCTCATATTCTGTTTGAATCCTGTGCAGGTGGTGGTGCCCGTTTTGATCCGGGAATGCTTTTCTACGCACCTCAAACCTGGACAAGCGATGACACAGATGCAGTGGAACGACTCAAAATCCAATATGGCACATCTATGGTGTATCCACTCAGTTCAATCGGAAGCCATGTTTCTGCCGTCCCAAATCATCAAGTTGGCCGTATGACACCAATTGACACCCGAGCAAATGTAGCGTATTTCGGTACCTTCGGATATGAACTGGATGTGACGAAATTAACAGAAGATGAAAAAGAAAAAGTAAAAGAACAGGTATCATTCTTCAAAGAATATAGAGACATGATTCACAATGGAACTTTTTACAGAATCTCAAATCCATTTACTTCTAATGAAACAACATGGATGGTTGTGTCACAAGATCAAAAAGAGGCCATTGTCGGTTACTATAAAGTCCTTGCTAAACCTAACGACTCTTATAGCCGAATAAAAATAAAAGGTTTGGACCCTGAGAAGTTATATACGATTAACAACAGTACTACCACACATTATGGTGATGAATTAATGAACATCGGTATTATTTTAGCGGAGAATTATACAGATCGCGCTTCAGAGTACTGGTCACGGGAACATCCGCATGATTACTATTCTAAATTGTTTGTGATTAAGGAATTCACTGGTCAATAGGATAGGTAAAAACGGTAAAAAAAGTACGTGTCGATAAACACGTACTTTTTTTGTTATTGTTCTTTATTAACATTATTATAATGCTTCATCAATTTTATCGTTGTTTACTCAAGTAAAAACCCATTGTATAAACAATGGGCCTTTTTATATACTCGATAAAACAGAGCTACTCTTTTTATTTTATTATTCTATCTGTTAATAAGTGTAATCCTTAGTTCATCCAAAGTCTTATTTAGTTCAATCTTTGCATTTTCTGATACATTATTTTGTAACCCTTTGTTATCAAGACTTTGTTTGAATTTATCCACATGTTGCACAGCTTGTTTATAATGCTTTTTATTGAATTGATCTTGTATTTGTTTGTATCTGTTATTTAATTGTTTTTTTAGTGCACCAGTTAATTCACCGTCTTTCTCATATTTGTCAATTATAGTAGATAACTTCCGTAACAATACATCTTCGTTATATGTTTTAAGATTAGGCATTTCATCCAATGTAATAACATAGTCGTGATTGTATACCTTCTTTAGGTGTTCTTGGCTATTTTGATCCTTCAGTACATCTCCATTCCATGTAGAAAACCAACTGTAATTAGCATGGTATATTGGCAATAAATCAGGATCTGGTATAGGACCATTTTCTGCTATAGAAATGATTTTTTTGTTATTAGTTAACTCTTTTAATGCCTCGTACTGACTGCTCATAGGACTATAGTTATTTCCACCCGGATATGAATCAAAGCTTACGATATCGACATACTCATCTCCTGGATACCAATCTTTCTCAATAGAATTCCACACCCATATTAAGTTATTTAGGTTATGGTAATTCGTCATTCGATCATACATTAATCTCCATAATTCCTTTGTAGGCTCAGGACCTTTTGCTCCCCACCAGAACCACCCACCTTCTGCCTCATGCAGGGGGCGCCATAAGACAGGTACATCCGCTTCCTGTAATTTCTTTAATTCACCAGCTATAACATCGATATCACGAATAAGAAGCTTATAGTCCTCAGACTCCGGATAATTCAATGCGTATTTTATGTCAAAGGTTGTTGCGTCCGTATAAAAACCACTCCACCACTCTTTTCCTGGTTCATCTATCAAATCTTTTGGAGCATTCCAATGCCAGGAGAAGGAAACAATTCCACCTTTATTCCACCAGTCAATAGCTACTGGTGTTTCATCAGCTGAGGCTCCGTGCTCAACTCTTGAAGGACTGTTATCTATAAAGTCTAAACCTAAAACAGCCGGGTATTTACCAGTAGTTTCATAGATATATTCTAAATCTCCAGGTCTTGTACTTGGAAAATCATGTTGTCCAGAAAGGACCTTTTCACCAAAGTTATCAACAAGATAGCTTATTACAGCTTTTGCCTCATTTGTTGCATTTGGATTAATTAATTTCTTTTCTACTTCATGTTTTTCCGGTTCAGGTGCAGGCTTAACTTCTATATAATCAATGGCAAAATATGTCCAATTTGGTGTTATCGAAATTGTATTGGTTCCAGCGTTAAGTAGTATGTTTCCGGCTGATTCTTTACCAAACCCACTTCCCATGGTAAAAGAGCTTAACACCTCACCATTGACTACAACATTAGCAACTTTTCCCTCTCCATAAATTGCTCCATATCCAATATTCAGATTGTATAAGCCGGTTTCAGGTGCATCCACATGAAAAGTAACACTTTGAGAACTATTTTCAAAATCACCAACATATCCAGTACCTGAGAACCCCGCTACAGAATTCTTAACAGTCAGCCCATTTAAAGTAGCATCTTCTGCTTCAAAAATTCTTACTTCAGATTCTGCCTTTGTTACATTTCCTTTAGTAGGAATTATGGAAATACTTAATGCGAATATACTAGCAGCAACCATAGTATTCTTAGTGATTGAAATCATGTTTTTCTTTTTCCTCATCCTTCTTCCTCCTTCAGTTTCCTCTCAACCCAATTCATTTGTTCTTCACTTGTGCAATGAATTTTTGAATGAGTCATTGCAAATATCCTAAAAACTTATTGATGCTATAAGATTACATTTAAATTATTCGGTAAAAGGAAGCGCTTACTTTTAATTGCTATTTAGTTGACTAAGTATAAGATAGTAAGATGAAGGTCCTGATTTTAGGACCCTCTATACTTTTCAAAAAGATCTTACTAATTATTCCATAACTCTACTGTATCTTTTACAATCTGTGTAAATTCCTCTTCAGATTCCTCAACACCCAATTTATCTAAATCCTTCATATATTGATCCCATATTTCGTCAAACTTTTTTGGTTCTGAAAGAATGGCTTCTGGTACACGTTTAAATGTAATATCCAGCATTCTTTGATTATTAACTTCAAGTTTAGAACCTGCAGGAATTGGTAAATTATATGCCGCTCCCCAAGGGCTTACAGGAATTTCATCTTTCGAAGGATATAAATCTTTCCACAATTCTACACCGTAGTTCTTTAAAACTTCTTTTTCTATTTCTGTCTGGTTCGCTATTTGTTGCTCACGAGTATTTATTGTGTATGTTTGACCTGTTGAATCTAATGCACCGTCACCATACCGTGGAGCAAATCTCGAGAAGTTGTATCCAATTCCTGTTTCTTTTAAGAAATTTTTATCATTGTTACGTCTTTCTAAAACATCTTCCGGTATAACTCGTTTCCCATCCACAACTTCATAATGCTCACCTTCAATACCCCAATTAAGCATAACTTGAGTCTCTTCTTTAACTAAGTAATCAAGAAATTTTATAGCACGAACAGGATCTTTACAATCTTTTGTAATCCCAATACCCCAACCAACTTGAAATCCATTATCTCGAAATGCATTATGATTATACTCTTCACTTAATGTAATAGGATACATCCCATACATTCTTTCTTCCATCCCAGCTTCACGTAATGCTGACTGAGCTTCATATATCATCCAATCAGGAGCTATAGTAGCTAATGCACGACCTGTCGATAACTTTGAAAGCCATTGGTCATGTTTTTGAACAAAAGAATCAGGATCTAATAGCCCTTCGTCATTCATTTTATTATACCAACGGAAAACTTCTTTCTCTGCAGGACGACGATAATGTAATGTAGCTTCAAAGGTCTCAGGATCCACAAAATATTCACCATCATCAGCCCCGCCCGTCATCATAAATCCGCTATTTAGTGTTGCTGATTGTAAACGCCATCCATCAGTCTGTAACGTTAAACCTAAAGTCGGTTGTCCATTAATTTCAGGGTGTAATTTTTTATATTCTCTAATTGCATTCTCAAGGTCTTCGAGAGTTTTCATTTCCGGATAACCCAACTCTCTAACAACATCATGTTGCACTAGTGCACCAAAATTAGGATTCGCACGATCCTCACCTACTGTGTTATTGCTAAGGATATAAATAGAAGGATCATCTTTACTCCATTTTAATCGGTTTATATCATCACCCAGCATTTTTTTGATGTTCGGTGCATGCTCTTCAATAAGTGGAGCAAGGTCAATCAACGCACTAGCATCTACAAGAGTGCTTGCTTCATTCTTCGGGAGTATCATATCTGGATATTCACCACTAGCTACCATTAAAGGGATTTTTGTTTGTCCCCCTTCAATATCGAACTCAGGATCTAAGGTAACCCCAGTGTCCTCTTTTATTTTTTGCCCGACCGGACTCTCCATTTTTTCCCAATCAGGATTTGTATCAGAATCAAAAACCGTCAATGTAATCGGACCATTTCCCTCTGAATTGGTCGTAACCTCTTCCTTTGAATTCTGACAAGCTGCCATGATTGATAAAAGTGCGGTCAATAAAACGAGACTAAAAAATTTATAGCATGACCTCATTCTAAATTCTCCCCTTTTGTCTACTTTATTGTATAAACAGAATCTAATCTGTTAACACCAGCATTAACTTTTATTGTTTTACTGCACCTAAAGTCATTCCTTGGATAAAATACCTTTGAACAAATGGATAAACCAGCATGATTGGAATAACGGTTACCATGGTGATAGCCATTTTAATAGATTCAGGAGAAACCTGATTCTGTTGTTGTTCATTTGGCCTCATCTGGTTCGCATCCACATTACCACCCATTGAGGTATTATCCAGAATTTTCATAAGTTCATACTGCAATGTTGTTAAATTTTCATTCATACTATTAAATAAATACGTATCAAACCAACTGTTCCATTGTCCTACTGCCACAAACAATGCGATCGTTGCTAAAACAGGTTTACATAGCGGCAGGATAATTCGGTAAAAGATGGTAAAGTCATTTGCGCCATCCATCTTCGCTGATTCTTGTAATGAAAATGGTATTCCATCCATGAACGAACGAATAATAATAATGTTAAACGCACTTACTAGGCCTGGCAAAATATAAACCCAAAACGAATTCATGAGCCCTAAATCCCTTATTAGCATGTATCCAGGAATGAGTCCACCAGAAAAATACATCGTTAAAACAAGGAATGTTGAGACAAATTTTCTACCCTGGAAATCTGCACGACTTAGCGTAAAAGCCACCATAGCTTGTGCAAATACTCCTAAAATTGTACCAATTACTGTTCTTAAGACAGAGTTAAAAAACCCTGTAACTAAATGATCGTACTTCATGATTTCTAAATAATTATTGAGGGTGAATTCTCGCGGCCAAGCATAGATGCCACCTCTTACCGTGTCAGTTGATTCATTTAGAGAAATTGCTAGTACATTTAAAAACGGATAAAGTGTAACAATCATAACAATTAGAAGAAATATATAGTTGATTATATCAAAGACACGCTCTTTCATCGTTGAATCCATCAACTTACCTTTCGTGACCATACAACTACCTCCTTACATAACACTTTGATTTGAAAAGCGTTTAAAGATTCCGTTCGCTAGGAATAACAGGAAAATACTTACAACAGAATTGAATATTCCTATTGCTGTCCCATAAGAAAACTGTCCTAAACCAATCCCGTAATTAAGCGCATACAAATCTAAGACTTCAGAATAATCCAGCACAAGGGAATTCCCTAATAACATCTGCTTCTCAAAACCAATACTAACCAAGTGACCAATATTCAAAATAAGAACTACTAAGATTGTTGGTCTAATTCCAGGTAATGTAACATGCCAAATCCTTCTTAATCTCCCTGCTCCATCAACCTTTGCTGCTTCATAGAGTTGTGGATCAAGACCAGCAATTGCGGCTAAAAAGATGATGGCATTCCAACCCATTTCTTTCCATAAGTCTGAAACTGTAACAATTCCCCAAAACCATGTTTCCTGAGCCATAAATTGGAATGGCTTATCGATTACCCCAAATCTGAGTAATAAATCATTTACAATTCCCCCATCAATGGACAACATCTTTGTAACAATCCCTGCTACGACTACCCATGATACAAAATGTGGTAAATATGTTACTGTTTGAACAGTTCTCTTAAAAAACGAATGGCGAACTTCATTTATTAACACCGCAAACAATATCGGCACAGTAAAACCTACTACTAGTCCCATTAAACTCATAGCCAGTGTGTTTCTTAATACCATAAAAAAACGTTCATCAGTAAACAAGGTAACAAAGTGTTCTAGTCCTACCCACTCTTGTTCAAAAAATGACCTTCCAGGCCTAAAATTTTGAAATGCCATCGTCCAACCCCATACCGGTAGATAATTGAAAATAAACACCCACACAACAAAAGGAAGTGACATCATATAAAGTGTTTTTTGACTTTTAAACACTTTCCAAAAACTGTGTCTTTTTTCTTTTTCTTTTACGATCACCATTTCTGTAATCGCTTTCCTACTTGTATCTGCCATGTTCCCCCTCCTCATTTGTAACTTAATTTTATATTAATAATTAAGTTACAGGTACCTTAATAATCAAAGGGGATTTCATATAAAAATATTAGAAAAACTAAGGCTTTCGCCAAGTCCTAATGGCGAAAGCCTTAGTTTTTCTTATACTATCATCCATAAAAATTTATATACTGTCTGATAGAACAAAATAATACCTCCTGGGTAAATGACAGGAGGTCTCGGATTACGATAAACCATGATTTTTTTTATAAGACGAGGGAGATTCCCCTACATATTTTTTGAATTTACTATGAAAATAATCCACATTAGAAAAACCAACTTGTTCTGCTACTTCATATACTTTGAGTCCTTGTAACAAAAGTTTTTTCCCGTTTTCGATTCTAATCTTATCAAGGTAAGTGTTAAAATATTCCCCCGTATAATCTTTAAAGAGTTTCCCTAAGTAGAACCTATTATAATTAAGGACCTTTGCTAATGTTTCAAGCTTAATATTTTTATAATAGTTTTGTTCAATTAATTTAATCATTTTTTTCACTAATATATCTGAGTCACTTGAATCAATACTATCTAACATCTCTTCTAATAAAGTTGTTACGTAAGTAAGTAGTTCCGTAAGTTTTGACTGTGTTTCAATTTCGTATACTCTTGAGAGGATATTGGACACCGTTTCATGAATATTCTTGTTCTCATACATAAGTTTCTTTAATAATGATGTAACAATTTCTATATATTTTTCTTTGATAGTCTGTTCAGATAACTCATTAAAAATCATATACTTTCCTGCGTTCATACAAATTCTTTCAATTACCTTTTTATCTCCTATTTCCAAAGCGAAGACTAACTGTTCTACAACTTCTGATAATTGGAATGACGAAATTTCTTTGGAAACACCTTCTTCAACTGTAATAACAGGCTTAGAATCAGAGTGTAATATGATTCCCTCATCGTAGAAAAATTGATCTTTTATTAAATCCGAAGCAATATTGAATTGAGTACTCAAATCTTCAATTTCCTTGAAAGTTTGCGAGATGGACGCCACAAATTTAGCTTGGATGTTTTGATGTATTGCCTTGTATATGTGAGCGATATTATTATTTACTTCTTGATCTGCATTTAAGAGAATTCCAATATAGGATCCAGTGGTAAAAATGAGTCCCTTTTTATCTAATTCATAAACCTGCTTTAATTGCTTTTTAATATCACCCAAAGAGTATTCATTTTTCTTCACTTCTATAAGCAAAATTCGAAATCTATTCCATTTTAAATGATCAAATAGTTCTTTTAATTCATCCAAACACTCTCCAGTTACAGCAGCTTGGATGACTCTTTCCTTGTTTTCTTCGTCCATTTTCTTTTTTACCATACTAAATTCTTCTTCTTTTTTAAATCCTTGCGCTAATTCAGTTAATATAGGAATGAGTTCATCTTCATCAACCGGTTTCACCAAATAATCTTTCACATTATACTTCATTGCATTTCTTGCATACTCAAATTCGGCAAAACCACTCAAAACGATAAATTGAATTGAGGAATCCACTTCTCGAATTTTTTGTATTAACTCGATCCCACTCATTTCAGGCATTTTCATATCAACCATCATTAGATTTGGTTTTAACTCTTTATATTTTTCAATTGCATCAAAACCATCTTCCGCTGTACCAACAATTTCAAATCCAAGGTCCTCCCAGGGGATAAACATTTCTAACCCTTCCCGTGTTGAAGGTTCGTCATCAACAATCATTACCTTAAGCATCCTTCCACCCCTCCTTAATAGGTATAAAAATAGTGACCTTCGTCCCTTTGTTTACCTTACTATCTATTGATAATCCTGATTTCTCACCGAATGTAAGTAGTAATCTCTGATGAACATTTTTTAATCCTATACGCTCCTCATTGTGGTGACTTTGCTCATTTAACATCATTGAAATAGCCTCTTGTTTCTTTTCATTCATACCAACTCCATTATCAATGATATGAACAAGTAATCCCTCTGCAACGGCGTTGGTTTCAACACAAACATGCCCGCCTTTCCTACTATTCTCTAACCCATGAATAACAGCATTTTCTACAATCGGCTGTATGATTAGAGGGGGAATAGGTACATGTATAAAAGATGGATCAACCTTTAATTCATAAGTTAAGCGGTTACCATACCGAAACTTTTGTATTTGTAAATAGGCCTGAACGATTTTCAATTCATTTTCAAGAGTCACTTTACCAGTTCCAACCTCAATACTATTCCTCATTAATTTCCCAAGCATTTTTACTACCTGAGATATTTCTTTTTCTCCTTTTGCGTATGCCTTCATCCTGATCGACTCAAGTGCATTAAATAAAAAATGTGGATTTATCTGACTTGCCATCATTTTGAACTTTATTTCATTTTGCTTTCTTTCCAGTAACGTTTTCTGTCTATTAGTCTCATACACTTCATTTAAAAGATTCTTTGTATTATTCACCATGAATTCCAATTGTTTTGATAAGTGTCCAATCTCATCTTTACCGTCAATTGGTATCCTTATATTAAAGTTTCTGTTTCCGACTTGCTTAATCTGCTCACTAAGTATAATGAGCCTATTTGAAAGTAATTTTGAAATATAATAAATTAACAATAAAGCAAAGCACATGCTAACTCCAACAACCAAAAATCCCGTATCCCTTACCTTATTGGCATTTCCTACAATACTCTCATCAGAAATAAATGAAACAATCCTTATATCATTCAAACTATTTTCCACTGAAATTTTCTCAACAAAGATTTGAGTTGGCTCTCCTTTAACATCACCTTCAAACATACCGTCCTTACTCTCCCTAAGCGATTTGGAGCTAACTATGTCAGACAGTTTTTTCCATTTAAACTCAGGCTGATTTGTACTAATAATATGATCTAAGTCATCCACGATCATAATTGGTTGAGATTCCTGTGATAAAATCAGGTTTAATGTGTCAGTATTAACATTAATAATTAATACACCGCTTGTATCCAAATCCAAAAAGTTTATTGTCCTTACTAAACTTAAATATTTGTGGTGTCTATTTGTTTCATCCTCCATGTAGACCCATCTAACTAAGCCTTTATCTGATACGGCTTTTTTATACCATTTAGAGGTTGTTATCATTTCATCTATCGGTATTATTTCCCAACTATTCAGTAATGTTTCATTTTTCATATAAAATCTGATATTTGAAACCTCTTCTTTATATAACTTTCGGTATTCTTTGAAACTATTGAAATCTCGATATGATTCAACAACATCATACCTAGATTGATATTTTGTATTTACAACATTTTTTAATTGTTCATCAAATAAGAGATTATTAGAAACATATAATGATACATTCATAACTGCTTGAGTTCTTTCCTTTACCCGCTCAATATTTATTAGAGCTTCTTGCTTTGCATCTTCAAGCGCTAATTGCCTTAACTCGTTTGTTAAAAATCCCCCAACAGCTATTAGTGGTATAAATACAACTAGAATAAAAGAAATATACAGTTTATTACGTAGCTTTATATCATTTAACTTTTTCTTAATAACAGAGAAAATATTAGATACACCTCCTTGATCTTTTTGATTCTAGTAACATTAAATAAACACACAATATATTACCTCTATAAAATAACTTTACAAAAGGTAACCAATTACCTTAATATTAACTTAATAAATTATCTATTCACAACTTAATTTTACAAAAAAAATTAACTAATAAAGGAGTGAACATATGATGGATTCTTCCTCAATGAGAGGTTTCTATAAGATATCAGAATGGATAATGAATTTTGCTTATTTAAATATATTGTGGATTGCATTTACATTATTAGGCCTTGTTTTATTTGGAATTTTTCCTGCAACGGTATCATTGTTCATTATTGTACGGAAATGGGTCCAAGGTCAGCGTGATTTTCATATAACAAAATTATTTTGGAACTCATTTAAAAAAGAATTCTTAAAGAGTAATCTTCTTGGTCTAATTCTGGTTGTTATAGGAGGTATTTTATATACTGACTTCTTATTTGTTAGAGGAAATGACGTTCATCTTGTTCAATATACTTATTATCCTTTATTAATTATCATTGCTATTTTCACGTTAGCTTTGTTATATGTCTTTCCAATCTATGTTCATTTTGAAACAAAACTCATGCATATTTTAAAAAACTCAGTATTATTAATGATCATGAGCCCACTCATTACGATTATGATGGTCACTTTCATCTTAATTTTGTATCACATTTTAAGACTTATTCCTGGATTAACCCCTTTGTTTGGTGCGAGTCTTTTAGCCTATATTATAATGTGGTCTAGTCATTTTGTCTTTCAGAAAATAGGAAGATATACAAACACCAATAACCAAGAAACTTCAGGACAACTGAACTAAAGCTGACCTGAAGTTTCTTTTTTTATTATCAATTAAGGGACTCAAATACCAATTTTAAGTCAGAACAATTTTTTAAGTTCAAAGTACCTTCGAACTTTATATCCAAAACCATCTTTACTTTTTCTCATTTCTTTCTGAAAATCTCTTTACAGCTCTAGTAGATGATTTAATACGTTGATTTTGAAATGGATACAAACCTCTTTTAGATAGTTCTTTCTCTATTAAAAAAATAAAATGTGGATCGAGATTTAATTCAATAGATTTCATATAAGCATCAATTAGGTGGTCATCCCTTATTTTTTGGAACATTTATTGCCCCCCCATGTGCTAAAAAATTAAAGAACTGATTATTTCGGTTTGTGTTTTGCAAAAGTTGTGAAATGACTAAATTACTCTGCAACTCTAAATGTCGCAATTGTTTAAGAGCAATATAAACAATTATTTTATTAGATTTGCCTTCATCAATGAAGCGACCTGTTGCTCATCTGTAGTAGATTTCTGTTCGAGTTGATTAATAACTAGCTCTTGTCTCTCTAATGAATGGTTTTGACTTAATTTACTTTTCCCTTCTATTTTATTGATCTTTATTTTGAAACCTTGGACTCCTTTATTCATACCAGCCAGATACTCAGGATCTACATCCCGTAAACTATATGAACTGTCTGGAGCTTCATATTTTACTACCATGTCATGTAAGGAAGCTATTAACTCCTCTTCGTCCTCTAATAGCTCTACTTCTCCATATACATGAACTGTTAAGTAATTCCAGGTCGGTACCGCCTTATTCGTCTCATACCAAGATGGTGAAATATAACAATGAGGACCATGGAAAACAGCTAAGACCGTTTGATCTTTAATATCTTTCCACTGAGGATTTGGTCGAGCAAAGTGTCCGTATAAGTAAGACTTCTCCTTGTTCAAAATTAACGGTAAATGAGTGGCAAATGGCATTCTATTGTTTTGAGAAAAAAGAGTCGCAAAACTATGTTCTTTTATAATGTCGTAAGCCACCGTTTCATCTGTGATGTTAAAATGTTTTGGAATATACATCATAATCCACCTTTCGAAGAAGTTATATGAGTGTTTTGGTCATAATAAAGTCCGTTTGTTCATCATCACCCATATAAAAAGAGTGAGTTCCTGTTTGAACAAATCCCATTTTTTTATAAAAACCAATAGCATTTTCATTGTTTTCCCATACACCCAGCCAGATTTTCCGTTTATTACATTCCATTGCAAGTTCAATCGCTTTATTTAGTAGATATTTACCAAGTCCATGTTTTTGAAATTCCTTCTTTATATAAATTCTTTCAATTTCAAGTGATTCATCACCCATTTCTTCAGACTGAGCATCATTGATATTAATCTTTAAATATCCAGCTACTTCATCATTTAAATAAATAAAAAAGAATTGTGAAGAACGATTGGATAACTCTTTTTCTAGTTGGTGTAAGTTAAATGCCCTTTCCAAAAAAGCATACATATTTTCGGGTGAATTATGATGCTTAAATGTCTCAATAAATGTTACATAACTAATTTCTTGAAGCATGCGCAGATTCTGAATAGTGCATTTTTTTATCGTTATTGTCATTCATATGTCTCCCCTATAGATGATTAATAATTTCTCTTGTTTCCTTTCTTCACGAATTCCCAATCGACTTCTACATTTTTCCTAACTCTATGGAGTAAATGATAAATGGTCTCCACTTCAATATCAGTAAATCCCTCTAATGCCACATGATTGGAATGTTCATTTTCTCTTTTTATGAAGGGATACACATTTTTTCCTTTATCTGTTGGAAAAAGCTTTTTTATTTTTTGGTTATTTTCATCATTTTTCTTTTCAATAAAACCATTTATCTCAAGCTTTTTTATAGCTCGAGCAGCAGTTGTTCGATCTACTTTTATGATCTCAGCTAGCTTTTCTTGAATGATTCCTGGACTTTCACATATTCTCACAAGGTACAAATACTGGCCTTTGGTAAGGTCATATTCTTTAAATTCTATATTGCTTATAGA
>NZ_JAEK01000065.1 GCF_000518865.1 Bacillus sp. J37 | reverse complement strand
AATCATCCTAGATGAAATGGGCTACCTGCCGTTTAGTAAAGAGGGATCTGAGCTTCTCTTCCAACTTATCTCTGAATTCTACGAGCAAAAAAGTTTAATAATCACGTCAAATTTAGAGTTCAGTCAATGGAACAGGATATTCACAGACTCTAGGTTGACCGCAGCATTGGTAGACCGGTTGATTCATCATGCACATATCATCTCGTATCAAGGAGAGAGTTATCGCTTAACGAATGCATTATCTAAAAGAAAATAAAGAAAAGTAATTCGGGTGACAAACCTCTGTACTTTTCTTTGCATTTTTCTGCACTTTTCTATTGCAAAATACACTTAATTCACTTTTAACATGATTATTACCTTTGATTTTCTCAAATTTCCCTTTTACAGTAATATATAATCCTAAAAATGCAATATCTTTTATAGAAAAATCTCCTAGTTTATAATCTTTATTTCTTTGTATTTCGTATAGGCCCCATATTTGATAACCATTAGAGTTCTTTAATTTAATGCCAACATCAAGATTAGCACTACCGTCATTATTTTTTGGATATACATAAATTATTGTATCCTCACCTATTTTTTCAGTTTTAATATTATAATTATCTAATTTGTTTAATAGATCATTATAGTTCATAATTTTATCCACCTTTTTTAACTGATACGAACTCAATTAATTCAGTCTCTTCTAACTCTTCCATTGAATAAGCCTTACCGTTACTATGGTATTTAATATATTGTGTACCACCACCAGGCCTATCAAACCAAGGAGCTATTTTTCCACCAGTAACTTCAAAGTCTTCAAGTACTCTATAGATATAGTAATCTGCCTCATCACTATCTATGTAGTGCAAGGGCTCTTTGTTCGTAAGAACTTCCTTCTGGTGAAAAGAAACCATCACCTGGCGCGCCAAATCTATCAATAAGCATTCCTTTTTTGAGTACTGTTGGTATAGCTTCCCCATCAACCCCATCATTAGGTGGCCAATTTATATTACCTGTTTCCTGATCATAATATTTAGGATTATCATAGACTTCCTTATACTTTATATATTTCTCTTCTTTTGGTGGATAAGCCCATTTAGATAATTTTTCTCTATCGGTCTGAGTTATTTCAATTATTTTTTCTGTATTCTCTACAGGTACATCATTAAGTACTCTACTTCCATCCTGCAGCCTATTCACATAATAAGCCCCGCCACCAACAGCAAGCAAGCCAAGGGCCTGGGCAAGACTACTCTGCTGCTGTTCAACCGTTAACTTATTCCCAAACATATCCTTACCAGTAAGATACTCGCTAAACCCATTCGCGGAGACCAGTCCGTAAATCCCCATCTCAGCTAATTCCAGGTTTGAGAAGGTTTTGGATGTACGGTAGACATCAAGGGCCTGGTCTGCAAAGTTTGATCTTAATGTTAACCATTTAAGATGCAAGTAATTCCATACTTAGATCAAGAGTATTTTATAAAAATTAAAACAAAAACTGACCTATATATTTTTATAGATCAGTTAACTTCTTATCTCTCTTATAATTTTATAATAAAACCTCTATACTTAAATAATTATAAAGCTTCCAGATTTATAAGCTTTTTTCCTCTATTAGCTTATAAATCATTTTTTGGTACCCAATCTAGCCAAGTGTCAGATCAATTCTAGGAAGGTTTACCATACTTCCCACTAACAAAGAACCAGTTCCTACTTGAAAACAATCTCCTCTCTCTTGTAAAATTTGTACTTTTTCTCCTTAATTAACAACTCTAATAAGCTAAATTTATTTTAGTCAGTTCACCGGTACTTAAATTCAATTCAAAATGCCATGAATTTCTACCGTATGAATCCGAATTACCACCTTCACATACAACGGTTATTCTATCTTGAGATGCCGACAAGTATAAAAATTTATAATTCTCAGGTGCATAATTCTCAAACTTTAATCCACCATCCAGGTTATATCCAATAACACGATCATTTGAATTTTGCCCGTTTTCTAAAACAATCACAACCTCTTGGTCTATGAATAATTTAGCATTTATAACCCCATTACAATTTAATTCAACTGTCTTCCCTTTAAAATCCCAACTTACCATACCTTTTATTTTGTCATATGAAAAAATTCTATTTCCCTCAAATGAATAATAATGTGTTATGTCCTCAGAAAAGTTTTCACCGCAAACTATATATATATATCTATTTTCTTTTTCGACGTTTACAAAATTTATATTAGAGATCTGAAGTTCAACTTTTATATTATTATATTCCCATGTAACATTATTTGAGTTGAACTTAAAATCAACACTATTCAATATTTTTGCCTCCTCATTAATATTTTTACTTATTGCTAAAACTTCCAAATGTTTTTTTATCTTCCTTCCTCTAACAGTATCTAAATTTTTGTGTTCTCTACTAGATCAGTGTTTATCAACATTTAGATTAACATAATAAAAAACAATTCTATCATTACATTTTACGTAATTAATAGAATTGTTTTTACATTAAGATGGAGTCTACTATTCAAATTTATTATATAATTTGAAGCTTAATTTTTAAAATAGCTTTCTCATATAAATGGTACAATCTTGATTCAAATATGTTTTTTATTATCAAAAACGAATTATTAATTAATATGGATTCTCAATCAATTTTCACCTAATATAAGGCTCAATATCTTCTATTATTTCTACTTCGTCTTTTAATACGTATTTTGAATAAAGATATTTATCTGTACGTTTAAATCCAAATCTTTCTGCCAACTCGGTGTTTGAAGTGTCAAGTAATACTTTATCATTCTTACCTTGAGAAACAGGAAACTTTTCACCTTTATAAATAGCGTACGGATAAATATTGAACAACTTGTCAATTTCATCTAATAAGACTGATTTAATAAAAACATTATCCGAGTACTCTTTAAAGCCAATCTTCTTATCTGTTGGATTATTACTTACTAATTCAACAAAGTCATCTTCTATTTTAGTAAACCTAAATTCACAATTCTTATATGAAGCATATTTTCCTTTTCTTATCATAATTTTTCTCCTGATTTAACTGGTAAAAAATTTTTTCACCATACACAACTTTTACAATTCAGCTCCATTTACAGGAATAAACCTAGCATTGAAATTTAAATTTTTAAGTTTCCAGTTCTTAAATCTTTTATTGAACTACAACCTTAGATTTATATAACTAGGTATCAGAATCCCATCCGAATATATTATAATTAATTTAAACCTAAGAAATATATATAATAAAAGACCTTGAAAGGATATGTCCAATCAAGGTACCATTATTAATAATAATCACTATTCTATGTTTTAATTTCTCATTTCTCTAGATATCAATTTCTTGCTTTTTTATAAACTATACTGTTTTTTATTTTCAGTAATTTCCACTTCACTTTTTGGAACAATTTTTGAATAAAGATATTTATCCGTTTGCTCAAACCCCAGTTTCCTTGCTATTTCTATATTATTAGTATCTAATAAGACATTTCCATCTGACGATTTAGATGCTGGAAACTCATAGCCCCTATAAGTAGCAAAAGGAGTTATATATACTAAATAGTCTGTTTCTTCTACATCCACATTTTTGCTGTAAACATCGTTATTTTTACTTGAAGGTGTAAATCCAAGCTTACTATCATTAATATCGTTGCTAATTAATTTAATATTATTTTCACCCTCTATAAATCTAAATTCCTTCCCTTTATACCCAGCATATGTTCCTTTTCTCAAGATACTCATCTCCTGTTAATAGGTGTAAACTTTTGAACTTCTTCATCAAAGATTGCAACTAACTTTTCCTTTCCATTTACAACCTCATATAACTCTGCACCATCTTTTGGCATAGTCCTATTAGTAAACTTATACTCTGGCACGGTAATACCATTTCTTGAACCTGTAAATCCATTTAAAGTACAAGGTGGACCATCTGTGTTACTACCTCCAAATTTTTCTCCATATGGTATTGTAATTTCATCAATTGCATTTGTTTTAAATCTAATTATTCCGTAAGAATTACCTTCATCAGGAAAAGGTCTATTTCCATTCCAATCCTTATAATCCAATCTTAAACTTTCAACAAAATCTTTGTATTCTTTAATGCTATAAACATCTTCCGCTTTAGCCACATATCCGCCTATTTCACTATATTTACCATCTAAGTAATTTTGAATATCATTGATTGGTATAGTCTTTTGAATAAGGGTATCTTTTGTAATTGAGGGAACAGAATCCCTAATAGCCTTCAATTTCTCGACCTCTGTATCACTCAATGAACTGGACGGCTTCAATTTTAGGTCATTAAATTCAGATCGAGTTAATTGCATATTTGCTATTACTTCATCTAATTGAGTGTCGAAGCCTTTTAATGTACTTAAATTCTCAGAACTATAATTACCATTTTGATTTCTAGTGGACTTTTTACTACTATTTGTTAATTTACTAGTTTGTAAGTGATCAATATAACGTGCTGTGCCTGCTATTCCCAACAACCCTAATGCCTGATACAAACTACTCTGCTGCTGTTCAACCGTTAACTCATTCCCAAACATATCCTTACCGGTAAGATACTCACTAAATCCATTTGCAGAGACAAGTCCGTAAATTCCCATTTCGGCCATTTCGAGGTTCGAGAAGGTTTTGGATGTGCGGTAGACGTCAAGAGCACGATCTGCAGCGTTCATGCCTTTGGCGGTTTTGTAGATAGCACTTCCGCCTTTGAATATTCTTCCCGCCCAGCCGACAACCGGGATGAAGCCAGCTGTTGCCATAGCACCGGCAGCAACTCGTTGCCCTGCTGTTAATTTTTCGCCAGTGACAGGGTCAACTCCTTCTGAGGCACGTAAATAATCATAATAACCGGTTATTTCTCCTGTAAAGGTTTTGACTCCATCCCATGCTTTTTCATACCATGGGCGGTTTTCGAGTTCTTCGGCTTTTTTGAGTTCTTCTCTGAATTTTTCTTGTTCTTCTTTGAAGGTGAGGTATTCGTTTGCGTATTGTTCAACTTCGTCTGTTAGTTGATAGGCTTCGCTAGCTTTATAGGCTTGTGAGTCGAAATTGATGGGTTGGATGGTGTTTCCTTGGGCCGTTGCCTCCAGCAATTGTTGGAAGAGGGCTGCTATATGATACTCTGCACTTTCTGAAACCATATATTCTTCTTTTAATTGTTGATCTAACGAATCTACAGCTTTTACTGTATCTTCCCTCTTTTTTTTTGCATCTGACATAGCTGTATCAAATTGATCGGTAGAAAAAGCATCAAGGGAGACGATATCATCAATGCCTCTAAAGATTTTCTTAAGGTCTTCCTGCTGACTTTCAACCATTGCAATATGATTCGTCGCTTGAATAGAAAGATCTGTTTCAAGAAAATTCACATCGACAATTGTGTCACCCGATAAATTAGATTCATCAATAGAACCTGACACACCATTAAAAAAGGCAATTTGCATGTCGACGAAACGAAGCAAGGCTTCTACCACATCAACTTGTGCCTGGTAAAAGCCTTTAATGGCATCTGCTCCCTTTCCTGTTAGGTTGTCATCGAGCTGTACGATATCTGTGAATTCCATTTTTAGCTTATCAAGCTTTTCTCTCAAATCCTTATAGACTGTTGAGCGATCCTCCATTGATTCAATTAACGTTTTTGATTCAAGTACTTTCACGTTAGCCATCTGCCCTTCCGTTAGTTTCTCGTAATGGCTTCATCCTGATCCTTCAATGAACGTACATTTGCTTTTGTATCTTCAATGTTTTTTCCGACAATTTGTACATAGTCATTAATGAACTGATGAATCCTTTCTTCTCTCTCCAGAAAATAAGTGGTGAAATCCAAGAGATTTCTTCCGATGTCACCGGAGGCAGGGACGGTAAGTTTAACGGATGATAGGGCTGATTCTGCCTCATTAAGCTCCTTTGTTACGGCTTCATAATTTAATTTGATTGTAACCATTAAAATAACCGCCTTTTCAAATCACTTATCCGATCGGACAGCTCATCAATGGCGTCCTCTCCCATGTTCACTAAATCTCCTGCTTCATGTGCTAATGCACTAGCAGTATTTAAGGCCATTCTCTCTAATTCCAGGACATTGATTTTACTTTCAATTGTATATTGATAGCTATTATAGCTGTATTGCCCAATGTTTTTCATGATGGTGTAGGCTTGCTCTCTTTCCTCATCAAATTCCTCAGAACGCTTACCTGTCCAGTCTTTACCCAGGTCTGGTTGTTTAATTTTTTCTATTTCCTGTAATAGAATTGATTGTTCACTACTAATCTGACTTTTGGCTTTTTGGAGTCGTTCGATTTTTTCATTTACATCATTTGATCGAGACGAAATTGTGTTTTGAATTGAATATAACGTGCTTGATAAACTCATAACATTCACCTCACTAGTTATTTTTAACAAATTTTTGCTTTGTCGATTTGTTCCAAAACAAAATGACTGTGATAAGTGATATGAAACAGATCACAACTAGTATCCACATGAAAAGAGATAAAGGCTTTGTAGAGGAAGTTGTTTCTTCCCCTACTATTTGCCCCTGGGCTACCTTTTCTGTTGAAGAAAATAAGTGTAAATTTTCTGCTTTTGTTTTAATTGTATTTAAATTTTTTGCGTTTTCTTTAAACAACGAGGAAACAATTTTCGTATCATTGGACGATTTCTTCCCCTCAAATGTTAATCCTTTTTGCTCTTCAGGTATATTTGTACGCTGTTGATTTTGTTGTTTGTCTAATAGTAAATCTTTATTGATTTTTACATTTTTCTTTTGATAGTCGTTTGGAACAAGCTCATCAATATTCGTTTCTGCTATTACGGTTTGATTTGGTAACAGCAGAAAGCTTACGACAAAGAATAAAAACGAAATCAACATTACCCAATGCTTACGCATCATAAGTTTCCGATCCTTTGTCAACTGAAACGATCTCAGATCTTCCAATAAAGTATTGCAGTGCACCCAGTCCTAACAGAATACAGCAAAGTGCAATCATTGCTTGGGTAAACAGTGATTCAGTTCCATACTGGATACTCATGTACACTTTTGACATCGGATCTTGGAAGCTGAAGTTTGGTGTTGTCAGGGCAAGTAATGGTGTCACATAGAAAATAACCATTCCAACTGTTATAAATGTTCCGACAAGCTGGTGAACCGCAAATCCAACTCTTACTAAGGCAGAACCCGCCATTAATAGGAAGATCGTAAACACAGTCCATTCCACTGCACTTTCTTCTCGTAATGGATATATTTCAAGTCCAAACAGGCTAATGACAAATCCGACAATTAAATTTAATAAAACAAATAAAATTGCCTGAACCCATAACGGTGGTTGCTTGAAATAATAGCTTGTGTAGCCAATTAATAAGCTGGATACCAGGACTATAAACAAGACAACAACCGGTGGGATATTTTTCACTGTGGTACTTTCTGTTTGTTCTGGAACATCTCCACTTATTTTTAATGGATTTGTTAAAAAGTCATACACATAACCATTTGATTGGCCATCGACAAACGCATTTCCGAGTACACTAAATACGTCGTCACGAATGAGCTCAGTTGATGCCACATTTGTTGCCCATTTTTGATTTAGCTTATCTGCATCTGCTTGAACATCATTGATTCTACCTTGTAATTCACTCGTGTAATCAACAATACCGCCTTGACTTTCCTGGACTGAACCCAGCCAAGTGTGGATTGAATCCATTTGATTGCTGATTTGTTCTGAACCTAAAATCATTTGTTGGCCTTCGACAGTTGAAGTAGGAGTTGATATTGAAAGCATTTTTTCAGGCTGTTGAATTTGCTCAAGAACCGTTTGTGCTTCCTGTCGAATAGCATCTAAGCTTTCCATAAGCTTCGCTTGATTGTCATCAACCGCTTTACGGTATTCAACCATAAAGACTGTGAAGTTGTCTTCTATTGTTGTTAAAGCATCCTTCGTTGTTGGGATTTCTTCTCTCATGACATCCCAGTTTTCCTGCTCTTCTGCTGTAATCGCAACAATTTCATTTGCTTCCTGTTGTAGGTATTCATCATTTAATGTTGCAATTTTAGCTTTATCCTCTGATACCATACTTGTTAATGTTGCGTGGTAACGATCTAGATAAGAGTAATAGAACATCATGTCGAGAAGATCTTTACTATTTATTTCCTTGGAAAGAATTTCAGAAATATTCTTCTTCCTTGTTTCAGACAATGCTTGTGATGCTAAGATAGCTTTTTCCTTTTTATTAATTTCATCTTTAATGCTAGCTTCATAGTCTTTGTATAGCTTTAATTCTTCGTCTACAGCAGTGAAGTTGATAAGAAGTTCATCATAAAGCTTTTGGAGATCCTCTTTTTCTTTCTCAAGTTTTGCTTTATCCTCCTGCAGCTTATCCCTTTCATCTGTCACAGTACTGACTTTATCTTCTAATTCTTTAATTGTTTTTGATGTTGATTCAACCGTTTCATTTAGAGTTTGTTGCAGCTTATTCAATACAGATTGAAGTGGATTTTCTCCATCTGTTTCCTTTTTCTCTAAATCGGTATTTAAGGTTTCTAAGCGATGTTGCAATCCTTGTAAACCTGTTAATGTACCTTCTAAATTCTCGGCTGTAATGATTTCAAGATCTTTCACAGATGATAATTCATCTTTTAACTTAGTTATTTCTGTTGCAATGCTACTAATCTCTGCTTTTTCTTTCTCTAAATCTACATATTTACCATCTGGCTCTTCCGTTACAGGTGGATCTGCTGGTTCGGTTGGCACATCTGGTTTTTCAACAGGTGGTTGTTCATTATTGTCTTCGTCTTCGTTTTCAACTTCTTTCTTATCAGGTTGAGTTTCAGTTTCTTCATCCTGATTTGCAGACAATACTGTTGTTTTTGTTTTCTCTTCATTCTCTGGTTGTTGTGAATCAGTTGGTTCCTCTGGTACTTCAGGTTGTTCAGCTAGAGCTAAACTATATTCCTCTAGCTTTTTCTGCGTATCATCCAAAATTAACGTATCTTTATATTGCTGATAAAAATCTAAAACCTTTTTCTGAAAATCATAGTAATCACTTATCTGTCTTGCGACCTGGCTGTATCTTTGTTCCTCAAGCTGTGTAAAAAGCTGCTGTGACTGAGTCATGCGGGTGTTTAACTGTTGCATGCTTTCTACAACGGAACTTCCTTCGTCCTCAAAGAGTCGAATGGATTGCACAAATAAAGGCTGCTGATTATTTGTTGCTTCACTTACAGTTTGAATCGCTTGTGATTGAATTTCCGATAAGATTTTCTGCTGATTATCCTGGTATTCTTTATACGTCTCTACATATTCTACAAAGCTGGATAAGCTTTTTTCGTATGTTTCCAGCATTGATTTCTGGTCAGGTGTTTCGCTCCCAGCTTGCTCGATTGAGGATTGGAGACTAGCAAGCATCACCTTTTGTTCTTCAATTTGTCCTGCTAAGTCTTTTGAGCTGGGCTTGTAGAATGCTGTCATAGCTTCCTGAAAAGCAATTTCTTTTTGAAGAATTTCATCAAATTCAGCACGAACATTTTCTAAATCTGCTGAAACATAATTCCAGTATAGAGTCGAGATTTTTTGATTTACTTTTTTCGTTGCTTTCTCAAGCTCTAGTAACACTTTTTCTTTATTGACTGCATTTAGTTGACTTTGAACTTTGTATTCAAAGTTTGTTTTCACAGGGTTACTTTCATCATAAGACATAACATTTTCAGAGAAGTTTGATGGCAAATAGACAACAGCATCGTATTTCTGACTTAGCAGCCCATTTTCTCCGGCACTTCTGCCGACAACTGTCCATTCAAAATTTGAGTTTTCACTTAAAATGCTTGCAACATTTTCACCAAGCTGAATTTTTTCTCCTTCTTCTTCAACACCTGTGTCTTCGTTAATAATCGCAATTGATTGTGCTGCACTTGCTTTTTCAACCTTGAACGGGTTATCACCGATTGCGCGAAAGAAAAGAAGGGGTGTAATGACAATTAATGTTATCGCGACTAATAGTTTAATAATTGTTGATGTTTGCTTCATATTTGCACCTTCCGTTCTACATGAACAAGCGGGATTTGAATGCTTTGTTCTTTTCCATTTTCAACATAATAGCCGTAACCTGGCTGTATTTCCGGCTCCTTCCGGTCATAGGTAAGAGTGAACATCGTTTGTTCAGATTTTTTCATTAACACGACTGCTTGACGGATTTGTTTTATTTCAAGAGTTAATGGATCATATCCTTTTGTTAACTCATTGTTGCTGCCGGATACAATGATGTTAAAGCCTAGATGGCTGTAGTTTTTCATCAATCGAACAAGTTTATCTTGTAAAGGATTATCCAGCTTTGTCAGGAAGTTTGCGTATCCATCCACAATGAGTAATACTGGCTGATTTGCCTTCAATGGTTTTCCTTGCTGAATCAATTGCTGGTAATTGGCTTCTCTATCTACCATCACTTTTTCAATCGCTCCAAGCCAGGATGCTACGTGATCCTTACCTTCCAAATAAACAAGTCTGTCATCTCCAATATAAGCAGACAAGCCTCGATCAATCGAATCAAAGATCGCAACATGTTCCAGTTTTTGCTCCAATCCAGTATGAATAAATGCCTTTAATGTATTTGTTTTTCCTTTTTGTGCCTGGCCGAGTACGAGACAGTGCTTAGATCTAGTAAGGTTTACGTATACCGGCTTAACAGTTTCCTCGTGTAAACCGATAGGCAGTAAGCCCTCTTTTCCTTCTATATAGGCAGCAAAATTAGTCATCGTAAGTTCAGTTGGAAGCATCGGTACAGGAGCAGGCTTCTCAACATGGATATATTCATCTTTTAGCTGCTGCACTAATTTTTTCACGTTTTCCATTTGCTCAAAATCATCTTTCCCTTCAACTGGAAGATAGACTTGAGAAAAGAATGCTTCATCCTTTTTCACGATCGCTCTTCCAGGTATTGATTCTGGAGCAAATGGTAGACGTCCCAACATTGTATATGCTTCTGTTTGGTCCATTAGGTAATGAACAATTTTGGTTTGTAAATTATTCATCAATGACTGACGAACCGAGTTAATTCGTGTGGCTGTGAGCATGATATAAATACCTAATGATTGGCCATCACGTGCAAAGGTATTTAGTTGCTGCTCCAGATCAAGCATTTCTTCCTTGACGAGGTCAAAATTATCAACAACTAAGTAGAAAAGCGGAAGTTGTTCTTCACTTAAGGCATTGTACATTTTAATCGAGCTAACCTCTTTCTTTTGGAAAAGCCTCTTCCTGCTTGCCACTTCGTCTTTTAAAATATTCATGAACTTTTCAATTTTCCGCTCTTGATCAAGCAGAAAATAATCCGCTGTATGCGGGAGCTGCCTTAAAGGTAATAACCCGCCATTTCCAAAGTCCATTAAATAGAAATGAACTTCCTTTGGAGTAAATGCTTTTGCCATACCAAGCAGTAATGTTTGCATTGTACTTGTTTTACCATAACCGGCAGAACCAAATATTCCGATGTTTCCATCCTCTAATACGTTATAAGAATAATCAGACTGGCTTTGTTTTTCCGGCTCATCGATTCGAGTAAATATGATACTCTCTTTATCTCTTTGTTCCATTTGCTTGACTGGGTATAGTCGAGCTGGCAGTGGCGGCAACCAAGGACTTTGTAACTTCTTAAGCTCTAATTTTTCTTGTAACTCGTTTATTTTTGAAACAATAACGGCAATTTCACTTAGTACTTCTTTTTGCTTATGATCTTGAACCGTTACCTCTGAAAGTGGAATTAATCCAAGGTCTGTGACAATCGCGATTTCATCCTCGATATCAAGAGATTCTTCCTCATGATATGGTGCTCCACTCCATGCAGATTGAAATAGTTCATATACTTCATTGTTTCCAACCTGCAAATATCCACGACCTGTTTGTGTAATAGAAGCTGCATCACCATTCTTTAGGATCTCCCGGCTATCCTCTGTGTTCTGAACTTTTAATGCAACTCTGAAGCGTGCATTACTCCAAATCTGGTTATCGATAACACCACCGGGCTTTTGAGTGGCAAGAATAAGGTGGACACCCAAGCTTCTTCCGATACGTGCAGCACTAACTAATTCCTTAATAAAGTCAGGTTCTTCGGCCTTCAGCTCTGCAAATTCATCAGAGATTAAGAATAAATGAGGCAATGGCAGTTCTGCTTTTCCACTTTTATAAAGTCTTGTGTAATCATTAATATGTGTCACACTATGTTGGTCAAACAAGCGCTGACGTCTTTTTAGCTCACTTTTAATAGAAGCAAGGGCCCGCATACTGAAGTTTTTACTTCCTTCAATATTTGTAATGGTCCCAAGAAGATGCGGCATATTTTTAAACGGCTGCGCCATTCCTCCACCCTTGTAATCAATAAGAAGAAAGGCTACTTCATGTGGATGAAAATGGACGGCAAGTGATAAGATATACGTTTGTAAAAATTCACTTTTCCCTGAACCTGTTGTACCTGCTAAAAGCCCATGTGGTCCATGTGCTTTCTCATGAAGGTTCAAATCAACCGTTTCTTGCTTTCCTTTTAATCCAACTGGGACACCTAATGATTTCGCAGACTCGCGTGTTAGCCAATTTTGTTCAATCGGAAGCTGATCAACACTTTTTACATTCATCATTTCCAAAAAGGATACAGAGTCGGGGATTGAGTTTGTCATCCCTGTTTGATGATCAAGTGTTCGAAGCATCCTTGCATACATTTCATTATCGGATCTGTTGTGATCATCCAATACAAATGGAATTTTGACTGCTTTTTTCTGCTGAATTAATATATCACCTTGTTCGTCATTGATATAACGAATAAGTGTGTGAATATTATCTGATAAGCTTTCCTTTGCCTCTGCTGCAAAAATAACCGAAATCCCTAGATGCTGATGATTTCCTTCCAGATACTCTAAAATGACATGATCAGAAATAAGCTGTTGGTTTGTAACAATAAACACATAATGTGGAGAAAATCTTATTTTTTCTTTTTCCTCTTCAAGGTCCCTCTCTCTTACCATTTCGTAAAGAGAAGATAATAATTGATCCCTTGTTCTGTCATTATAGATAAATCCTTTGGCATGGGAGCCTGCCAGTTGAAAATGTGGCAGCCACTTCATCCACTCCCATTCCTTGTATTCCTGTTCATCAAAAATAAACACAAATCTTAGGTCATGATAGCTATGAAAAAAAGCCAGCTGACCAACTAGTTGATGTAGTTCATTCTTTAATACACGGTCTTTCCCGATTAATCCAATTGCTCCTTCAGATAGATTGGCTGTAATCGGTAGGTTTGGAAGGTTCTTATACGCTCTTTCAAGTATTTGAGATTCTTCGAGCAATTCATCCATTTCCCGATTTGACATATCTGAAGCAGAAGAAGAAATCGTGTAGCTCGCTTGAACTGTTCCTATCCCAAGACGAAATTGCAGAAAGTCAGGACTTTCCATCGTTCTTTCCCATAGCCTGTCTGACAGTTGAGTTGTTAAATACTTCATTCTTTCAAATGGGGGAAAATGAAATTCAAGCACTTCCTTTTGCTTATCAGCAAGCTGCTGAAGCTCTTGTCTTTTCGATTGTAAATAGTTCGAGTAAATTCGCTTTCGACGTTCCTTTGATTTTTTCTGATTTCCTCTATCCTTAAAGTATTGAACTGTTGAGGTCACAAGCGTCGTCATAAACATTACTAATGAAACAATAATGAAAATGCCTCTTGGTATTAAAAAGGCGACAAGTCCCATGACGATCAGCATCACAAGTGGTGGCAAAATAATTAACCACAAGCTCCGATTCGACCCTTGAGAGTCTTGTGTTGGAAACGATAGCTGTACCTTTTCATCCGGTAATTCATACACCATACGAGGTGTTCTGCGATAGGCCGGATATTTTTTTTTCATTTCTGATAAAGGGATAATCGCCTCAGGCAAACTTGTTTGATACGTTTCCGGACTTTCGATTCGAATAAAATCCTCTTCAAGCAAGGTAATTTTCATCGATGACCACATGATCATATCGCCAGTTTCTAATAAACTTGGTATCTCAATTTTTTGACCATTTTTAAATAACTCACCATTTAGACTTGATAGTTGAAATCCATTTGATTGCTGGATAAGATAAAAAGAAGTTTCAAGATCATATTTCTTATAAAAGCTTGAGCTTTGATCAAAAGTAGAAAAAGATATTTCTTTTAAATGTCCCACATAGTAGGTTTTTCTTTTCAAGGTTGATGCAAAGTAAATCCTTATTAGCTTCTCTCCGGCGTCATCGATTGAATACTCATTATTATGTTCCAGTTTTGTCTCTATCTCATCCACATCATTTCGCAACCAATATTGACCATCATGAAACTTTACAAAAAAGGTATTTGATATACTCGGGATGGTAATTGTATGCTCTTTGCTTGGACCAATTGTTATTTGTTGTTTTGGACCTTTATTTAGTTGAATTTCCTGGTATGTATGCTTCGTAAAAACCCAAAGCGTCGCCATATGATCACCACCTGTTATTTCGTTCATCAGATAATTCTATTACTCCGTTTTTGTTTGCTCTTGTGTGCTTTCTTGTTTTGTCTGCGTTTGCTGCTTTGTATTCTGTTCAGTCGTTTCACCTTCCGTTTCAGAACTTTGAGTTTCTTCTTCAACAGAATTCGATACAGGTTGATCTTGTTCTTCATCTGCAAGTTCCGACTCTTCTGCTTCTTGCTGATATTCCTTTATTTCGTTTTCTATCTCAGCTAACGCTTGCTCTCTTTCCTCTCGATCTAAACTATCATCTGACTTTAATTGTTCTTTATGCTTTAATAATCCAAATAAGATAAGGTCTCGATCCTCCAGAAATCTTGCAATATCAAGTGCATCTTCAGCTTTACCACGGCCAATTTGAATCCAATATTCATAATATTGAGGATCTGTTTGTAAAGTTATTGTGTTTCGAACAGTTTCTTTTTGATCTTCTGTTAATGATTCATTCACAATATAAGATAAGGAAAGTTGATATTGAGTCACCTTTGGCATTTCTTCAATGCTATACGGTTGAAGTTCTGTTACAACCTCACTAAAATTATTTAGCAGAAACATCTCCTGTGCTTGAATAAAGCTAGCTTGCTTTGGCTGCAATGAAAATAATGAATATAAACTGTAAATAATAGCAGGAATAAACAATAAGATAACTCCAATTAACACATATCGATTTAGCTTCCATGTTTTCTTATTAACAGTCATTTTAAGTGATTTTTCATTGTTAACTCTTTGAATTTCACCATCGATTATGTCAAGTAAGTCTTGGTATTCCTTTGCATCCATGATTTTTTTCACTAATGATGAAAGCTTTAGAGTTTGAGAAAACTGGACGTATTGATCGAATGTATGCGTTGTATCCACTGCAGAAGCAACCGTCGCCTTTACCTCTTGAAGCAATTTCTCTTCATTCTGTTCGTAAGGAGGTAGACTTTCTTTTACTCCATAATGAAGAAAATAGGGATGTAGCCCTTGGTCCACAACGATATTATCAGGACATACAACAAGATGGATTCTTGAAAGGTTATGACTCTTCACTGACTGCACGATTTTATAGGCAAGAACAAATCGCTCTTTCTCATCTAGACGTTTCAATTGGGAAAGGAGAAAAGAATAGGTATTAGGGAGTTTATATTGGATGGTGAGCTCATCGTCCTTCATCACTATGTCCTTTTCAATCGTAGGATTTAATTCAGTTAGAAAGGAGATTTCTGCAGGATTATCTAATTTCACTTTTTCCTTCTGAAAAGTGAATGTCATGTTCCGCTCTTTACGAGTGATAATAGCTTCCAGTTGCTTTGTTAGATATGAGGTATGATTGTTTTCTGTTGACATGCCCAATTCTCCTTTATAAGATTTCAATTCTGTCTCCTGTTCGTACTCCTGCATCAAGAAGTCGTTCTGTTCCTTGAATTACCTTTTGTTTATTAACGACTCTTACCCAGGCGCCTTGTCTTGGCGGCTCAGACAAACTTTTTGCTTGCCAGACAATATCGATTAACTTTTTAACAGAATGATAATTAGATAGTCTAATATCAAAGCTTTCTTTTTGGTAATTTTTCAAGTCAATTGTGATTTCTATGTACATTCACGTCTCACCTCATAAGGAAGGAGCGCGTCCGTTAAAGAGCGCCCCTGCTTTTCTTAATTTATCCTCTAATTTGACTAGCAATTTGCTGATCAGCATCTTCAAGTGCTTTAGATGTGCTGTTAAGCTGAGTTGAGATGTCCTCAAGCAGCTGTTGCATTTGAATGAATGATGGTCTTAAAGACTGATATTGTTCACTAAACGCTCTGCTTGATTCACCTTCCCACATACCTTCAAGCTCGCGGATCATTGTATCAAGACGAGAAACTTGCTCTCCTACTTGGCTGCTTTCACTAGAGTAACGGTTGGCCATGCTCACTAACTCTGCAGGGGTAACACGAATAATTCCAGACATTTACTTCCTCTCCTTAACTAGTTTATATTTCGGTATTCATCTATTTAAATTGTGAGTACCCAAAATCAATTGGATAGAAAAACATATCCTGTAAAATTTCTACTATATACCAATATCATATCTACCCGGATAAATACAGATTTAAACCAAATTGTAAATAAAAAGGAAACTTTCATCCTAGTTTTTTCAAAGTCTACGGTAATATTTTCGTAATTTCCCAAAAAGAAAACCAGGTATTAAGATTCATTCACCGATAATGCGAATAGGTATTCCTACATAGTAGTTTTTACAACAAAAAAAGGAAGACTAGATCCTCTTTCATCTAGTCTTCCGGTGTAAAACACAACTTTTATCCTTCTACTGCAATATATACAATCTATTAATGATTTACAAAGCTTTTAAAGGCTTTACGTTGTTTATAGCAATCAATACTCCCTAAAAACTCATTTACTTCAAGTTCCATTTTTTCCAAATCCCTTCGTGTAACAACAGGATCTTCCCGATTCCACCGTACAGTTCTTATAAAATAGTAATTTTTTATAGGAGAAAACACTACTTTAGAATGAGGAAATGTTTCGAACATAAACTCAATTTGGCCTCTTCTTTTATAGGAATGATGAATGATTTTCATATAAAATCAATCTTTCTCATATAGTTGGACAATTTTTATTAACTCCTTTACATGAATAATTGTAGTATGATACCCCAATTGAGATGTGTCAATCAATTGATTGCTGATTTATTATAGTTTATAAGAAAAATAGGGACAGTCTTACTATTAAAGACCATCCCTAAAAAGTAAATCCATTATGCTAAGACCTGCTTGATTCTTTCGATTGCCCAATCAAGCTCTTCTTTTGTTATGACTAATGGCGGAGCAAAGCGGATAACCGTGTCATGTGTTTCTTTACATAACAGTCCCTTTTCTTTAAGCTTCTCACAATAGCCACGAGCAGGTTCCGTTAGTTCAACACCAATAAACAGTCCTCTACCTCTTATCTCATTAATAAACGGGTTCTTTACTTCCTTTAATTGTTCCATAAAATAAGTACCCAATTCTAAAGAGCGTTCGACTAGTTTTTCTTCTTCCATAACATCGAGTGATGCAAGTGATACCGCACAGGCTAATGGGTTTCCTCCAAATGTTGACCCATGTGACCCGGGGTTAAACACGCCCAGAACATCCCGGTTCGCTACCACACATGATATAGGAAACACACCGCCACCAAGCGCCTTACCCAAAATGTACATATCAGGTATGACCCCTTCCCAATCACAGGCAAATAATTTTCCTGAGCGTCCTAAACCTGCTTGAATTTCATCTGCGACAAATAAAATATTATTTGCTTTACATAATTCAGAAGCTTCTTTCATAAAGCCCGGTGGTGGTATTTTAATTCCCGCCTCACCTTGAATTGGTTCAAAAAGAAAACCCGCTGTATTTGGTGTGATAGCTGCCTTTAAAGCCTGTATGTCACCATAAGGTATGATCTTAATACCAGGCAACATCGGACCAAACCCTTTTCTATATTCTTCATCAGATGAAAGGGAAACTGCTGTCATTGTTCGACCATGAAAATTCCCTTCACATGCAATGATTTCTGCTTTGCTCTCTAAGATACCTTTTACCTGGTATCCCCATCGCCTAATCGCCTTCACAGCCGTTTCTACTGCCTCAGCTCCAGTATTCATCGGCAATGCCATTTCTTTTTTCGTTAGGCTGGCAATTCGTTCATACCATGGACCAAGTAGATCATTGTGAAATGCACGAGATGTTAAGGTCACTCGGTCAGCTTGATCTTTTAAAGCTTGAATAATCTTGGGGTGACGATGACCTTGATTAACTGCAGAATAAGCACTTAGCATATCCATATACCGATTTCCCTCTGGGTCTTCCACCCAAACACCTTCTGCTTTTGAAATAACAATAGGTAAGGGATGATAGTTATTTGCTCCATATTGTTTTGTTTGCTCAATGACTTGCTCTGATCTAGTTTTCATCATCATTCCTCCCTCAATAAAGTTAATTTTTCTTCCAAATACTCATGTATTCTCAATATTTCATAACTACCATTTAGTTGACTCACCTAAATTACTGGATATCATTTGAATTTCTATAAATAATTTACAGGGTGGGGGCCATCCTATCAACCAAACTGGATTAGTTTGGAAAATAAGTGTATAACCGTGCTAAGAAATCTCCACATAAATCACGGTCGCTAACCCTCCCATATCTCTCAGGATTGTAATCCATACTTTCCTTCGTCCTGCGTATCCATGAGGTGGAGGTTGGAAATGCTCCTTAGCTGGGTCAATTGCCCG
>NZ_JAEK01000064.1 GCF_000518865.1 Bacillus sp. J37 | reverse complement strand
GGAGAAATTAGATGGTATGAGTCCGGTTAATTACCGAACTCATACTCAAAAAGTCGCTTGATAACTTATGTCTAACTTTTTGGGTTCAGTTCAGTAAATTGTCCCTCCTCCCATCCAATATGTTTTATCCAAATTTGTGGTGGCTTTAGCTTCTTACACAACAAATGCATCTCGTCTACCCTTCTTATCTTAATGAATTAAAGGATAATAATAGCCTTTTTACTTTTTGCAGTTAATCGTAATTAATCTAAAAGAAAGAGGAGCTGCTTCTAAATACTTGCAGCTCCTCTCCTAATATGAAGTACAAATTTTACTAGATCGCAGCTTCTTTATGTATAACCGATTTAATACTCCACTCCAATGGTGAATAGTTCCCATCTGGACGGTTTAAGTTTATTCTCTCAGTTAGTGGAGTGGTCCGATTACACATGAAACGAGGAACACCTGAATGATTCTGTGATGCAGCATGGTATAAAAACGGATGACATAAAATGACATCACCAGGGTTTCCGGTGGTTTCAACGACCTGAAGCTTGATTCCATCTTCATCAATATACGGATTTTCCATGAATTTCTCTATCCGATCCTGTTCATTATTTTCACCCTGTCGCTCATTAGAGGCAGTTAATTCGGAAAACCACGGGTGCTGCTCATTCAGAGTACGAATGCCGTCTCCAAGTTCAATTCCATCTGGTTGCTTGGAGAGAAATTTTGCAACCACCTTATGTGAGCCTTCTGCTACAAGCGTGCCCCCACCTTGTTTTCCTATTTCAGAGAATAAATTCAAGCAAAGCAGTCCTTGTTCCGGACTGTCAATATAATGACGAAAATGAATACCATCCCAATGCCAGCCTGTATTCGCTACATTCCATGGTTTATCAGCACCTTGAGAAAAATTAACCGGCCACCATCCATAGCCAACCTTCTTCTCAGTCTCACCATATACTGTCCTGTTCGCCCATCGCCCCTCACCGACAAGATCTTCTATTGCATCTGCTAATCTTTTTGTATTACATTTCTGGAATTCATCATGTTCATAGTTTTCATTTAGTTGTACCATTTCTTCCGTCCAAGTTGACGGATCATTCTTTAGTACTCCTCGTTTTTCAACATTTTCCCAAACAATTTTTTGGGCTTCCAACGCCACTTCTTTAGGAAAAGCTTGTTCAACCTTTACCCAACCTAATTCGATGAACTGATTGACTTGTTCTTGATTTAATACCTTATATTTTGTCAATTTATATCCCCCTTACTTTTTTAAGTTTGAACAGATCCAAAATAATGAAGTGCTTACAACAATTGAATAATGATCGTTTTATATATCATGCAGACATTATGTTAAACTTAGTTTACATAATATTATTCTTGTTAACTTAAAGGCTACACCTTAATGTACACAAAAAGTCATTATAGAACCTGTTGTACAAAACCTTACTCCCTCACTCTACCTTCAACAACCTTTGCAAACTCATCAAGGCTCGTTGAATATTTAACATAAAGACGTGGTAAAAGATAAAGTTCATCTTTATATCCCTTTTTCGAATATAATTCAGGAGTTGTTGTGAGCCCAAACGAATAATACTTTTTGGTTTCTGCAATAACCTTGTCGTTTGTATTGCCGTATGGATAGGAAAGGGCAATGACAGGTTCTCTTGTTATTTTTTGAATCTTATCTTTAGATCCTTTTAGTTCTTCTTCAAATCCGTTTATTTTCGTTAAATCTGGATGTGTTGCCGTATGAGATTGAATGGACATGATACCTGAATCGGCCATCATTTTTATTTCCGCTTCCGATAATCGATTTGATCGTCCAATAAAATCAGTAATAACAAAAATCGTTCCCGTTGGTTTAAAGTGTTCATTTGTTAGATTTTGAAGGATTTTAAATGCATGTAAATTATTTTTGTATCCGTCATCAAAGGTAATAAAAATAGGCTTTTTCACATTCTCAATGTCTTTCCACCTATCAAACGTTAACAAAGTAAAGCCGTGATCTCGTAAATAAATCATTTGTTTCTCAAAGTTTTGCGGAGTTACATATAATTCTTTTGAACCACTGCCTTTAAACTCGTCGATTGAATGATAAATTAATATTGGGACTTTTCGTTGAGCATGAGTTTTTGATGGAAGCATAATGATGAAACAACAAAGAAAAAATATTGTAATGGCTTTCATGGAATTCCTCACCTTACATTCATTTATTTCCAGTTATTGTTCCTCACTATTTCTTCATTATTACTTCAACATGTTCTTCCAATCCTTTATAAACTAACTAGCTCATTAACTGTCCGCCATTGACCTCTATTATTTCTCCAGTTATATAATTAGCATATTTTGATGCTAAAAATAATATAGAACCTAAAGTCTCTTCAGCGGTTCCTTCTCTTCCCATTGGGATCTGTTCCACCGCTTTTGCTCTTTGTTCTAATGTAGAATACTTATCATGGAATGGTGTTGTAATCACTCCAGGTGCAACGGCATTAACCAAAATATTATATTCAATCAAATCCTTGGCTAACCCTTTTGTTAAAGTGCTTACTCCACCTTTTGATGCAGCATATGCAATACTACCTGCGCCCCCTCCATTTTTTGCCGCGATCGAGGTAATATTAATAATTCTGCCTTTCCCTTGCTTTTTCATAAGAGGAAGCATTGCTTTGGTTACGAGATAGACAGATTTTAAATTTACATCCATAATTTGATCCCATAACTCTTCTTCTAAATCTTCTAATCTAGATCTTTTAATTAATGCACCCGCATTATTTACTAATATATCAATTTTCCCAAATTCTTGATCAATTTTTTCAACCATTGATTCCACGTGTTCTTTGTTTGAAACATCACCATGTACTAAAAAAGCTCTATTGCCTTTTAATTGAATTTCTTCTACTAAAGATTGTGCTTGGTCAATGTTACTGTTTGCATGAACAATAACCTCTGCTCCGTTTTCAGAAAATTCTATCGCTGCAGATCTTCCGATACCTGTGCTGCTTCCAGTAATCCATACAACTTGACCTTTAAATGAATCCATCATAACACCTCTTTTATTTTTAGGCTGTTTTCGCAAACATTGTTGCTTTGTAATAAGTGTAGAGGTTGTTGATTTGAGCTCCAGTCTGCTCGCTTTCCGTGGGGTGGGCGGTGAGCCTCCTCAACGCCTTGCGTCTGCGGGGTCTCACTTGTCCCAATGCTCCCACAGGAGTCTCGCATATCCGTTCAAATCAACCCTATTTAGTTTTTTCAAGTACTTATTAAATACAACAATCTTTTAGAAAAGAGCCTATTTTTAAGTAGTTGTTTGGAACAAACGCAATAAACAATGCTGCGATGATTAAAATAATGAAGAAAGGGAGTGCCTTACATCTTTTCCATTCTTTTGATGTTTTGATCGAATTTTGGATTAAGCTTAAAAAGAGAGCCTCAGAGCAAGATACAACCTGAGGCTTAAGGAGTCATTCATAGATTACATTATAAACTTTAAGATCCCTTCACAAAAACAGTTTTAATTGACGTATAGAATTCTTTTGCTGCTTCACCTTGTTCACGAGTGCCTGTACTTGAAGCCTTCATTCCTCCAAACGGAGCTTGCAGTTCAACACCAGCACTTTCCGCATTGACACGAACAAGACCTGCTTCCATATCATCGATAAAACTTAGGAAGGAACTAATATTTCTTGTAAAGATGGACGCACTTAAACCGTATTTAGAATCATTGGCCACATCAATTGCTTTTTCTAACGAATTTACTTTCATTAACGCTAATACAGGCCCAAAAATTTCTTCTTGTGCAATGCTCATGTCAGAGTTTACATTTTCAAAGACTGCTGGACGAACAAAGAAACCTTTTTGATATTCGTCATCAGTTAGCACTTCACCGCCATAAATAAGTGAGGCGCCTTCCTGCTTACCTTTTTCGATATAGCTGCATACGGTGTTGAATTGGCTCTCACTCGCGCAAGGTCCCATCCAAATACCATCTTTTAATCCATCGCCAATTGTGATTTCATCGATTTTATTCAGTAGTAATTCTTTAAATTGATCATAAATATCTGCTTCGACAATGACACGACTTGTTGCCGTACATTTTTGTCCTGTAGACTTTAATCCGCCGCTTAAGACAGCATCAACAGCTAATTGTAAATCAGCATCTTTTGCTACAATTACTGGGTTTTTACCACCCATTTCAAGTTGAAATTTAATTCCTCTATCTGTTGCTGATTTCGCTACGTTTTTACCAACACCTTCTGAACCGGTAAACGTAATGCCATTAAGTAATGGATGATCGATAAGTCCTTGACCTATAACGGATCCAGAACCTGTAATGAAATTAAGAACCCCCTGCGGAAAGCCGGCTTTTGCAAAGCATTCAACAACTTTAGCAGCAGTTACTGCAGCCTCTGTAGCAGGTTTGAACACAACGGTATTTCCATACACTAATGCGGGTGCAATTTTCCAAATAGGAATAGCTACCGGGAAGTTCCAAGGTGTAATAACACCGACAACACCTAGAGGAGTTCTTCTCGTAAACATAAGTGCTTCAGGATCTGTTGATGGAATTGTATCCCCATCTGGACGCATTCCTTCTCCGGCATAATAACGGAGAATTGCCACTCCTCTTGCTGTTTCCCCTTTTGCTTCTGGTAATGTTTTACCCATTTCACGCGTCATCGTTTCTGCGATATCCTCAAGGTTTTCCTCTATAATATTGGCCACTTTATAGAGCAATTGCCCGCGGGCAACTTGACCTAACTTACGCCACCCTTTTTTGGCATTATGTGCTGCATTTACGGCTTTGTCTAAATCAGCATCCGACGATTTTTGTACAAGACCTACAACCTCTTCTTTATTTGCTGGATTATAGCTCGCAATTACTTCTTGTTCAGATGATTGTTTCCAATCATTATTAATAAAATTCAAAAATGTTTGTGCTGCTGTTTTTGTTTGACTCAAAAAAATCCACTCCCTATTAAAAAATTAATTTATTTAAATCCCATAGTGATGAATAAAATCACCTTAGTTAGCAACAGATTCTTTTTTCACTAGTTGTTTAACTGGATTTCTAAGTGTGCCAACTCCTGAGATTTCAATTTCAATGATATCCCCTTCTTTTAATGTGAATTCATTAGGTGGAACGATACAAGTTCCAGTTAACAGTACTGTGCCATCAAAGATTTCGTTATCAAGTACTAAGAATGAAACTAATTCATCAAGCTTTCTTTTTAATTGATTTACAACTGCCATTCCCTCAAACATCTTTTCATCCTGACGGAGAATGCGGCAAGTAATGGTTAATTCATATGGATCCTCTACAGCATCCGCTAGTAAGATTGTTGGTCCAATTGAGCATGAATTTTTCCACATTTTCGCTTGTGGAAGATAAAGAGGATTTTCGCCTTCAATATCACGGCAACTCATATCATTCCCAGCAGTGTACCCTAGAATTTTTCCGTCTTTATTTATAACTAATCCTAATTCTGGCTCAGGGATTTGCCAATTCGAATCTGATCGAAGATAAACTTCCTGTCCCGGACCAACCGTTCGTGCTGCTGTTGATTTAAAGAAAATTTCCGGACGTTCAGCTTCATAAACTTTATCATAAAATGTCGTAGCATCAAGTTTCCCTTCTGTTGCTTCAAAGTTTCTAGCATCACGGCTTTTTTCGTATGTAACCCCGGCTGCCCATACTTCTGGTGCATCAAGCGGTGTTGTAAGAATCGTATTTTCATATTTTTCAACTGACTCATTAGCAGCAAACTCTTGGGCAAATGCTAATACTGTCTTCCCTTGTTTCTCTGCTTCGTGTACAAAAGACATAAAATCAGGGTATGGTAAATCAAATACAAAGCTTTCATTATTAACTACTGCTAATTGAAGTGTTGCTTCATTTTTCTTATAACGGATAATTCTCATTAAAAACCCTCCTATTTTATATTATAAAACCAGGTTTTGTTATATAGATAAAAATAGGCTAAGGCCCATTTATCATATCCTTTTATATCCATACCCTACTTACCTCATTCAAATAATTCGAAGAATAAGGATTTCTTTTCATTCTTTTCAGTTGTGAACTTACTACCAATTTTAAAAAAGATACTTGTTTAACCAAATATTACAACGCTTACATTTGTGAACCTACATAATAACATCTGTTCTATAATATAAAACAATTAATTATATTATAGAACGATAGGTTCATATTATAATATTTTGTTTTATTTTTCAATAAGAATTTCCAATTTTCATTGTGGAAACAGAATGACAAACTAACATTTATCGACTCTAAACATTTCCTTTTTCAAATGAATGTGTTTAGTTTGTCCAACAAATATCTCCCCTGTAACATTGATACAATGGGTTACTTATAGTAACAACTTTGCCCTAATTTGTTCCAGGGTGTTATTTTTATCTCCAAAATCTAATGAGAACCAAACTAGCAACTATCCATACCTCCAACCTTATGAAATACTTTTTTACTTATATACATCACTAGACATCCGAGTGAACTTCCTACTATGAAAGGAAATAACATTGGGAAGGTAATGAACACCGCAATCAATACAAGAGTTCCCAGAAGCATAAGGATTGTAAGATGAGGATAGGACAAACTTATAATAAAAGCATATTTGACATATTCAATTTTTTTTAATTTGAAATGAACAAATACAGGGAATATATATATAACGATCGAAAGATAAATAAAAGCGACAGATAGTAAAACAAATAATAATATTGTAAAAAGGATTCCATCCATACTTGTCAAAAAGATAAAATCAATATAAATAAAGATACCGATTAAAAGTAATAGCCAGCCTACAAAATTTGCGTCCGTAAATTCCTTCCGATAGCTTTTTTTGAACGTCTGAAAAACAGAAACCTGCTCTTTCAGCAACCACTTCCGTATCACCGTAAACATAGCTGCGGTAGCAGGGAAAAAACCTAAAAGGAATAATCCCATTGCACTAAACAACATCCAGAGAAAATTAACATAGGCAAGCCGAATGGCCCAATCTCCTATAAAATTTATCTTTGATAGCATATGATCAACCATATTTATTCCACCTTTGATTACTACTTTTGTAGAATGTATTTACATATTCATTTCAAACAAAAAGAAGAAAGGAAAACTCCCTTATTTATAGGTTAAGAGAGTTTTCTGAGGGCCTACTTATTATTTAAGTTCAATGACGAGTACAGATTTTGACGGGATTGTTAAAGAAATCGTATCATTATGGAGTTCGATCTCATCATATACTGTTGGTTCAATGCGATGAGGTGCTTCAAATGTATTATGTTCATTCATAGATTCTGCTGTTAAGATTCGTCCAGATGCTGTTGAAAAATGTTTTATTTCATTAAGATTACATGTTATTTCTTCAGAATGATTAGGATCAAGGTTACAGATTGAAATATGAACCTTACCTGAAATATCTTGAGAAGCAGAGACATTTAGCATTGGAAGATTATCTTCTCCATATGTATAGTCTCCAGTACTTACACTAACAGGAAGTAATGTTGCATCCTGGTGAACTTTATACATTTCAAACACATGATAGGTAGGGGTTAAAATCATGTTTTTCCCTTCTGTTAAAATCATCGCCTGTAATACATTAATCATTTGAGCAATATTAGCCATGTGTACACGGTCACAGTGTTTATTGAAAATATTAAGATTAATGCCTGCCACAAGTGCATCGCGCAGTGTATTTTGCTGGTAGAGGAATCCAGGATTTGTACCTGGCTCGACGTTAAACCAAGTTCCCCATTCATCAACGATTAAATCGACGTTTTTCTCTGGGTCATATTTATCCATAATCGCTGTATGTTTTTGAATCAGCTCTTCCATCACAAGCGTTCTTTTCATATAATCAAACCATTTTTCTTCTGTAAATTCAGTTGCTGAATCATATTTTGCGCGGTTACGGGTGTAAAAATGAAGGGCAAGGCCATCCATCTCTGGTCGGTGATGTTCCCAAATATCTGTTACAACACTATCTGGGAATGGCTCCGTTCTTCCAGTCCCCTCACGCATCATCACTTCTGTCCAATGATAATCCGCCTCACTAGGACCACATGCAATTTTGTAGATTGGATGATCCTGGAAGTCCCTAACAAAGGTTTGATAGCGTCGATAAAGGTCGGCATAATATTCGACTCTCATTTTTCCTCCGCATCCCCAGTTTTCATTTCCTATCCCAAAATATTTAAGTTTCCATGGTTTATCCCTACCATTCTTTCTTCTTAAATTAGCCATAGGTGATTCCCCATCAAATGTAATATATTCAACCCATTCTTGCATTTCCTGGACCGTTCCACTGCCGACATTTCCGCAAATATATGGTTCAGCATTTATCTGTTCACATAAATCTAAAAATTCATGGGTACCAAAGTGGTTGTTTTCTACAACTTTTCCCCAGTTATTGTTAACAATGCTCGGGCGGGATTCTCGAGGTCCAATACCATCCTTCCAATGATATTCATCAGCAAAGCATCCACCTGGCCAGCGTAAATTAGGAATGCTCAGTTTTTTTAAGGCTTCGACCACATCATTGCGAATCCCGCGTGTGTTTGGAATGGAAGAATCTTCTCCTACCCAAATTCCTTCATAGATACATCTTCCTAAATGCTCTGCAAAATGGCCGTATATGTGTTTACTGATCACTTCTTTTTTTTCACTTTTGTTAACATTAATAAAAGATGTCATTTTAATATTCACTCCATTTTAATAGATTTGTAGGATAAATTATCCCTTTACTGCACCTGCTGCAAGACTTGATATAAAGTATTTTTGGGCAAAAAGAAAAACAATAATAATAGGCAGCACAGTTAAAACTGAACCTGCAATTAATACATCATAGTTATTTCCATACGGAGAAAGTAATCCGGCTAAACCAATTGGAAGTGTTAACATTTCTTTCGTCCTTAACACAACTAATGGCCACAGAAAATTGTTCCAGCTAAATAAAGCTAATAAAATTCCCATTGCCCCATAGGCTGGTTGCATTAAAGGAACCATAATTCGAAAGAAAATACCATACTCTGTACACCCATCAATTCTAGCAGCATCCATTAAATCATTAGGTAGAGATAAAGCATATTGCCTAAAGAAAAAGATAGCCAAAGGATGAATGATCATCGGTAGAATAACACCTGTATAGGTATTTACGAAACCTAGACCAATCATCATTCTAAATAATGGAAGCATTAATATTTCAAAAGGAATCATCATGATTAACAAAACTAAAAACAAAACAATACCTTGACCCTTGAATCGATACATGGCAAGGCTGTATCCAACCATTGATGAAAAGATCAATGCCAGAATAGTAGAAATACACGTGATCAACACACTGTTTTTAAACCAATGGAAATAGATACTGCCATCTGTAAATAGATACTCATAATTACCTAGACTCCATAGTTCAAATTGGGGATAGACATTCAACCCATACCTCATTAGCTCTGTTGAAGGCTTAAATGAAGCGATTGTTAATGATGCTAATGGAAAAACGGCAATAATGACAGGGATGATCATAAACAAAAATAATAATCCGGAAGCCCATTTTCCTCGACTCTTATTCTTCATTTAATTACCTCCCTTCCCACTGAAACCTGTTAGTTTTAGTTGAAGGTATCCTAAAATTCCAACGATAAGTAATAACGTTACACCCACAGCAGAGCCAAAACCTAATTGGTTATATTGAAATCCTTCTTTATACAAATAACCTACAAGTGTTAATGAAATATTTCCGGGCGAATTTACTTGCCAAAACACATAAGATTCTTCAAACATTTTATAACCAGCGAATAAAGTGATCGTTAATACATAAACAGAAACCGGTTTTAAAAATGGAAGGGTAATATGTCTGAATTTATTAAAGGTATTAGCCCCATCAATTTCAGCTGCCTCATACATTTCCTTCGGTATATTTTGTAAGCCGGTTAAGAAGTAAATCATATTAACACCCATCCATCTCCAAGTGGCCAATCCAACCATCAGGAACATAAGTGCTGCCTCATTTTGCCTCCAGGCTATAGGATCAAATCCAAAAAAACCGATAAAAGAATTACCAAATGCCGTATCCGATTCCGCAAAAAGCAGACGGAAAATAACACCCGCAACGATGGTAGAGGTTAAGGCCGGAATAAAGATACATGCTCTAAAAAATGTCTTACCTTTCATTTTTTTCGAATTTAAAATGATAGCCAATAATAGTGGCAAAGGTATTAAAATCACGATCGTCCAAAAGGTATAGATCGTTGTATTGGATAAGGCTTTATAAAAGGTTGGATTAAATAGCTTCATGTAATTATTTAACCCGATAAATTTCGTTTGGCCGGGCAGTATTTCTTGGAAACTCATGATGACAGTAGAAATCACCGGATATAAATAAAACCCACAAAAAATAAGTAAAAATGGAAACACAAGCACATAGGGTGCAATTTTTTGTGAATAGAAGATATTTTTCATTGTGTTTCCTTTTCTTTTTGAGCTATTTACATTTGGAGGAGAATCTGACCTCATAAGAAAACCTCCCTTTGTTCTGGAAACAGGATAACTCATAAGGGTGCCTACCTTTTGCTGCATATTTGGGCATTCTTCCTAAAGAGCATCCTGTCTACCAATCAATTATTTTATGCTTTGTTACCTACTTCGCAATTCATCCGCAGCTTGCTTTAAGGCTTCATCGGGAGTTTGAGTTTTTTCTCTTAGTACATTGTGTAACACATTCGTTTCAATTAGATCTCTTGCTAAAGGAGTATTAGGGGTAATATTTAATGGATTGATTTCATCTTTAATTCCAAGTAACATATCAAACAAGCCATCGCCAAAATATTCCGTGAATTTGTTTGCTTCTTTTAATTCTGGAGCATCCCAAACATCATGTCGTGGTGGATCAAAGCCAAGCATCGTCCATATCTTGATATTAGCTTCTTTTGATAACTTAGCAAAAGCTAAAAATTCTTTAGCTAACTGAACATCTTTTGCTTGCTTGGTTACCGCGGTCCCTGTTCCACCCATTCCTGCAGAACGGAATCCTCCTTCTTCCCAACTCGGCATCGGCTTCATGACAATATTTCCTGATTGATCAGGCATATGTTCAACAAAACGGCTTGCATACCAAGAAGGCATTATTAAAGAAGCTGCACCACCTTCATTCATGAAAGCAAAGAATTCTTCACTCTCATGTCGTGAACCAGGTGCAAGAACGGCAATCTCATCTTTATAGAGCATATCATGAATAAACTGTAATACTTCGACGTTATCTTTGTTATCTAATATAACTTCACCATTGCTGTCGAAGAAATCAGATCCTTTTTGGCTGATCATAGGATAAAAGCTCCAAAATCCTGTTGTAAAGACCGGTGTCATCGGTTTATCCGTTTTAGCTTTAATCACTTTCCCAATTTCTACAAAATCATCCCATGTTTTAATATCATCAGGACTTACACCTGCTTCATCAAATATTTTCGTATTATAAAAGGCGACTGAAGCTCCAACATGCGTAGGTGCACCATAATACTTTCCATCAGCAGAATAAACGTCGAATCTTGATTTAACAAAGCTTTCTAACTCAGGCTCGACAATATCATTTAAGGGCTCTAATTGAATATCACCTTGTAGGAAGTTCGGAAAACGATTAACTTCAATATCTACGATATCGGGTGCTCCAACACCAGATTGTAAAGCTAGCAAAAGGTTGTTATGCATCTCATCATAAGGAAATGACTCTGCTTTTAATTGAATTTGTCGATCTGGATACGTTTCATTCCATCGTTTCGCAGCGTCTTCAAAGAATTCCACATGTAAACCCTGAAACGTCCAGTATGTTAATTCTTGTGCTCCCCCTTCACTAGTAGATTCTGACGAATTACCTGAAGAGGCACCTTTGTTGCTATTGCATCCTGCCAAAATAATGCACATGACCATCAACATGATAGAATAAAGTTTGAACTTCTTACTCAATTTATTTCCCCCTTTTGATAATCTTGATGATTGAATATGTAAAATATGGGCATCACCTCCTTAAATAACATGTAAGCGTTTCCTATAAAGATTGAAATAAATACTACTAATGTCCAAGATTTGTTATTTCTTTTAATCTAGGTTTACAGGTTGATTGGCGGAATATTAATTTTGGTAAAACCTCGGATTTAGCAGGTTTCGTTTGTTTTTTTCGTAATTTTTTAATCAGTAGTTTAGAAGATCTTTCCCCCATTTCTAGAACAGGTGTAGATATTGTCGTAAGTGGTGGATCTAGTAAATCATTCCATTCAAAATCATCAAACCCAATGACTGATATATCCTTTGGAATTTTCAAACCTTTTTCTCGTATTGCCTTTAACACTTCTAACGTTAGGTTTATATTAGTCGATAAAATCGCTGTTGGTGGATTCGGACTTTCTAATAAGCGTAATGTTGTTTGTACCCCTTGTCCCTTTTCCTCTTTCATAATATTTATTAAGTGATGATCAACAGGGAAATGGTGATTTGTTAATGCTTGTTTATAGGCTTCCAATTTTTCTTGGCGAACAAGGATATTTTCAATCGGATACAGCATGATTGCAATTTGCTTATGCCCTAAATTTATTAGATAGTCTATAGCTTCTGTCGTTCCGGTTGTATTGTCAACAATGACCATATCTTCTTCGATATTTTGAGGGGAACTATTTATAAATACCATTGGAAATTTGATAGATTTAAGATAAGTAAATAGCTCACTACCAGGATTAATCGTATTAATAATTAACCCGTCAACCTGCTTTCCAATTAACATTTTAATATTTTCTTCCTCTTGTTCTGGGGAGGAGGATGAGTTACTAACCATTAAACTATAGCCGGTTTTCAAACATTCTTCCTGAATACCCTTAATAATTTCAGTACAAAAAGGAGACATATCCGCTATAATCAGTCCAATGATTTTTGTCTCTTTTTTTTTCAAACTTTGAGCCACTGAATTTGGCCGAAAGTCTAATTCTTCTATTGCTTTTAATATTTTCTGTTTCATCTCTTCTGACATATGTTTATAATTTTGATTTAATACTCTCGAAACTGAGCTTTTTGAAACACCTGCCTTTTTCGCTACATCATCTATTGTCGTCATTGACTGATCCTCCTAAGGTATAAAAACGGTTTCTGAAAACGGTTTATGATAAATGGTATTTATTTAGGCAAGCTTTTATTCCATTTTTTCATTAAAAAAATCTCTCTATCATGATTTAAGTCAGCAACCTTCGAAACGTAAAATAGCTTAACTTAACAGAAGGAAACAAATTTCAAATGTAATGAAGATAAATCCTTAAAAATTTTCATTTATACTTGGACCTTAACCTAAGGTAATGTTTTATATTGTACATTGCAGTTAAAAAAGAAAGGGGCAATACGACAAAGAAAAAGGAGAACAAGTTGCTTAGTGAGTGTAAAATAAAAACAGCAGGATCCATATCTGCTGTTTTAGGCATTTAATCATTTATTGCAAATTAAAGAAAACTTCTCCACCTAACATTTCTTCATACCGAAGTTGTGCTTTTTCTCCTGTTTTTACTAGCCCTGAAATATAGCCTTCTTTTTCACTTCCTACGTACATTTCAAAGCTAAAATCAGGATCAGTTGTACCGATGATATCACCACTGTAAATATCCCCGTTTTCGCTTACCATTGTAAAATTCATGATTCCATCAATATGAAAAGCTAAGTCTTCTGTTTCAGATTCAATAAATTTTACTTTTGTTTTTGCTAACACCCACTCATATCCTTCTGGAGCAGCTTCATTGTATTCATTCATAGAGACTAATTTTTTATATGCAGCGTCACCACGTTCTACTTCGACCACTGTTAAATCAAATTTAATCGGAAAAGTTTCACCTTCGTCATTGTATAACTCATCGTCAACTGTTGCTGTTTTTTGGAACGGCACAGGGTTGGATCTGGATCCTAATTTTGCTTCTGTTTCTTCCTTCTTCTCTGATGCTTCTGTATTTTCTTTCTCACTTTGTTTTGTCTCTTCTTCATTAACCGTTATATCTTTAGTATCTTGTCCACAACCACCTAGGATAGAAATGATTAACACCAAGATGATGAAAAGATTATATTTTTGTTTGTTCAATTTTTATCCACCCTTTCCTTTTTATTCGGTACCCTCTTCTTCTAAATCATCCGGATAGACAATTTCATCAAATACTTCTTGACTAGCTTCGTCTTTTAAGAAAATGGTTACTTTGTATTCATCGGGATTTACGCCATTATAGAGTTGATAGTACATACCTGAAATCCCTAAACCAAATGCAGCAAACCCGTCCATACTGTCTTCATAAGCACTTTTTTCTACCACTAGAGTAAACTCTGAAAAAGAATCGTTATACGTAATATCTTTGATGGATACATAATCTTCACTGTTTTTTGTTTCCTCAATTGTTTCAAGAATGCCTGTTTTTAATTCTTCCATCATTTCTTTATGTTTCGCTTTCGACATTTTATAAGTAAGAGAGCCATCTTCATTTTTTGTAACTTCTTTGACGCCCTCTTTTTTTGCATCCGCTATAACCGTGTCAATATCTTCACCCTCAAACATAGAAGCCGGTAATGTAACTTCCACATTTAAAAGGCCTTTCTTAACATCCACTGATTCATCTTCTGTTTGTTCTTCTTGTTGTTTTGCGGACTCTTCAGCAATACCCGCATTATTTTTTTCTTGATCATTATTTCCGCAAGCTACTAGTAACAAGGACAATAACATCATGAATAAGTAAGTATATCTTTTCATTCAAAATCCTCCTAACATTCTTTTTCGAGGTTGTACCTTTACTATTCCACCCAGTTTCTTAGGTATTTCTAGCAATTTTTGGGTCAGAGGGACAGGTCCCTCGTCCCACCATGAATTGGAAGCCAAAAATAATTGTGGAATAAAAAAAAGACTATTCAGTGCTTTTACACCAAACAGTCTTATCCATATATTTTCACAAATTGTATTGCCGTACCTTTGTATAATATGTATGATGACACAACCTGCATTACATAAGCCCATTTACCCTCTGTATCTGATAGCTAGCCCTTTTAAGAAATTTCTGGCAAAGTTATCTCCACACTCCATATAATTCTTATGCCCTTCTTTACGTAATAAAGCGCCAAGTTCACCTTTTGTAACCCTTAATCCAGCACCTGCAAAAAGATCGATCATATCCTCTGTTGTTAATGACATGGCTATTTTGACTTTTTTTAATAGGAGATTATTCACATTTTCACGGGTAAATGGGGTTGGTGCAGGTGCATCAGGCTGTCCCGGTTTTGGCCCTCTTTTGAAAATAATAAGGCCATTTAAAAATGAATCTAACATCGCATTTGTACATGATATTTGATCACTATTTTCATCGTCTTCATCAGACTTGGTGAGGATCTGGATCACCTCTGGTACAGAAACCTCCTCACCACCGAGTTTGAATATTTCTGCCATTTCTTTATTTTTAATTTCCAGTGCATATCTCAACCGAATTAATATATCGTTATTATCCATTTTATGATCTCCTTATTTTTTCCCAAAATCGAAATTTTGTTTATATGAATGAAAGCTGTCTCATTTTATCACACTTCTGTGAAATAAAAAATGCACCACATCATCCACTATTTTATCCTTTAATGAGAGCATCAAGATAAAGTGGAGATTAGTGCATGATGAATTTAACTATATTGAAAATGAAAATCGCTTCCAATCTTGTCATTACATTAATAAAAATACCTAATCTCTGATTCCTTCTTTCTCTTTCCATTCTACCAAATACTCATCAAGTACATTTTTTAATTCCTGACCAATACGTGAATATGCTTCATCATTTAAATTAGCAAGTGACACACGAATGGACCATTCCGGGGCCAAAAATCCTTCCCCGCTTAACAAGACAATAGCCGACTTTTCGGCCAGACGGTACAATATATCGACCGGTTTATAATTTTCTTTCAGGTAATCCATAAATCCTTTTTCATAATGATGATGGCACCAGATTTCCAAATCAATCTCTGTGTAATAGTCTGCATCATTTGGTAAATGTTTCTTCGGTAATCCTAAACCTTCGTATAATCGATTCATTCTTCTGTGTAGGATGTCAATTGTTTTCTTCTTGTACTCATTTTTAGTATCGAGCAAAGCAAAGATTGAGAATATCGCCATTTGTATTTGTTGTGGTGTAGATAGCCCAGCTGTGTGGTTCATTGCTACGTCCCTGCTATCTGCTACCATTCGATCTATAAAAGGAAGATTTTCCGGATTTTGAGTAAGGGAAGCGTATCTTCTATTTAAAACAGCTTTCTCTTCTTCCGGAAGCTCATTAATCAATTTATCAAACACATTTGTCTTGTTAATCGCGATTGTACCTAATCGCCAACCTGTTACACCAAAATATTTGGAAAATGAATACACTCCGATTGTATTAAAAGGTAAATCGACCATTAACGAGCGAAACCCTTCAACAAATGTGCCGTACACATCATCGGATATAATCATTAAATTAGGGTTATGTTGTTTTACTATTTGGATAATTTGCTCGATCGATTCTTTTTTGATTGCTACAGATGGTGGATTGCTTGGATTTACTAAAAAGAGTGCTTTGATGTCCTGATCTTTTAACTTTTCTAATTCCTCGTACGGATATTGCCATGTATGGTGTCCTTCTTCATCAATTTCAGTTGCGTTAATATTCACAAGTTCGTATTTATTGTCCGGTAGCTCAGGAATCTCTATGTATGGCGGAAAAATCGGGACCATTACTGCTACTTTAGATCCTACTGGTAACAAGTGATTTTTATATAAAGTATCAAACGTATAGCACATCGCTGCCGTTGCTCCTTCAACAGCAAATAAATCAAACGAACCACATGAACTATCTTGACCGCACAGTTCTTGAGTTAAGAAATCATGTACAACTTTTTCGGTTCTAACAAGCATCCGGTCAGGATTAGGATAGTTATCGCCAATGATTCCATCTACCAATTCATATACCCATTCATCTGGTTCAAACTGTTTTGTATGAATTCCGTAATCAATGATATTTTTGAGCAATGAAATACCCGCTACGTGATTATTTTCCTTTACATATTGATTGAAACGTTCTGCTATTCCGATTCGGCTTGGCATTCCGGCTAAATCGCCTTCATCCCATACTCTTCTTGATTCTGTCACAGCAAATTGACCAAGGGCAAAAAATGCTTCCCGGGGAGCAGCTGCAATCCAGTTTGGATTTCCGCGACCAGCATCAAGCATTGTTCTCGTCATTCTCATTTTACCTTTAGCTAAATCAATTAGCTTGTCCTTTAATTCAAATGGACTTATTTTCTCTGACACACGATATTCATTCTTTCGTTCACCCATCAAGATCCTCCTAATTATTCATCACGTTGAGTTGATAGTTTTTAATATCTTCAACCATTGAAATGTTTATGTATATATGAAATGAAAGTTGTGAGGGATAGACAAAGACTCTATCCACGAGTATGTTTTCCTTTTTATTGGGAATTTTAAAAGGTATCTATACATACTCAGTTATTTAAGTGTTAGGAGGTAGTCTATTTGGTTCAAACCAATCCGATTAATGTATCAGAAATAGGTTCAATTTGGCAGACCTATCAAGAAAAGACCTTGATTATGAGATTTTTGGAATACTTTATTGAAAAATCAGATGACCCACAAGCTAGAAATATTTTGGGAGGATTGTGGCAGGAGCTTAATTTTTATGTAAACGAAATGGAAGAATTATTTTCTGAACAAGGAATGGTTAAACCGATTGGATTTTCAAAAGAGGACGTTTATTTAGATGCTCCAAAATTATACGATAATGGTTTTGATATTATGTTTGTCCGGATATTAAAGGAAGTGAGTATGGGACTTTACACGTTAAGTATGAATATGACTTATAATAAAAAAGTCATGTCTATTTATGAAGGACTTACAACTGTTACTCAAAAAATTTATAAGCTTTCAACCACTTATTTACTTGAAAGAGGCATTCTTGCACTTCCACCAAAAGTGACAATGCCGAAAAAGACGGAATTTATTAAAGATAAAAAATATAAAGAGGGCTTTAAGCTCTTTGGCGACAAAAGACCATTAAATGACCTTGAAGTTGGTATCATTCATCACAACCTTGAAGTAAATAATGTCGGAATGCAGCTTATAACAGGTTTTGCCCAATGTGCACAAAACAAAGATGTTAGAAAATACTTTTCAAAAGGAAAAGAACTTGCCAAAAAACAAGTGAGTATCATGGAAAAAATTCTTTTGGAAAGTGATGTTCAACTTTCCGCCGTCTCTGGAGCAACAGTCACTACCTCCACTGTTCCTCCTTTTTCTGATAAGCTTATGATGCATTGTATCTACATCCTTAATGGATTTGGCCTTGTAGGTGCCGGAACAGGAGCTTTTTTTAGCATGAGAAATGACATTGTGATGAAAACCATGTTTATCGCAAAAGATGTTTATACCTATGCCCAAGAAGGAATTGAAATTAAATTTAATCACGGATGGTTTGAAGAACCTCCGCAAATGGAAAACCGAAACGGAATCATTAAAGGAAGTGAATAAAAGGGACGAGGGGACAGGTTTGTTGTCCCAAGGAATTTGGGACAACAAACTGAACTGAACCCAAAAAGTTAGACATAAGTTATCAAGCGACTTTTTGAGTATGAGTTCGGTAATTAACCGGACTCATACCATCTAATTTCTCCTTAATCCTCTTGTGATTGTAATAATAAATATATTTCTCTAATTCTAGTTTGAAATGCTCCATACTCTCAAAATCCTTTAAATAAAGTAGTTCACTCTTTAATAAACCAAAAAAGTTTTCCATAACTGCGTTATCTAGACAATTCCCTTTTCGAGACATACTTTGTATAATCCCATGTTTTTTTAATACA
>NZ_JAEK01000063.1 GCF_000518865.1 Bacillus sp. J37 | reverse complement strand
GCAAAGTGTCCGTATAAGTAAGACTTCTCCTTGTTCAAAATTAACGGTAAATGAGTGGCAAATGGCATTCTATTGTTTTGAGAAAAAAGAGTCGCAAAACTATGTTCTTTTATAATGTCGTAAGCCACCGTTTCATCTGTGATGTTAAAATGTTTTGGAATATACATCATAATCCACCTTTCGAAGAAGTTATATGAGTGTTTTGGTCATAATAAAGTCCGTTTGTTCATCATCACCCATATAAAAAGAGTGAGTTCCTGTTTGAACAAATCCCATTTTTTTATAAAAACCAATAGCATTTTCATTGTTTTCCCATACACCCAGCCAGATTTTCCGTTTATTACATTCCATTGCAAGTTCAATCGCTTTATTTAGTAGATATTTACCAAGTCCATGTTTTTGAAATTCCTTCTTTATATAAATTCTTTCAATTTCAAGTGATTCATCACCCATTTCTTCAGACTGAGCATCATTGATATTAATCTTTAAATATCCAGCTACTTCATCATTTAAATAAATAAAAAAGAATTGTGAAGAACGATTGGATAACTCTTTTTCTAGTTGGTGTAAGTTAAATGCCCTTTCCAAAAAAGCATACATATTTTCGGGTGAATTATGATGCTTAAATGTCTCAATAAATGTTACATAACTAATTTCTTGAAGCATGCGCAGATTCTGAATAGTGCATTTTTTTATCGTTATTGTCATTCATATGTCTCCCCTATAGATGATTAATAATTTCTCTTGTTTCCTTTCTTCACGAATTCCCAATCGACTTCTACATTTTTCCTAACTCTATGGAGTAAATGATAAATGGTCTCCACTTCAATATCAGTAAATCCCTCTAATGCCACATGATTGGAATGTTCATTTTCTCTTTTTATGAAGGGATACACATTTTTTCCTTTATCTGTTGGAAAAAGCTTTTTTATTTTTTGGTTATTTTCATCATTTTTCTTTTCAATAAAACCATTTATCTCAAGCTTTTTTATAGCTCGAGCAGCAGTTGTTCGATCTACTTTTATGATCTCAGCTAGCTTTTCTTGAATGATTCCTGGACTTTCACATATTCTCACAAGGTACAAATACTGGCCTTTGGTAAGGTCATATTCTTTAAATTCTATATTGCTTATAGAGTCCAACGCCCTGGCTATCATACCAATTTCACGTAAAATTTCTCTCATGATTACCTCCATGCATTCATTTTTGTTGCTTTTACAATAAAAATGATCTAAATTAAATGTAATACTCTTTTGTTGTATTTGCAACAAAATAACGATATGAATCTTAAAGGACTGAAAAAAATGTTTGTAAAAAGATTGATGATTGAGGAAGATTTAAAGGCAGCATTTACGATTCGGAAACAAGTATTTGTCGAGGAACAAAGCGTACCACTTGAAGAAGAATTTGATCAATTTGATACATTGCATGGACTTTGTGAGCACATTTTAGTTCATTACAATGAGCAGCCAGTCGGAACGGGAAGAATAAGAGTTGTCGATGGTGTAGGAAAATTAGAAAGAATATGTCTCCTAAAGCCGTTCCGTAAATTTGGACTAGGTAAAGTTATAATTAACGCATTGGAAGAAATCGCTGCAGAAAAGGGAGTATTGCAGGTTAAATTACACGGACAAACACAGGCAGAGGGTTTTTATAAAAAGCTTGGCTATCAAACCTCATCTCCCATATTTATGGAAGATGGGATTCCACACATTTTAATGGTAAAAGAACTATCTACTAGAGAGATTAGCCAAAGTGAAATAGGCTCTTTAAGATCCTAGGCTATTTCACTATTTATATTCATCTAAATAATTTATTATTTTAAGATTGCTTTCATTTTCTTCCGCAAAATAGAAATCACCAATAATAATATTGGAAGAAGAAACCCAATCGTTAAAGCAAATGCAACCCAAACGCTATTGTTAAATTCAGCTTCATAAATTGTATTAGGGTACATAATGAGTGAATGGGTAACTAAGAGCAGTACAAAGGGAAATAAAAAAGGCCGATAATCGGTTAAACCTAAGATTTGAGCTGTACCTATCATACTTGCATAAAAATAGAGGATTATTTTGAAATAAAGGGTTATAAACCATATGATTGCAACAATTACTTCAATTCTTTCCAGAACATCAGCCAAACTGATTTTCTTTGCTAACACATAACTTGGAAATGTTACCCGGGATGTCGTATCAGGACCTAAAACACCGATACTAGTAAAGGTAATGACTGTTATAACAATTCCGCCTAGGATATTAGCCGTTACGAACGTTCTGCCGATCTTTTTTTGTTTATTTAATAATGGGATAAGGATTGTAAACACTACACAAGGCATCCCTGCTGTGCTAGCATATACAATTGCTCCATGAGTAACTGTTTTTAAATCTGCTTCAAAAACAGGCTGGATGTTTGTCAGTTCAATTTGAGGTATCACAGCAATAACAAGGAGAAGCAATAATAGACTTATCCAGGGAAAAAAGATTTCCGCAGTTCGGGCAATTACTTCTATTCCCAGGCGCAAGCCATACAAAATAACAAGAGCAAACACAATATTCAATATTTCAATTGGAGTTTCAGGCATTATTTGAGTAATCATAAAATTTCCCATATCAAATAATAAACTCGATGCACCAAAAAAACAAAAATACACAAAAGAAATAGCTATTATTTTCCCTAGCCATTTCCCTAATATTATTTCACAGTATTCAACAAAAGTTTTACAGGGATAACGTCTAGCTAATATACTAAATATAATGATGACTATAATTGATAATCCAATTCCAAACAGTGACGCTACCCACGCATCCTGTTTAGCTATATTGGCTAGTCCTGAAGGGGTAAGGAGAATAGAACTTCCGATCGTAAAAATAGCCACTAATAATCCGAATTGAAGTGGTGAGATTTTTTTGTTATCTATCAAAAATGATTCCACCTTTTTACAAGCTATATAGATACCTCCTATTCTTACCGCGAATAGTACATTTTAGTCTAAAAATAAAGGGGTCTCTTTATAAGTCTTAAGGTATAAAAATCACTATCCTTTGTATGTCGTATACCATCGCTGTTATCTGATAGAAGTTGTTTTCTTGCATTCTCATCCCATTCCAATCAAAATTTTTTGTTTGATGTGGTCTTATATGGAAAATATAGGTTATTTTCACCTGCTAATTTTCTAACAGTTTGAAAAAAGAACAGCAAGAACTGCATCAGAGCCTTTAAAGATCATTTAAAACCAAATCCTTAAACTTAAGTAGATACATCTATCAATATATTAAATAAATAATTCCATTTCATTATTTTTAGGAGTGAATCCCACCTTTTGATAAAGGTGTTTTCCGTTTTCGGAACTATGTAACCATACACGTCTTACACCCATATCCTTACATTCATCAATACAAAGCTCAAGCAACTTCCTTGAAATCCCTCTACCCCGATGTTGTGGGATTGTATACATATTGAGTATGTAAGCCTCAATACCATTTAAGTTTTCTAAATAGGGAGGTCTTTTAATGATAACTACTCCACTGACACCTACGGTTTCTCCATTACACATAGCGATATAGGAGATAAATTCATTATTAGATAGAGCTTGCTGTAAATATTCTTTAGTTGAAGATACTACCAGTTGTTCTTCTTTGCTTGATTTTATTTCACCAAGTTCTTTTAAAAGTGCTATTCGTAAACTAATAATGCTGTCAATGTCCTTTACCGAAGCTCGGATAAAGTCACAATGAATACTCGACATAAAAATCTCCTCCTTAAGAACGTTACCTTTTAAACCGATACAGCTTTAATATTCCACGTGAATTGAATATTTCTTACACCTGTCAAAACAAAAATACATCCTTACCTACTGTTTGGTTTTAATAAATACTACCTTTAGAAGTTCCAAAAACCATAAGAAGAATACTGTGATTAAAGCACTCTCACATGCACTTAGAATGAGTACAAACAATAGTGCTCCGAAATCTTCAAGTTCATTAAATCTATAAAATTGTAGTTCCCAACTGGTAAAGATATTATAATAGCCGTTTAAAATAAATATTAAGGGAAATAAGATCCAAAAGTATATATATATACTTTTAGACAAATGTAATTCCATATCAATATACCTACTTTTGCCGTTTATTTTTCCATAAAATCCAAATCTTATATAAGAAAAAATTTAAGATAAACGTTTGATTGCAAATATGAATTCATAAAATTCTTATCATAGAAATTCGTTATTTAAAAAGTTAACTGTTAAGAAGCTAAAACTATGAAGTAAAAGACACTAGTTCAATATAAACATCGTTTTTTAGCATTTTTCAATTCCATATTACTAATATACTGTTATCACTAATTAGGTCGCATCCTGATAAAGTATAGTCTGTATTTTCAGCAGTTTCTTTGACATCAATTGTTTTGCAGATTTTTGTATTCACGCTTCCAACCCCAAACTCGTCTCTAGTAGTATCAGTAGTTGACGTGATCATCTCCCCATCGTATTCAAGATCATGCAAAATTGGATCTCCTTCAGTTGTATATCTTACGATTCTAATATTGTCCTCTTCACCTTGATTTACATTCTCAACAAATTTCATAAACTTTTCAAGGTTGGTTATTTCACCATGGGTATCTACAACATCTTCATTAGATGGTTGATAGCTACAAGCCGGAATAAATAATATGATTAATGCCAACAAAACGACAGTCCTCATTGTTGCCTCCATTTCAAGTCTCAATATACAACATCTGGCGAATAAAAAATCGCACCTTGGTAATGGAATATACGTGCACGCTCACTGAAAATCATGATTAAATTTATGAATGGTTAGTTTTAAAAATTACTGTTTAATAGGCACACGTTTTTCAAAGGAAAGTCCTAAATAGCGATAGTTTATCGTAACCATATTTATCTGTTTGTTATGGATAACACTTAAACCATAACTTTTATCGTCTTCAGTAGCAGTACCGTCATTAACTTTATCTAACTGTGTTGATGGAGCTGTATTTGGCTCAATTAATACGTCTTTAATATTCGTAATTCCATACTCCCTCGCCTCACCATCAAAATCATCAGCTACAATGAAGCCTTTTAACGGATTACTCAACTGAATTTTTTTATCTTGGGGTTCTTCATTGTTATTTACTAGGACGTCGGTAATTTCCACATGACTAAAGCCTTTATTTCCTATACTTATAACAACGAATGTTAAATCCCCTGATGAAGCAATTGTTCCACTAGCTAGTGGAGGATTAAATTTTACAAAAGAAAAAATACCAATTACAATAACGACTAGAATGAAAACAGAAATCAAAATTTTCTTCTTCAATTCCTTGCACCCCCATCAATTAGAAAAGTCTTTACCATGACGTTTCTGTCAATTTTTAAATATAATAAACTAGATAAGTGTTTTAGTTCATTTGTTTAGAATTAATGGAAATTAGGTTTACATCACACGTATCCGATTGTGAAATTTCTTTACTAGACTAATATTTGGTTTGTTTAATAAAACTTTAGTTTTTCAGCTTTATAAAGTGAGTTGAATTTGGGTATAGATCTTCCTTTAAAAATCCCAAAGAGGAATAAAAGTGATCAGCTTGTTTGGTATCTGTGTGCAAAACTAAAGTATTGTAATACTCTACAGCTTCATTGATGATTCTTTTTATCAACAGGCTTCCAATTCCATTTCTCCTATATTCTTTGGTAACATAAAATCTTCTTAGTCTACCTATATATGGTTTTTGTGAATAAGGATCTTTATTAAGGCCACCAATGGCAATTAGTTCTTCTTTTTCGTTAAAAACACCAAACAGTGCCTCGCCAGAATTGTTAAAAGTGTTAGCCCCATTTTTATAATCATTTACTAATCTTTCAATAAAACGGAAACCCTCCTCTTTGCTTTGCTTTATTAAAATATTTAAATCATAGCTAAACAGATTATTTATCTGCTTTGCTTTATATTCCTCCATATATTAGATCCTCCAGAACAAATGTCTTTTATATACATATTAGCTATCCATTAAGTTACTTCGTTTGTTGAAATGTTAAATGAGTAGATTATGTATTACATGATCTACTCAATTTTATTGCTTAAAAATCTGAATTAACATCCATGTAAGAATATTTGTAAATTGTGACTTATGATTGTTATACCATTACTTTACTCAATCTTAAATCTATCGCTTTTTTTCCTTCATTATCTTTTCTCTATCAGCTGCATGAGGGGGTCTTTCCATCCAAGCATTTTTTATTTGGAGATTTAATCCGTCCTCTGCGTAAAGTCCAACTTCTCCTTGTAAACGTACATAATCTGCACCAATATCACGTCTTGGACTGGCAGAAATGGCAGTTCCATAGTTTCCCATTCCAGCAGCAGTCATCATGGAAATTTGATATAGCATTAATTTATCAGAAAAAGGAGATTCTGTTATATCTTGAACTAGTGGATCCCAGGTTACAGGGACAGGGAGATTATTTTCTTGTAAGTATTTACTAAATACTTTTATTTGTTTCATTCCAATCTCTTTACCTCTTCTGAAATAATCTCTAATTTCCTTTGAATTCACAACCTGAGCAAAACCAGTTATAACTGCTGTACCCATATAGTTCGTTTGAATATTAGAATAGAGGTGAGTGATCTCCGGGGCTGTAAGAGGTCTTTGTTTCCCCCACCACCCTGCTAGGAAGTTTTGCCTTTCAACCATATCCACTTCTTGCAGATATGGAATATAAGGTGACCGAACTTCTAGACCCTTGGAAAGAAGAAGATCCGTTGTTTCATTAAATAATTCCATTGTAGACGAGATACAAGACATAAAGTGTTCTCTAATATCATTACGGAAGGTATGTGGTAAAACTGCACCGTAGGTTACTAATGCACCTTTAGTCATATGTTTTGTATAGAATAAAAAGAACTCATCTGAAAAAAGCCTAGGAGCGTTCACATTGACATCATCTTCAGTAAACCCAAGAGGAATAACATGCCCTTCTTCTTTAAAAATGTTTGTAATTACCTCTACATGTTGTTGAGATAAATCTAAAGCATGCATTAAAACTTTTTTGATTTCCTCATCTTCGACTTTAGTTAAATAATACTTATAAACACAAACAAACATGGAATCTGCTATATAATTTGCCCACAAGGCACCTACTTCAGACGAAGTTAGACGAATATGATGAATTCCCATTAAAATACCTCCATTTTATAACTCTTGGTATTATCCCCATATAAAGGTATTTAATGTATTTTATCTGTCGTTTCAAAAAAGCTAATTGAAAATCCAAACCCTTTGTAAAGGTAATAAAAATGTGATAAGGGCTCTATTGCTTAACTAGTTAACCAAAGTATTTTCAAGACTTTCGAATAATTCTTTCTCTAAGTAAATACGGAACAGAGGATTTACTTTTTATCAATCCCTTTGAATCGGTTATGTGTATGTACTCTTCTGCTTCATGTGCATCCATCCATGTAATTTCTTCGATTTCATCTGGCACTGAAATATTTATTTCGCCACCAATTATTTTTCCTCTAAACGTAAAGAAAATCGCGTGATGTCCTCTTTCTTCAAAAAACGCTTCACTTACAGAAAAAACACCATTTATCTTTACATCTAAACCTGTTTCTTCTTTTACTTCACGAATTGCTGCTTCTTCAAGTGTTTCTTCTGGTTCAACTGCTCCTCCAGGTAAGGTATAATAAGAAAAGTTATCTCCTTTATTTTTAACCATTAATACATTCTTCTCCTGCTCATCAAAGAGAAGAACATATGTGACATCTACTCGTTTCATAATTAAAGTTCACCCATTAAAGTATTAACCCTCAAAAGCCTGTCTTAGTTTGACCATGTTGTACCATCGTTCTCCACCATGTTGAGATTCAGAAAGGCCATGGTTAACAAATCCCATTTTTTCATAAAAAGAAACGAATTCCTGTTTACATGTTAATGAGATTCCTTTTCTTTCATTTTCTATGACAAGCTCTTCTATTTTCTTCATTAATATCTGAGCAATCCCTTTTTTTCTTGCCTGTTTGGACACAGCTAATCCTAAAATACTCTGATATCCGCCTCTTTTCGGATTCGCCTTGATTTTCTCAAAAAGATCGTCAGAAATGTATGGCTGATTCATAATAGGACCATTAATATACCCAAGGACCACTCCTTCTTTTTCTGCCACAATAAAGGTATCAGGTATCAGCTTGATCCTCTCTACAAATGCCTCTTTTGTAGCAGCTTCTTCTATCGGAAAACCTTCATTCTCAATAAGTAACAACTGTGCCAAATCTGTGGTTTGAACATTTCTTAAAGAAATCACCCTTCATATAAACTCCTTTGCAATTGTTTTTTGTACAATGTTTTTGTGTTTTATTGTTACTCCGCCACATACCTTTTTATGGGAGGTGTTTTTAATGAAAGCAAGAAGCTTATTTGCATCCATCGGAATCGCTCTCGTAACTTTTGCCGTTTTAGCTTTTAATGATGAATCCCGTCTCTTTTACAATATTATATGTTCGTTTGCAGGTCTTTTCATTTTAAGTCTGAGTCATAGACTTTTAAAATAAAACCTAAACTGATGATGCTCCTATAAAAATCTGTTTACTTACAAGTACTGTTTATATCGCTATTTCCATCATCTCAGTAAGTCTCTATATCTAAAATAAGCGCTTTTCCTTATCCTGATAAGCGCTAAACTGTTTATGAATATTTTTTTAACAATATTGTAGAATGAAGAAACTATACAACGTTCGGACTGATTAGTTTTCGTTCTTCGTTTGTTGAACAAGTTGAGACTTACTTTTCTGGCATAGCGAATTCCACAGAAACCGCACTGCTGCATTCTTTAATTTTCAGAAATATTTTATGAAGGATTTCTGAAGCTCTTTCATTTGATCCGTACTTACCTAAATCTATATTCTCTTCATATGTCGAATTTCTGACAACACCTACTATTTTCTTTCCTTTTACCGTAACTTCATTTACTTTTATCAATCTTTGTTTATCTTGTGTGTAAATCCAAAGCATAAAAAAACATCCTTTCTTTGTTTCCTTTCATATACTTACGGTATAACTTTATAAAAGTTTCACTTTTTTTACTTTCTTGTCGTTAATTAAAAGAGCGTGGCATTGTTCATAATGACTCTTCTATTATTGAAGACCCTCCTTCAACTACCTCTAACTTTTTTTAAAAGATTACTTGATATGAGGAGCTACGACTCGTCAATCTAACAAAGAATCAAGCTTCATTACTGGATCCTTTGTTTATTCAGTACCTCTTTTTAGATATTCATTCCATTGCCTTGCACTTAATCTTTTATTATACTTCTCTTAGCAGTTCTTTTTAGGGGTGAAAATGTGTACGAGATTATTTCGGATTTAACAAATATCTCCACAATATATACATTCTATGCTAGCTTTCTTTTAAGCTTAACGATTAAATATATTTGGACTTGGCATATTGAATATGATTTTATTGAAACAGCATGTGCCCCATCTTCAAAGGTAAATATAACTCTATCAACACCTTCTATCCTGCAAATTTATGAGTGGAGGTCTAACTCATTATTAGGTTGGATTGCAAGATATATTCGCAGAAAAGAAAGTTCAGATGACGATTCTGAAAGTTTTCATTCTTTCTCTTAAAAAGCATTTTAAAAATGACTGGAGGAAGAAAGATGAAACGTAATAAAAGCCTTTTTGTTATTATTTTAGTTATGATATCTGCATTTGTACTCTCTGCATGTTCTGCACAGAATTCAAATGGGGATGGTTTTTTTCAAAATGTATTTGTACATCCATTTGGATCAGCCTTTCATAGTATCGCCACTTTATTTAATGGCAGCTTTGGATTGGCAATCATACTGATTACATTGATTATTCGACTAATTTTGTTGCCATTGATGTTAAAACAGTATAAAAATCAACAGCATATGAAGGAAAAGATGGACTTATTAAAGCCTGAAATGGATGATATCCAGAAAAAAATGAAGGCTGCCAAGGACCAGAAAAAACAACTAGAGCTACGGCAGGAAATGGTTGGATTATATAAAAAGCACGGAGTTAATCCACTTTCTATCGGCTGTCTTCCAATGCTTATTCAAATGCCGATCTTGATGGGGTTTTACTATGCAATCAGGGGCTCAGAAGAAATTGCGACACACTCGTTCCTATGGTTCAGCCTAGGACAGCCGGATATTTGGATTACGGCCATTGCTGGGATCGTTTACTATGTACAATTTAAAGTATCGATGTCGAATATGCCTGCTCAAAATCAATCTCAAATGAAAATGATGGGGCTCATTTCCCCGCTTATGATCGTAATGTTCTCTCTAAATGCTCCGGCAGCACTCCCTCTATACTGGGCAGTCGGTGGAACTTTCTTAATTTTTCAGTACATGTTAGGGAAGAAATTATACAAGCCTAAACCAAGCAAAGCAGTTAAATCAGTTAAATCAGAAAACGTATAGCCAAAATAAGCCTGTTAGTACCATCAATACTAACGGGCTTATTTTTTTTATATGTTAATAAAATATATAGACATCTGGCTTGACAATCAGGTATGCATGCACAAGTATAATCCCGTTCATTCAAGTATTCGTATAATCAAATATGGTCCTTTATGTTTATGACTAGTGTATCACCATCAAGTTCTAACTACACTGCTTTCTTCAGTTTAGAAATTCATCTCATTTAATTAATAATTTATTATTATACCTAAATAAAGTTTTGAGCGAATTTCATTGACTTTCAATGCCGAACTTCCCCTTAATAAGATCGTTGAACATTTTGTTGTTAATTTCTTTTTTTTGTACTTTTCCATCGATCGATTCTGTGAACGAAGTATCCGTTAGGATGATGTTTCCTCGTTCTGTTAGTCTCGTTACTAATGGTTTCTTATTAAAGCTAGATGCGGGATGCTCTACTATGATATTTTGCACTTCATTTAGTTCTGAGAGATCCTGAACTACTCTTGTGGAATCAAAAGCATAACCAAGCTTCCACTCATCGTGCTTATGTTTTAACTTCATATAGAAAACGTAATTACCATACTCAGTGCTGGCCTTTTCCACTCTGAATTCACCATTACTCGATTTTACCGTATCCCCACTTAGTGGCACTGGTTTTAATGGTAAGTTTCCTCCGAACCCAGTATCGATCAGATATTGTTGATTATTGTAGGTTATGATGATCATAACATGTGTTCGTCCAGTTTTACTCCACTGTTGAACGATAGGATCATAGGTAACACCTCGTAGGAGGCTAGCGTTGAAGCCATTTTCAACTAAGAATAAATAAAATATAGAATTTAGCTCATAACAAAGTCCACCTTCGTTTCGATTAAATATTTTATTGGCTAAATTCCCTTTTGTCATATCCATTGTCTTTTTATTTATGACACACAAATTTTCAAAAGGGATTGTTCTAGCCGTCTTTTCAAGAATAATGTCCAAATTATCAAAGGTCACATTCTCAGTTTCTGGGATCCCTATTCTATGTCGAAACAGCATATTTAACTTGTCCATTTATCATTTATTCCCCTACTATCTAGAGTAACCTCATATTACAAAGGTTCTAATTACAGTATTGTATGGAAAAGGAATTCATGTCAACTTAAGAACCTAACTGGTAGTGTTGGCAGATTTATTCACTGACTTTATATTTCAAAAAAATAATTAAACTCCAAACTGTTTTAAATGATGGTCGAGGTGCTTGTATATTCCTTTTCCCCATTGCTCGGAAGTAAGTTTACCGAAAAAAGGATGTGGATGAGTTGTACACTTATCAGGACCATTATTTTGAAAAGTTATCATTTTATCTTTCAGTTTTTCCTTCTCTGTTTCAAATTCCTTCTCATCTATGATCAATATGGTTGGAATTGTGGACATATTTTGGGTTAATGGTTTGTCGTTATAAAAAATTGGCTTCACAAAGTTTCCTATTACTATCCCTAACCAACCTCTCGCTGGAAAAGAATGGCCCATTGCAATGTCTTGAAAGGCAGAGCAATGGGCTAGCATTTGGGCAACATCCATTTTACCCCATTGTGGTTTAGAATGTGGACTTAATTTGTCAATACGGTTTAACAATTCCTCAGAATGCAATTGAATAAAAATATTCTTCATTTTTGCCTCTCCCTTTAACCAATCTACTTCAATAGTGCCATTTTAACCAATATTTCATAACAATAATAACATAATATTCCAATTCCATTTGAACATATTATTCAATTACATAACCTCAGCTCAAAGCTTCTTGAATCAAAAGTCTAGGACTATTAAAGCTCAATTATTCACAATAAATGTAGTCTGTACTGACTTTATGACATCAATTTTTTGTATTGTGTAGTTCGATTAGGAATTAGTCTATTCATTCTAGAATATATGTAGGTAAAAAGTGTAAATGGAGGGATGATGATGGCTTTTGTTGCCATTTATACAGTGGGCAGGTTAAAACATTCACATGAACATCCTGCCTCTCGTGAATTTTTTGAGGTCGGAAATGAAGTAATACGACAGGCTGCAAAAACTGGGGATCTAATAAAAGAATTTTCACCTAATAGAGTCCTTTTCCCTGAGAATGCGATCAAAGGAGAGGGTTCCCCTATTCTCACACTAACTGTATGGAAAAACCTTCAAACCTTATTTCGCTTTACTTATTCTGGTCAACATATGCAGGCTTTACGCGAAAGGAACAAATGGTTTGGGTCTCTTCAAGAGAGACAACCTAATTATGTGGTGTGGTGGACGGAGAAAGTAACGGATGTTTCATGGAAGGAGGCTTTCAAGAGATATGACTCTTATATTCAACATGGACCAGCTCCTTTTGCATTTGACTTTAAATCCGCATTTGATCATTCCGGGGAGAAGATTTTGCTTAAATAATTGGGATCAATTCTCCTTCTCTATGTAGGTAACAGAGAATCTCCTTATTGAAAAATAATACAACTGCTAGTATGTATCTCTCTATGCATCTATTTGCTATAAAGTTTAAATTTATTCAAGTATTATTCCATATTCGTAAATCATAACGTTTCTTGTTTATCAACTATTCTCACGATTTTAGTAGATTTATTCACTTACTTTATATATTCTTATATTAACTATAATTAGCTAGATACAGATTTAGAACATTTTAGACTAAGGAAGTGGTTTTTAGTTGCACCGTTTTGAAAAGAAGAAAAAGATGTTTATATATTTATTTTTAGTTATTTATCTAGCAATGTTAGTCTACTTTATGTTTTTCGGATTTGGCAGGCCGCACAACATAGAGATCCGCGAATACCGGTATTCGTTAATACCGACTTCCATTCCATTGTGGCTACCTAAGCATTTTACATTCGATATTTTGCTACTATGGATCTTTGCTATTGGCAACCTTTTAGCATTTGTTCCGTTCGGAATACTTGTGCCGATGGTGTTTGAAAAGCGAATAAAAACATATTTTAAGTTTATTGTTATATTTGTGTGTTTCATTCTTTGCTTGGAAATTGTTCAAATGGTAACTTATTTAGGGAGCTTTGATACAACGGATATACTTGTCAATTCAATGGGTGCAACAATTGGTTTCATTTCCTATAAAGTTAGTAAACGAATGAATACTTTAACAACGTTTAGTATTTCGATAGGAATGTCCATTACCGGTTTATTTTTGTTGATGTTCCTTGTCGCTTGGGTATTTAACAATACGATTACACCATTTATTGAAAAAATAATCGTACTTTGATACTTTTTCATGGTTTAGTATACAGATCCCAACCGCTATCATTTTTTAAATCCAACTCAAATTGATGATGACGTTATACACCTTATGCACCCTTAAGGTGTATATTTGCTACAAACAGTTCGAATGTTACATAAAGTGAGAAGTTAAAGAGAAGTTACTATATTGTTCATTCTGTCCTGTATAGAGAGATGAGGAATTGGCAGATAAGGTTGCAGCTCTTTCCAGCTATGCTCATCCTCTTCTACTCCGTTATTTTCAACTAGTAAACGATACCCATAATCTGCAATTTCTTGTAAACACCAGCGATATAAATAAAACTCAACTATTTCAGGATGAATGATCGTCTCAGGACGATTTTTCAAGTAAGTAGATATGAATTGTCCGAAATCTAAAGGTTTACCATCAACCTCTAGAAAAAACATCAAGTCTCTTTCAACAGGAGCAAACGCTATTTCTCCCCAATCTATAAAATAGAGTTTCTGATTTGGACCACGTAATATATTAGAAAAGTTAGGATCTCCGTGAGTGATCGTTTGTTTATAATTTTTCTTTGAGAATTGTGTTTGAACCGTTCGCATTTTTTCAAGAGTAACCTCTATGTCTTTTCTTTCTTTTATAAACAATGAAGCTGTTTTCTGCTTACATAGATTTGAGCTGAAATCTTGTTTTTCTGCTACATTTAGTAGATGTAAAATGATCTTCTCAAATGGATTTTGAAACGTTTCTTTTGGTAGTTGGTCATTGTGAATACTGACGCTGTGAAAATCTGCCAACGTTTTTGCTATATGTTCTAAGTGCCTAGTAAATTCACTTGTTTCATACAAAGATGTACCCTGAATAAATGGATACAATGAAATCCACATATTATCGAATGGAACAATGCTTTTTTGTTGAGATGTCTTGATCGGTGCAACAACGTAGTCTTTATTATATTTGTACCTTAAATCTGAAACTGTTCTCAACGAATGGAAGAAATCTAAGTGGTTATTAGATTTTTGAGCCTTTACAAAATAATGATGATATCGATTCGTGTTAATTGAATAGCAATACCCATCTTCCCCTTTTGGAATAAAGTTAATAGAGCATATACTTCCGATTTGGTAATTATCCTCTATAAACTGAGTTAAAACTTCGAGGTTCATTCCACTATTATCAAATTTCATGTGAGTTCCACCTCTTAAAAAATTAATGTATAATTCAAAAACTACTTATCTCTAAATAAGAGGAAATTCCTACTTCAAAAAGGTATAAATTGAACATTTCTACTCGATTGTGGAAGTTTTTATAAAACGAACGCGCCCATTATACAATAAGAAAGACAGATGCCATTTGATTTCAGCTTCAACATTTGCATCGGTATACTATACAATGGCTATCTATCTTCAAGCATCATTTTATTTAAAAGTTTGTAACACTGTACCTTGACCATTATCTGATTCAATTTCTGCGTAAGCTCCATTTACAAAGGTTATTTGTGGTGGAACATGGCCGCAGTCAATATCGTATAAAATAGGTATTTGAAGCTCTTTTGTAAGTTCGTTATAAACATCTTCAACTGTATAATTTGACACAGGTGTATTAGCTGAACTTCTACCAAACATAATGCCCGTACAATCCTCAAACCACCCAGCTAATTTCATTTGAACGAGGGACCTACGCAAGTCAGTTGTTGATAATTCGCAATTTTCAAGATACCAAATGACAGAATCTCCTTTCATATGATTCTCTTTAAAATGATGCACATCCCCATATGGTGTACCAACTAAATGTCTAATCGTGTCAATACATCCACCCAGTAATCTCCCCTGTATCTTAACTCTTTCGGTTACAGTTGATTTCCAGTAAGTTTGTTCTGTTAGATTGAAAATATGTGGTGTAGGGTTGTCATGTTGCCATTCTGTCTGATACTTTTCTGATGAATGTTGAAGGATTGATTCATTCACTTTGTTTGACAAAACGGATTGCCACATTGCTGTCGTGTCATCAGAATACTCCCCTCTTAGATCCACTAAATTGGTTCCATGTGCTGTAGCAATACCCGTTTTCAATGTGATTGCTAACAGCAATAAACTTATATCAGAATAGCCTAATATCCACTTATTTTGTATAGTATCAAAGTCAATATATTCAAGTGTCTCAATAAGCAACTCCCCACCCCAAGGAGGAATAATAAGTTGAATATTTCCATTAGTCATCATTTTATTAAATTCTTGTGCACGCTTTTTAGCAGATGAAGACTTTGCCTTATCCTGAGTCCATACAGTCTCTCCACAGATGATGTTAAAACCTTTCTTTTCCATGCTTCTACACGCAGAATTCAATAAGTGATGTAATTCTCTTGGAACTCCAGATGATGGTGCAGTTACCCCTATCGTAGCACCCTTTTCTAAAAAAGGATATTTTATCATTTTTGCCATCCCCCAACTCTTTTCTAAATTTTAGCATGATACAAGTTGTTAAACACACATCTTCTTTTATTATACTAATCTGCCACGGTTCGTTTAAGTGTAACATTTCACAAATAGGTTTTAATCAGGATTTTTGCTCTTACTGATTACTACACAATATGGTCTTATAAATGAAAAAGAGCGACATGCTTATTCAAGAATATCGCTTGATTTTAGGAAGTAGATTATTCAACTGCTTACATGCTTCAGAAGGAGGGTTTCGCTGCTTACCTCCTATACATTTTCAGTCTCATTAAACGAAAGTCGTTTAGTGGAGAAAGAATTATTCAAACATTAAAATGTCAAGGTCCTTCTCACAACAGTGAACAAGCATCGAGTGTAATTGTCCCCTATGGTGATAAACGTGTGCTAAAATCTCTAATAACCACTCATATCTTGTGTAGGTCACCCCCCAATAGGAAGTAGTTTCAGAGATGAGTTCATCATTAGACAATTTCAAATAATTATTTTTCAATGTATAAAAATTTGTAATTAAGCCTTCTTTTATCGAATCCAATGTATGATATGATACTCCTGCATAATAACTTATCATTTCTTCTTCTGATGCTTCATTGGAAATACGCCAATCAGCCTCAAAAATGACTGCTAAATGCTCTAATAACTCTCCAATTGAATATTTCTTTGGATTAGGTCTAATTTGTAAATCTTCTTCGTCTAAATTTCCTATAATTTGAACGATTGTATTTACTGCTAATTCAATTTGATGTAAAACACTTCTGCAATTCATAACTTCTCTCCTCATTCAATCATGCACATTAGGAATTGGTGTCATCAACGGTTCTTTTGAAACTGCGTACTATTGTTGCAGATTGTTAAGACCTCTTTAAACTGATTAAATCATTTTGCTAAGACACATTATTAATTCATCTTTAGTAACTAACAATTTACTTTTTAAATTTTCATTATCTAGAGATTTTTCCAAATAAAAATCTGCAAAAGATTGATGCTTATACCTAGGGACAACATGCATATGAAAGTGAGATAACTCGCTAAATATACCCCCATTTTGGCATATAGTTATCCCATCAGGTTTGTACAGATTTTTTATTGCTTTTGCAATTAATCTTGATACCTGTATGATTGCATTTGCCGTTTCTTCATCAACTTCATCAATATCCTCATAATGCACCTTGGGCAATATCATTACATGCCCTTCATTAAATGGATCGTGATCTAAAATGCAACATACATATTGATCTTCAAATATGACATTTACTTTTTCAATTTTATTCGCTAACCTGCAGCCTAAACACATCTTACTTTTATCCATATTTACTCCTTTATCACTTTACTAAAACTAAAGAATCTAATGACTATACAGTTGATCTAAAATTTTACAACACTTAATAAAAACCTATATTCTCCTTAATTACTTTAGAATCCTTTAAAATAAACAAGAAAGCACTCTTCTTAATGAAATGCGCTCAGATTATTGAAGGTTGCTACTACACGATTTATGCGAGCTGCGAATAAATCTATGTTATCCTTAAGAAACATTTTTCGCGAACGCTTATTCGTGTATAATTAAGGATATACCTATCAAAGGAGGATGTTTCATGAACTCTATTGATTTAATCATTTTAAACTTTACAGAAATTAGAAGAAGAAGTATAAATCTTTGGACGTCTATTCCACAAGAAAAACTTCTATGGAAACCGGACAATGAAGCGATGAATTGTCTAGAAATGATTAGACATGTATTGGAAAGCGAACATTATTACCACCTAGCAATTCAAAATAGAGGTTCTTTATCCACTTTCAATTCACCCTTCGAAAATCGAAATTTCACTACTGTAAACGCAGAGTTGGAGTTCGCAGAACCCTACCGAAACCAGTTTATGGATACAATCAAGAAATTTTCTCAAGAAGATTTAGAGAAAATAATGATTGACCGATCTGATTCAGGCTACATAAGAAATTTAGGTGACATGCTACTACGTGTTGCCTATCATGAATCTGTCCATACTGGACAGTTATTGGATTATTTAAGAACAGCAGGAGTTCCAAGAATACGTATCTGGGACTAATGATTCCATTGGTGTTATCACAAAAGTGATGCACCTTTCGGAGTTTCTATCAACGGGTAGAAAGGTTAGTATTTAATTACCCATCCTTTCAGGCTGTAAATACTCCTGAATTGCAGGTGAATATTAATATGTCAATTAATTTAGACATAGAAAATAAAGTGAAATCACTAATTTCAGGAAGCTAAAGTTAAATTGAATAACTACTATGTGAGCTGCACCTTTTTGTTGTGGATTTGTATATTATTAATTTATACGAACATAAGTACTTGAGTTTCGGTAATTAATCAGTTATACTGACTATAAGTTATACTGATTATACAAGGAGGTAAATAGTGAATTTGGAAAAATGGAATCAATCTTATGGTTTTTTGCTTGGAAAAGTTCTTCAGCAAATGGAAACTAAATTTGCTGAGGGACTTGTACCATATGCAATTAACGCCAGGCAATACGGGGTACTTCTATTTATTAAAGGAAATCCATATTCATCGCAAAAGGATATTTCTGACAACCTACAAATTGATCGGACAACAATGGTAAGTCATATCGATCACTTAGAAACTTTAGGGTTTGTAGAAAGGACAAGGAATCCAAATGACAGAAGGTCCTATAGTCTTTTGATTACACCTAAAGGGAATGAAGTATTAGATTCACGCTGGGATTTTCTAATTAATACGGAATTAGATGTATTAGCCCCTTTAAGCGATCAAGAAAAACAATCGCTGAAGGAGCTTCTTGTAAAAATTTGGAGTTCACTTTAAAACTGGAGGTATCTTATTTATGAACGCACTTGATTATTTTAATGCACGTTTAGAGGCAACTATTAGCCCTATGGATTATCTGAAATCGGCACAGGCCGATCCAGAAAAATACTTTTTGATTGATGTAAGAAATGGTCCTGAACATGTAAGAAGCCTAACAATTAAGGATGCTACTATCATTCCCCAACAAAATTTGCCAGATCATTTACATGAAATTCCGAAAGATAAAGAAATTATTGTTTATTGTTGGGATGTCTGGTGTAACACAGCAGCCAAAGTAGCAACTTTTCTATTAGAACATGGCTATAAAGTAAAAGAGTTGACCGGAGGTATCGCAGCTTGGAAAGAAATGAACTTTCCTGTCTCAGATTCTTCTAAAGATGCTAATCTTTCGTCTGATAGTTGCGGATGCTGACTCTAAGGCAGAATAACAGGTATTGGATTGGGGTTGCTTCACGTGATCATGTAATAAATGCAGTGCAAGGTGGGTTTGCTCAACTTTGTCATGGCAAACAAGCACCTTTGAAAAAGATGAGTACCGGTGATTGGATTATTTATTACTCTCCTAAAATCAAATTCAAAGAAAGTACTCCACATCAAAAATTTACTGCTATCGGAAAAGTTTTGGGTGATGATGTCATTCAGAGTGATATGGGAAATAATTTCGTACCTTTCCGAAGAAGTATAGATTTTATTTCTTGCAATGAAACACCCATTCAACCATTAATTTCACAGCTTTCCTTTATTAAAAGCACAAAATACTGGGGTTATTCTTTTCGATATGGTCATTTAGAGATCAATGAAAAAGATTTTAAACTAATTGCAGAAAAAATGGTTAATGAGAAGGAGATTAGACTATTGTAATCCCTTCTTTTCTGTTGTAAATCACCACAACTAAAAACCTTCTTTAGCTCAAACTTATTGTTTGCTTAAATATAACGTAAGCGCTTATATTGCTGAAGATTGCTCTTAGACTAAAGCGTCCGTTTGTTTAGTACATTTCTTCAAAAACATCGTCTTTTCAGTTCATTCTACTTTAAATTTTTTGGGTTATTTCTCTTAAAAATTGTTTCCTCTTCGCATCTGTTGTTAAGTTAACTCCAGAAAAATGAATCCATTTGGTGTATTCATTTTTAATTCCCAGGTCAGCTAAAGTTCGGTTAATGAAAACTCCTTGAATAGCATTTCCTCCTTCAGATTCAATATAATCTTTATCCGTTGTAGAAGTTGAAATCACAGTTGTTTTTTCTATATTTGTCAATAACCCTTTTAGAGCACCTGTTGTTTTATCCTCTAGGAAAGCGAAGCCACTCAACATCACTTTATCAATAAATCCTTTTAAAATAGCAGGTAGGTCCCACCACCAGACAGGAAATATAAAAATCAACTCAGTTGCCTGACTTAATTTTTTTTGATATTCCTTAACTAATTCGTAAGGTGTTTCTCCTCTGTTAAATTGCTCCAATTCACCAGCTGTAAATACAGGATTAAACCCATCTTTATAAAGATCGATCACTTGAAAAGTTTCTTCCTTAGCTTCTAAGTCTTTCGTAATAGAAGTTAAGATTGCATAATTATAGCTTCCTTCCCATGGATGTGCATAGACAATTGTTTTCATTACTCGTTCATCCTTCTCACTAATTTGCATCATATTTTGATGTATTTTCATCTTATTGTATGCTATAACATTCTACAAGTACGGTAATTAAAGTATGTTACTACCCTTAAGGAGCCATTCCTGTAATGAAGAAATTTGAGGATTGAAACAAAAAGAGCCCTCTTGGTATAGTACGAGGTGTCCGCAGCTGATCAGCACTAAGGACCCTTAATTAAGTAACCAAGGAGGACTCAAAATGAATTATACACAAAATCACAAAATCTCTCAAATTACACCTTCAACTCTCATTGTCGGCATTGATATAGCCAAAGACAAACACGTAGCACGTGCCCAAGATGATCGAGGCATCGAGTTCGGGAAACGCTTGATCTTTGAAAATCGAATGCATGGCTTTCAAAAACTAGTGAATTGGG
>NZ_JAEK01000062.1 GCF_000518865.1 Bacillus sp. J37 | reverse complement strand
CCCGCAGACGCAAAGCGTTGAGGAGGCTCACCGCCCACCCCACGGAAAGCGAGCAGCCTGGAGCTCAAATCAACAAACTCTACACTTATTACAAAGCAACAATGTTTGCGAAAACAGCCTTTCATAATGACCATATTTGCATCTTAAAACAAAAAAACCAAAGTCACTACTGACTCTGGTCACTGTATGAAACAACACTTATTACTTTTGTCACTTTTTTATTTTAGACGAGATGTTTGCGAATGGCGTAAATAGCTAACTGTGTCCGGTCTCTTAATTCTAATTTATCTAAAATCATACTTGTTTGATTTTTGACGGTTCCAACTGACAAGCCTAGTCGTTCTGCAACTTCTTTATTATTTAACCCTTCACCGATACATGTTAATATGGCTCTTTCCCGTGGAGTTAGCCTCGGATCTATTGAATTCTCCTCTTGTTTTTGAAGTAAGACCGGCATTACTTTTGCCGCAACCTGATCTTCCAGAGAAAGCCCGCCACTTAATGCACTTTTAATTGAGCGAATAAGTGATTCCGTATCACCGTTTTTCAGCATATATCCATTTACCCCCAATTTTAAGGCTTCCATCACGTATTCTTCGTCATCAAACGTTGTCAACATTAGAATTTTCATCAGGGGAAAACGTGATCGTATTATTTTTGTTGCCTCTATTCCATCCATTACTGGCATACGTATATCTAAAATGGCTACATCAAAACCCTGCTTCTCACATAGGTTAATCGCTTCTTTGCCATTATCAGCCTCACCAGTTACAGTTATCTCCTCATCTGTTTCAATCATTGCCTTTAAACCTTGGCGTACCATCACTTGATCTTCCGCAAGTAACACCTTAATCATATGACCCTCTCCGTTCAATTAAACGTATACTCCCTCTCACAACGAAATGACGCTCATTATGATCAATTTCCAGGGAACCTCCAACTTTTTCTAATCGGTCCCGCATGGCTTTCAATCCATATCCCTCTTGAAAAAAGGGATGAGATGGAGCGATGTTAAGTACTTCAAATCTAAAAATACTCCCTCCCGGAGACTCAAACATGACATGAGCTTCTCTTGAGGTACTATGTTTCATAATATTTGTGAGTGCTTCTTGGACAGCCCGATAGATTGCAAAAGACTGCTCACCTGTTAGTGGTGCAGCAAAAGCTCCATGCTTAACAGAAAAACTTATTTTCATAAAACTTTCCATTTCCAGTTTGCGAATTAAGCGGATCACACCTTGTAAACCACCTACTTCTGTCTGTTTAAAGGATTTTACAGCACGTCTCGTTTCCTCTAAGCTTTGTTCAGCAAGTTGTTTAAGAGCTGCTATTTTTTCTTTGTCCTTATTCTCTGCATGCAGGCGAAATACCTCAAACTGCATGATCAGTGCTGTTAGTTTATGTCCAACAGAATCATGTATTTCATGACCAATAAGCATTCGCTCATCCTGTCTTGCCTGTTCTTCTTCTGTAACAAGCTGTCTTTTCATCTTCCGATACTCATCAAGTAAGGCGTCATTTTTTTGTTGTGTTTCTTTTTCTCGCTTATGTACGGCTTGATAATGGTATAACGCGCTTATTAACATCATATAAAACAAACTAATCCATATTACTTGTGTAGGACTAAGACGTGCTTCTGATAAGAGGCATATCAAACTTCCTAACTGAAACACTACCACTATTAAGCTTTTCCATCTAGGTAAATAAAAAACTGCTTCCGCCAGTAGTAAAGCATGTATGAAGAGCAGAAATGGATTTAGCAAATTGTCTGCCGGATAGAAAACGAGGATCGTTAAGATGGTCTGGGTGCAAAATAATAGGGTTAGCACCAATGTTCTTTCCTTAAAAAGAGGCAGTATAAATAATATAACTAAAAATAAACTTGTAGCGGCCAGCTGTCTCTCGTTTATACTTAATGGAAATTCATAAAAAGCTACTCCCCATACAGTGATATAAAAAGCTAACCAAATAAGATATACCTTTTTCATTCGTATCTGTAAACTCCTCCGGAAAAGTGCAGAAAGTCTTTTTCTATTAGTATACTATGTTACACAACGTGAATCTCTAAGAACTAAATTGTTTTCCCTTTTTTCTTTAGATCGGCATCCAAACCGGCTCCAATGGCCATTCCAAAACACATACCAATCGGGATCCCTAAGGCAATATTGTCGAATATCGTTAATCCGAACACGACACCCAAACTCATTCCGATCGACATATAGATACTCATATAATACCCCTCTGGTAATAGTTTGTGTGTTTTCTGAAGATGGTTACAGATTTGCTGGATAAATTGTTGGTGTTGTTTTAGATCATTTTTATCTAATCCGTCTATATCCGCTTTTAATTTTATAAAGTGATTCTTTAATTCTAGTAATTGTTGCTCACATTCCTTGCAATTTCCAGATAACGAATCCAATTTTTCAGCAATTCGTTCACATTTATTTAAATTAAGCTTTCCAGTGGTTTTTTTGTTATCAATACTTCTAAGTTCCTTAATGGTTGCTTCAATTTGATCAAGATGGTCCTTCATTTATGTTCCCCCTAGTAAGTAACATGCTACCTTTACATACGATTTAATGGTAAAAAAGTTTCAATATTGTTCAAAAAAATACAGGCAAAAACGTCTCAAAGATAAAAGGCGTTTTTGCCTGTTCTTATTTATTCAGTTTCGTTTGTTAAGCTTCATTTAAAACCGGTTTACCCGCTTCAACTAATACTTTATTTTGATTCATGAATAGCGTTAGGATGATGATGAACAGTCCTGTTCCTATCAAAAGCCATTCGATTCTAATGATATCTGCAATAGGGCCAAATATGAGCATTCCGATAGGCATCATTGAAGTTGAGATCATCCCCATTACACCAAACACTCTACCTAAATACTCTTCTTCAATTTTTTCCTGCAACAATACAGTTGTTGGTGTATTGAAGATCGGCATGGCCACTCCAAATAACGCCATAAATATCAAGTACAGCCAAAAGATTGGTGTGGCACCAAGGGCAAACGTACAGGCTCCCATAATAAAACTTGAGAACGCCATTGTTTTCACTTTGTTTGGGAAGCCTCCCCATGAAGCAATAATCCCCCCGCCAATCATCATACCAATGGAAAAAGCGATTTCGATTGCCGTTAATTTCCATACATCATCACCGAACGTACGTGTTACCTGCAACGGTGTTAAAAATGCAGCAGGTGCCATTAACACAAAGAAAACAGCAAAGAATATGAAAAACGTTTTGAGAAATGCATGGTTATTTATATACTGTAAACCTTGTTTAAAATCACTAAAGTAGCTTGTGGTTTGTTTTTCGGCTGCTTTTTCATGGGTAGAGATTTTTAAAAAGGCAAGGAGAGTGAAAATCGCGATAATAGCTGTTATGACATCAATGAAAAAGATGATTTCGATTGATGTTGTTGCTAACAGCGCCGCACTTACCATTGGTGAAACAAACATGATAATGGCTTGAATACTTCCATTTGCTCCGTTCACTTTTGTTAGTTTATCCTTCGGAACAATTTGCGGAAGAATGGCTCCTACTGCAGGTGTTTGAATGCCTGTTCCAAAGGCACGTACTGCTGCCATCACAAACAGTAACCAAGTGGCATCATAGCCCATTAAAAAGAGAATAGCCAAAATGAGCGTCGCTGTTGCAATAAGCCCATCAGCTACCATAATCAACATTTTTCGATTGTACCGATCTGCCCACACTCCTGCAACTGGAGACAAAAGAAATGTAGGAATAAATCCGCAAATGATATACAAAGTCATCATTAAACCAGATTCAGTCTCCAGCGTGATGTACCACATAATCGCGTATTGGACTAATGATGACCCGAATAGTGATATTGTCTGACTACTTAAGAAGAGAATAATATTCTTAAACCAGTTCTCCTTGTGATCGTTATTTACTGTATTCATTTTTTAACAACTCATTTCTATTAAGTTTTTTTAAAATCTAGACTTCACCCACATCCATCTACATCGAACCGTTCTGATGTATATTTTTAAAGACATCAAAAAAAGAGGGAAAAATAATCCCTCTTTTTAAAAACCCGCTAAATAATGGTTTCCTTTAAAAATAGACAGACCAATCCCGTTGCTCTGAACATAGGCAGAGCTCCATACAAACGTATTCAATTAACGATTGCGGTCTAGGAATCTTAATCTCATTGATGCTGTCAAAAGGAAAACCTCCATTTCATCCATAGTTACTCCTATATTAACAAAAATGAATTACGTTAACAATACGTTTAATGATTTTTCACTCCAGTAAAAATTTGAATAGCATCTCTCAAAAACTCAGCTGTACCCGGTTGTTCCTGATCATAATAAGCTGTAAATCTCTCATCGTCGACATACATTTGAGCTAGACCTGCGTGTGCCTCTTTACTATAGGAAGGCCAGTGGAACAGTAACCATTGTTTATGCAACTGGGCAGCTCTTTGAGCTAAATCACTTGCAGGATCACCCATTATCATCGCATTTCTTAATAGTTCTCTCATCTCCTTTTCAATATTGACAGATTTTTCGTACTCCTCTTCAGACATATTCATGAATTTCTCATTCGATTTCTTGACGGTTGCTTCTCCGTATTTTTCACGGATTTCTTTTCCGTATTTATCTTCGTTTTCCTTCAGTGCTTTTTGTTTAAAGCCTTCGAATTTTTCTTGATCAGTCATCTTCATTCTCCCTTCTGAATGTGCAATTGTTTTTTCAACATTTGCAATTAGTTGATCTAATTGGTTTCGTTTATTAAGGAGACGCTCTCGATGTTCATGTAATGCCTTTTCGAAGTCAAAAGCAGGATCAGTCACGATATCTTTTATTTGATTTAGCTGCAGACCAAGTTCGCGATAAAAGAGAATCTGTTGGATAAGATTTACTTCATATTGTCCATAGATTCTGTAGCCCGATGAGTTGATTCTTGCCGGCTTAAGAATTCCAAGCTCATCGTAATATCGTAAAGTCCTTGTACTGACACCCGCTAATTCCGCAAGTTTGTGAATCGTGTATTCCATCTCTAATCCCTCCTTGATAATTTCACTTTACACCTTTACGCAACGTTAAGGTCAATACATGAATGAAGATTTTTTTGACTGATTAAAAAATGAAACGAAGCCATCATGTACGAAATTTTAAACATGCTTTCATCACGTTTTATCCCTTTTAAATCTGTTTCCTGTATTTGAGTAAACCAATGCAAAAATAAGAAGACTAATAAATAAAATAAGGCCAATGATAAATAAAAGTTGATTTTTTAACCCTTCGCTAAGTGCCCATAAAAATAAGCTAAGACTGATTCCATACATGAGTTTACTCATAAACTTACACAACGCTACTTCATCATACTGAGCTTTTTCCTACTCAGACATCGTGTTATACCCCGCAAGCAGAAAGGCTCCTTTTCCTTTTGATAGAACATAAGCGAATATCAAGAAAGGTATCAATAAAATAAGATGGATAATAAATCCAGTCATAACTTATCACCTTCCCTTTACTATGTAAAATAATTGTTCCATTAAATTCTACTATTACTACGTTCTACTAAAACAATAAGTTTGATTATACATCAGGAAGAAATCAATAAAGAAGTGGGAGTATTCACTTCTTTATTGTCTTAATGAATGTTTTACTAAACTGCTTTTTGTTTAAAATAGACCATGCCACCTACCGTAAAGACGAGAAATCCGCCAATAATAACAAATACCAATGTCTCTATGGAAAATGTAAAGCCTGACTGCTGATCCATTACCATACCTAAAAACGGTTGTGCCCAAGGATACCATGGACCGAATGTTTCCGAATTTGCAATGAGTATGTTTGGTAAAGTTAGGATGACATTTAATGCAACAGGAGCAGCAAAACTGGACCAAGCGGTAGAAACCCATAATTGTAGAGAGATAATTGGTAAACATCCTAACCAGCCCATAAATAAGCGAAGGAATACTTCCTTCCAAGGAAATGGATCATTGAAACCATGTACCATTCCTACAAGAAATAATCCTGCTAACATCAGAATTTGTGTTAATGCCACAAACGTACAAACAGTGATGAGCTTTGCACTATATACTTGAAGCCTATCAACAGGTAAAGCTAATAATTGTTTCCATCCCCCCTCAGCGTGCTCATAACGGCAAACAGCTGCAGCAAATATTCCTGCAAGTAATGGTAAGAAGAGAATCGCTTGAACCATAATCATTGATAAAAATGAATTCATCCACTCATTTCCTGCATTTTCAAAGAAGTTAAAATAAGCAGCAATCGTTGAGAGTATTGGACTAATAAACAAAATTTGTAAAACTTTCGATTTTTTGAGCTTTAACCATTCTGTATAAATAAGTTTACTTAGCATTACTTCACATCCTTTTGATCAAAATGGATGAGACTGGTGATAAAAATGACCCCACCGACAATGATTCCTAGTAACACACTGATTTCTGGTATTTGCCATTTATTCTCTAGCAATGGCCATTTCCAAATGAACCATTCCGGCCCGCCATAGGCATACATCGACACAACCGAACCAATAATTCCGATTGTTAATGGTGTACCTTGGTTTGATGATGCAACAGAATACCATAACTGAAAAGCTAAGATTGGCAAGGCTGCAAAAAAAGGATAAAAGCTGTTAATGGCGATCTCCTTAATAGGCATGCTTTGCTCCCAATCAAAAAAGCTGCCAAATACAATCGTTCCAATAAACATCAGCAATGTAGAAATAAATAACATATAGCTTATTGTTATAAATTTGGAGCTGTAGACTTTTACTCGACTGATAGGTAGTGCTAACAACTGTTTCCAGGAATTCGTCTTATGTTCGATATTAGCAAAAAGAGAGGCAAGCAGTGTTGTTCCTAAAAGCAAAGCAGGTGCGAGAAATAAATTGATTTGCCGTAACAACTGTAGCCAATAATCATCTGTTTGGCGGATGAGCCAATCATAGCGAACCAAATAATTAACGGTTGTTAAAGCAAATATCCCAATCGGTCCTAAGAAAACAAGAATCCACATGCCGAATGATATTTTTTTAAAGTCTGTTCGCAATAATCGAAGGATCACAGGCTTTGCGCCTCCTTCGTCATCTCGAGGAAAATACTTTCAAGGGAGCGTTTTTCCTCCTCAACTCGGTACACGTCTAACCCGTTTTGGACAAGGGCACGAACCATCGCAGCAACATCTTTATTGGTACTTTGATTAAACGATAGATAATCTCCTTCTGCATTCCCTTTTAAGCCCTCTTTAAGGAGGACTTTCCAAGCAGCCTCTCGATTGTTTGTTTGGATGCGAATTTTGTTAACAGATTTCCTTCGCAAAACGTCAATTGAATCTTGGAAAATAAGAGATCCCTTTGATATGATCCCAACCTCTGTAGCCATTTGGTCAATTTCAGATAAAAGATGGCTTGAAACAAGAACAGTCACACCATATGTTTCTGGTAAACTCTTTATTAATTCGCGCATCTCAATGATTCCTGATGGATCTAATCCATTTGTTGGTTCGTCAAGGATAAGGAGTTCAGGACTACCGAGCAAGGCAGAAGCAATTCCGAGTCGTTGCTTCATCCCTAACGAAAACCCTTTAACCGGTCGATTGGCATCCTTTTCTAATCGCACGATATTAAGAACTTCGTCAACTCGTTCTTTTGGAGTTTGTAAAATAATTTGGAGTAATTCAAGGTTTTCTCTTGCTGACAAATTTCCATAATATGATGGGGATTCAACCAAAGACCCTATGTTTCGTAAGATGGTTTGCTTCTCTTTTTTTAGTTCTTTACCAAAAATATGGATCGAACCTGATGTTTCTTTCATTAATCCTAAAAGCAGCTTGATTGCTGTTGTTTTTCCAGCTCCGTTTGGACCAAGGAAACCATAAATAGCTCCCTTCGGAATTGATAGATTCACTTGATTAACCGCAGCTTTTCCATTAAATGTTTTTGTTAAATTGCTGGTTTCCACAACGTATTGATTCATTTTAATCACCTCTATTAACACGATAAACAATGAATCTTAAAACGAAGTGGTGGTAATGTTTAAATTTTGTTTAAATCTATGGAAACATCAAAAAAGAATACGACGTTGATCAATCGTATTCTTTCGTTAAGCATATTGTAGTTCCACCACCAGAGGTTTCAATATTCCAGGTAATGTCCATTTCCTTTGTCATCAGGTCAATGATGGAAAGACCAATCCCTACACCCTCTTGTTCTGATTTGCTTTTCATTCCAGGTCCTTTATCCATTATATAAATCGTATTCCCTTTACACAGGATTTTAATATACTTACCTGACTTGGCATGTCTCACTACATTTTGAAAAAGATTGTCTAAAATACGCTCAAACCAATTTGGATCCATCTTCCAAAAAACTGTTTCCTCAAACAAATCGATCTCTACTGTAAACTGTTCCTTTTCAAAAATTGGATACCAAGCTGTTAGCGATAGTCGGATGACTCGATTAACATCAACGTTTTGAGGCTTGTACGTATACTTTCCTGATGTTAATAATGTATAAGATAGAAGGTTTTCAATTAACGTATGCAAATGATCAATTTTTTTATCAATGATTTCAATTGATTTCTGTCCGTCAGATGAAATGTCTTCATTTTTTAATGTATAGGCGTGGGCTCTAATGGTGGCTAAAGGCGTACGAAGATCGTGAGATAAATTGGCAATAAGCTCTTTTCTCAATTCCTCCTCCTCTTGTTCCCGTAACCGGCTAGCCTCTAATCGTTCAATCATTTTATTAAATGATACTTCCAGTTCACCTACTTCATCGATTTCACCAACTATAACTTTATCTGGAATTCGTTGATCCTCTACATCCATTGAAGCTTGAAGTCGTACGATTCGTTTTCGAATCGACCGGAAAAACAGCCAAGAAAGAGCGATAAATAAAAGTAACAATAGTCCTACAACCACGATATAAATGATTTCAAAATAATATTCAAGTTGTTGAATTGGATAATCCATATACTTCTTATCAATTTGCAGAACAATAAAACCATTGTTTTCTTCTTCTCCAATAAACGAGACAACCGTAAATGGATCTCCGCCATAGCTTTGTTTCATAAAAGAAACTGTATAGGAAGGTGTCCAGTAATCAGGAATATCTGCTGTATTGTCGGATATATAACGAGTTTTGCCGTTTTCATCTACCCAAAATACAGTAGATTCTTTTATTTTATTTGTTGTTTCTTTTAAAGTAGTTACCATTTCAGCTTCTGTAAGCCTGTCTAATTTTTTTGCCTTTTCATGCCACTCAGTCTCAACTTCTTCACTATCATAAACATCCATATCGTTGTGCTGAACAATAATAGCCGGCATATAAACAACCATTGATGCAAGTGGAAAGGCTATTGGGAGGATTAACATCGCACATACAATTAAAATTAAGTACTTTGTTTGCAATGTATTGCGTAGCTTCATTGTTTTAACCTATAACCAATGCCTCGGATTGTTTCGATTATGGTAGGTTTGGCAGGGTCTTTCTCAATTTTTTCCCGAAGATAACGGATATGAACCATTAATGTCTTGTCACCTTCAAAATAATCTTCTTCCCAGATGGATTCGTATATTTGTTCTTTCGTCAAAATTTGTCCGGCATGCTTTAATAAATAATCGAAGATTTGGAGTTGCTTAGATGTTAAAATAATTTCTTCGTCGTCTTCTTGCCGAAAAAGCTGATATTGCTTAGGAAGATAGCGTAAATGTTGAACGCTTATTTCTGAAGGCACAATGCGATCAAAACGGCGTAATAACACACTTATTCTTGCAGCAAGCTCATCTGGATGAAAGGGCTTCGTCATATAGTCATCTGCAAATTCAAGACCTTCCAGCTTATCATCTACCTGTGATCGTGCTGATAACATGATGATAGGCAAAGATGGCACTGCCTTTTTCAGGCGCTTACCAATGGAAAAACCGTCTAATCCGGGTAGCATAACATCAAGAATGGCAAGATCTGCTGCATCTGCATGCTCTAAGGCTTTGTCTCCGTTTTTTAACCAATTTACTTGATACCCCCGCTTTATTAGGTCTTGGTATACCCATGAGCCAAGTTCTTCTTCATCTTCTATGTATAGTATTCTCATAAAATAGGATCCTCTTTCTGGATAAAGTCAATATATGTAAACTATATCATATTCTAATTGTTGAATTTGAATGTTCCACATTTTACTTAAAAAAAGATTGTTAGGTTTGTTTTGAGCTATTCTTTTGATCGAAAAAATGAATCTTTTTCCATTATTATACGTAAAAGCTTGTAATACAATGAGAGGAGTGGAGGTTTGAATACGTTAAAATACTTTTTCTGGGTAACAGATATTGGTTTTATCATTTATTGGATCGTTACATTGTTACATGTCATTCCAAATGAGTACCTTTTTAAGGATTACAATGATCCCATACTTAGTGCATGGAATTGGTCGTTTTTACCTTTGGATTTACTAATCTCGTTCACGGGATTAATTAGTTTATATGCACATAAGAAGGGTAATCCCAATTGGATCAAATTTGCGCTCATTTCTTTAGTCTTGACATCCTGCTCCGGTCTTCAAGCTATAGCCTTTTGGACTCTTAGATTTGACTTTGATTTATCCTGGTGGATACCGAATCTTTATCTATTAATCTATCCATTAGTTTTTATCCCGGGTTTTTTTAAAAAGGTTCAAATTTAGTCATATATCTTTTAGATATTTAGATATAAGAAGTGGGAACTTTTTTTAATGAAATTAATATTGATAGGAGAGTGCCCGCAAAACGCACTCTCCACTGCAAAAAAAATTATTTTATCGCTGTCAATACGTCAATTAACATCTCTTTAAATGTGTTACGATTTATTGCTTCACAAACCCGAACATTTTTTAGGCGGTCCAATCGATTATTTACATCGACTAGACTATACCCTCTTGTCAATTCTCCGACAGTTTCAACATCTACATGATAGAGATTCGATATTGTCATGATGTTTTCGTTTGCTGCAACTGCGGCAAGTAATGTATCCGGATGTGTTGTGCCATTCAATTTATGTACACTCTTGTTAAATTTCATGACAACTTTATTAACATCTTTAAAAAATTGAGAACCTTTTGTTGCCAAAGCTTCAATATCCTCATGGTCCTGATCATTCATAATTGAATATCTAGTACACATTTCCCAACCAACCATTGTCATCGGAATACCTGAATGCAGAACTATTTTCGCTGCCTCAGGATCAACATAGAAATTGTATTCAGCACTTGGAGTTATATTTCCTAATGAATTATTCGTCCCCCCCATAATATATAAATGGGGAATTTTCGAAATGATGGTTGGATCCTTTTTAATTGCCATGGCAATATTCGTTAATGGAGCAATAGCTAATATATGTATTTCTCCGGGATATTTATGGACGGTTTCAATTAGAAAATCAACTGCATGTCCATCTGAAGGAGACTGGATCGCTTTTTCGAAAAACGAATCCCCCATTCCATCCTTACCATGAACCTCCTCAACAGTACGATGCTGGTTTACTCCAAGACCCATTATTGGACGTTCATACCCTTTAAATACGGGAACTTTTTCACTCTTTCCTGCTACTTGTACTGTGTAAAGTGCATTTTCAACCTGTTGATCGAATTGTATATTTCCCCCGGTGACCATTATGCCTTCTACCTGAAAATAATGAAGAGCAGTTAATATGGAAATTGTATCATCGCCTGCTGTATCCGTATCAATGATTACTCGTTTTTTTTCTGCCATTTTAGAAATCCTCACTTACATTCTTAGCTAGTTCAGTTATGTAATCAAAGAATGCGTTGCGGTCCACGTCATAAACGACATTTACAGGTCTTCCTTCAGCTGTTTCAACCGTACGCCCCTGGCTAGGACCTTCTGTTAAGACAATGCTGTTAATTGTTTGTACCTTTACAAGATCAGGTTTGCCGACAAACGCAGTTGTTAACACGTCCCATAAATAATAGGTAGAGTTCGTTGAAAAGTGAACGAGAGGCGGAACCATTGCATAACACTGTCCAAGGAAATCCACACCAAGATTTTTACGTTCTCTTGCCCAACGCTCACGCACATCTAAAGTTAGCGGGACTTGATTTGTACTTTCAAGAGCAACAAGATCAATTTCTATCTTCGTCTCCCATACACGGGCCGCTGCTTCAGGATCCCAAAACACATTCCATTCGGCTGTTCCATCGTGTTCAGGCTCATGTACATTTCCTTCCTCGCGAAATGTACCTCCCATCCAAACCAGTCGTTCAATTTTCTCCTCTATTTCCGGTGCTTCATCTAAGGCACGGGCAAGATCGGTTAGCGGTCCTGTAAATAATAACGTTGTTTTTCCATCCGTTTCTTGAATGGTTTTGATTAAATGAAGATGTGCAGGTATATCTGCAGCAGGTGTGATAACTTTTCCGGCTTCATTAAGTATTGGGAGTGCATCCACATAAAACGCATGCATGCGCCAGTCTTTTGGAAAGGGATTTTTTGCGCGCGAATTTGATTCCGCTACGTCAAGTCCTCCGTTTCCAAAACGATCAATAATTTTCCGACTTGCAAACATTGCAGGTTCTAAGTAACAATCTGCCGGAATGACCGAAACACCGGTGAGTTTAACAGTGTCCATTTGTAATAATAAAAATAAAGAAATTAAATCATCTACACCGCCGTCATGGTTAAAGTAAATTTTCTTTTTCATGTTAATCTCCATTCTTTTTCATTATTGTAAATATGTTCAACTTTATAATGTGGGATAAAATGTTGTCAATATAATTCCTGTATAAGCACCTGAATATTGTATGTATAAAGTTCTTACAAATAATGATCATTATCAGTTAAATTACTATTTGAATCATGAATAAAACATTTAATCATCCATCATTCAACAATATAAAATTATGTACCAGTTCGCTTTCATTAACAGAAATTCTAATTGCCAAATCTTTTGTCCGGAATACAAATTCTTTAACACCTATAAACTCAGATTCAGCAATCAAATAGAATTGTGTTCCCTTTTTAAAGCCTTTAAAGTTCTTCTTTAGTTTATATATCTTCATTCTCTTTACCCAGCTACTTCCCTTATATGCTATTCTAATCTGAAATTATCAAGATCTGCATTGCATGTCAACTTAGGAACTAAAGAGTAAGAGTATCTTCTACTTAGTTTAGTTAGGATGAGATCCCTTTTTTATAATAGGAGCATTTTTGCCTAATATAACCGAAAAGACAACCACCACCGCTATGACTAGCGTGAAAAATGTGATGGATTCATCGAGAAAAACTGTTGCAAAGAGAATCATTAAAAAGGGCTGTAAATATTGAATCTGACTTACTCTTGCTATACCACCCAAAGACATTCCACTATACCAAGCAACATATGCTAAAAATTGACTAACAACAGCTAGGTAGAAGAAACTGACCCATGCTTGAATGGGAGCATGAAGCATTTCAATTGTAAGATGTAACCCGACAGGAATCATGAAAAACGGTGCACCCATCAAAATTGCCCACGCAATGACTTGCCAACTTCCTAATTCCTTCGCTAATTTCCCTCCTTCTGCATAACTCAGTCCAAGTATCAGCACAGCTGCCAGTATGGCTAAATCAGCAAATTGTAAGTGACCGAAACCTAGATGAAAGGCATAGATAATAACAGCCAAAGACCCTATTAAACTAGAAATCCAGAATTTTATTGATGGAATTTCCCCTGCTCTCAGCATGGCAAATCCCGCTGTAGCTAATGGTAACAAAGCGACTTCTACTGCTCCATGAGAAACAGGCAAGGACTCCATTGCCCAAGATGTGAGGAGCGGAAATCCTAATACGGCACCAAAGGCAACAATTCCAAGGCTTTTGAATTGACGTGGTGACGGAAGTTTTTCTTTTCGAGCGATGAATATGATTGCAACAAAAATGGCTGCAACAACTGTTCTACCTAAGCCCACGATTGTCGCTCCAAAATACTCTACAGCAATACTTGTGGAAGGAAGAGTTAAACTAAAACAAACAACAGCTATTATTCCTAACAAAAATCCAATTTTCGCTCTTTTTTTATTCTGCATGCTTACCCTACCTACCTTTATCTTTAGTATTATATTCCGCATGACGCAAGAGACAGTTCTGGTATAATTAACATATTAATAGGTACACAGGGTAGAAATAAACAATTGTTTCACTTAACTGTACGGGTGCAGATTGAGGAGGATATACGGATGGGCTTAAAATATACGGAGATAATGGAAGAAATAAAAATTCGACTTACAGAGGGTTCACTTAATGCCGGTGATAAGCTTCCTTCTGTCCGACAGTTATCTGAGGATTTTTCTTGCAGCAAGAATACAGTAATTAAAGCTTACGAAGAACTTGAAAAAGAACATGTCATCTACTCCATACCTAAAAGCGGCTTTTATGTCATGAAAGAAATTCAGTATAAAGCAAGTGAACATGATGTGATCGACTTTTTGTCTGCAGGTCCAGATAAAAGTGTTATGCCATATGAAGACTTTCAACATTGTATGAACGAAGCAATTGAACAATATAAAGGTGAGTTATTTACATATACTGACCAACAAGGGCTTTACTCATTACGAGTTCAGTTGGTGAAATATTTGCAAAATCTCCAAGTGTTCACTCAACCTGAAAGAATAGTCATCACTTCTGGCTCACAACAAGCTCTGCACTTACTCATTTCTATGCCATTTCCTAATGGAAAAAACAATATTCTCATGGAACAGCCTACCTATTTCGGTTTCCTTGAATCGACCTCTTTACAATCAGCAAAAGCATTCGCCATTGAGTTAACGATGGAAGGCATTGATCTTGAGCGTCTTGAGTACATATTCCGGAATAATGATATAAAATTTTTCTATGTCATTCCCCGGTTTCACAATCCGCTTGGACATAGTTATACGAACAAAGAAAAGAAAAAAATGGTTGAATTAGCGGAAAAATACGATGTTTATATTGTGGAGGATGATTTTTTAGGAGACCTTGATCTCAATACAAAATCGGACCCTTTCTATTCGTTTGATCCTTCCGGGAGAGTTATTTATATAAAAAGCTTTTCAAAAGTTTTCCTTCCAGGATTAAGGGTTGCTGCTGTTGTGCTTCCAACGTTTTTGATCAACACTTTTTTGCGATATAAATTCAGTTTGGATTTTAATAGTGCCGCCCTTTCTCAAGGAGCGCTGGAAGTCTATATGAAAAGCGGTATGTTTAATAAACATCTGAAAAAAATTAAACATATATACAAAAGGAAGATGGACATTCTTCAAGAATCGTGTGAATTACTGTTACCAGATCATACCCAGTTTACAAAACCGACTTCCGGTTTTTATCTATCCGTCATTTTGCCTGAACATATAACGGCAAAACAAGTCGTTCATATGCTGAATGAGAATCATGTGTTTGTCGATGATGCATCCCGGATGTTTTTGCCAGAATACAAAAAAGAAAATTTCCTGAGATTAAGCATCTCTCAAGTGGAGGAGAAACAAATTAAAGCAGGAGTTGAGCGATTGACAGATTGTATCGCTTTATTAAATAATCGAAAAAATCGAGTTTCACCAAGTAATTTTTTGCGTTTTTAGTAGTAAAAGATTGAATCATACTTCACTCTCCGGAGGGAATTTGTGATACACTATTCCCAAAACTTGTTAAGAGGTATTTATATGAATATTGGTGATGTTGTATTTCAGCTATTAATGTTTATGTTTATGTTCGGAATTTTTGGTGTCGTTTTTTTTCTTGTTCGATCGCTCCTTTCGAAGAATCCGCAGTCTCAAAAAGTTAATGAAATTGAAAAAAAGCTTGATAGAATTATTGAATTACTAGAACAGGATAAAAAATAGTCATTTTTATCCTGTTCAACTACGTTTGTTATTACTCAGCCAAAGCTTCTTCGGTTAGCAGAAGCTGACTCCCTCCTTTTACCTCAAAGATCTTTTCATCCACACTTAGCCATACCGACATGGCTGATGGGTTGAAGACAAACTGGCTGCTTACTGAAAATTTAAGGTTTTTGAATGCTTTTATATAATCGACAATTTCAATATTTGTTGCGTACCAGATATCATCCCGGTTACCAACATACTCACAGAAGTTTTCTATTAAGTCCCAGTTTTGATCGTTGTCAAATTCATAACTGTGACCCCAAACATACATCATATAGAGATATTGCTTTTTGTGAAGTTTAACAAAATCATCAGCTCGTTGCATTAATTTCTTATTATGATGACAGGTTGGATTCCACTCCAACAAATCATCAGGTATGGAAAAGTCACCGGTACTATTGACAGTTCTTGAATATTCAATACCCATATAAGGCAGTAATTCTTTTATGTATGAATTATAAGACCCGTTTGGATAGGACATTCCTCTAACTGTGTAATTTGCAATTCTCTCCAGATTTTTTCTATCTTCTAATATCTCATGTAGAAGTTGCTCTCTAGGAGACCTCGCAATAGTTGGATGTGTCGATGTGTGTGCTGAGATTTCATGGCCTCTGTATAGTTCAGCCACTTCATTTTCAGGAATCCTGTCACCTGTACCAAATAGGCCGGAATTAAGATGAAAAGTCCCCTTTATTCCATATTGGTTAAAAATTTCGACTAGCCGTCGATCGGCAGCCTTTCCATCATCATAGCTCATCGTCAGTACTTTATGCTTTCCTCCCGGAAAAGTCATAACCACTTTTGGCATTCCATTCACCTCATTAGATTGGTTTATATTTTAGAATTAGTGTTAGGTAAAGTGTTAAACATACGTATTTTAATTTAATGCGCACCGACTATTAAACTCAAATAACTATATAATGTTATTCTCTAAGCTTTCTATATATCCTTCACGTAAATGAACCCGCAATTATACATATAAAAAGTACTACTCATGTGACGTCGGTCATGTTATAAGTAAACTAGATAAATGAATACATTTAAAGGATGTGTAAGAATCGTGATTACACCGATTATAAGAATGTTTGAACTGGAAAAGGCAAAGGAATTCTATGTTGATTTCTTAGGTTTTAAAATAGATTGGAGTCATCAATATGAAGAAAACATGCCTATCTATTGTCAAATATCTTTAAATCATATTATTTTGCACCTTTCAGAACATCATGGTGACTCCTCTCCAGGCTGTGCAATTCGAATTAAATTAGACAATATAAAACAATTTCATTCCAACCTTCAAGCAAAAAGGTATGCTTTTTCCAATCCTGCTTTAGAGAAATCACCATGGAATACTGTTGAGTTGACAGTGACAGATCCTTTCTTTAATAGAATTACTTTTTATGAAGAGATAAATTGAGTATTGATTGGGATGATTGAGTTAGTGATTGAATATTTTTAAAAAGTGGTTGAATTATTTTAGATTGTGCCTGGATTAATCAGAAAAGTGACCGAATTGAGGAGAATTTTGCTGGAAATTTGATAGTGAAAATAACTGGTCTATATGTTTTTAAAATCAGGCGACTAACACTATGAGTGTTGGTTGTGGTTATTAAACTCGTATGTGTGTCATATATATGTTATAATTATTCTAAACTAACAAAGGATGGATATATATTAAATTTGGACAAAAAGTTATTTATAACAGTCGGATCCATTTCATTTTTCATGAACATGGTAATGGTCTATATGAAATCCAGAGTTTGGAAAATTCGTTTATATTAGTTAAATTACAAGATTTGATATACAGAATGAAATAACGGCCAACTTTTAAAAGTTGGCTTTTTGTTTTCTACTAATCTTTAACCTTGCATTTTGCAAGGTTTTTCAATATGTACAAAATGTGAAACTATTTTGATATCTCATTCGTATTATTTAGTATGATATGGAAAAAATGGGGGTTTCAGGATATGAGAGATATGATAGTAGAAATTAATAATTTGAAAAAAAATTATGGTTCAAAGACTGTATTAAATGGTGTATCACTTCACGTGAAACGTGGCGAAATTATTGGTTATATTGGTCCAAACGGAGCCGGAAAAAGTACAACTGTTAAAATTATGCTTGGCATTGAAAGTGACTATTCAGGTGAGGTTAAATTATTCGGGCATGATATTTCTGATGGAAGTATTGAGTATAAAAGAAAAATCGGATATGTGCCGGAAATTGCTGAGGTTTATGATAATTTAACTGGTCATGAATATCTTACATTTATTGGTGAATTGTATGGACTCGATTCCGACCTTGCTGAATATAAGGCAAAACGTCTAATGGAACTGTTTGGTATTGGGGAAGTTTATCATTCCCGCATTGTGTCTTATTCAAAAGGAATGCGCCAAAAGCTTTTAATTATTTCTAGCTTACTACATAATCCTGAACTTTTGTTTTTTGATGAACCAATTAATGGTTTGGATGCAAACAGTGTGATGGTTTTTAAAGAAATTATGACCCAGCTTTCAGCACAAGGCAAAACGATTTTCTACTCTTCACATATTATGGATGTGGTTGAAAAAATAAGCAGCAGAATCATTCTTCTACATGAAGGCAAAATAGCAGCAGATGGTCCATTTGAAGAGTTAAAACGAGAAAACAAAGATGGAACTCTTGAACAAATTTTCACCCAACTGACCGGATTTAGTGAACATAAAGAACTTGGCTCACGGTTTGTTTCTGTTGTAAGGGAGATGTAAAAATGAAGGATTTTCGCACACTTAAGCTATTAGATCGATTAGAGAAAGTTTTCACAAGCTTTGATATAGACTACAAGAGTATGAGAAAAATACTCCAAGTAAAATTGACAATGGATGGTCGGCGGATTCCAACTATTTTCTCTCAAAATGCTCCAAACAAAGACAAGGAAACCAGCAATCAGTATATAAAATCATTATGGATTTATGTTTTATTGGGACTGTTTATGATCCCTTTTTTATTTATAGGAGATTCTTATCTTTTTCAAATGAGCCTCTTCTATGGAATTTTCACCTTCTTTGTGATGACATCAATGATTTCCGACTTTTCTTCTGTACTGCTGGACATACGTGATCGAAATATCCTGTTTCCAAAGCCTGTTAATAGAAGAACCATTAGCACAGCTAAAATGGTTCATATTATGATTTATCTCTTTTTTCTAACGATTGCTCTTGTAGGAATTCCTTTAATAGCGGGTCTTGTTAAGAATGGATTGATTTTCTTCTTAGTATCAGTGATGAACATTCTCCTTATAGACATATTTGTCGTTGGGCTTACAGCACTTATCTATTTGTCTATTTTACTATTTTTCGATGGAGAAAAATTAAAAGATATAATTAATTATGTCCAAATTTTCCTTTCGCTCGCGATTATGATCGGGTATCAATTACTTGCTCGTTCCTTTGTTATTATTGATTTAACCATTTCATTTGAACCGCAATGGTGGCAGGTATTTATTTTTCCAATGTGGTATGGTGCAATCATGGATATGATCATGAATGGTGATTTCCAGCCGATTTATCTATTTTTTTCAGCATTAGGGGTCATATTCCCTCTTCTATCACTCTGGTTATATATAAAATTTAATCCTGCTTTTGAGCAAAACCTTCAAAAGCTTACATATCAAGGGAAAGCAAAAGAAATAAAACGGAGTAAACTTGGTCAATTGCTCCTTACACTCATTTGCCGAACACATGAAGAAAGAACCTTTTTCCGATTTGCAGGTTTCATGATGAAAAATGAACGAGACTTCAAATTGAAAGTTTATCCATCTTTGGGATTTTCCGTTGTCATCCCGTTTATTTTTATCATGAATGATTTTAATACTGATTTTGATCAGATATCCACAAGCAATTCGTATTTATCCATTTACTTTAGTTTAATCATTATCCCGACCACCATGATGCTTTTGAAGTTTTCAGGAAAGTATAAAGGCTCATGGATTTACAGGGTTGCACCTATAACGCAGTTAAGGCCGATGTTCAGTGGCACAATAAAGGCCTTTATTTTTAAATTATATTTACCTGTTTACTTGCTGTTATGTGTACTCTTTCTTGCATTATTTGGTGTAAAAGTGTTGCCAGATCTAATTGTCGTCTTTATCAATTCCTGTCTATATGCTGTCATTTGTTTTATGATTCTAAAAAAATCACTACCTTTTTCAGAGTCATTTGAACAAGTGAATCAAAACAATGGGGCACTTGTATTTGGTTTAATGCTAATTGCCGGATTATTTGCAGGTCTACATTTTATCAGTACGTTATTTTCTTATGGCATCTATTTATATTTGGTTATTTCAATTGTCACTCTGTGGATGCTTTGGAAAAAAGGCTTTGATATAACATGGGAGCAGGTTATCCATTAAATTTCAATGGATTTCACAAAGAAAATGACCGTATATTGATATGGTGTAAAAAAAGAATTCCTCTAGTAAAATCGAGGGAATCGGGACAATTGACCTGTCCCTTTGTCCCATAGAAAAAGACAAGTGGGTCAGCTCACCTGTCCGAGACCACTGAAAAACGCCCCCTAAAAACTGGTAATATATAAAAGCATATTTAAAAAGAAAACCCTCCTACTTTTGGTATAATTGAATCGACCAAGAAACAATTAATCAAAGAAGGAAGGTTTTCTTTTTATGCTCAAAGACAAAGATATGCAATTAAGCATCTATTCAGTATTATACAATAAAATTCCTAAAAATCATCAACTTAAAATTCTTAAAGACGAATTAGATTTTAGTTTTATTAATATAGAACTCGAAAAAACTTATTGTAAGTATTATGGTAGACCGGCAAAAGAGCCTGAGCTTATGGTAAAACTTTTAGTCTTACAATATCTTTATAATTTATCTGATGAACGTGTTATCGAAGAAGCTTCATTGAACCTTGCTTACATGTATTTTCTAGGCATTAACCCCGAAGATGATCTACCTCACCCAAGCCTTTTGACTAAGTTTCGTAAGAATAAATTAGAAGGAAATTTAACGATTGATGATATCATCTCTAAAATTGTAAAACAATGTGTAGATAAAGGGATTCTAGAGGGATCTGGGTTAAGCATTGATACTACTCACACAGTAGCTAACACATTTAAATGTACCGCAGAAAGAGTAATGAAGCGTCTAGCTAAAAAAATTTTTAAGACTGTCGAGAGCGAAAATGGTGAAGTACCAAAGGAAATGAATCAAGAAATTCCAGATTATAAAGAAATAGAAGATCATAAAGAAGCTAAGGCAACCATGAAATCTTATCTCGAAGAGACAATTACAAGCATAGAAAAACATACAGAAATTCAAAATAGCTCCAAGGTGAAGGAATTACTAGAGGTTGCGAAAGAAATTCTGGAGGACCCTAAATTTTTGGAACAAAAAGGAGTTCGTTCTATTGTAGATCTGGACGCTAGAGTTGGACATAAAAGTAAAACCTCTCATTTCTTTGGATATAAAACTGAATTTATGATGATGCCGCAAGAACGAATTATTACTGCAGTCCATGTTGATAATGGAGCCTATGTGGATGGTAAGATGTTTGACAAGTTATTGGAACAGACAAAAAAAGGCGGTATTACAATAAATGAAGTATTGGCCGACAAGGCATACTTCCGCAAGAATATCCTAGATATAATAAAAGAAATTGGAGCCACGGCATACATACCAGTTAGTGAAATGGCCTACAGAGTAAATGAAGCATTATACAACTACAATAAAGATTCTGATGAATGGTTCTGTATTCAGGGGAATATTTCCGTAAGGAAATACCACAAAAAGACTAAAAACCGACAATCCTATCGCTATTACTTTGAAAAGGAAACATGTAGAAATTGCCCATTTAGAGATGCTTGTATCTCTGGTAAAACTGTAGGGAAAGTTTTAGAGGTTGGGATCAATACTCCAGAATTCTATGAATACAGTCAACAACAAAAGTCAGATGAATTCAAAGAAAAATATCGGGAAAGAGCTTCTCACGAATGGAAAAATGGTGAGATGAAGAATTTCCACGGGTTAGATCGTGCCAGGGGGTACGATCTAAAAAGCGTGGCCTTACAAGCAAAAATAACTGCATTAGCAGTAAATTTAAAGAGGATAGCAGCGATACTATCCTCTAAAAAGACACCTATAGCCATTTTTTATTGCATTTTCTTGAATTCAATAGATAGAAATCGTCGATTTCTTAAAATTGCATTTAAAAAGGGCACTTTTTCAGTGGTCTC
>NZ_JAEK01000061.1 GCF_000518865.1 Bacillus sp. J37 | reverse complement strand
AGCTCCGGTTTCCCGGAGTTATCCCAATCTTACAGGCAGGTTACCCACGTGTTACTCACCCGTCCGCCGCTAATCTTTGGGAGCAAGCTCCCTCAGATTCGCTCGACTTGCATGTATTAGGCACGCCGCCAGCGTTCGTCCTGAGCCAGGATCAAACTCTCCAATNAAGTGTTTGATATAGCTCATAAAAATTTGTACTATATAGTACGTTTTTGTTAATCGAAATTAACGTTGGCACGCTTGGTTTTGTTTAGTTTTCAAAGATCATTTTCGTTTAACACAACTTTTATATTGTATCAAAACCTCAATGTGTTTGTCAACAACTTTTTTATTTTGTTTCAATTTGAGTTAACTGCACGTTTCGCAGCAACGTATTCAAATATACCATCACCTAATAATTAAATCAAGAACTTTTTTTAAAAAATTAAAACTCCTGCAAACGCAGGAGTTTATTTTTAACGATGTCTCATTTGTGGGAATAACAATACATCTCTTATTGATGGAGAATTAGTTAATAACATAACTAAACGATCAATGCCGATGCCTAATCCACCTGTTGGAGGCATTCCGTATTCAAGTGCTTCTATAAAGTCTTCGTCCATCATGTGCGCTTCATCATTTCCTTGCTCACGCTCTTTTAACTGAGCCTCAAAACGCTCTTTTTGATCAATTGGATCATTTAGCTCAGTGAATGCATTTGCGTGTTCTCGCGCCACGATAAACAACTCAAAACGATCCGTAAAGCGAGAATCCTCGTCGTTTTTCTTAGCTAATGGAGAAATTTCTACCGGGTGACCGTAAATAAAAGTTGGTTGGATTAACTTTTCTTCAACTTTTTGTTCAAAGAACTCATTAACGATATGACCATACTGCATATGTTCATTAATTTCAACATTATGCTGTTTCGCTAATTCACGCGCTTCTTCAACAGACATCTCTTTCCAAAAGTCTGCACCAGTATGTTCTTTAATTGCATCTACCATATGAAGTCTTGTCCATTGAGGTTCAAGATTAACCTCATAATCCCCGTACTGAACCGTTGTACTTCCTAATACTTCTTTTGCAATATGTGCAATGACATTTTCAGTTAATGTCATAATATCTTGATAATCTGCATACGCTTCATAAAGCTCAATCATTGTGAATTCAGGGTTGTGTCGTGTTGAAACACCCTCATTCCTAAATACACGGCCGATTTCATAAACTTTTTCTAATCCACCGACAATGAGTCGTTTTAAGTGAAGCTCAATAGCAATACGCATATACAATGGCATATCAAGAGCATTATGGTGTGTAATGAAGGGACGTGCAGAAGCTCCACCTGGGATTGAATGCATCGTAGGTGTCTCGACTTCCAAGTACCCATGGTCATCTAAATAACGTCGCATAGCTTGTATAATTTTACTTCTTGTAATAAAGGTTTTCTTACTGTCAGGGCTCATAATCAAATCAACATATCTCTGACGATAGCGTTGTTCGATATCTTTTAAACCATGAAACTTATCAGGGAGTGGACGTAGGGATTTTGTTAATAATTCAAATGACTTCACTTTTATTGACAACTCACCAACTTTTGTTTTGAAAATAACACCCGTAACACCGATGATATCCCCAAGGTCAGCTGTATTAAAGATTTCATAAGCTTCTTCACCAATCTCATCTTTACGAACATAAATTTGAATTTGACCTGTTAAGTCTTGAATATGAGCAAAGCCTGCTTTCCCTTTTCCACGCTTCGTCATAATTCTACCTGCAATTGTAACAGAGACTTCTTTTTCTTCTAGTTCTTCCTTCTCAAACTCACTGTACTCTGCAATAATATCTTCTGTTTGATGTGTTCGCTCAAAACGTTTACCAAATGGGTCTAACCCTTTTTCTCTTAAGTTATGTAATTTCTCTCTTCGGACCTTAAGTTGATCACTTAATTCTTCCTGATTCATTTCTTCCTGACTCATCTATAACACTCCCTCTTCCTAAATAAAAAAGCAGAAAACTGCCAGATTTACCGGCAGTATAAAAACCATAGAATTAAACTGCTTGACTAGCAATTTTTTCTTTTGCTTCCATTTCTAAAACAAATTCATCCAAAAGTGTAACAAATTCATCTCTATTATTCATCAAATTAATATCATTGCGGACTTTTGCATTGCCACGAATACCCTTTAGGTACCAAGCAGCATGCTTTCTCATTTCACGTACAGCGATTTTTTCATTTTTTAGAGCGATTAAACGATCTAAATGAAGTTTACAAACTTCCATTTTTTCACGTACTCCCGGCTCATCCATTAACTCACCGGTCTCTAAATATTTTACTGTTCGATAGATCATCCACGGATTACCTAAAGCAGCACGTCCAATCATGACACCATCAACACCTGTATCATCAAGCATGCGCTTCGCATCTTGAGGTGTTGTCACATCACCATTGCCTATTACAGGGATATTAACTGATTCTTTCACTTCTTTAATGATATCCCAATTAGCCGTTCCTTCATACATTTGCACTCTTGTACGACCATGCAGAGCAACCGCTTTAGCTCCTGCACGTTCAATAGCCTGCGCATTTTGGACAGCAAAAATATGCTCATCATCCCATCCCATACGCATTTTAACTGTAACAGGTTTATCAACCGCTTCTACTACAGCTGATACCATATCATAGATCTTGTTGGGATCTAATAACCACTTGGCACCAGCATCGCATTTGGTAATCTTCGGAACAGGACATCCCATGTTAATGTCAATGATATCAGCCGTTGTGTTTTTATCAACAAATTTAGCGGCTTCGACCAGCGTTTCTTTTTCTCCACCAAAAATTTGCAAGCTTAGTGGTTTTTCACGTTCATCTATATAAAGCATTCCCATTGTTCTTGCATTATTTAATAGAATAGCTTTATCACTGACCATTTCCGCACATACTAAACCTGCACCAAACTCTTTTACTGTTAAGCGAAATGCTGAGTTACAAACTCCAGCCATTGGTGCCAGAACAACACGGTTCTTTAATTCAATATCGCCAATTTTAAACAATTTTTTCTAACCCCCTATCTATCAACATCATTTGGACTTAGCTCTTCAATTGTTACATTAAGAGATTTAGCCACATCCTCTAAAAACTCTTTGCTGGGTTCACGATTGCCTCTTTCTATTTCTCCTAATACAGAAACAGAAACACCAAGATCTTTCGCAAAGCTTTCTTGGGTATATCCTTTTAACTTTCTAAAAGCGCGAATACGTCTACCCCATTTTTCTGCTTCCATATTCGTACTCCTTCTTTATCGTGTAATTGATCTATGATAGTCGAGATTGGCTCATCTATACTAGGTATTCTTATATCTTGATCTAACTCAAATAATGGAATTAGAACAAAAGCTCGTTCATGCATTCTTGGATGAGGAACAATTAATTGTTCTGCTTCAATATTTTCATAATTAAATAACAAAATGTCAAGGTCTAAAGTTCGCGGTCCCCATCTGATATCTCGTTTACGGTTTAGCTGCTGTTCAGTCTCCTGTAAAACTGAAAGTAATTGAAATGCTGTTAAATCAGTATTAATGGAAATTACCATATTTAAAAATTCATCTTGATCTGTATAACCAACTGGCTCTGTTTCATAAATGGAGGATATATTTACCACTCTAATATTTGGGTAATTATGAAGTTTTTTTATGGCATCTACGAGATATTGCTCTCGGTCTCCTATATTCGACCCAAGAGCTATATAGGCATGATTTTTCATGTTCTTCCCCTTCTAATTTCCACCGCAACTTCTTTATAGTGTCCCGGAATAGGAGGATCCGGCTTAATAACCTTTACAGTACAATAGGATATTAGAGGAAAATCAAGTATGATTTTAGCCGCAATTTGTTCTGCAAGGGACTCAACAAGCTTCACCGGCTGACCTTCAACAATAACCTGGCAAGCTTTATATAACGAAGCATAGTTTACACTATATTCTAAAGAGTCAGTTTCTCCGGCTTTCTTCAAATCTAATTCTACCACTAAATCAACTCTAAATCGTTGTCCAAGTTTATTTTCTTCTTTAAACACACCGTGATACCCGTAAAACTCCATACCACTTACATAAATCTTATCGATTTTGCTCCCCACCCTTTCCAAGCATCGCATCCATCATCTTAGCCATTCTAGATATTTCTAACACATCATGGACCCTAACCATATGACAACCTTTTTGTATACCAAGACATACAGTTGCACCTGTACCTTCCATTCGTTCTGTTGGCGGTAAATCAAGAACATGTCCTATAAACCTTTTACGGGAAGTTGCTAACAATAAAGGATAGCCTAAATGTACAAGTGCTTCTAAATTCCTCATCACAACTAAGTTGTCATCCATCGTTTTAGCAAAACCAATACCAGGATCCAGGATAATATTTTCATCCTTAACTCCGGCATTTTTAGCTATTGTAACGGATTCCATCAAATCAGCAATCATGTCTGGAATTAACTGATTATAGTTTTGATTGTCACGATTATGCATAAGGATAATCGGTACACCATAGGCAGCTGCGACTTTCGCCATATCTTGATCCGCTTTTGCTCCCCATATATCATTTATAATTGTAGCCCCGGCCTCAACGGCTTGCTTGGCTACTTCCGCTTTATATGTATCGATGGAGATAGGTACTTCAATCTCTTTAGACAACCTTTTTATAACGGGGATAACACGTTTAATTTCTTCCTCAGCCGTAACGATTGTTGATCCTGGTCTTGTCGATTCTCCGCCAATATCAATAATGTCTGCACCTTGTTTGATCATCTCTTTTGCATGTTCTATAGCCTTTTCTATATCAATATATCGGCCGCCATCCGAAAAAGAATCAGGGGTTATGTTTAAAATGCCCATGATCATGGTCTTATCCTGAATGTTAAGTATATATTTCCCACATTTAATTTGCTGATGTTTCATTGTCATTTGTTTCATCTTTTTCAACCCTTTGCAACTCGTCTATACTTAATAGTTTCGTCCTATTGCTCTTATATAAATCATATAATTTTTGAATAATTACTCCATTTTCGCCGTCAAATTCATTTCCGTCAATATCTCTTATAGCTATAAGCTCTTGTGACGAGTTTGTCATGATTACTTCCCGGAAATTGAACATTTGTTCTTTTCTAAAACACCCCTCAATTACAGGGATTTGAAGTGTCTCTAAACATCTAATAACAAATTTTCTCGTAATTCCATTGAGAATTCCTGTTTCAAGAGATGGTGTATATACTCCATTCTCATCTCCCCAAAAAATATTTGAGACAATACCTTCTGCAACAAAGCCGTGCTCAGTTAAAAAAATGCCATCTAGATCAGGGGTCTGAATAAGCTCCCTTCTCCCTAGAATATTATTCAAATAATGATGAGATTTAAGGCGGTAATTTCCTTCTGGAGTATTTCTCCTCAATTTTAGGATGATTGCTTTCTTTTCATTCACTTTAGCCGAAGGAACCTTTCTTAAAAAACAAAGAATCGTTGGGTGATCATAAGCTTGGAGAAGTTGTCCCACTTCCCCCTTACCGGCAGAAATATTTAAACGAACTGTAACATCCTCCGATTCACAACGATTAAGTGTGATCAACTCTCGAATAATTTCAAAAATCTCTTGCCGGTTTATGTTATAGGATATTCCCATCTCATCTATGGCCACTTGAAGACGGTCAAGATGATCATGCAGTAAAAATGGAAAACCTTTATATACCCGGAACGTTTCAAATACACCTAAACCATAAAGAAAGCCATGATCAAATGGAGAAATCGTGGCTTCAGAATCTTTAATAAACTTTGAATTATGATAGATATACACTTGTTTAACTCTTTTCTACAGGTTTGTATTGAGTAATAAAGTTCTTTAATAAGTCTTTTCCAAACGATGTCATGATCGATTCCGGGTGGAATTGAACACCCTCTATCGGTAAAGTTTTATGTCGGATAGCCATTATTTCATTTTCCTCGGTCCATGCTGTTACTTCAAGGCAATCAGGCAATGTCTCGTTCTTCACAATTAAAGAATGATAACGAGTTGCTATAAAAGGACTTTCCATTCCCTTAAAAATAGTTTCTCCATTATGGTGCATTTCAGATGTTTTACCATGCATTAATCGATCAGCACGAACAACATCTCCACCAAAAACTTGAGCAATCGATTGATGACCAAGGCAAACACCGAAAATTGGAATTTTTCCAGCGAAATGTTCAATAGCTGCCATGCTTATTCCTGCTTCATTTGGGCTGCACGGCCCTGGAGAAATCATTAAAAATTGTGGATTTAACTCTTCAATTTCCGAAATGGTAATCTCATCGTTCCTTTTAACAACTAATTCCTCACCAAGCTCACCTAAATACTGGACTAAATTAAACGTAAATGAATCATAATTATCAATCATTAAAATCACTATACTCACCTCAGCCTAATATTTTCTCTTCTTTGCTCAACTCTATCGCTTTAACTAAAGCCTTTGCTTTCTTTAAGGCTTCTTTATATTCATAATCCGGATTAGAATCAATTACAATCCCTGCTCCGGATTGAACATACCCATATCCGTCTTTCGCTACCATCGTACGAATAACAATATTTAATTCCATATCTTCATCATAGCCAATCCAACCTATTGAGCCCGTATAAATCCCTCTTCTGGTAGGCTCAAGTTCTTCGATAATTTCCATCGTTCGAACTTTAGGTGCTCCTGTTATTGTACCACCTGGGAAGGTCGCTTTGATAATATCAGCGTAATTTGCATCCTTTTTCATTGTTCCTTGTACATTAGAGACAATATGCATAACATGTGAATACTTTTCAATCACCATAAATTCATTAACATGAACAGAACCGTATTCACACACACGCCCCAAGTCATTTCTTTCTAGATCTACGAGCATAACATGCTCAGCTCTTTCCTTCTCATTATGAATAAGCTCATTTGCCAGCATTATATCTTCTTGTTCATTTTTACCTCTAGATCGTGTTCCGGCAATCGGGCGTGTACTTACGAGATTTACTTTCTTTTTTACAAGTAATTCAGGTGAGCCGCTCACAATTTGCAGATCAGGAAAGTGCAGGTAAGCCATATATGGTGAAGGATTTACTTTTCGTAATGTTTCATAAATCTTAAGCGGATGATTTTCTAATTGAAAATGCTGCCTTAAAGATAGATTGACCTGAAAAACATCACCCTGTCCAATATAATCCTTTATTGATTCTACTGCTCTTTTAAAAGCATCTTCTGTAAAGATAATGGGATCAGAGGTTTTAACCTGTTTCAAGTTATTTTTGATTGCAACCTTCTGTACTGATGTCCACTTTTCCTTCATATGTTTTAATTTTTCATGAGCTTTTTGAATTTGACCTTCTTGATAATAATGGGTAATTAACCATAATTTCGATGTATGATGGTCATAAACTGCAATATCATCAAATAATAAAAAATATAAATCAGGAGTTTCTAAATCATCAACAGCAATTTCAGGTAGTGTTTCAAAATGTCGTACACAGTCATAACTAATAAAGCCAATAGCCCCACCTTGAAAATCAGGGAGATTCGGATCTGAGCTTGTATAATATTGCTTAAACCAATCTCTAAATAGATCAAGGGGTTTTCCTTCCAAAACAGTCATTTCATTATCCTTTGTGATAACCAGCTGTTCACCTTTCCCCTTGACTGTTGCAAATGGATTAACACCCGCAATACTATATCTGCCTCCTCGTCCACTCTCTAAAAATGCATGTTTATCCTCATCTTTTGAAAGGTATTGATACTGGCTAAAAAAGTCGAGTGTATAATCAAAGTGTACACTTAAAGAGGTCCTTCTTTGCTGCATGATTTATTCGCTCCTTTAAACTCTTACTTACCATTTTACATAATTATAATCAAGAAATCATAAAATTTTATCTTTTTTGTAAAGAATGTTTATTTACAAATAGTATACAGCAGTCTCATCAATAATATAAAATGACAATCTAAAACTGCTGTATTGAAAAAGAGGTTGACTATAGTCAACCTCTTTACTCTGCTTATGTTATTAATCAAATTGATATAAAGGAGTACTTAGGTAACGCTCACCATTACTTGGGAGTACAGCTAATACCTTTTTCCCTTTACCAAGTTCTTTTGCAACTTGTAATGCTGCAAAAATTGCTGCACCTGATGAGATACCACCTAGAATACCTTCTTGACTTGCTGCCTTTCTAGCAGTTTCGAATGCTTCGTCATTTTTCACAGTGATGACTTCATCATACACATTTGTATTTAGGATATCAGGAACAAATCCTGCACCGATACCTTGAATTTTATGTGGACCTGGCTTCCCACCGGAAAGAACTGGTGAATCTGTTGGCTCTACAGCATAAATTTTAATTGAAGGATAGTTTTCTTTTAAAACTGACCCTGCACCAGTAATCGTTCCACCAGTACCGATACCTGCTATAAATGCATCAAGTTGATCACCCATTTGTTCAACAATTTCTTTACCTGTTGTTAAACGGTGTACTTCCGGGTTAGCTTCATTCTTAAATTGCTGAGGCATAAAGTATCCATGTTCTTTTGAAAGCTCTTCCGCTTTACGGATAGCTCCTCCCATACCTTCGGAACCAGGTGTTAATACTAGTTCAGCACCATATGCACGAAGTAAGTTTCTACGTTCCATACTCATTGTGTCAGGCATTACTAAAATGGCTTTAAAACCCTTTGCAGCAGCAACCATCGCTAAACCAATTCCAGTATTACCACTAGTAGGCTCAATGATTGTATCGCCTGGTTTTAAGTCACCTTTTTTCTCTGCAGCTTCAATCATAGCAAGACCGATCCGATCTTTTACACTGCTACCAGGATTCATAAATTCTAATTTTAAATATACATCTGCACTATTATCATCAACAAGTCTGTTTAATTTTACAATAGGTGTTTCTCCGATTAATTCATGAATTGAATTTGCAACGCGTGCCATACTTTCTCTCCCCTATCCCGAGTAAATTTATTGGATTTATAAGTAATATAGCAATTTAATTCGAAATTGTCAAAACCTTTTGTGCTATTTGTACTATTTTTCCTTATTCTTCATCATAAAACCAAGTAACACCAATTTCATCCCATAACGGATCAACGGACACTTTGCCTTCCATTTGCTCTAAAGCAATTTGTCTGCGAATTTGCTCTTTTACATCATCAAAACTAAACGTCTGTCCCTCCATCTTTTCATGTAAAAGAAGAATTGCATACCCTGTATCTACTTCGACAGGTTCACTCCAATCTCCTTCCTTTAATTTTGGAACTATTTCAAGATATGACTTTGGAACATACGTATCATTTGTTGAGATAAATCCTAAATCCCCGCCTGAATTAGCTGTGAATTCATCGATCGAAGCCTCTAAAGCAAGAGCTTCAAAGCTTGAACCTCCTTCTAATTCTTTAATAATGACTTTAGCCTCTTCCTCTGTTTTTACGACGATATGTGATAAATGATAAGATTCATCAATATCGTATAAATCCTTATTATCCTCATAGAAACTTTGGATATCTTTATCAGATACAGAAACATCACGTGTTAAAAGTTCCTCTAGTAAGATACTGTAGCGAATTTGTTTTTCCCAGTTTTCCTCACTAGCAAATTGTTCTTCATCTAATGAGTTATACATCGATTTATAAACAGCAAGCTCTCTATCGATAACCTCTTCAGAGACAGTAATATTATATTTTTCAGCTAACTCTTCCACTACCTGTAGATTAATTAACTCTCTTAATGTATCTTTTCCATAACGGCTTTCCAGCTCAGCCATCCATTGCTCTCTAGTTATCGATGTATCCCCAATCTTGGCAATTGTTTCATCGGTTACTTCATTTTCAACCACCGGTATTGCTTCGGTTTTTCCTGACACAAAGTAACCTATTGTTAGACAATTAATGATCACCAGGCCAAAAATAATGCCCCATAACACTTTACCTCTCAATTTCTCAACTCCCACTATGGCTATATCTTTATTACTTTACTTACTTGCTTCCCTTTTCAATTCTTCCAGGTCCTCTTTAGTTAAGAGGTATACTTCATTACAAAAATGGCATTGTGCCTCAGCTTGTCCATCTTCATCAATCATTGCTTGTATTTCATCAATACCTAAACTAACAATTGCATTTTCAATTCGTTCTTTTGAACATTGGCACTTAAATGCAACAGGTTGTTTTTCTAATACCTTGACATTTCCTTTACCGAGTACTTCTTCAAGTATTTCTTCAGGCGTTAATCCTCTTTGAATTAACTTTGAAATTGGCTCAACCTCTCCAAGCCTCTTTTCAATTTCTGTGATGGTTTCATCATCTGTACCAGGAAGTAATTGAATAATAAAACCACCTGAGGCTAAGATCGTATTATCAGGGTTTACAAGAACACCAACGCCTACGGAAGATGGAACTTGTTCAGAAGTAACTAAATAATATGTAAAATCTTCTCCTAATTCACCTGATACAATCGGTACCTGTCCAGAAAAATGATCTTTTAACCCAAGGTCCTTTACGATCGTTAAATTCCCTTGAGTCCCCACAGCCCTAGCCACATCTAGTTTTCCCTTTTCATTAAGATCAAAATGAGTGTGAGGATTTGTTACATACCCTCTTACTTCTCCTTTAGAATTACTATCAACAATAATGACACCAATTGGGCCGCCGCCTTCAACCTTAATTGTCAGTTTTGCATCACCCTTTAACATTGAACCAAGCATAACTCCTGCAGTCATGGATCTGCCCAATGCAGCTGAAGCAGTTGGCCAAGTTTGATGTCTTTTTTGTGCTTCGGAAATGGTCTCGGTTGTTCTTGCAGCATAGGCTCTTACCTGGTTATTAAATGCAATGGCTTTAATTATATAATCTGTCATTAATATTTACTCCCTTTCAAAAAGTACTGTAATCACTTTCGTTCATTCATTCCACATTACGTTTATAGATTAGTTGCAGGCCTCGCAGTGTTAAGAAAGGATCTACAATATCAATACAATCTGATTCTTTAGCAATGAGGGTTGCAAGGCCGCCGGTTGCTATAACTTTAGGCACCTCCTTAGATTGTTCCTTCATTCGCTTAACAATACCCTCTACTTGACCTACATATCCATATAATATCCCTGACTGCATTGCACTAACTGTATTTTTCCCAATAATGTGATCAGGGCGTGTAATTTCTATTCTTGGCAATTTTGCTGCCCGTGAATAAAGAGCTTCCGTAGAAATATTTATTCCCGGGGCAATAGCTCCACCCATATATTGCTTATGTTCATCTATATAACAATATGTAGTTGCTGTACCAAAATCCACAATGATAAGCGGGCTACCATAGTCTTGTATACCTGCAACTGCATTTACAATCCGATCTGCTCCAACTTCTCTAGGGTTTTCATATTTAATATTGAGTCCTGTTTTTATTCCAGGTCCTACGACTAACGGCTTTATATCGAAATATTTACTGCACATTCTTTCTAGTGCAAACATAATAGGAGGGACAACAGATGATATAATAATCCCCTCAATTTCTTGAAAAGATATGCGTTCATGTTCAAAAAGGTTTTTAATAAGCATGCCAAATTCATCTTCAGTCTTATTACGGCTAGTCTCAATTCTCCAATGATGTTTTAATGTATCTTGACCATATACCCCTAAGACGGTATTTGTATTTCCAACGTCCAATACTAAAATCATAAGAATCACCACTTTGTCTTGTTCTATTTTTCAATACCGTATTATTTTATCACAAAGTACCTTGACTTCCATATTCGTAGGTCACTTGCAAAATAAAAGCATTATTATGTACTTAAACAAATAAAAGACCGATGACAGATGTCACCGATCTATTGGCTAGAAAATTTATTTATCAGAAGAGTTATCCTCTTCTTTTTTTGTATGAATGTTGACTTTTATATCCTCTGATTTCTCTTCTTTATCGTTATTAACAACGACAGGACGATCAGGGAGTTTCCCTGTTTCAACAAGGCTTGAAATTTGAGCCGCATCAAGTGTTTCCACTTCTAACAACGTTTGAGCAACAAGCTCTAGCTTTTCGCGGTTTTCTGTTAGAATTTGACGCGCTCTTTCATATGATTCCTTGATGAAACGTTGGATTTCCATATCAATTTCATGAGCGATCGCATCACTGTAGTTTTGTTCATTATGAAGATCTCTTCCCAAGAACACTTGACCACCTTGTGATTGGCCAAATTGTAATGGTCCAAGCTTTTCACTCATTCCATATTCAGTTACCATTTTTCTGGCAATATTTGTTGCTCTTTGGAAGTCATTATGTGCACCTGTACTTACTTCACCGAAGATAATTTCTTCAGCAACACGGCCGCCAAGCAGTCCTGTTATCTTATCCAGTAATTCAGGTTTCGTCATGAAGTAACGATCTTCTTTTGGAAGCATAACAGCATATCCACCAGCTTGACCACGAGGGACGATTGTTACCTTGTGTACCATATCCGCTTCATCTAAAACAACACCAATAATTGTGTGTCCCGCTTCATGATAAGCAACAATATTTCGTTCCTTCTTAGAGATAACACGACTCTTCTTCGATGGTCCGGCGATAACGCGATCTGTTGCCTCATCAAGGTCTGTATTATCGATTTTCTTCTTATCCTGTCTAGCGGCTACTAGAGCTGCTTCATTTAATAAGTTTTCTAAATCTGCACCAGAGAATCCAGGTGTACGGGCAGCAATTGCTTTTAAATCAACAGATTCATCAAGTGGTTTATTGCGGGCATGTACTTTAAGTACCGCCTCACGACCATTTACATCTGGGCGATCAACTGTAATTTGACGGTCAAATCGTCCCGGACGAAGTAATGCAGGATCTAAAATATCAGGTCTATTTGTTGCAGCAATAATGATAATTCCTTCGTTTGCTCCAAAACCATCCATTTCAACAAGCAATTGGTTCAATGTTTGCTCACGTTCATCATGGCCGCCACCTAAACCAGCTCCACGTTGACGTCCAACAGCATCAATTTCATCAATGAAAATAATACATGGTGCGTTCTTTTTCGCATTCTCGAATAAATCACGAACACGAGAAGCCCCGACACCGACAAACATTTCTACGAAATCAGATCCGCTGATAGAGAAGAAAGGTACTCCAGCTTCACCGGCAACGGCTCTTGCAAGCAATGTTTTACCTGTTCCCGGAGGTCCATTTAAAAGAACACCTTTTGGAATTCTTGCACCTAACTCCGCGAATTTTCGAGGATCTTTTAAGAATTCAACAACCTCTATAAGTTCTTGTTTCTCTTCATCTGCACCCGCTACATCCTTAAATTTAACTTTTTTCTTTTCCTCACTGTAAAGCTTAGCTTTACTTTTTCCGAAGTTCATAACACGGCCACCACCGCCCTGAGCTTGGTTCAATAAGAAGAAGAAAAGGATAAAGATAATGACGAATGGAATAATGGATGTGAAAAATGTTACCCATCCACTTGTTTCTTCTGCTGGAGCAATGTTCAATTTTTGAACATTGTTTGCATCAGCAGCTTTGTCAACGCGATCTAGCCCCTGTTCAGTTGGTATATATGTTAAAAAGGTTTCGTCTTCATTATAATCTTTCATTTTACCTCTAACTTCAAATACACCTCGAACCGGCTGTACGGTCATTTCTTTGACATTTCCACCATTCAAGTCTGAAATGAACTCATTATACGTTATTTGCTCTGTTTTAGGATTTGCACCTGTAAAAAAGCTAACAACTCCAATGATGACTAAAAATATAAGTAAATAAAATATGGTATTACGGAAGATCCGATTCATTCCTTACCTCCTCCCACAGTAAACACAACTATTTTAAATAGTATCATAGAAAATCATGGTAATACAACAAATTAGAATACTGATTATTTCTGATAAATCTCAGGCTTTAACACACCGATATATGGAAGGTTTCGATATTTTTCAATATAATCCAATCCATAACCAACAACAAATGCATCTGGCACTTCAAATCCTACATAATCTGCATTAATATCGGCTTTTCTACCTGTTGGCTTATCAAGTAACGTAACAATTTTAATTGATTTCGCCTTACGATAGCGGAATAGTTTGACTAAATAACTTAATGTTAAACCACTATCAATGATATCCTCGATTATAAGAATATCTCTTCCTTCTACTGAAGTATCCAAATCCTTAATAATCTTTACTTCACCCGAAGAAACTGTGGATGTACCATAACTTGAAACATCCATAAAATCCATTTCCAAGTATGTATCAATGTTTTTTAAAAGATCACCCATAAAAGGCATTGCACCTTTTAAAACACCAATTGCAAGTGGGAAACTGTCTTTATATTCCTCTGTTAAGACCTTTCCTAGCTCTTTTACTTTTTCCTGGATTTGCTCGGTTGTAACTAAAATTTCTTGAATATCTTGTCTCATTATTGTGCGCCCCCTAGAAGATTAGCTTCTAAATTCTAATACAATACATCTATCCCCATCGTCATTCCCGGCTTCTAAATTTGATTTTTTGAGGCCTGGAATCCAAAGGATATTCCCTTTCCCATCTTCTACGATCGGCCAAGAATTTCGGCTATGTAATGGAATTTTTTCATCAATAAATATATCTTTGACTTTTTTCCTGCCGTTCATGCCTTTCAATTTAATTTTATCTCCCTGTTTTCTCGTACGAACGATTAAAGGCTCAGTTAAATCTCTTTCACTCAGCAGAAAAATATCGTTTCCTTTTTTTTCTTTTGGAATCTCCTGAGCTACATGACAAGATATACTATACCCATTTGGAAGTTTAACCACAGAGGGAATTTTAAGTACATGACAGTATTCTCTACCTTCATTATGTTCAAAAGTAAACAAACATGTCTGATAGGATTTTATCACTTTAAGACCGTTTGGGTAATCTAGTGACCCTGAAGGATGTTCCTGTGAGAGCAATGATTGTACGCTCTCGATATGTATTGAAGAAAGGGAAGATGGAATATTTTCATATAGATAGTTTAATATTAGTTTAATCCCTCTTCTTTGTAAAGGCAAAGGTAGGCTTAGAAACCCTTTGATATCCATTTCAACAACGATTTTTTCTTTCCTTTTGATTACTGTATTCATGTTTTTTTCAGTTAATGCATGTAAATACGTTTCATCCTCCAGTAAGGTTTCACTAAAATACTGAAATTTTTTATGAACTAGCGGGTTTTCCTGTTTTAGAAAAGGAAGCACGTATTTTCTAAATCTATTTCTTGTGTAATCTGTACTATCATTGCTGGGATCGAACCTGGGCATTAAATTATTCTTATTGCAATAATTAAGGATTTGTTGCTTGGAGAATTCCAGTAACGGTCTAATGATGTACCCATTATGAAATGGTCTCACCCGTTTGATACCAGCTAAAGCTTCACCAGTATTACCTCTAACCATTCTCATGAGGACGGTTTCAACCTGATCATCACCATGGTGGCCTAATGCCAAGTATGGTGAATGATACTTATCCATAATCTCTTTAAAAAAACGATATCTGCATTCTCTAGCTGCTACTTGTGAGCTCAATTGATTCTGTTTTGCATATGCTTTAACATCAATTTGGTGTGTTTGACAGATAATTCCCCGCTCATTACAGAATGCTATAACAAATTCCATTTCTGCCTGAGACTGTTCACCTCTAAACATATGGTCAACATGAGCAGCCACTACAGTTAAATCCAATTTCTCCCTATGTTTGTAAAACAGATCGAGTAATGCTAAAGAATCAGGGCCACCTGAAACACCAACAACGATCGTTGATCCCTTTTTAATTAGTTGCTGTTGTCGAATCAGGATATCTAAATTTTCCACCTTTTTCCCCTCTTTATTCGATATTCCTTAATGTATTTTCATATATTAATCCTACCATTATTTTATCTAAAATAACAAAAAAGAAGGTCCAGTTCACATATTCAACATATTTTCACCTAAAAAGACTAACAGCATCTAGATATTATAAAAGAACATGATAAACATATAAGGAATAAATGACACAGACTCCTATTAAAATCACGACTGTTTCAAAAAAATAATTGGCTTTCTTTTTCTTCTTTTTCACTTGCTGCCTTGTCTGATGTGTATGTGTTTTCGGGCGACTTGATATAGGAGAACTCTGCTTTGGAATTTTTGCCTTATAAGTGTTTGAAGATGGACTCCTTCTACTTGCTTTCACAGAAAGCAATTGGATAAAGTCAGCTTTCATTTCCCCGGCACTATTGTATTTCCCCATTAACGCCTTGTCTAAAACATCCTGATATTTAACTAAAAAAGAGTGTTGCCGTATTTTTTCAGTTAGCTGACCGTTCCCATCACGATCACTGACTTTTTTAAAACGTTTTGGATAAGCAGCATTCACCATAATCATCGCAACTGAAAACAAATCATATGTTGGCTCTGCCTTTCGATTTCCCATTCCCCAATAACCGCGGTCAAAAAACTCCGTAAATTCTTTTATAGACCTGCCCTGTTGTGTTGTTCCACCAACATCTATACATCTAATTCTCGGCGGAGGACCTGAAACAATTAAATTTTCCGGTTTTAAATCTCCAAATACCCATCCCTCTTGATGAAGTTTTTCTAAATTAGTTAAAAGCTGAAGAGTTAGTACTCCTGCCCATTCTATCCCTCTTTGCTCAGTAAATTCAAGGAAGTTATTACCTTGTACATATTCCATTACATAAAATGAAACTAACTTTTGAGAGTTATGAACCCAATCGTCCACATCAAGTAAAGAAGGCCCAAGTAAAGTACCTTGGACCTTAGAGAAATGTTTAAGTACATTTACCTCAGATGTAATTGACATGTTGTTTTCACTAAGTTTGATTGCTACGTTCCCTCTTCTACTATCTGCCAAATATACATTACCCGTTGCACCTTGTCCTAAGGCCTTAATGATTGTATAACGCTCCTGATTCCATTTGCCTGTAATAATTGAACCAGGTGCGAGGTTACATACTTGATTCATCGTAATACTCTTCTTCATTTCTTAATAAATTTCTAAGGGAACGTTTCTTCTTAAATTGCTGTATAGCCTCTCTAATCGCCGGACCAGTTGGTGTAATACCTCCTGTTGATAATTTAGGAAAGATGGATGATAGAGATTCAAGCCTAGGAGTCCAATCAAGTACCCTTTCAACGTCATCTTTTTTCCCAGGAAATACTGAAACTGAAAAACGATTATCCCCTATTCTTGAATTTAAACTAATAGATAGATCCAGCAGGGCTTCTTTCACTGTTGGAAGTTTCGGCTTCATACTGGCACTAGTATCAACTAAAATAAGAATCTCAAGGCTTGTAGTTTCACCCAGTTCATCTACTACTTCCATTACTTCTCCTCTTTTTTCTGGTGGTAATTCTTCCATCGATGTATGTTTGCCTAAAATTTGTTGAAGTTCTTTATTTACTACCCCCTGGAGAGTTTGTGTCATTGCCTTTCTTGTCACATGTTGAACTGTTTGTGAAAGTTGGTGAGCATAGACAATTTGATGCACACCTCCACCTGACATAGCAATTCCTTCTACCTCTTGAAGAGATTCATGATCTATTACATTTTCTTCTAATACACCAATTACATTAACAGTAATACCCTGCTCTTGTGCTAGAGCCGCCATCGCAATCGGATCTTCCCCATGATTTGAACAACCATCTGTAATTAATAAGATTTGTTTTAAATGACCCTTTTCCATACTTACCCTCCTAGAGAGATGTTGCAGTCTCCTGAATTTTCCCCTTATCCATTGCTACACCGACATATAAACATAAAAATACTATTATCATACTCGCCAGGAGGGTTTTATTTTATACTTCTTATCCTATTTTCTTCGATGAAACAGGAATACTTGCCCATTTTGGTGTATTATGCTCAATGGCTGATACCACAACTGTCATATCATCTTCTATCTTTCCAGATCTTGTTCTAATCACTTCTTCCATGATGAGGTCTGCAATTTCTTGTGGATCAGTTGTTTTCATTTCACTTATTTTTCTTTTCATCCATAAATCATGGTTTTCCACATGCTTGGGTCCTTCAAAAATCCCGTCGCTCATCATAATAAGCAGATCTCCGGCCTTTAGTTTTTCACCTACCACATCAACATCAAAATCATCAATGATTCCCATAGGTAAATTACTTGCTTGAATCTTTATTATTTTATCTCCTCTCTTTACAAAGCTTGGAGTTGAACCAATCTTTAAGAATTTACTACTTCCATCCTGCAAATCAACAATTGCTAGATCAAGAGTCGAAAAGATTTCATCTGTTGTTCTTAGAGACAAGATTGAATTAATTGTTTTAATTGCCACTTTCTCTTCAATACCTGACTGCAGGATTTTTTGTAGAAGCTTAATGGTTTCATTGCTTTCAAAATGGGCCCTTACCCCATTTCCCATTCCATCACTTATCGCGACAGCAAATTTACCTACACCTAAATCAATCATGGAATAACTATCCCCGGATACTAGTCCGCCTCCTTTAGCTGCATGTGCAACACCTGTTTCAATTCGGTATTTTTTTGCTGAACCAAATGAAACATGACAATATCCATTTGGATAATTTGCACATTCTTCTTTTTTAACAATGATGGATTCCTCCAAAATATCTGAAAGCATTGGAGCAATAATTTTTTCACATTCTCCATGTCCATTACAAAAAGGAATACTCATTTCAATATCTACATTCCCTTGTTCCAGACTAAAAATATCAACATTCACAATCTCAATTCCAAAGTTTTGTAACGCATCTAAAATTTGTTCTTCTTGTACAAAATGATTTTCCCTTTCTCTTTTAATTTCCTTCGAGAGGTCTCCCATTACATTTGAAACACCTAATAATTGTTCAGCAACCAACCGCCTGCTTTCTTGCACCTCTTTCTTTAACTTTTGGTTTGCTTGAAAATAATTAATCTCCTGCTCAATGGTCTCCTCTACTTTATTTGCCTTTGAACAATGCCTATCAAATTCCTTCCTTAATTTCATGTTGGATTTATACGTATTTTGTTTATTCTCATGCATAATGCTTTGCATTAAATCATAGGTTTTATCAAAGTTCTCAACCCAACACTTCTCTTTTTTAAAACAATGCTGACAGGTGCTTTCTGTAATACTGCTTAAAAATAAATCGGTCTCACGTTCTTCACTATCATCTTGTTCATCCTTATCATAGAACGTAGCAAAGCTTTCTGATAACGCATGGAAAACTTGAGAAAATTGCTCAACCCTATGAGCTGTAACATCACGAATTTTTCGGACATACTGCTGTTGTTCCTGGGCGTGCTCACTTGTCCCGGGTATATGCTTAGCTAATCTCGCTGTAACCGCCTTAGGAGTTAGTAAAAACAGCAAGATTGCAATCATTGATTCTAGTAATGTTGTCATCAAATCAGCTGAACCTTGTCCATATAAAGAAATCAATACTGATCCAACTAATAGTCCTATCGCCGTTCCAAACTTTTGTCCTTCACGTAAAAGTCCCCCCAGTAATCCTGAGAAAGCTAATAAACTCATATGATATAAGTTTCCGACGTTTGCCAGACTGAGAATTAATCCCGTCACAACCCCAACCGTACAACCAATACTTGAACCACCGATAAATGCAAACAAGAGAACAATATATCGTGAGAAAATATGCTCTGCTTGAAGATTTTGAAATGATACACCGACAAGCCCAGTCATAACTGAAGCAAGGAGAATCATAATACATATAATCTCTTCGACTTTTAATGATTGTTTATATTTACGTGCAGATATCAATGGAATACTTTGAAGAAAAATCAATGTCAAAATAAATGAAAGTCCTGATTCTACTCCTGCCATCATATAGTCATATAGCATTAACTCTGTTTTTATTGCAAAGGAGTAAGCCAGTCTAGTTATTGCTACCGTTCCAAAAATAACAAAAGGAAGGACTTTTAATTGATCCTTAAATAAAGAAGAAACGAGTCGATTTAAAATCAGAAAACCGATGATTGAAATTGTAATCACTAAAGCAACTTGAAAGGAAATCGTTAATCCTCCAGCAATAAGCGATAACCCCGCTAACAAGGCCTTGTCCCTTTTCATTAGTAAAACCGCTCCAAAAAATGGAAGAGCAAATGGCAGTACTTCCGAAAGAATAATAGCCCGTCCTAATAAAAAACCGATCAATCCATAAATAATTCCTTTGTGTAAGAGGAAAAGCTGGATTCTAGATGAAATACGATGGAAGAATCGATTAACCACTTGTTGGGTTTTTTCCATCCCCAATTCCGATATTGGTTCCATTAACCTTCTTTCTACTTTTTCCATTTTTCATTCCCCCACTTATTCATGTTGCTTGTAATTATAGCTAAGCTTATGACAGGAATTTGTCAAAAGAAGGTAGAGGATCTAAAGAACTGTTCGACTGTTTTTGAAAAAAGCGACAAATATCTAAATGAATAGTATTTTTTTCAGCAAGTCATTCGTCAAATTTGTGTGAAACCTGTAATGTCGAGTCAGGAATAGTCAAAAGAAAATTGGAATAGTATGAGCATTAATTAGGTAGGGTAAAATCTATCTTTTATTAAGTTCTTTATATGGAGGTTAGTTGAATCTCTTGGCATGATGGTTGAATTATTGGAGATTTTGGTTGAATTATTAAAGAATGTGGTTGAATTTATTTCAATCGTGGTCGAATTCGTATTAATTATGACCGAAAGAATTTTTTACATAACAAAAAACTAGCTGCAGAACGCAGCTAGTTTCTTCATTGATGACCCGTACGGGATTCGAACCCGTGTTACCGCCGTGAAAGGGCGGTGTCTTAACCGCTTGACCAACGGGCCTTATTTTCTTATTTTTTCTATGGTAGCGGCGGAGGGAATCGAACCCACGACCTCACGGGTATGAACCGTACGCTCTAGCCAGCTGAGCTACACCGCCATAGTTTTAAAAACGCTCCTTGTTAAAAGCATGTTCGTCATGTCTCTTCCAGACACATTCCTCACAAGCCTACATGGAAGAAAAATCAGGATGTTTACGGCTCGCTCTAGCCAGTTGAGCTACACCGCCATAGTTTTAAAAAAACCCTTGTTTAAAAGCACAAGATTTATAATACAATCGATTTAGGCTTTCTGTCAATATAAATTTTAAAATAAAACATATAAAAAAGGAAAACATATCAATCATGTTTTCCTTACTCACAAAATGTATATGAAAGCAGCAAGCTATCCTCTTCTAGCCCCACGACCACCACGTTTTGATTCGGTATTACGTTTTAATGAAGCTAGACGATCTTCACTATCTTTTAAGAAACGATTCATTTTTTGTTCAAAGTTTTCTTTGTTATTACTATTATTTCGGAAATCATTCCCTCTTGATCTCGGGCGGTCTGAATTTCTTGGGCGTTCCGGACGTTGAGGACGCTCTGGACGGTCAATGGCCTTTTTAATAGACAAACCAATTTTACCATCATTTTCAACATTAATAACCTTAACTGTAACTTCATCTCCGACTTTTAAGTGATCATTAATATCCTTCACATAATTATCGGCTACTTCACTAATATGAACGAGACCTGTGGATCCGCCTGGTAACTCCACAAACGCTCCAAAATTAGTAATGCCCGTCACTTTACCCTGTAACTTGCTGCCAACTTCAATCGACATAAAAATAATGCTCCTCCTTAAACAGATAAAAAATCATTCGAACCTTTATTATATTATACATAAATAAAAAATCCAGTGTCAACAAGGCTACTCTTTTATGTTAAAGATGATCTCATTATCATCAGATAAGAAATAGTCTCGTCTGGCAATCTTTGCAATATACTCATCATCATTAAGTTTTACAATTTCTTCTCTTAATAAATTTTCTTCTTTTTCTAAGCTGGCTAATTCTTCTTCCAACTTTTCTTTTTGCTCGTTTTTTTCATTTATGGCTGAAGATTGACTAAATAAAGTGGTCACTATAACAGAAGAAGTGACGATGACTAATATTCCTAGTAGTAATAGCCGCCGAAATAAGCCTCTTTTACGCCTTTTGGAAATTTGCTGTTGTCTCTCTTGCTCCATTGCATATTGTGATTGTAGTTCCGTAATTTTCTTCGATCTTTCGAGACTCATTTTTCTCCTCCCTCAATAAAGTTAATTTTTCTTCCAAATACTCATGTATTCTCAATATTTCATAACTACCATTTAGTTGACTCACCTAAATTACTGGATATCATTTGAATTTCTATAAATAATTTACAGGGTGGGGGCCATCCTATCAACCAAACTGGATTAGTTTGGAAAATAAGTGTATAACCGTGCTAAGAAATCTCCACATAAATCACGGTCGCTAACCCTCCCATATCTCTCAGGATTGTAATCCATACTTTCCTTCGTCCTGCGTATCCATGAGGTGGAGGTTGGAAATGCTCCTTAGCTGGGTCAATTGCCCGAATGGAAAAAATAT
>NZ_JAEK01000060.1 GCF_000518865.1 Bacillus sp. J37 | reverse complement strand
TGGTTGATAAAACTATGATAGTGGTTGAATTTTAGTCAAAAGTGGTCGAATTAAGTTGAGAAGTGGTCGAATTCCTTTGATTGGCACCACTATTAAAGGGCTCAAAATGAAGTGTGGTTGATAAAAATTTGATAGTGGTCGAATTAATCTAAAATTTGGTTGAATTATGTTCAAAAATTGTTGAATTACTTAGAATAGCCTCACTATCAGGAGCAAATCCTTTGATAGAAAAAGAAACTATCGCAAAAAACTGCTAAAAAGAGCCTGACCTCCACAGTCAGACCCCTTACTTATCTATCGTTTTATTCCTCATTTGCCTCTACTTCCACATCTGCTCCTGCAGCTGCGGCTTTTTCAAGCTCTGCCTGTAGTTCGGCTTCACTTTTTATTTCTTCTTCTTCCTCAGTTTGATTGAACACCTGGTCCCAATCTTCTTTAGGATCGAACATTCCTTCTTCGAGTGTATAATCATTTAAAATAATATGAAGTTCAAGAAGTGTTTTGTAAACACGGTATATATTCTTCTGACTCTCGAAAGGACTGGAAGCTTGGTTGATTTGTATTAAAACCTGTAACAGGTCTTGGCTTATTGAATCACTGGCTTGTTCAGGTAAAAGTTCATCAATTTCCACTGCGCGCTGATGCAGCTCTTCCTTTACACTTTCTGAAACCCAACTGTCTGAATAATTATCTTGTGGTCCATTTTTTCTTGCATTTTTAAAGTAAGAACCATTGACGATTGCTTGGAAATATTCGAATTGGCTCGCTACAAGCTCTTTAGCTTCTTCTTTGTTCAATGCCTCAGCAGCAGCTTTTGCCTCTCCATCTACTTCAGCCATTGCTTCCACTTCTGCCTCTGTCGAACCTTCAGTCGTTAACTCTTCATTATCTTTAGAAGGATTTAACAAATACAAACTAACACCAATTATTATGATAGCAATAGATCCTAGTATGATTTTATTTCTCAATTTTTGACATCCTTTCTAATGACCCTTCGTATATCGTAATACATTTGGAAGAAAAATCAACTGTTTTGCAGCAAAGTTTCGTTAGTTGTAAGATTTAACATGGTTTTGTAATAAGTGTCGTGCTGGTTGATTGGAGCTCCAGGTTACTCGCTTTCCGGTGGATCTCCTCAGCCCAGGCGTTTGCAAGAGTTTCACCTTTCTCACTGAGTATCGCACCTTCCGCTTCAATTAACCTAATTAAAAAGACCTCAACTAAATTAGTTGAAGTCACAATTATATCGCACTCAAAAACCCCTTAATAAACGGAATTGCTGCACCTATTGGAACTCCATTTTCCGGTGAACGACTGATATGGATGAACGGGTCTTTACTTGGAAAAGCTGTTTTTTCATTGATTTTTTCATGCAGAAGGTCTACATCACTTTGTTGTAAATAAGGAGAAATATGCCCGCCTAGAATAAATTCTCTGTTAATGACAAGATGAATGTTGTTGATCGAGTAGGCTAAGTGGTCTAAAAAGGCGTTCCATCTTTCAACAAAGGAAGGTGAACCTGAACGAAGTTGTTGAAAGAAACCTTCTAAAGATTCATCCTCTTCTAAAAGTGCGTTAACAGAACAATAGGTCTCCATACACCCTTTCTTCCCGCAATAACATGATGGACCGCTAGGATCAATGGTCATATGTTCAACTGTACCACTATGGCCCTCTTTCCCCATCTCAATTTGACCATTCATGATGATGGCTCCACCCAGATGCATCCCGATCGATAAATAGATGGCATCACCTATATCATTTCTCATCCATAGCTCTGTTGTTGCTGCTCCCTTTGCATCATGGACAAACATGCAGGGATAATCGAGATATTTTGTAAAAACATGAATATTGACACCGGTAGAATTTAAGATTTTTCCATACGTAATGCTTTGCCCATCTATTGAGGTTAGGGCTTGTACTGAAAACCCGATACCTAGAACCTGTTCTTTTTCTACTTGAAGATCCGAAATAAAGGACTGAACTTTATAGCTTAACTCATTATAGTAGCTTTCTTCATTAGCATAAGCCAGTGGCAGCTCTGTTTTCTGAAAAGTACCGCCAAGCAAATTGATCGCCAATATTCTCACTTTTTTCTTTTGAATCTCTACGCCAATGCTGATTCGGGCTTGTGGACATATAGCATAGGCAGTTGCTCGTCTTCCCACCGACGATTCAAATTGTCCGCTTTTTTCAATTAATTTTTCTTTCTCTAAACGAACTAAATTTTGAGTGACGGTTGGTAAGCTCAGACGTAACTGATTCGCAATTTCCTGTTTTGAAAGCTTTCCATTTTGATAGATAAGATGATAGATCGATGAATAGTTGCTTTTTTTAACATCTTTAAGTGTGATGCTTTGGTCCATATGAATACCCCATTAAACAAAACGTTTTTATAAAAATACTTTATTTAAATTAATTAAAATATATCATAAAAACCTTTACAAAAACAACTTTGGCAAGATACTTCTTGCCATTTTTTTATTTTATTCATGTTGACTGTGACAGAAAAAGGATTTATTATATAAATTAATTTTATAAAGTGTTTTTACAAAATGGATTTATGTAAATTGAGAGGAGCAATTAATATGGGGATTATCGAAAGAATGCGACTAGATGGTAAAAAGATTTTTGTGACTGGTGGAGCGAGAGGAATTGGGAAAAGCGTAGCAACTGCCTTTGCTGAAGCTGGCGCAGATTTAGCCATTGTTGACTTGGATATTGAAGAAGCAGTGAAAACAGCTGAGGAGCTGGAAAAAAACAATAAAATTAAAGCGATTGCAATTCAAGCTGATGTGACAAAGCCTGAAGATGTTGACAATATGATGTTGAAAATTCTTGATGCGTTTGGCCGTTTAGATGTTGCCTTCTGTAATGCAGGGATTTGTATGAATATTCCAGCGGAAGAAATGACATTTGATCAGTGGAAAAAAGTGATTGATATTAATTTAACAGGTGTATTTTTAACTGCACAAGCTGCAGGAAAAGTGATGCTTAAGCAAGGCAGCGGATCAATTATTAATACTGCGTCTATGTCTGGTCATATCGTGAATGTGCCACAGCCGCAATGCTCTTACAATGCATCAAAGGCAGGGGTTATCCAGCTAACAAAATCACTGGCAGTTGAATGGGCAACAAGAGGTGTACGCGTGAATTGCATCAGCCCTGGTTATATTGGAACAGAACTTACATTGAATTCCCCTAGCTTACAACCGTTAATCCAGCAGTGGAATGAGATGGCACCGCTTAAACGCATGGGTAAACCTGAAGAACTTCAATCAATCTGTGTGTATCTTGCAGGAGACACAAGCAGCTTTACAACAGGTTCCGACTTTGTCATAGACGGAGCATTTACTGCTATTTAACAGTCTGCTAGAATATGATTTTTTGTTATAAAAGGAGACATGCTACCTATGAATTACTTACTTGGAACAGATATCGGAACATCAGGTACCAAAACGATTTTAATGGATACAGACGGGAACCTTATTGCTCAGGATTTACAAGAATATGATGTCTTGACTCCAAAGCCTTTATGGGCTGAGCAATGGCCTGATGTATGGCTGCAGGCTGCTATTACTTCCATTAAAAATACCGTACAAAAGTCAGGTATTCCAGCCGAAAACATCCGTGGACTTGCAATTAGCGGCCTTTATGGAGGGTCCGGAATCCCTCTTGATGAAAGGATGGAACCTGTCCGTCCTTGTATGATCTGGATGGACCGCCGGGCAGAAGCAGAAACAAAGTGGGTCTTAGATACGATCGGAGAAGAAAAACTGCTGGAAATCACCCATAATGGAGCAGATCCTTACTATGGATATACAAAAATACTATGGATGAAAAACAATGAACCGGAAAATTGGAAGAAAACAAAGCTCTTTCTCCCACCTAATGACTATGTCATCTATAAGCTAACCGGTGAGATCGCCATTGATTACTCTTCTGCAGGAAATATCGGCGGTATTTTCGATATGAACAACAGAACATGGTCCAAAGAAATGATGGATAAAATGGGGATTCCCCTCACCATGATGCCCGAGAAAATCGTAGAATCGACTGATATTGTTGGGGGCTTAACGAAGGAGGCTGCCGTTGAGCTTGGCTTACCAGAAGGAATGCCGGTTATTGCAAGCGGAATCGATTGTGGTGCTGCAAACATCGGACTTGGAGTCTTTGAATCTGGTATTTATGCTGCAGCAATTGGAACCTCGATGTGTGCCGCATTAATTTCTGACAAACCTGTAAAGGGTAAAGATTTGATTGTTTGGCCATACCTTTATGATGCGAAAAAGTTATCATACTACTTTGCAGGCGGAGCAACAGCAGGAGCAATTGTGAAATGGTTCCGTCAAACCATGTGTCAATTCGAAATTGAGCAGGAAAAAGCCGGTGGAAAAAATGCCTATGATATCTTGAATGAGCAAGCAGCCAACATTCCGGCTGGCAGCGAGGGATTGATTGTCCTTCCATACTTTATGGGGGAAAGAAGTCCAATTTGGGATTCAGATGCTAAAGGAACAATTGTCGGACTTTCACTAGCCCATTCAAAAGCCCATATTTACCGGGCATTTTTAGAAGCAGTTGCCTTCTCATTACGTGATGCAATGGAAGCAACCGGCGAAAATCTGGGCGAATATATCCTGCTTGCTGGCGGTGTTACCAAGTCTAAACTATGGAGACAAATCTTTGCGGATGTTACCGGCTATCCAGTTGTCTGTCCGCTCCATGATGTTGAAGCAAATATGGGAGATGTCATGCTGGCAGGAATCGGAACAGGTCTTCTCTCTTATGAAGACGTGAAAAAATGGCAGGTATTAGATGAAAAGATTATGCCTAATAAAGAAAATTATGAAAAATACAATGACTATTACAAAGTCTACAAATCTATTTATCAAAATTTAAAGCAAGATATGAAAACGTTGACAAAACTATCATAACTTTATTTACAAAATGTATAACCCTTCTTGTTGATTGCAGCGCAGAGAGTATCTCTTGCTGCAATTAACAGCCTACTTTTAAAAAGCAATTTCCGAAAAGGAGATGTGATTTCCATGAAACAATGGACAAAAAGAATTGGATATGGTGTTGGAGATTTGGGGTGTAACCTCGTATTCAGCACAATGGCTTCTTACTTAATGTTTTTTTATACAGATGTGTTTGGTATCACAGCAGCAGCCGCAGGAACACTTATGTTAGTAACAAAAATTATTGATGCCTTAACAGATACAGGGATGGGAATTCTCGTAGACCGAACGAACACTAAATGGGGCCAAGGCAGACCTTACTTTATCATTGGTGCACTGCCGTTTGCGATCTTTACGGTGATGACATTTATTGTTCCTGACTTCAGCATGAACGGAAAACTAATTTGGGCTTATGTGACATATACGTTGCTATGCACGGCTTATACAGTCGTAAATATACCATTGAATACCATCGTTCCAAGACTTACCTCAGATCTTCATGAACGTAACTGGTTAGTTTCAACAAGAATGATTTGCGCATTAATTGGAACCGCTTTAGTAATGTCAATTACCATGCCGTTAGTAGAGTTCTTCGGGCAAGGAGATACACAAAAAGGATTTCTGATTACAATGACTCTCTACGGTATATTAGCGATGATATTGTTTGTATATACCTTTATGAGCACAAAAGAAGTTATTCCACCGTCCATTCAACCTGGTAAGTCGTCTATTAAAGAAGACTTAAAAGGACTGACAGGTCAAACGTTTATTTTCTTAATTTTAAACTTCCTGTACTTTGCGTTATTTGTTATTAGAAATACAACCGTTATTTATTATTTCACCTATAATCTGGGACGTACTGATTGGCTGACTTTCGTAGGGCTGTTCGGTATTTTATCCGGGTTACCTATGTTATTTTTGTTACCTTGGCTTCAAAAGCTTATGCCCAAGAAAAACGTTCTGTTATTAAGTACAGCGATCTTTATTGTTGGAGACTTAATGATTTATTTTGGAAAATCATCAGCTGTACTACTTGTTGCAGGTCTTGCCGTTACAGGTCTTGGCATCTATGGAATCTTCGGTACAACATTTGCGATCCAACCGGATGTTATTGATTATTCAGAGTACAAGAAAAAAAGAAGTATTTCCGGTATGATTGCCGCTTTCCAAGGCTTTTTCGTAAAAGGAAGCATGGGACTTGCGAGCGCTTTTATCGGTTTGCTATTAAGTATGGGCGGATACGTACCAAATGCAACACAAACACCAACTGCTCTGCAATTTATTGAAATCAGCTTTATTTGGACACCATTGGTGCTTTGTGCGCTTATTATTGTTACTACATTATTCTATAAACTCGACGGTCAGCGAAAAGAAATGAGTAAAGAACTCGAACGCCGACGAGAATTAACAGAACAGAATGTGGTTAACCTTTAAAATAGAAGATTAAAAAGGACGGTTCAGCGCGAACCGTCCTTTCATTTTAGTTATTCCATAGCTCAACTCGATCCTTAATTAAGTCAGTACGCATTTTTTCAGCATCTTTTGCTCCTGCTTTATCAATTTCAGCTAAGAAATTATCATAAAGTTTATCAAAATCTGCCGGGTCTGCTAAAATGACTTCAGGAATTCGTTTCTTCACAATATCTAAAACTTTTTGCTCAATTAACGCTAATTCTGAATCTCCTGGAACTGTTATATTAAATGCTGCTCCCCAAGGTTTAATAGGAAACTCATCTGCTTGTGGATACAGATCTTTCCACATTTCAACTCCATAGTTTGTTAACACTTCTTTTTCAACATCTGTATATGAATCTTTCACTTGTTCCGGTGAAGCGATTGTATAGGTTTGTCCTGTTGAATCCTCAACTCCATCACCATATGACGGTGCAAAGCCTTTTAACACACCAACACCTGTTTCTTTTACATAATTTGCATTGTTATTTCTCTTATCCATCTCTTCTTCAGAGATGACACGCTTTCCATCAACTATTTCGTAGTGTTCGCCTTCAATACCCCAGTTTTGTAGAGTTTGCCCTTCTTCTGATGCTAGGAAATCAAGGAATTTAATCGCTGCTACAGGGTCTTCTGCATCAACTGAGATCCCAATACCCCAGCCAGCTAAGTAACCGGCGCTTTGGAAATTGGCATGTTTGATATCTTCAGAAAGTGTTGCAGGGTATAAACCGTACATTTTATCTGTCTTGCCTTGTTCACGTAATGAACGTTGTGCCTCAGCAAATTGCCAATCATCATCAATAATACCAAGAACACGACCAGATGATAGCTTCGCTAAATATTGATCATATTTTTGTACAAAACTTTCAGGATCAAGTAATCCTTCATCATTCATATGGTTTAACCAACGGAAGTATTCTTTTTCCTCTGGACGTTTGTAATGGAATGTTGCTTCATATGTTTCAGGATCAACATAGAATTCTCCATCATCAGATGCTCCTGTTGACCAGAAAGCCGGATTTGTTGTCGAAATCATGATACGCCAGTCATCTGCTAGAAGAGATAAACCAAGAGTTGGTTGCCCGTCAATTGTCGGGTTCTTTTCTTTGTAGTCTCTGATAGCGTTTTCAAAATCCTTTAATGTCTTGATTTCCGGATAACCTAATTCTTTTACGACTGCATGCTGTAATCCTACACCATGACTTGGGTTAAAGTATTGTTGATCAATTGCCGCTGTTGGAAGAATATAAATGCTTTCATCATCATTGCTCCATTTTAAACGACTTAAATAGTCTCCATAAATTTTCTTTAAATTTGGTGCATGTTCTTCAATTAAGTCGGTAAGATCAATAAGTGCACCTGCTTCAACAAGTGTCCCCGCTCCACCTTTAGGAACAATCAAGTCAGGATATTCACCACTAGCCACCATTAACGCGATTTTTTGTGTTCCACCGTTTACATCAAACTCCGGATTAATAGTAACACCCGTTTTTTCTGTCACAAGTTTACTAACCGGACTTTGCATATCATCCCATTGTGAATGTATATCAGCACTAAATAACGTAAGCTCTGTCACACCGTCTTTTTTACCATCACTCTCATCTGAAGACGATTTGCTACTACATCCTGAAAGAACAAGCACGAAACTAAGTAACAAAAACAGCATCATTTTCATCGAACGCTTCTTCATCATGTACCCCCTAATGTTTTTATAGTTTAAGGAAAAAGATCACTTTATACAAGACAAATCTTCAAGATTCACCTCCTTAAAGTGAAGAATTGATTTACAATCAACTCTTCACTGCACCAATAGTCATACCTTGAACAAAATACTTTTGCACAAAAGGATAAACAATTAAGATTGGAACAATCGTCACCATTGAAATCGCCATTTTAATCGATTCAGGTGATACAACACTCTTCAATTGCTCTGTTGATAAACCTTTCATCGCATCTGGATCTGTACTACCCATTGACGTGTTTTGCAATATTTTCATCAATTCATACTGTAATGTCGTTAATCCCTCATTCATACTGTTATAAAGATACGTATCAAACCAGGAATTCCAGTGCCCAACCGCGACAAACAATGCGACTGTCGCTAACACAGGCTTACATAACGGTAAAATAATTTTCCAGAAAATCGTGAAATCATTTGCTCCATCAATTTTTGCTGATTCTTGTAAAGAATATGGAAGTCCATCGATAAACGACCGGACAATAATAATATTAAAGGCATTCACAATACCCGGGATAATGTACACATAGTAGCTGTTAATTAAACCTAAATCTCTGATTAACATGTATCCGGGAATCAGTCCTCCTGAAAAATACATGGTCAACACGAGAATTGTAGAAAAGAGCTTTCTGCCTTGAAAGTCAGCACGACTTAATGTATAAGCAACCATTGCAGATGAAAGCACACCCAGTATCGTTCCAATGACCGTTCTGGAAGTTGAGTTGATAAAGCCCGTTACTAAATTGTCATACTTAAAGATTTCTTTATAGTTATCAAGAGTAAACTCCCTCGGCCATATATGAATGCCCCCCTTTACGGTATCAACCGATTCATTCAAAGAAACGGCTAATACATTTAAAAACGGATAAAGGGTGACAATCGTGATTAATGTTAAATACACATATATGACCGTATCAAATGTTCTTTCATTAAGCTTCGTTCGACTGAATGTTGTCATTTTAGTAGCCATGATTTTCCCCTCCCTTACATGACACTTTGATTTGCATAGCGTTTAAAAATGCCGTTTGCAATAAATAGTAGAATAATACTCACAACAGAGTTGAAAATACCGATCGCCGTACCGTAAGAGAAACGTCCCAATCCGATACCATAATTCAGTGCATAAAGATCTAACACTTCAGCAAAGTCAACAACGAGCGGATTACCGAGTAATAATTGCTTTTCAAATCCAATTGTTGTTAAATGACCGATATTTAAAATAAGCAGAACTAAAATTGTAGGACGGATACCCGGCAATGTAACATGCCAAATTCTTCTCAATCTACCGGCACCATCTACTTTTGCCGCTTCATATAACTGTGGATCAATTCCGGCAATAGCTGCTAAAAAGATAATCGCATTCCAGCCCATTTCCTTCCATATATCAGCTGCAACAACAATTCCCCAGAAATACTCACCTTTTGCCATAAACTGAACAGGCTTATCAATCATTCCCACGTTTATGAGCAATTCATTAATCACACCGCCATCAATGGATAGCATTTTCGTAACAATCCCTGCAACAACAACCCAGGAAACAAAGTGCGGTAAATAAGTAATCGTTTGCACGGTTCTCTTTAAAAAATTAATCCGAACCTCATTAATCAATACGGCAAAGATGATCGGCATCACAAATCCGATTGTTAATCCGAGCAAACTCATACCTAACGTATTTCGAAGGGCTAAATAAAACCGCTCATCACTAAATAATTGGATAAAATGTTCAAACCCGACCCATTCCTGCTCAGTAAAAGATCGTGCAGGCTTGTAATCTTGAAAGGCCATCGTCCATCCCCATAAAGGGAAATAATTAAAAATCAGAACTAAAATTATAAACGGGACAGACATCATATATAAGTACTTTTGCTGTACAAATGTTTGCCAAAAGCTTCTCTTATTCCTCTTTAAGGACACTTCTTTTACATTGGCTTCTGTATTTTTAACAACCGCCTTCATTACGTTCCCCCCTTATCTATAGCTAAATGATAACGCATACAAAAATGAGAAAGTACCTAACAAATTAGACGTAAAATCATGTAAAAATTTTATAATGGGTGTGTAGTATGGTGGAATGATGTAACTCGGTCTGGCCCGCTCGAAATGTCTTTCAACCTTTTGACGAAAGACATTCCCCTCCCCTCTGCTTTCTCCACTCAAATGTCCTTCATCTACCTGATGAAAGACAAACTCCTCTCCTTTCCTGATCCAAATGTCTTTCATCCCAAATGAAAGACAAATCCTCCCCAACAAAAACAAAAAAGCCCCTCACACTACCGATGAAGGACATTTCACACACACATATAGATAATTACTTTACTTTCTTCCGATACGTAGATGGAGAAGAGCCTACGTATTTTTTAAATTTGTTATGAAAATAATCCACATTTGTAAATCCGACTTGTTCTGCGACTTGATATACTTTTAACCCTTGGTTAAGTAATTTTTTGGCGTTTTCGATGCGCACTTTATCGAGGTAGGTGTTGAAGTATTCCCCTGTGTGATTTTTAAATAGTTTGCCCAAATACGCGCTGTTATAGTTAAAGATTTCTGCCAGCATTTCTAGTTTTAAATGTTTATGGTAGTTTCTTAGAATGAAGTCTTCCAGCCGTTTCATTTGGTCATGCTGATCTCCATATTCTAAGCTGCTCATAATTTTCATCAAGTGCTTTTGAATATAGTTTATTAGTTGAGACAGATTGGTTTGCTTATAGATATCCACCATACTTTCCGAAACTTCCGACAGAACAGATTGGATTTCGGGTTTTTCGGCAAAGCATTTATTTAATACGGATGATAGAATTCGAAAGTAGTATTTTTTTATTTGGTCTTCAGTCGATCGTTCATTGACAAGCAATTGGGCAATTTCTATTAATCTTTCTTCAATTCCCATCTGACTCGCAATATCAATGGCAAAGTAGATTTTCTCAGCATAAGAGTCCAAGATTGCTTCATAGACGTCCGCTCTTTCCATTCTTACCTCTTGCGGAGGAATAATTGGCTTCGAATCCTTACTCAGGAATCCCCTTTCCTCAAAAAAGAAATGGTCTTCAAGTAACCGATTCGCCTGTCGATATGCTTCTGACAAGTCTTCAATACTAGTCACAACCTCACTAATACTTATAACGGGATGATAGATATGCACGACCTTTTTAATCGTTTCAAGTAGGTATTGATAGGATTCCTGTGTTTTGGGTATATCCTTTAAAATCATTCCGATTCCTGAATCATTGCTAAATAATGCGCCTCTGTCCGGTTCAAATGAATGAGCAAGGAGCTGCTTCACTTCATCTATATCCATGTTATTAGCAGATAAAAATTTAAAAAGAATGATTTGATATTCCTTTGACTTAAGCTGCCAAGCTATTAATTCGTCCTCTACTGCTTTCTGATCAACATATTTATCATGCAAAAGTGAAAGGATAAAATTATTTTTGAGGACTGTTTGGTTACTCATTTTCAGCTCATCTAGTGTATGCTGTTGATCCAATCTCTTTTTTAGTTTCTCCAAATATTCGACTAATTCATCCTCGTCAACAGGCTTTAATAAATAACCAACGACTCTGGCACTGATTGCTTTTCTCGCATATTCAAAATCGGCATGCCCGCTTAGGATGATAAAATTGATATCCTTATCGTGTTCACGGATTGTTTCGATGAGTGTAATCCCGCTCATTTCCGGCATGCGGATATCCGCGATAATCAGATCAAAATGATGGTTACGGTACTTTTCGAGTGCTTCTTTTCCATTTGATGCAGAATCTATTATTTCGAAACCATAGCTTGTCCAAGGAATTAGTGTGCGTAACCCTTCTCTAATCATCGGTTCGTCGTCAACAATTAATACTTTATACATGAAGATTCCCCCTTATATCGATCACAAAGCAAATCTCTGTTCCCGTTGAAGGATGACTCTCGATCTGAAGGCCGCTTTGCTCTCCAAAGGTCAAGCTTAACCTTTGATGGACATTAAGCAGGCCAATTCGATTTTCACGATTATCATCAACATTTTTTAATGTTTCCTTGATGGACCTTAGCTTTTCTTCACTCATGCCGACTCCATTGTCCAAGACACAAACAGTTAAAGAATGTTCATTTACTTTTGCTTCAACAATGACTTTTCCATCTTTCTCTTTATTCTCTAATCCATGGATGACAGCATTTTCAACTAATGGTTGAATGATGAGGGGATTAATCAAGATTTGCTCTGATTTTGGATCAATCTTTAATTGATAATCCAGTCGGTCGCCATAACGAAATTTTTGAATATCCAAGTAGCATTTTATTAGGTCGATCTCATGTTTTAGCGGCACCATTTCTCCTGTGACTGATATGCTTTTTCTCATTAATTTTCCAAGTACTTTTACAACACTGGCAATCTCTTTTTCTCCTTTAATATGTGCCTTCATGCGAATGGACTCCAGCGCATTAAATAAGAAATGCGGATTGATTTGGCTTGCCATCATTTTCAGCTTAATTTCCTGCTGACGTTTTTCTAATATATTTTTTTCGATATGAACCTTTTCAACCTCATCAATCAATTCTTTAATATTTGTCACCATTTTATTAATTTGATTCGACAAAAGACCAATTTCATCTGAGCCTTGTACATGAATGACCGCATCCAAGTTTCCTTCTCCAACCCTTTTAATTTGCCTATTTAACGTAATAATCCGGTTGGATAAAATTTTTGTAAAAAAGGTAATCAAAAACAATGCAACAATTAAACTAATTCCCATAACCAATAGTCCATGTTTCACAAACCGATCTGCATCAGCCATAATCACTTTGTTTGGAATTACAGATACAAATTTTAATTCATTTTGACTATCATCTGTCAGTAGGGTATCAATTAAGACTTCTGCGTCTTCTCCATCCAATTTTCCATTATAAGAACCTGTTGCTCCATCTAAAGGTATTTCAGACTCAACTGTACCAAGAAGTTTTTTGCCAATATATTCTTTACGGTTCGAAACAACAATATTATTGTTTTCATCCACAACCATCATTGGCGATTGTTCCTGGCTTAAAATTTCATAAAGATAGTCATTTCTAATATTAATAACCAAGACGGCATTTGTTTTGTAATTCGAATACTTAATATTGCGGACCAAACTTAAGTATTCTTGATCATTTCTAGTTTCATCCGGTATATAAAACCAGCCAATTAATCCATTTGCCCGTTCTGCCGAATGGTACCAAAACGGCTTAGCCTCTACATTGGACTGTGGTATGAACTCCCAGTTGTTCAGCATGGTTGTATTTTCTGTATAAAGCCTGATATTTGATATTTCTTTAAATGTTTCCTTGTATTCTGCAAACTTTGTGTAAGAATCATAGGCGATGAACACTTCTTGAGTTGTTTGATAGGTTGTATTCACAATTCGTTCTAATTGAGGATCCAATGTTACATTATCTGATACGTAAATGGCCTTTTCCAATGCTTCGGCAGTCCGCTTTTTCACACGTTCCACATTAGCAGCAGATTGTTCCTTTGCATCATCAAGCGCCGTTGACCTGAGTTCATGTGTTAAAAATATTCCTACCATTAAAAGAGGAATCATCACAGCAACCATAAAAGAAACGACAATTTTTGATTGTATTTTCATATTGTTAAACAAACGAATAAGAGATTTCATGATTACACCAGCTGTTTCGTTAAAATTTTATATAAATTTAATTGTAAGCGTAAACATTTTATTGCGCAATGTTATCTTTCTACCATACCACTAAAAATGGGTGAAAGACCTTTTAAGGCCTTTCATCCTCAAATTTATTTTTGTTCGATAATGGCTACTCCATGTGCCGGAATCTCTACTGTTTCCTTAACTTGTTCTTTTGTTAATAAGTTGATCCCGGTAAAATTCTGGATGTTTACTAGAACAGCCTCTTTCGTATGATTTAAGACAAATAGAAAACATTGTCCATCTTTGTAACGTTTGGTGATTTCCACTCCTGCCGGTGCTGTAAATTCAGCCCGGAATCCTTTCTCTTCTGAAAGATGACTCACTAAATCTTGTAAAAACTCGGCATCAGCGCTCGAAGCCACATACCATGCCTGGCCTTTTCCGAATGTATTTCTTGTTAATACCGGCATACCTTTGTAAAAATCCTCTCCATATGTTGCCAGAACCTCTGCCCCTTCAGCATGGATAAGGTCAAAGAGCAGGTTACAGCTGTATTCTCCTTTTAAGTTACCAAGCTGCTGATCTATAACAATTTTGTTCTTATGCTCTGGAGACAATGCATCAATTTCTTCTGACCAAATCCCTAAAACGTTACGAAGTTCTCCTGGATAGCCGCCAAGTGTTACAAGATCTTGTTCATCGACAATTCCACTGAAGAATGTTGTAAGAAAGGTTCCACCATTAGATACATAGTTTTCTATTTTATCAGCATAGCCTTGCTTCACCATATAAAGAACAGGAGCAACAACGAGATCATATTGTGATAAATCTGTATCCACACTAATCATATCCACCTGAATGTTTTGATTAAAGAAAGCTTGGTAGTATTTATGAACTTCATCCACATATTTTAATGAAGCAGATGGACCGCTTGAGAATTCAGTTGCCCACCAGTTATCCCAATCAAACACAATCGCGACTCGTGATTTCACCCGTGAATCTAGTAATGTGTCAGATAGATCAACTAATTCTTCCCCAAGCTCAGCCACTTCCCGAAATACCCTTGTATTCCCATGTCCGACATGTTCGATCACCGCTCCATGAAACTTCTCACATGCACCCTGTGAGCGTCTCATTTGGAAAAATAACACTGTATCTGAACCATGTGCAACCGCTTGATAACTCCATAAGCGCATCACACCAGGACGTTTTAGAGCATTGTAAGCTTGCCAGTTTTGCTGACTAGGTGTTTGCTCCATTAACATGAAAGGTTCGCCACCTTTTAATCCTCTCATTAAATCATGGCTCATCGCTGTGAAGCTGACCGGTGTATCAATTCCCGGGTAGTTATCCCATGCAATAACATCCATATATTTCGCCCATTTTTGATAATCTAACGGCTTGTATGCACCCATAATATTTGTGGTGACAATCGAATCAGGCATGACGCTCTTGATCATCTCATACTCAATTTTATGACATTCCAGCATACTATCAGAGTTAAAGCGGGCATAGTCCAGTGAAATCCCTTGGAACATGGTTTGTCTTTCACCGAAATGCTCACTTAGAAGATTAGGAACAACAATTTCATCCCAATCATAAAACGTATGTCCCCAGAAACTTGTATTCCAGGCTTTATTCAGTTTGTCCAGTGTTTCATATTTCTTTTTCAGCCACACACGGAATTCCTTTTCACAGTTATCACAATAGCATGCACCGCCCCATTCATTTGAGATATTCCATAATAAAACAGATGGATGGTTCTGATAACGATCAACTAATTTCTCAACAAAGTAAGAGGCATATTTCCGGTAGTTCGGACTGTTTGGACACGAGTTATGGCGCCCGCCGAACTTTCTTCTTTTCCCATCAAATTCAGTTCGCAGGATATCCGGGTATTTTTTTGCCATCCACGCAGGATGTGCGGCTGTACCTGTTCCGATCCCTACTTTGATGTCATGTTGATGAAGTGTGTCAATTACCTCATCAAGCCATGTAAAATCATATGTGACTTCATCTTTTTGACTTGTAGCCCAAGCAAAAATATTTACACGAACAAAGTCGATGTTTGCCTTTTTAAACATCCTTATATCTTCCAACATTGTTTCACGATCATACTGCTCAGGATTATAATCTCCACCATAAATCATTTTCGATATTTTTTTACTAATCATGATGTTCCCTCCCTTTTAATCAATATTCTTTCATTCTCATTCATCGCGACAGCTTTTGCATTTGATATCGTTGTTCCATCTTCCTTTTCAATGATAAAAGAGTGGTTTTTATATAAAACTTGCAAGCTTCCTTTAGCTGTAGCTTGTATTTCAGCCAGCTTTAGTTGTCCGTTTTCCCACTCAATATTGACGATGAATCCACCCCTGGCTTTTATCCCTTTGACATAGCCAGTTGGCCAATTTTGCGGAAGTGCCGGCAACAACTCAATTTTCTCTAAATGACTTTGCAGAAGCATTTCTACAATACCTGCTGTTCCCCCAAAGTTTCCGTCGATTTGAAATGGCGGATGATCGTCAAACAGGTTTGGATGTGTTGAACGGGCTAACAATGTTTGAACATAGTGGTAAGCTTGATTCTGATCGTGAAGTCTGGCAAATAAATTAATTAGCCATGCACAGCTCCACCCCGTATGCCCGCCGCCATTTTGAAGCCTGTATTCCAACGTTTTTCTTGCCGCCTCTACTAATTCCGGTGTTTCGATTTTATTGATTTGATTGCCGGGATATAGCCCGTACAAATGTGATACATGACGATGGCCGGGCTCATGCTCCGGGAAGTCTTTATGCCATTCTTGTAATCTGCCTTCCTTATTCACTTTAAAAGGAAAGAGTCGGTTGACCGCATTCTCCAGCTCATGTCTAAATTCTTCATCAATGTTTAATATGTGACTTGAGGCAATACAATTTGTGAATAATTCCCTTATCAACGTCATGTCCATTGTAGAAGCAATAGACACACTGCAAGGTTCTCCATCTTCTGTTAAAAACTTATTTTCCGGTGAAGTTGAAGGAGTAGTGGCTAAATAGCCATCCGGACTCTCAATCAACCAATCAAAGCAAAATTCAGCTGCACCTTTCATTAGCGGATAAGCCCTCTCTTTTAAAAATTGCTCATCCATTGTATATTGATAACGCTCCCATAAATGACTTGTTAACCATGCTCCTGCCATTGGCCAAAATGCCCATGATGCTTGACCGGAAGATGGTGTGCTCATCCGCCATAAATCAACATTATGATGAACAGCCCACCCCTTTGCACCGTACAATTCAGAGGCTGCTTTTTTCCCGGCTACACTTAAATCATTAATCATTGAAAACAGCGGCTCATGGCATTCACTTAAGTTACAGCTCTCAGCTAGCCAGTAATTCATCTCTGTATTAATATTTGTTGTATAATCACTGTTCCACGGCGGCTGAATAAACGGATTCCAAATTCCCTGCAGATTAGCAGGCTGTGTGCCAGGTCGTGAGCTTGCAATCAGCAAATATCTTCCATACTGAAAATACAGTGCTTCAAGCTCCGGATCATTTTTTTCTTGCTTATAAAGTTCAAGCCGTTCGTCAGTTGGCAAGTTCCTATATTTAGAGTTTCCCAGCTGGATGTCGACTCGGTTAAAAAGAGTGTTATGGTCGTGTATATGTGAATCTTTTAAGCTTTCAAAAGGTAGTTCAGATGCTTTATTGATCCATTTTCTGCAGTCGGATTTCATGATTTCTTGATTATTGTCAGGTTCTTGATTGAACGATGTGAAATTTGTTTTTGCAGTCAGGAACAAGGTGACAGAATGGGTATCGGAAATCTCTACTTTTCCATTCTGAATTTGAACCGTTCCTTCCTCTGCAGTTGCTTGGAGATGAATTTGAAATTGCAATCCACGGTCATCATCATACTTAATCTTTTTAGGTACTTTGACCGAGATCGGACTTCGGCCGTGAACAATCAGTTTATTATGACCAACTTCTTCAACTCTGTGACGCAATAAGGAATGAAGATGTGTTGTGATATGAATAGGCTGCTGATTCGATTGAATGCGAACTGTCAGGACCTGGTTAGGCTCACTAATGAAGGTTTCTCTTGTGAGGGTTGTACCACCTATTACATATTCCGTTTTCGCAACTCCTGTTGTTAAATCCAATTCTCGTATATAGCTTGATGGGGCTTCGTCTAGATGGTGCTCTATGTAAAGATCACCCAGCGGCTGGTACGCCTCAGCATCCTCACCAACCATGTTGGATTCAATTAGCTTTTCCGCTTCCGCATACTTCTCCCTAAAAATAAGATTTCGTACGGTTTCCAGATGTTGATGTGCTTTCTCATTGATTTTATCACCTGGAGCACCTGACCAAAGGGTGTCTTCATTGAGTTGAATTCGTTCTTGCTGAATACCGCCGAATACCATTCCTCCTAATCGGCCGTTACCGATTGGAAGTGCCTCTTCCCATTTTTGTGCAGGTTGTTTATACCATAATCTCATCGGATTAGTATTTTTCATGGTTTCACTCCTGTCTATTAAACATTAACAAGCGCATGGAGATCTATGCGCTTGTTGAGTCTTGTTTCGAATGTTACTCCATCATATACCTTGCAGCTTTTTATTTAGGTGACACTAATACTTGGATTGATTTCCGTTGCAGGTACTCGCTTTCCGCGGGGGGTCTCTGCGGGCACCCACTCCCGCAGGAGTCTCGCACCTTCCACTCCAATCAACATCCTTAATAATTTGTTGCCTAAAAAGATCTTTAGAAACCCTAGGCAATAAACCGAAAGTAACTAATTGAAAGTGAGTCTTTGAAAACAAAATAAATGTCCGTGTGTTCTAATCTTTGTTGTGTGACGATTGCACATGTTTTTGTTGACCATGATTCTGTTGATGTTTGAGCTTGTAATGTGCCAAATATGTCACCTTCAGGGCTGCCGAGCCGAATTTCAACTTCTGATACAGTTGATTTTGCTAGAATTCGTGCTTCTAGTGACTGAACACCTTGACTTAGATCTACATCTGAGAACATGATCCAGGAGCCTGCGCTTTTTGCATGAACAGAGTGTTTCCTATTTTCTCCTTCATCAATTAGCACCTCATGATAATCATCATAATTTTCCGCTTGTGTTACATCGTATAAGTTACGCGGAGGTATGACTTCACCATGAATGAATAGGTCCGCTGTGACCTTAATTTCTGATGAAGATTGTCCTACCATCAGAGCATATGCTCCAGTTTCAACTGTATACTTGTCTCTTGTTACATCCCAAACAGCTAATTCGTGTGCAGGGACTTTGAATGAGATTTCTTTTGTGTCACCTGCTCTAATATACTCTCTTGTAAAACCAATTAATTGTTTCAGCGGTCTTTTGAAACGGGATTGTTTGGCATGGACATATAGCTGTACAACTTCATCTCCAGGTATATCACTCGTATTTTTCACCTTAACCGTTACAGTTACTTCACCATTTTCATCGATCTCTTTTGAACTTAAGCTAAGTTCTCCATACTCAAATTCACTATATGATTGTCCATGACCAAATGGATACAAAGCTTCTCCATCAAAATATTGATACGTCCTATTTCCTTTAATAATGTCATAGTCTAGTAAATCAGGTAATTGATCAACAGAACGGTACCATGTCATATTTAGGCGCCCTGCCGGATTGTAGTCTCCAAATAGGACATCACTAATTGCATTGCCAAGCTCTTGGCCTGCATGTGATGTATAAAGAACTGCCGGAATATTCTCTTCAACCCAATTGATCGCGAAAGGATAGCTCCCTACCACAACCACAATCGTATTTGGGTTTACGTTATACACTGCTTTAATTAATTTTTCCTGTGATTCAGCTAATGTGATATCAGGACGATCAATTTCTTCCTTACCGTTAATCACCGGGTTATTTCCAACGAACACGATTGCAACTTCTGAATTTTTTGCTGCTTCTACTGCTTTTTCCAATCCATTTTCAAGGATTTCTTTTGTAATAGTGGTACTTTCAGCTGCATCCTTTGCATCCGCTACCACTAATTTCTTTTCTTCATTAACTTGAATCGCTTGATGGTTCCATGTTGTTAGTTTTACATTATCGTTTTCATCTGGATGAAGGTGAAACGCTTCTTTTACAAACCAGCCGTACACTTCATCCGCTGATACTGAAACATGTTCATCATCTGTTGTTGTCACATACTTACTATTCTCTAAGCTTCGTAAAGTATAGTTATTCCAGCCCCAATCAGATATTTCAAAAGTTGCAGCATCTTCTTTCGTCGCTTTATCTGCTACTAACGGATTGTCTTCTGCTGTGCCAAATCCGATATATCGATCATTAGACTTGAACATAACCTTGTCATTACCACTGTTGAACGTTACTTGTTTATCCTTCAATTTCTTTTTAATGCCTTCAAAAGGAGTTACCTGATATGGAAAATTGCCTGAATACCAATCACGATAAACAATATCTCCTAACGGTCCAATAACCGCTACATTGCTTAGCTTTTCTTTACTCAACGGCAATGTGTTGTTTTCATTTTTAAGTAAAACGACCGTCTCTTTTGCCGCTCTTGCTGATAACTCACTATGCTTTGGATCACAAATAACAGTTTCAGGGATGCTTGCATATGGGTTATTCTCTTCAGGATCAAATTCACCAAGAAGAAAACGGACTCTAAACGTATTACGCAATGCGTGTTCCAAATCATTTTCAGAAAGAAGGCCTCTCTCAAGTGCCTCACGGATTGCCTGTGTTGTTGTATTAAAATCATCTGTCATACTATCGATGCCGTTTTTAACCGCATGTGCAACAGAGTCAGCATGGTTATCATAATATCCATGATCATTTACAACCCCAAGTAAATCAGCTGCATCACTTACAATAAAGCCATTCATACCCCATTTTTCTTTCACAATTTCTTTTACATATGGGTGTAGAAGGGCCGGTGTTCCATTGATGGAATTATAGGCTGTCATCATGGAGTATGCTCCTCCTTCTTTAAATGGCAGCTCAAACGGTTTTAAATAATACTCATGCATGTTTCTTGGATCAATACTTGCTGAACAACTTCCCCGATCTATTTCATTGTTATTCGCAAGGAAATGCTTAAGCGTTGCCACAGCTTTAAAGAAAAATGGATGATCTCCTTGAATTCCTTTTACAATCGCTGCTGATAATTTCCCAGTCAGATATGGGTCCTCTCCGTACGCCTCCTCTGTTCTACCCCAGCGAGGATCTCGCTCCATATCAACTGTTGGAGCCCATAATGTTAATCCATTCACCTCAGGATCTTTTTTATAAAAAGCACGAGCCTCTGTTCCAATAACATCTCCTATTTCCTGCATCAGTCCGGAATTCCAAGAACAAGAAAGGCCGATCGGCTGTGGAAAAGAAGTCGCCTCACCTAACCATGCCATCCCATGTGCTGCTTCTGTTCCTTGTTTATGTGCACGGATACCAAGCCTAGGAATAGCAGGCTGATACTGACACATCTGCTCAACCTTTTCTTCTAATGTTAAACGTGAAACAAGGTCATTTACTCTTGTCTCAAGTGGCAGCTCTGTATTTAAAAAATGCAATCCTTCTACGTTTTTTTCAGCTTCTTTCAGGCTATCTACCGGTTTCATATAAAAGCCCTCCCCTTTTTATCTATTCTCACTAAGAAAGCGGATACATATCTATTATTTCTAAGATACCATTGAATTCGCACGTACAAATACCCTAAATATTAGAGATAATATCCATTGAGATTTAGTGGTTTGGACTAAATTAGGAGGAAATCAGTGTTTATAAAAATTCGCATAAAAAAAGCACGGTAGACCCGTGCCCAGAATGTTCATTTGGTTACTCACCCTGCTATAGAGCATAACTACTGTTTATTTATAAATAATGTCGTCTCTTAAAGATGCTACCTTTTCTATTGCAACCTCAATATCTGATTCCTCTACTCCATAATGAGAAAGTGCATGTTGCAGGTGTTTGGCAATTGCATCGAAATGATCCGGTTGAATATTTAGTCCCTGATGTGCTTTTTCCATGGACTTACCTGAGTATTGATTGGGACCACCTAAAGCAAAACTTATAAATTTTGTTTGATGTTTGCGTTGCTTTTCCATGTCAGTATTCTTAAAAAAATGGTTCACTGTATCATCCTTCAACACCAATTCTGAATAAAAATAATCAACTACCTTAGCAACGGTCTCTTCTCCGCCGACCTTTTCATAAATAGTTTGGGTCATAACCTCATTCTCCAATTCTCTTTAAATTTACAACATCTACAGTATTTGTAAATGTTGTAAATTTTATCACCTCAATTTGCTTTTCCTAAGCCTTAGGAAAGTTGTTTTAGTTTGTTTTTTGGAAAATCCTTTTGTTTGTATTTTTCACGTACTAAAAAGATCAATATCTATATAAATCATAATATCGCTAACTATGTTAAAGCTTTTAGTGGAATTATTCTAGTTTTTGGTACTTATTTAAAGACCACGAGCCATATTCTTGCAAGTTTTGGTTACTTTTTTGCAGCTTTTTGATTTTTTCTTATAAAATTCGGATTTATTTTGTATTTTTTCAGTTTTTTTTGCAAGTTACAGTGGTAATCTTGCAAATGTACTACTGCCAGGGTTTATTTTCTCTATTTATTCTACCTTTAACTCTCTTACCCTCGTTTCTATTTTCCACACAAAAAAGACCAGTATCTCTACCGATCTTTTTTCCTCTTTTTACTTGGCAACGTCCTACTCTCACAGGGGGAAACCCCCAACTACCATCGGCGCTGAGAGCTTAACTTCCGTGTTCGGNTTTCGGCTTGCGATAAGCGGCGAATCTCCGCGTCAACTTGTTCGTTCAGATCCTCATGTGCCAACTACGCACATTCCGGTCTTCTCTCTCTGCGTTTCCTTACTTGCACAGGATGTGCTGACTTCTACGTTGCCACAGGACGTGGCGCTCTTAGTAGAAGTTCCTTGATATGC
>NZ_JAEK01000059.1 GCF_000518865.1 Bacillus sp. J37 | reverse complement strand
AGAGAGAAAGAAATAGAACGTGGGGCTACTCTTGCGGGACCTCATCGTGATGATATGCTCTTTTACGTGAATGATCATGATGTGCAAACATATGGGTCGCAAGGTCAGCAGAGAACAACTGCTCTATCCTTGAAATTGGCTGAGATTGATTTGATTCATAACGAAATAGGAGAATATCCGATTCTTTTGCTGGATGATGTTNTATCTGAATTGGATGATTNTAGACAATCACATTTGTTAAATACCATTCAGGGTAAAGTGCAAACATTTGTTACAACAAAGAGAGAATAACATTAGCAATTCATTCTTATATAGAAGTGATCCTTTTATTTACTTTGCTGTATTTGTTTTTGATAAATGAAAAAAATATAAATATCGAAAATTTAAGCAAATATAGGGATGTCTTTTTATATAGCTCTTCAGTTACGTTCTTTAACTATTCATTTGATCCTAAAATTAATAGTGAGATTTGGAAGCTGTTTCATGCTTTGCAAGTATTTTTGAGTATCGTATTAGTGGTCTTATCAATAGCAACCTATATAGGGATGAAAGATGAAATGAACTCGAAAGAAAAGATGAGTTTTGTCATAACAAAATACTATCTAAACAAAAGAAATTGTATAAAAAGATTAGAGGGAAAAAAGAAATTATCGAAAGAGGCTAGTAAGGAATTAAAGAGAAAAATTGAGTTTTATGATAAAACGATCAAAGGACTTCAAGAAGAATATCAAGACAAATACCTGAACTAGACCTTTAATCTAGAGGGACGAAGGGACAGGTACCTCGGTACTCATTTTTCTGCCATCTATCTAATACTATAAAGATGAAGATGGGAAAGGTTTCCTCTAAAAAATTAGAAGGATTAATTGATTTTATGAAAAGTCGAAGAAACAAGGTTCATAGTCATTCAATATTTGAAATATGGTGTTATACAACTGAAAATCAACAAACCAAAAACAAGATATCCATAAAAGTATCTTGTTTTTTGGTATGTTTAATGGTCCTAATGCTCTCAACAATCTGATAATACCGATACTATCGCTCATTCATAAATCATCAAGCCGATAACAACTCATCCTTATCCCGAGCCTTTTTCTTAGCAAACAAATTCACAAACAGTGTAATCACAAACGCACATACCAAACTTCCCACCATCGCAATGATAAAACCAATCATATTATCTGAAAGGAACGGTGCCATGACGGATGGAACATAAGCTGTTCCACGTACATCAAAAAGACCAACGAGTAAGCCTCCTATACCGGATGAGACAATAGCTCCCGAAAAGATCAGTTTGTTGGAGAACATAAAGGGATAAGCTGCCTCAACGAATGTACCAAATCCGACGTTAATCAAAAATCCTGGTGTTGCGACTGCTGCTTCACCTTTATCTCGAGGTGCAACAATATTGGCTAACGTGATGCCTGCTGATACCATAACCAATCCGACCATATCGACCGCACCTAAAAAACTGTTCCCGGAAGTTTCCATTTCCAATAAGACGATGGGTAGAATAGCAGCATGATAGATTCCACCGATGATGGCCGGCCAAATAAGTAAGCCTGCGATCAATCCTGCAACAATTGGATTCATTGCTACAAGCGTATCTAATAATGATCGAATCCCTTCACCAAGCTGAAGAGCGATCGGAGCGAAAAGAAAATAGACGATTAATCCCGAGATTAATCCGGCAATCCCACCAGCCGCAATATTAACAGTCGTAGCTGGGAATTTCCATTCGACACATTTTCTGAAAATAAATTGAACTAAAAGCCCTGCACCAATCCCGCCGATAATTCCCCCAATAATTCCGCCGTTTGTAGACAATACACCGGCCATAATTCCGGCAACGATGGAGACATCATCAAGATCAGCCACTTGCTTTGCAGCAATAACGGCAAGAATAATAGGAAGAGCATTGATCATTAAATCAAAAACATCCCCAAGCATCGATAAAGCTGGGATCTTACTTAAAGCGAGAACTAATGCCATCGCAATAAAACCAGGTAGAGAAGCAAGCATCATCCCGCGAATATTGATCCTTTTCCACGGTGATGTTTCTTGTGATTTGTCGGAAGTAGATACTTTTCCGATAATCGGACGATAAGAAATCCCCCAATGCTTACTTAATGATGTAACAAAGGTCACCGCACGAGTTCGATTGGTCGTTCCAGTTGTTCCCGATGTGGAAATGACATTGATCCCTTTAGAACTAATTGTTGCCATGGAAGTACCGCCAGTCCCTGTTGCCGGTAGATTCATCTTTGCTGCAGCTTCGACGGCTTTCTTATTAGCGCCATTTGGATCAGCACTCATGAAGATGAGCCCATCAATCTCCCCATTTTTTATCTTTTCTGAAATTTCCAGATCTGTTTTTACCGCTTCCTTATTAACCTCTTTTAATGTTCCTTCGAGTTTTATATAAGGCTCACTCGAATCTTCATCCCAGCCATAAAGGGCAGCTTCTGTTGTTTCTTTCACTGAATCCATCGAACCTTTAGCTGCAATAAACTGGAGAGAGCCGCACTCCATCCCAGCTGCCTCTAACTGCAACAAAAGTTCACCAAGAAGCTTCTCCGGATCCTTCCCACCAAGAGAATATAAATTCCCTCCACTGCTACCAAGAATAGCAACCTTCTTTTTCATTATTCATAACCCCCAAGTTTATTTAGTATATTCATATTATAGTTTAGTATTTTAATTAATTAAAGTGGTAGTGAGGTGAAATGATTGGGACATGGGGACAGGTCCATTGTCCCGCATAGTGATGTCACATGAGACGGCGGATATTTATTGAGGGTTGGAGATATAAGACGTTCCACTTGAATAATGTTAAGGGGTTTGGTGTCAGTCCTCTTTCCTTAAAGGGAGGAGATGATAATTTGGGCAACATTTGACAAGTTTTGAAGAAGATAGTAGTGAAGTGAGTACAGATTTCCTACGGAAATCACATGATAAATAAAGAAACACCCTTGTTTGAAAAAAGGGTGGCTCTTGAACATAATATTAAATTTCATTGTATAGAGTAGATATTTAAAACAGTTATGAGGAGTTTCCTTCAGGAAATCTCTAATTTCATCAATAGGATTACCTAACTGAAAGGCATGCAATTCTATCCATTCCGGATGTAAACCCTGTTCATTGATTAATGAAGTTAACATTTTCTGCCTCTTAAAAATCATAATAGTTCAGTTAAAGATTTACGTTGGGTGGTTATTATTAACCGCCCTCATCTTAACGTAGGGGAGATCCACACCAGCAGTTCTTAAAGAGTAGTAAGCTTTCTTATAGTCCAATAGATCCTGGTTCTCTTCCTCTAGTTTTACAATTAAATCATTAGCCTTCTTTAGTTCGATCTTTTGATGATTAATCATTAAAGTAGCACGTATGTATTTTTCCTTAAAATCCTGTAAATCTTCCAATGAAAATACCTCTTTCTTTACAAAAAAGGTGTTGCTTAAAACTAGCCAAGTCGAACCCTTTTTGTCAATTAGTTTGAAAGATTCTAAAGTATTTTGTTTAGGCGGCCCAGCCATCATAGTATAAACTTTAGATCTGTAACTTTGCGTCCCATTCTTTCGAAAGGTTTGCCTTTTACTATATGATAAGAATTTGTAGTTAAATAGTACTATATATTTTCCAGTTTTTAAACATAAATAAATAGACATTATTCAACAAGAACTTCGTGGAACAGGGGGACAGGTAAGGTGTCCCACTTGTTCAGTTGTGATGTCAGATACTATAATTAATCAAATACAAAGGTATGAACTACTAGGGATAAGCGAAATATTTGTCCATAGCCGATCCCTTTTATTTTATGTTTCACTAGAATCTTTTCTATTAAAATACTCTCTCATTTTACCAATCGCTTCCTTGCGCCATCCTTTCACAGCAGCAACCGAAACCCCTTCATCCTCTGCAATTTCACTCGGAGTACTCCCATATAAACAGTAAGCTCTCACCCATTTACGTTGATTTTCAGACAACAGGAAAGAGACATTTTCAAACAGAGATTCCCATAAAACAGTAGAAAAATCCCCAAATGTTGTTTCATCTTCAACCCAGATGTCCTCACTCTGACTTTCTCTTTCTTCCTTCTTTTTATCATCTGTAAGAGCGCTTTTCATTCGTCCAATCATATAAGAATAAGCATATGACTTAAATTCCCCTTTTTCCTTATCAAATCGCAGGGAAGCTTCCCACAAAGCAATACATCCTATCTGATAAAACTCTTGTTTGCTTTTGTAAATTCCCAATTTCCTCATAACATGATAAATCATTGGCTCAAATTGCTGATGCAATTCTTCAAATCTTGCATCCTCGTACATGAACGAATCCTTCTAAGAATGCATTCTTATGTATTCCGCGGTAGTTTGAGGATAGCAAGGTATTGGGAATGTGGACATTTTCAGTATGAATGGAATGAGATAGTTTTTTGCGCTAATATCGGGCATTTTCCTTAAGAGTATGGGGCATATTGAGGGGGAATGAGGTAAGAAATGAGCGATATACTGCTTTTTGGTGAAAAGGAGATGTCTATGGATGGGAAAAGGAGTATATAAACAGTCAACACAGGATTCGGCTTGCTTTTTTAACTAGCACTGCGTATCAATTAAGGTGGATATGCTTGGAGTTCATAAAGAAATGAAATATACAAAACCTTTACATAATTTTAAAGAAAATTAATATTAAATAGGTAAAATTTACCGTTATAATATAATTGAAAAATCATGAAAGAGGAAGTAAGAACTAGTGGAGAGACCAAATTTACTCATCAGCGCTCATCTCAGCACCCAGACACCCCGCAATGAAAAAGGAGCAATAGAAGAAATTCTAAAACCAACCACCACGAACTTACTCGCAATGAACAAGCTTAAGATAGAATCCTTCCCTATTACAATACAAATCTATTACATGTAACAGTATAAGAAGAGTGGCTTATATGAATAAAGAGCGTAAGAAACTGTTTAATTATGAAGGGTGATCAAGTAGATCATTGAAGGAGGTGATGATTATGTAAAAGGGCACAAAAAATCCCTAAGCACATCACTTTGGATGGTAGAGTGCTTAAGGACCTGTTTAGTTGGATAAATACCAACTATATTGGTATTATATCTAACTCCTTTTAAAATAGATAGTCTCTAACTCTTTCAAAGGAGGAAAACAATCATGGAATATAAACTTCATGTTTACAATCAGGAAATCATTACAGAATCAACGATGGCTTTACTACCTCATTACACAAATACAGGTCATCTTCATTGTACATTGTTGGAAACATTCGGAGAAACTAGAATCGAACAAAATACATATTTCGTTTTAAATGAAAGCTGTGTGTATTATGGAGGCAGTTTCGATGGAAGTTTAGCGTCCACACGGCGAATACTCAGAGGACAAAAAAACCTGCCTATTATGGTAAGTATCCCATTAGAATACTGCATGATCCCACTGGGCTCACCTATGAAAAAGGACACAGCATGGGTAGCCTACCATCATATTGAAGATGTGAAACCAAAAGGACTAAACTCTATTATCATCTTTTATAACCAAGTCAAACTGGAAGTAAACGTCAGTGAAGACGTCCTCATGCGCAGAATCGAAAAAGCGGGACACCTCATCACTACATATCACTTCCGCCAAAAAACACCCAAGAGTAAAAAGCGCGGAAACATGATTGCTGATGACTATGGAGAATATTTGAGATAGGCCCACCGTCCCGCTCGCTCATAAGAAGCAGAGAAGTGTTCGCGCACTTCTCTGTTTTTTATGATCTTTCTATGAAGAAAGATGATCTAGTCCAGTAACAGGAAACATCTTAAAATGTATGGTGAAATCATACTATATTGGATATGAACCATCTAGCAAGTTCCGTATAATATGGGGTGAATAAAGAAGGAGGAGATGTACATGATCGCAACGGTAGACATTAAAAGACATGAAAAAAATCCATTAATTACACCCCAAGATGTAAAACCTTCAAGAAGTGACTTCACAATTGAATGCGTTTTCAACGCTGGGGTTACAAAATATAAAGATGAAGTGATTCTATTATTACGTGTGGCGGAACGACCTATTCAAACAAATCCTCATTTGTTAACGGTTCCAATCTTAAAGAAGAATGGTGAAGACTTTGAATTAGATGTTTTCGATATTGATCGACATAACCCTGACTATGATTTTTCAGATCCTCGTAAAGTAAAGCAAATTGATATTGATTCATATGTGTATTTAACATCCATGTCTCATTTGCGTATTGCAAGAAGTAAGAATGGAGTGGATTTTATCGTAGAAGATGAACCGTTTATCTTCCCGAATAATCGCTATGAGGCGTTCGGTGCAGAAGATCCGCGTATTACGTTCATAGATGGTACGTACTATATTAATTATACAGCTGTATCCGATAAAGGAATCACAACCGCTCTGGCAAAAACAAATGACTTTCAATCAGTTGAAAGTCTGGGAATTATTTTCACAACGGAAAATCGTGATGTCACAATCTTCCCGGAGAAAATAAATGGAAATTATTTTGCCCTTCAACGACCTGTGCCAAAACAAATTGGACGTGGAGAAATGTGGACAGCTACTTCACCTAACTTCATTCATTGGGGAGAACATAAATTCCTTATGGGTGTAGAAGAAGGATGGCAGTCTCTCAAGATTGGTGGAGGAGCAGTGCCGTTTAAAACAGAAAAAGGGTGGATTGAAATCTATCATGGTGCAGACCGTGACCATCGGTATACATTAGGAGCTGTGTTGTTGGATAGCGAGGATCCTAATAAAATCCTTGCAAAAACAGCAGAACCAATCCTATCGCCGGAAGCTAAATATGAAGTAGAAGGATTTTTCGGGAATGTTGTCTTTACGTGTGGTGTGTTATTTGAGGATGATATCGTAAAAATCTATTATGGTGGAGCAGACAATGTGATGGCTCTAGCAGAGATTCATATTGAAGAGATTTATCGAGCACTTGGTGTGTAATCGACCTTTTAGGAAACCCTATTAAACAGGTTGTCTGTTTAGTAGGGTTTTTTCGAGTTTGTTTTCTATATATCAGATTATTGATTATATGAAAGCGCTTATTTATATTTTTTGGATATTATCTTAATTTTTACGGATTTTAATACGAACTCAATCCTCTATAATTAAGAGTGTAATTAGGTAAGCGTTTACTTCAAGAGAATAAGGGGGATCCACATGTTGAAGAAAATGATGAGTAAAGCAATTGCACTTACGGTGATCATGTCCGTTCTGCTTTTAGCAGCTTGCGGCAATAACGAAAAGAGCAGTGGAAGTAAAGATGGTTCTGTTGAGTTAAGTTTCTGGAATTCCTGGTCTGAAGATAGCCCGGAAAATGATGTCATGTTAGAAAGAGTGGAAGCATTTCAAAAGGAACATCCGGAAATTACATTAAAAATGGAATCAATTCCACCTGATCAATATAAGACAAAGTTAAAAACGCAAGCAGCTGGTAAGCAATTACCGGATCTTATCCAAGCATGGCCTGGCGCTGAATTACGTCCGCTGGTTGAAGGTGGCGTGTTAATGCCGATTGACGATATTGCAGGTGAATGGAAAGATACAATGATTCCTTCCGATATCCTTGCAGATTATGCAATTGACGGAAAACAATATGCGATTCCGGGAAACAAAGTATTTACAAGCATTATCTACTATGACAAAGATATGGTGGCTAAAGCTGGATTCGACGAATTCCCGACAACATATGAAGACTTAAAAGTCCTTGTAGAAAAATTGGCAAAAGAGGATGTTAACCCAATTGCTTTAGGTAACAAAGCGAAATGGCCTCTGCAATCCGTTTACATGTCTACAATCGGAGATCGTGTAACTGGAAGTGAATTCTTGGAGCAGGTGCTTGCTGGTGAAAAGAAATTTACAGACAAAGAATTTGTTGATGCACTTGGAATCATGGCAGAATTAGCAGAATTAAAAGCATTTAATAGTGATGCAAATAGTATTGATGATAACCAGGCTAGCGATTATTTCCTACAAGGAAAATCCGCGATGTTTGTCAATGGTACATGGGCATTAAGCGGTTTAATTAGTAGTGCGCCTGAAGGAAAAAATATCGGGGTGGCAAAGTTCCCTGCTGTTGAAGGCGGAAAAGGTGAACCAGGAAACGTATCTGGTGTAACTGGATGGGGAATTGCTCTGAATAGTGAGCTTTCTGATGAGAAAAAAGAAGCTGCGACAACATTCTTCAAGTTTTTATACTCTGAAGAAACGTATCAAAACTTAATGGGTGTTGGTACACTTGTCCCTGCAGATGTAGAAGTACCGGAAGATACTAGTGACTTATTCAAAGAAGTCGTTGACTTAACAAACGAAGGTATTTCACCTGTATATGATGCTGTATTACCAGCTGAACTCACAGACATTATTAACAATGGACTACAAGCAATTTCAATTGGACAATCTACACCTGAACAAGTAGCAAAAGATATGCAAGCTGCTGTGGAATAAAGGAATGCAACAATAATTAGAATCAAGGAGTCATATCCTTGATTCTTCTTATAAAGGAGGAAAAGAAATGCATATCTTACAAAGAAACAAATTAGCCATCTTCATCGGACTCATCCCCGCGCTTATCATCTATCTTACTTTTAGTATTATTCCGATTGTCATCTCAATCTATTACTCGTTTATGGAGTGGAATGGTTTTGGACCTATGGAGTTCGTGGGTTTACAAAACTTTATTGATATTGCCAAAGACCCAATCTTTTGGAAAGCAGTGAAAAATAATATTTATGTCGTGCTTGCTTCTGTTTTCGGACAAATTCCGATTGCGTTAGTGCTTGCTCTTTTATTAAATAGAAAAGTAAAAGGGGCCAAGCTGTTTCGTACGATTGGATTCATGCCTGTTGTGATCTCAACGGTTGTTATTTCATTAACATGGAATATGTTTTATAACTCGGAAATTGGGTTTATTAACCGTTTCTTAGAGGGAATTGGACTTGGCGGCTTAACACAGAACTGGCTCGGTGATCCTAAATGGGCAATGATTTCAGTGTGTGTCACCATCATCTGGCAGTTCGTTGGATTATACTTCATTATCTTTCTTGCAGCATTACAAAATGTACCTGGTGAAGTATTAGAGGCTGCAGAAATTGATGGGGCTTCTGGTTGGAAGCGAACAATATTTATCACCATTCCAATGATTTGGGATTCCATTCTTATTGCCGTGATTTTATGTATTAGTGGAAGTTTAAGAACGTTTGACCTAATCTATGTCATGACAAATGGCGGTCCTGCCCATTCAACAGAAGTAATGGCTATTTACATGTATGAAAAAACATTCTCTTCCATGAAATACGGGTATGGAAGTGCAGTCTCATTATACATTTTCGTCTTTAGTTTATTATTAATTTGGATTTCAAGATTACTATTACAAAGAAAATCAAAGTAAGGGGTGAGCCTTATGGAAAATCAAGTAGTATCTGAACATGAACGAAACATAAGTAGTAAAGTAGATACGACAAAAGGTTTCAATATAAAAAAGCTGATCAAAAACCCTATCATCTATCTATCATTGATTATTTTCAGCTTAATCAATGTCTACCCGATTGTTTGGATGGTCATAAACTCGTTTAAAAGTCAGCAGGAGTTCTCATTAGATCCTTTTTTCCTTCCTGATACATGGAGGTGGGATAACTATATTGATGCTTGGCAAACAGCGAATTTAGGAACCTATTTCTTTAACAGTATTTTTGTTGCGGTTATCTCCGTTGTTGTGACCGTTTTATTCGGGGCCTTGGCGTCATACTTTCTTGCAAGATTTACATTTAAAATGAACAAACTAGTATATGTTCTCTTTATATTTGGAATGATTATTCCGATTCACGCAACACTAGTCCCTATGTTTATCTTAATGAACAACTTAGGGTTATTAAATACAGGATGGACATTGCTATTTCCGTATGTTGCCTTTAATTTACCTTTGACGATTTTTATTTTAACAAGTTTTATGAAGGCATTTCCAAAAGATATTGAAGAGTCAGCTATTATGGATGGCTGTGGCATCTTCCGCATATTCTGGTCTATTATTCTTCCGATGTCCCGACCAGCGATTGCGACAGTGACCATTTTGAATTTTATTCATTGCTGGAATGAGTTCTCGTTTGCCTTAGTGCTAATAAATGATGAATCACTTAAAACGATTCCACTTGGATTGGCAAACTTTGCAGGTCAGTATAATACAAACTATACTGGACAAATGGCCGGTTTAACGATGGTCATTATTCCAACTATTTTACTTTATGTACTATTGGAGAAACATATTGTAAAAGGTATGACAGCAGGTGCGGTTAAAGGGTAAAGAATCGAACAGTTGGATTGACGGCAAAACTGCTTAGTTGAACGAAAAAGGTCGTGTTAATGTGAAGAAAATTCGTCCATTTAAGGACTTAAGTTTAAAAGTGAAATCTATCTTAATTTTCACAATGGTTGTCGTCCTTCCAATTGTAACCCTTGGAACTCTGATTCTTGTTGAAATGAATAAGGTCCTGAAAGAGCAGGCATTTGACTATACAGAGAGAAATTTAAATACCGTTCAGACCAGTATCAATAATATGATTCAGAACATTGATGATATCTCGACCTATATGATTTTTAGTGACGAATTTAGGAGCTTTTTAGCAGACACATCTGCAACGGATGATCAACTGGGGTATAAGGAACTTGAAGAAGATTTGAAAGGTTTTTTTCTCTTTCACCTTATGTCTAAAAATCATATTAATTCCATCACGGTAAAAGGGATCAATGGAAACGAGCTTTATTTGGGAGATCCGATAAAAGCGAATGAGGATAGATGGATGAACCGGGCGGAAAAAGGTGCAGGAAAAATAACCTGGAGTTATGCCTATCCCATCTATAGTTACTGGGAAGGTGAAGTAAATGTCATTTCCATGTCCCGGGTCATAAATGATATCAACAATATCAATAAAAAGATAGGTTCCGTAACCATTCGGGTCAATGAAAAGACATTAACAGACATGCTTAATACAGGTGTGACAAAGGAACAGGGATCCACCTTTATTTTGAATGGAGATGGTCAAGTTGTCCTTCATCAAAATAAGAAATGGTTTGGTGAAAAATATCCTGACGAGGAACTGCTTCAGGAAATAAATGAAAACCCTGAAAAAAGCTTTTATTATTCAACAAATGGTGAGGAACATCTCGTTTCAACAACAGAAATTGAGAGTAATGGCTGGAGACTTGTCACCATAATCGATGAACAAACCATTCTTAAGGAATTGCGGGGAGTCAGTAACGCCATCTTTCTTTTCCTTATTGTGGCTTTTGTTCTTGGCATCATCGCCATAATCGGATTTTACTATTCAATTATTAATCCGATTTTAGATTTAACTAAGAAGACAAAACAGGTGGAGGAAGGAAACTTCTCTGTTTTTGTTAAGGTAACAAATCAAGATGAGATTGGAAAGCTTAAATACCGCTTTAATAAGATGGTTGAGCAAATCCAGTATTTAATCAATACAAAATATCGATTAGAGATAAAACAGCGCGAATCAGAATTAACAGCCCTGCAAAATCAAATCAATCCACATTTCTTATATAATACGCTGGATATGATCCGGTGGTCAGCGAGAATCGAAAATGCTTTAGAAACGAGTCGCTTAATTGAGCTTCTTTCAAAAATGTTTCGTATTAGCTTGAGCAAAGGGAAACTATGGATTCCACTACAACAAGAACTCTTATATGTAGAAAGTTATCTGGAACTTCAGAAAAAAAGACTAGGGCCTCGGTTAACATATTCGATCGAACTTGATCAACATATCAAGGATGTTCTTGTGTTGAAGCAGATTCTTCAACCATTGGTCGAAAATAGTATTCTCCATGGATTTAAAGGCAAAAAAGATGTAGGGATCATTGAAATTACATCTTTCGCTGAAGAAAATGATGTCATGATTGATATAAAAGATAATGGGGTTGGCGTGAATATCCCGATGATGAACAACTATATGTTGGGAGATTCGAATCAGGATAAAACAGGATTTGCCTTATCAAACGTAAATGATCGATTAATAACGTTATTTGGTAGCGGCTATGGGCTTACTTTCCTTGAGCCTGAACAACCCGGTACATGGGTAAGGGTTAGGCTTCCGCTACTTGTTGAAGAAAACGATCTACTTCGTTATAGAAAGCATAGGTGATGTCATGAAGATCAAAATGCTCATTGTTGATGATGAACCTATTATTAGTCAAGGATTACGGATGACCATCCCTTGGGACTCTCATGGAATTGAAGTGATCGGAGAGGCATCTGACGGAAAACAGGCATTGGAGATTCTTGAGAAACAAAGAGTTGATATTGTTTTAACAGATGTCAGAATGCCTGAAATGGATGGAATTCAGCTTGCAAAAACAATACATGAACAAATGCCTCATATTCGAGTCATCATTATTAGTGGATATGATGATTTTCACTATGCAAGAGAAGCCATTCGATTTCGTGTCAAAGATTATTTATTAAAGCCGGTGGATATTGAAGAATTGATCTCAAAGGTTAGGAAGCTATCGGAAGAAATCAATGATGAAAGAGAAATGCAGGCAAAAGTGGAAGAAGAACAGATGCAGGAAGGTGTTAGGCAGTTTATCTTTAATCCGCATATTCAGCCGGAAACACATCATCTTTTTACAGGTAAGCATTTTTGTGTTGTTGTAAGTGAGCTTGAAGATTATGCCACATTACATGAAACGCGTAGTCGTACTGAGCTTGATGAAATAAGAGATAACTGGAATACAATGGTTCAAGAAGCGATGAATACCCCCTTTTATAGGGCGATCTCTTTTTTGACACACCCGAATCTACAAATGACGCTTGTCTTTTCTCAACAAGCCTTTACAGAGAATACATTGAAACAATTGGTAACGAATACTCTTTCAGGATGGAACGAGCCGACAAGGTTATTTTTCGGTCTATCGGATATTTTTGAGGATATTCAAGATGTAAAACAAGCCTATCATCATGCGTACGAGGCGCTCGTAAAAAGAGGCAAGGACAATAATCAGATCCAACTATATTCACTATTAAATGATTCAAATGTAAAAAAGAACGATTCAAAACTAAAATATCTTCATCTATATGAAACGCTTTTTCGACGAGATTCCCAGCAACTAGTAGTTGATTTGGAGAAGCTTTTTGACCAGATGGAAACCGAAGATTACAACCTCATGGAAATCGTTGAAGTATGTCAAGAGTTGAACAAGACAATCGAACAGAGACTACAGGATATTTTAACAACGGCTTCTTTAGAAGACATTACCTATCATGTCAACGAAACGTTTGATCTTCACTTTACGAATTCGATGAAAAGAGTGAAGCAACTCATGCTCGAAGATTTAACGATGTGGATGGAGCTTCTGATTAAAGAAAATATGGGTAAAAAAAGCTGGAGTGTAGAAAAAGCCGAGGAATATATTTTGGAACATTTCCATCGTGACTTAAAAGCATCAGAGGTTGCAAATGAAATTCATATTACGCCGAATTATTTTAGTATGATTTTTAAAAAAGAGCTTGGCGTATCATTTAATGATTATTTAAATGACTTAAGAATTGAAAAAGCAAAACAATTACTAGCCGACACCTCTGATCGAATTTTCGAAATCGCAAAAGAGGTAGGATACAAAGAATATAAATATTTTGTACAAGTTTTCCGGAAGAAAACAGGCATGACACCAACGGATTACCGAACGTTTAAAGGTGGATCACATAGTGAGTAAGGAAGGATGAACAAAATGAAACTCAACCAGAACTGGAAAATACAGCATTTTGACATTGGGGAGGTAAGGGATTTAAGTGTTGCTGCCCCTGATTATATTGATCACTTTTGGATGACAGCAAAAGTACCGGGGGATGTTCATTCAACTTTGATTGACAAGAAGATGATTGAACATCCATTTTTCGGTCATAATGACCTGAAATCAAAATGGGTGTCAGAGAAAATTTGGTGGTATCGAAGTGAATTTCACTATTCTAAACAAGACCTCATGGAAAATGAGCGCTTAGAATTAACGTTTGAAGGATTGGATACGTTTGCAACGATCTATCTGAATGGTGTGGAAATTGGTTCAACTGAAAATATGTTTATTCCACATACCTTTGAAGTGACAAGAGAAGTAACAGAGGGTAAAAATATCATTGCTGTCAAATTTGATCCTGTTTCTGAACGTCTTAAGGAAAAAGAGAAAAATTACTGGGCAGGCTTTGGCAAGGACCGTATTTGGGCTCGTAAAGCACAGTCTCATTTTGGTTGGGATTGGGGACCACAAATATTAACAGTTGGAATTTGGAAAGATGTTAGGTTGGAAAAACGGAAAATAGCAAAAATTGATAGTGTGTTTGCAAGAACTCTATCTATTGAAGATGATAAAGCGCTTGTACAAGTGGATGTAGATACAAAAGCTTTTACGAGAAATAAAGATTTATATGTTGAAATGATTTTAACAGATGGCATTCAACATTATGTTAAAAAAGAAAAGATTGAGAGAAACCACACGCATTTCGTGATTGAAATGGACAATCCAACTCTCTGGTGGACACATGATTTAGGTACGCCTCATTTATACAACGTACACATTCGCTTACTTTGTCATGAAGAAGAAATTGATTCTCATACATCTGATATTGGAATCCGTACAATAGAGGTTATGCAGCGAGGTCAAGATGGACATGCAAGATTCACCTTTGTGTTAAATGGTGTGGAGATTTTTGCTAAAGGGGCAAACTGGATTCCGATTGATAGCTTTATCGGCCCAACACCTGATGTAAGGTATAGCCAGCTTTTAAACCAGGCAAAAGAAGCGCATATGAATATGATGCGGGTCTGGGGTGGAGGCATTTACGAAAGAGAGATTTTCTATAATGAGTGTAATCGCCTAGGAATTCTTGTTTGGCAGGACTTCATGTTTGCGTGTGCCCTATATCCGGATTACAACAAAAACTATATGGAAAATGTGCGGGAAGAAATTGAAGTCACAATCAAAACATTACGAAATCACCCCTGTATCGCCATCTGGTGTGGCAATAATGAAAATGACTGGCTCTATGAAGTGGAATTTTCAGCAGGAAACATTAACACTCCGTTTTATGGGGAGAAAATTTATCATGAACTCATTCCAGGTCTGCTTGAAGAATTAGACACAAGCCGCCTCTATTGGCCAAGCTCTCCATTTGGCGGTAATGATCATGATTCAGAAGAAGAAGGAGATCGTCACAATTGGCAAGTATGGCACGGGAATGTCGAGCCGCGTCAATTTGGCGAAAACTTGGGACAAAATTATAGTGTTGAAGGTGTTTCGTTTAAAAATTACAAAAAAGACTACACGCGATTCAGCAGTGAATTTGGCATGCATGCATCGGCAAATCGTTATACATTAGAAAATAATCTTCCGGAAGGTACATTCTATTGGGGCAGTGATGAAATGTCGTATCGAAATAAAGACTATCACCACCAAAAGGGAATATTACTAATGGAAGGATATACAGGTATTCCAACGAATATTGAAGAGTATATGAATTACTCCATGCTTACACAAGCAGAAGGGCTTAAATATGGAATTGAGCATTATCGTCGAAACAAGCCTATGACAAGCGGTGCTCTCGTATGGCAATTAAATGATTGCTGGCCTGGCACAAGCTGGTCGATGATCGATTACTATCTGCTTCCAAAGGCATCATTCTATTATGCCAAGAAGTTTTTCCATCCTTTATTATTATCAATCGATCATGATGCCGGAAAAGCTCTAAACGTTTGGGTTGTGAACGATCGAGTAGAGACATACACCGATACATTGGAACTGAAAATCACCACATTTAAAGGTGAAGAGATATTTAGCAAATCACTATCTGTTGAAGTTGGTGAAAATGTATCGACTAAAGTCGCAACCTTTACAGAAGAAGAGCTGTTACAGGGATATTCTGCTCATGATGTTTTCATCAGTCTTGCTTCTAAACAAGATAAGGCTCAACGTGATATATCTTACTTAAGAGATTACAAAGATTTATCCTTGCCAGAATGTGAGATTCAAGTAGAAGTAAATCAAGAGAATCAAACTGTCACAGTTCGTACAGACCATTTTGCTAGAATGGTAAAGGTAGAGATTCCAGCTGAAAAGATTTCATTCAGTGATAACTATTTTGACTTATTACCTGGTGAAAGCAAAACCATTCAAATAGGACATCTTGAGAATGAAAAGGTAAACCTGGAAGAATTAACGGTTTCTGCAATGAACTCAAAAGAGGAGGGGAGAAGAAAATGAAAGCAGCGGTTTTAACAGACAAAATGAACATGGAGATACAGGAACTGCCTCTTCCTGCTCCATTAGATCATGAAGTGATCGTAAAGGTAAAAGCTTGTGGAACAGACCAACATATTTACCATGGCCAACCAGGGTCAGCAGAGGTTCAGTTTCCAATCGTTCTAGGACATGAATTATCCGGTGAAGTGGTCCAAGTAGGCAAAAACGTCACACAGTTTACGGTAGGGAACAGAGTTTCCATTAATCCTAATATGTATTGTGGGACATGTGACTACTGTAGAGGAAATCGTGTCCATCTTTGCGATAACCTGCAGGCAATCGGAGTAACAAGAAATGGAGGAATGGGTGAATACTGTGCCGTTCCTGCCGCAAATTGTTACACACTGCCTGATGAACTATCTTATGAAGAAGGGGCTATGATTGAACCACTAGGCTGTGTTCTTCATGGATTTAATCAAATTAAAGTCTGGCCGGGCGCATCAGTCCTTATTATTGGCGGCGGATATATTGGCTTAATGATGCTGCAAGTAGCAAAAATGTACGGCGCATCTCCACTTATCGTTAGTGAGCCTGATGTGACAAAGCATGAGTTAGCGATCCAATTAGGAGCAACAAAAGCTGTAAGCCCTGAGGAACTAGAACGTAATAAAGATGGATTTGACGTTGTCATCGAGTGTGTCGGCCGCAAAGAAAGCATGACGCAAGCAGTGAAAATGGCGAAAAAGGGCGGAACAGTGTTATTATTCGGTGTCTCATCTCCAGACACAAAAATCGAAATTCAACCATTCGACATTTTCTCAAAAGAACTAACAATAAAAGGCTCATTCATCAATCCGCACACCCATGACCTAGCCATATCACTAGTTCAACAAGGAAAAATTCAAATCAAACCCTTACTAAGCCACCAATTCACAATGGATCAATTACCAAAGATTATGAAGGAATACCCAAGCTTGAAGGTAACAAAGGGAATCATCAAGTAGGGACAAGGGGACAGGTTCCCTGTCCCACTTGTTCATGTCCTAGTCAAAACATTTATCAGTATTTTGAAACCGATTGCAACCAACAGCTTAGCCCTCTTAGTTCACTACTTAAATCTGAATAACTCCCCCATTTATCCTAATCATAATCTAATCAAACATAATAAACAGTCCAATCGTAGGATATTCCTATACATTGAAACAATTAGTATTGACAAAAATACTGTGCAGGCTTTATATTGAAAGCGGTTGCAAAATTATCGCATAACGTATTTACTCTTTCCCCTCTACCTAATACTTTTTCGCAACCATCTTACATACCTCCAGATCCCAACATCCTAGGAATTCTTATTTACTTACTTCTCAGGCTAAAGCTGTTCTCAATGTTTATGTTTCATTTCAAACCTAACAAAAAAATGTAAGGAGGAATCAGTTTGTCCAACATGCGAAAAATCGTTTGTCTTCTTTTAACACTAGCCATTATCTTAGGAACCCATTTTTCGATGACACCAGCTTCCGCAGCAGAAAGTGAAGACGATTTTACAGACGAAGAACTAAAAAATAATGACTACATCCTTTATTTTGTCAATGCAGGTGATAAAACACCTGACAGTGTTGAAGGTACAGACAAAATGGGTCTTTATTCAAGTAAAACAGAACAACCCTACGATGTAGACGCAAAGACAGGGAAGAAGTGGGGATTAGTAACGCAAACAACGTCTACTTCGGTAATTGATGGAAATGAAACAGATAAAAAGACGACATTACGTTATTACAACGGTCCTCAAACACGTGATAAAGCGATTGAATACAAGTTTGAGTTACCAGATGGCGAGTATGATATTTTAGTAGGATTTAAAAACCCATGGAGTGGAAGAAGCGTCAATATGATCGGTGAGGGACAAAACCTGTCTCAAGGTGATTATGAGATTGGCAGTTACAGTGAAGAAAAAGAATTCACGTATCACCAACTCGAAGTGACAGATGGTGAATTAGATCTTAAAATTCAGGGGCCAGCTTCAGCTGCTTTAACGAACTATAATGATCCATTAGTGAATTATATTATGATAAAAAAGTATGTGGTGATTCCAGTGTCTGACTTAGAAGCCAAAATGGCCGAGGCAAAAATAGAAGCGGAAAAGACGGATGTTTACTATCCGAAAGGAATTGAAGAGTTAAACACTGCCATTACGAAAGCGGAAGCACTGATTCAAGATATCAATGAAAATGGATTAGATGTAGCAACAAAAGCAGTCCAGGAAAAGATTCGAACGGCTATTAAACAATTAAATGACGGGATCGCTGGACTGATGGTTAACACGCCAAATAATTCATTTAAACCAGGGCAGCCTTGGCTGGATACGAATGGGAATATCATTCAGGCTCATGGCGGCGGCATGATGTATGATGAGAAAACTGAAACCTACTACTGGTATGGAGAAGATAAAACAAATGGCTATCTTCCTGCCACAGGTGTTCATGCCTATTCATCAAAGGATTTATATAATTGGAAAGATGAAGGCGTTGTCATGCGTGCGGTTGAAACCCGTGAAGATTTAGATACAGATCCATATTTTAAAGAGTTATATAAAAATAGATCAGCTGAAGAAAAGGATGTTATTTTCAGTGATATTAATACAGCACGAGGTATTTTAGAGCGACCAAAGGTCATTTATAACGAGAAAACAGATAAGTATGTATTATGGCTGCATGTAGACGGACCTTATCAAGGTTCTGATGCGAACTATGCAAAAGCAAAAGCCGGTGTGGCGATCAGTGATTCACCGACAGGACCTTTTGAATTTTTAGAAAGCAATCGCTTAAACAAAGTGCCTGAAGGATTCCCTTACAAGGTCCAAAACACAGGAATGGCCCGCGATATGAACTTATTTGTGGATGATGATGGTACAGCCTATATCATTTATTCGAGTGAAGAAAATTATTCATTGTATATTTCAAAACTAAATGAAGAGTATACGGCAATTGCCGGTGAAGAATATGGAAAAGACTTTACGCGCGCCATTTACGATGGACACCGTGAAGCACCGGCTATGTTCAAATATGAAGGGAAATACTATTTAATCACATCTGGTGCAACAGGATGGGACCCAAACCCGGCAAGATACCATGTTGCTGACTCTGTTTTAGGAGAATGGAAGCCAATGGGTGATCCGTCAGTTGGAGATGGAGCCTCGACAACATTTGGGTCACAAAGTACGTACGTCATCCCAGTTGATCGTGAGAATGGTAAATATATTTATATGGGTGACCGCTGGAACAAAAATGACCTAGCAAACTCAAGATACATCTGGCTTCCAATTGAATTTGGAGATGAAGATGAAATCATCTTACAATGGTATGATGAGTGGAATTTGGATACGTTAAATCGAATGGGCAGAGTAACCATTAACACCGAATTACCTGAAAAAGTATCACTAAATGAAGTACCAAGCCTTCCAAATGAGATTAATGTGACGTATTCCGGTAAGCAAATGGATACACCGGTTACATGGGAGATAAACGCGGACGATTTTTCGAAGCCTGGTACAGTAGTGGTTGAAGGAACACTTCCTGAAGTCGCAAACAAAGTCATTCGAGCAGAAATTGTGGTGATACCTGACAATGTGAAATATTTTGTCCATGCCGGAGGAGCTAAAACAAAGGATTATGTAACATGGTCATCCTATATGCAGGATACACTCGTGAATAAAGAAACGATCGACCAGATGTATGAACCAGGCAAAGGCCAAACATGGGGCTATGTTGGAGATATATCAGCACCTGCCGGCGGTGAAGGAGATGATCTCTTCTCCGCATTACGATACCTTATTGGCGGCAACGGTAAAGACCTTACCTATAAGTTCCAACTAGAAAACGGGAAATATACGGTATACACAGGCCTTTATGATCGCTGGTATTCATCGACAAAAGGCTCAAGAAAAGCAAACATCCTCATAAACGACGAAGTCAGAACAGAGAACTATACATTCACAGATTCCTATGATGTTCTTGGTTATGATGTTGAGATTACTGATGGACTATTGGATGTAACAGTTCGCAATACAAACGCACCAGACCCGCAAATTAGTTGGATAATGATCGTCGAAGAGGAACCAAAAGATACAACAGCACCAACTGGAGACTTTTCAATCAATGAAGGTGCAGAATATACAAATAATCGAAACGTCAGCCTTAGTCTTAACGCTGAAGATGACGCAAGCGAAGTAACCCGATTCAGAATCTCAACAGATTCAGAAAACTGGACTGACTGGGAAAACTATACAACATCTAAAAACATGGAATTGCCTAGTGGTGACGGAGAAAAAACAGTATATATTCAATACAAAGACGGCTCAGGAAACATAAGTGATACCTATCATCAGCAGATTACACTAGATACAAAAGCTCCTGTGATTGAGTTTTCAGCTAATGAAGAATATACAGTCGATGCCACTATCTCAATCACTTGTGAGGCGACTGACGAATTATCAGGGGTTGAAGAAGCAAACTGTCAAAAAGTTGAAGGACCTGCTTACACGTTCAAAATAGGCGAAAACAAAATTTCCGCTTCAGCCACAGACAAAGCCGGAAATAAAGCCGAAGTTGAACATACCTTCACAGTAACCGTAGACTTCGAAAGCCTAGGCCGACTAACACAAACCTTTGTTACAAATGAAGGAATCGCCAACTCCCTAACAACAAAACTAACATCTGCAAAACAATCAGCAGAAAAAGGAAACCAAAACTCCACCGAAGGAAAACTAAAAGCATACACAAACCAACTATCAGCCCAAAGCGGGAAATCAATAACAAAAGAAAATGCTAAATTACTAACTCAGTTGGTTGAGGAGTTAAAATAGGGAAAGGGATCGCTTCTTCTTGGTCGGGAGTGGGGCAGGGGGACAGGTTCCTTGTCCCACTCACTCAAAAATATTATCAAAAGGATCAATCGAAATTTGTCGAAGGTGGATAGATTTTTGAATAGATAGATTATGATAAGATTAGATTGCAACTATATATTGTGAGGGTGGTTGGTTGTCGCTCTTCTTTCTGTTTTTTGGAGGAAAGGAGGTGATAATTATGGAAACATTTCTTGAATTTCTACGAGAAGTTCTGAAGGGAATTGTGCGGGAAATTAGTGCATATTTCTTTCGGAAAAACATGTTAGAAAACAACAAGAAAACCACCCCGCGCCGTAGGAAGCAAAAGGGTGGTTCTCAAAAGAAATAAATCAACTTTGACAACCACCACCCTGACGGTAGAGGTTGCAGGGAGAAGTGTTAGCGCACTTCTCTTTTTTATTATATTCTTATTATACATGGGATAAACCTTCAAATAAAGTGAAAGTTCCCCGGTTACTGGGTTATCAAGTAACGGTTATCAGGATTCACAGGACAGACTCCAAGTCAAAATTCTTCACGGAATCTGGTCAATGAGACTACACCACTGGAGGAAATAAAAATTCAGTATTAATAAGTTAGTTGATCTAATCTTTAACGTAATTAAATCTTATATAGTGATCTTTTTTACCGTTCTCATTTTAGCTCTTACCTTTATCACATACCTTTAGGTGAATCAGGATCCCCACCAGAAATCATCCAATAAAATGAATGAAGAATACGGTTCTATGCGAGGGAACTGTTTTTTTATGCGCTTAAACAGAAACAGTAAACAGTTATCATACAATGAAATTTGAATTAGCACTTTTAAAAGAAGCAGCTAAAAAAAGAGAAGTTCTTCTTACAGATTTTTAGCAATGTCTACATTTTAGAATTGTGCTTTGGGAATAATAAGCAAAAAAACTAGGATGAATGTGCTATGCTCATAGATGGTGAAACGCAAGCTTTATTTGTTATTCCAGGTTTACTGCTTTTTTACCTATTCATTGTATTCTTGTTTGTTAAATTTGATAAATGAAAGAAGTTATCTAGAGTCAACAATACCTGTTGGCTCTTTATTCGTTCATATAAATTCACCCCTATGATTCGTGTTATGATGAGAGTAGAGGATAAGGAGGGTATCAAATATGGACACAATCATTTTCGACGTAGATGACACACTATATGACCAAGCACGATCCTTTCATCAGACATTTAGAAAAATGTTTGAAGGAACGTTTACAGATAAAGAGATTGATCAAATTTATAGAGTAAGTAGAAAGCATAGCGAAATCCTGTTTGATCAAAGTGAAGCAGGTGAAATCACCCAGTTTGAATGGCAAACTGGACGAATTATTAATGCATGTAACGATTTTAATATCCCAATAGATATAGAAAAAGCCGAAGCATTTCATCACCTTTATATGGAGGAACAACAGAAAATCATCTTATTTGATGAAATTGAAGAATTACTAGAAGCTCTTCACAAGGAAGGAAAGCAGCTGGCAATCCTGACAAATGGAGAGGAAAAGCACCAAGCGAAAAAGATTGAGCAGTTAAAACTTACAAAGTGGATTCCCGCAGAAAACATCTTTATTTCCGGCACGCACGGATACGCAAAACCAAAACGAGAGATCTTTGAAATCATGGAAGAAAAACTAGGGCTAGATAAAACCAAAACAGTCTATATCGGAGACTCTTTTGAAAAAGATATTATCGGAGCAAAACAAGTCGGCTGGCAGGCAATCTGGATGAACCACCGAAAAAGAGCATTACCTGAAAATGCCCCCTTTAAGCCAGACCATGAAGTACATCATGCAAAAGAGCTTTTGGGTTTGTTTAGGGACAGAGGGACAGTGAACTATAACCTATAAAATGGACAGTTTAATAAAGGGACTTATGCTGCCAACAGATGACTTCGGTATTGATCTGGAGTCATCTTGTTTAATCCCCATTGATATCGGTGATGATTATATTCCTTCATATAAGCATTCACCACGTGCTTTAATTCTCCTAAACTCTTACAACCTTTATATTCCACTTCATCCTTAAAGTGCCCAAAAAATGATTCCATTGGGGCATTATCCCAACAGTTACCTCTCCGTGACATTGATTGGGTAATGCCTAATTCCTTTACTTTCTTTTGAAATAAAGGGTTGGTGTAATGAACACCTT
>NZ_JAEK01000058.1 GCF_000518865.1 Bacillus sp. J37 | reverse complement strand
TCCTAGATGAAATGGGCTACCTGCCGTTTAGTAAAGAGGGATCTGAGCTTCTCTTCCAACTTATCTCTGAATTCTACGAGCAAAAAAGTTTAATAATCACGTCAAATTTAGAGTTCAGTCAATGGAACAGGATATTCACAGACTCTAGGTTGACCGCAGCATTGGTAGACCGGTTGATTCATCATGCACATATCATCTCGTATCAAGGAGAGAGTTATCGCTTAACGAATGCATTATCTAAAAGAAAATAAAGAAAAGTAATTCGGGTGACAAACCTCTGTACTTTTCTTTGCATTTTTCTGCACTTTTCTATTGCAAAATACAGTTTTTGTAAAATCAGTATACACTCATTCATTTTCTATTATTATTAGATTGAACCAGCCGGGTTCTAAGTAAACACTATTCGTTACATGGGAGGAATTAAAATGAATAAGAGCTTATTGTTAAAAGTTGGAGCATCATTACTTGCTGTATTTTTAATGGCTGCATGTAACAACACAGATGATACTGAACAGGAAGAAACAAATGTAGAAGAAACAGAAGAAGGAACTGAGGAAGAAAGTCCAGAAGAAGCTGAAACGGAAGAAGAAGGATCTTAATTAAATAGAAAAACTGAGAGGTTGATACCCTCTCAGTTTTCATTTTTATGATTTAGATTTTTCATCTTTTATATGCCATAAATAAAAAGCAACACTTAGACACATTGTACTGTACGCAAGATTCAAATATACTTCATCCATATTATCCGCAGCAAGCTTCTGCCATGCTATCCCGCCAAAAATGAATGAAACAAGAATTGCAGCAAGCGCAAAGATCATAAATTTATTTTTCATTCATTGAACCCCCATCTTAATACTCTTACCTTTATATATTTATACTCTGACTATTCATGCTGATCTTCAGAAATAATTTTGGCTTGGTCATTTTCATAAGCTACCATATAGTTCATCTTTTTAGAAGTGCTTTTATGTCCATGGTCTGTTTGTTCGGTAACCGTTAAAACTGTTTCTACAAGTACCTTGTCTTCAATCTTTGTTGTTTTAAGCTCATCAACCCTTATTGAAATAATATTCAAATATTCATTTCTAAATGATTGATAATCAATATTTGTTTGCCAGTTACTTCCCAGTAATGAATAAGCTGTTACAAAATCCTGATAATTTATACTATCAATGAAATAACTGACAAGGTAATCAGCTGTTTCGATAATTTTATTTTCATCGATTTCTTCAACTTCGTCAACCGCTTCTACAACAGGTAAGTTTTTCATTGGAGTTTCTGACCAGCTATTTACTAATGGAAGGACCGTTCCTATTGGAAGGCTAAATCCGATGCTTCCTTGTTCAATTCTTGCGGAGTTGATTCCAACAACACTTCCTGTTCTCCTATCAATTAATGGGCCGCCACTGTTTCCTGGAGCAATCGGAGCAGATATTTGGTAAACATCATCATATTTATACGGTTCTACGTCCAATTCTCTGTCGGTCCCGCTAATTATTCCAGTTGTAACAGTGTTCTGAAAGCCCAAAGGACTTCCCAAGGCTAAAATTTCATCACCTAATTCCAGCGAAGTATTGGGTGCCAGTTTTAATGGTTCAACATTTTCTAAGCCGTTAACCCTTACGACAGCAACATCGGTTTCAGTACTAATCCCAATTACTTCACCTTCATAACCCATTGCATCTGTTGTACGGATTTTCACCTGCTTCGCACCACTTATTACATGTGCGTTTGTTATGATATCCCCCTTATGATTATAGAGAAAGCCTGAACCCACTGTTCCATCCTCTAACTCAACCATTACAACCTTCTTTTGAGCTTCCCGAATGATTTCTTTAATCTCTAGTGGTGGTTGAACCGCATTTACATCTTTGTTTTGATTTAAGATGGTTGATTCAGAGTAAACTTTTTTTGCTGTATACTCTTTAACATAAAAAAAGCCTATTCCGCCTGCAATCCATATGAGAAGGGATATTAAGATACTGCTAATCATTCTTTTCTTCATAGATTATCCTTTCTTCTCTTCTAAAAGCCATGATATATTTGTGACCTCAACCTTTACCTTTTCTTTTGTTGAATATGATACATGTTCAAAATTTCCAGATTGACCAGGCTCCAACTTGTTAGGAAAAATATTTGTCTTACCTTCCTCAAGTATTGAACCTTTCCCATTTAAAACCCGAAATTCAATTACTATTGAGTGAACACTTTCAGTACCTTTGTTTTTAACAGAGCCTTTAATATAGGCATCCCCATATTTATCAACGTTTGCCTTTACTTCTACTAGTTCTACAGCTTGTGTAGAGTTCATCTGCTCTTCTTTTTTGGCAACTTGTATTGCCTTATTAATTCTCTCTTGCTCTGCTGCCTCAAATGCAGTCTTTTCTTCAATAATACGGTCTTTTAAAGATAATAATTTCTCATTGTTAACAACATATTGCAGTGCTTCTTCAACTGAATTTATAGCTTTATTAAAGTGCTTTTGTTCCAGATTCTTTTCAGCAACAGATGCACTAATACTAACCATTTTCATATAGATTTGTTGCTTTATTTCAGAAGCTTCTTGAACCTCCATTGAATAAAGAGTTGACAACTTATCGGCTAATTCATCTATTGTAGAAAGCTGATTTATTTCTTCTTTCATCGTTCCGACCTTAACACTCGTTTCAACTTGATCAATTTCATAGGATAGTTTCACAAATAATGGTGAACTAGTTGTATTAATTTGCCTTTTAATCAAGTTAAGATCTTTTTGTGCATCTTCAAAGTGTTCATTCATTATTTTTTGTTCAACATCACTTAAATCTTGATTTAAGTCAATAATGGATTCAACTATTTCTTTTTCTTTTATCATTACATCATAGGTATGACGAAATGAAAGACCGGATTCTAGAAAGGATAGTGCTTTCTCATATTCTCCAGCTAAAGCAGCCTTTTCAGCTTTTTCTTGAAAATTAAGAACTGTAGCATTTACTTTTGACTCATAAGTATGTGTCAAAATAAGCCCTGAGGTAACAAGTAGTAAACTTAGAAACGGGGTTATATAAACAAGTATTTTCTTCTTTTTATATGAAGAAGGATGTAGTTGTTCTTCTAGCTTCTTTCCACAATTAGAACAATAATTTGCAGACTTTACTGAAATATTTGCCCCACAGTTTGTACAAAACATTACGCTCCTCCTCTCCAGTAGATAAGGGAACAGAGCCTCTTATTTAATGTTGAGACTTTCATTCTAACAATCTAGCATTTCCTTAATTCGACAATCTATTCTCTTAGTATACATGTTTCATTATGATCATTCTAGCCTTTATCGGCAGTGTAATTTGGACCAATTTTTTAAAAAGCAAAGGTCTAACATTTGTTAGACCTTATGGTAACGGTACATGTAATGTAAAAGTAATATCATCTTCCTCAAGATTAAATGACTCTGCACGAGCACTTAACCCATTTTTTAATGTTAATTGATCTAGATGGATATCAATTAACTTATCACTTGAATGAATGACAACATATTCAGGTAGATCATAATAAGTACTCATATACTTTAATACATATGATACCGGTAGTTTTAACTGTCCGATAGATAATTCATTCACAAGCAACTGTACGTTTCCATCGTCTTTTACGATTGGCTCAAGTACTAATTTCATATCAACGTCTTTATTAAATGCTTGAATTACACCATAAACATTTACTTTATCCTCTAATTCTACATAATACTTTAAGTTTTCTTGGTCTGTTTCCTGTTCAAGATAATGATTCACTAATTTCGTTAACGTACTTTTATCAGTACCAATTAAGAATGGAACAATTTCTTGTCCATCAATATGCTGAGTTTTTTCCTTTTCTCTTGGTTGATCAGCAGGCATTAATAATAAGGAGAAAACAACTATTAAAAAGATTAAATTTATCCCCGCAAGTACAAAAAACAACATTTTCCATTTTTTCATCAAATCACTCATTTCTACCAACAAACTTCTTTGTCATATCCTCATCTGTCATTGCTTGATAAATACGGTCTGCCATTAAAGTATACCCACTCTCATTCGGATGAAACTCATCCTTAGAAAGCAACTTTTGATCGCTTTGCGATGAGAAAATATCATCTACAGGTACAAACACACTATTTTTATCGCTTGTAATCATCTGTTTAGACACGCTATTCCATTCCTCAATAATTTGATCAATCTCATGTAAATTTGGCAACATGAATTTAAAAGGATTATAAAGTCCTACAAATATGATTGGAGCATTTGAATTGTGAGCACGAATCGTTGCGAAGATATCATCTAATCTTCTTTCAAAGTTTAGTTGTTCTTTTCTAAAAGGCTCAAAGTCTAAAGAAAAAATATTTTGACGAACTACATTCATCATATCATTTCCACCAATCGTTATAACAATAACATCTGCTTGGTTCAAAGCTTGAACAACATTCTCTTCTTTTAATCTTTTTTGTAGATTTGTCGTTTTATGCCCTCTTATCCCAAAGTTATCAACATGTACCTCTTTGATTTCTTTTTCTTCCTCTAACATTTCTGTTACTCTTCCTACATAACCACCTTGATTGGACTCATCCCCTACACCCTTTGTTAATGAATCCCCTAGGGCAACTAGCCTTACTGATTTAGGAATAAACTCCTCTGAAGGTTCCTCTTTTTGTGTAAGAGAAACTGGTTTGGTTTCAAGTGTTGACATCGATTCAGATATACATCCTGTAAGAATCAAGCTTACTATACAAATGGTAATTACCTTTCTTATCATGAAATCACCCTGTCATTTAGTTTAAAAACCTATTATATCATGGATAATATATTAGTTTTTAGACTGAACTTTCATAATAGAATGATACTCTTTACGTAATCAATAACATCAAAATCTACTAAATAAAAAAGTCAGAAATCACAAACACAATATACAGCTTACATTATTAAATAACGTGCTATAATGGAGTGTTTTTATGAGATCTGACCGTCACTATTATTCAATTACTGAGTTAGCGCCTTAATATCTTTGATCATTTGATCATATGGCGGGTTTTCCACACCATTATAGTCCTTCATGACCACACCATTTTGGTCAACTACATAAAAGGAAGTTCCATGAAGGACTTGATCACTATTTTTGGGTTTTTGCACAATTGTTTTAAAACTTTCTCGTGCAAACTCTTCAATTTCCTTTTGTGAATAACCCGTTAAGAAATCCCAATTTTCAAATGATATGGAATAAGGTGCCGTAAATTCTTTCATTTTTTCAGGAGTATCATTTTCAGGATCAACACTAAACGAAATGATTCTGGCGTTTACACCTTCACTTTTCATCTTCTGCTGTAATTCACTCATATGTGCCGTCATCGGAGGACATACTGTCTCACAATTTGTAAAAATAAAGTTTGCTACCCAGACTGTCCCTTTTAGGTCTTTCAATGTTAGAGAGTCATTATTCTGATTCGTGTAACTAAAAGATTGTACTTCATAGTTTAAAGGATCTTTAATGGGAGATTGGTTTCCACACGCATTTAGTACCAATAAGAAAATACCAAGTACTAAAACTTTCTTATATTTCAACATATCATCTTCACCCTTCTTTTACTTCAACAAAAAGAATTTTATCAAAGTTGTCTGAAAAGTAAAAGGTAATTTGTGTGAAGATTCTATGTCCTCATTTTTATTTTTCATTCTTAAATGTATAATATAAATCCTCTAGAAAATATGCTCGATCAAATTTAGCTGCGATGAAATGTGATGGATAATCAGCAAGCTCCTTAAAAGGTCTAAAGTCACCAATACTCTGGCCTCGTGCATCATCACTTTCTGTGCTGACTTTGACTGGCCTTTCTATGAACTCAAAGTATTGACTATTTACAACAGCCCATATAGTTAACAAATCATGCAAAGGGCCTCCGGAAATGGAAGGATCTCTTTGTTTATACCATTTCGTATAGTAATCGATTATAGGCTTTAACAACATACCTGCCCGGTCACCCTTACTTGTAAAATGCTTATTTAATTCATCTAAATAATTGTCTGGAATAATTGCATAGCTTGTTACATTTAATGGGAAGATTTTAGCTTTTTGTGCCTTACTTAAAACTAAATTCGCAGCATAATGATCACTATAAAAGTTTGCTTCAGCAATAGGTGTTGCATTACCAGGAAACAGAAATGCTCCTCCCATAATAAAAAGCTCTTTAACTTTTGAAAGAAGATTTGGATAGAGGACAACTGCAGTTGCTAGAGAGGTTAGCCTCCCGACATTCACTATCATGACTTCATTCGGATAAGATTCAAGAACAGTAACTATTTCATGAAAATTTTCAAATTCAGGAATTGGTTCAGATAAATCAGGAGTAATGGGGCCTAAACCATATTCTCCATGAATTTCCGGAAAATAAATCGGATCTTCTCCTGTCAGTGGTCTAACAGCACCACCGATTATTGGGATATTTGTTAAACCCATTAATTCACTTAAATATGTGGCCGTTCTTGTTGCATTGTCTTTTGATATATTCCCATAATCAACAACAACTCCAACAATTTCTATATCTTTACTATAAAAGGCATATAATAAGGCTACAATATCATCGATTCCAAAATCTCCGATAAACAACACTTTATTACCGATTGTACACACCACCTTCTACAATCTGTTCTTATGTAATACTATCTTTCTGTCTTATGGTTATTTTATGGATAAAATTCAATCATGTGCCTATCCATTAAAGTGTCTATAAATATATTTCTTATAAAACAATAAAAAGCGACTCTACATTAATCATCTGACTAACAAGATGATCATGTAGAATCGCAATTATATTTTATTCAGTATAATACATAAATCCAATTGCCCCTTTGCCTGTATGCGTAGAGATAATAGGAGTTGTAAAAGATATATCTACGGTAATGTTTGGATAAATATCAATTACAGCTTTTTTTAAGTTATTCGCAAAATCAAATGCATCTGCATGGGCAATTCCTACTGCTTTAACTGTTTTACCTTTAATATCCTCAGTAAATTGCTTTGCTAAAAACTTAACTGCTTGTGAATGACTTCTTACTTTTCCTACAGGAGTGTAAACTCCATCTTGTAACTTGGCTATAGGTTTAATGTTAAGCAGAGAGCCAATAAGTGCTTTACCTCTGCCAATTCGACCACCTTTCACAAGGTTCTCAAGTGTATCAACACTAATATAAAGCAATGTGTTTTGGCGTATTTCACTTAACCTTTTAAGAATTTCCTCTTTTGAGGAGCCATTTTTAGCCATTTTTGCAGATTCAATCACTTGAAATCCCAGTGCTTTTGAAATAAACATGGAATCCATTACAGTTACATCTGCGGTTGACATTTGGGCGGCCGTTTCAGCTGATTGTACAGTTCCACTTAAACCCTTTGACATATGAATAGAAATGATTGCACTTCCATCCATACTAAGTTCATCATATACTTTCAAAAACTCCCCGACAGGCGGCTGTGAGCTTTTGGGCAGCTCCTTAGATTGACTCATCATTTCAATAAACACTTCTGGAGTCACATCAACTCCATCAAGATAATTTGTTGAGTCTATTGTTATTGATAGTGGTACAACTGTGATTTCATATTCATCTAGTAATTCCTTATCCAAATCAAGAGTAGAGTCTGTTACAATCTTTACTTTGGTCAAACCATCACATCCCTAAAAATACTAACTCCATTATACAACCAATTGTTGGACAATCAATGGTTATTAGAAGGTAATAATGAAGGGAGCCAAAAAATATTTGGCTCCCTTCATTCTAAGCATTGTTTTTTAAAACACTTGTGCCAAATATCGCCTCATAATCAGGCCATTTCAGCAGTTTTTTCAAGTAATCTTTAAAAGAATAAACAGTTTTTGGATTTTTCTGTGCGTGAATTAATGTTATAAGTTTTTGTAAACGGATTTGAAGCATGAAACAGTATTTGTTATCTTCCTCCAATACTGGAATATCAGTAATCTTTACCTTCTGTCCACTCATTAACTTGAACTCTAGGCTTTTGAATAACAAGTTATCAATCCTCTTTTTTACCCGTTTCCTATATTATAACCTAATTCAAATTGTAAGTCTGTCTAAATTTGTCTAATAGCAAGTTTTTTTAAAGTAAAAAAATTAAATGAGCAAGTGGAAAAGATTGCTGTCTTTATTCACTTCTTTATAGTAAAAGCCTTTTTTCTTCATTCTTTGAAGAAGCGGCTCATAATCTTCTTTTTGTTTTAGTTCAATTCCAACTAATGCAGGTCCTTTATCTTTATTGTTTTTCTTTGTATATTCAAAACGATTGATATCATCGTTTTGCCCTAAAACTTCATCTAGAAATTCTCTAAGTGCTCCTGCACGTTGTGGGAAATTAACAATAAAGTAATGCTGTAATCCTTCATACATCATTGATCGTTCTTTGATCTCTTGCATTCTTCCAATGTCATTATTTCCACCGCTAACTACGCAAACAACATTCTTCCCTTTAATTTGGTCTCGTAAGAAATCAAGCGCAGATATAGATAAAGCACCTGCAGGTTCTGCAACAATAGCATTCTCATTATATAAATCTAAAATAGTGGTACAAACTTTCCCTTCAGGTACCAATAGCACTTCTTCCACTACATCATTACAAATTAAAAATGTTTTGTTTCCAACTTTCTTTACAGCTGCACCATCAACAAATTTATCTATTTTATCGAGGGAAACTACTTTATTTTCTACTCTAGATTGATATAGAGCAGGTGCACCTTCAGGTTCAACTCCAATAATTTTCGTTGATGGAGATATTGCATGAAAATATGTGCCTATTCCGGAAATAAGGCCGCCACCACCAACACTGGCTACAACATAATCAATTTCAAAGTCGGCATCGTTTAAAATTTCAACCGCAACAGTCCCTTGACCAGCTATAACATCTGTATCATCAAACGGATGAATAAATGTACGTTTTTCTGCTTCACTGCATTCAACTGCTTTTTGATATGCATCATCAAACGTATCTCCGGTTAAAATAATCTCAACAAACTCTTTTCCAAATAATTCAACCTGTGACACCTTTTGTCTAGGAGTTGTGGAAGGCATAAAAATTTTCCCGTGAATCTTTAATTGTCTGCACGAATAGGCCACACCTTGAGCATGATTACCAGCACTGGCACAAACAATGCCATTTACAATGGCTTCAGGATTTAATTGTTTGATCTTATTAAAGGCACCACGAATTTTAAAAGATCGAACCACTTGAAAATCTTCACGCTTTAAGTATACGTTACATTGGTATTTTTCAGAAAGTTGTTCATTTTTTTGTAATGGTGTATGTGTCACAACATCTTTAAGAAGATGATGTGCTTTTAAAATATCTTCTACATATACGTTTTGCAAATCATTGATAGCTTGTTTCATTTTCACGGTCCTTTCAACTGCTTGTTAATTTGAAATTATATCATGAATATTCAAAATTTAAAGGATATATTATAAATTTTAACATTATTTTAAGAACTACTAGTTCTGTTAATTAAACTTTACACTATGAAAGCTTTAGAGGTGATAAAATAATGGAGTATGAAATTAAAAATATAGAAGGTGCGATTCCGTGTTTAGTGGTTGCAGATCCAGACAATGGAAGGTTTATGATCCGTGAAGCAGACACAAGTGGGGCAGTTTTTAACAGCCCAAGAGAAATGCTATTTTGGATATATGAAAATTGGAATGAACAAGATTTTGAAGACAAAGCCTTGTTTAATGAGATTCTATTATCTCTTCAGCAAATCGTACAAGATTAATATACCTTTATTTCATTATACCATATTTAAGTGTGATGTAATTTAAAGGATAAAGTGGTATAATTGATTAATTACCTGATAAAGCAAAGGGATTTTCAAGCTGAAAGGAGAAGGAAATGGCAAACACACATACCTTTTCAAAAGGGGAAGAAATGGCAAATTCGATAACACATGGTATTGGGGGCTTACTGAGCATTGCCGGCCTGGTCGTCTTAGTTGTTTTTTCATCTCTCCATGGTACACCATGGCATATCGTCAGCTTTACTTTATTTGGAGCCACGATGGTTCTATTGTATACAGCATCTACGCTTGTTCACAGCTTCCCGGCTGGTAAAGCAAAAGACTTTTTTGAAATATTAGATCACTCGGCCATTTACTTTTTTATTGCAGGGACCTACACTCCATTCCTTTTCATTGCAGTGAAAGGTTGGATTGGTTGGACATTGTTTGGAATTGTTTGGGGACTGGCAATAGGCGGGACAATATTCAAATCATTTTTTGTAAAGAAATTTCTTTTCTTTTCAACCGTTATGTACGTCATAATGGGATGGTTAATTGTTTTTGCTTGGAATCACATTGTCTCAAACGTATCGTTAAACGGTGTTATTCTTCTTGTAATTGGAGGAGTATTTTATACAGTTGGAGCAATTTTTTATGTGTGGCGGGGGTTTAAATACCATCATGCAGTTTGGCATCTATTTGTACTGATAGGAACTGTACTACACTTTTTTTCTGTTTTGCTATATCTTTTACCATAAAAAAGCAGGACAATGTCAGCAATCTGGCTTGTCCTGCTTTTTTCTATTCCGAAAAAAATTCCTAGTCAATTTTTTCATAAACTACAAATTCAAAGTCATAAGGGTTTTTCTCATCCTTAGTTCCCTTTTCAATTGAAATTTTCTTCCATTCAGTTTCTTTTCTATCTGGAAAATAAGTGTCTCCCTCAAACACATCGTCAATCTCTGTAATATATAATCGATCGCTTACGGACAGTATTTCTTTAAAAATTTCTGCTCCGCCAATTACAAACAATTCTTCATTTGAACGGGAAGATAGCTTTAATATTTCGTCAATTGAATGCAAGATGGTACAACCTTCCTGAGAATAGGTTGAATCTCTCGTTATAATAATATTCTCACGTCCAGGTAGCGGTCTTCCAATCGACTCGAACGTTTTTCTACCCATAATAATTTTGTGATTCATGGTTACTTTTTTAAAGTATGCCAAGTCTTGCGGAAGATGCCAAGGTAATTGATTATCTCTGCCAATAAGGCGGTGTTTATCCATCGCAACAATTAAAGAAATCAAACACTAACAACTCCTTTTATATGCGGGTGTGGGTCATAATCTTCAATTGCAAAATCTTCAAAAGAAAAATCAAAAATCGATGTTACATCACGATTAATTTTTAATGTAGGCAATTTTCTTGGTTCTCTTTGTAATTGTTCCTTTACCTGATCAATATGATTTGAATAAATGTGGACATCACCAAATGTATGAACAAACTCCCCTACCTCTAAATTAGTTACTTTTGCCATCATATAAACTAACAATGCATAGGAAGCAATGTTAAAAGGGACTCCTAGGAAGACATCCGCAGATCGTTGGTATAGTTGACATGAGAGTTTTCCTTCAGCAACATAAAACTGGAAAAAGCAATGACATGGTGGTAATGCCATGTTTTCTACATCTGCAACATTCCAAGCAGAAACAATTAACCTTCTTGAATCGGGATTGTTTTTAATTTGGTCAACTACATTTGTAATTTGGTCAATTGTGGAGCCGTCCCTTGCAGGCCATGCTCTCCACTGATGACCATAAACAGGACCTAGCTCACCTTTTTCATCCGCCCATTCATTCCAAATTCTAACGCCATGATCCTGTAAATACTTTACATTTGTATCTCCTTTTAAAAACCACAATAACTCATGTATGATAGATTTTGTATGAAGTTTTTTTGTTGTAATTAGCGGAAATCCTTCTTGGAGATTAAATCTCATTTGATATCCAAATGTACTAATTGTTCCTGTACCTGTACGGTCTTCTTTTTTAACACCATTTTCCAAGACATACTTACACAAATCTAGATACTGCTTCATAAAGACACTTCCCTTATTTTTTTTCCTTCATGTATTTTACCATTTAATACTGTGAATTCACATACAAATTGTTCTGTTGAAAAACGGCCTTTTTCTCTAATGATTGAATATATTTAAAAGTTAGTGGTGCCTTTTCATTAAGAGCCTTTTTGTTTTTATCATCAAAGTAGTACATGGCAAAAGTTTCTGCAAAATACTCCTCTGGAAATTGAAGAAAATAATTCTTTAATGGAAAAAGTTGATCTACCTCTTGCTTCCAAATATTAATAAATACTGGATCAAATCGAACATAATGAAAGACATAACGATCAATTGCATGTGCGAATTCATGAAGTTCTAAATTGATTGAACCATGTCCCTTACCAAATTCACTATGGCCGATTTTCGCGTAAACAACACGATTGTCACTCATACCTGGAACTGAGTCCCAGTTTGGATCTGTTTCCCCATAACCTCTAGGTTTGATATTTTTCAAATCACTTAATCCATTTTGATTTGTTAAAGGGCCAGTAAATAATTGAATCTGGATACTTTCCTCTAATGCTAACAATAGAATGTTTTCATCTACCTTTTGAATGTTATATATCATCTTGATGGCTTCTTTTTCTGAAAAAGCAGAATAAGGTAATAAAATCAATTCGTTTACAACAGATTTGGAGGGGTTAAAATCTGCGGTCTCAAATTGATAGGTGGAAAGAGGTCTACCCTCTGGAAAAGCTTTGGCAAGATGATAGAAAGGAATACAAATAAGGATGATGAAAAGAACGATCCCAGCCTTTTTCATGGCGCGCATCCTTTCTTTTGTTCTACTAGGTATGTGGGTAAAAATCATATTTATTTGTTAGGGGTTTGTCATATAGTAGGAGTGTTGGATTTATACAAAATCACTATATTAAAATATTAACACATTCTAAGGGATTCTACTAGATTGCTACTATAAAAGTTAGAAGATACCAACCGGCAAGCATGGATGGTGAAGTATGGTTCCGTTTTTGAGCTATACGTACAAAAAAGAGCATGCATATAAGCATACTCTTCTTAGGTGGGATTAATGAAAGCTCATCCAATTTGGAGGAGTATTTTTATTCCAATAAATACTTCCTAAATCTTTATGAGACTGAAAAGAATCATGATATGTATGGTAATGGAAGTTAAACCAGTAACCTTCTAAAGGTCGATTTTCTCTACGAACATGAAACCGCAATAAATCTTCTCCCGTTTGAGAATGATAAATGTGAAAAATCTTTTCACCTGTTCCACCGGAAGGTTTAGAAATTTCTATATGCTGAAAAAGCTCATCATCTTCAACATTTAAATAATATGTAATCACTTCTTCCATTTTCGGAAAAATGACTTGTTTAAATTCATCTTCGATAACATGGCCAATTCTATCGCCAAATTTAACAAAAGACTTTTGCTCTGCTTCTACTAGTATATTAGACAAAACTTCCTCGTTAGAAAGCGTTTTCTCTTCTTCGATATTAATATTAGCTTCAGCTGCTTGATCCGTATCTTCTTTTGACACGGTTGAATTTGAAACTGTATCTTCTGTTGGTTTTTCCTGAACTGCTGCTAATGAAGCCGGTGGCGTAACAAGGCCAAATGTAGCGATTGAAAATAGGATAACCAGAGATTTACGTAACCATTTGTTCATAGCAGTGTTCCTCCGACATTAAGATTATATGAATATTTTAACACAGAGCCGGAGGTTATTAAATATCAATTTCATGACAAATTTTATAAATAATTTGTGTTGAAAAATATTACACCCAATATCTTTTAATATGATAAGAAAACGTTTAAAATTGTGTATACAGGTAAATAGTAAGTATATTGAATAGGAGGAACTAGATATGGGTTATGATACTTTATTTGTAATCATTTCGTTTATTACACTTGCATATTTTATTTACGTTGAAATTACAGATTAATACATAAGAAAAGCGCAAACGCCAAGAACAGCCTAAGGCGAATAAGACGGTTTGGAATAGAGGACGTTCTTTGCCTTCTATTCCAATGTGGTTAGAAACTAACAATAAGTAAAAAATTTTATACTTTCTTACCTCTTAAAGAAAAGGGTACTTGTTTTCATGCAAGTACCCTTTTCTAATCACGTTCTTTTTGTTTTCTTTCGAGCAGAGTCTACCTGATAACCATTTGTTTCATTTGAGGTTGTACCTTGTCCCTCCACGTTTGGAGAGCTAAGTCCTACTCTTGATGGGTCAACTTTTCTCTTTGCCAAATGAATACACCTCCATGGTCTTATCATTCGCTATTAAGATATTTCTATTACACCATAATGGAATTTTGCTGATTTACGAACATTCACCTCAAATTGAAATTGCTTAAATCTGGAGCTTTTGTAATGATCTTTTAAGACAATTCTTTTTTTGGCTACGCGCTTGGCCTCTTCGATGGTTTCAGCTAGCAGCGACGAATAGGTAGCTATATTTTTTAAAGGTTCAATTCCAACAGAGCCATCAATTGATTCTTCAAACATTGGGTCGAAATATACGACATCAAATGAATCATCATCACAGCTTTTGAGATATGAAAGATGGTCACTATTACGTACAACAATTCGTCTCATCGCCTCATCGATAGCCGATAAGCCTGTTTCCCATTGATTAAGACCTTTATGTACAAGATAAGATAAAAACCTGCTGCCTTCAACCCCTATTATCAGTCCATCGGTTCCTACTACATAACTGCCGACTATACTATCCGAAGCAAGACCTAACGTGCAGTCTAAAATCTTGTCTCCTTGCCGCAAATCGCAAGCATCACAAAAGGGATCTTCCTCTCCTTTCATCAGCCTTTTGATCCTGAACATTGCTGAATTAGGATGAAAAAACAATGGGCTTTCTCCATTTAAAAAATGTAATTCCACCCTGTTTTTCCCCACTACAATAACGTGATCCATAGCTCTTTTTTGTATATCTGCTACTGATCTTTTGTTTCGTTTTTGATAAGTGGCACCCAGTACATCAGCAATTTGTATAGCGTATTGATCCTGCTTTTCATTAGGTCTTCCTGATGTTGTAACAATCATATTTTTCTCCTAATTTAAGTCATAATAAAAGGATGCATGAGCATCCTTTTAACAGTACTTTTCAAATGAACTTTCCAAGTTTTGCATAATAGCCTCAATTGAATTCCCTTCGATTTCATGACGTGGAATAAAGTGAACAACCTTTCCTTCTTTCAATAGTGCCATTGATGGTGAAGAAGGTTCATATCCTTCAAAATAATCCCTCATCTTTGCTGTTGCCTCTTTATCCTGTCCAGCAAAAACTGTAACCAATCTAGAAGGTTTTTTATCAGCGTTAAGAACGGCTTGGGCTGCTGCAGGTCTAGCTAAACCTGCGGCACATCCACAAACAGAATTAACTACAACAAGAACTGTTCCATTCTCATCTTTCATGAATTGCTCAACATCTTCTTCACTTGTCAACTCCTCAAACCCGGCATTTGTTAATTCTGCTCTCATAGGTTTGACCATTTGCCTCATATATTCTTCGTATGCCATTGACATCATTAATCCCTCCAAGTACTTCACATGTATTTTTAGAATACTATAGCCTATTTCTCATTGCAAATAAGAAAAGCGCAAGGCGCCACCCATCAGCTTGAGCTAGATCAAAACTTAGTACAAAATTTCATCTTTCTTATTTATGAAAAAAAGCCTCAATAAAGTACATGTCAAAACAACCAACCACACTTATAATGGTTGGTTGTCAACGCTAAGTATTACGCTTTTCGACTTTCTGTCATCTGTTTCCAAACAGAACCTTTCGCTTCTTCTCCACCTTCAATACGTTCTATCGCCATTTTGATTTGCATACTAACCTCAAACTCCGGATCATTTTCAGCCTCTTTTAATGCAGATAAGGCTTTTTCGTCTCCGACTTCATAAAGAAACATGGCTGCCCGCCATCTTACTAATTTATTTTTATCTTTTAATGCAACCATCATTTCTTCCATGGCTTCAGGATCACCAATGTCTGATAGACAATCACCTGCTGTTCTTCTCACCGTAACAGATTTATCCTTAAGAGCTTTATAAAGCAATGGTAAAACAGATGGCTTCTCAATCATCCCTAAATAAACTGTAGCCAGTCTTCTGATTGAAGCCTTCTCATCATTTAATGCTTTTTCCAAAACAGGAATATCCTCTTCAGTAGGATTCATTTGGTCTAAATGAGCGAAACGTTCAGTCCAATCATCATGATCTAACATCTCGAGTGTTACTTTATATGATTTACGCGGTTGTATTTTTGCAGATTCTTTATTTTCCGATAAAACCATAAGTAAGTTATTAAGGCGTTCATCAGAATATGCAGCATTTATCTCATCAACAACCTCTTTTCCAATATCTTCGAGATTACCATAACGTACTCCATGTTCTTTCCACTGACGATCTAATACAACATTTTCATTTGACTGCTGAGCTGTAAAAACGGCATCTTTAAAACGGTCCGGTAAGCCAAATCGTTGTTCAGTTAGTCCATCTGTTAATTTAACTTGCATCGGGATATGATTAAACATTTGGATAAATACTTTCACTTCCCCAAACGCTTCTTCGCTCATTCCATCAGTTGAAGATCCTTCCAACACATCTTCTCCGAACGCTTGACGAACCTGAGCTAACAAATCTTTCCAATCGTATTTTGCATTTCTTTCCACAGCTAGAAAATCTGCAACATGATAAACTCCTTTTACCCCTTCAATAGCAAGAATATCTTTAATTATTTGCGGTGCATCTACCGCTGAATTTTTTTTGTAATTATTGCTCTTTCCAGAAGGGAGTTCCTCTGATAAAAGAACCTTCATCGTATTAGGACTTGGAGTAGGTTCAATAGATTTTATCTTCATTTTGGGCACTCCTTTATTTATTTCGTAATGGTATTGTAACATAGCCTTGTTTAGACACGCTATTCATAGAATTTCAATTGATTTTCGTTCTATATTCATTAAACAACCTGTTCAATAGGTAAAAAGAAAAAATAGCTATCATTGCAATAATTTATTCCTTTTACTTTTCAGTAGTACCCCACTCTGTATAAAACTGTTGTAAATAATGCTCTAAAAATAAATGCCTTTCCTCTGCTATATGTTTTGCTGTTTCCGTGTTCATTAATTCTTTTAACTTAAGTAATTTATCATAAAAATGCTGAATAGCATGATGGTTATTTTTCTTTTCCGGGTCATATATAATATGCCCACGTGAACCTGCAAAAGAAAATGTCCTGGCAATACCGATTGCTCCGATTGCATCTAGACGATCTGCATCCTGTACAATTTTACCCTCTAAACTCAACTCACTCTGACTGATATTTTTCCTAAAACTTATTGAATCAATAATTTTTAAAACTTTATCTCGATCATCCTTATGAACTCGTTGCATTTTCAATATTTTTTCAACTTCAAGGATATCCAGCCTAATTGTTTCTTTTACCTTTTCATCTATTAAATCATGGAGAATAGCCGCCAATTCAACAATAAATACATCTGCATTTTCTTTTTCAGCTATAGATACAGCAAGTTTTCTTACTCTATCAATATGCCATTTATCATGTCCACTTTCCTCATCTTCGAACTGTTTATACACATACTTTTTTATGTTTTCGATTATGTCTTCTGAATTCATTTTTATCGTTGCCTTCCATCGGTAATTGAATGATCTCTAAAGTAAAGAACATCTGACTAGCTGCCCTTCATATAATATTTTATCAATTTTAAGGGAGCCAATCAGATGAGAAGAAGAACCCCCCGCACAATCATTGGTCAGGCATGGACAGGACGACATGTGATTTTATTACACTGTTATGAAAATAATACATTTCATCAGTTGTTTAAAAGCTATCACGCACCTATTGAACCACCAAGACAAAACTGTGCAGAAACTTTGTCACAGCTTATAAGTATTGGATATACCATTTACCATGTTACCTCCCTACCGGGAAACCAGATACAATATACGTTAGTTCTGTAGGTTATTCCGCTAGCTAATAAGATTTTTGAGTCAAGTGAGATCCAAATAATCCTTTAATTACCATTTCGCTGTTTTGATTATAGGAGCTTGTGTAACTTAAAATAATGAATAGCTTATTTCATTTCCTCGAGGTTAAACCAAGTAAAATGATCGAATGTTCGACTATTTGTAGTAATGCCTCTAAATCATCCTCACCAAACATAGTTTGAAATTCCACTTTATATTTGTGATGATAGTAGAAGGATGTCATTGTAAGTTCCTTTGTAATGAACAAAGATACAGGATGATACTCTCCCCATATCTTTTTAAATTTCCTATATAATATTTCATCGTATTCCTTTGAATCTTGTGTTTCCAAGAAAACCAGAGTTACCTTGCAGCCGGGCTTTCTTATTGTTTGAAGAAGCTCACCTGATAGTTCATGATGAGGCATTTCTATGAGAAATTTAGCTGTTTTTCTTTTGTCTTTTAAACCTTGATACGAAATGGAATATTGTCTGGACATCTTTGCTAGATCAATAATATCACTGCGATCTGTCACAGAAATTTGGTGGTCAATATCCATATCGTATATATAACCTTCTATTACAACCTTTAAATTATCGAAAACTGTTGGATCGAACATTCTTCCTCCTAATGATCGTAAAAAGTTTATAGCACACTATGTATAAGATTTACTTTACCATATGTTTCACTTATTAAATAAGTCAGATCCACTTATAGTTACACTAAATTTAATTTTTTCATAAAAAATGGTTATTTATTGAAATATATAAATTGAATTATTTTTCTAAACTTTCTATAATAAAGAATCAGTGACTGTAGGTTATCTTATTTTTATAATGTCTTAAAGCTTAATTTTGTAACGGAGGTGTAGTTATAATGCCAATTAATATTCCAAGTCATTTACCAGCAAAAGAAATTCTTGAAAAAGAAAATATTTTTATTATGGATGAAAAACGTGCTTACTCTCAGGATATACGTCCTTTAAATATTATTATTCTGAACATTATGCCAGAAAAAGAAAAGACAGAAACACAGTTATTGCGTTTATTAGGAAATTCACCATTGCAACTAAATATTACCTTCCTGCGACCTGAAACACATACATCCAAGACAACAGCGATTGAACATCTAAAGGAATTTTATACCACGTTTCGTCATATCCAACATAAACGATATGATGGCATGATCATAACGGGTGCGCCTATCGAACACCTGGATTATGAGGAAGTTTCATATTGGCCGGAAATGCAAACAATTATGGATTGGACGAAAACGAATGTTACTTCAACTTTACATATCTGTTGGGGTGCACAAGCAGGACTTTACCACCACTATGGCGTAAATAAATATAAACTGGAAAAAAAGTGCTTTGGTATTTTTGAACATGAAGTTGTGGATCCAACTATAAAACTATTAAGAGGATTCGACGATTTGTACTATGTTCCCCACTCTAGACATACTGATGTATTAAAAGAAGAAATTGATCAAATCCCTGAGTTACAGATCTTGTCCTATTCAGAAAAAGCAGGTGTCTGTTTGGTGATGTCCAAGGATGAAAAACACGTTTTTTTAACGGGGCATCCTGAGTATGAATTAACTTCCCTACAAGATGAATATGAACGGGACTTAGCAAAAGGTCTGGAAATTGAAATCCCTGAAAATTATTTCCGAAACAACGATCCTAAAAATAAACCTATTCAATGCTGGAGATCTCATGCAAATCTTCTTTTTGTTAACTGGCTCAATTATTATGTATACCAGGAAACTCCTTATAATTGGGACTGAATTAAAAAAGTATTTTCAATTAGATTTCGATTATTTACAACAACTTAACATCTTAAGAAATACTTAATAATTGCTTTATGAAAAAGTAACATTTATATGGTAACCTAAAAGACAAATTCAGTTCATATTTTCATATACTTTGAATATGGACTGTTTTCATGTATATTGAACTGTTTTTGACTAGATTGAGGTGAAGATGTTGAAGCCAAATTCAAAGGTATTAATTTTAACTGCAAAATACGGAAATGGTCACGTTCAAGTTGCCAAAACATTAGAAGAAAAGTGTAAAGAGCTGGGGTTTAAAAAGGTTATTGTCTGTAATCTTTATTCTGAATCATTTCCAGTTTTCTCTGAAATTACTCAATATTTATACTTAAAAAGTTTCTCCATCGGAAAACAATTTTATCGTCTTTTTTATTATGGAGTCGATAAGATGTATAATAAAAGATTAATGAACTTATATTTTATTATGGGACATAAACGATTACATCAAATTGTAACTTCGGAACAACCTGATATGATCATTAATACATTCCCTATGATTGTTGTACCTGAATACCGAAGAAAAACTGGAACTGTTATCCCAACTTTTAATGTCTTAACAGACTTTTGTTTACACAGAATATGGGTCCATGAAAATATCGACAAATACTATGTCGCAACGAATCATGTTAAAGAAAAATTATTACAATTAGGAATTCATCCAAATCGTATAAAAGTAACTGGAATTCCAATTAGAAAACAATTTGAATTAGAAATGGATTTAAATCCGATTTATCATAAATACGGCTTAGATCCTTCAAAAAAAACCTTGCTTATTATGGCTGGTGCACATGGCGTTTTGAAGAATGTAAAAGAATTATGTCAAGCGTTCTTATCAAAAAATAAACAATTACAAATTGTTGTCGTATGTGGTAATAACCATCCTCTAAAGGAATCTCTCGATTCATTAGGTAAAAATTATCCTCAACAATTTAAGGTGTTAAGTTATGTAGAGCGTGTGGATGAGCTTTATCGAATCGCTTCATGTATGATTACAAAACCCGGCGGCATTACATTGACAGAAGCTACAGCAATTGGTGTACCTATTGTTCTTTTTAAGCCAGTTCCTGGTCAAGAGAAGGAAAATGCACATTTTTTCGAAAACAATCAATCAGCACTTATTATTAATCAAATTGAAGATATATGTGAAGAAGTCCATAATCTTTTAATGAACGACCAAAAACTTCAAAAGATGAAGCACAATATAAAAAAATTAAATGTCCCTCACTCCGCTGACATGATTGTACAAGACATGATAAAAGAATCAGCTTATATTAAGGATAAACAAGTAATGGTTGGCTCTGTAAATTATTAATAAGTCTAGTATTCAGCTTAAAATAAATTGATTATGAATAGCATGAAGACCAGCACATGTCTACAAATTGAATAGAGATAAAATAGCAATACCGGATGGATGGGTTTATCTATAACCTTGGGGGCAATAAATGGATACAAGTACTCATATTACAATGGGATTTGGATTAGCAGGTCTTGCTTATTTAGATCCAAATGTAGCAACAAATCCGGAGTTAGCTACTGCTGTTATGATTGGGACAGTCATCGGTTCAAATGCACCAGATTTTGATTATACAATAAAAATCCTTAAAGGGAATGGTATGTATACTGAACACCATAGAGGATTGTCCCATTCTCTTCCAGCTATTATTATTTGGCCTATATTGATCGCTTACATTATATTTGTTCTATTCAACCAAATATCCTTTATACCATTATTGTATTGGACTGCTATAGCAGTTATTTTACACGTATTGTTTGACATTTTTAATGCTTACGGAACTCAAGCAGGACGGCCGTTTACAAAGAAATGGCTATCTTTAAATTTTATTCCATTGTTCGATTTATTTATTATTTTCATCCACCTAATAGGCTTTATATTTTGGTTATATCAATATCCACCAGGGATCATTTTTTTCATTTGTTATGTTACCCTTTCTTTTTATCTTATTTATCGTTACATTATTTCTCTCCGTATAAAAACAATGTTGGCAAAATATCATCCAATAGCAAATTATACAGTCATTCCTACTTTATCTATCAAGAAATGGGATTTTGTTATTGAGACAGATGACTACTTTAGAACAGGCCGTGTAATTAAAAGAAAAGTTATCTGGAATCATTTATTTAGAAAACATGATCCTTCCTGTCCATATATACAATCTTCACTTAAAGATTGTAATGTAAAACATTTTCTCGCTAACTCAAAGCATACTCATGCACTATACGTCGAGCGACAAAACGGATTTGAAGTTCGATGGTTCGATCTTAGGTTTAGACAAAATCACCACTATCCATACATGGCATTAGTACTCTTAGATGAACATCTGCAAATTGTTACTTCCTATACGGGTTGGATTCATCAATCAAAGTACACACATAAGAAAATGATACCAACACATGTCAGAAACATAGAACTAAAGTAATGAAGGTAAGCCCAATTCCCGAAAGATGAAGCTCAATTGCTCTTTCTGAATATAGGGCTTTTTATTATTTAAAAACATTAAATGACATGCATATATTTTTTCCCTCGGAAAAAAATATATAAGTAATTAAAAGGTTTTATTGTTAAGGAGGGCCTATAATGACTAAAAAAATGAATAAAGGAAGTAGTAATCAAAATTCACCGAGAAACGGTGCACATCAAATGGAGCTAGCAGAGGAACATGTTGCAGGTGATAATAGTAAAGGAAACAAACGTAACAAAGACCAAAGAGACAAATCAAGAGAAGAATAACATAAACATTGACTAGAGCGTATATGATGATATTTAGACCCAAAAAAAAGAGCAGACATGAATGTCGCTCTTTTTTAGTTTACTCTCCTAAACCTTCAGTTGTGATCGCTCTTTCCACCGCTTCTAAAGCTGCTTCCTCGTCACTTCCACTTGCAGAAATTTTCACTTGAGTCCCTTTAGAAATCCCAAGAGACATAACACCCATTATTGATTTTAGATTTACAGTTCGTCCATTCGCTTCTAGGTTTACATCTGCAGTAAATGAATTAACCGCATTTACTAATGCAGTTGCTGGTCTAGCGTGAAGGCCTGCTTCACTTGTAATTGTAAATGTTTTTTCTACCATTTTTCAAAAACCCCTTTCAAGATAGCCAATGCAGCTTTAAATATAAATGCGATGATTATGTATCTTTCATCTTGATGCAGCTATTATAAGCTACATATCGTATTACCATTATTATAAACTTTTTTTGAAAAAAGGGAACTAGTTTTCTTTTAACTTATTGTCTGATTTTCAGATATTTTATATACTTTCTTTTTATAAATAACATAATGGACATGTATAGTATACGTGTCAGTATTCATTCTTTCTACTACATAGTACTCTTCATTACCTTGAATTAAGATGACAGAGGTTTTTTCCAGGTGAAAAATGTCATTACCTAATTGTATAATCAAATGACATATTTTATCGAATTTAATATGATCTATTTTCCGATGGCACGTCACAAAAATATCTTTGTTTCCTATTTTAATCTTTCTCACAAAGACCATCCTCTACTCGTTTTAGCCATTATATGCTTGCACATACGAATCTATTATAAACTTTCAGAAAGTTATGTTAAAATATGCTACTTTGCCTTGACGTATATCTTGAAATTAGTGTATAGTGAAATTATCATTAAGATGAGTATATATTGGTAACAACCTAGTTTTCACATCATGTATACACCTTACATATCATATTCTTAAATGATAAAATTTTTTTTAGCACCACCCGTGCTACAGTATTAGGAGGATTAAGTACTATGCAAAACGGTAAAGTAAAATGGTTCAATAACGAAAAAGGTTTCGGATTTATCGAAGTTGAAGGTGGAGACGATGTATTCGTACACTTTACAGCTATCCAAGGTGAAGGTTACAAATCATTAGAAGAAGGTCAAGAGGTTTCTTTTGAAATCGTTGAAGGTAACCGCGGACCACAAGCTGCTAACGTTACAAAGTTATAATCACTAGTTTCATTGTGATTTAACATAAAAACAAAACTTTAACAAAAAGAGGTTGGATTATTTCCACCTCTTTTTTTCTTATAGTGACTTTTGACTTATCAGTAAATACTCAATCGCTTTTACATTTTGTTTAATACTTTTCTCGATCCGAGATACCTCATTATGATTGAATACATTCGCATTGTTCGCTATAAAGACCAATTTATCAATATCTTTATAAATTTCCTGAAAAGCCTCTTTTATTGATGAATCTAATGGACCATTCGTCAAGTCCTTAACCCCCTCGCCCCTCATTTATAAATCGACAATTTCTAGTAAATATGTTTTATATATGTTCTATTTTTTTACAAGATGAATTCTATTTTCATTTTAACACGACATTTAAAAATGTGATATAAAAAATAGAATGTTTTTTTTAACGAATATTATTAGAGATTAAACAAAAACTATCTTTGGAGGTGGTATTAACATGGATCAAATTAATCACACAGGATTAATTAGCGGAATGAATGAAATCGCACAGCTGGAAGCATCAGTTAAGGCCGCACAAAAGATGGTTGGAGCAGCCACCATGCAAATGGATCCTGAAGCAATTAAAAATGCTGAGAATGCAATTAGTGATGCTAAAGCACTAATGAATCTAACTTCCAATACGGGATTTGACCAGGACTTTTTAACAAAACAACAACAACTGATAGACCAGTGTCAACATCAATTGTCAGAAGCTAAACATTAATACTATTTACAGGTTTTAAAAAAATCCGCTAAGAAGCGGATTTTTTTAAATCAATTTTTTGCCAACAAGTTTTATTTTTTCTCCAACCGTACAACTTTTTATACAAAAAGTGTGGGCATATGTTTTACCAAATTCTTCTCTAAAATGTTTTTTTAATAAACAATTTGAACAGTATGTGTCAATGATTTCACTTAACTCTTGTAACGTTTGTTTTTTATTCATCCATCTCAACGCCCTCATCTATCGTCATCTTACTTTTAATTTCTATTCCTTCCAACGCTTGAGTGGCTAATTTATCAGCCTCAGTATTTTCCTTTCTTGAGACTGGTTCATATGCCGGAGTTATTTTTAATTGATTAAGTTTAGCTTCAATTCGATCAAGCCAAACATTAAATTCAGGTTCATAACACGGCCATTCACCGGAAAGTTGGTTTAATACGACCTGTGAGTCACCTTTAAATAAGACCTTTTGTCTTGATATTCCATATTCTTCAAGAACTTTAACTAAATAAGCAAAAGCTGCATACTCCGCCTCGTTATTAGACTCAATTTCATTTGCTTTTTCATTCATTCTTATTCTATGTCTATTTCCACTTTGGGTAAAATAGATCACTGCTCCAAATCCAGCCAGTTTAGTATTTTTATGAAATCCGCCATCAAAGTATGCAACCACATCGTGAGGTTCATCTTTTACAATATCTTTTAACTTCTTTAACTCTTTAAGATTCCATGTTTGTCCATCTTCTGAAGTATAAGTAATTTCCTTTACTCTTCCCGTTTGTAAAATATCTTCTGATATCATAATCGCTTCATTTAAAGAAAGAAAATCAGATACAAGTTCTGTTTGCAGTTTCCTCTTAGTTTGATACATCCACTCAATTCGATATTTCAATTACGTCCACTCCTGAACAGAATTATTATAAGGTAAGGTAACTAAAAGTAGTCTTTATATTTATTAATGTGATCAATATGCTATAATCATATTCGATTTATTATAATAATGAATTCTATGTTATGTGAGACCAATGGTAATTATTTTACCATCGTTTGCTGATTTATTAAAGGAATAGGTATGAGGAGGGAAATTTTTGATTGAAGTATATGTTGACGGAGCCAGTGCCGGTGATCCCGGTCAATCAGGTGCAGGAATATTTATTAAAGGAAATGGAAAAGCTGAAGAATTCTCTATACCACTAGGATTAATGACAAATCATGAAGCGGAATACTATGCGGTTATTAAGGGCATGGAGATTTGCATTCAAAATGGTTTTAGAGTTGTTTCGTTCCGAACAGATTCACAATTAGTTGATCGTGCAGTTGAAAAGCAATACGTAAAAAATAGTCAATATTCCCCACTCTTAGAAAAAATACTTGAACTCGCTAAAGAGTTTGATTTATTTTTCATTAAATGGATTCCAAGTAAAGAAAACAAAGTAGCTGATCAACTTGCAAGATATGCCATTCGTAACCAATAATTTATTCAAAAATGATTGTATTTGAAAGAGTGAATGTAATGAAAAAACTATTTGCAGACGGAAGTCTATTATTTGTTGCCTTTATTTGGGGTTCCACCTTTGTCATTGTACAAAATGCGATTCAAACATTACCGCCACATTTATTTAATGGGATTCGGTTCCTGTTAGCAGCTATTATCCTCTCATTGTTTGTAGGGAAGAAAGGAACCAAATTCATTACATTGAAGTTAATGCAAGCAGGCATTTTCTTAGGATTCTTTTTATTTATAGGCTATGCCTTTCAAACTGTAGGTCTTATTTATACAACATCTTCTAAAGCAGGTTTTATTACTGGGTTAAGTGTGTTGATTGTTCCCATACTCGCTATCTTCTATTTAAAAGAACCACCAAAATTCATCGTCTTCATTAGTGCCGGTTTTGGCACAGTTGGTCTTTATTTTTTAACAGTAGCAGGTATATCACAAATAAACTTTGGTGATTTACTTATTTTAATATGTGCAATCGGGTTCGCTTTTCATATTGTGTTTACAAGTAAATTTACTGAACAACATCCAGCATTGCCTTTAACCATCATTCAATTATTGACGGTATCTTTACTAAGCTTTCTAAGTTCATTTGCGTTTGAAAAGACCTCGGTTTCACTTAATCAAGTTTTACATGGGGATGTTATCTTTGCATTGTTAATAACATCCATTTTTGCAACCGCTATTGCCTTTTATATACAAACTAAATTTCAACAGTTTACAAGTGCAGCAAGAGTTGCCATCATTTTTGCAACGGAACCTGTTTTTGCAGCAATAACAGCATTTTTTGTTCTCAATGAACGATTACCAATGTATGGATTAATCGGATGCTGTTTTATATTTACTGCTATGATAACAACTGAAATCCCCAAGCTGCTTAAAAGAGAGCTGAAACAAACAAACCATATCTAAAGAATTTTAATGTAATGAGTGTGATCTTCCAAGCTATTTCACCCCTAGAAATAGCTTCACATTCACATATCATATTAAGTGTAATGATTCAATGAAACGAAGAGCTTGTTTACGATTGTTTATTTTTTCTAATTTAAAATTTTCCAGCAGGGAAATAAAAAAAGAGCCGTCAAATTCCTTTTGAATCTTTAATGTTAATTCAATCGCTATAATCACTACTTCATCTACTGTATCTGTGTACTGTTGACCAAATGCTATAAACCCATTTGCATCATCCCCTAATACAAATCCTTTACTTATTAAGTGATCAACATATTCACTAACCGTTCCAAACATACTAAGATTCATCCTTTGTTTACGTTGTCCTCCTTTGATCTTATCTGAAAACGTCGACAAATTCTATCATTATTTTCATTTTCGTTACCAATCTTTGCTACTTTTATCTCAATTATTCAATACGTATTTTTTAGGTAGTAGGTCATAATAGTATTGGAGGTGGATATCACATGAGTAGTGAAAAAAGAGGAAATAATCGAGGTAGAAAAGCCCCAAGTGTAAATCCCCAAGGACATGCAGCAGACGTTGAATTCTCTATGGAACCGAAAAGTAAGCTAGAAAATGCTGCCAAGAAGAAAAACACAAAATAAAGTAACATGCATGAGTCGAAGGCTCTCTCTTTCTTCGATATCATGCATGCTTATGCGATATAGAAATTTATTTACATATTCAATCCTTATATAGCTTCCTCTTGTGAAAACATGATGTTCTTAAGTATTGACTGAATCCCTCTTAATTCATGCTCCTTAATGATAGAAAGTGCTTTTTCTTCATCAATTAGGAGAAGTGAATCGTCCAGTATACATTCTAATGGGGCTGTACAATTAATTTCAGCCAATTTTCTTGAAAGATGGAGCATTTCTATATCATTCTCAATTTTCAATTTTTGACTCTTCGTAAGTTCGGATAAACACAGAAGTAATTCGTCAATCGATTTGTATTGAGAAATAAGTTTAAAGGCTGTTTTCTCGCCAATCCCCTTTACTCCCGGATAGTTGTCACTTGAATCTCCCATTAAGGCCTTTACATCAATTAGCATACGTGGTTCAATTGCAAATTCTTCAACATATATACTTCTTGTATAATGCTTATAATTGCCTATCCCTTTTTGTAAGATTAAAACATCCACTTGATCATTTAATAGTTGAAGAATATCCTTATCCCCTGTTACGATGGATATTTTCATTTCAGTTTCAAACTTCTTCGTTAATGTTCCAATACAATCGTCAGCCTCAAAGCCTTCTATACCGATATTTGTTATGTTTAATGCTTCTACTACTTCTTTTGCCAAGTTGAACTGAGGCTGTAATTCGATTGGGGCTTCAGGTCTATTCGCTTTGTAATCAGTAAATAAATCATTACGATATGTTTTACTGCCCATATCCCAACAACAAATAATATGTGTTGGTTTTGTATATTCAATAACAGCAAATAAATGCTTTAATAATCCGGTAACTGCATTTGTCGGAATCCCTTTACTATTGATCATAAATTGACCGTAAACAGATGTTGAAAAGAACGAGCGAAAAAGCAAAGCCATTCCATCCACGATTAATAAATGCTGATCTTTTTTCAATTTATCTCCCTCACAATCAGTAAAATACTTATCAAATCATACTTCTTCTTAATCAAAGAATAGTATATCATAAAAAATAGGACCTTGTATTTGGTACTTCAAGTCAATTCCAAATGTTTATAAACACTTAAAAAAACCTGTAGAGAAGTTTAAAGTGTATCCATTGTAAAGGACAATTTTAAAAAGCCTAGGCTGCATTAATGAGATGATCTCTGTATTGAACAGGGGTCATCTTATTTAAATTCCATTGATATCTATATTGATTGTAGTTTGTCATGTAATTCTTAATTTCTCGTTTGAGCTCCTCAAGAGTATTACATGATTTGATATTAGCTTCATCTTTAAAATGTCCAAAAAAGGATTCTTGGGGAGCATTATCCCAACAGTTTCCTCTCCTTGACATTGACTGACTCAATCTAAATTTCTTTACCATCTTCTGATAAACAGGACTAGTATAATGACTTCCTTGATCAGAATGAATAAAAGCTCCTTCTGCCAACTTTACCTTCTTGTTTTTCTTTAATTTCTTTAGTGTGTCTGTAGCTATCTCGAGAGTAATATGATCAGAAACTTGATAAGCTAAAA
>NZ_JAEK01000057.1 GCF_000518865.1 Bacillus sp. J37 | reverse complement strand
GTCCTTGTTTTGCCTGTCATTGGTTTCTTACTATATCTTAGCATATCAAATCCCAAGCTTATTCATCGTAAAAGATTGACCTCTTCTCATAATGAGTCTGATAANTTACCTGATACATATAGTGATTCAGCATCGATAATCGCCGATGCTTTAAGGTATTTTACTGTAGGCGGGCTTCGAGTCGGCAAAGTCCAAGTACTAAACAATGGAATAGCAAAGTATGAACAACTCATCAAATCCCTACAAAAATCACAAAAAACCATTGACCTCGAATATTACATCTATCGGAATGACCAAATTGGTAATCGTATCACAGAACTGCTGATCGAAAAAGCAACAAACGGGGTCAGGGTTCGTTTTATAAGAGATGGTTGGGGGAACAAAAAATTCCCAAGTCACATAATCCTTCAAATGATGGATGCAGGAATAGAATGCCGGACAATATTTCCTTTACGTTTTCCCTGGATTATGTCCAATTGGAATTACCGGGATCATTGTAAGATTGTCACGGTCGACGGAAAGGAATCCTTTACTGGCGGTATGAACGTGGGATATGAATATACAGGATTAAAGCCTGACGTAGGATTTTGGCGGGACACTCATTTGCAAATGATAGGGGAAGCAACAGGCGATTTGCAGACTATCTTCGACGTTCATTGGAATATCGCTTTGCCAGAACGGATAAAGTCAAAAACAAAATCTGAGGTAACGAAAATGCCCACTAAAATCCCAATATATAAATCAAAGGAAATCAATCCAACCGGAAACGTAGATCTTTCCAGTTGGTCAGCCGAATTGGGATCTGAGTTGTGTGCCATAGATGGTAAAATGACAGACAATTCCCCAAAGACAGGTGAATTGCAAAAAGCGTACATCCATACGTTAGAAGGAAATCCTGGAATTCCTACTCCAGTCATTCGGCAAGCTTACTTTATATGCATAACACAGGCAATCAAGACGATTGATATAACAACACCCTATTTTGTACCAGAAACAGATATTATCATGGCATTAAAGACAGCTGTGGCTCATGGTGTACGCGTAAGATTACTTGTTCCTCGCCATATTGATCAAAAAATCGTGGGCTTTGCAAGTCGTACCTATTACGGGGAACTTATAGAAGCTGGGGTCCAAATCTACCAGTACGATAAAGGAATGTTACATGCGAAACTGATGATCATTGATGAGGAAATTGCAGAAGTAGGCGCAGCAAACTATGATATGAGAAGTTTTCGCCTGAATTATGAAGTGTGTCAAGTCGTGTACAGTGCTGATGTGGCAAGGGAACTCACAGAGCAGTTCGAGAGGGATCTTACTGATTCTGTACCATTAAGAATTGAAGACTTGTTGCAACGATCCCTGACCGAGCGCATTGTTGAACAGGGTTCTCGCCTGCTTTCTCCATTATTATAAGTTGATGTATCCTGTTTTTATTGTACTATCTTAAATCTAGATTTTAAAAATTTCATTGTTTTTAAAATATTTCTGATTCATTTGAAAAAAGTCGAAAACCCGTGTTAGAAGAACTTTCAACATGGTTTTTTTTCTTATTTACGATGGAAATTCATTACTAAAAAACGGTAATACTAAAAAGGCAGCTCAAAGAGTTTGAATTCAAAAATATCTGTTACCTTTTAATTTAAATATAGGGGTGATATCAATAGATAATATATTTGAAAATCTTAAGGAAATACGTTTATTAGAAGATAAGCTGTATAATTTAGAATTAAATGGTTGGCTAAAAAATGAGTTTTTAACTTGGGAATGGTGGATACTAGTCGTTTTTTTAGTTGTACCTTGGGTTATATGGGCTAAACTTGTTAAACGAGACATTATTTTAGAAATTTTGTTATTTGGTACCATAATTATCTTGACAACAACCTTATTAGATGTAGTTGGTGCACAATATAGTTTTTGGGATTACCCCATTGCATTCCTACCTTTTATTCCTAGGGCCCTTCCTTTTGATTTTTCAATGGTACCTGTAGCTTACATGTTGTTATATCAATATTTTAGAACGTGGAAATCTTTTATTTTAGCCCAGATCATTATGGCACTAACATATGCCTATATAGGTGAACCCTTTTGCGAGTGGGTCAAACTTGTTAATTATTTAGAGTGGAGATACACATATTCATTCATATATTACATCATTGTTGGAATTGTAACTCGAGCTTTAATACTAAAACTAGCCTATTTATCTAAACCTCAAGATCTTACAATTAAGTAAAATTTAAATTGGAGGAAAAAACTTTGGAAGAAGTTAATATTGGTTTACTGACGATCAAAGTCATCGTTGGTTTTGCAACTTTATTTATTATCATTATCATAACAGGCAGAACATCCATCTATCAGTTAACCCCGTTTCACTTAGTTTTTGTGTTAATACTTGGAGATTACCATTTATGAAGATAATGTTAATTAAAAGCAACATAGTGTATTTATTTTTTAACATCATCATGAACAGTAACTAGATTATTAACTCCTCCAATTAGTATTTTAAGAACTATTCTCACCTATCTCTTTAAATTATGTGAAGCTAAATCTATAACCACCCTTATGAGAAGTGTTCAAAAGAATATTAAAATAATTAAGTTATTCTAAACCTTTAGGACATTGCAAAATATACAGGTATTACAAGGGAAAAGAAACATGAAAAAAAGCGAATCCCTTAGTACAAAAGGGATTCGCTTTTTGTGTTAGTAACCATTCTTATTTTATCGTATATGCAAGATTTTATGCACCGTTGATAAATCAAAGTTTTCCGTTTCTGAAGAAGCCTGTTAGCTACATAAAAAAGTGGGGTTTTATGCAACCCTCTTATTAATAAAATGGCCCGATTTTGGAACAACAATAACATATTTCTTTTCTGCCTATTTTACACAAGTAAATTTTATCGGAAATTAGCAGGTGTTAATTCTATTTTTTCTTCATTTCAAACAAATAATAGAATATAATCAGTCATAATACCGGGATGCCCTAACTGTCGTAGCAAAGCTGTTACATTCCCACGATGGTATGTTCCGGAAAAATGGCTTGATCTAGATTCCCTAGTCGATCAAAGAATGCTTTAAATTGCTCGGATAAGTTGACAAACATCATTTCCATTTCCTCTATAGTTGATTACCCGTCTTTACAATTTCATCAAAACTGTACCTGACATGACGCCAAGCCATGTAGTGTCGGTGAGGTAAATATGCACCAATACTTCTGAAATGGAAGAAAAAACGCTTTGAATCTTCTTATGGTAAATATCCTGCGGGCAGTTCTTTTAAGTGCTCAAAAAATTTTGATTCGCCCATACATGATAATTGTAATAGGTGATGTTTCATTTTAAATCCCTCCTGTTCATTTTATAAAAACTCAAAAAAGGTATCCATAGTCAATCTATCTATTTAGAATTTTATAGAAATCTCCCAAAACCTTTTGTCAGAGGGATTCTTGTTGACATAAAGTTTCTTGTAATCAAAACAAACTGGAATAAATTCCGGTTTGTTTTTTTAGGATAGAAAGGAGAATATTAAGTATGTAAAATAAAAGGCTACCATATAGGCAACCTATGTGTATTTCTCATTTTTTTATCAACTTACTACCGTTTATAATCGGATACAAAATTTCTGATTTCTTGTATCGGTATTTCCAAGTTAATAACCATATGAATGAGTTCAACCCATTCTTTATCAAGTTCTTCTACTGTATCGTTTGCCTCCTGACTTAGCATTACTATTCCTCTATCAGAATCAGAGGGTAACTCAGCTATCTTTCTCACATCAGATTCACCTTCTTTTTCTTGATAACCCTGTGATTCTTTGTGTAGCAGTTCCCACTGTTCATATAGGCTTTTAGCTGTCTGATAGTCATCTAAATCCACTTTTAAATCTGTCTGTAATTTTCCTTTTAATTCGCGGTATGACTCTTCCCATTCCTCTAAGCTTTTTATATCAAAGAGTTTTGAAAACCTCGGTTTTATACTTTCCCAGTGAAAATAAATATTATCACACCATTCCAACAAATCTTCACGGTATTGTTTTTGTTCTTTTATTTCCATCATTTCCTCAAAAACCTCCACTTTAGTGATTTTTCACCTTTATAATGACCACAATTTTATACTATGTTCCATGAATATCCTGGGATTAGACATTCACCTAAATATTTCTAATAAACATGACATGAGCACCAAAACTTAGAGATGACTTTAATATTTCATGAATATAAACTTTTTAAGTGTTTAATTTAGGAGTTTATTTTGAAGTATAATTTTATAAACCAAAATTGGAGGACATATTTTTTTTAAAAACTGGCATTCTATATCTTGTTCGATGATTTAAAAGGAGGAATCACCAGACAGTTACAAAAGATGTTCAAACGGTGTTAGCTGGATTAAAAAGTGCATAAGCTAGTTCCGAAACGTTCTCATTAGGTACTGAAAATCAACAAGCAAAGACACTTTATCAAAATGCAGCACAGCAAACACAATCCGTTATTGATAGTAACGAACCTACCTCGTCTTCATATTGTTGGCTGGTCAGCTTTTGCAATCTTTTATGAATGGCTTATAGTTAAAGCTAATGTATTTCATTATGGTAAGTTGGAAACTAGGGTATTCAATACCAATTTATCCTGTATTATATTTCATTTTACTTTTGAACGTTTTATTTATTAGACGTATAATCAAATAAGAAATATTACACTATATTGTCCTACTGGGTAATTTAATGTTCCTTCTTCAATGAACATGTCATCTTAGTTAAACGGGGTAATACCAGCGAAGCTGTCACCACCCGCAATAAGGAAATGTCAAGGTAATAATAAGTTGTTAAAGTTAAGTACTTCCAACACACATACCCCCGTCCTGTTTTGGATGGGGGTAAAATAAAGTTTTATTCAACAATCGCGCACTTATCTACAGTAAGTTGTTAAAAAATGAGGTTCTACCGAACCTCATTCATTGAATACATGACTTTAAAGTTAGACTACCATCTTACTTGATTTCTTTATAAATTGTTGCCCATTCAACTTTAAGTTGTTCTTTCAATTTCCTGTTTTCTTCCTCCAAATTCTTATTTCTCTTCCGAAGTGATGCAATTATGACATCTTTTGATTTTTCTGTCATATCCCGTTTAACTTTCATTGGTGATTCTAATTCTTCTTCTTGTTTCCTTAAAGTTTCAATACGAGATCTGATTTCAATGTACTTATAAAGGAATGACTTTGAAACCCCAGATTCTTCTGCTACAGAGTTAAAGTTAATCTTCTTCTGTTGCTTTATCATTTTCTTAAGTATTTTTTCTACCTTTTGAAAAATCTGTTGTCACTTTAGGAGTTATTTTGCATCTATTTTAAGCGTTATTTTGCACTATAGGTAAATATAAAAAAGTCCAATTTCTCAGCATTAAAATTGAGAAATTGGACTTTTTTCGTTACTCCGGAAAAGCGCCCTTTTCTTGAATAACCTCTTTTAATCCATTCATCCTATTCTTTCCCTAACTCCTTTCGGATTGCCAATTGTGCTTTAGAGGTAGATGCAAAATGGAGCCAACAGGACTTATCACCGGGATATTGACTTATCAAAATCTCTACAATATCCCATTGGGATAGAGGAGCTGAAACAGGATGGATTTTCCCGTTAATCCGTACAACTGCCATATGCTTCGCTTTCTCAGCATCTACGGCAAAAGCAAAATCGATTGCAGTTGCTCCATTCGGTAAATGTATAACATCTAACTTAGGTGTAAACACAGTTATTTGGTTCCCAAGCAACTCATGAGAAACAAAGTTTAAGAATTCTAAAGGATCTTCTGTGACTGCCTTATTTGTGGGAATAACCTCACCTAATATCTTTGAAAGAATGGTTTGTAACTCATGATCCCTATGTTCTGTTAGAAAGAAACAAATCCCTTTGTCTCGTATCTCTTTTGATTCCATATCTTGTATACATATGACCACTTCGTTACCATCTATGTCTACTGTTGTCCTAAGATATCGATGAAATGGATGTGATTGAATGGCTATATAATCTATAAACTTACTTGAAACAGGTTTATATAATTGATGGACAATACCCATAGCAGAGTAGCAGGACATTTTGTCAGGAACCGAAATGACAACCTGTCCAATATGATCGATGATGTCAGGATAAGTCATTGCGGTGTAAAGGGGCTCCACTTCATCATGTATTGTGTATGAGTCTATGTCAATATAACCTTGTGAAGCCTTTTGGAATTCTTGCCGAACTCTGTTCGCATAGGAGTTGAACAACTCCTTACAATTTTGATGAAAAGACTTTATTTGCGTATAGTGGCCATTGTGAAGATAAGCATAAGATAGGTCCTCCAACTCTGCTTGTATACGGAGTAAACCTAATTTTTTACAAAACGGGGTAAATATTTTTAATGTTTCACTTGCATACGGAACTTGCTTTTTAACTCTTTTCACTTGTAAGGTTCTCATGTTATGTAAACGATCTGCCACTTTAATGACCACAACTCGTATATCTTCCTGCGCAGCCACTAACATGTTCCTGAAATTGACTGCCTCATATTTTTCTTTTTCCGGAACTTCATTCTTATCGATTTTGGTCAGGCCATGGACAATAGTTGTTATTTGTTCTCCAAATAAATGTTGAATAGCCTCTAGGGTATACTCTGTATCCTCTACAACATCATGCAGTAAAGCACCTATCAATGTGGCGACATCCACTTTATAGTCCAGTAATATATTTGTAACAGCATAAGGGTGAATGATATAAGGCTCCCCCGACTTGCGAAACTGTCCATCATGAGCTTTCTTTGCCGTGACCATAGCCTTAAGTAATAGGTCTTTATCTCGATTATTTAAATAAGAAGCTCTTTGTAATAGCTGTTGCTCCATACGTCTTCTCCTATTTATTATAATATATTCCTTACTTGTAGATAACATAACGGAAGTTTTATTTAATACCTTCTAATCTATATCATTCCATATCTCCGATATAAGTTACCGATTTCTTATTTCTAAGACCAAATTCCATTAGAAATGATATTATTGCTTTGGGGTAAAGATTTGTGTTTTGAAGGTTCGCATTGCTCAAGAATAGCGCCCTATTCTTGAAAATTCCTAAACCTACTAGTTAAGTCAATAAAGTCTTAATAGTATTTAATAATATTTGAAGCCTTTTTACTCCTGTTTTTAACATCGTTTTAACTGCTTTTTTTACCGAAGGTTGGTTTAGAATAACAACTAAAATTAAAGCAACTAAGGCATAACAAGTAATTTTCATCCCAGAAAATTGTGATGTAAAAACATCTTCATGGATCTCTGTTACTTCACGAATACTCCACCAACTCCGAGGGTCAGCAAATGCAGAAGTACCTAAAAATAACACCAGAAACAAAACTACAAAGTGAAAGTATAGTTTTTTTATAATTCCGATCAATACATTCAACTCCTTTTTCTGTTTATATTTAATTCAACCTCAAAACTTCACTATCCTGCACCTTGAACTGATTAAGTCCTAAAATAAGTGGACTGCTGAAACAGTCCTTCATTGTTCAATTCTTGCGCCCTTTAATGGAAGATCAGGAAACTTATCTAAAGTGACTTATATAGCTCTAGCTATTACTAAGTGATGATAATTGATTACCTTTAACCCTTTAGGAGTAGTATTCTTATAAAAAATTTCTTCAACATCTCTTAAACATTCGCGCCAAGCTACCTCTTTTAACTTTTGACTTTGACCATAGCATTTTTTTATTAAAACATCTTCTGGAGTTGAAAGGTATTCTACTTCTTCAATTACTTCTATATGAAAATCTGTTAATTCACTTTTATGAAATTCAAATTTATTTGTTAATTGTTCCAAATCATAAGGATCCACAGGCATTGGGTTATATAAGCCTGGAAACAGTTTTCTTAGTCCTCCGTCAGTGCCTCCATGATAAAGACCTATCACTACACCACCTGGCCTAGTGATTCGATTTGCTTCTGAATATTGAGAAATCCAAGGTCCCTTTTTCGTATATACCAAGTCAAAGTAATTATTAGGAAAAGGTACATTATCATCATGATTAACAGTTACAAATCCAACGGAATTTGAAGGTTTATTTATATTTGCTGTCTGAATGAATTCCTCTACTACATCTATTCCTACAACTTCCTTTACTTTTGAATTCCACTGATATGTAAATTCACCGTGTCCACATCCAACATCAAGAATACGAGAATTTTTATCTACAAGTGAATCAATCTTTTGTGACAATACCATGGCAGCTGTTGTCTCTTCGAATTGAGATTTCCAAGGATATTTGTATCTTCCTCCTAATTGAGAATACCATTTGTCACTATGTGGTTGTATCCATTCTGGGTGATTCATAACATCATAAAGAACTTTTTGATTTTTCATTCTCATCACTTCTTTCGGTTTAACTAATTTTATTTTTACTTAAATCAGAATATCTTTGTTTAAAGTTCTCTTTTAGACTCTAAATTCCTTCACTGTTCCAAATACGAGTTAAAACACAAATAAGACGCGTTCCTGAAGATACGCGCACGATTATGGAGTAAACACAGCATCTATATTTAATGTAGTTTGCAAAAGGTTACTGACCAATTAATATTACTTAATTGGTCAGTAATATGTTTCGTATTTCTAAGACATCCGAAACAACTGCAACTGGTATATGTGAGGTAGCTCGTGTATTTCTTTTTGAATTAACCCAAATAGCATCCATCCCGACTTCCATTGGTCCAACTACATCATGTATCCAAGAATCCCCAATAAATAGAGCCTCTTCGGGCTTTTTAGTAAAGTGATTTAATACGACTGAATAAATTTCAGGATCTGGCTTTCTATAACCTAACTGCTCTGAATGGAATATTTTGTTATCACTAAACACTTTCGTCAGTCCCATGTGAGAAATTTTTAGTTTAGGGTCGTACAACCCATTGGTCACTATTCCAAGGTGATAATGTGCTTTCAATTCATTTAATAAACATGTGACAGAATTATTTATACCAATAAAAGTCATAGCTGTTTTAAAAAAGAGCACATCAAGTTCATCAATGAGGTCTACATCAGGTGAAAGATTAAAATAGGAGAAAGCATGTCTCCACCTTGCCCTCCTAAATTCCAAAGGGGTTAGTTTTCTATTTTTTAATTGATTTATTAACGTTTTGGGGACATGTAACTTTTTCTCAATAAATTTAGATGCATCAAGTGATCTTGTTATAGGGTGCATTCCAAGAGTCTGAATTAATCCATCGTTAAACCAAGAGGAACTGAGCAGAGTATCGTCTAAGTCAAACAATAGTAAACTATATTTACTCAACTGACTCCCCCTAAGATGATTTATGGTATTGTCTAAAATGATAAGCTAGTCGAACTATTTTCCCTTTATCGTTGCGGATAAATCGAACTACTTCACTTTGATCCCTTACAGAAGCAAGGAATATATCTATTCCAATACATTGAATTGGAATAGATTCATCAGGTATTGAAAATTTAAGACCTCCATCTATAACGCTAATCGTAAATCTATTCCCTGCAATAGATATGTAAGTTCCTTCATATTCGTAAAGCTCTTGTAAGGTACACTCAAATTCTTCATAGCTCACAGGACTAGCATAAAAGTTTCGATTTTCAAATATATTAAGAGCGCCCTTTAAAATTGTTGGTGAAGGTACCTTTGCTAGGTTTGTTAAGATAACTCCTGCCATACCTCTTTCAGGAATTATACATAAATGAGAAGCAATACCTTTGAAATTTCCTCCATGCTCTACTAAAGTACCTCCATGATAATTTGGAGTAATGATAAATCCATATCCATAATACTTACCAGGTGAAAACTCAATATGTGGATAGATCATTTGCTGAACACTTTTAGTGTTAAGAATTTGATTTTCTCCCACTTTCCCGTTATTCGTAAAAATCTCAGTGTAATTAAAAATATCCCGAACGGTAGATTTAAGATATCCAGCTGCTCTCATAGTTGGAGCATCTAACCAAATAGAGTCTTCATAGATCTCTGTCTCATTATCTTTCTTTCTAGAAGCATATAGGGAAGTAATATTTTTATAACCTTGAAGTTCTTCAAATAAGAAACAAGAGTTAACCATTCTAGCAGGTAATAGAATATTTTCTTTTATATACCTTTCAAAAAGTACTCCACTTACTCGTTCTATAATTGCTCCCAATAAAGCATAACTATCGTTTGAATAGCTAAATTCGGTTCCCGGTTCACCCAATAACTCAAAATCAAGTTGGCTGATAAATTCCATCAATTGTTCGTAATCATCAATTGACTTTTGATAAGACTCATTAATTTTATGTTGAGATTGGTTAGTGTCAATATTCTTCTTGTTAGCATATAAAATTGTTGGTAGAGGAGGAATCCCAGCTGAATGAGTCATAAAATGATGTACTGTCATTTTATCTGTTGCATCTGTCGGAGTAGAAAATTCAGGTAAATATTTCACTACAGGGTCTTGAACTGATAATTTTCCTGTTTCTTGAAGTTGCAAGATTGCAACACAAGTAAACGATTTTGTAACAGATGCAATACCAAACACTGTATCTAATGTGACTGGAAGTTGATTCTCTAAATTTCGAAATCCATATCCTTTTTCATAAATAGGATTTCCATTGTGTGCTAAACCTATTGCAACTCCTGGTATCTTATATTTAGTAATCAACTTTTTTGCATTTTCTTCAAATGAGGTTAATTTAACTTTACTTTTTATTTCTATCCCCCCAAGAGTAAACCGTAATAGTATGTATCATCGACACACCTCTTTAATGGCATGACTTTAAATTCAAGATATACCGTCTAATTTCCTTTCTTACTCTAGAATATGACCCAATACTCGAAAAAGACACGTTTCTAAATAAACGCGCCTGATTGCTGAAGATCATTATTGAAGTAAAGACCCCGTTACTTGAAAAATAAACAGATGTATTATCCAATAATAGGAATTCGCTTTTTTGATAATAAATCATCGACCAACATTTGGTGTTCTGTAAATATATTTTTTGGTAGCTCTTCAAGTGAAAAAAACTTGTTTTGTATCGACTCCTCGTTGCTCTCAACTAATTTACCTTTATATTGTCTACAAATATAAGAAATTAGTACCAAAGATACTTGGTCTCCATTAGAAAATGTTTTATCATACTCTGGTCCTGAATATATTCCAAACAACTCAAGCTCACCTAATTGAAGGCCTGTCTCTTCGTTTACTTCTCTCCTAGCAGTATCCTGAACGGTTTCTCCTAACTCCATAAAACCTCCTGGAAATCCCCATTGCCCATTATCGGTACGCTTTTGCATAAGCACTCGATTTTCTTTATCAAAAACAAATGCACCCGAAACCACCATTATCACTTTTTCGTGACCAACCATAGATCTTAAATGTTTTATGTAATCCATCCTATTCTCCTTTTTCTTTAGCTCTTCTTAACTCAAGCATATCATTCTCAGAAAGTTTCTTTGTGTATTTATCCAATTCTATCGAAGGAAACCAGTCAGGCTCTGAATCTCCTCCTCCATATTTAATTGTATGAGTTACTGAATTAGAAGACATAAAAATATTGTGATGAACAAATGGTTTTACTGATACACTTTCTCCCTCACTAAGTAAACGTAAATCCACTTCCCCCTTTAGACTTATTTGTGCATAAACAATCCAACCTGATTGAATAACATAGAACTCGGAAACAGATTTGTGATAATGACTATTCTGCCATGCACCTTGTTTTGAACCGACTGTACGACAATATGAACTTCCATCGAAACTAACTAACCTATATCGTCTTTCTCCATTATTCATTAGTTCAAAATTCACATCTATCCCAGCTGCCTGAGCTTCTTCTATACTAATTTTTTTTGGATTATAATCCATTTATTACCTAATCCCCCATATTTAATTTTCCTTCTAAACATTCGATATATGGATATCTATTCCTCCATCTATACTTGTTAACCTCTTTTAATCTAAAACAAATTCTCTACCCCTCATTTAAGTAAAGCCCCAAAAGTCTATATGGTCCTAAAATAAAAATTGAATTACCAGATGTTTTTCATCCATTACTAATACAAATCCAGGATTGTCACCTCTTGGTGAAGCATCACAAAAACCAGTTTGATTTGAAGTCGACAATACTAAAAAAGGAGCTTTAGAAATAAATGTACGGCAATGATGATCTAGATATGTAATGTCTTTACGAACAGTTAATTCACTTGGGTAACCTAAGATTGAACGTAATTCTTCTTCAGTTTCAACTTTTTCCTTCATTCTACAAGACTACCTTTTAATTCCATTTTATCAAAAGAAAGGTGTCCATATGTTATGATATGCCATAGATTTTTAGTTAACTTAATAGCAAGTTATAGGTATATATTAGAAGTTTAAGACCACTTGCTAATGGAAAATATTGCTTGTTCGGCCCCGAATCGAATAATTATTTTTTCAATTTCCATTCCAACTCTCTCCAAAAGTCTACAAGATGAAGTATTGGCAGTTTGTGTTTCAGCAACTACTTTTGAGAGGTTTAATTCATTTAAAGCATAATTTATAATTACTCGAATTACTTCAGTTGCATAACCTGATCCCCACCAATTCGGTAAAAACTGATAAGAAATTTCTAGATTTAAGCCTTCATGATGAGGGTCTAGAGAAACCAAGCCAATAAAACTATCTGATTGTTTTTCGCGGACAACCCAGTAATAAGAGTCCTGTCTCATTGTAAGCATTCCATCTAATACTTCTTTGATCGAATCTTCTTCACGTATGCCACCAAGATATTTTCTAACTTTGTGATTTATATATATTTTTTTTACATCAGCATAATCTGTTTTTTTAAAGGGCTTTATAATGCACCTTTTTGTTTCAAACAAATAATCACCCCTAAGATTAATATTAATAAATGAATTTATGCCGAAAAATACTTCCAAAATAATCATATTGACCAAGATTCTAAAATAATCATTAAATGCCCCCTTTAGCTCAAAAAGGAAACATAACAATAATTATTTTATTTTCAATTCGCTTTGAAGTAACCATTTAAACCATCTACCATGACCATCTGTTTCAGCAATTGTTTGCTTATGTTCAACACCGTTTAAAAAGTAATCTAAATGTAAATTCCTATCTTGAATATTATTGTAAATGTGAAAAACATCTCGTTCTAGTCCAATTGACTCTATATTGTTTAAGAGTAATTCTTTGATTTCTAATGGCATTTGATTTGCAACATGAGTATGAAAAATGCAAATCGAACTATTCTTTGGTACATTTTCAACAATTTCTCTCAATAATGTTACACCATCACCTTCAATTAATTGAACTGGATAATCTTTAATATAACTAGCTGCACTTTCAAACATTTTTAATCTCTCTTTATGTTCTGGCCATATTAAAGATTTGAGCCATAAATATTCTTCATAATCATTCAAATCAACTATGTTTAAATCAATACCAATTCTTGTCGAAATTGGTGGTGGATTTAGAGGTAAAAATGGAGTAATACCTCCAATTATTTCTGAAGAAATGTTTAGCTTAGAGTTTTTGTCTCCAACAACTTCACCTGTGTTATATGAATACGAATAGTTATCCCACAATAATTGTAATCCTGCACTAGTTCCAATTTCGATAAGTGCCAATGGCTTTTTAGTTTCCTCAAAAATGAAACTAAAAACTGGATAAAGATATGCACATCTTCGTACCTCATTTGTTTGAACAAGTTTCGTTTCTAAGATGGAATTTATTTCGTTTTTATGTATTAAACAAAAGTCTTTAAAATAATCAAACGATTCGTTATATGGTTTAGCTTCAGAAACAATACTAGGATAGTACGCTTTTAACTTGTGTTCTTTACCTTTTAGAAGAAGGTAGTGTACAGCACCAAAAAGTGAATTAGGAATGGGTTGATTATTTCTGGAGTTTAGACAAATCTCAAGTAGTTCATTATCTTTTGAAATCTTTAAGGACAAAAATTCATATAACTTACTTGAATTTTTGCATTCTTTTTCAGAGAAATTTGAAAATAGATTTGATACTACTTCTTTACTTAACATCTTATCTCTCCTCAGGGTTGTATTTTTATAAGACATTCGGCAAAAAACTTCTAATTTCCTTTTAATCCGTATTATTACCACAATACGTTACTCAACAAAATGGCCCTAAAATGAAAAATGAGCACATATCTTTGTTCTAGATAAGTGCCCGATTCTTGAAGAAGAAATTCAATTAGTCAACAATTGTTCAAGATAAGGATTTATGTAGCTTCTATACTCTTCTGTTAGACCTTTTGGTAACTTATTAAGACTAAAGAACTGTATATCAATAGATTCCTCTCTATCTGTTTTTATATCACCTTCAATATCATTTGTAACAAAAACCGCAGTGACAGAATATAATTCATCTCCATTTGAAATTTTAAAGTAATAGTCAGGACCAGAAAAAACACCAAATAATTTTAAATCACCTATAAGGAGGCCTGTTTCTTCTTTCACTTCTCTTCTAGCAGTATCCTCTAAACTTTCTCCTAACTCCATCAAACCACCTGGTAAGCCCCAACCACCATCAGTCCGGTGCTGTAATAACAATTCATTATTATTATTTAGACTAAAACAACTGAACCAGTTAATATTAAAGGTCTGCTGCCAACTAACTTCCTTAAATCCATAACGTAATTCATCGTAATTCTCCCCTATGTATTTATGATTTTCAAACCAAATATCTACCTTAAAGAATAAGTTATATTAGCTCCATATACTCTAATTTTTAGTCATCGAGCACAGTCGTTTTTAGAATGAATCTGATTAGCTTTATTACAGAAAAGCCCCCTGTAGTTGAAGATTATATTTTTAAAGTCTATTAAGTAAGAATAGGCTTTATTTTCAATAACCCCACATCAACTGATGTCTCTATATAACCAACTATCTGATTAAACGTAAATACATTAAGTTTTTCATTTAAAACTTCCTTATCGTACTCCATATCGCCTAATACATAAGGAACGAAGTTTTCAACGTCTTTGGACTTAACCTCTTCCAAGTCTATAATTGTAGGAAAATGACTAAACGTTTTTCTCAATTCATTTATAAAACCGTAGTGTTCTAATAATTTTCCATTTAGTAATCGGAAATCATTATGGTATAACTTATATAATCCTTCATCAGCATCCATTCTGTTCCTTAACCAGGACAAATTAAAACCTCTTAGCCATATATCATCAGCAATTAAATGTGCACAATACCCTAATATATAATATTTTTTACTTTCTACTTGCGAACTATATTTATGTAAAAATCCTTTATAATCAACACTTCTTGAATAATCTTGTACTTCACCTACAAAGAAATGTGATAAGTTTTTTTCATCGTGTGAAAAAACAGCGTCTGGAGCAACGCTTCCAAGCAAAAATGATGTTTTATCTTCAATCGATAAAGCCTCTGCAATTTTATTACCAATTATCGAGTGCATTATTCTTGAACCCATAATTCCCCCACCCTTCAATAAATTCTTCAATTATCCTGCCCTTTAACGGCATAGCTTTCAATTTCTAGGTATGCCAATTAAATTCCTTCCTTACTCCAGAATATGGCCCGATTGCTGAACAAAGTAAAAGCACACATTTTATTATTTGTTCCAAAACTCGTCCTTTTCTGAACACGCTCCTTTTTACTTCGAAAGGGGCGATTTTTATCAATTGAAACGTAACAAAACTCTGTTCATTATTCTATGTCTATTAACCTATTGTAATTTATCTTATGATACAATAAAACCAGAGTGAAAATTAGAAAGAGTGATAATTGGTGTTAATTGGATATGCACGTGTGTCAACAGGATTACAAAATTTGGATTTACAAACAGATGCGTTAACGCAACATGGTTGTACGAAAATTTTCCACGATAAGATGAGTGGGACAAAAAAACAACGGCCCGGTTTAGAACAAGCTCTTCAATATGTTCGTGAAGGAGATACAATTGTCGTTTGGCGATTGGATCGATTAGGACGTAACATGCAAGATTTGATTCAAATTGTGAACAGCTTAAATGAACGAGGAATTGGCTTCCATAGTATCCAAGAAAACCTAACAATGGACAAAAGCAATGCAACTGGACAATTAATGTTCCACTTATTCGCAGCGTTTGCAGAATTTGAACGAAATCTGATTGAGGAACGCTCAATTGCAGGACGAGCAGCTGCAAGAGCGCGTGGTCGTCTTGGTGGACGACCGGAGAAATATGGACCAAAAGATATTGAAATGATGAAATCTCTAATTGAAAGTGGTACACCAATTAAAGATGTTGCAGAAAAGTGGGGCGTTTCACGCACGACTATTTATCGTTATTTAGAAAAACAGTAAATCGGAAAGGTCGATGTCTATGCAAAATGAACCTCCTCCATTAACAACTTATTCAGAAAAATAGCGAGAAGTAGCCATGGAAAAGTATAAAGTCATTGCCCCTTATCTTCAAAATGAGAAAACATTAACTGTCATTACAGAAGAAACCGGCATCGCGAAAAGAACACTGAAATACTGGATTCGGGACTATAAACAATTTGGATTAAAAGGTTTAATTCGAAAAACAAGAAGTGATGCTGGCAAAATACATTTAGAACCAGAAATTGTCGAGTCAATTGAACAACTCATTTTGAAATACAAAAGGAATTCGTTGACGTCTATTCATCGAATGATCTGTGAGAAATGTAAGAAACAAGGCTGGCAACAACCGAGTTATTATCAAGTGTATAAGATATCGCAGTCCCTTTCGCAAAGCTTGAAGAAGTTAGCACATGATGGCCAAAAGGCATACGGAAATCAATATGATTTAATTCATCGCAGAGAGGCAAGCAACCCCAATGAGATTTGGCAAGCCGACCATACGCTACTTGATATCCTTGTGCTTAATGAAAAAGAACAACCCGAAAGACCTTGGTTAACGATTATTTTAGATGATTACAGCCGGGCAGTCGCTGGCTATTTTTTAACCTTTCAGGCTCCTTCGGCTATCCAAACAGCACTCGCATTACATCAGGCCATTTGGCGTAAACGAAATCTAGATTGGCCAATATGTGGAATCCCTGAACAGTTTTATACTGATCATGGTAGTGATTTTACATCGAATCATTTAGAGCAGGTGGCCATTGATTTGAAAATGAACCTCGTTTTTTCAGCAGTGGGAGTTCCAAGAGGTCGTGGGAAAATTGAACGCTTCTTTTCAAGCGTCAACCAATTGTTTTTACAAGACCTTCCTGGTTATATAGGAAATGGTACAAAGGATGCCCTTTTGACGTTGAAAGAACTGGATGAAAAATTAGCCAATTTTATTGTGTACAATTATCATCATCGTATTCATGGAACAACTAAAAAAGCCCCGATTCATGCTTGGAATGATACAGGATTTTTACCGAATATGCCGGAAAATTTAGAAAGTCTTGACCTATTACTGCTACATGTTGCCAAAGCAAGAAAAGTACATTCGGACGGTATTCATTTCCAAGGGCTAAGATATATTGATGTCACACTTGCTGCGTACGTCGGTGAAACGGTTGTGATTCGTTACGATCCACGAGACCTTGCTGAAATAAGAGTTTTTTACGAAGATCACTATTTATGTACTGCTATTTCTCCTGAAATTTCCGATTATACAGTGGATTTAAAAGACATTATTTCTGCTAGAAATACACGAAAACGTTCTTTAAAAAAGCAAATCATCCCAGAGAAAACCCTCATTGAAGAAATTGTTCAATCTAAACAAAGCCAATTAGAATCAGGTTCGGAGAAATCCGAGCCAAGCAAATCAAAATTGAAGAGGTATTTCAATGAATAACACACAAACATTTATTGAAACGAAGGAATATAAGCGATTCGCAGAGTTTTGTGATGCCTGTATCAAGTATCAATATATGGGAATTTGTTATGGTCTGCCCGGTGTGGGGAAAACATTGTCTGCTAGACAGTATGCACGGTGGGATTACCTCGAGAAGCAGATCAACTATGAAAAAATTGAATTTATAGACGCTCATGCAGACGAAAAAATTCTAGATTCTCATACGCTTTTCTATACTGCCCCATCTGTTAGTGCGACGAAATTAACTGGTGCCCTTCATGTGATAGGGTCGCGATTAAATATAGTGAAAGATGTCTACCGGGTACGTATTGGTGAGAAGGAATTAAATACTTCGAACGCTTTTGAAGGGATTAACTTAATTATAGTGGATGAAATCGATCGTCTGAAACTACAACATTTAGAGCAACTTCGTGACATCTATGACCGACATGACTTAGCCATGATATTCATAGGGATGCCAGGGATTGAAAAAAGGTTAGCACGTTATCCCCAGCTTTATTCCCGCATTGGATTTGCACATGAATATCAGAAACTCAGTAAAGACGAGATGCACCATATTTTAGAATATAAATGGGATGAATTAGGTATTTCTATTAAACGAGAGTACTTTTCCGATTATGAGGCGCTTAAAAACATTATGAAAGTCACAAATGGTAACTTTAGACTTATCCACCGTCTATTTACACAAATTGAGCGAATCCTTGAAATCAATAACCTTTCATCAATTACCACCGAAGTAGTAGAGGCTGCACGAAATAGTTTAGTGATTGGACATAATTAATGAAGAAACCCAGCTGATCTTTCTAATGTGAAAGTTGCTGGGTTTTAATGTTGGGTGTGCAAAATAGTACTTAAAGAAGGGGCAAAATAACTCCCAAAGTGACAAAATTGGTTATGCGAGAGTCAGTACAGTTGGCCAAGATTTAGCATCTCAAGAAGAAATTTTAAAAGAAAATGGTTGCGAACGTATCTACGTAGAAAAAATTACTGGCACGACTACTAAGAATAGAAAAGAGCTAAATATGTTAGTAGAAAATGTGAGACCTGGAGATACAGTGATGGTGACAAAAATAGATCGGTTGGCCAGATCGATTATTGATTTAAATAAAATTATAGGAACCCTGCAAGAAAAACAAGTTGATATCCATTTTATCAAAGATAATTTATCGTTTAAGGTCAATGAAACAGCAAACCCTCTCCAATCTTTATTATTCAATGTTTTAGGTTCTTTTGCACAGTTTGAAAGGGATATAATCGTGGAACGAACATCTGAAGGTAGAGAAAGAGCAAAATCAAGAGGTAAACACATGGGTCGCCCTTCTCAACCTAGAAAAAATATAGAAGAAGCCCTGCGATTATATAATAGTAGAAACACGAATGGATTAAGTGTGAAAGACATTGTGACACTTACTGGTGTGCCTAAAGCAACTTTATATGTGGAAATTAGAAAGAAACCTGGGAACAACCTAGAATAGTTGTTGCACGTTTTGAATCTCTCAACAAAAAATACATCCACGAATGTAATATAAATGTGAGTATTACGTTTACATATAAACCCGTAGAATCATTGATTCTACGGGTTCTTTTAAAATTCCCCTTATAGAAAACAAGATAGCGCTCATCTCCCCATAATTTAAAACTAATCTATTACTGAATATTTAACTTTCCAACCTATTAGTCGTCATTTGAAAAGTACCAGCGCTCTTTCACTTTAACTTTAAATTAGAAGCTGGCTTGATGTGCATACCCTATACAAAATTAGTTTACATAACTCTTAGAGGAAATTAACTAAATCAAAACCCCTTGGCGCTTCAAGGAGTTTTAGTTTGTACGTTTTTCTAGTTTATGAACCTTTTTATCGTTGATGAATCAATCTTGAAACGTAACCTTTTAATCTTAGCGTCCTGCAATAATGGACAGGTGTGTTGTTTCTCCACAGCCACCTAAGCCGAGAAAAAGATGAACTCCCCTTCCTCAATACTAAAAATAATGTCTTCTAATGCCAAAATTGCCAATTTTTTAAATATAGATGTGTGTGTGTGGTTGATATTCTGGGCCGTCAAGAAAGACATACCAGTTCCTCCTTACTTTGTTGCTGCTTCCTCAGCAAACGATGTATTTACAAGGGTATCATGGTCGATCCGCTTTGGAAGCTCACCTGCTTCATCCATTATGTCTTGAAGATTTATCCATTCTCCTGCATCTAGAATTGGATCTGTTGCATAAGAATCTTGTTTTTTGTAGCGCTCTACAACTGTTGTAATAATATCTTGTTCAGTATCCTGAAATTGTGGGGCAATAGATGCTGCAATTTCTTCTGCACTATTTTCTTCAACCCATTGCTGTGCTTTATAAATAGCTTTTGTGAACTTAGATGCAGTTTCACTGTCTTCTTTTAAAAAGCTTTCTTTCGCCATAAAGGTTGTATACGGTACTTTCCCAGATTCATTACCGAACGAAGCGACGATATGACCTTTTCCTTCTTTTTCAAAGATACTTGCTGTTGGCTCAAATAATTGAACATATTCACCAGTTCCAGAAGCAAATGCACTAGGTATGTTTGCAAAATCTATGTTTTGAATAAGATTCAAATCAGTCTTTGGATCAATGCCCTTTTTCTTTAAGACAAATTCGCCAACCATTTGCGGCATTCCCCCCTTTCGCTGACCTAGAAACGTACTGCCTTTTAACTGATCCCAGCTAAAGTTATCAATTTTCTCCCGTGAAACAAGGAACGTCCCATCGGTTTGGGTGAGTTGAGCAAAATTGATAACTGGATCTTTTGAGCCCTGTGCTGATACATAAATTGAAGTTTCTGAACCGACAAGTGCAATATCTGCCCCATCTGACAATAGTGCAGTCATTGTTTTATCTCCGCCCCACGTTGTAGTCAGTTCAACATCTAATCCTTCGTCTTCAAAAAAACCTTCCGACATTGCTACATACAGGGGAGCGTAAAAGATGGAGTGTGTCACCTCAGCTAAACGAATTTTCTCCACCTTGTTTTCATTACAAGCACTTAGTGAAAAGACTAGTACAAAGGATAGTGTTAATCCTGTTAGCCATTTTTTCATAAAAAGTCCCTCCTTTATGATAAGCACCATCAATAATAAAAAATTTCAGATAGGTTATACCTTGGTAAAGTATGAGACGTGAAAAAAAAGTGTGAATTCCTAGAATAAGCTTTTAGGGGGGATGTTAATTTTGACAGATGGAACAATTATAGAACTTCAGTTTCTTCCCTATCCAAATCCACGGTTACAAATACATCTTATTATCGAAAGAATTTAAAATAAACGGATTACTAGTGGGACCAATAGTAGAGGAAGGTTATGATGGATTTTTATTTTTATGAGGTGGAATAAAAATGGCTGCAGGAAAATGGTCTCCCAACTATCTTTCATAAATAAAAGATTATCTTGATCGTATTACTAATTAAAACATCCAATCTATTTCTACCAAACTTTCATATGATAAAGTATATTTTCCCTAAAAACAACTATTTTTGATATAAAAGGGTTCACTTTATTATTATGCTAATTTTGGAGGGAGCGTAGTGGTCTTTTTACAGTTAAATTCTATTAGTCAAACCTATTTTTCAAAACGATCGGCCACAAAGGCCTTAGAAGATATATCTTTATCTGTTCGGGAAGGAGAATTTATTTCCTTTCTTGGTCCTAGTGGTTGTGGGAAAACAACAGTATTATCGATTATTGCAGGACTATTTCCTCCTACAGAGGGATCTGTTACTCTAAACGGTCAACTCATTAAAGGACCAAATCCAAAAATCGGATATATGCTACAACAAGACTATCTCTTTCCGTGGAAAACAGTCAAAGAAAACGTACTTCTTGGATTAAAATTAAGAGATCAGCTTAACGAACAACATGTATCCAACACATTTTCGTTACTTAAAGAAGTCGGTTTAGAGGGTACCTTAGATATGTATCCAGCACAACTTTCAGGCGGCATGCGGTAACGGGTAGCGTTTGTAAGGACACTTGCTACCAACCCTAAGATATTGTTGCTTGATGAACCCTTTTCCGCACTTGACTACCAGACGAAAATTAAGCTTGAAGATCTCGTTTCAACTACGTTAATGGAGCATAAAAAAACAGCAATCCTCGTGACTCATGACATCGGTGAGGCCATTGCTATGAGTGAAAGGATTATTTTATTTTCAAAAAATCCCGGACGTATTTTTCGTACCTTTAAAATTCCGGAAACGCTAAGGAAGCTTACCCCATTTGAGGCTCGACAGCATCCTGAGTTCTCGTTGATGTTCCAGCAAATTTGGGAGGAGTTGGAGCACATTGAACAAAACGACAATGAATAAAGCACATGCGGATTATCTTCAACGTCTAAAAAAAGAAAAACAAAATGTGTTGTTAGTCCAGATTTTCATTTTTATCGCTTTTATGGGATTATGGGAAGTTTCCTCAAATAATGGATGGATTGATCCGTTATTATTTAGTTCGCCTAAACGGATAGGGTTTCTGTTTATGGAAAAGGTTAACGACGGCAGTTTATTTCCTCATTTAGGCGTTACTCTATCCGAAACATTCTTCGGTTTCTTGTTCGGAACCTTGTTAGGTACCCTTATTGCCTCCCTTTTATGGTGGATACCGTTCCTCTCAAAAGTGCTTGAACCCTATCTTGTCATTTTAAATGCTCTACCAAAAGTTGCGCTTGGTCCGTTATTAATTGTTGCACTTGGACCGAATTTCACATCTATTCTTGCTATGGGTATATTGATTACCGTTATTATTACAATAATAGTGGTATACTCTGCTTTCATAACAGTTGAGCCAAACTATATTAAAGTAATCCAAACGTTTGGTGGTTCGAAGATACAATGTTATAAAGAAGTCGTTTTGCCCGCCTGTTTCCCAATGATCATTTCAGTCCTTAAAGTAAATGTTGGTCTTGCTTGGGTTGGTGTGATCATCGGAGAGTTCCTCGTTTCCAAACAAGGCCTCGGCTACTTGATCATATACGGTTTCCAAGTATTTGATTTCACCCTTGTCATGCTCAGCCTCCTCATCATTGCAGTTCTTGCGACATTTATTTACCAACTTGTCGAGATTCTTGAACGAAAACTAATTAAAAATAGGTAAAGAGGTCCGCTATCACTCTCATAAACATTTTTATTGAATTGTGGATCGTAGAGAATTATTAAAAAAATCAAATGAAAGAGACCCAAAAGTGGGTCTCTTCTTTAGAAAAAACGTTACTGCCCTTGTTGTTTACTAAGCTGCTGTTCTGCCATTGCGACAAGATGCTTAGTCATTTGGCCTCCAACAGCACCGTTTGCTCGTGCGGTAGTTTCTACACCAGGTTGAACTCCAATCTCATTGGCGACTTCTTGCTTCATCTGATCTAGTGCATTCTCTGCAGTAGGTACCAAAGGTTTGTTTCTTGCCAAGATGCATCAACTCCACACGATTATTTGAGCAATCGAATTGCTCGTCATTAAATTAACCGATTTCATCATAGACCATACGTGTTATTCATTTATCTTTAAAGTATAACCATGGAAATTCATAAATGTCGAAAATTGATATTTCGTATTATTACAACAAGATTATTACGAGCATACACCATTTATTTGGACGATACCAACCGTCCCTTTAAAGAAACCATACATTTTCTTCTTTAATGTACCTAAAGATCTTTAAAATTGCCTGTATCAATACATAATCATTTTAAAAAAGCAGTGGGTTCTTGAATAGATAGGATCAATAATGTATAGGAAGTCATCCCAAGGTAATGTTCATTACCAACTTTTATTATCAAATGCCTGAGTAACTTGTCCATTTGAACAGTTAACCGTTTCAATATATACAACATGCTAAGTGTGCCTTGGTAAACTCTTCTTCCCATTCAAATACTTTGTAGCATAAGAAATTAAAAAAATATGAGGAAATTATGTATAGACAATGGTAGATAATATTACACAGTTTCCCTATCTTATCCGATTCTGTTTTTTGCTTTCTGAATAACTTCTACTATAAACTGATCTTTATTTTCTAATTCACCAAGTGTAATATCTCCATTGTCTAATTTGTCGGAGAGTGCATTAATATCTTCCTGAACAGAAACAGGGACTAAATTTTCAGTCAACATTTTCTGAAGCTCATTTGCAACTTTAGTTTCTTGATTCATTATTAACACAACCTTTTTATTTTAATATTTATTATGTAGCATTAGAGAACTTTTATGCTTTGGACACTTGGAGATTGAAAGCAAGAGAAAAAAACAATGATACGTGCGGAAAATATGCAGGGTAGGTAAAGGGAGTTACTAGTTGTAGGACGGTTCTAGGGAAATTATATTTTACTATTGTCTAATGGATTATTCTGCTCGTAGTGCATATACTGGATTGTTGCTTTAAACATGGAGTGAATTTTTCCTCAGAACATAAACGTTAAATTAAGGGAGAGCTTAGCATTGCAAACTGCACAGCAAACCATGGTTACAATACCATTCCTATCACAGTGGGGCATCCACGCTGCGATAGCTGGTAGACCGATCGTTTGGGGCACACTTATCATTAACTCTATTAAAGATAACAAGGTAATTGGTACGGCTAATTTACGTGGTACACCTATTCCAATTCATGGATCTTGGAATGAAAGTACCAAACAAATCACATTTGACTCACCTTTATGCCACATATTCTGGTAACTTAACTATATTTGATGATCCTCCGATTAGAATTCGACATTTTATTTTAAGTGGACGGCTTATTATGAAGCCTCCCTCTTTACAAGCAGGCGAGTATGGAACTTGGGTTGCTACAACCGATACAGATCTCACCGGATATCCCATTAGTAGTTATAACTTGCCCCCTGTTGGAGTCTTTTTAACATCAAATTTACTTAGTCAGCTTCAGCAGCAGAATTTTTGGGGATATCGAGGTTGAACCGAGGGTTTCCTACCTATTTTAGTAATTCTTAAAAAAATAGGCTTTCCAAGGTGTATTTTACCTTCTCGCTAATCCAGCTGGGATTAGCGAGAAGTAAAATCCGCCTTTTATTTTGTCATCAGGTAGGATTAATACATAGGGTTGGGTTATAACCGTGGAAGAAATTTCGGGTTTGAAGGCTGTGAATACCAATACGGAGGTAAATTTAGAACAATTTTAAAATCGATTTCACTTAAAGAAAATCGGAAAATGGATTTAGAAAAGACGTAACCGGATTATAAATGAATAAAGCCTATTATCGGATAACAATATACGGTCTCATCATTTCATAATCCTCGTGTTCCAACATATGACAATGCCATACATACAATCCTGTATAAGGACCAAAATTCATTATAATTCGAGTTACCTGGTTAGGATTAGCGTTTACTGTATCCTTCCAGCCTCTTTCTTGTGGTTCTGTAGGCATTAATGGGCCAGTGTACTTAATGACTCTCTCCTGTTTATATATTTCTAAATCGAAGGCTCTTCGGTCTAATATTTGGAAATGAATTAAGTGAAGATGAAATGAATTGGATGTGAATCATCAGTTAGGTTGATTAAATACCATATTTCGGTTGACCCCAATTTAGGATTTTCTGTTATGGGAGCATCCCACTTTTTACCATCTAATAACATGATCTCACGGCCGTATTTATCAGTTTTCTCATCTAATGTTAAATGCCTTTCCTTTGAAGCTGATTGTTCGCTCATTTTTGGAAAAGGCACCAGATAAGACGGTATAACACTCGTATCAATACTTGAAAGAGGAAGTGCAACTCTAAATTCCATCACTGTATCTACCACATTTTCAGGCTCGCCGTCTGGAAAAGGAGCTGGGGCATCATTTTTCACGATAATATTCCTTCCCTCAAGATTGGTAAAATCAATGATGACATCTGCTCGTTCTGCAGGTGCCAATATGATTTCTTTAATTCCTATCGGGTATTCCATTAATCCTCCATCCGTTCCGATTTGATAAATAAGTTGATCCGAATCAAGCTTGAACCTATAGAAACGGCTGTTAGATGCATTTAGCAGTCTAAATCGATATTTACGTGGTTCCACGTTTACAAAGGGCCATACTTTTCCATTCACCAAGATGATATCCCCAAAAAATTCAGGAGCGATTGATGTTTCTAATTGCAGAACTGGTTTTTCTGGCTGCCTCGGGTAAAAAAGAGAACCATCTTCATTAAAAGATTTGTCTTGGATAATAAGGGGGATTTCATATTTCCCACAAGGTAAATTTAATAAGCGCTCTTGTTGATCTCTTATAAGGTAAAATCCGGCTAAGCCAGCATATACATTGAGCCTTGTGATACCAAGAGCATGATCGTGATACCAGAGGGTGCAAGCGCGCATGTTATTATCATATCGGTATGCTTTCTTTCGATAATATGGCCCCACATGCTCAAATCCTTTTGTAAACCAAGACTCCGGATAACCATCGCTCTCCCATTCGACGCTGGCACCGTGTACATGGACCACTGTTCTTACTTCAGGTACATCCTTATGTGCGCCATGTACCGTATGGTCAATAGGCAATAAATGCTTCACAGGGAGATTGTTGGTCCATTTTATGAATACTTTTTCTCCACTTACCACCTCAATTGTAGGCCCTGGATAGCTGCCTTCATACCCCCAAACCTTTGTTTCATTTAACTCACTATGGAGGGATTGCTTAATTTCCACCATATTCACTTTGTAATAAGTATGAAATTGATCTTTCCAATATGGTTTTAAGACAGGGGGAATGGGAAGTTCATCTACAAATTTAGAGAGAATCATATTTACGCTCCTTTATAACCTGCTGATTTAAAGTACTTTATTTATAAAAGGTTATAAATATTACAAGCCCTATATGACAAAAAGGTATTTACTAAAATAGTAAAATGGTATCAACCAAGTAGAAGGTGTAATACAAATCAAATCATGGCTATCTTCTTGCCAATAAATGCCCTTCCCTACCTATGAATGCAATTTTGCAAGTGATTTTCAAAGGGTTCCCTAACTCTTCATTCTACCCTAATTCTCGTCCTTAACTATGTTTTTTATTTGCTCAATAGCTATTTTATTTACCAATTTTTCATTCCCTAGCTATTTGATGTCCTAGCCATCAAAGAAGTAATCATCCCAATAATACAAATAGTTAAGCAAGAAAAAAGAAATGCTTTAAGTCCTAACGTATTAAACGCTGCTGTTACGATAAGACCATTGATTATCAAAATAACAAACCCTATATTTACAGAAAAAGCTTCCGTTATAAATTGAGCTAATAGGTCTGTTCCTCCAGTGGTTGCCTTATATCGAAGCATGATCCCTACCCCTATTCCAATGAATGCCCCTCCTAATACCCCACTAGTAAAAATAGAAAGCAAAAATTGGGTTCTTAAAGGCGCTAACCAATCAATGAATATAGAAGCAACAATCAAACCTAAAAAGCTATTATAAAGGAATGTTCGTTCATAGATCCATGCGTATATGCATAGAGGTATGTTTAAAATAAACATACCTAATCCTGTTGGAAAACCATAGTAATAATGTAGTATGAGAGCAATTCCTGTAACCCCTCCGTCTAATAAATGATGGGGAACTAAAAAACCGTTTATTCCTATACTTATTAGTAGACTACCTATAAGAATAGCTGCTGCTTTCTGAATAATATAAATCACCTTTTATCATTTGTTTACTGCTAATATATGTACAAGTATGTTATTTCAGAAGGAGGCTCAACGAGTTTTTATGTCAACTTTTTTGAAAATCTATCGTTCTGTAATTCTCTATATAGCAGTTCCCACTGTTCATATAGGCTTTGCTGTTTGAAAGTCAAGGGAGTCTACTTTTAAGTCTATTGTAATTTATTTGCGCATGACTCTTCCCCTTTCCTCTAAAGGTTTTATATCAACGAGTTTTTAAAACATCGGTTTCATACTTTCCTAATGAAAATAGTACACGATTCCAACAAATTGTCAGGGTATTGTTTGTGTTCTTCTATTTTCCATTCACCTACCTCCCGGAGGATTTAAGGATCATTTTAAAAAAGTTGGGGTTTTATTTTCATTTCAATCTTAGTGTCTTTTCGTGAGTTTAAAACATAAGGGGGAAGGGAGCAAACTACTTAGGATTGGTCGTTAACATCTTTTGTGTTAACTGTTAATGAATGATTGGTATCTCTAACAGAAGCATAAAATATTTCTTTAATTTGATGATACCCTTTTGCCTTTAGTTCCTGCTTTAACCACTCTTCGTTCTTGTTGATTAATTTTAAATTATGCTTTTGAACTTTCCCTTCAATCACAACGGCAATAGGTAATCCATTGTATTTCACTTTCATATGTAAATCTTTTGGAGTAATAGGAATTAACTCTTTCTTAGGTAAAATGCTAATTTCTCCATTTGCTTCCAAAATCGCATATTCAATATCTTGAATATCTGGGTATCCTGCTGTTCTTAGATTCGATAATAGTTCAGCTAAAGAATATCTACTTTTTCTTAAATTTATATATAATTTTGCTATGTTTAATAAGAATAGTTGGGTTCCCAATAATAAAACGGTTTAACCAATTCAATAAACTTAACTTTGATATAAATAGATGAACACATGTTATAACAATGATTCCAATAATCCCCTCCATCACTCCTGCTACTTTAATTGATCCAAAAGCTAAATAAGATAAAAAAATAATGGCTCCAAAATCGTAGGGGGTAAGTTGTGCTAGTGCCGATTTTCCTAAAAGTTTTACGGCTAAAATAAACACAATAAATAAACAAATTAATTTAACTAAAAAAATAAACACTTCAAACACCTCGTTACTAAGAAGTATTGCCTTAGTCCGAAATCGGACTAAGGTTTTTTGTAAGGAATGCTTTTGTGAACCATCTATTTTAATATAGGGTAATTAATCAAAGGTTTAGGCTCTATTTTTATCGTTTAAGCAAAATGTTAATTTCATTTAACTATTATTAAACCTCTTTAGAATCGGTTGTCCGGTTTTTATCATTCTATTACCGCTTGTCATTCCATAAATCGCAACAGACCCAATTCCTAAACCTAATAAAGAGAGCATCTTGCCTCTATTTTTACGTCTTTTTCTAATCATCCATCTATTATTTCGACCAGAATGTAAGTTGTTCATTTTGTAATCACCTCTCTGGTATTCATTTGTAAGAAAATGGATTTCACTAAGGTGTACTGAAAATAAAGAAACACCCATTATCCTCTTAAAATAGGGGTCACTTTATCAATAGCTTCTTGTAATATTTGACTATTTTTGTTATACATATCCTTGGCTTCCTTTGCTTCTGTTCCAAGAGCAAATAACTCCAAGTCCGCCTGGCATTTTTTCATTGTAGCGAAAAGTAAAGGTTTTTCCTGAGGAGATGGAACTTGAAGTTTATCATCAAAAAGGTCAACGGTTAATTCCCCGTAAGAATCCACCTGTCCAAGAAAAACATTTTCAATGGTAACTCCTTGTTTTTCCAGTTCGGTTTTCAACCAATTTCTACTTCG